>NZ_LT594324.1:1322391-2644782 GCF_900089605.1 Micromonospora narathiwatensis | reverse complement strand
TCGCCGTCCACGGCGGGGCGCAGCACCCGGTTCATCTCGGCGGCGGCCGCCCGTACGTGCGCCCCGGTCATCCCTGTCATGGCGTCGACCATGCCAGCAGCCGCCGCGGCCGGCCACCCGGCCTTCCGGCCCGAAATGCGCTCGCCGGGCATTCGGCGGCTCCCTACGATCACGCGCATGGAGTGGACGCGGGGGATCACGCGGGTGGCGGTACTGACCGGCGCGGGCATCTCCACCGACTCCGGCGTGCCGGACTATCGCGGTCCGAACGGAATCTGGACCCGGGACCCGGCCGCGGCGCGGGCCTTCACGTACGACGGGTTCCTGGCCGATCCCGCGCTGCGGGCCCGGTTCTGGGACACCTACGCCGGGCACTCCGCCTGGCTCGCCGAGCCCAACGGGGCGCACCGCGCGCTGGCGGAGCTGGACGGGTCCGGCACGGCGGTCCGGGTGCTCACCCAGAACGTCGACGGGCTGCACCAGCGGGCGGGCCTGCCGGCGCGCAAGGTCCTCGAGCTGCACGGCACGATCCGTGCCGTGCGGTGCACCGGCTGCCACATCCGCACCGACACCGAACGTACGCTGCTCCGGGTTAGGATGGGCCACTCCGACCCGCGCTGCGACGCCTGCGGGGGCATCCTGAAACTGGCCGTGGTGCTGTTCGGGGAGCACCTCGACGCGCGGGTTCTCGACCAGGCCCGGCAGATCGCCACAGCGGCGCAGCTGCTGCTGGCCGTGGGCAGCTCGCTGCTGGTGGAGCCGGCAGCCTCGCTGTGTTCCGTGGCGGTCCGCGCCGGCGCGCGGCTGGTGATCGTGAACCGGGACGAGACGCCGTACGACGACCTCGCCGACGAGGTGGTGCGGGAACCGATCGGGGAGGCCCTGCCCCGGATCGTGGCCGCCCTGATCGCGAACCGGAAGCCCACCGCCGTCCGCTCCTAGCCGAACTCGTCGGCGTAGCAGGCGGGTCAGGGGCACGTGGTGGACGTGCCAGCGAACCCAGGTGCGTCCACCACACCATCCGAGCCCTCGGCCCTGATTATTGGATTATCGGTAATGACAATCTTGTAATTGGTTCGGACAGATACGGACATTCCGGCACTACATCATAATGACAGTTCTTGTGCATAAGGCGTCAGGATGGTGTGGGCGAGGAGCGACCGAGTCAGCCATCAAGGCTGCGGCGACCTCGACGGCGAACGGTGCCGCCGGCACGTCGACTGGACGCCTACGCCTTCGGGTCCGGTACGCGCGGGCGGGTGGAGCTGACCCTCCTCGGGCAGCGGCTGCGCGCGGGCCGACGCCGGTGGAGCCCGGGCGCCTTCAGCCTCGACTGCCGGAGGGCGCTAGCGCAAACAGGTTTGCTGTGGAAACCTGTTGGCATGACTGCTGAATCAGTGCCCGCCGGCGGCGATCCAAGCCGGCTGTTGTCGGAGGTGCGGGGCCTCGCCCGCCGGGTGCGGGTCGACCAGCGGGTGACCTGGTTCGCGCTGCTGGTGTTGGCCGCGGTGACCTTCGTCGGGATCCCGTTCGACTGGTATTTCGTCGTCTTCCACTGCGTAGGCGACGGCACCGCGTGCCAGTTCTCGCGTCAAGGCGTGCTGTACTACTGGCCGCCGGCGCTGCTGCTGGCGTACGCGGCGATCGCCGTCTGCTATGTACGGGTCGCCCGGGCACGGGGGCTGGGCGCCAGGGTGACGCCGTACGCGCTCACCGGCGTCGCGCTGACCGTCCTGTTCACCGCCGCCTGGGTGGCGGCACGCCTGTACTTCCCGACCCACCCGCACCAGTTCCCGTACTGGGTGCTCGTGCTGGACCGGCTGATCGCACCGTGGGGCACGATCGGGGTGGCACTGCTGGTGCTGGCCCGGTTGGAACGCAACGTAAGGCTGCTGGTGTTCACCCTGGGCTACCTGACGGTGGTGCTGGTGCCGATCGACTTCGGCTGGCACTGGGGCGCATTCCGCGCGTCGTTCCTGCCGCAGCAGATCATCAACGGCACCGTGCTGCTGCTGGGCGCGATCGGCTTCGCGCTGGCCGGGCGGCGGCGCCGGTGACCACCGAGGCCGGGGCCCCGGACCCGTACGAGCCAGCCAGCCACCCGGTCACCGGGCTGGACGAGGTGGTGCACCAGCGGGTGCGGCTGGGCATTCTCACGATCGCGCACGAGGCGCGCCGGGCGGAGTTCGGCTACCTGCGCACGCAGCTGGACCTGACCGCCGGGAACCTCTCCAAGCACCTGAGCGTGCTGGAGGCTGCCGGGCTGATCGAGGTCGAGAAGGGCTACGCCGGAAAGCGCGGCCGGACCTGGATCACGCTCACCGCTGCCGGCGACACCGCGCTCGCCGATCAGATCGCGCGGCTCAAGCTGCTCATCGCCCGCGTCGAGACCACCGACACCCGGGAGGAGCGAAGACCACCGGACTGACCCGTCGACACCTGTTCGCCAGCCGCGTTCGCCACCGGGGTCGCCGTGCCGCTCGGCGGCGCCGGCAGATTGCCGCGTGGTCCCATGTGCTTCGGTGTGGATGACAGAGGCGGGTCAGACCGGGTCGCGGCCGTGCCGGGCCCGGGCCTGCGCGACCTCGGCGGCCTGTCGTTCCCGCCAGCGTCGCTGGGCCTGCTGGTTGCAGATCCGGCACACCCGCCGGTAGCGGCCGGTCGCCTCGTCGACCTCCCGGTCGTGCCCGTTGCGGCACCGGTCGCCGCGCCGGCGGGTGCGGCAGTTCTCCGCCCGGCTCACCTGGCGCAGGTGGGTGGGCTCGATGCAGTCCGGCACGCCGCACCGCTGGTCGACGTCCAGGTCGGGGTCGTAGCCGCCGACGAACACCACGTACGCGGCGATGTGCGCCCACGCCCGTCCGGCCAGTTTCTGGTGGCTGCCGCGCCGGTCGCCGTATCCGCGCACGATCAGGCAGCCGTCGTCGCGGCGGGCCGATCGGCTGACCAGGTAGGCGCGCAGGCGCTCCTCGGTGAAGTGGCGGGACAGGCCCTTGACCTGCGACAGCATGCCGCCAGGGTAGGGAACGTACGGCAACGCGACGCGGGCGGCCCCGCTGAGCGGGGCCGCCTACGACGCCGTGCCGTCACCGTTGGGTACGGTCCTCGATCTCGGTGCCGGACTCCTCGGGAAGGGCCCCGATCGCCTGCTCGGCGGCCCGGCCGCCGGTGCTCTCGTCGCCCAGGTTCAGGTCACTGCGGGGCATGCCCTCCACCCCGGAGGCCGTGCCGGTCCCGTCCGGTGGGCCGGCGGTGCGGGAGTCCCCGGTACGGCCCCGCGTCACGCCGCGGTCGTCGATGCTGCGGTGCGCGGTCTCGCCCGGCAGGTGGTTGGCTCGGGACTTCGCCACGCGGTTGATGTCGTCGCTCATGTCGCCTCCCGTGTGGTGGCTGTCGAAACTGGTCGGCAGCGCCGGTCAGTGGTCGGTGCCCGAACGTCCCGGTCTCGGTGTGCCCGCGCGGGACGCCGCCGTCTGCGCGGCCGGACCGCCTACGGACTCGCGTCGCCCCACGCCCCGGCCGTGGTATGTGCCCTCGTCCGTGCCGGGGTCGCCCGGATCGGCCAAACTGGTGTCGATCGGCCCGCCGGTCGGCTCGGCCAGGCCGGCCCGGCGCAGCGCGGCGACAAGGTCGTCGTGTGGCATCCGGTCGCTGTCCGGGATCCCGGCGGCGTACGCGATGGCCCGCAGCGTCGCCAGGTCTTCATCCACGAAAGAATCGGCCATGCCGGTGCGTTCCCGGGCCTCGGCACGGGAAACCCGCCGGCGCCGGTTCGTCCCGTCCCCGGGGCGGCAGACGCCCCGGATCAGTCGCGCGGGAGCGGGGCCGGGCCGGTCGAGTCGCGTACGACCAGGGTCTGGCCGGTGGGCCGGCGGCGCGGACGGTTCGTGCGGGGCTTGAGGGCGAGACCGAGCGCCATGCGCCCCATCTGCGTCATGGGCAGGCGTACCGTGGTGAGGCTCGGCGCGAGGTCGGCGGCGACCGACACGTCGTCGAAGCCGACCACCGACATCCGTTCGGGCACCGGCACGCGGTGGGCCCGCAGGGCGGACAGGACGCCGATCGCCATCGCGTCGTTGAGGGCGATGATCGCCGTGCTCTCCGGGTGTTCGCGCAGGATCCGCTCGGCCGCGACCCGGCCACCGTCGCGGGTGAAGTCGCTGTGCACCACGGGCAGCTCGTCGAGGGTGAGCCCGTGTTCGGCGAGCGCGGCGGCCACGCCGGCGAGCCGGTCGGTCACCGTGGTCAGTCCGGGGGTCCCGGCGGCGACGGCGATCCGTCGGTGTCCGAGCCCCAGCAGATGCGTGCCGATCGCCCGGCCGCCGGCCTCGTTGTCGGGCAGGACGGCGTCGACGCCCAGGGTGTGCCGGCCGATGACGGCGACCCGACCGCCGCCGCGCTGGTACGCGGCGAGTTCGGTGCGCGCCTCGGTCTCCACGCGCTGGTCGTCGTAGCCGGACCCGGCGATCAGGATGATTCCGACGCGCTGGGCGATGAGGTGGCGCAGTTGGCGCAGCTCGTGGTCGGGGTCGCGGCCGGAGTGGGCGATCTGGACCAGCAGCCCTTCCGCGGCGGCGAGTTCGATCACCCCGCCGGCGATCTCGGAGAAGTACGGGTCGTCGATCTGGTGGACGATCAGGCCGACGGTGGAGCTGGCCCCGCCGGCGAGGGTGCGGGCGTACGGGTTGGCGACGTATCCCAGCTCGCGGGAGACCTGCCGGACGCGGTCGGCGACCTCCTCGCTGACGCCCTCCCGGCCAGCCAGGGCGCGCGAGGCGGTGGCCAGCGAGACGCCGGCGCGTTCCGCCACGTCGACGAGGCGCAGCCGGGGACCGGGTCTGGGCATCCTTGACTCCCTCGGAAACATTGATCCGCACCGCGCTCTTGCCTGTGGCGGAAGGCACAGCATAGGCTACGAAAGCGCTTACGTAAGCGCTTTCGTAGCCTCGGCACCGCCGCTGCCTGATCGCCGTACGGCGAGCCTCACCTCGGCCGTACGGCGGCCAGCGGTCCTGTTCAGACGTATCTCCCGACGCCAATGCGATCGAGCACGGCCCCGCGCCTGGCCACGTAAGCGCTTTCGTCAGCGGCCACCACCGCGTACCGACGAATGGAGCACCTCCCGATGAGAAGAAGCAGACGGGCCGCCGTCGCGGCCGCCACACTGCTGGGCCTGGCCCTGACCGCCGGGGCGAGCCCCGCCCGCGCCGACCGGCCCGGCCCGCACGACGTCCACCCGGCACTGTGGTCGCACCTGGTCGCCTTCTACGACTTCGACCACCCGGTGCCCGGCGACGCCGCGCTCGAACGCGACCTGGGCCGGTCCGGCACCGAGATCGAACTGATCAACGGGGGCACGGCCATGCGGGTGCCCGACCACGCGTACAAGGGCAGCGGCAACGCGCTGCAGACCCGGCAGGTCAACCCGGAGGTCGCCGGCAACGACGACTGGAAGGCCGGGACCTGGTCGTCCAGCGGCGTACGGACGCTGCGTGCGTTCAACGGCGCCGAGGGCGCGACCGTGATGGGCTGGTTCAAGCGGGAGATGGACGGGCCGGCGCTCAACTCCACCACCGCCAACCCGACCGACCGGTACAACGCGATCGGCCTGGCCGGCGTGCTGACCGGCGACTCCGACGGCCACGCCGTACGGGCCCTGCTCGAACTCATCGACGTCAACGGGGAGCTGCGGCTGGTCGCCCTGGGCCGGCGCCTCGACGGCGGGGCCTCGCAGACGTTCGCCGCGAGTGAGGACTGGCGGACCCTGCTGCCGAAGGGGAAGTGGGTGCACCTCGCCGCCACCTACGACTTCACCACCGGCACCATGGCGCTCTACCGCGACGGCGAGCCGGTCGACGGCTTCTACACCGTCGCCGGCGACCCGTGGCGGGTCTCCGGACCCGGCCCGCACGTCACCAGCGCCACCGACCCGCGCGGCATCAAGATCGGCGGGAGCTTCCCGCAGAACACCCTCGAGCGCAACCCGTGCGACTGCCGCATGGACGGACTCATGTTCCTCGACAGTGTGATCCCGGCGGGCGACATCGCCAAGCAGTACCGCTACATGGCCCGCTGACCGTTGCTCGGCACCGTCCCACCGAGAAGGAGAACCCGCGTGTTCATACGCGCTGGCAGCACCGGCAGGCTCCGCAGAGCCGCGCTGACGGCCGGAGTCACAGCCGCCACCCTCGTCCTGTCCACCCTGGTCGCCGCGCCCGCCCGGGCCGCCGGGGCGATCTACGACCCGATTTCCGAGACACCGGACCAGTCCCGGCTGGGTCTGGTGTTGCAGGAGTACGCCAGCTTCCCGCAGTCGGACCCGAACCCGGCGCCGGTCGACCAGCGGCTGATGCGCAAGGCCCGGATCAACACCATCAGCGAGCTGCCCGACGGCTCCGGCCGCCGGGCCGTGCCGGACCTCAACGGCAACCTGTACCTGGTCGAGAACGGCGTGCCGCACGTCTACCTGGACGTGGCGGCCACGTTCGCGCCGCAGTTCTTCTCCGGCCGCGGCCTCGGCCAGGGCTTCGGGTACGTCGCGTTCCACCCGGACTTCGCGCGCAACGGCCGCTTCTACACCATCCACACCGAGCAGGCGTCGCTCGCCACCAGGACGCCGGACTACGCCCAGCCGAGCACCATCTACCAGGGCGTCATCACCGAGTGGACGGCCACCGACCCGGCCGCCGACACCTTCGCCGGGACGCACCGGGAGCTGCTGCGCATCGGCTTCGGTGGCCAGATCCACGGCATCCAGGAGATCAACTTCAACCCGACCGCGAAGCCGCACGACCGGGACTACGGGATGCTCTACCTGGCCGTCGGCGACGGCGGCCAGGGCTACCGCAACGGCGACCCGCAGGACATGGGCCTGCCGCACGGCAAGCTGCTGCGCATCGACCCGCGCGGCACCAACTCGGCCAACGGCCGGTACGGGATCCCGGCCGACAACCCGTTCGTCGGGCAGTCCGGTGCGCTCGGCGAGATCTACGCGGTGGGCTTCCGCGACCCGCACCGGTTCAGTTGGGACCGGGCCACCGGCCGGATGTTCCTGGGCCACATCGGCGAGCACGCCGTCGAGGCGATCTACGAGGTCCGGGCCGGGGACAACTTCGGCTGGAGCGAGCGCGAGGGCTCGTGGGTCTTCGACAAGGCGGCCACCAAGCCCTGTGACAAGCTCTACCCGCTGCCGGCCGACGACGCGAAGTACGGCTACACGTACCCGGTGGCCGCGTACGACCACGACCCGGCCCCGGGCTGGAACTGCACCTCGGACGTCGGCGTCGCGGTGGCGGGCGGGTTCGTCTATCGCGGCAGGGCGCTGCCGGCGCTGAAGGGCAAGTACGTCTTCGGTGACCTGGTCGACGGTCGGGTCCTCTACACCGAGGCGAACGAGATGCGCCGCGGCGAAGGGCTCGCCCCGATCCACCGCCTCGCCCTGTACACCACCGCTGGCGAGCTGGTGCGGATGCAGGACCTCTCCGGGCCCGGCGCGCCCGGCGACCCGAACCGGGTCGACCTGCGCTTCGGCACCGACGCGGCCGGTGAGCTCTACATCGTGGCCAAGGCCAATGCGAAGATCTGGAAGGTGGTCGGCACCAGGACGGTCGCGGAGGGCGATGTGGGCAGGACCAAGGTGGTCCACACCGGCGGCGCGACGAACTGGGCGCCGGTGACCCCGTCGAAGTGGCGCTTCGACGGTGACGAGGTGATCCTCGCCGAGGAGGGCGTGAGCCGCCCCGGCCCGCGCCGGCCGTTCGAGTACGCCGTTCTGACCAAGGGCCCGGCCTGGTCGTCGGTGCAGATCGACGCCCGGGTACGCCTCGACACACCGGTCGAGATCACCAACCGTGACGTGATCGTCGTCTTCGGCTGGCAGTCGGACACGCAGTACTACTACGCGCACCTGTCCACCGACAACTCGATCTACCCGCACAACGGCATCTTCAAGGTCAACAACGCCGACCGGGAGCGGATCGACCAGCAGTGGAACGGACGCTCCCGCGGCGCGAACCCGGCGATCACCGACGCCGACTGGCACAAGGTGCGGGTCGTGCACCTGCCCGCCACCGGTGAGATCGCCGTCTACGTCGACGGGCACAAGGATCCGCTGCTGACCGCGAAGGACACCACCTTCGCCTCCGGTCGGGTGGGCTTCGGCTCGTTCGACAACATCGGCCGTACCCGTCTGTTCACGGTGACGGGCACGCCGGCCGCCTGACGGGCACGCAACGCGGTGGGGCGGCGGCGCGGAGGCCGCCGCCCCACCGCGTTCGACCGAAGCGGGTGCGGTGGCGACGGATGCGTACGACCGCGACGGGACCATCGTTGATGCCGTCACCGGTACCCTCAGTCCATGATCGAAAAGGTGAGGGTCGCCGTCGTCGGGGTGGGCAACAACACGTCGGCGCTGGTGCAGGGGATCTCCTTCTATCGCGACACCGGCAGCCTGGTGGGCATTCACCGGCCGGAGATCTCTGGACTGGGAGTCGGCGACATCGACGTCGTCGCGGCCTTCGCCATCTCCGACGCCAAGGTGGGTGAGGACCTCCACGAGGCGATCTTCCTGCCGCCCAACAACTTTCCCCGTCTTGACGCGGAACTGCCGCCTTCGGACGTGACAGTGCAGCGCGGCCTCGTGGACTCGACGGAGATCGAGCGGGTCGCGCACGCCCTGAAGGACGCCGAGGTGCTGCTCTACTCGGCGCCGAGCGGCAGGCCGGAGACCGCTCAGGCGTACGCCGAGGCGGCCCTGACGGCGGGGGTGGCGTTCATCAACACGACGTCGGACGCGATTGCCCGGGAACCCTCATGGCTCGGGCGTTTCGAGGAGGCTGGCCTGCCGTTACTCGGCGATGACCTGGCCAGCCAGTTCGGCACCTCCGTGGTGCATCACACCCTGCTGCGGTTGCTCGAGGAGCGTGGCCTCACCCTGGCCAGTTCCTATCAGGTCAATCTGGGGGGCACCGAGGATTTCCGTAACCTGGTCGAGAACTCCAACACCAAGAAGCAGTCCAAACTGAACGCCCTGGGGTCGGACAAGGTTCAGCTGGCTCCTCTCGGTTACCTTCCGCAGTTGGGATCCGAGAAGATCGCCCACCTGAACATCGAGGCGCAGGGCTGGGGCGGAACCGCGGTAAGCCTGGATGTGCGGTTGAAGGTGCACGACCCCAGTGGCGCCGCCGGCGTCAACATCGACCTGATCCGCATCGCCGCCACGGCTCTGCGGTCGGGGCGCGGCGGCTACCCGGCCGAGGCGGCGTCGCTGCTGAAATCCCCGCCCGGGACGGCGATCTGACGACCCGACGAGCGGATGCCGGCCGGGCAGCGATCCGGCATTTGACAGCCGACGGCAGGCACCCGACCGGCGCCCAGCCGGCCTGCCAGCACGGCACCGGCCTCGGTCAACCACCGCGCCGGGTAGTGCAGTGCCGCGTCGACCGATCCGGCGAGCTCCACCAGGGACACCGCCGCCACCGATCCGGGGACCGGCCCCGTGACCTGCCCGGCGGCCACTCCGACGCGGGCTCCGCCAGCCCCGGCCGCCAGCAGCGACCCGACGACCTTGCCGGTCAGCGAGGTCTCGTCGAACCGTCCCTCACCGGTGAGCAGCACGTCCGCGCCGGCGAGCGCGTCCGCCAGCCCGACCAGCGCGGCGATGGTCGTCGCGCCCGGGACGATCCGCGCACCCCACAGCGCGGCCAGGCCGTACGCGGTGCCGCCCGCCGCGCCGGCTCCCGATTCGGCGGGGTCACCGCCGGCCAGGCCGGCGAGCCGGCGCAGCGCCGCGTCCAACAGCGTCACGTCAGCCGGGGCCGCGCCCTTCTGCGGCCCGTACACGGTGGCGGCGCCGGCCGGGCCGGTCAGCGGCGCGGTCACGTCGACCAGCACCTGCACCCCGCCGGGCGGCGCCGGGAGCAGGTCGGTGACGTCGATCTCGGCCAGGTCGGTCAGCGCGGCACCGCCGAGCGGCAGCTCCCGGCCCTGCACGTCACGCAGCCGCAGGCCGAGGGCGCGCAGCGCGCCGGTGCCGCCGTCGGTCGACGCGGAACCGCCGAGGCCGATGACGAGACGGGTCGCGCCGGCGTCGAGAGCGGCTCGGGCGACCATGCCGAGCCCGTAGGTGTGGGCGCCCAGCGGATCCGGCGCGGCCATCAGCGGCAGGCCGCTGGACTGGGCGAGTTCCAGCACGGCCCCGCCGTCGGGCAACAGCAGCCAGGCTGCGTCGACCGGACGCCCGTCGGGGCCGGGCACGGCCACCGTGCGGCGCTCGGCGCCGGGCAGGGCGGCGGCGAAGGCGTCGACCGTGCCCTCGCCGCCGTCGGCCAGGGGCAGCAGCCGTATGTCGTCGCCGGGCCGGCAGGCGAGCCAACCGTGGGCCAGGGCCCGAGCGGCGTCGTCGGCGGTGATGCTGCCCTTGAACGAGTCCGGCGCGACGACGATACGCATCAGTCGGCCAGCACCAGCCGGACGTAGCGGTCCTTCATGGTCGCGAGGACCTCGTCGGGATCGGTCGCCCACACCTCGGCGTTGAAGATCTCCACCTCGGTGTCGCCCGTGTAGCCGGCCTGCTCGACCGCCCGACGGAACGGCGGGAAATCGATGTGGCCGTCGCCCATCATGCCCCGCCCGAGCAGCACGTCGGCCGGGAGCGGGGTGAGGAAGTCGCACACCTGGAAGCTGGCGATGCGCTGGCCGGCGCGCGAGATCTGCCGCCACACGTCCGGGTCCCACCAGAGGTGGAACGTGTCGACCACGACGCCCACCCGCTCGACCGGGAACTGTTCGGCGAGGTCGAGCGCCTGCCCGAGGGTGGACAGGACGGCCCGGTCGGCGCAGTACATGGGGTGCAGCGGTTCCAGGGCCAGTCGTACGCCGCGCTCGCCCGCGTACGGGGCCAGCTCGGCGAGCGCGTCGGCCACCCGCTGTCGGGCGCCCCGCAGGTCGCGGGAGCCGGGCGGTAGGCCGCCGACGACCATGACCAGGCAGTCCGTACCCAGGCCGGCCGCCTCGTCGATCGCGTGCCGGTTGTCCGCCAGCGCCGCCCGGCCGGCCGCACCGGAGGCGGTGAGGAAGCCGCCGCGGCACAGCGACGACACCCGCAGCCCGGCGTCGGCGACGAGTTTCGCGGCGGCGGCCACCCCGATCTCGGCCACCGGCTCGCGCCACAGCCCGATCGCCGGGATGCCGGCGCGTACGCAGCCCTCGACGGCCTCGCGGACCGACCACGACTCGGTGGTGCGCTGGTTGAGCGACAGCCGCGCCAGGCGCTGGTCGACGGCGCTCATGCCGCCGCTCCGTTTCGCTCCGCGACGGCGCGAGGCGCCGCGCTGCTGAGCCTGATGGTTCGCGCACTCACGCGGCCACCCCCGCGACGGACAGGTAGCGGCGCATCCGCTCGACGGCCAGGTCGGGGTCGAGCAGCAGGCCGGCGGCGTCGGCCAGGCGGAACGTCCGCACCAGGTGCGGCACGCCGCGCCCGCTGTGCAGCCCGCCGACCATGGTGAAGCCGGGCTGGAAGCCGTTGAGCCAGGACAGGAACGCGATGCCGGTCTTGTAGAACTGGGTGGGTGGGGCGAAGACGTGCCGGGACAGCGGCACGGTGGGGTCCAGGATGTCCCGGAAGCCCGCGGTGTCGCCGGCGTCGAGGCGGTGCAGCGCCGCCGACGCGGCCGGGGCGATGGCCGCGAACGCGCCGAGCAGGGCGTGGCTGAACCGCCGGCCGTCGCCGGCGATCAGCTCCGGGTAGTGGTAGTCGTCGCCGGTGTAGACCCGGACGGTGGCCGGCAGCAGTTCGCGCAGCCGGACCTCCCGCTCGGCGTCGAGCAGCGACACCTTCACCCCGTCGATCACGTCGGCGTGGGTGTGCACCAGCGACACGAACGTCTTGGTCGCCGCGTCGAGGTCGGTCGAGCCCCAGTAGCCGGCGAGGGCCGGGTCGAACATGTCACCGAGCCAGTGCAGCACCACCGGCGCGTCGGTCTGCGACAGCACCTGGCCGTAGACGCGCAGGTAGTCGTCCGGGTCGGTCGCGAGGGCGGCGAGCTGCCGGCTGGCCATCACCACCGCGGTCGCGCCGCAGTCCTGCACGAAGGCGACCTGCTCGGCGTACGCGGTGGTGACCTCGTCCAGCCCGGCCGGTACGCCGGTCAGCTGGTCGGTGGCCGCCCCGGCGACGATCCGTCCACCGCAGGCGGCGGCCTCGGCGGCGCTGCGTCGGATCAGTTCCCGGGTGGCGGCCCAGTCCAGCCCCATGCCGCGCTGGGCGGTGTCCATCGCCTCGGCGACGCCGAGCCCCCACGACCACAGGTTGCGCCGTACGCCGAGGGTGGCGTCCCAGTCCAGCCGGGCGGGCTGGCCGGGGGCGTTGTCGGCGTACGGGTCGGCGACCACGTGCGCCGCGGCGTACGCGATCCGGCTGGCCGGCGGGCCGGCGGGCCGCTGCCAGCCGGCCGGCTCCCGCAGCGTCAGCGTCTCGGTGCCGCCGCCCGTGGCGGGCAGGGTGATCCGGGCGGTCACAGGGTGATCTCCTCGATCTCCACCCGGCGTCCCTCCCGCGCCGAGCGCAGCCCGGCCTCGGCGAGCTGCACGCCGCGGGCGCCGGCCAGGAAGTCCCACGGGAACGGCTCGCCGTCGACGACGTGGCGCAGGAACGCCTCCCACTGGACCTTGAAGCCGTTGTCGAAGTCCTCGTTGTCGGGGACGGTCTGCCACTGGCCGCGGAAGTTCTCGGTGGCCGGCAGGTCCGGGTTCCACACCGGCATCGGGGTGGCGCCCCGGTGCTGGATGCGGCACTCGCGCAGCCCGGCCACGGCGCTGCCGTCGGTGCCGTCGACCTGGAACTCGACCAGTTCGTCGCGGTACACCCGCACCGCCCAGGAGGAGTTGATCTGCGCGGTGATGCCGCCGGCCAGCTCGAAGATGCCGTACGCGGCGTCGTCGGCGGTGGCCCGGTAGGTCTGGCCGGTCTCGTCGACCCGCTCGGGGATGTGGGTGGCGATGTGCGCGGTCACCGCGGTCACCGGGGCGAAGATCTGCTCCAGCACGTAGTGCCAGTGCGGGAACATGTCCACGACGATGCCGCCGCCGTCCTCGACGCGGTAGTTCCAGCTCGGCCGCTGCGCGTTCTGCCAGTCGCCCTCGAACACCCAGTAGCCGAACTCGCCGCGCACCGACAGGATGCGGCCGAAGAAGCCGCCGTCGACCAGCCGCTTGAGTTTGCGCAGGCCGGGCAGGAACAGCTTGTCCTGCACGACGCCGTTCTTGACGCCCCGGGCGGCGGCGAGCCGGGCCAGTTCCAGGGAGCCGGTCAGCCCCTCGGCGAGCGGCTTCTCGGTGTAGACGTGTTTGCCGGCCTCGATCGCCGTCCGGATGGCCTTCTCCCGCTGCGCGGTCACCTGCGCGTCGAAGTAGATCTGGTGGGAGTCGTCGGCGAGCGCGGCGTCCAGGTCCGTCGTGTACGACGTCAGCCCGTGCCGGGCGGCGATCTCGGCGAGCTTGGCCTCGTTGCGGCCCACCAGGGTCAGCTCGGGCCAGATGCGGCTGCCGTCGCGGGCGGGCAGGCCGCCCTGCTCGCGGATGGCGAGCAGGGACCGGACGAGGTGTTGGCGGTAGCCCATCCGTCCGGTCACGCCGTTGAGAATGATCCCGATAGACGTGCGCTCCACAGTGTTTCCTTCCCAGGTCCGGTGGTTATTCAGCGGTCGTCGTCGCACCCAGGAGGTCCCGGATGCGTCCCGTGGCGCGCGCGAACGCGGGCTCCGACATCGTCTGGCCGTAGTCACGCTCGACGGGGAGGTCGACGTCGATGACCTCGGCGACGGTGCCGGGTCGAGGGGTCATGACGATCACCCGGTTGGCCAGGTAGACCGCCTCGGCGATGGAATGGGTGACGAGCAGGACGGTGGTGCCGGTCTCCCGCCAGATCCGCCGCAGCTCGACGTTCATCTGCTCGCGGGTGAGGGCGTCGAGGGCCCCGAACGGCTCGTCCATGAGCAGGACCGGGGGGCGGTGCAGCAGCGCGCGGCACAGGGCCACCCGCTGCTGCATCCCGCCGGACAGTTCATTCGGGTACGCGTCCTCGAAGCCGGTCAGGCCGGTCATCGCGATCAGCTCGTCGACCCGCTGGCGGGCCTCGGCCCGGGGCAGGCGCCGCATCTCGGCCTGGAGCAGGATGTTGCGCCGGGCGGTGCGCCATTCCAGCAGCGCGGCGCGCTGGAAGACGTACCCGATGTCGCGCCGCGGCCCCCGTACCTGCTCGCCGTGCAGACGGACCTGGCCGGACGACGGCCGCAGCAGGCCGGACACCAGCTTGAGCAGCGTGGACTTGCCGCAGCCGGAGGCGCCGACGATCGAGACGAACTCACCCGGCTCGATCCGCAGCGAGACCTCGCGCAGCGCGGTGACGTCCTTCTTCTTGGTACGGAAGCGGACCGCGACCTGGTCGATCTCGACCGCGGCGCCGGTCGCCGTGGCGTCCGTGGGTCGCTGCGTGGTGGTGTTGCCGACCGTCATCGGGTTCTCATCCCTTCGGGGCGAAGCTCGCGTCCCAGTACGTCGCCGGGGACTCGGCCTTGCTGATCACGCCGGCCTCGGCGAAGACGTTGATCGTCTTCGTCCAGTCGGACTCGTCGTTGACACCGGGGGCCTGGCCCTTGGTGGCGTCGGTGTGCAGCAGTTGGAGCGTGGCGTTGAACTGTTCGGTGAGCACCTTCTCCGAGGGCAGTTGCTGGGAGGCGCCCTGCATGGCCTCGACCGCGCCGGTCGGGTTGCCCTCGGCGGCCGCCCAGGCCTCGCTGCTGGCCGCGACCATCCGCTTGACCAGGTCCTGCTTGTTCTTGATGGTGTCGGTCGAGGCGAGCAGGCCGTTACTGAAGAAGGTCAGGCCGTGTTCGGCGAACTTGAGGTAGGAGACCGGCTTGCCGGCCTTGTCCTGCATGGTCGGGCCCTGGTCGGTGGCGAAGCCGAGCAGCGCGTCGGTCTTGTCCGACATGACGGCGGCCATCTTGCCGGCCGGGTCGGTGTTCTGCAGGGTCACGTCGCCGTCGCTGAGGCCGTTGGCCTTGAGGAAGGCCGGGAAGGTCTTGCTCAGCGCGTCGCCGGCGGTGGAGGCGATGGTCTTGCCCTTGAGGTCGGCGGGGGAGTTGATGTTCTTGTCGGTGAAGAACTGCACCGACGACGGGGTGGTCTGGAGGAAGACCCCGACGCTCTTGACGTCCATGCCCTGACCGACGGCGGCGAGCAGGGCGGGGGTGTCGGCCCAGCCGAAGTCGGTCTGCCCGGCGGCGGTGGCCTGGATCGTCTTCTGCGAGCCCTGGCCGGCCTGGATGGTCAGGTCGATGCCGTGCTTGGCGAAGATGCCCTGCTTCTTGCCGAAGTAGAACGGCGCGTGCTCGCCGTACGGGTACCAGTTGAGGGTCAGGGTGACCTTGTCCTGGCCCTGGGAGTTCTTGCTCTGCTCGTCGGAGGACGAGCCGCAGGCGGTGGTGGCCAGTATGAGCGCCGGCACGAGCGCGACGGCGAGGGTGCGCAACTTCATGGGACGGGTCTCCTATTCAGAGCGACGTCGTAGCGGCGTCGGTACGGCGGCTGGCGTGCCACGGAAGGACGAGCTTCTCGAGCAGTTCCACGACCACGAACAGGACGACGCCGAGCAGCGACATGATGAGCAGCCCGGCGAACAGCGTCGGGGTGTCGAGGTTGCCGTTGGCCTGCAGGATCACGTAGCCGAGGCCCTCGTTGGCGCCGACGAACTCGCCCACCACGGCGCCGGTGACGGCCATCGTGGCGGCGACCTTCAGGCCGGCGAACAGGTGTGGCAGCGCGGCCGGGAAACGGATCTTCGCGAAGGTCTGTCCCGGGCCCGCGCCCATGGTCGCCGACAGTTGCAGCATCTCCGGGTCGATCGACTTGAGGCCGGTGACCGTGGAGATGACGATCGGGAAGAAGGCCATCAGCACCGCGACGACGACCTTCGGGGAGAGCCCGAAGCCGAGCCACACGACGAACAGCGGTGCGATGGCGATCTTCGGGATGACCTGGGCGAACAGCAGCAGCGGGTAGAGGCTCTTCTCGACCGTCGGGGAGTAGACCATGACGACGGCGGAGACCACGCCGACCACGATCGCGATGGCGAAGCCCAGCACCGTCTCGTACGTGGTGATCCAGGTGTGGTGGGCGAAGTAGCTGGTCTGGTCGAGGACGACGTCCAGCGTGGCGCCCGGCGAGGGGACGAGGTAGGGCTTGACCAGCTCCGCCGCGGTCACCGCCCACCAGACGACGAAGATCGCCGCGAGGACCGCGGCCGGGCGCCAGGTGCCCTGGACGAAGCGGAGCAGCCCGGCGCCGGCCGGGTCCCGGCGGCGGGCGGCCGGCGCGGGGGTGCGGGCCGGCGCGGTCGGCTCCGGTTGCTCGATGGTGCTCTGCGCGGCCATGACCCTCCGTTCTCCGTGGCTGGCCGGCGGTTCCGGGAACCCAGCCGTTGGGTAGGCGCGAGCCGTCGGTCAGGGCCGAACCGAGCCGGGAACATCCCGGCGAAACGACCCTGAATGCGCTTTCAGTAAGCGCTTTCAGGGTGCTACCGTAACCACGCAGAAATCTTCCGGTCAAGAAGTTCCGCAGGGGGAAGTCCATGCAGCCACGGACGCACGTGACGCTCGAAGACGTGGCCAGAGCCGCCGACGTCTCGCTCGCCACGGCCTCCCGGGCACTCAACGGCATGCGGGTGACCCCGCACCTGCGGGACCGGGTGCTGGCGGCGGCGGAGCAACTGGCGTACACGCCGAACGCGCACGCCCGTGCCCTGGCCGGGGCGTCGCACCGCACCGTCGGCGTGATCTGCCACGACGTCAGCGACCCGTACTTCGCCGCGGTGGCCGGCGGGGTCATGCGGATCGCCGGGGACAAGGACCTGCTGGTGATGCTGGCCAGCACGTTCCGCGACCCGGAGCGGGAGATCGCGTACGTGTCGATGCTGCGCGCCGAGCGGGCGCTGGCCATCCTGCTCATCGGTTCCGGGTTCGAGGACCCGCACTGGGAGCGGGCCCTCGACGCCGAGCTGAAGCCCTACCTGGACGGCGGCGGCCGGGTCGCGGTGGTCAGCCGGCACCGCAGCCTCAAGGTCGACAGCGTGCTGCCGGAGAACCGGGCCGGGGCCGCCGCGATGGCCCGCGCCCTGCTCGACCTGGGGCACCGCCGGTTCGCGGTGCTGACCGGGCCGCCGGCGCTGACCACCGTCGCCGACCGGCTGGGCGGCTTCCGCGACGAGCTGAAGAAGGCCGGCGTGCCGCTGGCCGCGGCCGACATCGTGGAGGGCCCGTTCACCCGCGACGGCGGCTACGGCGCCATGACCGAGCTGCTGGCCCGAGGGCTGACCGCCACCTGCGTGTTCGCGCTGACCGACGTGATGGCCATCGGTGCCTGCGCGGCGCTGCGCGACCACGGGCTCTCCGTGCCCGGCGACGTCTCCGTCGCCGGCTTCGACGACATCCCGATCGTCCGCGACCTCACCCCGCCGCTCACCACCGTCGCGCTGCCGTTGCAGCAGCTCGGGGAGAAGGCGATGGAGCTGGCGCTCACCGACAACACCGGGCGGCGCCGCCGGATCCTGCGGATGGGCGGCGAGGTGGTCGTCCGGGCCAGCACCGCCAAGCTGGCCTGATCGGGACAAGCAGGAAAGGCACCACCGTGATCGCTGCCGCCACCGCCCTGGCCGGGCTGACCATCGACTCCGTGCGGACGTACGCCGTCGCACTGCCCACCGTCCGCTCGTTCGGGGTGTCCGGCGGGTCGGTCGCCGTCGCCGGCCGGCCCAGCATCCGGGTGCTGGTCCAGGTCACCGCCGACGGGTTCACCGGCTGGGGTGAGGCCACCCCCATCCCGGCCTGGACGTACGAGACCGCGGAGTCGATCGTCACCACCGTCGACCGGTACCTCGCCCCGGCGGTGCTCGGCCGCCCGGCCTGGGACCTCGACGGGGTGACCACCGCCTTCGACCGGGCGGTCAACCGGGGCTTCACCATCGGCGCCCCGCTGGCCAAGTGCGCCGTCGACGTCGCCCTGCACGACCTGCTCGGCCGGGCGCTGGGCGTACCCGTCGGCGTGCTGTGGGGACAGCGCCGCCGGGAGACGATCGAGCTGGGCTGGATCGTCTCCGGGCAGACCGCCGCCGAGGTGGCCGACGCGGTGGCCGAGGGACACGCCCTCGGCCACCGGGCGTTCAAGGTGAAGGTCGGCCTGCACCGCGAGGCCGAGGACGCCGCCGTGGTGCGGGCGGTCCGCGAGGCCGCGCCCGACGCCGCGCTCTGGGTCGACGCCAACCAGGCGTACACCGTGGACGCCGCGCTGCGGATGGCCCGCCGGCTGGCCGACCTCGACGTCACCGCGTTCGAGCAGCCGCTGCCGGCCAACGACGTCGCCGGGCTGCGCCGCCTGCGGGAGTCCTCGCCGGTGCCGGTCGCGCTGGACGAGAGCCTGCGCCACCCCAGCGACCTGGCCACCTTCGTCAAGCTCGACGCGGTCGACGTGGCCATCGCCAAGGTGCAGCGCAGCGGCGGGCTGACACTGTCGCGTCGGCTGTGCGCCCTGGCGGAAGACGCCGGGGTGCGGCTGATGGGCTCCGGGCTCACCGACTCCGACCTGGGCCTGGCCGCCTCGCTGCACCTGTTCGCCGCGTACGGCATCGACACGCCGGTGGACCTCAACGGCCGGCAGTTCCTGGAGTCGTCGTACGCCACCGGGGCGACCGTGGACATCCGCGACGGAGTCGCGCACGTGCCGACCGGACCGGGGCTCGGCGTGGACGTCGACGAGTCGGTCGTACGGGAACTCGCCGTCGACGTGTTGCGCCGGTAGACGCCGCTGGTCAGCGCGCGTCCTGCCGGCCAGGGAAGCCAGGCCCGGCCTCGCCCGGACGGACCAGCCCCGTCTCGTACGCCAGGATCACCAGCTGGACCCGGTCGCGGACGCCGAGTTTGGCGATGGCCCGGGTGACATGGGTCTTCGCGGTCAGCGGGCTGATCACGAGCTGACCGGCGATGTCGTAATGGCTGACCATGGTCTCGACCGGGCTCCAGTCAGGATTGACCAGGTCGGCCACGGCGAAGCCGACCAGCGGCAGGGTCAGCCCGGCCAGGACGGCGTCGACGGCGGTCCGGCGCCGGCCGGACCGGGTCGAGCCCGGCGTGGCGGCCGGCTGGATCGACGCGGTCCGGCCGTGCGCCGGCGCGGTGCGGCTCAGCGGATCGGTGGTGGACATCGGACACCTCCTCGTTCGGGGATGCCCAGACGTTATGGGCGGCCCGGCGCCGCCCGCGTCGTCCGGTGGATGTCACCTCGATCGACGCCATTCGAGTACGGCCTACACCGATTGATGTACCTCCGCCGCCGCATCGTCGGCTCGCCAGGACCGTCAGGCCCGGGCGGCGCCGAGGCCGAGCAGGACCGCCAGGCCGAGGGCGCTGCGCGGGGCGTACGGCACCCGCCAGAGCCCGCCGTGCGCCGCCCCGTACGCCTCGTCGCGCCACGGATGGTCCTGGGCCGGGCCGCCCCCGGTACGCAGGTCGTGCACCAGCAGCGCCGCCATCAGCGTGTTGCTGGTCGCCGGCTCGAACACCTCGATGCCGAACCGGTGCGCGCCCGCGTACGCGGCGGCGAGCGCCCGGTTGCGCAGCACCGAGCGGGTCCGCGTCGGCGGCGCGACCTTGAACGACACGGTCGCCCCGGCGTCGCGCGCCACCGTGGCCCGCCAGCGTTGCAGCCGCTTGGCCAGGGCGTAGTTCGGGCCCTGCTGCGGCACCAGGCTGTCGTTGACGCCCGGGTCGGCGCCGGGCGGGTAGTTGCGGTGCAGCAGCCGACCGCCGGAGAGCACCCGCAGCGACCGGCGGGCGAGGCCCCGGGCGGCGTACCCCCGCTCGGCGTGCGCGACCGCCTCGGCGGGGACGGCGTACACGTCGGTGGGGGTGGCGAGGAACGCCAGCGCCACGTCGTCGCGGCGCTGTTGCAGGTGCCGGGTGAGCGCGTCGACGGCCGTGGCGACCCGTACGTTGGTGGCGCCGTCGGCGTAGACGTAGTTGCCGAGCACGAGCCGGCCGTCCAGGCCGAGCAGCCATCCGGCGACCTGGGGCAGGCGGTGCAGCAGGTCCGCGCCGGCGCCGTCGGCGAGGGCCTGGTCGTCGTCGCCGGTGCCGGGGCGCACCGGCAGGTGCAGCCGGCCCGCGTACCGGTGGGCGGTGCGCAACAGTCGCCGCCAGATGTCGGGTCGGGGCAGGTCGACCGCGACGACGTCGCCGCCCCAGCGCAGCACCGACGGCAGCGGGCCCATCTCGGCGCCGGCGCCGAGCACCACGACGCGCTCGTCGCGCAGGTCGAGCCAGTCGGGGTTGGCGATGACCGCGCGGACCGCCTCCACGCAGGACGGTTCGATCACCCCGGCGGCTACCCAGGCGTCGAGCCGGCGGTGCAGCTCGTCGCCGCGCAGCCGTTGCCCACGGTACGGCAACGACAGTTCCCGCTCGGGTTCACCGCCGCCGGCCACGGTGGCGGTGTCCAGCGGCTGCCCGGCGTCGACGGTGAAGACGTCGTCCAGCGGGTGCTCCGCGCCGCCCTCGTCGAGCACCCGCATCCGGGCGTGCAGCGCGGCGAGGCCGTCGCGGGCGATGGTGACCCCGGCGTCACGGGAGAGCAGGCCCGCCTCGACGAGCCGGCGGAAGTGCCCCAGGTAGCCGTGCCGCCAGTTCGTCTCGTGCTCCGCCGAGCGCGCGCCGACCGGGTCGACCTCGCGCAGGGCGTCGGCGACGACCGCCCGGCCGAGCGCCGTCGTGCTGCGCGTGCCGTCGGTCAGGGGGAACACCACTCCGGTCGGATCCGCCACCGGCCACCGCCTCCCTCGCACCGGCCGTGGGTCGGCCGCTGGTGCCACTGTGCCGTATGTGGCGTCGGGCCGCGGCGGGCGGTCGTCGTGGGTGGCGGCCGCCCGCGTCGGTGCGGTGCTCAGCGTGACAGCATGGCGACGATCTGCCCGTACCCGCGCGGTGCGTGAGTCGACGCCGACCCTGGCACGGCGACAACGGTGCGGCCACCGGCACCGGCGTCACCATCAACGCCGACGCCGGCAGGTCACGTCTTGCACACGGGACGGTCACGACGTTCACGCTTGTGCATCGGCTCGGCCACGACGGGTTCCGCCGCACCGTCCGTCTGCGTCAATGACCGTGACGGATCCGACGTGCTGCGCCGGATCCCCCACCCCAGCCTGCCGAGGAGGATCCGATGATCCACATGCGACGGTCACTGCTGCTGGCGACGCTCGCGATCACGATGACCGCCACCGCCTGCTCCGGCGGGGGCGCGCAGCGCGGCGACGCGTCCCACGGGCCGGTCCGACAGCACGGCGGGACGCCCTGGCCGGGTGGCGACGAAACGGCGACGGAGGACGACCCACGCTCCACCTTCGGCGTCGACGTCGACACCGCGTCCTACGGCTACGCCCGCCGCCTCATCATGGACGGGCGACTTCCCGAGCGCACCGCGGTGCGGCCCGAGGAGTTCGTGAACTCCTTCCGGCAGGACTACGCCGAGCCCGCGGGTGACGGCTTCGCCGTGCACGTCGACGGTGCCCGCCTTCCGCAGACCCACGAGGCGTCCGGGGAGGTCCGGTTGATGCGGGTCGGACTGCAGACCCGCGCGGAGGACGAGGAGAGTCGTCCGGACGCCGCCCTCACCTTCGTCATCGACGTCTCCGGATCAATGAGTGAGCCCGGCCGGCTCGACCTGGTGAAGGACGCGCTGCACACCCTCGTGGACCAGCTGCGTCGCACCGACTCCATCGCGATCGTCGAGTTCAGCGGCGAGGCCCGGGTGGTCCGGGAGATGACCCGGGTCTCCGATGCCGAGGAGTTGCACGACGCCGTCGACTCCCTCCACGCGCAGGACAGCACGAACCTCGAGGCCGGCCTGGTACTCGGCTACCGGGTGGCGCGCGACGGGTTCCGCACCGGCGGGACGAACCGGGTGATCGTGCTCTCCGACGGGCTGGCCAACACCGGCCGGACCGAGGCGGAGCCGATCCTGCGCCGGGTACGCGACGAGGCGGCGAAGGAGATCGCCCTGCTCGGCGTGGGGGTCGGCAGCGAGTACGGCGACGAGTTGATGGAGCAGTTGGCCGACAAGGGCGACGGTTTCGTGGTGTACGTCAGCGAGCGTGCCCAGGCCCGGAAGGTGTTCGTCCGCCAGTTGCCGGCGACGCTGAGCGTACGGGCGCTCGACGCCAAGGTGCAGGTGAGCTTCGAACCGACCGCGGTGCGGTCCTACCGCCTGATCGGGTACGACAACCGGGCGATCGACGACGAGGACTTCCGCGACGACCGGGTCGACGGCGGCGAGGTCGGCCCCGGACACAGCGTCACGGCGCTCTACGCCGTCCGGCTCGCCGCCGAGGTGCCGTCGTCGGCCCGGATCGCCCGCGTGCAGGTGCGCTGGACCGATCCCGGCAACCGTGAGGCCGCCGAGGCGTACGAGTCGGTGACCGCCGCCGACCTGAACCGGGCGTTCGGCGAGGCGTCGCCACGGTTGCGGACCTGCTACGCGGCGGCCTATTTCGCGCAGTCGCTGCAGGCCGGCCCGTACGGCCGGGAGGTGCGCCTCGGCGACCTGGCGACGATCGCGGAGCGGGCCGGCGCGGCCACCGACGACGCGGAGGTGAAGGACCTCGCGAAGGTGATCCACCTCGCCGACGAACTCCGCTGATCTTCGGGCGGGTGGGTCGGGTCCCGGACGGCGATGCCCGCGACCGGGCGGGATCGACGGGGCCCGTCAGGCGTCGTCGACCGGGATGTGGTGCACCAGTTCGGGGGCGATAACCGCCGGGACCAGGTGCGGTTCGCAGGTCACGGACCAACTGCCGGGCAGGCACGCCACCGGGGGTACGGCCCGGCCAGGGTCAGCGTGCGGTCTTGGCGTATTCCCGGGGTCGGGTGTGCTCGGGGTCGACCCCGACCAGTTCGGCGAAGCGCGGGTCGACGGCGAGCAACGGGCGCGGCCCGAACACCGCCATCGCGGGCAACAGTTCGTCGGTGCCCCGCTCGCTCCAGGCGGGCCGCCGCTGCGGCGCCAGCTCGGCGTGCGTGCGGCGTTGTCGGCGCAGCAGCCGGCGCGCGGCCGAGCCGGTCTCCGGCACCTCGCACAGCCACCAGCCGCCGAGCACGGTGGCCAGGCAGCACAGCAGCAGGCCGACGACGGAGGCGGGCCCGCCCGCGTCACGCCCCTCGACCGCGCTGTCCACCAGCCGGGTCAACCCCACGACGGCGACCGCGAACAGCGGCAGGGTGCCCAGCGCCATGCTTCGCCGCTGCGCCGGGGTGAGCAGCCACCCGTCGCGGACGAGCCGGCCCACCAGCCGGCGCAGCACGCGGCCCACGCCCGGGTCGGCGAGCACGGCCGCCCAGGTCTGCGGCCGGCGCAGCGCGGCGTGCAGGGCGCGCACCAGCGGGGCCGACCGGGGCGGCGGCGGCGCGTCCACCGACAGCGTCGCCAGCTCGCCGAGCTGCACCACCCCGGCCCGGCGCAGCGCCGCCAGGCCCACCTGACAGGCCAGTACCGCCCGGTCGGTGAGGTACGCCAGCTCGACCGTCGACAGCGGTTCGCCCCGGGTACGCCAGCCGACCAGCGTCCGGACGGAGAGGGCGACCGCGAGGGCGCCGGCCACCCCGGCGAGGTAGTCGAGGAGGAAGACCGGACCGCTGAGACCCCAGAGCATGCCGACAAGTATTCAACGCGCCCGGAGGTGCTCAGCCGGCGTGGCGTACCTCGGTGTCCCAGATCTGGGACCACGACCGCCGCAGCCCCCGGCAGACGTAGACGGGCAGCCCGTTCTCGTCGTTGTCGACGTCGACCCGCTGGTCGATCCGACCGGCCTCGGTGACCTCGGTGAACCAGCCCCGAAGCTGGTCGGGACGATCCCAGCCGACGGCGATCACGACGTCGGCGTCCTCGGGCGGGCGGCCGAATCCGGCCATGCTGTTGTGCCCGGAGTACGCCTGCGGCAGCCCCCGCTGCGGGCCGTACCGGGCCACCGCGCCCGCCTCGCCGTAGTTGCCGGTCAGGATGACCGCGCGGGACCGCTGCTCCGGCGGCAGGTCCTGGTGGACGGCGGCGAGCGAGTCCGCGAACGCCGGCCAGCCGATGGTCTCGCCGGCGTCGTAGTTGACGTCGACCACGAAGCCGGGCAGCCGGTCGGCGGGCAGGGTGGGCAGCAGCAGGATCGCGCTGCCGGCCACCGCGACGGCCGCGCCTGCGGCGACCAGCGCGCGCCGGGCCCACACCGCGCCCCGGCCCGCCCAGTCGGTGGTCACCACCGCGCCGGCGGCGGTGACCACCAGCAGCAGCGGCGCGTCGTAGTAGCCCTTACCGCCGGCGAGCAGCACGATCGCGAACACCAGCGGCCAGGCCCACCCGATCGCCCGGTACGCCCGCCAGGCCGGGCGACGCAGCAGCGCCACCAGCCCGGCGATCCAGACCGGCACCGCGCACGGGCTGATGATGACCAGTTGCAGCATGACCGCGTCGAGGCGACCGCTGTAGGAGCTGTCGCCGCCGGCGATCTGGGACGCCACGGACAGCTGCGGGAAACCGTGCGCGGCCTGCCACACCAGGTACGGGGCGGCGAGCACGGCGACGATGCCGGCGGCGGCGTACAGCCACCGGTCGCGCAGCAGCCGACGCGGCCCGGCGATCGCCACCCCGGCCAGCAAACCCACGGCGAGCAGGGCGGGCAGCAGCTTGTTGAGCATGCCGACGCCGAGCACCACGCCGACGCCGAGGACCCACCGGCTGTCGCCGGTGCGCAGCATCCGCACCGCGAACCACGTCGCGGCGAGCCAGACCAGCAGGTCGACGGTGGTGGTGCTGAGCAGGTGGCCGGGGGCGAGCACGATGCCCGCGACGGCGCCGAGGAACGCGGCGAGCAGTTGCGCGCCCCGGCCGCCGCCGAACTCCCGGGCGATCGCCGCGACCAGGACCACCGCCGCGCCGGCGATCAGCGCCGACGGGGTACGCAGCACCACAAGGTTGCCGGGGGCGATCGTGTCCAGCAGCCGGGCCAGGGCCGGCACCAGGGGGCCCTGGTCGGCGTATCCCCAGTCGAGGTGTCGGCCGCAGAGCAGGAAGTACAGCTCGTCGCGGTGGTAGCCGTACCGGCCGGCGAGCAGCAGCAGGACGGCGGTGACGGCCGCGCCGACCAGCCACGGCCCGACGGTGCGCGGGCCGGGCGCCGGGGGCGTCCCGTTCGTCGGGGGCGTCTCGGTCGTGGGACGGTCGAGTTCGCTCACGGGTTCGGCCACGGGTCCATCTTCGTCGCCTCCCGCGCGCCGTGGGTGCCCGTGGCGGCTCCGCGAGGTCACGGTTGGGCAAAACCGGATCGCGGGCGGTCACACGGGGCGGATAGCGTGCCCGGATGCGGATCCGCGAGTTCACCGAGTCCGACTGGGCGCAGGTCTGGCCGATCGTCGAGGACGTCGTCACCGCCGGGGAGACGTTCCCGTACGACCCGGCGTGGCCCGCCGAGGTCGCGTACGACGTGTGGGTGGAACGACCGCCCGGACGCACGGTGGTCGCCGACGACGACGGCCGCGTTCTCGGCACCGCCAAGATGGGCACCAACCGGCCCGGCCCGGGCGCGCACGTGGCCACCGCCAGCTTCATGGTCGCCGCCGGCGCGCGGGGCCGCGGTGTCGGCCGGGCCCTGACCGAGTACGCCCTGGACTGGGCCCGCCGCCGGGGGTACGCGGCGATGCAGTTCAACGCGGTGGTGGAGACGAACGAGGCGGCCGTGGAGCTGTACCGGCGGCTCGGGTTCGCGGTGATCGGCACCGTGCCGGAGGCGTTCGCGCACCCGAGGCTGGGCCGGGTGGGGCTGCACGTCATGCACCGCCCCCTGTGACCGGCGGCGGTGCGCGACGATGGGCCGATGAACGCTGAGCCGATCGAGCTGGCCGCCGCCCTGGCGCGCTTCGACCAACTGTGGAGCCCCCGCATCGTCACCACCGTCAACGACTACGACGTCCGGATCGCCAAGGTTGCCGGCGAGCACGTCTGGCACGCCCACGAGCACACCGACGAGTTCTTCCTGGTGCTCGACGGGGAGTTGCGCATCGCCCTGCGCGACGGCGCGGACGCCGCCGAGCGCGAGGTGGTGCTGTCGCGCGGCGCGGTGTTCGTGGTGCCGCGCGGGGTGGAGCACCGGCCGTCCGCGCCCGACGGGGCGTCGATCCTGATGTTCGAGCCTTCGGGCACGTCGAGTGTGGGTGACCGGCACGACGAGGTCCCCGGCCACGTGGACGCCACCACCGGCCACCGGCTCTGACCGCACCGGTCGGCGATGTCGGTGGGCGGGTCTAGGCTGGCCCGAGACGGAACGCCCGCAGGCTGGGGAGGGGTCATGAGCACCTTCACCGACCGGCCGCGCACCGCCCTGCTCGTCATCGACGTGCAGAACGGCGTGGTGCGGCACGCGTACGACCGGGACCAGGTCGTCGCCAACATCGCCACCCTGGTGGACCGGGCCCGCGCGGCCGGCGTCGAGGTCGTCTGGGTCCAGCACAGCAGCGACAACCTGTCCCGGGGCAGCGAGAGCTGGCAGTACGTGCCCGAGCTGGTGCGCCGCGACCCGGAGCCACTGGTGCACAAGGCGTACCCCGACTCGTTCGAGGACACCGACCTGGCGGAGGTGCTGGCCGCGCGCGGCGTCGGCCGGCTCGTCGTGACCGGCGCGCAGACCGACGAGTGCGTTCGTTCGACGCTGCACGGCGCGATCGTGCGCGGCTACGACGCGACGCTGGTCGGCGACGCCCACACCACCGAGGACCTCTCCTCGTACGGCGCGCCGCCGCCGGAGCAGGTGATCGCGCACACCAACCTGTACTGGCGTTACCACACGGCTCCGGGCCGCAACGCGGGCACGGTCGACACCGCCGAGGTCGACTTCGCCGCGGCCGTGCCCGCCTGAGCCGACGTCCACCGGCGGCCGTGAGCGGGAAAAGCCGTTGACCGTCCAGCGAGGATCAGGCGGTGACGACCTGGACCACCAGCCTCGCCCCACCCGACACCCACGACGCGGCGACCCTGCTGCGGGAATACATGGCGGAGATGGTCCGACGCTGGCACGGCCGCCCGGAACGGCCGGCGGAGGTGACCGGGGCGCTGGCCGAGATGCCCAGCGACGACCTGGCCCCGCCCACCGGGCTGCTCCTGCTGGCCCGCCACGACGGGCAGCTCGCCGGGTGCGCCGGCCTACGCTGGCGTCCCGGCTGGGCGGAACTCACCCGGGTCTACGTCCGCCCCGGGCATCGCGGCACCGGCGGCGGGGCCGCCCTGCTGGCCGCCGTCGAGGCGTCCGCCCGGGCGGCCGGGGCGCACCGGATCCGGCTGGACACCCGAGCCGACCTGGTCGAGGCCCGCGCCCTGTACGCCCGGCACGGCTACCGCGAGATCCCCGCCTTCACCGCGGGCCCGTACGCCCAGCACTGGTTCGAGAAGCTGCTGCCGGCCCGGGTCGACCCCGCCGAACGCCAGCCCCGGGAGCGGAACCCGAGTCAGTCCGACTCGGTGGCCACGCCGCCCGGATAGAGCCGGGCCAGGGCGTGCGCGGTGGCGGTGAGCCGGTCCCGCAGCTCCGCCGGCGCCAGCACCTCCACCTCCGCGCCGAGCTTGAGCAGCTCGGTGTGGGCGTGCTTCACCGACTCGATCGGCACGGTGGTCTCCACCCAGCCGTGCTCGTCCGGCTCACCGGCCGCTGCCCTTGCCGCCCGGCTCATCTCGGGCGGGAGGACGTACGCCGCGAACTCCAGCGCGGCCACGGTCATTCGCACCCGGGCCTCGGCCCGGTAGACGTCGCGCTCGTACCACTCGGTCCACTCTCGCCAGTAGCCGGCCAGGTCGAAGGCGGCCGGCCGGTCGTAGTGCTCGTCGCGTACCACCAGGTCGAGCACGGCGCCGACCCGGTAGGTGCGCAACTGCTCGCCGCAGCGGGCCACCAGGTACCAGCGGCCGGCCTTGAGCACCACGCCCAGCGGGGCCACCACCCGGGTCACCTCGCGCGGGGCCCGCCACCGCCGGTAGCGCATCTCCACCAGCCGGTCCTCCCAGACCGCCCGGGCCAGCGCGGCCAGGTGCGGGGTGGGTTCGGGGTGCCGGAACCAGCCGGGCGCGTCCAGGTGGAACCGTTGCCGCACCCGGCCGCCCCGGTCGGCCAGCTCGTCGGGGAGCGCGGCCAGCAGTTTCAGCTCGGCGGCGGCCACCACCGGCCCGAGGCCCAAATCGGCGGCCGGGCCGGGCATCCCGGCCAGGAACAACGCCTCGGCCTCCGGCGCGGTCAGCCCGGTCAGCCGGGTCCGGTAGCCCTCCAGCAGCCGGTACCCGCCGGCCGGGCCCCGCTCGGCGTACACCGGCACGCCGGCGGCGCCGAGCGACTCGACGTCGCGGTAGACGGTCCGGACGGAGACCTCCAGGGCGTCGGCGAGTTCCTGGGCGGTCATCCGCCCCCGCGTCTGCAGGAGCAGCAGTAGGGAGACCAGCCGGCTGGCACGCACCCGCCGACCGTATCCCGGTTGGAAAACCGGTCGCGGCGGGGCCTGGCGAACCGCCGACCGGTGGAGGAGACAATCTGATCTTCGTGGGCGCGCCTCGTCGAGATCCACCCCGGCGGCTGAGAAGCTTCCTCGCATGCTGCGTCCCGAGGTCCTGCCCCGCAGGTCGGCCCGTCCCGCGTTGCGCGGCGGCCCGGCCGACTTCACCGAGGCGTGGCTGCGCAACCGGCGGTTGTCGGAGCACACCCGCGACGCGTACCGGCGGGACGTCGCCGGCTGGCTGAGCTGGTGCGCCGGGCAGGGTCTCGACCCGCTGCGGGCCTCCTTCCTCGACGTCAACGCCTACGGCCGCGAGTTGGAGGCCACGCTGGGCGCGCGCAGCGGCCGTCCGCTGACCCCGGCCACCGTCGCCCGCCGCCTGTCCGCCCTGTCCAGCTGGTACGACTTCCTGGTCAAACTGCGCGCGGTGGAGGCCAACCCGGTCGCCGCCGCCGACCGCCCCCGCGTCGACCGGGACCACTCCGCCACCGTCGGCCTGACCCCGGAGGAGGTCGACGCGCTGCTCGCCGCCGCCGAGGCGGACACCGGCCCGACCGCCGCCCGCAACCGGGCCGCCATCGTCCTCCTCGCCGACCTGGGGCTGCGGGTCGGCGAGCTGATCTCGCTGGACCTGGTCGACCTGGGCGCCGAGCGGGGGCACCGCAGCGTCCGGTTCGTCGGCAAGGGCGGCAAGGTCCGCCGCCGGGCGCTCACCCCCGGCACCGCGTACGCCGTCGACGCGTACCTGGCCGCGCGGGCCACCGCGCAGGGGGTGACCGTGCCCGAACTGACCGGGCCGCTGCTGGTCACCGCCACCGGCGCCCGGCTGGACCGGCACTCGGTGTTCCGGCTGGTCCGTCGGCTCGCCCAGGCCGCCGGCATTCCCGCCTGGGCGAAGCTGTCCCCGCACTCGCTGCGGCACGCGTTCGCCACCGCCGCCCGGTCGGAGGGGGTGCCGCTGGAGGACGTGCAGGACGCCATGGGGCACGCCGATCCGCGTACCACCCGCCGCTACGACCGGGACCGGCACAACCTGGACCGCGATCCGGCGTACGTCATCTGGGCCGCCCGGGCCCGCCGCCGGGGCTGACCCGCCGCGACCCGGACAGCCGGCGACCGGTTCGCCGCGCGGACAGCCCCGCGGCGAACCGGCGTCGCCTCAGCCCCGCGGGCGGGGGCAGACGCAGAACGGCTGGCCGATCGGGTCGAGCAGCACGGTCCACCGCTCACCGCCCGGCTGGAACTGCGGCCTCGTCGCGCCGGCCGCCACGAACTCCTTCTCGGCGACGGCCACGTCGTCGACGTACAGGTCCAGGTGGTAGCGCTTGCCGGCGGTCTCGTCCGGCCAGGCCGGCGGGGTGTGTCCGTCGACCAGCCCGAAGCCGATCGAGACCGCGTCCTTGCTGATCATGGCGTATTCGGCCTGGCTGTGGGTGACCTCCCAGCCGAGGACACGGGAGTAGAAACCGGCGTGGGCGACCGGGTCGGAGCTGTCGAGGTTGACCATCGCGAGGTCGGCGTGCACTGTCATGCCGCCCATCCTGTCGGCAGATCCTGACATCCTCTGGCAGGTACCCGGAACGGCCTGCTCAGCAGAGCAGTTCCAGGTGCCGGTGGGCGTCGGCGGCGATCTCCTCGTGCCGCAGCCGGCGCCGCGCCCAGAGCCGGGCCGCCACCTCGGCCTGCTCGTCGCCCCACGCCGCGTGCTCCACCAGCAGCGCGGTGATCAGCGCGTACGCCGTGCGCAGCGCCAGCCCGCGGGCACCGGCCACCACCTCGACCGCGGCCGGGTCGGCGGCGACCTCGCCGAGCCGGTCGCGCAGCTCGCCGGTGACCGAGGCGAGGGTGTCGGCCAGGGCGGGAGAGAGCGGCCGGGCCAGGTCGACGGCGGCGGCGAGCCGGCGCAGCAGCGGGGCGCCGGCGTCCTCCCGGGTGACCGCGCGCAGCACGTCCAGGGCGAGCACGTTGGTGGTGCCCTCCCAGATCGGCAGCACCTGCGCGTCGCGCAGCAGCCGAGGCACCCCGGTGTCCTCGACGTAGCCGGCGCCGCCGAACGCCTCCACGTACTCGCTGGCGGAGGCCACGGCCAGCCGGCCGGTGGCGAGCTTGGCCAGCGGCGCCACCACCCGCAGTTCGGCGGCGGCGTCCGGGTCACCGCCGACCTCGACCCGCCCGAGCAGCGCGAACGCGTGCCCGGCGAGGACGAACGCGCCGGCCGCGTCCACCGCGAGCGCGCCGAGGGTGGCCCGGTGCAGCGGCGAGTCGGCGAGCCGCCCGCCGGCGACCTGCCGGGCCTGCGCGTACGCGCGGGCGTACGCCAGGCCCCGGCGCATGCCCGAGGCGGCGGCGGAGGCGTTGTGCACCCGGGTCACCACCACCAGGGTCATCGCCCGGACCAGGCCGGGCACGGCCGGGTCACCGAGCGGCAGCGCGTACGCGTCGTGCAGCCCGATCTCGGCGGTGGGCAACGCCCAGGTGCCCAGCTTGTCCTTGAGCCGGCGCACGGTGACCCCCGGCGCGGGGGCGTCGGCGGCGACGGTGGCGCCGGCCAGGGGTGAGTCGGCGGCGTAGCGGGGCACCAGGAACGGCGCGAGCACCCGGCTGCCCCGCCCGGCGCCGTCCGGGCGGGCCAACGCGACAGCCATCGCCGAGTCGGCGGCGGAGCAGAACCACTTCTCGCCGGTCAGCCGCCACGACCCGTCGGCGGCGGGCCGGCCGACGGTGCTGGAGCGGGACAGGTCGGAGCCGCCCTGCGACTCGGTCATCCACTGCCCGCTGACGATCGCGGTGTCCGGGTCGGTGGCGGTCAGCCGGGGCAGCCAGGCGTCGCGGACGGCGGCGTCGACCTCGGGGAGGCTGAGCAGCGCGGCGGCACCGTCGGCCATGGCGACCGGGCAGGAGAAGGTGGCCGACTCCGGCGCGTACAGGTGCAGCAGGGCGTGCTGGACGACCCGGGCGGCGGCCCCCCAGGTGCCGCGCGCGGAGGCCAGGTAGGGCAGCGCGACCACGGCGTGCCGGGCGGCGGCGGCCCGCTGGGCCTGCCAGCCGGCGGAGGTCTCGACACGGTCGACGCGGGCGCCCCACGCGTCGTAGCGGACCAGCGTGGGCGGGTGGGCCTCGGCGTCGACGTGCGCGGCCCGCAGCGGCCCGGTGACGTCGGCGGCCAGGTCGGCCAGGCGGCCCTTCGCGGCGGCGTGCCCGGCCGGGCCGAGGTGCCGTTCCAGCCAGGAGCGCAGCAGCGGATCCCCGGTGTACGGGTTGTCGGGAGCGGGCACCGGCTGCACGTAACGGCTCATCCGTGGCTCTCCTTCGAGGGTGTGCGCCGACGGTAGTCGATGCGGTGGCACCGGCGACAGGGCACAACTTCCTGCGCGCCACCCACGCCGCTGCCTACCGTCGAACTGATGGGCGAGAAGAAGCACGAGTGGAGCAGACCGGCCCGGCGGGTCCGGGCGGGACGCGCCGGCCTGCTGTTCGGCGGCCTCGGGTTCGGCCTGTGCCTGATCGGGGTGGCCGGCCTGGCGTTGTGGAACGTGCAGGTGCTGTGGCGCGCCAACGGCCCGGTGCGGGAGACCGCCGACAACTTCCTCCACGAGGTCGCCGCCGGCGACACCGACCGGGCGTACGACAAGCTGTGCCGGCAGGCGCGCGGGAAGTGGAGCGTGGTCGGCTTCGGCAGTTGGGTGCGCACCCCGCCCCAGGTCCGCGGCTACGAGATCACCGACGTGTCGGTGGCCACCCGGCGCGGCGTTCCGCACGCCACGGTGAAGGTGCGGCTGACCCGCGACGGCGGGGCCAGCGAGGACCGGACGCTGCCGATCGTGCAGGAGGACGGCCGGTGGCGGATCTGCGGGGACCCCTTCTGAGAGGGCGCCGCAGTCGAGCCTCAGCCGCTGTCGAGCCTCAGCCGCGCGGCCCGAGGTCGCCGGAGCGGTAGTGCCGGCGGCAGAGCACCTGGTAGCGCACGTCGGCGGTGTCCATGGTGTCGCCGATGACGACCTGCTCGCCCTCCCGGACCACCCGCCCGTCGACGACCCGGGCGTTGAGCAGCCCCTCCCGGCCGCACCAGCACAGCACCTCGACCTGGATGCGGGCCACCTCGTCGGCGAGTTCGAACAGCCGCTGCGCGGCGGGGAACAGGCAGGACCGGAAGTCGGTGGCGAGGCCGAACGCGTACACGTCGACGTCGTAGTGGTCGACCAGTTCGGCCATCTGCTCGACGTGGTCCAGGTTGTAGAAGGACGCCTCGTCGCAGATCAGGTAGTCGACGCGTACCCCCTCGGCGGTCGCGTCGCGGACCAGGTCGCGCAGGTCGAGGTCGTCGGTGACCTCGATGGCGGAGTGGGCCAGGCCGATGCGGGTGGTGACCTGCGGGCCGAGCGAACGGTCGATGCGGGTGGTGACCAGGCCGCGGCGGCCCTGCCGGGCGTGGTTGTAGTTCATCTGCAGGGCCATCGTGGACTTGCCGCAGTCCATCGGCCCCCAGAAGAACCGCAGCGTGGCGGCGTGCAACGGCCGCCCGTCGACGCCGCGGGCGGCGGCGCAGCCGCCGGCACGGTCGTCGCCGGGGCCCGGGGGGAGGGGCCGGGCCAGGCAGGTCGGGGCGGCAGCGGCGTCGTCGGTCACGTCCGGGCAGCCTAGTCCATCGGCCCCCGTTGATCATGCAGGTGCACGACCGCCCTACAGCACCCGGGGCGGCGTGTTGCCGGCGGCGACGATGGCCCGGCGCATCGGTACGGCCGCCAGCAGCGCGAACCCGACCACGAAGAAGATCAGCAGGGAGACCAGGCCCACCCGGTACGAGGCGGTGAGCTGGAACACCAGCCCGAAGGCCAGCGGCCCGAGCCAACTGGTGCCCTTGTCGCTGATCTCGTAGAAGCCGTAGTACTCGCCCTCCTTGCCGGCGGGGATGAGCTGGCTGAACAGTGACCGGCTCAGCGCCTGGCTGCCACCGAGCACCAGGCCGATGCAGCCGCCGAGGATCATGAACGGCAGCGGCGCCTCGGCGGGCAGCCGGAACGCGGCGACGATCACCGCCGTCCACAGCACCAGGGACAACAGCACCGTCTTCCACGCGCCGATACGCCGGGCGAGCGCGCCGAGGGCCAGCGCCCCGCCGAAGGCGAGGAACTGCACCAGCAGGATCGTCACGATCAGGGTGCTCTGCTCCAGCCGCAGCTCCTCGGTGCCGTACTGGCTGGCCAGGGTGATGACGGTCTGGATGCCGTCGTTGAAGACCAGGAACGCCAGCAGGAAGAACAGCGTCAACGGGTACGCCCTGATCTCCCGCAGGGTGCGTCCGAGCTGCCGGAACCCGTCGGTGAGCACGTTGCCGCCACCGGCGTGCAGCGCCTCCGCGGTGGGGTGCTCGCGCAGCCAGCGCAGCGGCAGCAGGGTGAACGCCGCCCACCACACCCCGGCCGAGACGATGGACCAGCGGGCCAGGTCGAGGGTGCGCTGCGGGTTGCCCTCCTCGCTGAGCATGCTGACCGCGACCAGGTTCAGCGCGAGCAGCAGCCCGCCGCCGAGGTAGCCGACGGCCCAGCCGCGGCTGGAGATGCTGTCGCGGTCGTCCGGGCCGCCGAGCTGCGGCAGGAACGAGTTGTACACCACGATGGCCGCGCCGAAGGCGATGTTGGCGATCAGGAACAGCGCCCCGCCGAGCAGGTACCGCTCGCCGGTGACGAAGGCGAACGCGATGGTCGCCCCGGCGCCGATGAACGCGGCGACGCCCAGCAGCCGCTTCTTGTGCATCGACCGGTCGGCGACCGCCCCGATCACCGGCAGCACGAAGACGGTGAGCAGGACCGACAGCGACACCAGATACGGGTAGTAGGAGCCGGGGGAGACCCGGATGCCCAGCGGGTGCACGTACCCGTCGCAGCTGTCGGCGCCCAGCTCGCAGCCGGCGGCCAGCTTCGTGACGGTGGTGAGGAACGGGCCGAGGAAGACCGTGATCACCGTCGTCTGGAAGGCGGAGTTCGCCCAGTCGTAGAAGTACCAGCCGGTGCGTTCGCGGCGGGTGCTGCCGGGCTGGGCGGGCTCGGCGACGGTGGGGGCGACCGTTTCGGCCATCGGGTTCCTCTGACTCAGGCGGCCCAGTGGCCGCGGCTGCGGTAGACGTCGCGGAGCACGCCGACGTGATCGGTCATGATGCCATCCACACCGAGATCAAGTAAGTGGTGCATCTCGGCGGGTTCGTCGATGGTCCACACGTGCACCTGCAACCCGAGTCGGTGGCAGTACGCGAGGAAACGCCGGTCGACCACCGGGACGCGCCCGTACCGGACGGGGACCTGGGCGGCGACCACGGACGGGGGCAGCCGCAGCGGTCGCCCGTGCAGGGAGGCCATCCGCAGCCGGGCCACCCCGCGCATGCCGAGGCTGGTGGCGACCTTCGGCCCGGCCAGGGCCCGTAGCCGGGTCAGCCGGGCGTCGCTGAACGAGGCGAGCAGTACCCGGTCGCCGGCGCCGGCCCGGTCGACCGTGTCCAGGGTCGGTTCGACGCCGCCGTCGGCCTTCACGTCGATGTTGAACCGGACCTCCGGCCAGGCGGCGAGGACCTCGTCGAGGCGGGGGACGACGGCGGCGCCGCCGACGCGTACCGAGGCCAGATCGGCCCAGCGCAGCTCGGCGATGCGCCCCCGCTCGCCGGTGACCCGGTGCAGGGTGGTGTCGTGGAAGATCACCGCTACGCCGTCGGCGGTGGCGTGCACGTCGGTCTCCACGTACCGGTAGCCGAGCGCGATGGCCCGGGCGAACGCGGCGGCGGTGTTCTCGTCGCCGTCGGCGGCACCGCCCCGGTGGGCGAAGGCCAGCGGCGCGGGGGCGTCGAGGTAGCCGTAGCGGGGCTGCACGCGGGAAGTATGTCGGGCGTGGATGGCGTCCGGGTGACCGCCCGGCGTCCGCCCAACCAACTTCCTCATCGTTCCCTACCGTGCGTACGATAGGGAACGATGAGTGATGACCTGTATTCGGTCGAGCAGGTGGCCGACCTGCTCGACCTGCACGTACGCACCGTGCGCGGCTACATCCGCGCCGGCCGGCTGCGCGCGGTCCGGATCGGCAAGCAGTACCGGATCGCCCGGGCCGACCTCGACGCGTTGACCGGCCGGCCGGCGCCACCGGCCGGGGCACCGGCGCTGGAGGTGTCGAGCATCGTGCAGGTCGACGGCGTCGACCGGGCCGCCGCCGACCGGCTCGCCACGCTGGTGCTCGCCGGCGTCAACACCGGCCACGACCCCGCGCGCCCGCTGCGCGTACAGACCGTCCACGACGAGGAGCGACACCGCATGAAGATCGTGATCCTGGGTGACGCCGCCGCCACCGCCGACCTGCTGCACCTGGTCGACGCGGTGCTGCGCGGCGACAACGGCCTGCTGCGTCAGGAGGTGCCCGGTGCCTGACCTGATCGAGGAGCGCTCCGGAGTGCCGGTGCTGGTCTGCGACCCGGCCGGGCCGCCGGTGGCCACCGCCGAGCAGGCCCTCGACCTGATCGGCGCGGCCTTCGCCGGCGCCGAGGTGGTGGCCGTGCCCGCGGACCGGCTCGACCCGGGTTTCTTCTCCCTGGGCACCCGCTTCGCCGGGGAGATCATGCAGAAGTTCGTCAACTACCGGCTGCGGCTGGTCATCGTCGGGGACATCACCGCGCATCTCGCGGCCAGTTCGGCGCTGCGGGCCCTCGTCGCCGAGTCGAACCGCAGCGACCACGTCTGGTTCGTGCCCGACCTGGCCGCCCTCGACGCCCGGCTGTCCGCCCGGACCTGAGCCGAGCCTCCACCGGTGTGCGGGACGGCCGCCGCCCGGTCAGCCGCCGGGCAGGCGGCGGCGGTGGGCGCGACTGGTGTCGACGGGCCGGCCGGCGTCGACGTGGCGGGGGCGGTCCGGCTCGTCGGGGCGCAGCGGCGCCAGGTTGTCGGTGATCGCGTCGATGATCCGGTCGGTGGCCCGCCGGGCCGCCCCGGGCGTGCCGGGCAGCACGTCATCCAGGTCCACCGGGGCACCGAAGTGCACCCGGATCACCGGCCGACGTACGACCGCCCGGACGATTCCGCCGAGGATGCCCTTGGGCGCCCGGTACGGCAGCACCTCGTGGGAACCCCACTGGGCGACCGGGACGACCGGGGCGCCGCTGGCGAAGGCGAGCCGGGCCGCCCCGGTCTTGCCCCGCTCCGGCCACATCCCGGGGTCCAGGCCGATCCGCCCCTCCGGGTACAGCAGCACCACCGAGCCCCCGGCCACGGCCGCGGCGGCGGTGTCCAGGGACCGGTGCACAGCGGTGGTGCCCCGGTCGACGCGGATGTGCCCGGCACGGCGCATCAGCGGGCCGACCACGGGGGCGCGGAACAGCCCACCGGTGGCCATGATCCGCGGCGCGACCCCGCGGACCCGGCAGGCGGCGGTGAGCACCACCGGGTCGAACGGGCTGATGTGGTTGGCGGCCAGGATCAGCGGCCCGTGCCGCAGCGCGACCGGCACGTCGCCGGTGACCTCCAGGCGGGCGACGAGGCCGACGACGACGCGGGCGAGCAGTTGCGCGGTACGCCAGAGCAGCGGCGCGCGCCAGGGGGCGGTCGCGGTGTCCATCAATCGTGGATGGTTGCACGCCGGCGGGCGGCCGGATGATCCGGTATCGGGCCGTGCGGCAGCGGTGATCAGGGTCATTGGTCCCGGGCCGGGTCGGGCCCCCCGGCCCTGCCCAATCGTCTACGACGCCAGGTAGTATCTACTACGTCTCGTAGTATGCACAGCTGGGGGGTTTCAGGTGGACGCGTTGGACGTCGCCCGCTGGCAGTTCGGTGTCACCACCGTCTACCACTTTCTCTTCGTGCCACTGACCATCGGCCTGTCCATCCTGGTGGCCATCCTCCAAACCCTGTGGCACCGCACCGGCAACGAGCGGTACCTCAAACTCACCAAGTTCTACGGCAAACTCTTCCTGATCAACTTCGCGATGGGCGTGGTCACCGGAATCGTGCAGGAATTCCAGTTCGGCATGAACTGGAGCGACTACTCCCGCTTCGTCGGCGACATCTTCGGCGCCCCCCTCGCTATCGAGGCCCTGGTCGCCTTCTTCCTCGAGTCGACCTTCATCGGCCTGTGGATCTTCGGTTGGGACCGGCTACCCAAACGACTGCACCTCGCGGCCATCTGGGCCGCCGCCATCGGCACCAACCTGTCCGCCTACTTCATCCTCGCCGCGAACTCCTTCATGCAGAACCCGGTCGGCTACCGGATCAACCCCACCACCGGGCGGGCCGAACTGGCCGACTTCCTCGCCGTGCTCACCAACAAGGTCGCCCTGATCACCTTCCCGCACACCCTCGCCGGCTCGTTCCTGGTCGCCGGGTCGCTGATCGTCGCCGTCGGCCTCTACCACGTCATCCGCCACCGCGACAGCGCCGACACCGACGCCTACCGGTTCGCCACCAGGTTCGGCTCCTGGGTCGTCCTGGTCTCCTCCGCGCTGGTGCTGCTCACCGGCGACATCCAAGGCAAGATCATGACGGACGTGCAGCCGATGAAGATGGCCGCCGCCGAGGGCCTCTACACCACCGAGAGCCCCGCCTCGTTCTCCGTACTCACCGTCGGCAGCCTCGACGGCAGCCGCGAGGTCTTCGCCATCAAGATCCCGTACCTGCTGTCGTTCCTCGGCACCGGTGACCCGAACGGCACCGTGCAGGGCATCAACGACCTCCAGGCCCAGTACGCCACCCAGTACGGCGCCGGCAGCTACACCCCGATCATCCCGGTCACCTACTGGAGCTTCCGCTTCATGATCGGCTTCGGGCTGGCCGCCGCCGCGATCGCCCTGCTCGTCCTCTGGAGCCACCGCAAGGGCCGCACCCCCCGCAGCCGGTGGCTGCTACGCGCCGGCCTGATCATGCCCGTGCTGCCCCTGCTGGCCAACTCCTTCGGCTGGATCTTCACCGAGATGGGCCGCCAGCCGTGGATCGTCTTCGGCGAGATGCTCACCCGCAACGGCGTCTCCCGCACCGTCTCCCTGACCGAGGTGCTCACCTCGTTCACCGCGTTCACCCTCATCTACGCCGCCCTCGCCGTCGTCGAGTTCAAACTGCTGGTCCGCTACGCCAAGGCCGGCGTACCCGACGTCACCCCGACGCCCGAACCCGACGACACCGACGACGCCGAGCGCCCGCTCGCCTTCGCCTACTGACCCCGGAGCCCACCGTGGAACTGACGACCGTCTGGTTTCTCCTCGTCGCCGTACTGTTCACCGGCTACTTCATCCTCGAAGGCTTCGACTTCGGCGTCGGCATGCTGCTGCCCGTCCTCGGCCGCGACGACCGGGAACGCCGCGTCCTGATCAACACCATCGGCCCCGTCTGGGACGGCAACGAGGTCTGGCTCATCACCGCCGGCGGCGCCATGTTCGCCGCCTTCCCCGAGTGGTACGCCACCCTCTTCTCCGGCTTCTACCTGCCGCTGCTGCTCATCCTGCTCGCCCTCATCGCCCGCGGCGTCGCCTTCGAATACCGGCACAAGCGCCCCGAAGCGTCCTGGAAACGTCGCTGGGACCAGGCCATCTTCTTCGGCTCACTGGTCCCGGCGATCCTGTGGGGCGTCGCCTTCGCCAACATCCTGCGCGGCGTACCCCTGGATGCCGACCACGAGTACGTCGGCGGCCTGCTCGACCTGCTCAACCCGTACGCCCTGCTCGGCGGCCTGACCACCCTCGGCCTGTTCCTCACCCACGGCGCCGTGTTCCTCGCCCTCAAGACCACCGGCGACGTCCGCCAGCGCGCGGGCGCCCTCGCCGTCAAGGTCGGCGCCGGCACCGCCGTCGTCGCCGTGGCCTTCCTGACCTGGACGCTGACCATCCGCTCCAGCGCGGCCGCCGTCGTGCTCGCCGTCGGCGCCGCACTCGCCCTGCTCGGCGCTCTCGCCGCCGCCCGGGTACGCCGGGAAGGCTGGGCGTTCACCGGCACCGCCGTGGCCATCGCACTGGCCGTGGCCACCCTGTTCGCCGCGCTGTTCCCCAACGTGCTGCCGTCCACCCTGGACACCGCCGGCACCCTCACCGCCACCAACGCCGCCTCCACCCCCTACACCCTCAAGATCATGACGTGGGTGGCGGTCATCTTCACCCCGATCGTGCTGGCCTACCAGGGCTGGACCTACTGGGTGTTCCGCAAGCGGATCGGCGTGGCGAACATCCCGCAACACTGATCAGCGCGGGGCCGGTGCGGGGAGGCCGCACCGGCCCCGCGCGGTGTCTCACGGGTGGCTCGGGGCCAGTTCCTGCTCGTGCCGCCCGGCGCGGTCGTGTCTCGGGAGCAGGAGCGGGGTGGTCAGGATGAGAAGACCCGCGATCGCGATCGCGGTGCGCGGGCCGGTGACGTCGGCCAGCACGCCCCACAGGGCGGTCATGGCGGCGATGGTGGCGTTGCTGGTGACCGACCACGCGGACAGCGTGCGGGCGACCCGGCCCGACGCGGTCCGGTCGAGTCGATAGGTGGCGAACACCGGGTTGAACACGCCCATGCACGTGACCAGGCCAAGTTGGACGGCGATGACGAGCACGAGCCCGGCAGTGCCGGGGCCGACGAAGGCCAACCCGATCGGCCAGCACACGCGCAGTGCCCCGGCGGCGCGCAGGACCTTGTGCTGTCCGAACCGGGTGACCAGCCGGCGGGCCAGTCGCGAGCCGATCAGTCCGCCGACGCACGGTGCTCCGAAGGCGAGGCCGTACTGCCAGGGCGCGAACCCGAGCCGGTCGAGCATGAGAACGGCGAGCAGCGGTGAGGTCGCCATGATCAGGCCGTTGACGAGGATCGTGTTGAAGAACAGCGGGCGCAACGCCGGGTGGGTCAGGACGTGGCGCCACCCGTCGAGCAGGTCGCCGGCTCGCAGCCGTGGGCCGTCGCTCCGGGCGGGGCGCGGCTCGCCGCCCCCGATCGCGCGGATACCCACCGCCGAGAGCAGGTAGCTGATCGCATCGGCCGCCACGGTCGCCACCGGGCCGAACAGGCCGATCGCGGCATTGCCGAGCGGCGGTCCCACCACGGTGGCGGTCCAGGTGGTGGCCTCGAACCGTCCGTTCGCGACGAGCAGGTCCGCCCGAGGTACCAGGCCCTTCAGGTAGGCGCCGCCGGCCGCCTTGAAGGCGATGTCGGCCGCGGCGGCGACGACCGACACGACCACGAGCTGGGTGAACGTGAGCCAGCCGAGCGCGTACGCGGCGGGGACGCTCATCAACGCGGCGAACCGGATCAGGTCCATCGTCACCATCACCGGCCGCTTACGGCGAAACTCCACCCACGGGCCGAGCGGCACCGCGACCACCGCACCGACCGCCAACCCCACAGCGGACAGCAGCGACACCTCGAACGGCCCGGCGTGCAGCACGAGGATCGCGATCAAGGGAAACGCGCCGAACCCGAGCCACGTGCCGAACATGCTGACCGTGTACGCCGCCCACAGCCACCCGAACTGCCGCCCCAACGACCTGCCAGCCACCATGCCCAGCAGCCCCCGCAATCCCCACCGAACAACCCGACGTTGACCAGTGAGATCCAAACAAGCGGCAGGACTACGGATCAAACAACCGCCAGGCCGGCAAGCTACAACCAACAGTTGTGTCGGTAGGGTCTGTCGGCGTGGATTACGACACCGTGCGCACCTTCGTCGCCGCCGTGGACGCGGGCCAGTTCCAGGAAGCCGCCGCCGAGCTGTCGATCACCCAGCAGGCCGTCTCCAAACGCATCGCCGCGCTGGAGCGCAACCTCGGTGTACGGCTGTTCACCCGCACGCCGCGCGGCGCCGAGCTCACCATCGACGGGCAGGCGTTCCTGCCCCACGCGCGCGAACTGCTCCGCGTCGCCGAACGCGCCGTCGCGTCCGTGCGTACCGGCCGCCGTCCGCTGCGCGTCGACGTGATCGCCTCGCGCGTCGCGCCGGCGGGCCTGATGCGCGGCTTCCACCGCACGCACCCCGAGATCGAACTCGACGTGGTGATGCTGTTCGACGTCGAGACCGCCGTCGCCGCCATTCGGTCCGGGACGATCGACGCGTCCTTCCGCGCCGTCGCCATGCCCGGCCGACCCCTGCCCGAGGACATCGAATCCGTCCGGGTGCTCGACGAACCGCTCCAACTCCTCACCGGCCCCGCCCACGCTCTGGCGACGGCCCGGTCGGTGACCATCGCCCAACTCGCCGGGCACCGGATCTGGATGCCCGGCATCGTCGCCGGTACCGAGTGGGCCGCCTACTACGACGACCTCGTCGCCGAGTTCGGCCTCACCATCGAGGCGACCGGCCCCAACTTCGGCTCCGACGCGCTCCTCGACACCGTCGCCGACACCCCCGCACTGGCCACCTTCATGAGTGAACAGACCCGCCTCGTCTGGCCCGCCGGCCACGGCCTGCGCCGCATCCCGGTGACCGACCCGACGCCCGTCTACCCGCACTCGCTCCTCTGGCACCGCGACAATCCCCACCCGGCGCTGGCCGCCCTCCGCGACCACCTCGCCGCCACAACAACCGCCCACGGCGCCGCCGGGACCTGGGCGCCGGCCTGGGTGCTCCCACGTTGAACACCGTCGCGTCCACGACCATCAAGGCCGGATCAACGGACGGCTCGCCGTCCATCACGCTGACGGCCCGAACCCCGGCCGAAGCAGTCTCGGCCGGGGTTCGTGGTCTCAGGGAGCCTCGCGCAACTCCGCCAGCCGCGCCTCGATCTCCGCCAGCTCGGCGCGCAGCTTCTCCGCCTGCTGCTCCGCCTCGGCCCGCTCCGCGGCCAGAATCTGCTCCACCGCCTCCTGCACCCCCGGCACATCCACCAGCGCCACCATCCGCAGCGCCTCCGCCGGCTTTACCACGTACGGCTTCGCCAGCGCCTTGGCGCCCTGCTGCGCCGCCACCGTCCACTCGCCGTCGGCGTACGCCAACGTCACCGTGAGCCCCGCCGGGCTCTTCGGCTTCACCGCCTTCACCACCCGACGCGCGGGCTTCGCCTCCGCCTGCTGCTCCACCTTCGGCTCCTCCTGACGTGGCGCCGGCATCCGCGGCGTGTCCAACACGAACTCCGGCTCAGCCACCGGCGGCTCCGCTGCCTCCGGCTCCGGCTTCGGCTCCGCCGGCTTCCGCCCGGCCCCCTTCGGCGCGATCGCCACGTCGGCGGGGGAGAAGGGCAGCTCGTCGCGGCCGAACCGCACCACCACGAACTCCTCGGACACCTCCGGATCGGTCAGCTCCACCACCTGCCCGACCTGACCCGCGATCTGCCCCGCCGCCGCTGTGAACACCACCTTCGGCTTTCGACCCGCCGCCAACGCCTCCCGAATGCCCGCCACCTCGTCACTGGACAAACCCTGGCCCGCCATCACAGCCCTCTCCCGTACACATGTTTGATCGCAGCCTTGATACCAGTCGGCTGCGACAACCGGAAGATCAGCCCCCCAACGCCCGCAGCGCCGCATCCGCATGCTCGGACATGCTCAACTCGCTGCGCACCACCGCCAACACCCGCCGGTCCTGACCGATCACGAACGTCATCCGCCGCGTGCTCAACGCACCCAACGGCAGCCGACGCCGCACCCCGAACGCCTCCGCCACCACACCGTCGACGTCCGACAGCAGCGGATAGTCGAACCCGTGCCGCCGGGAGAACTCCGCCTGCCGCCGCACCGGATCACGGCTGATCCCGACCCGCTGCGCGCCGACCGCCCCGAACTCCGCCGCCAGATCCCGGAAATGACAGCTCTCCGCCGTGCACCCCCGCGTCATCGCCGCCGGATAGAAGAACAGCACCACCGGCCCCGCCGCCAGCAACCCCGACAACCGCCGCGGCGTACCCGTCTCGTCCGGCAGCTCGAAATCGTCGACCAGATCCCCGACACCCGCACCCACCGCGCACCTCCGTCCGATGGCCCGACACCACCGGAGCGTAGGCGATCAACCCTGCGCCGCCACCGAACACACCACCGGCGGCCCGCCTTCCCAGCCACTGTGATCAGCCTCTCCACCACCGCGGCGCGCCCGCCACGGTAACGTCACCCGCACCACCAGGGCAGGGGAGCAGGCCATTGACCAACGTCACCGTCATCACCGGCGGTAGCCGCGGCATCGGCGCCGCCACCGCCCGCCGACTCGCCGCCGCCGGCCACGACATCGCCATCGGCTACCACCACGACCACGACGCCGCGAAGACCGTCCTCGCCGACATCCACACCGCCGGCCGCCGTGGCGTCGCCGTCCCCGCCGACACCCGCGACCCCGACCAGGTCCAGCGCCTCTTCGACACCGCCGCCAACCTCGGCCCACTCACCGGCCTGGTCAACAACGCCGGCATCACCAGCCCGATCGGCCCCTTCACCGACCTGCGCTTCGACGACCTCCGCCAGGTCGTCGACGTCAACCTCATCGGGTACGTCCTCTGCGCCCAACAGGCCGCCCGCCGGATGACCCACGGCGGCGCCATCGTCAACGTCTCATCCGCCGCCGCCACGCTCGGCAGCTCCGGCGAATACATCCACTACGCCGCCGTCAAGGCCGCCACCGACACCCTCACCGTCGGCCTCGCCAAGGAACTCGCCCCCCAGGGCATCCGGGTCAACGCCGTCGCCCCCGGCATCATCCGCACCGACATCCACACCCGCTCCGGCGTACCCGACCGGGCCGACAGCGCCGCCGGACGCATCCCGCTGGGCCGCGCCGGCGAACCCGACGAGGTCGCCGGCGCCATCGCCTTCCTCCTCGGCCCCGACGCCTCCTACACCACCGGCGCCGTCCTACGCATCGCCGGCGGCCTCTGACACCTCCACCACCCGGACCGCACGCGGCACCGCGCGGGCACGCCAGCGCAGACAGCGGGGGAGAACCCCGGTGATACGTCGGCCCACGCGCCCTCCCCACCTGACGCCGGTGGACCGACGATGCCCACCACAGTGGACGGACGCAACGACACCACGTGACCGACCACGGTCAGGGCGCCAAGCAGGGAATGCGGCAATGCGACGTGCGTCCGAGCCACCGCGGGCGCGCACGAACCGAGCCCGCCCGCGTCGCGCGACGCGGGCGGGCTCACGACAGGTCCGGCCGGTAGCGGGCGTCCCGTCCTGTGCTGGCTCAAGCCGGAACGAAGTCGCCGCTCCGAACAAGAACTACCAGCGGTGATCTCACAAGGTCGTGCAAAGAGTGCCGTTGAGGGTGAACGCGGTCGGGAGGACGTTCGGCCCGCTGTACGCGCCGACGAAGCCGATGCTGGTGCTACCCCCACCACCGGCAATCTGCCGGCTGTCGTTGTTGTTGGTGACCCTCACCGCATTGCCGACCTGTTCCCAGTTGGCGCTCCAGCCGCCGCTCACCTGCTGCCAGGTGGTCGGCCAGGTCCAGGTGAGCGTCCAGCCGTTGATGGGGCCTGCCCCGTTGTTGACGATGTCGACCGCGCCGATGTAGCCGTTGCCCCAGTCCGTGCTGTTGCTGAAGCGGACGCCGCACGTGCTGGCGGCCGGGCTGCCGGTGGCGAAGGTGAGCGGCGGGGAGGCCCAGGAGACCCGCCCCGCGGTGTCCCGGGTCAGCACGTTGACCGTGTACCTGCTGCCGGGGTTCAGGTTGCCGACCGTGAACGTGGTGCCGGTCGTCTCGCCGAGCTGCTCACCGATCGCCCCGTTCTGCCGGTACACCTCATACTTGGCGATCGGGCTGCTGCCCGCGGCGGCCGCCGGCCAGGAGATGGTCGCCCGCCGGTCGGTCACGCCGCTCACGGTGGGCTGGCCCGGCGCACCGGGCTGACCGGCCACCGCACCGGCCGGGCGCACCACGAGCGTGGTCAGCGAGTACGGCGGCAGGACACGGCTGGTCGCAGTGCCGGTCTGGCCGGCGGCGATGGAAGTGGCGCCGCTGGTGTGGGTGTAGACCGTCGGCGCAGCGGTCGACGGGGTGAACCCGGCGTAGTCGATGGTGACCGGGTACGCGTTGTCCGGGTCCTTGTTCACCAGCAGCACCGCCAACTCCCCGTTGCCCCGCCGGACGGCGTGCGCGGTGACCAGCGGCTGGTCGGTGCCGGCGCGGATGAACTGGTCACCGGCCCGGGCGAAGATGTTCATCATCGACAGCCCGTGGTACGGCGCGAACGGCGTGTTCAACGGCGGCTCACAGACCGTGCCGTCCGAGGTGCAGCCGCCGCTGGAGAGCATGCCGAAGTCGCCGAAGTCGGTCTGTCCCGCCACGGTCGACACCGTGCCGATACCGTTGTGCACGTTCCACCAGTGGACCGTGAAGGCACCGTTCTCCAGCAGCCCACTGTAGGCGTCGGCCAGGAACAGCGCACCCGGCTGGGTGTTTCGGCCGGCGTCGACGTTCAACTCCGTGAAGCTGATGCCGATTCGCGCCGCGTTCGCCCCGGCGTACCGGTTGAGCTGCTGCCGGAGCAGGTACATCGCGTCGCTGATGTGGCCGGTACGGGCCAGCGACTCGGCGGCGCTGCCACCCGGGTACCAGTGCACGTCGACGAAGTCGATCTTCGGGCCGGCGAGGGAGAGGACCGTCTGGTTCCACGGACCCGGATCACTGCCGGCGGTCAGCGCGTCCGGCCAGTTCGCCGGCATGGTCAGCACCGCGCCGACCTTGATGGTGGGGTCGACCGCCTTCATCGCGTCGGCGTACTCGACGACCAGCTTCGCGTACTGGGTCGCGCTCTTGTCGGGGTGGTCGTCGGCCTCCCAGGCCGAGCCGTAGTGGCCGTTGCCGTAGTTCTCGTTGCCGACCGTCCAGTACTTGGCGCCGTAGCGCTTGGTCAGGTTGGCGTACCGCACCCACTCCGCGGCCTCGGCCGCGGTTCCGGTGCCGTAGTTCGCGATGATCATTGGCTGGGCGCCGACCCGGCGCACCGCCGCCATGAAGGTGTCGAAGTCGGTGCCGGGGGCGACGTACCCGCCGGGCGCGGTGTGGTCCCGCCAGTGGTAGATGTCGGCGTACGAGCCGCCCGGGTACCGCATCATCTGGACGCCGGCGGCCCGCAACAGGTCCGACGTCTCGGTGCTGCCGAGGTGCTGGTCCCAGATGGCGTGGTTGACGCCGAGCGCGGTGTCCGGCATGGTCGCCAGCCCCGCCCGCGCGTTCACGGTCACGATCGCCGTGGTGGTCGCCGCGCCGGCACTCGGCGGGTGGATCCCGGACAGCGCGCCGGTGGCGAGCAGCAGGCTCGCCGCGAGCGACGTCCAGCGACGTCGACCAGGCCGGGCGCGGCGTGCCGGCCTGGCGCCCCCTCGATATTCGTACATGCTGGGGTTTCTCATGACTGTTCCTCACGACAGAGATTCGCCCAGCCGGTGACGGGTAGTTCGCGCCGGACGGCGCGGCGGCGCGGCGGGCGGACCAGGGACGGACTTCTCCTGTGCTTGTCGCCGTCCCCCGGGATCAGTTCCCGGTTGCCCATTGGACGGCGGTCAGCCCCGCGCGCGGCAGCTCATCGACGTACAACAATCCCACGGGACTCGCGGAGATCTCAAGTACGGCGGGCCGTGGCTTGACGAGATCCGGGTCGAGGTGCGGATCGTGCAGGGGCACGGGCTAGGCGGGCGGTGACTGCTCCCACCCGTCGGCCGCCCTGAGCACCCCCACGGCACCCCCGTCGTCTTTCACCTCGGGGCGCTGGCTGACCAGTTCCTCCGGCAGGCGAACCTCCGCCTTGACGTCCGCCCTCTGATCGTCGACCGACAGCCGGACGGAGGCCGTGACCCCATGAGGGAGGCGGCGGAACAGGACCTCCCACCCATCGGATACCGGCATGCAAGTGGCGTTGAGGTCGGCACCGGCCTGCCCGTCGATGCCGAGTTCCGTGCACCGTACGTTGACCGCTGTCCGAGCGAGGAGCACGAGGTCGGGGTCTTGGAGCCTGGGTTCGGGGGACACCTTGCCGCGTCGCAGCCGGCCGAGTGCCGCCTTGAGCCCGTCGTACGCGATGTTCCCCAGCACTCCGGCAGCCACGGCCGACCCGATGTAGACGACGGTCGCCTGCGCCCATCCGGAGAGCTCGATGGGGTTGAGGCGGGTATGAGGGACGGGTGTGACGGGTCCGGGGGGTTGGATCGCGGGATGGTCGCCGGCCGGCCGCGGGTCGTCGGTCATGCCCAAGAGGGGCGCCCCCAGTTGCAGGGCTCGACCCGCCGCCGAACGAACATTCGATAATGTACATTATGTCAAGTTGGACGGGGTGAGCCCTCCCTCGGCGGTCGCATCCGTCGCCGCCGGGCAGCGGATTGGATGATCTTCAGAGGGCCGGGCGGCCGTTCCCCGGCAACCCCGGGCACCCGTACCGTCGCTCGGTGGACAGACGACGCAAGGTCATCGTGGCAGGGCTCGGGGTGTTCGCCGCCGAACTGATCATCGGGGTCGGGTATCCGGCGCCGATCTACATCGCCTGCCTCGTGAGCATGGCGATCCTGCTCGGCGTGGCCGTGGTCGTGGCCCTACGACACAACCGGCGGCCCTGGGCGACGCTCCTGGTCGACGAGCGCGACCGCAGCTTCCGCACGCCGCCGTACGCCAGCAACCTCCTCCTCGGCCTGCTCGTCCTGCAGTTGGCCGGACTCTGCCTGGTGGGCATCCACGAGACCTGGGCCGGCCTCGTCGCCGGGCTGTTCTTCTGCGGCATGCTCGCCGCGATGTGGCGGGCGCTGTGGCAAGGCGCCGGGTTGACCCTGCGGCCCAGCGGGATCGAGGCCGGCAAGATGGCCGGCGCGCTGACCGTCCCCTGGGAGGCGCTCGCTCCGGAACCGCCGGTCAGAGGCGAGAACCGGTGGCAGATCAAACTGCGCTACGCCCGGCCCGAGTTGGTCACCATGACCGGCTGGACACCGACACGCAACGAGGTCGCGTTCGAGGACGGCGACCCGGACCTGGTGGCCCGGGCGATCGCCACGTACGCCGCGGAGCCGGACCGTCGACACGCGATCGGCACCCTCGCCGAGCTCGAACGCCTGGAGGCGGGCATACCCGCGCAGCGACGAGGCCGGACCCGGGAGTTCGTCGAACCGGCACCGACCCGTACGACCGTACGACGGGTCATCGTGGGCCTGGTCCTGTCGGCGCTCAGCTTCGTCGCCGCCTTTGTCGCCGACCGGCGGGGCTGGCCGCTGTGGGTCAGCGGCCCGTTCGGCTGGTTCGGCGCGCATCAACTTCATCTGGCGTTCGTCGGATGGCGGGCGGCCCGCCGAGCCCAGCACGGCGCGGACGAGTCCCCTGAAGGCGAACAGCCCGACCTCCCCCGGGCATCGTCAGCACTCGAACGCGAAAATCATGCATAATATCCCTTATGCATGACAAACCGGACGAGTTGGTAGGGCGACTGATCGAGGAGTTCCTGACCGCCCGGGCCACCCGCAAGCCCTCCCCCCACACCCTCGCGGCGTACCGGCGGGACCTGCTCACGGTCGCCCAGCTCGCGGCCGAGCACGCCACCCCTCCCCTCCCCCTCGACGAGCTGGAGATCACCGCCCTCTCCCCCCGGATCATGCGGACGGCGTTCGCCCGGTTCGCCGCTCCCCGCGCCGCCGCCTCGGTCCACCGCGCCTGGTCCACCTGGAACAGCTTCTTCACGTTCCTGGTCGCCGAGGGCGTCGTACCCGGGAACCCGATGCCGGCGGTGGGGCGACCCCGCACGCCTCTCCCCCAGCCCAAGCCGCTGCGCGGCGAGGACACCCCGGAGGAGCTGCTGGCCGCGGTGGCCCGCGCGGACGGCCGGCAGCGCGACCCGTGGCCGGAACGCGACCTGGCGGTGCTGGCGTTGGCGCTCTGCGCGGGGCTGCGCCTGTCCGAGCTGCTGGCGTTGCGGGTGGCGTCGCTGGCCGGCCGTGCCGGCGAGCGGCGGGTGGACGTCGCCGGCAAGGGCGGGCGTCCCCGGACGGTGCCGATCGAGGCGGGCGTGGACCGGGTGTTGGTGGACTACCTCGACAGCCGCCGTCGTCGGTTCGGGGCGCGCAGCGTGCGGCCGGACTCGCCGTTGCTGGTGGACCGGCGGGGTGAGCCGTTGCGCCGGGGTGGGCTGCAGTATCTGGTGGAGTCCTGCTACCGGCGGGCGGGCATCGGCGACCGGGTGCCGCGTGGTGCGCGGCTGCACGCGTTGCGGCACACGTTCGCGACCCGGTTGGCGGAGGACGGGGCGAGCGCGGCGGAGATCATGCGGTTGCTGGGGCACGCGTCGTTGGCGTCGTCGCAGACGTACATCGAGGTGACGGCGGGTCAGCAGCGGGCGGCGGTGCGGTCCAACCGGACCAACCGGGTGTTGGCGGAGTTGTCGGGGCCTGGGGCGGTCGGTCCGGTTCGTTGACGAACCGGAACTTCGTCCGCGGTCGCCGGTTCGCTGTCACACTCTGAGAGTGCGTGGCCGCCGACGGGTTCGAGGTTCGAGCAGCGGCCGGTTGTGAGACGTCCGGCCGTCGGGTCGGGCTGGGCCGGTGCCGCCGGCGGGGGTCGTGATGGGTGGGTGGCGGCTGTCGCGGTCCGGTCGCGGGAGGCGCGGGGCGGGGTCGTCGGCGGGTTCCCGGGGGTTGGGGTTCAGGTCGCTGGGTCCGGGCCTGGTGTCGGGGGCCGCGGACACCGATCCGACCACGGTGGCGACGTTGGTCGTGGTCGGGGCGAGCACGATGTTCGGGCTGGCGTGGCTGACCTTGTTGATGATGCCGGCGCTGGTGGTCGTGCAGGTTCTCGCCACGCGGGTGGGCGTGCTGTCCGGGCGTGATCTTCAGCGGGCGGTGCGCGACGGGTACGGCCGGGTGGTGAGTGTCCTGTTCCTGGTCTCCGTTCTGGCGGTCAACGTGGTGACGGTCGCGGCCGATGTCGCGGCCGGGGCGGCGGCGATCGGTCTGCTGGTCGGGGTGGACTCGCGTTGGCTGGTTCCCGGCTTCGCCGCGGGGGTGCTGGCCCTGCTGCTGTGGGGCAAGTATGACGAGGTCGAGCGGGTGCTGAAGCTGGTGATGCTGGGTCTGCTCGCGTACGGGCTGGCGGCGATTCTGGCGCGTCCGGACTGGTTGGCGGTGGCGCGGGGCAGCCTGGTTCCGGCGGTGCCGTTCACGCGGGAGCACCTGGCGGGGATGTTGGCGATTCTGGGTACCACGCTGACCAGCTACATGTACGTGTGGCAGACGGTGGAGCAGGTCGAGGAGCCGTGTTCCCGGCGGGAGCTGCGGTATCGCGAGTTCGACGGGCTGGTGGGCGGTGGTCTGGCGGCGGTGATCTTCTGGTGCATCCTGGTGGCCAGTGGTGCCACTTTGGGCGCGCATCATCAGCATGTGGACACGGCCGAGCAGGCGGCGCAGGCGCTTCGTCCGCTGGCGGGGCCGTTGGCGGGTGCGGTGTTCGCGGGTGGGTTGCTCGCCTCCGCGATCATCGCGGTGCCGGTGATCATGGCGAGCGGCGGGTACGTGACGGCGAGTGCTTTCGGTTGGCCGCGGGGGCTGAGTCGTACGCCTCGGCAGGCGCCGCGTTTCTATGCGGTGGTCGTGGTGCAGGCGCTGGCCGGCGTTGCTCTGGCGATGGCGGGGATCGGTCCGATTCGGTTGTTGTTCGCGGCGAGCCTGATCGGTGGGGTGGCGACTCCGTTGGGGTTGGTCCTGCTGGTGTTGGCGGCGGGGAATCCGAAGTTGGTGGGTCCGAGTCGGATCCATGTGGGTCTGCGGGTGGCGGGTTGGGTGATCGCTGCGCTGGTCGCCACGGTCACTGTGATCTTTCTGGCCCAGCGGGTGCATCTGCTTCCGGGTTGAGCCGGTGGGGCCGCGGGCGGATGTGCTGGCGCGGCGGGCTGTGGCAGGCTGAGCGGGAACGCGACTGGCGGCACGGGGATGGCTGTAACCATCGGGGAGCTCGCCGCGGGGGTCGACCGCCTGGGCCTCCGTGGGCGAGGTGTGGCATGTCTTCTTCGGGTGTGTCGGCTCGGCTGCTGCCGGGTGGGCCGGTGGCGGAGCGGGTGTTCGCGGAGGTCGCCGAGGATGTGGCGGCGTTGCGTGCGGTGGGGGTGACGCCGGCGTTGGCGACGGTGCTGGTGGGTGACGACGACGCGAGCGCGGGTTATATCCGGATCAAGCAGCGGCAGGCGGCGGAGTTGGGGTTCGTCTCTCCGCATGTGCATCTGCCGGCGTCGGCGTCGCAGGTGGATCTGCACGCGGTGCTGGAGGATTTCAACGCCGACAAGGGTGTGCACGGGGTGCTGGTGCAGTATCCGATTCCGGGGCGGCTGGACTACGACCGGGCTCTTGCGGTGCTGGATCCGGACAAGGACGTCGACGGGATGCATCCGGTGAACATGGGTCGGTTGGCGTTGGGGTTGCCGGGTCCGTTGCCGTGTACGCCGGCGGGGATCGAGGCGTTGCTGGCGTTTCACGGGGTGCCGGTGGCGGGCCGGGAGGTGGTGATTCTGGGTCGGGGTGCCACGTTGGGTCGGCCGTTGGCGATGTTGTTGGCGCAGAAGCGGTCGACGGCGAACGCGGCGGTGACGGTGGTGCACACCGGGGTGGCGGACTGGCCGCGGTATACGCGGCGGGCGGAGATTCTGGTGGCGGCGGCTGGGGTGCCGGGGATCGTGCGGCCGGAGCATGTGCGGCCGGGCGCGGTGGTGGTCGGTGGTGGGGTGCGGTACGAGGGGCGGCGGCTGCTGCCGGATGTGGACGAGTCGTGTGCCGAGGTGGCGGGGGCGATCACGCCGCGGGTCGGTGGGGTGGGTCCGACGACGGTGGCGATGTTGTTCCGTAACGCGGTGCGGGCGGCGTGGCGGGCGTCGGGGTTGGGCTGAGCCGGGTCAGTGGCGGGGGCGGCCGAGCCAGGTGGAGAGCCAGTCGAAGGCGGGGCCTTCGGCGGCTTCCCAGACGGCCATGCTGTGGCCGCCTCCGTCGATGTAGGAGGTGGTGACGGTGAGTGGGGGGTGGGCGAGGTGGGCGAGGGTTTCGGCGTCGTGGTGGGCCTTGAGGTCGGCGCGGCCGCTGGACAGGTAGAGGGCGACGGCGGGTTGGGGCAGGTGGCGTAGTCGCCAGGTGTCGTCGTTGAGGGTGTGTTCGGTGCCGTCGCCGATGGTGATGCCGGGGTCGGCGTAGCCGGAGAGGCTGGCGGCGGCGGTGTACCGGTCGGGGTGGCGGAGGGCGAGGTTGGTGGCGCAGTAGCCGCCGGCGGAGTAGCCGATGAGTCCCCAGCCGGCGCGGTCGGTGCGTACTCGTAGGTGGGTCTGGGCGGCGGTGGGGACGTCGATGGTGAGGAAGGTTTCGGTTCGGGGGCCGTTGACGAGGTCGGTGCATTCGGTGTCGAGGAGGGGGTTGGGGGTCTGTGGGGGGAACAGCACGACGGTGGGGGCCATCCGGCCGGAGCTGATTTCCTGGTCGAGGTGGTGGGCGGCGGCGAGCCGGTTGAGCCAGGCGTGGGGTGAGCCGGGGAAGCCGTGCAGCGCTTCGATGACGGGGAAGCGGGTGGTGGGCTGCTGCCGGTAGGCGGCGGGCAGGTAGGCGTTGACGGGGAGGGTGAGGCCGCTGGCGGCGCCGGTGACGGTGAGGGTGACGAGTTGGCCGCCGGTCTGGTCGGTGGTGGGTGTGGGGTCGGTGCGGGTGGTGGTGTTCTGGCCGGTGAGGGCGGACCAGCTGGGGTAGGTGTCGACCTGGTGGTTGATCCAGATGGCGGTGGCGGCCAGGGCGGTGGTGAGGCAGCAGGCGGCGGTGGCGGCGCGTAGGGCGGCGTGGCGGGGGCCGGCGCCGCGGTCCCAGGTGGCGGAGAGCAGTACGGCGGCGAGGACGGCCGCGATGGTGAGGGTGATGGCGGTGGTGAGGCTGTCGGGGGCCATGGTCAGCCTCCGGTGGTGGTGTGGCGTGGGCCGTGGTGGGTGTGTCGGGTGGGCGGTGGGATCAGTGGGGCGGGCGCGCTCAGTGGTGGGGGTGTCTGTTGGCAGGCCCAGGTCAGGGCGGCGGTGAGCCGGTCGTCGGGTGGGGCGTCGAGGTGGGTGGCGGGGGCGCCGGGTGGGGTGGGTACGCCGGCGACGGCGACGGTTTCGGTGGGTGGTAGGTCGGTGGGCGCCGGGTTGGGGTGTTGGTCGGGGGTGTCGTCGATCAGGGCGAGGGTGGGATAGCGGGTGGGTGCGGCGCGGACGGCGGCCTGGGCGAGTGGGGTGAGTTGGCCGCCGGCGACGAGGGCCCAGGTGTGGGTGGTGACGCGTAGGTCGTGGGTGAGGCTGGTGGGTATGGCGTCGGTGAGGATGTCGGGGGTGGCGGCGGGGCGTAGGTGGGTGAAGACGAGGACGGCTGGTCCGGCGTGGTTCTCGGCGGTGTGGGCGGCGGTGTTCTCCTGGGTGGGGTTGGCCGGGTCGGTGAGGACGATCACCGGGTAGCGCCAGGTGGGGTGCTGTGGGTAGTCGGCGGGGACCACGACGGTGGGTGCGGCGGTGAGGGGCCAGCTGGTCCAGCGGGGTGGGTGCCAGGTGAAGGTGATCGGGGCGGTGGGGGCGCGGCCGGCCCGGCTGGTGATGAAGTGGTCGAGGTGGCCGGGGCGGGCGGGGCCGGTGTCGCGGTGGACGGTGTCGGCGGGTAGCAGGTCTGCCCAGGTGGGGTAGAACGCGGCGGTCCGGTTGACGGCGAGGCCGGCGGTGAGCAGGGCGAGGGTTTCGGTGAGCAGGACGGCGGCGGCTCGGGTGAGGTGGCTCCAGCGGCGGTGGCGGCGCCAGGTGCGGGCGGTGGTCACGGCGGCGGCGACGGTGGTGGCGGCGACCAGGAGCAGCAGTGGTAGGCCGGTCAGCGACATGGGGTGGCCCCTCCCCTCGTTGCACCATCGCACCATGGTGCGGGCGGTGGCCGGGGGGTTTTCCGGGCCGTGGCACCGGTGGTGCGCCACCAACGGTATGTGTGGTGGCTGAGGGTCAGCTGTGAGGGCCGAGGTCGACGATGAGGGGCCGGTGGTCGGAGATGGTGGACAGTGGTGTGGCGACGGCGGTGACGGGTGGCAGCCGGTCGAGGTCGTGCCGGTCGGCGAGGATGTGGTCGAGTTGGACGCGGGGCTGTCCGGCCGGGTAGGTGGGGCGTCGGCCGAGGGGTCGCCAGCGGGTCAGCAAGGCGGCGGGTCCGGCGGGGAGGTTGAGGTCGCCGAGGAGGATCCGCGGGGCGGGCAGGGCGCGTAGGGCGCGTACGACGCGGCGCAGTTGCAGCAGGTTCCAGCCGGGGACGAAGGACAGGTGGGTGGCGGCTACGGTGAGTGGCCCGTACGGGGTGTCGAGGACGGCGGCGAGGACGACGCGGGGTTCGTCGTGCAGCAGCACGAGTCCTCCGCCGGGGCCGGGGACGTAGACCGGGGAGCGTACGGGGGCGGGGCGGAGTCGGGTGACCTGCCAGGAGCGTACGGGGTGGCGGCTGACGAGGCCGATGCCGTAGCAGGGTTCGCCGTGGCCGTCGTCGTCGTTGGTGAGGGGGCGGAATTTTTCGCCGGGGGTGCCGACGACGGCGGCGGCGAAGCGGTGTTCGGGGGCGTCGAGGGCGCGGGCGGCGATGGCGGTGAGGTCGAGGTTGCCGCTGCGGGACTGGTCGCGGTCGACCTCTTGTAGGGCGAGGACGTCGGCGTCGAGTGCGGTGACGGCGGCGGCGAGCCGGTCGGGTTCGACGAGTCCGTCGGTGAGGGACCGGCCGTGCAGCAGGTTGAAGGTGGCCAGGCGCACCCGCTCACCCTACGTCCGCGTGGCAGGCTTGCCGGGTGCTGAAGGCGTTGGTCTGTTCGGTGCTGGTGTTCGTGGCGGTGGCGTCGGTGGGTTTGTGGTTGCGGGGTCGTCGGGGTCGTTGAGTGGCGGTGAGGCTGGCCACAACCGGGCTCGTGGGCGCGGTGGTGGTGGGCAGAATGCCGCCCGTGGATCTTGTGTCGGTGGCCACCCTGTTGGGGGCGGCGGCGATGGCGGGCTGGGTGGACGCGGTGGTGGGTGGTGGGGGCCTGTTGCTGTTGCCGGCGTTGCTGGTGGCCGCGCCGGGGGTGCCGGTGGCCACGGCGTTGGGTACGAACAAGCTGGCCGCGATCTTCGGTACGTCGACGGCGGCGGTGACGTATGCGCGGCGTACGAAGCTGGACTGGGCGGTGGCGGGGCCGTCGGCGGGGCTGGCGGTGTTGACCGCGGGGTTGGGTGCGGTTCTGGCGGGGTCGGTGCCGGCGGGGGCGTACCGGCCGGTGGTGTTGGTGGTGCTGGTGTCGGTGGCGGTGTTCGTGTTGACGCGGCCGCGGCTGGGGGTGCTGGCGTTGCCGCAGCGGCGTACGTCGGCGCGGGTGGTGGCTGCGGTGGCGGTGGCCGGGTTGGGTATCGCCCTGTACGACGGGTTGATCGGGCCGGGTACGGGCACGTTCCTGGTGTTGGCGTTCACGGCGTTGGTGGGGGCGGATTTCGTGCACGCCTCGGCGATGGCGAAGGTGGTCAACGCGGGCACGAATCTGGGGGCGCTGGTGGTGTTCGCGGCGACCGGGCACGTGTGGTGGCTGTTGGGGGCGGCGATGGCGGCGTGCAACGTCGCGGGGGCGGCGGTGGGGGCGCGGATGGCGTTGCGGCGCGGTTCGGGTTTTGTGCGGGTGGTGTTGCTGGTGGTGGTGCTGGCGTTGGTGGGCCGGTTGGGCTACGACCAGTGGGTGGCCGGCTGACCGGCCCGGTGGGTGGCCGGGCCGGTCAGGTGGGCCGGTGTCAGGCGTGCCGGGCGACGTCGTCGTAGTCGAGGCGGGGCAGGCGGGGGTACCAGGCGTCCGGGCCGGGCTTGCCGAGGTTGACCACGAGCAGGGACCGCCAGCTGGTGTCGGCGAAGAATTCCTTGTCGATGCCGGCGGCGTCGAAGCCGCCCATGGGTCCGGCGGCCAGGCCGGCGGCGCGGACGGCGAGCAGCCAGTAGGCGGTCTGCAGGGTGGCGTTGAAGCGGGCCATCTGTTCGCGGCCGGCGGGGTCGGCGGCGAAGGCGTCGCGCAGTTCCGGGCGGATCGGGAAGACCCGCGGGATGTGCTCGTGGAAGTCGGTGTCGGCGGCGAGGACGGCGACGACGGGTGCGGTGGCGGTCTTGGCGCGGTTGCCGTCGTTCATGTGGGTGAGCAGTCGTTCGCGGGGTTCGCCGGGGCGGACGTAGAGCACGCGCAGGGGCTGGACGTTGGCGGCGGTGGGCGGGTACTTGGCGAGTTCGTGGATGGCGCGCAGTTGCTCGTCGGTGACGGGCTCGTCGGTGAAGGTGTTGGCGGTGCGGGCGTCGGTGAACAGCAGGGCCTGCGCGTCGGGGTGCAGGGCGATCACGTCGTTCATGGTGTTCCTCGCTCTTGGCTAACTGCTACTCGAAGGGCAGCGGCTAGCTTTTTAGTAGTACATCGGGTGTCAGGGTAGCCCCGTATCCTGAAGAGGTGACAGTCAGGCCGGAAGTGAGCCACACGCCACGGGCGTGCGACGGGGGCCTCGCCCGCGCCTTCGCGTTTCTCGGCAAACGGTGGAACGGCGTGCTGCTGGGCACCCTCGCCAACGGCCCCGCCGGGTTCGCCGAGCTGGGCCGCGCGCTGCCGGGCATCAGCGAGTCGGTGCTGTCCGACCGGCTCGGCGAGCTGTGCCGGGTGGGCCTGGTCTCCCGCACCGTGCGGGAGGGGCCACCGCTGGGCGTCAGCTACCAGCTCACCGACCGGGGGTCCGCGCTGCTGCCGGCCCTGGACGCGCTCGCCCGGTGGGCCCACGAGAACCTGCCCGAGGCGGGACGCGCCGGCGGCTGCTGACGGCCGGCATGTGATCATCGGCGGATGCCCGTCCGCGCCGAACACGACCGGGCCGTCCTGGCCGAGCTGCTGGGACGGGACCCGGTGCTGCACGCGTACCAGCTGGGTGACCTGGACGACTTCTTCTGGCCGTACACCTCGTGGTTCCGCCGCGGCGACGAGGTGGCGCTGCTCTACCACGGGGTCGAGCTGCCGACGCTGCTGGCGTTCGCCTCGCCGCGGGGCGCCGGCGAGCTGGCGGCGCTGCTGGAGGAACTCGCGCCGGTGCTGCCGGTCCGGCTGTGGGCGCACCTCTCCCCCGGCCTGGAGGCCACCGTGGCGCGCTGGTACGAGGTCCGCGACGCCGCCGGGCACCATCGGATGGCGTTGACCGACCCGGCCCGGCTGGCCCGGGTCACCGCCGCCGGCGAGACGCTCGGCCGCGCCGACCTGCCGGCGCTGCTCGACCTGTACGCCGCCGCGTACCCCGGCAACTGGTTCGACCCGCGGATGCTGGACACCGGCCGGTACGTGGGCATCCGCGACGGCGGCGACCTCGTCGCGGTGGCCGGGGTGCACGTATGGTCCCCCACCTGGCGGGTGGCCGCGCTGGGCAACGTCACCACCCACCCGCGCGTGCGCGGCCGGGGGCTCGCCGCAGCGGCCGTGGCGGCGCTCTGTGCCCGGCTGCGCGCCGACGTCGACCACGTGACGCTCAACGTCCGGGCCGACAACACCACCGCCGTACGCCTCTACGAGCGGCTCGGCTTCACCCGGGTCGCCGACTTCACCGAGTGCGCGCTGCGCCGCCGTCCGTGACCGGCTCAGCCCGCCGCACCGCCCCGTCCAGCCGCGACGCCGGGTCAAGGACGGCGCCGGGTCAAGGTCGGCGCCGGCGACATCGACTACAGGGTCACGCTGCGCGGTGACGCGGTGATCACCGGCGTGGACGACGCCGGGAACACGGCGACGGCGACGTGCCTGGTGGCCCCGCCGCCGAAGTGACCGGGTGAGCGGGCGCGGGGGTGGCCGGTCGGACCGGTCACCCCCGCGTCGTCACAGCCTGCGGCCGGGCGAGTCGAACCGGCCGGCGCGGATCTCCCGCAGGGCCCGCCGTCGGGTGTCGCCACGCAGCGTGTCCACGTACAGGCGGCCGTGCAGGTGGTCGGTCTCGTGTTGCAGCGCGCGGGCCAGGAAGCCGCTGCCGGCGATGGTCAGCGGCTGGCCGTGCTGGTCGAAGCCGTGCGCGGTGGCATGCATCGCCCGCGAGGTCGGGAAGTACAGGCCGGGGATGGACAGGCAGCCCTCGTCGTCGTCCTGGCGCTCCTCGGACAACTCCAAGGTCGGGTTGATCAGGTGGCCGCGGTGGCCGTCTGCGTCGTAGACGAACACCTGCGCGCTCACCCCGATCTGGGTCGCGGCCACCCCGGCCCGGCCGGGCGCGCCGAGCAGCGTGTCCATCAGGTCCTGCACCAGGGCGCGCAGGTCGGCGTCGAAGCTGGTCACCGGCTCGCACGGGGTACGCAACACGGGGTCGCCGATGATCCGGATCGGGCGCATAGTCATGCCCGGAAGGCTATCCGGCCGTTACCCGCGGTGGTGTCAGCACCCGCCGGCAAGCGGGTGACCGGTCAGGGTGCGCGGCGGGGCGCCAGGCCGGTGTCGGCGATCCGGTCGCGCAGCGGACGGCGGCGCAGCGCCGCGAGGACCGCGTACAGCTCGTCGGCGAGGGGTACGGGCAGCTCGGCGTCGAGTCGCCGCATGGCGGCGGTGGTGGCCGCCCATTCGGCCTCGATGACGGGCAGCAGGGCCCGCGCCCGGTCGGTGAGGGCGACGATGCGCTGCCGGCCGTCGGCGCCGGGGGTGAGGGTGACCAGGCCGGCGCGGCTCATCTGGGCGACGGTCTGGCTGGCCGCGGAGTGGGTGACCCCGACCCGGGTGGCGAGGTCACGGATGGGCAGCGGCCCGTCGGCGACCAGCACCCGCACCAGTGGCGAGTACCGGGGCCGGTAGTCGGCCAGGTCGAGGTCGGTGTAGACGGCGGCGACGTCGCCGTCGAGCAGCTCGAGGACGTGGCGCAGCAGGGTGCCCAGCGCCTCGCGGTCGGGGGTGGCGGTCACGTCCGCTAATGTAACAGCGCTGTTGTATCTGGTGTGTGGGAGGGAACCGGGATGTATCCACCGATCGAGCCGTACGCGCACGGCCTGCTCGACGTCGGCGACGGCCAGCACGTGTACTGGGAGACCTGCGGCAACCCCGACGGCCGCCCCGCCCTGGTGGTGCACGGCGGCCCCGGCTCCGGCGCCACCGCGTCGTGGCGGCGGCTGTTCGACCCGACCGCCTACCGGATCATCCTGTTCGACCAGCGCGGCTGCGAACGCAGCACCCCGCACGCCAGCGACCCGGCGGTGGACCTGTCGGTCAACACCACCGCGCACCTGCTCGCCGACATGGAACGGCTGCGCGAGCACCTCGGCGTCGACCGGTGGCTGCTCTGCGGCGCCTCCTGGGGCTCGTCGCTGTCCCTGGCGTACGCCCAGCGCCACCCGGAGCGGGTCACCGCGCTGGTGCTGTTCAGCGTGGTCGCCAACACCCGTCGCGAGATCGACTGGGTGACCCGGGACATGGGCCGGATCTTCCCGCAGGAGTGGGCCCGCTTCCGCGACGGCGTGCCCGAGGCGGACCGGGACGGCGACCTGTCCGCCGCGTACGCCCGGTTGGTCAACGACCCGGACCCCGCCGTACGGGAGCGGGCCGAGCGTGACTGGTGCGCCTGGGAGGACGTGCACGTCTCCCTCGCCGGCGGCTTCCGGCCCAGCCCCCGCTACGCCGACCCGGTGTTCCGGGCCTGCTTCGTCCGGATCGTGACCCACTACTGGCGCAACCTCGGTTTCCTGCCCGACGGGCAGCTGCTGCGCGACGCCGGGAAGCTGGCCGGCATCCCCGGCGTGCTGGTGCAGGGCCGCCTCGACGTCAGCGGCCCGCCGGACATCGCCTGGCGGCTCACCCGCGACTGGCCGGACGCCCGGCTGGAGATCGTCGAGAGCGGCGGCCACGGCAGCGGCCACGGCGTGGGTGAGCGGGTGGTCGCGGCCCTGGACGCCTTCGCCCACGCCTGACCCGCGTGGGGGTCAGCCGGCGGCGAGCAGGGCGCGCACCGGGGCGGCCTTCGCCGCCGCCTCGGCGACCTCGGCGGCCGGGTCGCTGCCCCAGGTGATGCCGCCGCCGGCCCACAGGTGCAGCCGGTCGGCGTCGGCCGCGGCGGTGCGGATCGTCAGCCCCAGGTCGATCCGCCCGGGCCCGACCCAGCCCAGCGCGCCCATGCTGGCGCCCCGACCGACCGGCTCCAGGGCCGCGATCCGGTCCAGCGCGGCGAGCTTGGGCGCGCCGGTCACCGACCCGCCGGGGCACACCGCGCGCAGCAGCGCCGCCAGGCCCAGCCCGTCGGCGGGCGCCGCCGACACCGTCGACTCCGCCTGCCACAGGTCGCACCACCGGCGTACGGCGAACAGCTCGTCCACCCGCACCGAGCCGGTGCGGGCCACCCGGGCCAGGTCGTTGCGTTCCAGGTCGACGATCATGATGTGCTCGGCGCGTTCCTTGGCGGAGGCGAGCAGCTCCCGCCGCCCGGCGGGGGTGGCCGGCCGGGTGCCCTTGATCGGCCGGGTGACCAGGCGGCCGCCCTCGAGGGCGATCAGCGTCTCCGGTGAGGCGCAGCCGATCGCCCAGCCCGCGCCGGTCAGGGTGCCGCCGTAGCGGGCGCCGGGCAGGGCGGCCAGCCGGGCCAGCGCGGGCTGGGGGTCCCCGGCGTACGGGGCGGCGGCGTAGCCGACCAGGTTGACCTGGTAGACGTCGCCGCGACCGATGGCGGCGCGCACCGCGGCCACGGCGTCGGCGTGCTGTCGGGGGGTCCAACTGTCCCGCCAGTCCCCCAGCCACCAGCCGCCGCCCGCCGGGGGCTCGGGCGCGGGCGGCCGGTCGGCGTGACCGTAGACGACCACCACCAGGTCGGGCAGCGCCGGCGCCGGGGTGGGCGCGCCGGGGGGTCCGCCGGCGGCCCGCGCCCCGGCGGCGGCGGACAGGTACAGGGCGGCCCCGCAGACCCCGGCCGGATCGTGGCCGGCCGGGCGGGCCAGGTCGTCCAGGGTGATCCCGTGCGCGGCGAGGAACTCCTGCGCCAGCGCGGCCGGGTCGCCGCCGTCGGCGGGCCACCACTGCAGCCGCGCCCGTTCCACGAGCCGTTCCCGGCAGCCGCCGGGGGCGCCGGGTACGTCGATCACCCTCTGTGGGAGCGCTTCCACGCCGTCTGGCCCATCCTCGCTCATCCGTTCAGCCGATTTAAGGTGAACAAGACGGAAGCCTGCTCGATAGCGCGCGCTTCCGCTTGGTACTGTGCGTCACTGGTCATGTGAACCATGACACAGCGCCCCCACAGCCCGGAGAACCCGATGTGTCAGCACCAACCCACCTGCCCCTCCGCCGAGGCGACCGACCGCGAAGCCGCCCGCGTCCTCGCCTGCTTTCCTGAGCAGGGCTGGAGCCTGCTCTGCAACGGTGTCATCGTTTTCGAGGACACCGGCGAACTACTCCCCGACGGCAGCACCATCGCCCCGCACCGCGGGCCCGCCCGGCACGCCCTCGTCGCCTGATTCCACCACGCTGCGTGAGCGCAGCGTGCGACGTCGACCCTCGGGCCGGCACCCGAACGGGTGGCCGGCCCCGCCAGGTCGACGCCTCGGCCGGGGCGGCTCGACGACCGCCCCGGCATCCGCGCCTCAGCTCTCGAACGCCTCCGGTGACGGGCACGAGCAGACCAGGTTCCGGTCGCCGTACGCCCCGTCGATGCGCCGCACCGGCGGCCAGTACCGCCCCGCCCGGTCCACCCCGGCCGGGTACGCGCCCACCGACCGCGGATACGGGTGCGGCCACTCGTCCCCCGAGACCATCGCCGCGGTGTGCGGAGCGTTGCACAACGGGTTGTCCCCCGCCGGCCACTCACCCGACGCCACCTTGTCGATCTCCGCCCGGATCGCGATCATCGCGTCGCAGAACCGGTCCAGCTCGGCCAGGTCCTCGCTCTCGGTCGGCTCCACCATCAGCGTCCCCGCCACCGGGAACGACATCGTCGGCGCGTGGAAGCCGTAGTCGATCAGCCGCTTCGCCACGTCGTCGACGCTCACCCCGCTCGCCCTGGTCAACGGCCGCAGGTCCAGGATGCACTCGTGCGCCACCAGGCCCTTGTTGCCGGCGTACAGCACCGGGAAGTGGTCGCGCAGCCGCGCCGCCACGTAGTTCGCCGCCAGCACCGCCACCCCCGTGGCCCGGGTCAGCCCCTCCGCGCCCATCATCCGCAGGTACGCCCACGGGATCGGCAGGATCCCCGCCGACCCGTGCCTCGCCGCGGAGATCGCCGGCCGGCCCTCCCGCACCGCGCCGGCCGGGTCGCCGGGCAGGAACGGCGCCAGGTGCGCCCGCACCGCCACCGGACCCACGCCCGGCCCGCCGCCGCCGTGCGGAATGCAGAACGTCTTGTGCAGGTTCAGGTGCGACACGTCCGCGCCGAACCGGCCCGGCTTCGCGAACCCGACCAGCGCGTTGAGGTTCGCGCCGTCGACGTACACCTGGCCGCCGGCGTCGTGCACCTTCGCGCACAGCGACGCGATGCCCGTCTCGTACACGCCGTGCGTCGACGGGTACGTCACCATGATCGCCGCCAGGTCGTCCCGATGCTTGTCGATCTTCGCGTCGAGGTCGACCAGGTCGACGTTGCCGTCCGCGTCGCAACCGACCACGACCACCCGCATGCCGGCCATCACCGCCGACGCCGCGTTCGTGCCGTGCGCCGACGACGGGATCAGGCACACGTCCCGGTGGCCCTCCCCGCGCTGCCGGTGATACGCCCGGATGGCCAGCAGCCCGGCCAGTTCCCCCTGCGAGCCGGCGTTGGGCTGCACGCTGACCGCGTCGTACCCGGTCACCTCCGCCAGCCAGTCCTCCAGCTGGGCGATCAACTCCCGGTACCCGGCGGTCTGCTCCGCCGGCGCGAACGGGTGCAGGTGGGCGAACTCCGGCCAGGTGATCGCCTCCATCTCGGTGGTGGCGTTCAGCTTCATCGTGCACGACCCCAGCGGGATCATGCCCCGGTCCAGGGCGTAGTCGAAGTCGGCCAGCCGCCGCAGGTAACGCAGCATCGCCGTCTCGGAGCGGTGGCGGTGGAACACCGGGTGGGTGAGGAAGTCCGACGCGCGGCGCAGCCCGGCCGGCAGCGCGGCATCGCCCGCGCCGTCGAAGGCGGGGACGCCGAAGGCCGCCCACACCGCCGCCAGGTGCGCCGGCGTGGTCGTCTCGTCGCAGGAGATCCCCACCCGGTCGGCGTCGACCAGCCGCAGGTTGACGTTACGCTCGGCCGCCGCGGCCACCACCTCCGCGGCCCGCCCCGGCACCGTCGCGGTCACGGTGTCGAAGAACGCCACGTCCGCGACGGTCACCCCGCCGGCGCGCAGCCCGGCCGCGAGCCGCGCCGCCAGCTCATGGGTACGCCGGGCGATCGCCCGCAGCCCGTCCGGGCCGTGGTAGACGGCGTACATGCCGGCCATCACCGCCAGCAGCACCTGCGCGGTGCAGATGTTGCTGGTCGCCTTCTCCCGACGGATGTGCTGCTCACGGGTCTGCAACGCCAGCCGGTACGCCGGGTTGCCGTCCGCGTCCTTCGACACGCCGACCAGCCGGCCGGGCAGCATCCGCTCCAGGCCCGCCCGCACCGCCAGGTAACCGGCGTGCGGCCCGCCGAAGCCCATCGGCACCCCGAACCGCTGGGTGGTGCCGGCGGCGATGTCGGCGCCGATCTCACCGGGCGGCCGCAGCAGCGTCAACGCCAGCAGGTCCGCGGCCACACACACCAGCGCCCCGACCCGGTGGGCCGCCTCGACCAGCCCGGCGTGGTCGCGGACCGCCCCGGACGCCCCCGGGTACTGCAGGTGCAGGCCGAAGAACTCGGCGGGCAACTCGTCGCGGCCGAGGTCGAGCACCCGCACGTCGATGCCGAGCGGCTCGGCCCGGCTGGTGATCACCGCGACGGTCTGCGGCAGGGCGTCCGCGTCCACCACGTACACCGGGCTCTTGCTCCTGGACGCGCGGCGGGCGAGGGTCATCGCCTCGGCCGCCGCGGTGCCCTCGTCGAGCATCGAGGCGTTCGCGGTGGCCAGCCCCGTCAGGTCCGTGACCATCGTCTGGAAGTTCAGCAGCGCCTCCAGCCGGCCCTGGCTGATCTCCGGCTGGTACGGCGTGTACGCGGTGTACCAGGCCGGGTTCTCCAGCACGTTGCGGCGGATCACCCCCGGGGTGTGCGTGCCGTGGTAGCCCAGCCCGATCATCGACACGGCGACGGTGTTGCGGGCGGCCAGGGCACGCAGCTCGGCGATCGCCTCCCGCTCGCTGGCCGGCGCCGGCAGGTCCAGGGTGCCGTGCCAGCGGATCACCTCGGGGATCGCGGCGTCCATCAGCTCGTCGACGGAGCTGTAGCCGACGGTTTCCAACATCCGGCGCTCATCACCCGGATCGGGGCCGATGTGCCGGTCGGCGAACTGCTCTGCGGTCATGCGCTGCGCTCCTTGTGGGGGCGAGGTCGACAGGTCGGCCTCCCCCTGAGTCGCGCACACGCGCTCCACAGTGCCTGCCCACGTGGTCCTTTTGCCTGAGAGGTTCCGGGGAGGAATCTGCCCCTTCGGCGCCGTCCGGGGTGTTTCCGGACGGTCTCTCCCGCGTGGGTGGTACCGGCATGGTCAACGCTACCAGCGGCTGTGTCTCCGGCTCACGTCCTCCCCGCCGGTCGCGCTACACCGCCGCCGGTTCCCCGGCGGCGACGGCCGTGGCCGGGCCGGCGACGCGGTCGGCCAGCGCGGACAGCACCTCACCCAGCGGCCCGTCCACGGTCAGGGCGGCGTACCCGTCGCCGCGGGTCGGCCCCTGGTTGACGATGGCCACCGGAATGCCGAGTCTCGCCGCCCGGATCACGAACCGACGCCCCGACATGACCGTCAACGACGAGCCGAGCACCAGCACCGCCCGGGCCCGCTCGACCAGGGCGAAACACTCGGCGACCCGGGGCGCGGGCACGGTCTCGCCGAAGAACACCACGTCCGGCTTCAGCGTGCCGGTGCCGCAGACGCCGCAGTCGACGGTACGGAACCCGGCGACCGCCTCGGCGGGCAGGTCGACGTCGCCGTCGGGGTTGACGTGGGCCGCGCGCGCGACGAAACCGGGGTTGGCCTCCCGCAGCCGCCGGTCCAGTTCCTCCCGGGAGGTCAGGTTGCCGCAGTCCAGGCACACCACCTCGTCGAGCCGGCCGTGCAGTTCGATCACGCCGGTGCTGCCGGCCGCGCCGTGCAGCCCGTCGACGTTCTGCGTGATGATCCCGCCGACCCGGCCGGCCCGCTGCAGCCGCGCCACCGCCCGGTGCCCCTCGTTCGGGGCGGCCCGGGCGATCAGCCGCCAACCCAGGTGGCTGCGCGCCCAGTAGCGCCGCCGCGCGTCCGCGTCGCGGGTGAACGCCTGGTACGTCATCGGGGTGTGCCGGCGAGCCGCGCCGCTGGGCCCCCGGTAGTCCGGAATGCCCGACTCGGTGGACAACCCGGCGCCGCTGAGCACTACCACGTCACCGGCGTCCACCAGCCGGGTCAACGCGTCGAAGGTCTGCCTCACCCGTCCATGCTGCCTCAACCGTCGCCCGGCGACGACCAGCACGGCCCGTACGCCGGACCGAGGCGTCGGCGAGCGGTGCGGCCCCGGCCGGCGCACGGCATCCGGCGCGGCCGGTCCGCCCGGTGCCGGCCAACCCGGCGACCGGGGGGACGCGCTCGACCGCCCGGCGGCCCGCCCGGCGACTAGGTTGAGACCATGCGAGTCGTCATCGCCGGAGGCCACGGCAAGATCGCCAAGCTGTTGGAGCGGGAACTCGCCGGGCGCGGCGACACCGCCGTGGGGCTGATCCGCAACCCCGACCACGCCGCCGCGCTGCACGCCGCCGGCGCCGAACCGGTCGTGGCCGACCTGGAACACACCGACGTCGACACCGTCGCCGCCCACCTCGCCGGCGCGGACGCGGTGGTGTTCGCCGCCGGCGCCGGGCCGGGCAGCGGCGCCGGCCGCAAGGACACCGTCGACCGGGCCGCCGCCGTGCTCCTCGCCGACGCCGCCCAACAGGCCGGCGTCCGCCGCTACCTGCTGGTCTCCTCGATGGGCGTGGACGCCCCACCCCGGTCCGGCAGCGACGAGGTGTGGGCGGCGTACCTACGGGCGAAGAAGGCCGCCGAGGGCGAGGTCACCGGCCGCGACCTGGAGGTGACGGTGCTGCGCCCCGGCCGGCTCACCGACGACCAGCCCGTCGGGCGGATCACCCTCGCCCGGCACGTCGACCCCGGCGAGGTCACCCGCGCCGATGTGGCCCGCGTCCTGCTCGCGCTCCTCTACGAGCCCACCACCGCCGGACTGACCCTGGAACTGGTCGGCGGGGAGACGCCGATCGCCGACGCGATCCGCACCGTCGCCGCCCACTGACCCGCCGGCACCGTCACGGCCCGCCGGGCACTCCTGTCCGGCGGGCCGTGACGTCGGTCAGCGTTGGTGGCGGGGCGGCAGGGCGACCCGCACCCGACCGCCGTCCACCGGCGCCGCGCCGCCGGCGCCCACGGCCGCACCGCTGGCGCCCACCGCCGCGCCGGCGGTGACCTCCGCGGCGATCCGCTCCATCGTCCGCGCCAACTGCGCACTGCCGTCATCGAGATGCCGGGCCGCGGCCTGCATGTGCGAGATCATCATCTCGCCGAAGATCCGCAACGCCTCCCGGGTGGCCACCGAGTCGTCGAAGTTCGCGCCGGAGCTGCTGCGGTACTCCGTCACCGCCCGCTCGGCCTCCTGCTTCGCCTCCTCCGCCGCCGCACGCATGTAACTCTCGTACTGCATCCGCGCGTACTCGGCGACCCGCTGGGCGTAGTCGTGCGCCTGGGCGATGATCTGCTCGGCCTCCCGCTGCGCCGCCGACAGCAGGTTGACCTCCTTCGCCGCCGGCAACTTCGCCGCCCCGGCGCTCGGCAGCACCCCGTGCCGGTGCAGCTCCAGATGGTCGTTGAGCCGCTCGTTCTCCGCCCGCAGATTCGCCACCTGCGCCGCCAGCAGATCCAGCTCGTCGGCCACCTGCATCCGGAACCGGTCCACGTCCGTCGGGTCGTAACCCCGGCGGGCGAACGACGCCGCGTCGAACTCCCACCGCCGCACCCGGTCCGAGGTCATCCGGACCTGCACGCTGGAGACCTGGCCCCCGTCGTACCTGCTGATCGGGGTCGCGCTCACCGGACACCTCCTTCGTTCGCGACTGCGGGGCTCGCGAGCTCACTCCTCGCGCTCACCGGACACCTCCGGAATCGTCAGGGGCGATCGCCGTCCGCCACGTCGGCCCGTACCAGTGCTTGCCGAAACCCTCATGGTGCAGCTGACCGGCGTGGTAACCCGCCTGCGTCAACGCCCCCACCGAATGGCTCACCATCTCGTCCGAACCGCAGATGTAGACGTGCCGGGACCGCCAGTCCCCGTCGGCCAGCACCCGATCCACCACGTGCGTGAACTCACCGGGCCGCTGGAAGTCCGCACCCACCACGTAGGTGACCGTCAACCACGGGTACGACGCCGCCAGCTTGTCGATGGCGTCGTTGTCGTAGAACTCGGCGCGCGAGCGGGCCCCCAGATACAGGTCGACCCGGCGACGGGAACCCTCCGCCGCGACCTGCTCCACCAGCGACTTGACCGGCGCCCAGCCGGTGCCGCTGGCCAACAGCAGCAGATCCGCCGACCCGGCCGGCCACAACGTCAACCGGTCCCCCACCGGCGCCGCCAAGTGCACCTGGTCACCCACCGCACAGCCGTACACCAGACGCGACGACACCACGCCGCCCGGCGCCGCCCGCACGTGCAACTCCAGCGTGCCGTCGGCGCGCGGCGCGTTGGCCGGCGAGTAGTACCGCCACGCCCGCACCGCCGGATGGGACACCCCGACCGACTGGCCCGGCGTGAACGGCAGCAGGTACTGCGGGCGCAACGTGAGCACCGCCAGGTCGAACGCCCGCCGCTCGTGCCCGAGGATCTCGGCCACCCACCACGGCGGCTTCACCGACTCGGCGGCCTGCGCGGCGTCGATCATCACCTGCGAGACCAGCCCGTACGCCGCCGTCCAGTCCTGGGCCAGCTCGTCGGTCCACGCCTCGCCGAGGAAATGCTGCAAGGTCGCCACCAGCGCCTCGCCGACCGCCGGGTAGTGCTCGGCCCGCACCGCGAACTTGCGGTGGTCGGCACCGAGATCCTGCAGGAACCCGACCAGGCTGTCGACCTGGTCCACGTTGGACACGATATGCCCCAACGCGGTCACCAACCGGTCCCGCTGCCCGGCCATGTTCGTGGGGAACATCTGCCGGGTCTCCGGATAAGCCAGGAACAACGTCGAATAGAAATAGAGCGGCACCTGGTCACCGTGCGCGGCGACCAGGGACCAGCTCTGCTTCAGCCGTGCCGCGTCCACACTCAGGCGCCCGTCCCGCGTCCCTGGGCCACCACCTGGTCCTGCACCTTCTCCAGCACGACCTGCACGTCGGTGATGATGTCCGCAGGCACGCCCAGCTCCGTCAGCGTCGCGGTCAGGTGCTCGCCGACCATGACGTAGTGCGCCACCGGGATGTTCAACGGCTGGTGCGCCTCGGCCAGTTCCCGACCGGCGTACTCGTTCGGACCGCCGAGCACCACGGTCAACATCAGCGCCAGGTGCCGCCGCTGCTCCGCCATGTTGACCTCGGCGAAGTAGCCGACGAGTTCCGGGTCGGCGAGCACCTTGTCGTAGAACAGCGCCACCGCCGCCTTCACCGAAGCGGCGCCGCCGATCCGCTCGTAGTGGGAGGGCGCGGTCTCTTCAGTAACCGTCACGGTCGTTCCTTCCAACACGCAGGGCCACGCCGATCGGCGCGGAGGGGCAACCGGCCGGCTGGCGGGGAGTTGCCGTGACGTCGTCGCCAGCACGACCGTGTGGGACCATAGCGCGCTATCCGGACAAGGTCACGTCCGGCCTATCAGATTCTTGACACCCGCCGTCCGGTCAATGTGCTCATCAGCCACACGGTTCGCCGACCGGCACCGGACAGCTCCACGTGACACCTCTCCACCATGGACCGGCCCCACCCCGGCCCGTCCACCACCCCGGCAACCGCCCCTGACCACCGGCAACGCCACCCGCGACCGGCAACGACCCGGCACCGGCCGCCAGTCCCACCAACCGGACCGCACCGGGCACCGAGGTGCCGAACAAAGGATCGCGCCGGGCCTCAGCCACGACGCGATCCTCGAAAAAACGCCTGGGGTCGACTCAGCCCGCCCGACGACGCGCCCGACGCGCCGCCAACTCGTCACCCACCGACTCCGGCGGATCCACCGCCGGCGGCGGACCACCCACCGGCTCCGCCGGCAAGTTCGACAACGAACCCTGGATCTCCTTGAACGCGCCACCGATCGCGATGCCGAACACCCCCTGGCCGCCCTGCAACAGGTCGACCACCTCCTCCGGCGACCGGCACTCGAACACCGTCGTACCGTCGGAAATCAACGTGATGCCCGCCAGGTCCTCCACCCCACGCGACCGCAGCGCCTCGATCGCCTTCCGGATGTTCTGCAACGACACCCCGGCGTCCAACAGCCGCTTCACGACCTTCAACACCACGAGGTCGCGGAACGAATACAGCCGAGACGTCCCCGACCCCGACGCGTCCCGCACACTCGGCACGACGAGGCCCGTCCGAGCCCAGTAGTCCAACTGCCGATAGCTGATACCCACCGCGTGGCAGGCCGTCACACCCCGGTAGCCGACCTCGCCGTCACCGCCCGGCTCAGGCCCCACCACACCCGCCTGCTGCTCCGTACTCGGACCAGGATCCCGCGGCTCGTGCATCCGGAAAACCTCCCCGCCCGTGCGGCGACACGTCATCTCCCCGTACGTGCACCCCTCGACACCGCAACCCTATCGCCGCCATCGGGAGTTACCACGCAGGACGCACCGCGACACGCCGCGCCGACAACCGGAAGATCACCCACAGCGGCGTGCCGTCACCTACCGTGACGTCCACCGCCGCACCGCACTTGCCAGCCGACCGGCCCGCACTCAGCCCGCGAAGTCCTCCGGCCGCACCTGCTCCAGGAACTCCCGGAACTTCTCCACCTCGTCCTCCTGCTCGTCCGGGATCACGATCCCCGCCTCGCTGAGGACCTGCTCCGCACAACGAATCGGGGCCCCGACCCGCAACGCCAACGCGATGGAATCGCTCGGCCGCGCCGACACCCGCACCCCGTCACCGATCAACAGATCGGCGTAGAAGACGTTCTCCTTCAACTCGGTGATCTCCACCGCCCGCAACGGCGCCTGCAACGCCGCCAGCACGTCCCGCAACAGATCATGCGTCAACGGCCGCGCCGGCTTGACCCCCTGCTGCTCGTAGGCGATCGCCGTCGCCTCGACCGCGCCGATCCAGATCGGCAGATAGCGGTCCCCTTCGACCTCCCGCAGCAGGACGATCGGCTGGTTGCTGGGGAGCTCCACCCGAACTCCGACCACGCTCAGCTCGCGCACCGCCGCCTCCGTGTCGTTGTCACCTACGCCCGCACCCGCGCCCTTCCCTGCACGGTACACGGACCGCGACACGAGAGCCCCATGCGCTACGTGCACCACGCCTCGCCAGGAAGGGCTTACCCCGGCAAGCCTACGACACGCTTCCCGGGACAGATCTTTCCGCGCCCACCGACGGCCGAGGCCGGGCACCCCACGGCACCCGGCCCCACCACACCCTCACCGGCCCAACGTCGACCGCAGCCCCACCCGCACCAACGCCGCGTGCAACTGCTGCGACAACGCCACCAGCTCCCGCGCCGTCTCCGCCGCCCGAGCCCGCGCCGCCGGATCACTCTGCCGCGCCAACGGAGCCACCAACTGCGCGAACAGACCGACCTCCCGATCCGCCGCCGTCCGATACCCCCGCAGATGCCGCGGCTCCAACCCGTACGACGCCAACGCCGCCACCGCCGACGCGATGATCAACGCATCCGCGTCGTACCAACCCGGCGGATCCGACACCAGCACACCGAGCCGCTCCAACTCGGCCAACGTCGACTCGGCGAGCCCACTGCGGGCCAGCAGATCCGACCGCCCCAACCGGACCTCGGCCGGCTCGGCGGACTCCGCCATCTCCCGGCCCGGCACCTCACCACCGGGACCGACCGCCACCAACGTCGGCCGTTGCCGACCCGACGCCGCACCCGACCCGTCCCACTCCGCCAACTGCTCACGGATCACCCGCAACGGCAGATACTGGTCCCGCTGCGCGGTCAACACGAACCGCAACCGCGCCACATCGTCCCAGCTGTACTTCCGATACCCCGCCGCCGTCCGCTGCGGCTCCACCAGGCCCTCGGCCTCCAGAAACCGCAACTTCGAGATGGTGACGTCCGGGAACTCCACCCGCAGCTGCGCCAACACCTCACCGATGCTCATCAGCGCGGTGGAACGTGCCGCCCCGGGCGGCGTCGAAGCCGCAGGCTCGTTCACCCCCGGCCGGCCTCCTCCGGACGCGGCCCGGCGATGAACACCACCCGGAACTTACCGATCTGCACCTCGTCACCATTGCTCAGCGTGGCCGCCTCGACCCGCTCCCGGTTCACGTACGTGCCGTTCAGGCTGCCCACGTCCCGCACCGTGAACGTGCCACCATCACGGTGGAACTCGGCGTGCCGCCGAGAAACCGTCACGTCATCGAGGAAAATGTCACTGTCCGGGTGCCGGCCGCTGGTCGTCACATCGTGGTCCAACAGGAACCGGGCGCCCGCGTTCGGACCCCGACGAACCACCAGCAGCGCCATCCCCGGCGGCAACGAGCCGGACATCCGGCTCGGCACCACATCGGTGTCCGGCCCCTCCAGCACTTCGTCGAGCGAACCGAGATTGAGCGTCGAAGTGACGTCGAGTGGGGGGAACTCGTCGTCTGGCCGCGTCATGGGACCACCTCACGGATCTGTTCGGTCGGCGTCGGGGTAATGGCGGGTCTGGCCGCCGGGCAGTCACACACCCGGCGGCTGGCTCCCCGTGCCCGGGAAGGCGCACTCCACAACGCTCAACTTTTGGGTTCTCGGTCGACTGGGCGAGCCTAGCCAGCGCCGAAATGCAGGGCAACCGGACGCGCGGAGACAGGCCCGCCGCCCGGGACGACACAATCAGCTCTCAGTGAGCTCGCGGTACGCACCAGCGGTCAGCAAACCCTCGACCGCCGCCGGATCATCCGGAGTGATCTCCACCAACCACCCCGCACCGTACGGATCCGTGTTGATCACCTCAGGGGTGTCGGCCAACGCCTCGTTGCGCGCCGCCACCGTGCCACTCAGCGGGGCGTAGATCTCCGACACGCTCTTGGTCGACTCGATCTCACCCAACGACTCGCCCGCGGCCACCACCGCACCCACCTCCGGCAACTGGACGAACACGATGTCACCCAGCGCGTCCTGCGCGAAGTGCGTGATACCGACCCGGACGGCCCCGCCGTCCCCACCGACCACCCACTCGTGCTCGGCGGTGTACCGCAGATCCTCAGGAATCACCAGCAGCATCCTTCATCCATCGGTGCACCGGGGGAACCGGCGCGGCCGCGACCGGTCAGGAGACCGGCCGGGCGTGTTCCAGCTTGATCGGCGCGTGCAGCTGCGAAACCTCCACAGCCTCACGATCCTCGACGATCACGTTACCGCCGTCATCCGCCACCGATGCGACCACCCCGCCGGGGATGTTCAACGCCGTACGCATCGTCGCCGAATCACCGATCACCAGAATGGTGTACGGACCGGTCAAGCGCCGCCCGTCCACCATCAGGCCACCGCCCTGCGCGTCCACGAAATACGTCGACGCGATGACCCGCACCGCCGCACCGTCCGACCCGGCGATCTGCATCGCCTCCGCGCCCGCGCCCCGCAACTCCTGCACCGCGTCCAGGATCCGCGTCGCCGCGATCGCCTTGCCACCACCCACGAACCGCACCGACAACCCCGGCCCCACCGCCGGCAACGTACCCGCCAGGATGCCCAACTCGTCCGCCCGCCGCGTCGCCTCGTCCAACGCCGCCTGCCGGCCCTGCTCACCCGAGCGCAGCTGCCGCTGGCTGTCCTCCAACGCCGCGATGTCCTGCCGCAGCCGGCGCTCCCGCGAATCCAGATCAGACGAGATCCGGACCAGGTCCTCCTCGCGCGTCGCCGTCAGGCTCGAATCCGTCGACGTCGTCTTCAACTGCACCACCAGGGTGAACCCCAGCAACGCCAACAACACCGCGATCATCGCGCCCGCCGACGTCAACCGCCGCGACACCGGCGCCGCCGACCCGCTCGGCTCCTCACCCGCCGACTCCTCCGCCGGCGGCGCGTCCGCCTCCCGCTCGGCCGGCGTCAACGGGCTCAACTCGTCCGGATCGGGCGCGTCCGGCCGCGGATCCGGCTCACCCGCCGGCCCCGAGGGCCGCGCCGGTTCCGCCGGCTCCGGCCAACCGGTCCCCGTCTCCCTGTGTTCCTCGCTCATCGCCACAAACCTACGCCCGGAACAGGTGCCGGCGGATCGCCGCCACGTTCCCGAAGATGCGCACCCCGAGCACGACCACCACACCGGTGGAGAGCTGACCGCCCACCCCCAGCTGGTCACCCAGATACACGATCAGCGCCGCCACCAGCACGTTCGAAATGAACGACACCACGAACTGCTTGTCGTCGAAAATCTTGTCCAGCTTCGCCCGGACCCCGCCGAACACGGCGTCGAGCGCCGCCACCACCGCGATCGGCAGGTACGGCTGCAACGCCGCGGGCACCGTGGGGTCCAGATACACCCCGAGCACCACACCGACGAGCAACGCCAGCACCGCGATCATCGACCACCTCCGGAGGGGCTGGAAGACGTCCCCGGCCGGGACGGCCCGGGACTGGAAGAACCGGCGGCACCCGAACCCGACGGCTGCGGGCTCGGACTCACCGAGGGCTCGGCGTAGCGTAGCCGCGGCTGCGGGGCAGCCGGCAGGGTGAGGTCCCCCGCCTTCTTCACCCCGTACGACATTCCGGTGACCCGCGCCAAGTAACGCATCAGATCCGCCGCCCGGCTCTCGTCGAACCGGTCCCGCATCGATCCCGGACCGATCGCCGTCACCTCGTACGGGCTCGTCACCGGGCGGTAGTCCACCAGGATCGCCTCACCGGCCTGACGGATCGTCGTCGTCGCCGTCAACCGCTGCCCGTTGATCGCGATCGCCTCCGCGCCCGCCGCCCACAGATCGTTCGCCACCGTCTGCAGGTCCGAGTACAACACCCGGTCCGGGCCGGCATCCGCGCCCGTCACCGCGTCCTTGTCCCGCGGCGCGTCGGCCAGCCGCACCACCACGCCGTCACCACGCACCCGGCCCAGGCCCGTACCCGCCTCCATGTTCCGCAGCCGGGACGCCTGCGCACCGCTCAACGCCGCATCACGCTGCCGCCCGACCTCCTCGCGCAACTGGTCGGCCTGGGCGGTCAACCGGTCCGTCTCCGCCTCCCGCTGCTTGATCTCGGCGATCAACCCGGCCCGCGCCTTCGCCCGGCTCGGCTCCTCCGCGACCGTCTCCCGGTACGCGACCGCGAACAGGAGCCCGATCGTCGCGAGCACCACCAGGCTGACCGGACGGGACAACAGCCGCCGCCACCGCGACGGCGGCACCTGCCGACGCCGCTCCGCCGCGGCGGCGTACCCCGGATCGAGGGGGTTGCGGAACAACTCGGTGAGAAAGTCCGGCGCGTACGACCGCGCCGACGGGTCCCGGCCCTTGTCCCCGGACCCCGTGGTCACGCCGCCGCTCCCGCCCGGCGCGCCCGCATCGCCCGGACCAGTCGACTGGCCTGCACCACGTACATCGCGCCGGCCACCCAGTAGAGCACCAGGCCCCACCAGGCCAGCCCCCAGCCGATCGCCGCGGTCACCGTGGCGATCGCCGGCGACGCGGCGGCGAGCAGCAGGATCGGGAACGCGGCCAGCAGCAGGAAGGTGGCCGTCTTGCCGACGTAGTGCACCGGCGGCGGCCCGTAACCGTAGCGGCGCAGCACCCCGAGCGAGCCGAGCAGGAGCAGCTCGCGGGCCAGCAGCGCCGCGGTGAACTGCCACGGCACCACCTCGCGAGCGGTGAACGCCAGCAGCGTGGCCAGGATGTAGAGCCGGTCGGCGAGCGGATCGAGCAGCTCACCGAGGCGGCTGACCTGGTGCAGCCGCCGGGCCAGCCAGCCGTCGACCCAGTCGCTGGTGCCACCGATGGCCAGCACGACGATCGCCGCCACGTCCGCCCGGGCGACGAGGAACAGGTAGAGGAAGAGCGGTACGCCGACGAGCCGGACGAAACTGATCAGGTTCGGCAGGGTGAGGACGCGGTCCCCCACGACCGCCGTCGAACCGGGAGCCGGGTGCTCCGATGGAGCCGGCCGACGCGACACCGAACCCTCCCTTCGCAGCACGGTCCGGCGGCCGACCACGATCGGCCGCTCCGGTTCCGGACGTGCGCGTTGCCGGCCGGTCAGCGCCGGCGCCCTTCGCGATCCCGGGCTGGGACCTCCCCCATGCGGACCACGACCGCGTCGATCATGGTCCGCCCAGTTGCGCTGCCACTATATCGGGCCGCCGTGACGAGCCCCGGCCCCCGCTTTCGGTGGCGTTTTCGTCCTGTCTCCCGTGTGGCGCGGCACTACCCCTAGGGCGTCCTAGGACGCTAGTTGTCTCGGTGGAGAAGGCCACGGAGGTGCCGAGAGATCAGGCGGTACGAACAGCGGCGGAGTCGGAGTTGGCCGGTGTGGCGCCGAGCGCCGCCGCCTGGCCGAACGCCACCAGGGCCAGCAGCAGCTCGTGCTGGACCCGGTTGGGCATCCGGTCCAGCACCGCCTGCACCGCCTGGTGCCGCCGCTCCGTCAACTCCCGCAGCAGGGTCTCGGCCGCCGCGGTGGGCAGCAACCGCACCTCGCGCCGGTCCCGGGGGTCGGCCGCCCGGCGCAGCAGGCCGACCGCCTCCAGCCGGTCACAGAGGCGGCTCGCCGAAGACGGTACGACGTCCAGCAGCTCGGCCAGCCGGTTCACGTTCGTGTTCGGGTGCGACATGATCAGCGACAGCACCCGCAGCTGCGTCGGCGAGACCGGTACGGCGTGCTGGGACGTCGCCGAGTCGAGCACACCGATGAGCGCCTCGGCAGCCGCGTCTATGGCCGCGGCGAGATTCGGAGGTCGCTCCACCCGCAGTCCCCCTGCGATCTTCCCGCTCGTGTTCGCCCACCGGTCCGGTCACTGCCCGCCAGCGTCGTCCGGCGGGCTGGAACCGCGCCAGTCCAGGCAGACGACGACCGCGTCGTCGCGAAGGTCCGCGTCGGCGTGGTACGCGTGCAGTTCGCGCATTACCGTACCAACTGCTTCGGCCGCCGGCTGCAACCGAGTCGACCGCATCGAGCGCGCCATGGCCCGCTCCCCGTAGGGCTCCTGGCCGTCCGGCTGCGCCGCGTACACCCCGTCACTGACCACGAAGAGACGGTCCCCCGGCTCCACCGCGAACTCCTGCGCGTCGTAGCGGGTCTCGGCGAACATGCCCAGCGGCAACTGCTGCTCCAGTTTGATCGGGGCGACGCTGCCGGCGCGCAGCCGCAGCACGTGCGGCGAGCCCGCGTCGACCGCCTTCACCACGCCCCGCCGGGTGTCCAACTCCATCAGCAGCGTGGCCACGTACCGGTCGCCCCGGTGCTGGTAGAAGATCGTGTCCGAGGCCAGCTCAGCCTGCTCCACCAGGCTCCCGCCCGAGCGGCGGGCGTTGCGCATGGCGTTGACGGTCACCGCGGTGAGCAGCGACGCGGCCAGGCCGCTGCCGGCGCCGTTGAGCACCGTGACGGTGAGCCGGTCCCCGTCCACGGACCAGTCGAAGTGGTCGCCGCCCACCGTGTACGCCGGTTCGAGCTGCCCGGCCAGCAGGAAGTCGCCGTGCGTGACGCTGCGTCCGGGCAGCAGGTCCCACTGCATCTCGGCGGCCATGCTGAGCCGCTCCTGACGGCGGGCGCGCCGGTACCGGTCCGTCTCCCGGTCGGCCGCCCGCAACGCCAGCGCCAGCTCGCCCGCGACGTCCCGGGCCGCCTCGACGGTCGCCGCGTCGGGCGCGGCCGGCAACTCGACCAGCAGCACCCCGAGCCGCTCGCCCCACACCGACAGCGGCAGGCAGACCCGGCACCGGCCGTCCTCGCCGGCGTCCTGCACCGGCTGTTGGCTGCTGAAACAGCGCTGCGCCGCACCATGGCCACTGAGGAAGCCGCCGTCGGGCCGGTCCGGTTCCAGCACCGGCCAGAGCCCGCTGGAGCGGTAGTCGGCGATGAACACCTCGGTCCGCGACGCACCGAGGGACCGGCGGATCGCCCGGTCGGCGGCCTCCGCCAACTGGTCGGGCGGCGCCGCGCGCAGTGCGCGGGACACCTGTCCGGGCGCGTCCGGCATGCTCATCCTCCGATGACGACTATTGCTATAGGGCAAGCATCATACGGAGGAACGCCCGGTGCCGGACGCCCGGTACCGGCCAGAAGCGGCGAGCCCGTCCGACCTGCGCCGCCGGGCACGGGATCACGGTCGACCGCCCCGCGGCGGCCGGCGGCCGCGGGGCGAATCCGGGTTGGCATCCCGCCCGGAACAGGGCGATGGCGTACGTCCGCGGCCGACACGGTCCACCCGGCGGTGGCAGGTGGCAGAGGCGGTCAGGCGGTCGGCTTCGTCGCCACCGCGCCGTAGAAGGCGTCCGGCACCGGGGCGGGTTCGCCCTGCGTACGCCACTCGGCGACCGGTACGACACCGTCCGCCGTGGGCCGCCACCGGCCCAGCAGCGGCGGGAACGCCGTGGGCGGGCGCATCCGGAACGCCGGCCCCATCATCGCCAACGCCGCCGGGTACGTGGCCAGTTCCTCGCTGTCGAAGTCGACGGCCAGGAAGCTGCCCGGCGCCGCCGCCTCGTACAGCTCGTCGAGAGTGCGCGCGAGAGTGGCGTCGTCCAGGAAGGCGGCCAGCCCGAGGAAGACCACCCCGACCGGCCTCCTCCCCCACCCCGGCACGAACCGGTGCAACTGGGCCGGGTCGATCGTGCCGATGTCGGTGGCGTCGCCGAAGCCGTAGCCGGCACGGTCGCTGCCGGCGAGCAGGCGCTGGCCGAGCCGGATGGTCACCGGGTCGACGTCGGTGTAGAGCACGGTGGCGTCCGGGACCACCTCGTGCACGTTGCCCTGGCTCGGCACGCCCGCGCCGAAGACCAGGAAGCCGTCCACGCCGGCGTCGGCGATCGACCGGACCGCCCGGCCGAGGAAGTCCCGGAGCGAGCGGAAGATCGCCGCGCAGGGCCCGTACGCCCCCTCGAACGCACGGGCCGCGGCCACGTCCACCGGGAAGTGGTGCTCGCCGCCGAGCCAAAAGTCGATCATACGGGCGGTGCTCGGCTGGTCGGGCTCGGACATCGACGAGGCTCCCTTCCTCGGGCGGTGGCGGACAGCGTACCCACGGCCCGGCTCCGGCGGTATCGCCCCGGCGACACCCCGCCGGCCGCGATACTGGCCGCGCGGGCGTCGGCGGCCAGGAGGTGCAACGTGAACTCGGCGAACGGCGCGGCCGTGGTGGTCGGCGTGGACGGCTCGGAGCCGGCACTGCGAGCCGTACGCCTCGCGGCGGCCGAGGCCGCCCGACGCGACCGGCCGCTGCGGGTGGTGCACGGGTTCATCTGGCCGCTGCTGCGCGTACCCGGTTCCGCGCCGGCCGGGGCGCCACCCGGCGGTGGCCTGCGGCACCAGGCCGAGGAACTGGTCTCCGCGGCGGTCGCCGAGGCGCGGGCGGCGGCCCCCGGGCTGCGGGTCTCCGGCGAGATCATCGACGGGGAGGCGGCGGCGGTGCTGCTCGGCGAGACCCCCACCGCCACGATGATCGTGCTCGGCGACCGTGGCCTCGGCGGGTTCGCCGCCCTGGTGGTCGGCTCGGTGGCCATCCAGGTAGCCCAGCATGCCGACTGCCCGGTGCTGGTGGCCCGCGGCGCGCAGCGGGCGGCCGGCCCGGTGGTGGTCGGGGTGGACGGCTCCGTGCTGTCCCGGGCCGCGGTCGAGTTCGCCGCCGAGGAGGCAGCGGTCCGCGGCGCCCGGCTGCACGCCGTGCACGCCTACACCCATCCCACCTCCAGCGGCCCCGGCGACATGCAACCGCTGGTCTACGAGGAGAGCCAGTTGCGTGGCGAGGAGGACCGGATCCTGGCCGAGTCGCTCACCGGGCTGACCGACCGCTGGCCGGAGGTGCCGCTGACCCGGGAGGTGGTGCGCGGCCGGCCGGTCGCCGTGCTGACCGAGGCCTCCCGCACCGCCCAACTGGTGGTCGTCGGCGGGCAGGGTCGCGGCGAGCTGAGCGGGCTGCTGCTGGGGTCGGTGAGCCAGGGAGTGCTGCACCACGCCGACTGTCCGGTCACCGTGGTCCGCTCCCCCGACTGAACGGTTGGCGCCGCTGCGGGCGGGTAGACGGTCCCGGAACCACAGCGACCGGAGGAGGCAGGGATGCCAGGACCACGGCCGGGCAGCAACGCGTACGACAAGGAACGGGCACGGTTGCGCGATCTGATCGAGAACTCCGGGCGGGCCGCCGACCAGGAGGCGAACCAGGTCGCGAACCGGATCCTCCAGGACGACCGCGGCCAGCGGGGCGTCGTACGGGGCGAGCGGACGTTCGGCCCGAAGGGCGAGCGCGAACCGGGCGACCCGAAGTGAGGGCGGCACCCGTCGTCGACGGCGCCATCGCCGGCGCCGTCGGCACCGCCGCGTTGAACATCGTCACCTACCTGGACATCACGACCCGGGCCCGCCCGGCGAGCAGCACGCCCGACGAGACCGCCGGGCGGCTGGCCGACGAGGCACACATCAGCCTCGGGCCGGAGAAGAAGGCGGCCAACCGGCGGTCGGGCATCGGGGCCATCATCGGCTACGCCACCGGCATCGCCGCCGGGGCCGCCTTCGGTGTGTTGGCAGCCCGGCGGCGAATCCCGCTGCCGGTGGCCGCGGGGCTGCTCGGCGGCGGGGTGATGGCGACCTCCGACGGGTCGCTCGCCGTGCTCCGGGTGAGCGACCCCCGTACGTGGCGACCCGCCGACTGGCTGTCGGACCTCGTACCGCACGTGGCGTACGGAGTGGCGGCCGCAGCCACCTGGCGGAGGCTGCGGCCGCCCTCGCGGCGCCGGGGACGCTAGCCCCGACGGCCACTCTCGTCGTCGGCCACCGGCTCACCGGCCGGGCCGTACGGCGACACCTGCCCCTTGGGCACCGGTCGCCCGACGTCGGCGTTCGACGTGCCGCCATTGCGCGGGTTCCCGGCGGCCCCGGGCACCTTGCTGTCCTGGCTGGTGGCACCCCGGTTGTTGCGGCGGAACTCCTCCTGCTGCGGATTGACCACGGGTCTCTCCCTCCGGTGGAGCACGCGGCGTCGGACCGCGCACGTGACCGGGGTACCCGCCCCCGCCGGGCGCATTCCGGGGCCGGTCGGACGTCTGGTCCGACCCGCGACGGGTAACCCGACGGGATGCCGAACGATCGGAACGTGGCGCGAGCGCTGCTGGACCGGCAGGGCCGCACGTACGCCGAGGAGGCGGGGATCAGCCTCGCCGACCGGCCCGGACCGCTCTACCAGCTGCTGGTGCTCACCATGCTGCTGAGCACCCGGATCCGGGCCGGGGTGGCGCTCGCGGCGGCCCGGGAACTCTTCGCCGCCGGCTACCGCACCCCGCAGGCGATGGAGGCGGCGACCTGGCAGGACCGGGTCGACGCGCTCGGCCGCGGCCACTACCGGCGCTACGACGAGCGCACCGCCACCATGTTGGGCACCGGCGCGCGGCTCTGCCTGGACCGGTGGCACGGGGACCTGCGCCGGATGCACCGGGAGGCCGACGGCGACCGGACGGCGCTGCGCCGGCTGCTCGTCGAGTTCCCCGGCATCGGCCCGACCGGGGCCGACATCTTCCTGCGCGAGGCCCAGACCGTCTGGCCGGACCTGCGCCCGTACGCCGACCGACGGACGCTCGCCGGGGCACGGCAGCTGGGCCTGCCGGCGAATCCCGGCGGGCTGGCCGGCCTGGTGGGCGAGGCCGACTTCGGGCGGCTCGCCTCGGCGCTGGTACGGGTGGCGCTCGGCGAGGAGTCGGCGGGCGAGGTGGGCCGGACCGCGGCGGCCCGCTGAACCGCGCCGGGGCTCAGGCGGCCTGAACCGTGCCGGGTCCCGGTCGGTGGGCGGGATCGACGGCGGGCGTCACTTCGCCGGGCCGGGTCGGATCAGGTACCAGACCAGCCCCGCGACGAGCAGGGCGACCAGCACGACGCCGCCGGAGACGCCGCTGCCCTCGCCGCCGTTGCTGCGGTGCCCGGTCGCCCCGAAGTAGATCACCGCCAGCCCGGCCAGCAGCGCGATGAACGTCCGCAATCCTCGGTCCCTCACGTCCCGGACCGTACGTCCGGTCGGCACCGGTTCGTGCCGCCTCGAGCCGACATTCCCCCGTCCGGGGGTCACCGGCGCCGTGGCCTCGGCTCACCGCTCCGGGCCGTCCACGGCGGGGCCACGCAGGCGCACCCGGCGCACCGCCCGGTCGGCCACCTCGACCACCTCGATGGTGAGCCCGGGCAGCCGCACCCGCTCCCCCGGGCCGGACGGGAGCCGGCCCAGACCGGCCAGGACCAGCCCGGCGACCGTGGCGTACTCGCGGGACAGCGGGAAGGTCAGCCGCACGCCCGCGTCGGGCAGGTCGTGCAGCGGGAAGTCACCGGGCAGCAGCAGCGCGCCGTCCGGCTCCCGTTCCGCCCGGCGCACATACCGGTCGGTCTCGTCGTACACCTCGCCGACGACCTCCTCCAGCAGGTCCTCCATGGTGACCAGGCCGTCGATCCCGCCGTACTCGTCGACGACGAGGGCGAGTTGTTCGCGACGTTGGCGCAGCTGACGGATCGCGTCGGCGACCGCCAGGGTGCCGGGCAGCAGCAGCGGTGGCCGGGCCCGCTCGCCGGTGGTGACCCCGTCGCCGTCCACCAGTTCGCGGATGTGCACCACCCCGCACACGTCGTCCAGGCCGCCCGGCCCGGTGACCGGCGCGCGGGAGCGCCCGGTGGCGGCGAGCCGGCGCATCGCCTCCGCCGCCGGCATCGCCGCCGGCAGGACCGTCACGTCGCGCCGCGCGACCAGGATCTCCCGCAGGTTACGACCGGCGATCTCGAACGCCCCGGCCAGGATCTCCCGCTGCTGGGCCGAGAGCCCGCGCTGGCTGGCCAGCAGCTCCCGCAGCTCCTCCTCGGTCACCTCCGGCCGGCTCGCCCGCGGATCCCCGCCGGCGAGCCGGACCAGCAGGTCGGTGGTACGGCTGAGCAGCCACACCGCCGGGCGGGACAGCCCCGCCAGCAGGTCCAGCGGCGTGGCGGCGAGCAGTGCCCAGCGTTCCGCCGCCTGCATCGCCAGCCGCTTCGGGGCCAGCTCGCCGACGACGAGCGTGACGAAGGCCAGCAGGACGGTCACCAGCAGCACCGCGGCCGGGTGCGCGAGCCGGCCGAGGAAGCCCAGCGGGCCGACCAGCGGTCGTGCCAGGGACACCGCGGCGGCCGCCGAGGCGAGGAAGCCGGCGAGAGTGATGCCGAGCTGCACGGTGGCCAGGTAGCGGTTCGGCTCCCGGCTCAGCCGCACCAGCCGCGCCCCGGCCCGCCCCGATCGGCCCAGCCGCCGCAACTGCCCCTCACGCAGCGTCACCAGGGCCATCTCGCTGCCGGACAGCGCCGCGTTGATCAGCACCAGGATCGCCACCAGGACGAGTTGTCCCGCCATCCGTACACCCCCTCCGGCCCGACGGTCAGTCCTGCTCCAGGTCGTCCAGGGAGATCGCGTGGGTCATCAGCCACCGGGCCAGCGCGGCCATCCCGAACAGCCACAGCGGCGCCGACTCGGTGGTGCCGTTCGTGGCGAAGATGGCGAACCGCAGGTCGGGTGCCCGGTACGCCTCGATCCGCCACTTGTGGTTCTTGTCCCGCCAGACCGCCGAAGGGTCCATGGCGTCACCGTAGGTGACGGGAGGCCCTCACCGGTGCCGCTTGGCCCACCCACGCCCGCTCGCCGGCGCGACGGATCAGCCGGGTGGTGCGACCACCTCGCGGGCGTCGTCGGGCAGCCGACGGGTGGCGCCGCGCCGGTCCAACAGCTCCAGCAGCGGCACCGCCACCCGGCGGGTGGTGTCGAGGGCCTGCCGGGCGGCGCTGAGGGTGAACGGCTGCGGCAACCGGGCCAGCACCCGGACCGCGTCGTCGAGCGCGCCGGGCAGCAGCACCACGTTCTCGGCCAGCCGCAGCAGGGCGCCCGCCCGTACGGCCGCGCCGATCTCCCGTGGGCCGAGGCCCAGGGCGGCGAGGCGGTACGCCTCCGGGGCCTGGAACGGACGTTCGGCGTACTCGGCGCGCACCCGGTCGACCGCGCGGGCCACCGGTGCGGGCAGCGCGTCGCCGGTGGCGGCGGTGACCCGGCCGGCGTGCAGTCGCAGCGGCGGACTCAGCAGCGCCGCCACGAGCGCCCGGTCGGGCAGGTCGAGGCGCTGGCGCAGCACCTCGACCGGCACGCCGGGCTCCAGCGGATGCTCCCGGCCGTACCGGGCGACCTCCTCGCCCAGGCGCACGCCGAGGGCCCGCCAGTGTTCCGGATCGGCCAGCCAGTCCCCGGCCACCGGGGCGGCGGTGACCGGCACCCCCATCCGGGTCAGCTCACCGGCCCGGACCAGACGCCGGCGGCCCAGTTCCCCGGCCAGGTCGGGGCGGCCGTCCAGCCCGGCCAGCACGACGGCCCGGGTGGCGGCGGCCCCGCGCCGGCGCAGCGGCGGCGGGTCCACGTCCAGCACGGTCACCCCGCCGGTGACGTGGTGCCGGCCGGGATCCCGCAGCAACGCCCGGTCCCCGATCTGCAGCGGCAGCGGGCGGGCCAGCCGCAGCCGGGCGGTGTCCGGGCCGAACGGGCGTACCCGGGCGGGCACCGCCGCGGAGCCGACGTGCAGGGTGAGCGTGGCCGGCAGGTCGGCGGCCGGGTCTCCGGCGAGCCGCACGTCGAGCAGGTCGGTGCGGCGGAACCGCCCGGGGCTGAGCAGCGCGTCGCCCCGGGTGATCCGGTCGCGCGGCACCCCGCGCAGGTTCACCGCGACCCGGGCCACCGCGTCGACCCGCTCGCGGGCGGCGTTCAGCGAATGCAGGCCGCGGACCCGGACCGGTTCGCCGGTGGCGGCGAGTTCGAGCTGGTCACCGACGTGCAGCCGGCCCGCGCCGAGGGTGCCGGTGACCACCGTCCCGCTGCCCCGGATGGTGAACGAGCGGTCCACCCAGAGCCGGACCGGGGCGTCCAGCGCCGGGGCGGGCAGCCGGGCGACCAGACGGTCCAGGGCGGCCCGCAGCTCGGGCAGGCCGGCGCCGGTGGCGCCGCTGACCGCCACCGCCTCCACCTCGCCGACGGCGGTGGCGGCGATCTCCTTGCTGGCCCGGGCCAGGGCCGGTCCCGGATCGGCCAGGTCCGCGCGGGTCACCGCCAGCAGCCCGTACGACACCCCCAGCGCGTCCAGCGCGGCCAGGTGCTCGGCGGACTGCGGCATCCAACCCTCGTCGGCGCCGACGACGAACAGCGCGGCGGGGACGGGGCCGACGCCGGCGAGCATGTTCGGCACGAACCGTTCGTGCCCAGGCACGTCGACGAAGGCGACGGTCCCACCGGAGGGCAGGGGGGTCCAGGCGAAGCCGAGGTCGATGGTCATGCCCCGGCGGCGTTCCTCCGCCCACCGGTCGGGTTCCATCCCGGTCAGCGCCCGGACCAGCGTGGACTTGCCGTGGTCGACGTGCCCGGCGGTGGCGACGACCCACATGCTCAGTCGCCCGCCCGCAGCACCGCCGTGCGGACGGTCTCGTCGGCGTCGGCCGGTACGCAGCGCAGGTCCAGCAGGAGCCGGCCGCGCAGCACCCGGCCGAGGACCGGCGGCTCGCCGGTGCGCAGCGGCTCGGCGTACCGCTCGGGCAGGCTCAGCGCCCACGAGTCGAGCTGCACCCCGGGGGCCCCGCCGCCGCCGACCACCGCGACGCTGGGCACCACCTCGGCCTTGCAGCCGTCCTCGGCGAGCCGGTCACGCAGCCGTTCCACCCGGTCCCGCAGCGCGGCCGGGTCCACGTGCAGCGCCTCCCGGGTGGGGGTGGCCGGCCCGTGCAGGGTGGCGGCGAGCGCGGCCAGGGTCAGCTTGTCCACCCGCAGCGCCCGGGCCAGCGGATGCCGGCGCAGCCGGTCGACCAGGTCGGCCGCGCCGAGCAGCAGGCCGGCCTGCGGGCCGCCGAGGAGCTTGTCGCCGCTGGCGGTGACCAGGTGGGCGCCGGCGCGCAGGGTGCTGGCGGCGTCCGGCTCGGCGGGCAGCAGCGGGTCGGGGGCCAGCAGCCCGGAGCCGATGTCGGCGACCACCGGCACGCCGAGGGTGGCCAGGTCCCGGACCGGCACGGCCGAGGTGAAGCCGGTGACCACGAAGTTCGACGGGTGCACCTTGAGCACGAACCCGGTACGGGGGCCGACGGCCGCGGCGTAGTCGGCGAGCGTGGCGCGGTTGGTGGTGCCGACCTCGCGGAGCCGGGCGCCGGTGCTCTCCAGCAGGTCGGGCAGGCGGAAGCCGTCGCCGATCTCGACCAGCTCGCCACGGCTGACCACGATCTCCCGGTCGGCGGCGAGGGCGGTGGCGGCGAGCACCAGGGCGGCGGCGCCGTTGTTGACCACGTGCACGGCCGGCGCGTCCGGCACGGCGGCGGCGAGCGCGGCGAGGGTGTCCCGGCCGCGCCGGGCCCGCCGCCCGGTCCGCAGGTCCAGTTCCACGTCGGTGTGCCCGGCGGCCGCCACGAGGGCCGCGACCGCGGCAGCGGAGAGCGGGGCCCGGCCGAGGTTGGTGTGCAGCACCACGCCGGTGGCGTTGAGCACCGTACGGGGCACCGGCGCGGGCAGCTCGGCCAGCGCGGCGTCGCGTACCCGCTCGGGGGTGAGCTCGCCGCGGCGGGCGCGCTCCTGGGCCCGGACGATCGCGGCCTTCACCCGGTCGCGGCCGAGCGTGCCCGCGGCGGCGGCCAGGGCCGGGTCGGCGAGCAGCGCGTCGGTACGCGGCACGCGCCGCCGCGGGTCGGCGTCACGCATGCGGTCATCTCCCTGGCACGCCTCGCGGAGGCGGAATCCCCTGGCCTGCCTCGCGGAGGCGGTGGCCCTTGGCGGAGACGGACGGGAATCGAACCCGCCTGGCCCGGGTCCCGGACCACACCGGTTTTGAAGACCGGGAGGGGCACCAGCCGCCTGAACGCCTCCACGCAGCAGTCAACCACAGCGCCGCGCCGCCCGGGTGGTGAGGTGTCAGTCCTGCTCGGACGCGCGCCGGTCGACGCGTTCGCGCTGCGGCACGACCGTGTAGCGGGGATCCTTCGCGGAGGCGACCCCGCCGTGGAAGATGCCGAACCGGGTGCAGACGGCGGCGGCCAGCAGCGCGCCGCCGGAGAGAGCGGACAGCGCCCGGTTACGGCGGCCGAGCAGCGCGCCGGCCAGCCCGGCGGCGGTCAGCGCCCGGCCGGTCCGCAGCAGCCTGCCGGCGGCGCCGGTCCGGTAGGGCTCGCTGAGCAGGCCGAGCCGGTGCTCCACCCGGTGCGCCCCCCACAGTTCCAGGGCCGCGCCGGCGACCGCGAACCGCCGGGCGGGGCCGGCCTGCGCGGTGGGCGCGGCCAGCAGCCCCACGCCCGCGCCGCTGGCCAGGGCGCTGCCGGCGAAGATGGCCGGCAGTTCCGGGTACGCCTCGTGCCAGGACGGCACGGCCGTGTCGGCCAGCAGCACCCCGGTGTACGTGGCCAGGGCCGGGGCGGTGACGGCGGCGACCAGCCCGGCGGCGTGCCCGGCCGGGGGCAGCAGCCGACGGCCGAGGCCGAGCGGCCCGCGCTCGGGCAGCAACGGGGCGGCCTCGGCGACCGCCGCGAGCCCGGCGGCCGGCCCGAAGGCGGTGAGGATCCAGGTGCCCACGGACATCGGCGACGTCAGCTTCGCCACCCGCAGCATGTGGTGGAACCGGCTCGGCCGGCCGAGATCGTTGACCAGGAAGTACGCGCTGGCGCTGACGGCCGCCAGCGAGGCGACCCGCCCGGCCCGGCGCAGCGCCGGCCGCCCGGTGAGCTGCCCACCGGCGGCGAGCAGCGACGACCCGGCCGCGAGCCCACCGGTGAACAGGTACGCGGCGATGTCCCACTTCCACACCGGCGGCTTGAGAACGGGCCGGCCGTAGTAGGAGGTGAACTCGGCCGGCGGCACGTTCACCGGCTCGCCGCCGCCCCGGCGGCCCCCGCGTCGGCGCCGCGCCTCGACGTCGCGCCGCGGCCCCGCCCCGGCCCCGGTGCCGGTCACGTCCGCGCCGGTGGTGACCCGGCCGCCGCGCGTCCCCGGTCCGGCTCCGGTGCCGTTCCCGGCGGGCCGCGGAACCCGGGTCGAGGTCACCTTCGGACCGTGGTCGGCACGCGAGCCCGGCCCGCCGAGGCGATCCGGGCCCTCGGTGGCCAGTCGCTCCCGGAAGCGGCGGAACAGGGCGCCGACCGGGACGCGGTCCGGGCTCACGAGGAACCTCCGACGAACGCGGCGACGGCGGCCGCCGCCATGGCCAGGGCGGCCAGCCCGGCCCGCTTCCACATCTTCGGCAGATCCCGGGTGGTGACGACCGGATCCGGCGGCAGGCCGTACACCTCGGGCTCGTCGAGCAGCAGGAAGAACGCGCCGTCCCCGCCGACGCCGTCGGTCGGGTCGTGGCCGTAGAGGCGGGCCTCCGGAACCCCGCGCTCGTGCAGGGTGGCGACCCGCCGGGCGGCGCGTTCGCGCAGCTCGTCGAGGGGACCGAACTGGATGGACTCGGTCGGGCAGGCCTGCGCGCAGGCCGGGGTCAGGCCGGCGCCGAGCCGGTCGTAGCAGAGCGTGCACTTCCACGCCCGGCCGTCGTCCCTGCGCTGGTCGATCACGCCGTACGGGCAGGCGGGGATGCAGTAGCCGCAGCCGTTGCAGATGTCCTCCTGCACCACCACCGTGCCGAACTCTGTGCGAAACAGCGATCCCGTGGGGCAGACGTCCAGGCAGGCGGCGTGGGTGCAGTGCTTGCACACGTTCGACATCATCAGCCAGCGGAAGTCGGTGCGGGACTCGACGCCGGTGGCCCGCCCCGGCGGCTGGGAGCCGGGCATGCCCAGGAACTCCGGGCCGTCGGCCATCCGGGCGGCCGGCTCCGGCTGCCCGGGAGGTACGCCGGGGTCGGTGCCGCTGTCGCTCGTCGTGCCGGCCGCCGAGGCGGCGCTGGCCGGGCTGGCCGCCGGGCCGGTCGGGGCCGCCGCGAACGGTGAGGTACGGTGCCCAGCCGGACGCGGCTGCTCGATGAAGGCGACGTGCCGCCACGAGTTGGCGGTCAACGCGCCGGTGTTGTCGTACGACATGCCGAGCAGGTCGAAGCCGGAGGCGGGAACGTCGTTCCACTCCTTGCAGGCCACCTCGCACGCCTTGCAGCCGATGCAGACGCTGGTGTCGGTGAAGAAGCCCATCCGGGGCGGGGCGTCGGCCCACCCGGCGTCCGGGGCGGGATCGAGCGGCCCGTAGAGGCTGTTCCCCTCCCGCAGCGTCATTCCTGCCTCCCGTCCGTGCCCGCCTCGGTGGTGAGGATCGGGGTACGGTGCTCCCCGGTCAACCCGGCACGCCGCTGGTAGTCACCGACCAGGTCGAGCAGGGCCGGCCCGGTGGGCCGCCGGCCGGGCCGGATGTCGCAGGTGCCGACCTTGCTCTCCTGGATCAGCACGTTCGGATCCAGGGTGATCCCGAAGAGGTCGTTGACCGAGTCGCCGGTGACCAGCCCCTCCCGGCCGAAGTGGTACGGCAGCCAGACCTGGTGGATCACCCGGCCCTCCACCCGCAGCGGGGTGAGCCGGTCGGTCACCAGCACCTTGGCCTCGATCGCGGCGCGGCCGGTGATCAGGTGCGCCCAGCCCAGGTGCGTCAACCCGACCTGCGCGGCCAGCTCCGGCGACACCTCCACGAACATCTCCGGCTGCAACTCGGACAGCGGTCGGACGAACCGGCTCATGCCACCGGCGGTGTGGTGCTCCGTCAGCCGGCTGACCGTGAACACGTACGGGAAGACACCGCTGTGCGGTTCCGGCGGGCTCGGGTTCACCCGGTTCACCGGGTGCGAATAGACCTTGCGGGTCGGGTTCGCCTGCTGGCCGTACACCGGGTTGCGCATCGGCGACTCGGCGGGCTCGTAGTGCGTCGGCAGCGGTCCGTCGAGCACCCCCGTCGGCGCGTACAGCCAGCCCTTGCCGTCGCTCTGCATGACGAAGGGGTCGTCGCCGGCGAGCGCCTCGGGCCCCGAGGCGCCCTCGGGCGGCCGGTACGTCGGCGGCTTCGTCCGCTCGAAGTCCGGCACGTCGTACCCGGTCCACTCGGCCCTGTCAGGGTCCCACCAGACGTACTTCTTCCGCTCGCTCCACGGCCGGCCCTGTGGGTCGGCGGAGGCCCGGTTGTAGAGGGTGCGCCGGTTGGCCGGCCAGGCCCAGCCCCACTCGGGGGCGACCCAGCTCTGCTCGTGCCGGGGCTTGCGCCGGGCGGCCTGGTTCACCCCGTCGGCGTAGACGCCGGAGTAGATCCAGCAGCCGATCGCGGTCGACCCGTCGTCGCGGGCCTCGGCGAACGCGCCGAGCGGGCGGCCGGTGCGCACGTCGTAGCCGTTGATCTCGCGCAGCACCGCCTCGGCGCTCGGCTCCGCCTCCGGCCCGTGCGTCGGGTAGTCCCAGGCGAGGTCGAGCAGCGCGCGGTCGCGCGGCTTGTCGGAGCCGGCCAGCCGCTCCCGCAGCCGGCGCCCGAGGTGATAGAAGAACCACAGCTCGGAGCGGCAGTCGCCCGGCGGGTCCACGGCCTTCTCCCGCCACTGGAGCAGCCGCTGCGTCTGGGTGAAGGTGCCCTCCTTCTCCACGTGCGAGGCGGCGGGCAGGAAGAAGACCTCGGTACGGCACTCCGCCGGCACGATCTCGCCGGTCTCCACCTCCGGGCTGTTCTTCCAGAACGTGGCGCTCTCGATCATGAACAGGTCACGGACGACCAGCCAGTCGAGGTTGGCCATGCCCAGACGCTGGGCCCGGCCGTGCGCGGAGCCGACCGCCGGGTTCTGGCCGAGCAGGAAGTAGCCCTTCACCTTGCCGTCGATCATGTTCAGCACCTGCTGGTACGTCCCGTGATCGCCGGTCAGCCGGGGCAGGTAGCCGTAGCAGAAGTCGTTCTCCGGGGTCGCCGCGTCCCCCCAGTACGCCTTGAGCAGGCTCGCCCCGAAGGCCCGCGCGTTGCCCCAGAAACCCTTCTGCCGGGGGTGGCGGATGCTGTCCACCCACCTGTCGAAGGTCGGGTGGTCGGCGTGATGCGGCATCGGCAGGTAGCCCGGCAACAGGTTGAACAGCGTCGGGATGTCCGTCGACCCCTGGATGCTGGCGTGCCCGCGCAACGCCAGCACGCCACCGCCCGGCCGGCCCATGTTGCCGAGCAGGAGCTGGATGATCGCCCCGGTGCGGATGTACTGCACCCCGACGCTGTGCTGGGTCCAGCCCACCGAGTAGACCAGCGCGCCGGTCCGCTCCCGGCCCGAGTTCTCCGTCCAGGCCCGGGCGAGTTCCAGGAACTTCTCCCGCGGAATGCCGCAGACCCGCTCGACCATCTCCGGCGTGTACCGGGAGAAGTGCCGCTTGAGGATCTGGTACACGCAGCGCGGGTGCCGCAGGGTCTCGTCCCGCCGGGTGTACGCCGCTACCGGAGCACCGTGCGACTCGTGCAGCAACCCGGCGGCGGTCTCCCGCTCCTTGCCCGTGCCCGTGACCCGGACCTGCTCCTCGTGTCCCTCGTACTGCCAGCTGGTCTGGTCGTAGGAGGTGGTCTCCGGGCGGTATCCGGAGAAGAGGCCGTCGAGGTCCTCGGTGTCGGCGAACCGCTCGCTGACGATGGTCGCCGCGTTCGTGTACGCCAGCACGTACTCCCGGAAGTCCAGCTCGTTCTCCAGGATGTACCGCACGACGCCGCCGAGCAGCGCGATGTCCGTGCCCGCCCGGATCGGCAGGTACGTGTCGGCGAGCGCGCTCGTACGGGTGAACCGCGGGTCGACGTGGAAGATCTTCGCGCCGCGCTTCTTGGCTTCCATCACCCACTGGAAACCCACCGGGTGTGCCTCGGCCATGTTGGAGCCCTGGATGACGATGACGTCAGAGTGGGCAAGGGCCTGCTGGAAGTCCGTCGCGCCGCCGCGACCGAAGCTGGTCCCCAGACCGGGGACGGTGGCGGAGTGTCAAATCCGGGCCTGGTTCTCGATCTGGAGTGCCCCCATCGCCGTGAACAGCTTCTTGATGAGGTAGTTCTCCTCGTTGTCGAGGGTGGCCCCGCCCAGGCTGGAGATGCCGAGCGTACGGTTCAGCGGCCGGCCCTCGTCGTCGGCGTCCTCCCAGGTCTCGTCGCGGGCGGCGAGGACCCGGTCGGCGATCATGTCGAGCGCTACGTCGAGGTCCAGGTCCTCCCACTCCGTGCCGTACGGCCGGCGGTAGCGGACCTTGGTCTGCCGCAGCGGGCTGGTCACCAGGCTCTTGCTGGCCGAGCCCTTCGGGCAGAGCCGACCACGCGAGATCGGGCTGTCCGGGTCGCCCTCGATCTGCGTGACCTGCCCGTCCTTGACGAAGACCCGCTGCCCACAGCCCACCGCGCAGTACGGGCAGACGGATCGGGCCACGCTGTCGGCGGTCTCGGTACGCGCGGTCAGGGCCGCCGACCGGGCCGATTGGGCGGCGGCGCCCCGGCCCAGCGGGTCGGTGCCGGTGAGCTGCCGGTAGACCGGCCAACCTTCGATGAACGTCTTCAGGCCCACTGGGACACCTCCTCCCCCACTGGCGGAAGCTGGACATCTGAACCTTAGGCCAGTGGCCGCGAGCCCGCGACTCAAGCAACGGATCGATTCGGGCGGGCGCCGGGCCGTCCGGCCAAGCCTCAGGGGCCTCGAAGACAACGGCGCCCCGGCCGGATGGCCGGGGCGCCGTTGGGCGTCGGTGTGCAGGTCGCCTCTCGGCGAGTGGCGCGACGCGGCTCCAGCCGAACGGTATTCCGCGAAGGCAATGTGGGTGAGGCCCGGGGACACTGGACACACCGACGCTCTGCACAACGGTACGGGGGCCGCCTGTCTTCCGCCGCTTCCGGTGATCGCCGTCACTCCGCTGGCCGGCACCCCCATGTTCAGGGGTGCCGGCCAGCGGTGTTGTGTCAGCTGTTCCAGTTCTGGGCGACCAGGTCAGCGGCCTGCTGCTCCCACTGGGCGTAGGCGTCCGGGTACGCCGACACCTGCACCGTCTGCGCGGCCTTGGTCAACGGCATGTCCTGCCACCCGTCAACCTGCCTCAGCCCCTTCAGGAACGCGGTCGTCGCGTACTCGGGGTCGGTGATCTGCTCCGGGCTACCCCAACCAGAGGACGGCCGCTGCTGGAACAGACCCAGCGAGTCGTGATCGTTCGCGTCACCGAGGTGACCCAGGTTCTCCAGCTTCGACTCCTGAAGCGACGTCGCGATCGAGATGACCGCGGCCCGCTCCGGCATGCCGGCCTTCTTCGTCGCCGCGACGATCGCCTTCGCGTTCGCGGTCTGCTCACCGTTCAGGTCGATCTTCGACTGGGCACCCTGCACACCGTGCGGGATCAACTTGCCCATGTCCACGGCCGGCTTGTCGGCCTGCACAGCAGCCACCGGAGCGGCGTGCACCGGGGCGGCGGCGTGAGCGGCGATCGGACCGGCGAACACACCACCGGCGAAAGCCAGACCAGCAACACCCAGAACACTCTTACGCAGCATCGTATTCATGACCAAAGCTCCATTCGGGGGTTTGGCACACACGCCGACAGGGGGGTCGGGGCATGCGCAAGCACCGTCAGGCGCCCAAACAAGGGGGGGGAAAGTCTTTCGACCGGCAGACTCACGGGGCGACGGGGGGTCGCCTCTTCGCGGCGCCGGGACCATGTACAACGACCGACGACCCACCAACATTCCGGGCCCGGGCCACCCCGATCGCAGCGGGCGGCCACCAGCCCCCAGGTTCGGGGGCCTTCCTCGGCCGTGCAGCCCGGTACAACGCCCGCCGACCGCCGACCATTCCCTCCGCGACGCCACCCCGCCACCCGGGAACCGGACACTCGGCGCATACCACCCACACGGCCCAAGGCAACGCCCGCCAAGATCCATACAACATCCCCGAAAGGGGCCTATCCTCGCGCGAGGAAGCCACAACATCCCCGAAAGCGGTCCTTCCGAGGCGCGACGCCACAACATCCCCAAAAGCGGACCCACCGGGGGGCGTGATGCCACAACTTCCCGGAGAACGGCCCATCCGGCACACGACGAGGCCACAAACTCCCCGAAACAGCCCCTCGTTCAGGCACTCTCGACCTGCGGTCCTCGCCCCGCGGGCCCTCGCGCCCAGGCCCCTCGCCCACACCCTCGCGCACGCCCCTGCGCCCCGCCCAACACCCGCCCGCGCCGGGAACCACGAACCGCTCACGGATGCGGCGGGCCGCAAGGGACGTACCACGGGTTACCCTGACAACATGTCCGCCACCGCCAGCGCGTACCTCGCCCGCCCCGGGCGTCCCGCCGTGGTGGCCCGTACCCTGGCCGAGCTCACCGGCCCCACCCGGGGCATCGTCGAGCTGCCGGTACGCCTGATGTGGAGCAGCGAACGCGCCTTCGACCTCGACGACCCGGACGACCTGCTCTGGATGTACGAGAACGTGCTGCGGGAGACCAACCGGATCGACGATCTGCGCGATCTGATCGACGGGCGGACGCTGCGGCGGGTGTGGCGGCGGCTGAACCTGCCACGGGGCGTACGCCTGGCGTGGGAGAGCCGGCACCGGGGCCTGCGTACCGCGTGAGCCATCTGCACGACTTCTACCGGGACGTGGCCCGGGTGGCCCTGGCCGCCGCCGGCCCGCACCGGTTCGTGCTCGGCGGCGGGGTGGCCTGGGCGGCGCACGGCCTGGTGACGCGGCCGACCGAGGACGTCGACCTCTTCGCCGACGTAGAGGGCGCTGCCGCCGCGGCGGCGGCCGAGGTGCGGGCCGCGCTGGAGCTGGCCGGGTACGCGGTGGTCGACGCGGACCCGGGCAGCGAGCTGGCGGAGCTGTTCGACGGCTTCGACCGGGACCTCCGGGACTTCGTGGTGAGCCGGGACGGCCGGCAGATCCGGCTCAGCCTGGCCCGGCTCGACCGGTACCGCAGCCCGGTGGTGATGGACCTGGGCCCGGTGATGGACGTCCGCGACCTGATCGCCAACAAGACCGCCGCGCTGGTCAACCGGCGGGAGGTACGCGACTACATCGACGTCTCCGCCGCGCTCGGCCGGTACGAGGTGACGGAGTTGCTGGCGCTGGCCCGCCAGGTGGATCCGGCGCTGGACGGGGCGGACGTTCGGGCGGCGGGGCGCTACCTGGACCAGCTGCCCGACCGACGCTTCGCCCGTTACGGGCTGGACGCGGATCAGGTCGCCGAGGTCCGACGCCGGATGGCCGTCTGGCCCCGTTGATCCGGCGGCCGCTCCGTCCCGCCGCTCCGTTCCGCTGCCCGGGTGCGGAAACGACTGCGGGGTGACCGCCGTGTTACACGTAGACGGCCGAAACGGCTGCTGAGGTGAAACACCTCGGGGCGATGTGGCGCCCGTGACAGGAGGTGGTTATGGTGCGCAACGGCGCCTAGGAGGCGCTTCACCCCCATTGGAAAGGCACCTCATGACCTCCTCCTCCGGCGCCTCGCGCCGTCAGGTGTTGGCCGTCGCGGCGGCCGCCGCGACCGCTCCCCTGCTCGCCGGCTCCCCCGCGCAGGCGGGCGAGGCGAAGGGCAACGCCCCCAAGATCTGGGACCTGACCGTCCTCGGCACCTCGGACACCCACGGCAACGTCTACAACTGGGACTACTACAAGGACGCCGAGTACGACGACAGCCAGCACAACGACGTCGGCGTCGCGAAGCTGGCCACCCTGGTCAACCAGATCCGCGCCGAGCGCACGGGCAAGGCGACCATGGTGCTCGACGCCGGCGACACCATCCAGGGCACCCCGCTGGCGACGTACTACGCCAAGCAGGAGCCGATCACCGTCACCGGTGCGACGCACCCGATGGCCAACGCGATGAACGTGCTGAACTACGACGCCGTCACGCTGGGCAACCACGAGTTCAACTACGGCCTGCCGCTGCTGGCCAAGTGGATCGAGCAGCTCGGCTTCCCGGCCCTCGCCGCCAACGCGATCAACGAGAAGACCGGCAAGCCGGCCTACCTGCCGTACGTGATCAAGCCGGTCAACCTCGGCGGGCACGGCGCGCCGGCGCTGAACGTCGGCATCCTCGGCCTGACCAATCCCGGCGTCGCCATCTGGGACAAGGACAACGTCGAGGGCAAGCTGATCTTCGCCGACATGATCGCGACCGCCGCGAAGTGGGTGCCGATCATGCGGGACCGCGGCGCCGACCTGGTCATCATCTCCGCCCACGGCGGCGACAGCGGCACCTCCAGCTACGGTCCGGAGCTGCCGAACGAGAACCCGGTCGCACTGATCGCCCAGCAGGTGCCGGGCATCGACGCGATCCTCTTCGGTCACGCCCACAGCGAGATCGCGGAGAAGTTCGTCACCAACACCAAGACCGGCGAGCGGGTGCTGACCTCGGAGCCGTCGAGGTGGGGCCAGCGGCTGACCCGGATGGACTTCACCCTGATCCGGGAGAAGGGCAGCTGGAAGGTGGTCGACAAGCGGGCCACCATGCTGAACACCAACACCGTGGTCGAGGACCCGGCGGTGCTCGCGGCCGTGCGCGGCCAGCACACCAAGACGGTCGACTACGTCAACAAGGTCGTCGGGCAGTGCACCGTGGAGCTGTCGGCCGCCGAGTCGCGGTACAAGGACACCCCGATCCTGGACTTCATCAACAAGGTCCAGACCGACGTGGTGGCCGCGGCGCTCGCCGGCACCGCGTACGGGAGCCTGCCGGTGCTGTCGATCGCGGCGCCGTTCAGCCGTACCGCGGTGTTCCCCGCCGGGGACGTACGGATCCGCGACGTCGCGGGCCTCTACGTGTACGACAACACCCTCGAGGCGGTCGTCATGACCGGCGCCGAGGTGAAGGCGTACCTGGAGTACTCGGCGAAGTACTTCCGCACGCTTGCGGTGGGCGCGGCCGTCAACCCGGCCAACATCAGCGACTCGAGCGTGCCGGACTACAACTACGACACGCTTTCGGGTGTCGACTACGACATCGACATCTCGAAGCCGGTCGGCCAGCGGATCACCCGTCTGGTCATGCCGGGCACCGACACCCCGGTCGCCGCGGACGCCCAGTTCGTGGTCGCGGTCAACAACTACCGGCGCAGCGGTGGCGGCAACTTCCCCGGCGTCGTGAAGACCCAGGTCTACAACGCGCAGCAGGAGATCCGCCAGCTGCTCATCGACTGGGCGCAGGCCAAGGGCGCCATCAACCCGGCCGACTTCTTCGTGCCGAACTGGAAGCTGGTCCGCGAGGGCGTGCCGGTCTTCTGATCCGTACCGGTCCGACGGGTCGCGGGTGTGCCACCCGCGGCCCGTCGGCCGTTTCCGGGCTCAGCCCGGGCTGTTCCGCAGTGCCCACGCCTCGGGGCCGCCGGCCGGCTCCGGACGGTCCCGCCGGGCGTCCGTCTCCGTCAACTCCACCCGGTCCTCGGGACGCACCCCGGGCGGCAGTTCGCCGAAGCGTACGTGCCGAAGGAACGCGTACTCCTCGTCGGTGAACGACTCGTTCGGCTCGCTCATGACCGCATTGTGCGCCCGGCCCACCACCGCCCGCATCAACCGGGACGGCACGGGTAAGCCGCCGCGACGGCCCGTCGGCGACGAGGTGGAGGACGACGATGCGCGCGGTGCGGATGACCGCCCCCGGAGTGCTGGAGCAGACGGAGGTGCCCGTCCCGACGGCCGGGCCGGGCGAGGTGCTGCTGCGCGTCGGCGCGGTCGGCGCCTGCCACTCCGACCTGCACATCCTCGACGCACCGGCGGGGATGTTCCCCACCCCGATGACGCTCGGTCACGAGGTCGCCGGCACCGTCGACCAGGTCGGGGCCGGGGTCTCCGGCTGGTCCCCCGGGGATCGGACCGCGGTCTACGGGATCATCGGATGCGGCCACTGCCGCGCCTGCCTGCGTGGGCTGGAGGACCAGTGCCGGGTCGTGCCGGTGGGCGGCGTCGGGCTGAGCCGTGACGGCGGGCTGGCCGAGTACGTGGTGGTGCCCGCGTCCCGGCTGCTGCACGTCGGGGACCTGGACCTGAGCCAGGCGGCGCCGCTTACCGACGCGGGGCTCACGCCGTACCACGCCATCGAGCTGGCGCGGCCGAGGCTGCGCCCGGGCACCACCTGCGTGGTGATCGGGATCGGCGGGCTGGGCCACATGGCGGTGCAGATCCTGGTGGCCACCACGGCGGTACGGATCATCGCCGTGGACACCAGCGTGGCGGCACTGGACCTGGCCAGCCGGCTGGGCGCGCACGAGGTGGTGCGGGCCGGGCCGGACGCCGTGGAGCAGATCCGGACACTGGTGGGCCCACCGCCGGACGGGGCGGACGTGGTGCTCGACTTCGTGGGCGCCGACCCCACCCTGACCACCGCCCGGCAGGTGGTCGCCACCGGCGGCCAGTTGCTGCTGGTCGGCCTCGCCGGGGGCACGCTCCCGGTCCGGCCGGTCGCCGACGAGCCACCGACCGTGCCGCTGGAGACCAGCGTCGTGGTGCCGTTCTGGGGTACCCGCGCCGAGCTGCAGGAGGTGATCGCCCTGGGTCGGGCCGGCCAGTTGCACGCCGACGTGCAGACGTTCCCCCTCGACCGGGCGTCGGAGGCGTACGAGGCGCTGCGCCGGGGCGAGATTCACGGACGGGCGGTGATCATGCCCTGACCGACCGCGACTCCGACCTCACCGGACGGGCCGGCAGCCGCTCCAGCAGGGCCAGGCCGGCCCGGACCGGGCGGCGGGTCAGGACCTGGTCGAAGCTCGCCCGGCCCTGGCAGAACCGGGCGAACATCCGCCAGCCGGGCGGGGTGGCCAGCAGCGCGTGGAACACATCGGGCCGTCGTTCGAAGATCTCCAGCAGCCGGCGCCCGGCCCGCATCTCGGGCACCAGCCGCCGGTTCACCTCGCGCTCGTAGGCCCCCGGATCGCCGCCGGCCACCGCCTCGCCGGCCAGCCGGCCCGAACGCAGGGCGAAGCTGATCCCCTCCCGGCTCCACGGTTCCAGCAGGCCGGCCGCGTCACCGGCGACCAGCACCCGGCCGCGGCGCAGCGGCGAGTCCTCCGTCCGGCACCGGGTCAGGTGGCCCGAGTCGTGTTCCGGGGTCAGCTCGGACAGGCCGAGCCGCGCCAAGAAGTCGCGCAGGTAGGCCCGGGTCCGCTCCCCCTCGCCCCGAGCGGAGATGACACCGACGGTGAGCCGGTCACCCTTGGGAAAGACCCAGGCGTACGACCCGGGCACCGGCCCCCAGTCGAGGAGCAGCCGCCCCCGCCAGCGCTCCTGCTCGGCGGGTGGGACGGGCAGTTCCACCTCCAGCCCCAGGTCGACCTGGCGGTGGGCCACCCCGACGTGCCGGGCGGTGGCCCCGGAGGAGCCGTCCGCGCCGATGACCGCGCGGGCGCGTACGGTGTCGCCGTCGGCCAGCCGCAGGCGTACCTCGTCGGGATCCTGCTCGACGGCGCGGACCGCGACGCCCTCGCGGACCTCGGCCCCGGCGGCGACCGCGGCGGAGCGCAGCCGGTGGTCGAACTCCTCGCGGCGGATCATGCTCACCAGCGGCTCAGGGTGCCGGCGGGTGAAGCCACGTCGCCCGTCCCGGGTGAACGTGACCCGGTCGACCCGGTCGTGGACCGGCACGTCGATCCGCTCGGCGACCTCGGCCAGCGACGTGCCGATCAGCCCGCCGCCGCAGGTCTTGTAGCGGGGGTGGGTGGCACGTTCGAGCACCAGCGTGCGTACGCCGGCCCGGGCCGCGGCGTGCGCGGCGGAGAGTCCGGCGGGGCCGGCACCGACGATGACCAGATCCCAGATGATCACCGGTGCAGCCTAGGGCACGAGCGGCCGACGACACCCGACACGCGCCCGGTCGCACCCCCCGTTCGGGTGGGCATCATCGGGGGTCCTCGGGGTAACCGCCGGGCGCAGACCACCCGCCGGTCGGGCGGGACACGCCGAGGAGGGAACGATGCAGCAGGTACAGCTGTCCGACATCGAGCAACGGGTGTACCAGGCGGTGACTGCGCTGGAGGCCCGGGGGCACGTACCCTATCCCGGCCTGATCGCCGAGGAGGCCGGGATGACCGAGGAGGAGCTGCGCGAGCCGTTGCACCTGCTCACCGAGCGGGGCCTGCTGCACCGGGAGGACTCCCCGATGGCGGGTCTCGACTTCGGGCCACGGTGGTGCGCGCGCCAGATGGCGTGACCCGCGCCGCTTGCCCCACGATGGTCCGGTAGCGATCGGGCAGACGTGAGCGACGGCCTTCAGGGGGCGCGATGAGCACGGACCGGTCGGCACCGGCGGACACCGCCGGATACGGCGACCGGCGCCGCTGGCGGGCGCTCGGCGTCGGCCTGGTCGCCGCGTTCATGACGCTGCTGGACGTCAGCATCGTCAACGTGGCCGTACCCTCGATCGACCGGGCCCTGAACGCGACGCCGAGCGACCTGCAGTGGGTGCTGTCCGGGTACGCGCTCACCTTCGGCCTGATCCTGGTGCCGGCCGGACGTTTCGGCGACGCGCGCGGCCGGCGTACCGCGTTCGTGGCCGGGCTGATCCTGTTCACGCTGACCAGCGCCGTGGCCGGGCTGGCCGGATCGCCGCTGTGGCTGATCATCGCCCGACTCGTCCAGGGCGCCGCCGCCGGGGTGATCAACCCGCAGGTGAGCGGCATGATCCAGCAGCTGTTCCGGGGCGCCGAACGGGGTAGGGCGTTCGGGCTGCTCGGCGCCACGATCGGCATCTCCACCGCGGTCGGCCCGCTGCTCGGCGGGCTGCTCATCCAGCTCGGTGGCGAGCAGCACGGCTGGCGGTTCGTGTTCTTCGTGAACGTGCCGGTCGGCATCGTCGCCGTACTCCTGGGCTGGCGGCTGATGCCGGCCCGACCCACCGGCGTACCCGACCGGCACCGGCTCGACCCGCTCGGCGTGGTGCTGCTCGGCGTCGGGGTGACCCTGGTGCTGCTCCCGCTGGTGCAGCAACAGCAGTGGCACGGCGGGACGAAGTGGTTGCTCATCCCGGCCGGGTTGGTCTTCCTGATCGCGTTCGGCCTGTGGGAGCGGCGGTACGCGCGCCGCCAACAGCCCTTGTTCGACCTACGGCTGTTCGGGCTGCGCTCGTACAGCCTGGGCACGCTGATCGGTCTGCTCTACTTCGCCGGATTCACCGCGATCTTTTTCATCTTCACCATTTACCTGCAGATCGGGCTCGGTTACAGCGCCCTCGCCGCCGGTCTGGCCATCACCCCGTTCGCCCTCGGCTCGGCGGTGGCGGCCGCCGTGGGCGGCCGGGTGGTCAACCGGTACGGCCGGCCGCTGGTCGGCGTCGGCCTGCTGGTGGTGGTGGTCGGCCTCGCCGCGACCGTGTGGGTGCTGCGCGGCTCCTCGCACGTGTCGGTGCCGCTGCTGACCGCGGTGCCGTTCCTGGTCGCCGGGCTGGGCAGCGGCCTGGTCATCGCGCCGAACCAGACGCTGACCCTCTCCGAGGTGCCGGTGCCGCAGGCCGGCAGCGGGGCAGGCATGCTGCAGACCGGTCAGCGGATCGGGTCGGCCGCCGGGATCGCGGCGGTCGGGTCCCTGTTCTTCTCGACAGTGGCCGCCACCCGGGGGAACTGGTCGGCCGCGTTCCGGCATTCGCTGGTGCTCGCCGCCGGGATCATCGCGCTGGCGCTCGTCGCCGCGCTGGTCGACGTCGTGCTGGAGCACCGCCGGTCCCGTCCTGGGTCCCCGGCCCGCTCCGACGCCGCCTCCTGATCGTCGACCTCCGATTCCGGAGACGCCGCTGGCCGGCACCCCCATGTTCAGGGGTGCCGGCCAGCGGTGTTGTGTCAGCTGTTCCAGTTCTGGGCGACCAGGTCAGCGGCCTGCTGCTCCCACTGGGCGTAGGCGTCCGGGTACGCCGACACCTGCACCGTCTGCGCGGCCTTGGTCAACGGCATGTCCTGCCACCCGTCAACCTGCCTCAGCCCCTTCAGGAACGCGGTCGTCGCGTACTCGGGGTCGGTGATCTGCTCCGGGCTACCCCAACCAGAGGACGGCCGCTGCTGGAACAGACCCAGCGAGTCGTGATCGTTCGCGTCACCGAGGTGACCCAGGTTCTCCAGCTTCGACTCCTGAAGCGACGTCGCGATCGAGATGACCGCGGCCCGCTCCGGCATGCCGGCCTTCTTCGTCGCCGCGACGATCGCCTTCGCGTTCGCGGTCTGCTCACCGTTCAGGTCGATCTTCGACTGGGCACCCTGCACACCGTGCGGGATCAACTTGCCCATGTCCACGGCCGGCTTGTCGGCCTGCACAGCAGCCACCGGAGCGGCGTGCACCGGGGCGGCGGCGTGAGCGGCGATCGGACCGGCGAACACACCACCGGCGAAAGCCAGACCAGCAACACCCAGAACACTCTTACGCAGCATCGTATTCATGACCAAAGCTCCATTCGGGGGTTTGGCACACACGCCGACAGGGGGGTCGGGGCATGCGCAAGCACCGTCAGGCGCCCAAACAAGGGGGGGGAAAGTCTTTCGACCGGCAGACTCACGGGGCGACGGGGGGTCGCCTCTTCGCGGCGCCGGGACCATGTACAACGACCGACGACCCACCAACATTCCGGGCCCGGGCCACCCCGATCGCAGCGGGCGGCCACCAGCCCCCAGGTTCGGGGGCCTTCCTCGGCCGTGCAGCCCGGTACAACGCCCGCCGACCGCCGACCATTCCCTCCGCGACGCCACCCCGCCACCCGGGAACCGGACACTCGGCGCATACCACCCACACGGCCCAAGGCAACGCCCGCCAAGATCCATACAACATCCCCGAAAGGGGCCAATCCTCGCGCGAGGAAGCCACAACATCCCCGAAAGCGCCCTCGGGGGTGCAACGAGGGCCACCACATCCCGGAGATTGGCCCCCTGGTCACACGACGAGGCCTGGACGTCCCCGCAACCGGCCCTCGCCGACGCCCCCACGCCGCTCGCCCAGCGGCCCCTCGTCCGCCCCTGGCTCACGCCCCTTGTCACCCCACCTGTCCGAGGCGGACGTCAGTGGCGAGAGCAAGTGCGGAGAGACGGAACCGGCCGGCCCCGGGGAGGGGCCGGCCGGTTCAGCGAAGGAACAGGAACTCACCAGACCTGCTGGACGATGTCCGCCGCCTGGTCCTCCCACTGCGCGTACGCGTACGGGTAGGCGGACACCTGGACCGTCTGTGCGGCCGCGGTCAGCGGCAGGTCCTGCCACCCCCCGACGTTCTTCAGCGCGTTGAAGAACGCCTTGGAGGCGTAGTCCGGGTTGGTGATCTGGTCGGACGTGCCCCAACCGGACGACGGGCGCTGCTGGAACAGGCCCTCCGAGTCGTGGTCGTTGTACGAGCCGAGGTGGCCGAGGTTGTACAGCTTCGACTCCTGCAACGAGGTGGCGACGCCGATCACGGCGCCCCGCTCCCCCACACCGGTCTCCTTGGCCGCCTTGACGATGGCCTTGGCGTTGGCGACCTGCGCGTTGTCGAGCGGGATACGCGACTGCGCGCCCTCGACACCGCGCGGTACGAGAACGTCCCGGCTGGGCGCGTTGCGCTTGGCGGGAACCTTGTCGCCGCCGGTGGTGAGGTCGGATTCGCCGGCGGAGTTCGACCCGCTGATGGCGGTTGATTCGCTGGTGGCGGTTTTCGTGCCGGTGGCCAGGTCGATGGCGGCGACGGCGCCGGCGTGCGGGCCGGTGGTGACCGGTGCGGCGAGGGCGCTGGGCCCGACCGCCAGGCAGCTCAGGGCAGCAACGCCCGCGAGGCCCAGCGCGGCCTTACGCTGCGGCGTCTTGGTGGCGGCGGGGAGCCACCGGTTCTTCGCGAGTTCGGCCGTGCGGTGCGAGGTCTCTTCGATGGCGGGGTACCAGCGAGTCCTCACCATCTCGGCCGTGCGGTGCGAGGTCTGTTCGATGGCGGGGAGCCACCGGGTCTTCACCATTTCGGCGGTACGGTGCGAGGTCTGTTCGATGGCGGGGAGCCATCGGGTGAAGTGCTGCTTCACGATGGTTGCCCTTTCGATCGTCACGACGCGCTCCGGGGTGAGCGGGCCTCGGGGGAGCTACTGGCCGGTACGGGGTTTGCGGTCCCGGGGTACTGGGGACACAACCAGCCTGCCTTGTCGGTCATTCCGGAAATGCCGGGCAGGACGCCGGCTGCGGCCCAGGTCACCGTGGGTACGGGATGGGCCGGCAGCGGGCGTACCGGGAGGGTGGAGACGGCACGCAGGGGTCAGACGGGACGTGCCGTCCTCAACCGGCGGCAGGCGCCCCGAACCGGACGAGGACGTGCCAGAGCTGCTTGAGGTGCTGGAGGGTCACCTCGACCGGCCCCCGGTCCGCCCACCGTTCCGGCTCCCGTACCACCGACGCGGCGGCCCGGCCGATCAGCGCGGCGTGGACGGGCTCGCCCGGGCGGGCGAACTGCGCGTGCACCCGCACGGCGAGCGGTGGGATGACCGGGCCGCGGAACTCGGCGTCGACCCCGTCGACCGGCAACTCGAATCCGCCGTGCCAGTGCAGCGGGAAGCCGTGCCGCCCGGCGATCCCGGCGAGGACGCGTCCGGTGTCCGTGCCCAGGAACGACGGGTCGACGACCAGCGCCTCGACGTCTCGGGCGAGGCTCAGCTCGCCGTGGATCTGCGACTCGATGTAGTCGTCCAACGCCCGCCCGGCCGCGATGGATTCCCGCTCGCGGCGGAGGAGCAGCGTACGCAGCAGCAGGCCGGTGTCCATGCCGGCCGTCCCGAGGCTGACGCCGGTGCCGGCGGTGGCCTCGAGCAGCGCGGCCAGCACCGGTTCGAAGGCGTCGAGGGTGCCGAAATCCTTCGGCTGGATGTAGGTGTCGCCGAAGCTGAAGGTGGCCCGGCCCAGGGCCTCGGGGCGCAGCCGCAGGTGGCAGGAGCCGAACCGGGGACAGGCGCCGTCGGAGTGGTCGAGCAGGTTCAGGCCGCCGTACTTCGGGCGCTCCGCGGGGGACACGCCCGGCCGCTGGTACGCCCCGCCGAACATCGCCTCCTCCCAGCGGTCCCGGTCACCGCCGGGGTATGCGGTCAGGCCGCCGTTGGAGATACCGGTCTCGAACTGGCTGCGGTAGACGCCGTCCTGGTCGAACGCTTCGGCGACGGTACGGCCGTCGCGGAGCAGCCGGTCGGGGTGGAAGTTGACCGTCAGCCGCCCGTGCCCGGCCATCGCGGCGATGACCTCCTCCACCCGGTACGCCGTCCCGGAGTCGGCAAGGTACCGGCCAATGGTGGCGAGGGCCGCCGGACGGTCCCGCAACGCCAGGTGGCGGATGTGTCGCAGGGCGGCGGCCTGCGCCGGGGTCAGCCCGGGCGCGGTGACAGGGTCGGACACCGCGCGAGGGTATCAACGGCCGGGCAGCCGGGGGCAGCGGGTTTCCGGTGCTCAGGCGTCGGTGCCGAAGCCGTCCGTGGCGGCACGTTCCTCGGGGGTACGCAGCTCCTGGAACACCGTGAGGTGCAGCCCCGCCGGGGCGTCGAGACGGGCGTTGAGGGACTGCCACGGCGTGACGGTCGGCGGGGCGACCTCGGTGGCGCCCGCCGCGACCAGGCGCTCGGTCACCGCGCGGCTGTCGTCCACTTCGAACGCCACCCGCAGGCACGGCGCGACCTGCCGGCCGACCTCCACCTCGTCGATCATCCGCTTCTGCGCGGGATTCGCCAGCTCCAGGGTGGCCCGACCGGCCTCCAGGATCACCACCCGCGCACCGTCGCCGCCCGAGTACGCCGCCTGCTCGGGCAGGCCCAGGGCGTCGCGGAAGAAGGCGACCGCCGCGTCGTAGTCGTCGGCCTCGACGACGAGGCGGAGCTGGCGTACGGTCGGCGGCTGGTTGTTCCCCGGCGTGGTCATGGCAGTCGATCGTAGTTGTCGGCCGCGCCGAGCCGGGCGAGGAACTGGGCGTTGCCCGCCGTCGCGGTGAGTTGGTGCAGCAGCCGGTCCAGGGCCGACTGGCGGTCCAGCTGGGACAGCGCGGATCGCAGGGCCCGCAGGCGGTGTCGCTCCACGTCGGTGAGGAGGAGTTCCTCCCGGCGGGTGCCGGAGGCACGGACGTCGACGGCCGGGTAGGTGCGCCGGTCGGCCAGCGCGCGGTCCAGCCGCAGCTCGGCGTTGCCGGTGCTCTTGAACTCCTCGTGGATGAGCGTGTCGGCGGCCGAACCGGTCTCGACCAGCGCCGAGGCGAGGATGGTCAGCGAGCCGCCCTCCTCGGCGGCGCGGGCCGCGGCGAGCAGCCGCTTCGGCGGGTTGAGCGCGGCGACGTCCACCCCGCCGGAGAGCGTACGGCCGGCCGACCGGACGGAGATGTTGTAGGCGCGGCCCAGCCGGGTCAGCGAGTCGAGCAGCACGACCACGTCATGCCCCAGCTCGACCAGACGCTTCGCCCGCTCGATCGCCAACTCCGCCACCGTGGTGTGGTCCTGCGGCGGACGGTCGAACGTGGCCGCGATGACCTCGCCCTTCACCGACCGCTGCATGTCGGTGACCTCTTCCGGCCGCTCGTCGACCAGCACCACCATCAGGTGACACTCCGGATTGTTACGGGTGATCGCGTTCGCGATCGCCTGCAACACCATCGTCTTACCCGCCTTCGGCGGCGAGACGATCAACGCCCGCTGACCCTTGCCGATCGGCATCACCAGATCGATGACCCGGGTGGTCAGGATGTGCGGCTCGGTCTCCAGCCGCAGCCGCTCCTGCGGGTACAGCGGGGTGAGCTTGTAGAACTCCGGCCGACGCCGCGCCTCCTCCGGCTCCATCCCGTTGATGGTGTCCAGCCGGACCAGCGGGGCGTGCCGGCCTCGGCGGGGTGGGCCGCCGCGTACCTCGCGGCCGTCCCCGCCGGTGGCGACCGCGCCGGTGACGAGGTCGCCGCGGCGCAGGCCGTACCGGCGTACCTGGGCGGGGGTGACGTACGCGTCCGCGGCGGCGGGCAGGTATCCGTCGACGCGGATCAGGGCGTGGTCGTCGACGGTGTCGACGATGCCGGTGACCGGCGTGGGGGTGTCGCTGTTGTCCATCGGTTGCCTTTCGGTAGCGGGAGTCGCCGGTGGGCGACAAGGGAATGGCTCCCGACGCGCGGACGGGTCGGGTGGGTGGCGTACGCCGGGCCCGCCCGGCGCCGCGACATCCGACCGGGCCGGGGCCGACGCGCAGCCGGTGTTGACGGAGGCGGCCGGACCGGCCGCCACGGGTTCGGCGCCGGTCGGCACGTCGGCCGGTGCGAGCGCCGGGCGGCGGATCCGCGTGACTGTCGACGGTGACCGGTCGCGGGCGACGCGTAGAACGGTCGGGAGGGAAACAAGACTCCGGGTGGCGCTGTGCGCCGGCATCCGGGCCCATCGGCAGGTTAACCCGACAACGCCGGACGGGCAAGCGGGTCGTCACCGAGTCCGCCGGCCGGTACGTCGTCGTGGTGCAGCCGCGCGGCACCCGGTCCCGGCCCGGCCACCAGGCGTCATCTGAGTGTTCTCGCCGGTGGCAAGGACTTTCCGCCCCCTGCGACGGGTATGGCCTGCGGGTCCGGTATTGGCATGGTCTCGGCGAGTGCAGCCGGGCGGGCCGGGTTGGCCCGCCCGGCTACCTCCCCGCTAGTCGCCGGCCAGCACGGTAAAGGTGAAACCGGCGCTCGTCGGACGGCGCAGCGGAATGTCGCACTTGCTCCGGCGCAGTACCTCGTTCCTGCTCAGGCCGAGCCCCTGCGCGATGAGCCGCTCCGGGCGCACCGGCACCGGATCCTCGAAGACGACCTCCGCCTTGACCGGCCACGCCTCGTCGAGCCCTGTCGACGGGGTGTCCAGCCGCCAGGCCCCCTTCCAGTCCAGGGCGAAGCGGTTGCGCCGGGCGAGCAGCGGATCCAACAGCCGGGACGCCACCAGCTCCGGATCGTTGGCGTGATAGCCGTCGAGCTCGGCCGGATCGAATGATCTGACCGGCGCCCGCTCGTGCACGGTGAGCTTGCTCGTCCGATCGCAGGATACGCAGCGGACCAGCAGCCACACGTCCAGCAGCTTGCCGTTGGCGTTGACGCGGAACCTGCCCTCGCCGGTGGTGGCCGACTCCGACCGGCAGTCCACGCACCGCAACGACAGCAGAGGCAGCCTGGTCCGACGAACGACCCAGGGCAGCACGGTATGAGGTTGTGAAGACATGATCTCTAGACCTGATCTCTAGACCCGACACGAGGCCGATTACGCGCGACCTCAAACGCTGTATGACCGGGCGCACGAGGGCAGCCCGGCAGAACCGACGGGAGCGTCGGCTACAGGCGAGCGGAAGAAGGTGTCAGGTCTAGAGAGCAGGCGGGGTCACGCGGTTTTGTCCTCTGTCCTCACTGCGACGGGCCCAGGCAACCTACGGGAACGCGGAAGGAGGACTCAACCGGTTTCCCGACCGAGACCTCGTCAGTGCTGGCGGGACGACCCCTGGCGAAGGGCGATGGTGTCGAGGCCCGGCCGGACGCGGGCGTCAGTGTCCCCGGGCGATCCACTCGTCGAGGTGCGGCGCCTCCGCGCCGATGGTGGTGTCGTCGCCGTGTCCGGTGTGGACGACGGTCTCCGGCGGCAGGGTGAGCAGCCGGGTGCGGATGGACTCGATGATGGTGCCGAAGTCGCTGTGGGAGCGGCCGGTGGCGCCCGGCCCGCCGGCGAACAGGGTGTCGCCGGTGAAGACGACGCCGAGGTCGGGGACGTGCAGGCTGCACGCCCCGGGGCTGTGGCCGGGGGTGTGCAGCACGCGCAGGGTGGCGCCGCCGACCTGGACGGTCTGACCGTCGGCCAGTTCGCCGTCGGGTGGGGTGTCGGGGTGGACCAGGTCCCAGAGCACCCGGTCGGCGGGGTGCAGCAGCACCGGCGCGCCGGTGGTCCGGGCCAGCTCGGGCGCGACCCGTACGTGGTCGTCGTGGGCGTGGGTGGCCAGGATGGCGACCACCTGGCGGTCGCCGACGACCTTGCGGATGGCGGCCACGTCGTGCGGCGCGTCGACGACGACGCACTCGGTGTCGTCGCCGATCACCCAGACGTTGTTGTCGACGTCGAAGGTCTGCCCGTCGAGGGAGAACGTGCCGGAGGTGACGGTGTGGTCGACGCGGGCGGTCACGCGAAGACCACCACCGAGCGGAGCACGTCGCCGTGGTGCATCCGGGTGAACGCCTCCTCGACCTGGTCGAGGGTGATCTCCTCGGTGACGAACGCGTCCAGGTCGAGACGGCCCTGCCGGTACAGCTCGGTGAGCATCGGGAAGTCGCGGCTGGGCAGGCAGTCGCCGTACCAGCTGGACTTGAGCGCACCGCCGCGACCGAAGACGTCCAGCAACGGCAGCTCGATCCGCATCTCCGGGGTGGGTACGCCCACCAGCACCACCGTGCCGGCCAGGTCCCGGGCGTAGAAGGCCTGCTTCCAGGTCTCCGGGCGGCCCACCGCGTCGATCACCACGTCGGCGCCGAAGCCGCCGGTCGCGGCGCGGATCGCCTCGACCGGGTCGTCCTCGGAGCCGTTGACGGTGTGCGTGGCGCCGAACCGGCGCGCCCAGTCGAGCTTGCGGGAGTCGGTGTCGACCGCGATGATCGTCGTCGCCCCGGCCAGGGCCGCGCCGGCCACCGCGGCGTCGCCGACGCCGCCACAGCCGATCACCGCGACCGAGTCGCCCCGGGTCACCTGGCCGGTGTTCATCGCCGCGCCGAGGCCCGCCATCACCCCGCAGCCGAGCAGACCGACGGCGGCCGGCCGGGCGGCCGGGTCCACCTTGGTGCACTGGCCGGCGTGGACCAGGGTCTTCTCGGCGAACGCGCCGATGCCGAGGGCCGGCGCGAGTGCCGTGCCGTCGGTGAGCGTCATCTTCTGGGCCGCGTTGTGGGTGTTGAAGCAGTACCACGGGCGACCCCGGCGGCAGGCCCGGCACTGCCCGCAGACCGCCCGCCAGTTGAGCACCACGAAGTCGCCGGGGGCCACGTCGGTGACGCCCTCGCCGACTCGTTCGACGACGCCGGCGGCCTCGTGGCCGAGCAGGAACGGGTAGTCGTCGGTGATGCCACCCTCGCGGTAGTGCAGGTCGGTGTGGCACACCCCGCAGGACTGGACCCGGACCACCGCCTCGCCCGGCCCCGGGTCCGGCACCACGATCGTGGTGACCTCCACCGGCGCGCCCTTGCGCCGCGACACGACTCCCCGGACTCGCTGGCTCACGGTCCCCTCCCGCCTGCGTCGGAATCCGTACCCCGTGAACCTACCGCCGATCACCACGGGTGGCCCACCCGTGCGCGGCGGGTTATCTCGCGCGTCCCGGGGTACGCGGGAGCCGTTCTCCGGATCCGACGGGAGTGATCATGAGGCTGACGCACACGCCGCTCCGGCTCACCATCGGCGCGTTCATCCTGAATTCCGGGCTCAGCAAGCGTGGCCTGGAGGGCGAGGCGGCGCAGGCGGTGCACGGCATGGCCGTCGGCGCGCTCCCCCAGCTCGGGCAGATCGAGCCGAACCGGTTCGCGAAGCTGCTGTCCCGGGGCGAGACCGCGCTCGGCGCCGCGCTGCTCGTGCCGTTCGTGCCGTCGCTGCTGGCCGGTGCGGCGTTGACCGCCTTCGGCGCCGGGCTGGTGCAGCTCTACCTCAAGACACCCGGGCTGCGGGAGGCGAACAGCCTGCGACCCACCCAGGCCGGCACCGGCATCGCCAAGGACGTGTGGCTGGTCGGCGCCGGGCTCACCCTGATGCTGGACTCGCTGACCCACGGCCGGCGGCGCCACTGACACCGAACGACGACCGGACCGCGACGCGCGGCGTCGGACGTACGGCGGTCAGGTGCCGACCGGTGCGGGGACCGCGACGGCGGCCCGCTCGGCCGCGTGCCGGCGACGGGCGGCGTTGCGGTAGCGGAGCACCTGGACCGCGCCGAGTGCCCAGAGCAGGTACTGCACCGCGAACGCCCAGCGGAACGCGTCCAGCGGCGGGGTGCCCCGCCCGGCCGGGGTGGCCAGGTCGAGGACCACGCCGACGGCCAGCACCAGCAGGATCGAGGCGACGAACCCGCCGACGTTGACGATGCCGGTGGCGCTGCCGATCCGGTGCACCGGGTTGGCGGTGCGCGCGTAGTCGAAGCCGATCACCGAGCCGGGCCCGTTGACCGCGAGGACGACGACGAGGGCCACCAGCAGTCCGTACGGCGCGCGTCCCGGCCAGGCCAGCACGACGGCCCAGATCGCGGCCGTGGCGGCGGTGATCGCGAAGACCAGCACCGAGCGGTGGTACGAGTGCCGGGCGCACAGGTGGGCGATCACCGGGCCGCAGACCAGGGTCACCATGGTCATCAGGGTGAGCAGGGCGGCCGCCGCGGTGGGCGAGAGCCCCTGTCCCTGCACCAGGAACGGGTAGCCCCAGAGCAGCGCGAAGACGGAGCCGGAGAACTGGGTGACGAAGTGGGTCCACAGGCCGAGGCGGGTGCCCGGCTGGGCCCAGGCCTCGGCGAGCTGTCGGCGTACGCCGCGCAGGTCGGGGGCGACGGCCGCGTTGTGCCCGGTGTGCGGGGTGTCGCGGACGGCGACGAGGACGATCAGCAGCACGGTGGTGCCGAGCGCCGCCGCGGTGAGGAACGCGGGCGTCCAGCCGGCGTGGTGCAGCAGCGCCACCAGCGGGATCGCGCCGAGCACCGCGCCGAGCTGCCCGACGGTGCCGGTGAGCTGCACCAGCAGCGGGTTGCGTCGCCCGGGGAACCAGAACGCCACGATGCGCAGCACGCTGATGAAGGTCATCGCGTCGCCGAGGCCGACCAGTACGCGGGCGACGATCGCGAGGCGGACGTCGGTGGCGACGGCGAAGCAGAGCTGACCGGCGACCATCAGCGCGCCGCCGGCCACCAGCAGCCGGCGGGAGCCGAACCGGTCGAGCAGCACCCCGACCGGCACCTGCATGGCCGCGTACACGGCGAGTTGGGCGACGGAGAAGGTGGCCAGCGCGGAGGCGTTGATGTGGAAGCGGTCCGCCGCGTCCACTCCGGTGACGCCGAGGGTGCTGCGCTGGAAGACCGCGACGAGGTACGCGGTGAGCGCGACCGCGTACACCAGGGCGGCGGGGCGGCGGGCTGAACGGGCGGCGGACGGACCGGCGGCGGTCACCGCAGCGTCCGCAGCACGGTCGCGGCGTTGTCGATGTGCGCGCCGACCGCGTCGAGCCAGGGTTGCGGGTCGTCCCCGTCGAGCGCGGCGAGCTGGCCGGCGTGCTCGGTGAGGGCCACCTCGGCCCAGCCGGGCGAGAGCCGGAAGCTGGCCTCGCCCATCCGCAGTTGCCGGTCACGCAGCCGGTGGTACAACTCGGCGAGGATCTCGTTGCCGGCCGCCTCGACCACGGTGGCGTGGAAGGCCCGGTCGGCGGCCATCAGGGCGGTGACGTCACCGGCGACGTGCGCCCGGCGCATCTCGTCGAGCCAGCGCGCCAGGTCGGGCCGGAGCGCGGCCCGGCGGGGCCAGACCCGCTCGGCGGAGTGCAGCTCGACCAGGCGCCGGGCCTCGATCACGTCGGCGATCTCCCGGGCCGAGACGGGCCGGATCAGGGCGCCGCGCTTCGGGTAGAGCGCGACCAGACCCTCGGCCTCCAGGCGCAGCAGGGCCTCCCGCACGGGGGTACGGGAGACTCCGGCCGCCTCGGCGATCTCCCCCTCGCTGATCAGCAGGCCGCCCGGGTAGACCTGCTCCAGGATGGCCCGTTTGAGGTGCCGGTACGCCCGCTCGGCGCACGACGGAGCGGCGGCGCTCGCCGAGGGGGTGGGACGCGTCATGTATCTATGATGCGTACCACCTGGTCCGGGGCGGTCCGGCGCTGTCCGGATCGTGGTCCGGGCCACTCCGGGTCAGCCGGTTCGCAGGGCGATCAGGCCGTCGTCGCCGAGCGCGAACCGGGTCCGGTACGGCGTGCCGAGGCCGTCGAGCAGCTCCGCCAGCCACTGGGCCTCCTCCGGCGCGGCCGGTTCCAGCCGCATCCGCCGCGTCCGCACCGGCGCCAGGCGCAGCCCGCGCAGCTCACCGGTGTCCGCGTCGAGCGTGGGCAGGTGCAGCAACCGCAGCTCCGGCCGGTACGACTCCTGCCCGCCGATGCCCTCGTAGTCGTCGATCAGGTCACCGCAGCCGTACAGGACGAGCCGCCCCCGATACCGCTCGACCGGACGCGGGTGATGCGACGAGTGGCCGTGCACCAGATGCACTCCGGCGTCGATCAGCGTGTGCGCGAAGCGGACGTGTTCGTCCGGCACCTCGTACCCCCAGTTCGAGCCCCAGTGCACCGACACCACCACCAGGTCCCGTGGCCCGGCCGACCGAGCGACGCGGTCGGCGAGCGCCTCGGCCGACCCTGCCGAGACGTCCAGGTACGCCACCCCGGGCCGCCCCTCGGCCGCGGCCCACTGCGGGTACACCCCGCTCGACGGGGCGCCCACCGACCAGAGGAGCAGCCGACGCCCACCGGGCAGCGGCAGCACGGCGGGCCGCCACGCCTCGTCGGCGTCGCGGCCCGCGCCGGCGGTCGACAGGCCCGCCCCGCGCAGGGCGTCGAGGGTGTCGGCCAGCCCGGTCGGGCCGAAGTCGAGAACATGGTTGTTGGCCAGCGCGCAGACGTCGAGCCGGGCGGCGGTGAGGCAGGCCAGGTTGGCCGGGTTCATCCGGTAGTGGATGCCCTTGCCGGGGGCGTACTCGCCCCGGCCGGTCACCGACGTCTCCAGGTTGACGATCCGGACGTCCGGGCGCAGGGCGTCCAGCAGGCGCAGCGCCGAACCCCACGGCCATTCGGGCGGAACCGCTCGCGGCACCGGACCGTTGACGGACTCGGCCAGCTCGACGTAGCGGCGGGCGTCGGTGACCGCCTGCTCCCGCAGCGCGGGCGGCCCCGGGTGGGGCAGGATCTGGTCCACGCCCCGGCCGGTCATCACGTCGCCGGCGAGGAAGAGGGTCACCTCGGCCATGCCCGTCGTGTTCCCGCCTCCACCGTTCGCGCACCTCGTGGACGGGCGAAGCCGGGCGGACGGCGAGGGCGACCCGCGGCGGGCACCCGTCGGAGCCCGGCAGTTCTATCCTGCCCGAATGCTGATCATGGATTCCGACGTGGCGGTGGCGGCGGCGGAGGCCGGCGCCGCCGTCGTGCGTTCCCGGTACGGGGCGACGCTGGCGCGCGTGCCCAAGTCCGGAGGCGACTTCGCCACCGCCGCCGACATCGAGGCGGAACAGGCGATCCTCGACGTCATCCGGGCCGCCCGGCCGGACGACGCGGTGCTCGGGGAGGAGAGCGGACACACCGGGCCCGCAGCCGAACGCACCTGGCTGGTCGATCCGCTGTGCGGCACCCTGAACTACGCGGCACGGATGCCGCTGGTCGCGGTGAACGTGGCCCTGCGCACCGGCACCGACACGACGGTGGCCGCCGTGGCCGATCCGTTCGCCGGGGAGGTGTTCCGGACCGACGGCGGCCCGGCCCGGGTCCGCCGCGACGGAGTGGACGAACCGCTCACCCCGTCCGCCGAGTCAGGGCTGGTGGACGTCAACCTCGACCCGCCGTTTCCGAACGATCCCGCGTTCCGGGCCGTACGGTTGCTCGGGCACCCGGAGTTCGTGGCGCGGTTCCGGCCACGGGTGGTCTCCACGACCCTGGCGCTGGCCTGGGTCGCCGCCGGCCGGCGCGCGGCGTACGTGACCGACGGTCACCTGCGGGACAGCGTGCACTTCGCCGCCGGGATCGCCCTGTGCCGGGCCGCCGGGTGCGTGGTGACCGGCATTCACGGTCAGCCGCTGCACACCGGCGCGGGCGGACTGCTGGTGGCCGCGGACCACGACACGCACCGCGCCCTGCTGGCCCTCGTCAAGGAACAGTTCGCGGGATGAGGTCGGGCCCCGCTATCCGGGCGCGTGGCGCGACCAGAACTGCGTGACCAGCGCGTGGAACGCCGCGGCCCGCTCGATCTGCGGCATGTGCCCGGTGTCCTGGAACAGGTGACTGCGGGCCTTCGGCAGCCGGGCGCGGGCGTTGGCCAGGTGACCGGCCGGCAGGATCAGGTCCCGGTCGCCCCAGACGACCAGCGTGGGCAGGTCCAGTGCGGCCACCGCGGTGAGCAACTCCTGCCGCCACTGCGGCCGTACCCCCCGCCAGGTGCCCAGGCTGCCGACCAGTTCCAGCATCACCCGGGCGGCGTGCGGCTGCCGGGCCACGGCGAGAGCGGCGGCGACGCGCTCCTCGGTGACGTACGCCGGGTCGTGGAAGATGGCCCGCTCGGTGCGGCGGGCGATCGCCGGGTGTGGGCGCAGCAGCAGCCGGCCCAGCGGGCGCAGCGCGAGCAGCCGCAGCGCGACGGTGACCTCCCGGCCGAAGCCGGCGCTGTTGACCAGCACCAGGCTCGCCGCGCGGGTCGGGTCGTCGGCGGCGAGCCGCATCGCCACCGCGCCGCCGAGGGAGTTGCCGACCAGGTGCGCCGGGCCGGTGATCCCGGCGGCGTCCAGGGTCTGCGCGACGGCTGCGGCCAGGGCCGGGAGGGTGTGCGGCGGGTCCAGCGGCGCGCTGCCGCCGTGACCGGGCAGGTCGACGCTGACCACCCGGTGGTCGCGGGACAGCAGCGCGTGCTGGGCGGTGAAGTCGTCGAGGGTACGGCCGATGCCGTGCAACAGCACCACCGGCGGGCCGTCGCCGGCGATCCGGCAGCGGACCCGCCGGCCGGCGACGGTCAGCTCGTCGGCCGGCGGCGGGGCGACGGTCACGCCGACCGCTCCGGACCGGGCGCGACGGGCTCCGGAGCGGTCCGGCCCGCCGGCATCCGGACGCGGGTCCCCAGCGCCAGGATCCTCCCGTACGAGGCGGGGGCGAGCCGGACCAGCAGGTCGGGCAGCTTGGCCGACCAGCCGATCAGCACCCGCCCCCGGCGACGGCGGACGCCGCGCAGGATCACCTCGGCGGCCTTCGCGGGGTCGATGGAGAGCAGCTTCTCGAACTGCTGGCGGCCGGCCTCGAACTCCTCGCGGGGGACGCCGCTGCCCACCCGCGCGCTGGCGGCGATCCGGGTCCGGATGCCGCCGGGATGCACCGAGGTGACCCCGACGCCGTCGTCGACCAGTTCGTGCCGCAGCGCCTCGGTGAAGCCCCGGACGGCGAACTTGCTGGCCGAGTACGCGGTCTGCCCCGCGGGCGCGATCAGCCCGAACAGGCTGGAGATGTTGACCAGGTGGGCGCCCGGCTCGGCCTTGAGCGCGGGCAGCAGGGCGTGGGTCAGCCGGACCACGGACCGGAAGTTGATCTCGATAACCCAGAGGAACTCGTCCAGGGTCACCTGGTCGAACCGGCCGCCCAGCGCCACCCCGGCGTTGTTGACCAGCAGCCGGATCCGGGGATGCCGTCGGCGCAGCTCGGTGGCCGCCCGGTCGGTGGCGTCGGCGTCGGCGAGGTCGACCAGGTGGGTGTCGATGCGTCGGTCGGGGTGGGCGACGCGGATCGCGGCGGCCACCGCGTCGAGGCGTTCGGCGTCCCGGTCCAGCAGGACCAGGTCGGCGCCGCGACGGGCCAGCCCGTACGCGAGGGCCTCGCCGATGCCGCTGGCCGCGCCGGTCACCACCGCGGTGCCGCCGGGGAAGACGAAGTCACGCATCCGGAAGTGCTCCTCTCGGTCAGGCGATGGGTGCGGTGGGCCGCGCGGCATCGGCATCGGCACCGGCGGAGGCGGGCGCGCCGGCCCGGGAGAAGCGCACCCCCTCGTCGGTGAGCCGGCCGTGCCGCATCAGCAGCACGTCCAGGGGGTAGTTCTGGTGCAGCCGCCAGGGCGCCTTCGGCCCCTGCTTCGGGAGCCGGTCGACGGCGCGCAGCACGTACCCGGACTTCAGGTCGATGAGCGGCGCCAGCTCGCCGGAGTCAGGGGCGAGCGGGGTGACGATCTGCTGGCCGGTGGCGTCGAGGTGGCGCAGCAGCCGGCAGACGTACGTGGCGACCAGGTCGGCCTTGAGGGTCCAGGAGGCGTTGGTGTAGCCGATGGTCAGGGCGAAGTTCGGCACGCCGGAGAGCATCATGCCCTTGTAGGCGACCGTGCCGGCCAGGTCCACCTCCGCGCCGTCCACGGCGAGGGACATGCCGCCGAGGGCGAGCAGGTTGAGGCCGGTGGCGGTGACGACGACGTCGGCGGGCAGTTCCGCGCCGGAGCCGAGCCGGATGCCCCGCTCGGTGAAGGTGTCGATGGTGTCGGTGACCACCGAGGCCCGCCCGTCGCTGACCGCGGTGAAGAGGTCGCCGTCGGGGACGACGCAGAGCCGCTGGTCCCAGGGGTGGTAACGGGGCGAGAAGTGCCGGTCGATGTCGTACCCGACCGGCAGCCGGCCCCGGGCGGCCCGACGCAGGAACCGCTTCACCAGGCCCGGGGCACGCCGGCTGAGCTGGAAGTTGGCCACCCCGAGCAGCACGTTCCGCCAACGCACCACCGGGTACGCGGCCTTCGCGGGCAGCCGGCGCCGCAGCGCGTCGGCGAGCCGGTCGCGCGAGGGCAGCGCGACGACGTACGTGGGTGAGCGCTGGAGCATGGTGACGTGGCCGGCCCGCTCGGCCATCGCCGGGACCAGGGTGACCGCGGTGGCGCCGCTGCCGATCACCACCACCCGCTTGCCGGTCCAGTCGAGGTCCGCCGGCCAGTGCTGCGGGTGCACCAGCCGGCCGGCGTACCGGTCGACGCCCGGGAACTCGGGGGTGTAGCCCTCGTCGTAGCGGTAGTAGCCGGCGCAGGTGAACAGGAACCCGCAGGTGAGGACGACGTCCTCGCCGGTGTCGGCGCGGTGGGCGTGGACCGTCCAGCGGGCGGTGGCACTGTCCCACTCGGCGCGGACCACCCGGTGGTGGAAGCGGATGTGCCGCTCGACGTCGTACTCGCGGGCGGTCTCCCGCACGTACGCCCGGATGGAGTCGCCGTCGGCGATCGCCTTCGGGTCGGTCCACGGCTTGAACGCGTAGCCGAGGGTGAACATGTCCGAGTCGGAGCGGATGCCGGGGTAGCGGAACAGGTCCCAGGTGCCGCCGACGGCGGCCCGCGCCTCCAACACCGCGTAGGTCTTGCCCGGGCAGCGGGTCCGTAGCTGGGCGGCGGCGCCGACGCCGGAGAGCCCGGCACCCACGATGAGGACGTCGACGTGGTCGGCCATGGCGGTCTCCGGTTCGGGCGGGGTGACCGGACAGTACCGCGCCGACGCGCGGCCGGCGAACGGGCCGCGCGATCGGCGACGGTGGCGCGACCGATCAGCCGGCCCGCGTGAAATCCATGATCCAGTTCGTCTCCCAGGTGCGCTCACCGTCGACGGAGAACGCCTGTTCCCACCGGCACGAGGTCGGGGTGATGCCGGACCAGATGAACCGGCAGCGGACCGGCCGCCCCTCGTCGGTGTCGTCGGCGTAGAAGGTGCCGACACCGTCGACGAACCGACCCACCACCGGCGGCAGTTCCAGGACGCCCCGGCGACTGTTCATCCAGTAGATCGACCAGAGCCCGGTCTCCGCGTCGAGGATCCGCACCGTGGACCCGGAGAAGCCGCGGGTCGGAAAGCGGATCTCGTCGAAGCTGCCCGCGCCGTCGAAGAACGAGTGCGCCACCGAGATGCCGGGGAACTCGTCCCAGTCGTCGCTACCGACGTGCCGCTTCGTCAGCCGCCGGTTGGCCACGTCCCAGGTGCCGATGAAGAAGTCGAAGTCGCCCATCAGTGGCCCACCGGCCCGGCGGCGCGGGTGTCGGCCAGGTAGCCGGCCAGGTCGGGCTCGTCGGGGGCGAGCAGGTGGCGTACCCAGGCGGCGCGCTCGTGCTCCAGCACGCCCAGTTCCCAGACGCAGCCCGCCCCGGGCCGGTCCAGCGGGACGAAGTGCGTGGGGTCGTCGTCCGGGCAGTCCAGCGCCGGCTGACCGGCGATCGCGATCCGGCACTCCACCACGTTGTCCCAGAACCAGGTGTACGCCAGCAGGTACGCGCCGGTGTCCGCGCCCCGGTGCAGCACCACCCAGCTCGCCGGCGGCGTCGTCCCGTCCGGCTCGGGCAAAAGCTTCGGCAGGTGGGCGTACGCGGACTCGACCACCTCCGGTTCGAGGCGGCGGTCCGGCTGGTCGATGTGGTAGCGCTTGACGTGCCAGCCGGCGACCTCGACGGTCCCCGGCACGGTCAGCTCCTTGTCGTGGAATGCCATGCCCGCACGGTAGGGACATTCCCCTGACAGCTAGTGTCAGTGGAATGCGGGCCAGTCGCCTCCTGTCGATCCTGCTGCTGCTCCAGGCCCACGGCCGGCTCACCGCCACCGAGCTGGCACGCCGCCTGGAGGTGTCGGTACGCACCATCTACCGGGACGTCGAGTCGCTGCACGCCGCCGGCATCCCGCTGTACGGCGAGGCCGGCCACGCCGGCGGCTACCAGCTCGTCGACGGCTGGCGGACCCGGCTGACCGGGCTCACCGCCGAGGAGGCCGATCGGCTGCTCTTCGCCGGGCTGCCGGGGCCGGCCGCCGAGCTGGGCTACCAGTCGGTCGTGGCCACCGTCCAGCTCAAGCTGCGGGCCGCGCTGCCGCCGCCGCTCGCCGACCGGGCCGCCCGGCTGGAACAGCGGTTCCACCTGGACACCCCCGGCTGGTACTCCGACGGCGACCCGTCGCCGTACCTCGCGCCGACGGCGGAGGCGGTGTGGCGGCAGCACCGGATCCGGGTCCGCTACCGGAGCTGGACCGGCGAGGTGACCCGGGTCCTGGAACCGTACGGCCTGGTGCTCAAGGGCGGCCGGTGGTACGTGGTGGCGGCCCGGCCGGACCGGGCCGAACCGGTCACCTACCGGGTCAACCAGATCCTCGACCTGACCCCGCTCGACGAGCCGTTCGACCGGCCCGAGTTCGACCTGCCCGGCTGGTGGCGGGCGCACGTGGTGGACTTCCGGGCCCGGCTGCACCGGGACGAGGCGACCGTACGGCTCTCCCCGCGCGGCCGGGAACGGCTACGGGAGATCGCGAGCGACCCGGTGGTTGCGGCGTTGGACGCCACCGCCGGTCCACCGGACCAGGCCGGGTGGGTGCACGCCGTCATCCCGATCGAGTCGCTCACCCACGCCCACGGCGAGCTGCTGCGGCTCGGCGCCGAGGTGGAGGTCCTCTCCCCCGCCGCGCTGCGCGACCGTCTCGCCGGCACCGCCGCCGCCCTCGCCGCCCTCTACCGCCCGCCCCTCCCTGGCCTGCCCCAGCCCCGTTGATCAATAAGTTCGCACACCTCTTGGTCAACGCCGCCACCCCGACGGCGTCAGCGCAGCTCGCGGAGGGCCTCACCGACGGCGGCGACGCCGCGTTCGATGTCGCCGACCGGGTTGGCGGCGTAGCCGAGCACCAGACCGGGCGGCTGCGGCAACTGGCCGTGCCAGGACAGCGGCTGCACCTTGACACCCCGGTGCAGCGCGGCGGCGGCCAGCGTGACGTCGTCGACGTCGCCGTCCAGGGTGACCAGCAGGTGCAGGCCGGCGGCGGCGCCGTGCACGACCGCACCGGGCAGGTGCTCGCCGATGGCGCGGATCATCGCGTCCCGGCGGCGTACGTGCCGGCGGCGCAGCAGCCGCAGGTGGCGTTCCAGCGCGCCGGAGTCCATCAGCTCGGCCAGCACGAGCTGCGGCAGGGCCGCGTTCCCGAGGTCGGCCATCCGCTTGGCGGCCACCAGCGCGGCGTGGTGCCGGGGCGGCACCAGGACCCAGCCGAGACGCAGTGCCGGGGCGAGCAGCTTGGAGACGCTGCCGGCGTAGCAGACCCGCTCGGGCAGCATGCCGCGCAACGCCGGCACCGGCGGCCGGTCGTAACGGTGCTCGGCGTCGTAGTCGTCCTCGATGACCAGGCCACCACGCTGCGCCCAACGCAGCAGCCGGCGACGCCGCTCGCCGTCGAGGACCACGCCGGTCGGGAACTGGTGCGCGGGGGTGAGCATCACCGCCGGGGCACCGGTGGCCACCAGCCGGTCGACGCGCAGCCCGTGCCCGTCCACCGGGACGGGCGGGGTGTCGAGTCGCCAGTTGTGCAGGTGCTGGCGTACGCCGAGGGAGCCCGGGTCCTCCACGGCGACGGTGTGGACGCCGTCGGCGTGCAGCACCTGGGCGAGCAGGCCGAGCGCCTGGGTCACCCCGGCGACGATCACCACCTCGGCCGGGTCGACCCGGATGCCCCGGTTGCGGGCCAGCCAGGTGGCGACCGCCAGCCGCAGCGCGGGCGCGCCGGTCGGGTCGCCGTACCCGAAGGCGGCGGGCGCGAGGCGGTGCAGCACCGCGCGTTCCGCGCGCAGCCAGGCCGCGCGGGGGAAGGCCGCCAGATCGGGTACGCCGGGCGTCAGGTCGAGCCCCGCCGGGGCGGTACGCAGCGCGTCGAAGACGTCGGTGCCCGGCGAGCCGGCGAACACCTCGGTCCGGGCGGGCGGCCGCGGTGCGGGGGTGACCACCACGGCGGGCGTGGCCACCACGACGGTGCCGGCCCGGCCGCGCCCCAGCACGTGACCGTCCTCGGTGAGCCGCTGGTACGCCTCGGTCACCACGCCCCGGGAGACGCCCAGTTCGGCGGCGAGGACCCGGCTGGCCGGCAGGCGGGCGCCCACCGGCACCCGGCCGTCGGCGATGGCCGCCCGGAGCCGGGCGGCGAGCCAGTCGGCGCGTCCACCGGGCGGAGCTTCGCCCACGTCGAGTTGCAGGAAATCCGCGCCGGCCGTTATGGACTCCTCGGCCGGCGACGGTTTGGCCCTGTCCACCGGACCATTATGGCCGGAGGCTGGACCGCGTGAGCATCGCCTTCCTGCTGACCACGCTGGTCGTGGTGGCCACCCCGGGCACCGGGGTGGTGTACACGCTCTCCACCGCGCTCAGCGCGGGCCGGCGCGCCGGACTCCTCGCCGCCGCCGGTTGCACGATCAGCCTCGTGCCGCATCTGGCGGCCGCGGTCACCGGCCTGGCCGCCGTGCTACGCGCCGGCACCCCGGCGTTCCGGGTGGTGACCTGGCTCGGTGTGGCGTATCTGCTGTGGATGGCCTGGTCCGCGCTGCGCGACCGGGGCCCGCTGCCGTTCGACGACGCCCGCCCGCCCCGGCCGGCCTCCCGGGTGATCCGCGACGGAGTGCTGGCGAACCTGCTCAACCCCAAGGTGACCGTGTTCTTCGTGGCGTTCCTGCCGCAGTTCGTGCCTCCGCACGCACCCGCGGCCACCAGCCGGATGCTGCTGCATGGCGTGGTCTTCATGCTGATCACGTTGGTGGCCTTCGCCGGCCTCGGTGTGCTGGCCGGCACGCTCCGGCACCGGGTGCTGGCCCGACCCCGGCTGACCGCGCTGCTGCGGCGCGGCTTCGCCGGCAGCTTCCTCGCGCTGGGCCTCGGCCTGGCCCTCACCGCCCGATAGGAGCCTCCCGTGCGCTTCCGGCACTCCCCGCAGGTCTGGTCGGACTTCCCCGAGCTGGTCTGCGGCGTCCTGCACGCCACCGGCGTCACCCCCACCGTCGACGTCGGCCCGCGGCTCGCCCGGCACGCCGACACGGCCCGGGCCCGGCTCACCGCCGGACCGGAGGGCGGCTTCCCGGAGATCCAGGCGTGGCGGCGGGCCTTCGCGCGGCTGGGCCTGCCGCCGACCCGCTACCGGTGCGCCGCCGAGTCGCTGCTGCGCCGCTTCCGCCGCGACGGCGCGCTGCCCCGGCTGCACCCGCTGGTCGACCTGGGCAACGCCCTCTCCCTCGGGTACGCCGTGCCGGTGGCCGTCCTCGACGTCGACCGGATCGCCGGTGACCTGGCGGTGCGGCCCGCCACCGGCGAGGAGACGTACCTGACCCTCGGCGGCGACGACGAACGCCCCGAGCGGAACGAGATGGTCTTCGCGGACTCGGCCGGCCGGGCGCACTCCCGGCGCTGGACCCACCGGCAGAGCGGCTGGTCCGCGGTACGCGACGACACCACCGAGGTGCTGGTGGTCATCGAGGCGCTGCACGACGGCGCGGCGGAGACGGTGCCCCGGATGCTCGCCGAGCTGTCGTCGGCCCTGGAGGACCTGTGGCGGGCGCCGGCCCGGACGGCGGTGCTGACCGCCGATGCGCCGGTCTTCGCGGTGGCGCGGGCGACGGCCGGCTGAGCGCCGACGGCGGCGCCACCGGGTCCCGCCGGTCACGGGCCGGGGCCGCCGGCTCGCTGAGCGGGCCACGCTCCGCGAGCCGAACCCGTGCGGGCGTCCGGAGTCGATGTCTCCGGGCCTCTGCTGGTCGGCGGGGTGATTCGGATGCGACAAAACCCGTTGGGCGATCGACCGGTGGCGGCATGATCAGGGCATGGAGCGACGACCGGCACGGGGCCACCGGAACGTGCCGCACACCGCCGACGTGCGGATCGAGGCGTGGGCGCCCGACCGGGAGGAATGCGTCGCCGAGGCGGTGGCCGCGATGTTGGACGTCTTCGTCGACACCGCCGGCGCGACGGCGGACGCGACGAGCGAGACGCGGTACGCCGTGCCGCCCGGCGACGATGCCGACATGCTTGTCGCCGTCCTCGACGAGGTGATCTTCCGGCTGGAGACGGCGGGCGTGCTGCCGCTGGCCAGCGACGTACGCGCGGCCGACGGCGGGCTGCTGGTGCGGTGGTGGACGGTCGACGCCGACGCGGTGGAGCTGATCGGCGCGGTGCCCAAGGCGGTGTCCCTGCACGAGCTGCGCTTCGGCCCCGACCGGGACGGCTGGTCCTGCGCGGTGACGCTGGACGTCTGACCACCGGCGTACGGGGTCAGCCCTTCACCACCCCGACCGGGACGAGCCGGGCCACCCGCCGGCACAGTCCGGCCCCCTCGGTGGCCTCGATGACGGCGTTGATGTCCTTGTAGGCGGTCGGCATCTCCTCGGCCAGCCCACGCCGGGACTTGCCCCGCACCGCGATGCCCCGCGCCTCCAGCTCCCGCTGCGGATCATGCCCCCGCACCGCCTTCGTGGCCTGCTTGCGGCTCTGCGTACGGCCGGCGCCGTGGCAGGTGGAGGCGAAGGCCGGCGCGCCCGGCGTCCCGACCAGCACGTACGAGTCGGTGCCCATCGACCCGGGGATCAGCACCGGCTGCCCGACCGGGCGCAGGTCGTCCGGCAGGTCCGGGTGGTCCGGCGGCAGCGCCCGGGTGGCGCCCTTGCGGTGTACGCAGAGCTGCCGCTGGTCGCCGTCGACGCCGTGGGTCTCGATCTTCGCGAGGTTGTGCGAGACGTCGTACACCAGGCTCAGGTCGCTTCCGGTGACCCGCTCGAAGACCTGCCGGGCGGCGTGGTGCAGCAGTTGGCGGTTGGCCCGGGCGTAGTTCGCCGCGGCGGCCATCGCCCCGAGGTACGCCCGCCCCTCGTGGGACGACACCGGCGCGCAGGCGAGCTGCCGGTCCGGCACGTGGATGCCGTACCCGGGCATCGCCTTCTCCATCGCGTGCACGTAGTCGGTGCAGATCTGGTGGCCGAGCCCGCGCGAACCACAGTGGATCATGACGCAGACCTGGCCGGCGCGCAGCCCGAAGGCGTCGGCCACCGGCTCGTCGTACACCTCCGCCACGGCCTGCACCTCGAGGAAGTGGTTGCCCGAGCCGAGGCTGCCGACCTGACCCGCGCCCCGCTGCACCGCCCGCTCACTCACCTGGGCCGGGTTCGCGTCGCCGACCGCGCCGTAGTCCTCGCACCGGTCCAGGTCGCGCTGCACCCCGTAGCCACGCTCGACGGCGTACCGGGAACCGCCGCGCAGCACGCCGTCGAGTTCCGTCCCGTCGGCCAGGTGCCACACCGCGCCCTTGCCCATGCCGCGCGGCGTAGCCTCCCCCAGGCTGTCCATCAGCGCGTCGAGGCGGGGGCGTAGCTCGTCGCGGTCGAGCCCGGCGGCGAGCAGCCGCACCCCGCAGGAGATGTCGAAACCCACCCCGCCGGGCGAGACCACCCCGCCCGCCTCGACGTCGGTGGCGGCGACCCCGCCGATCGGGAAGCCGTAACCCCAGTGCACGTCCGGCATGGCGTACGAGGCGCCGACGATGCCGGGCAGGGTGGCCACGTTCGCCACCTGGTCCAGCGACCTGTCCGCCCCGGCGTCCGGCAACAGCGACCGGGACGCGAAGACCACGCCCGGGACCCGCATCGGGTCATGCCGGTCGATCCGGAACCGGTACGGCGACTCCTCGACCAGCTCCATGCGCCGGGCTACCCCGCTCCGGGCCGGTTACACCCGGGCTGGTTAGGGCCGGGGCGGGCGGGTAGTGCGGCGACATGCCCCAGCGATACGACAACTACCCCAGAATCGCTGTCGTCACCGGCGCCGATTCCGGCATCGGCAAGGCCTGCGCGGTGGCGCTCGCCGAGGCCGGCTTCGCCATCGGCATCACCTGGTACGGCGACCGGGCAGGCGCCGAGCGGACCGCCACCGAGATCCGCGGCACCGGCGGTCGCTGCGAGGCGGCAGAGATGGACCTGACCCGGCTGCCCGACGCCGCCGCGGTGATCGACAAGCTGGCCGACCGGCTCGGCGGGCTCGGCGTACTGGTCAACAACGCCGGAACCGGCCTCGCGGCGCCCTTCGTCGACGTCACCTGGCGGCAGTGGCGGGACGTGCTCGCCGTCGACCTGGACGGGCCGTTCGTCTGCTCGCAGCGGGCGGCGCGGCGGATGCGTACGGCCGGCCGGGGCGGCCGAATCATCAACGTCACCAGCGTGCACGAGCACGCGCCCCGCGTCGGCGCGTCGGCGTACTGCGCCGCGAAGGGCGGACTGGGCCTGCTCACCAAGGTGATGGCGCAGGAGTTGGCGGCCGACGGCATCACCGTCAACGCGGTCGCGCCCGGTGAGATCAGCACCCCGATGACCGGCCAGGAGGACGTCGACCCGTTCACGCAGGAGCGCTCCGGCGTGCCGGTGGGCCGGCCCGGGGACGCCCGGGAGGTGGCCGCGGTGGTGACGCTGCTGGCGTCCCCCGCCGCGGCCTATGTGACGGGGGCGTCGTGGCCGGTGGACGGCGGGATGCTGCTGATGGGGCCACAGGCTTCCACGCTTCCTTCTTCGTGGCGCTTCAGGTAGAGGGTGGGGCCGACCGGCTCAACCCACGGCGGCGGCTTGGGTTGGCTCGAGCGTGCCGTGCTCGGGGTGGTGGCAGGCGGTGAGTTGGTTGCCGCCGTCGCGGGTGATCAGGGTGGGTTCGTCGGTGGCGCAGTTGTCCTGGGCTTTCCAGCAGCGGGTGCGGAAGCGGCAGCCCGAGGGTGGATTGAGTGGGGTGGGTACGTCGCCGGTGAGGCGGATCCGTCCGGCCGGGCCGAGGGTGGTGACGTCGGGGATGGCGGAGAGCAGGGCGCGGGTGTACGGGTGTTGGGGTCGGGTGTAGATGTCGTCGCGGTCGCCGATCTCGACGATTTTGCCGAGGTACATGACGGCGACGCGGTGGCAGAAGTGGCGGACGACGGCGAGGTCGTGGGCGATGAACACGAAGGCCAGGTCGAGGTCGCGTTGCAGGTCGCGTAGCAGGTTGATGACCTGGGCCTGGATGGAGACGTCCAGGGCGGAGACGGGTTCGTCGGCGACGATGAGTTTGGGGCGCAGCGCGAGGGCGCGGGCGATGCCGATGCGTTGGCGTTGCCCGCCGGAGAACTCGTGGGGGTAGCGGTTGTAGTGCTCGGGGTTCAGGCCGACGAGTTCGAGGAGTTCCTGGACGCGTTTCCTGGTGCCGCCGGGTGGGTTGATCCGGTTGACCTGCAGTGGCATGGCGACGATCCGGCCGACGGTGTGGCGGGGGTTCAGCGAGGCGTACGGGTCCTGGAAGATGATCTGGAGGTCCTGCCGCAGCGGCCGTAACTCGCCACGGCGGGCGTGGGTGATGTCCCGGCCGGCGAACTCGATCGTCCCGGCGGTGGGTTCGAGCAGGCGTACCAGCATCCGTCCGGTGGTGGTCTTGCCGCACCCGGACTCCCCGACCAGGCCCAACGTCTCACCCGGACGCACCTCGAAATCCAGGCCGTCCACGGCCCGCACCGTCCCACCGGAACGGAACCCGTTTCTGATCGGGAAGTGCCTGGTCAGCCCACGCACCCGCAGCAGCGGCTCGGCCGCGCGCGGCTCGGGCTCGCCGACGATGGCCGCCGGCAGGCGGCCGTTGACGGTACTCATCTCGCCACCCCCACTTGAGCGATCTCGTCGCGGTAGATGCGTTGTCGGGCGGCTTCCGGCAGGTGGCAGGCGACCAGGTGGCCGCGCTCGGTCACCTGCCGCAATTCGGGGACATCGGTGCGGGAGCGGTCGCCGTTGCGGCCGGCGTACCGGCAACGCGGATGGAACGCACACCCCGACGGCAAATTGATCAACGACGGCGGATTACCCCGAATCGGCACCAGATCCGCGCCCGCGTCACCACGCAACGACGGCACACTCGACAACAACCCCCACGTGTACGGATGCTGCGGCCGACGCAACACCTGCTCCACACCACCGTGCTCGACCGCCCGCCCCCCATACATCACCAACACGTCATCAGCCACCTGAGACACCACACCCAGGTCATGCGTGATCAAAACAATCGCCGACCGGAACTCCGCCTGCAGATCCGCCAACAAATCCAGAATCTGCGCCTGCACCGTCACATCCAACGCCGTCGTCGGCTCATCCGCGATCAACAGATCCGGATCGTTCACCAACGCCATCGCGATCATCGCCCGCTGCCGCATCCCACCCGAGAACTCATGCGGATACTGATCGAACCGCCGCCCCGGCTGCGGAATCCCCACCCGACCCAACATGTCCACCGCCCGCCGCCGCGCCTCCCGCCTCCCCGCCCCCGGGTGATGCACCCGAAACGCCTCAGCGATCTGCCGACCCACCGTGTAGTACGGATGCAACGCCGACAACGGATCCTGAAAGACCATCGCCATGTCCCGACCCCGCAGCCGCCGCACCTCCTCCTCCGAAAGCCCGACCAACTGACGGCCCCCGACGGAGATCTCCCCCGTGATGCTCGTGCGCTTGGCGTTGTGCAGACCCAGAATCGCCAGCGACGTCACACTCTTACCCGAGCCCGACTCACCGACGATCCCCAACGTGCGACCCCGCGCCACCGAGAACGACACCCCGTCCACCGCCCGGACCACACCGTCCTCGGTGTCGAACCGCACCCGCAGATCCTTCACCCGCAGATAGGGACCCTCGCCCGAGCGGGGCGCCGGAAGTTCCGCCATGTCGATTCCTCCGTCAGCTCAGCCGCACCCGCGGGTCGATGACCGCGTAGAGCACGTCGACCACGATGTTGGCGACCACGATGAACACCGCCGCCAGCAGCACGGTCGCCATGACCACCGGCAGGTTGAGGAACTGCACCGCCTCGACGGTGGCCTTGCCCAGCCCCTGGAGGCCGAAGATGGTCTCGGTGATGAAGGTGCCGCCGAGGCTGGTCCCGATGTCCAGCCCGGCGATCGTGACGATGGGGGTGATCGCGGCCCGCAGCGCGTGGCGCAGATGCACCTGCCGCCTGGACAGCCCCTTCGCCCGGGCCGTACGCACGAAGTCCTCCGACAGGGTCTCCAACATCTGTGCCCGCGACAGCCGGGCGTACAGGGCGGAGTTGAGGAAGCCGAGCGTCATCCAGGGCAGCAGCAGGCCCACCGCCCAGCGGGCCGGGTTCTCGGTCAGCGGCGTGTAGCTGGGGAACGGCAGCAGCCCGGTGGCGTACACCAGCAGGTAGAGCAGGATCAGCCCGAAGAAGTAGACCTGCATGGACGCCCCTGCCAGGGTGATGCCGATCGCCGCCCGGTCGAAGGCCGTCCCGCGGCGCAGCGCCGACACCATACCCAGCGAGATGCCCAGCGCCAGCCAGAGCACCGCGCCGCCGAAGACGATGCTGAAGGTCACCGGGAGGCGCTGGACGATGATCTCGGTGACCGGCTGGTTGTTGCGGAACGAGTAGCCCAGGCACGGCGCCGGGCACTCCTGCCGGAAGTCCCCGGACCCGTAGGTGCGGCCGACGAGGACGCCCTTGACGAAGTCGGCGTACTGGCGGGGCAGCGGCTGGTCGATGCCGAGCCGCTGCTCGACCTGGGCGATGTCCTCGGCGGTGCAGTTCTTGCCGCACATCACCTTGGCCGGGCTGCTCGGCACCGCGAAGAAGAGACCGAAGGTGATCAGGCTGATGACGACGAGGGTGAGCCCGGCGACGAGCAGCCGCCGGACGACGAAACGGAGCACGGGAGCACCTCCCCGGAGGATGGACGGTGGGGGCGGCCCCGGTCCGGGCCGCCCCCACGGACGGTCACTGCTTCAGGTAGATGCCGTTCAGCGAGATGATGCCGTAGGCGTCGCTGAGGAAGGTGTTACCGACCTTCGATCCGTGCAGCTCGTAGGCGGCGTCGTAGTAGAGGGGCACGACCGGGGCGTACTCCCGCATGATCTTCTCGTCCAGGGCCGTCCAGCCGGCGTCCTGCTCCACGGCGGGCAGGCCGCGGACCCGGTCGATCTCGGCGCTGATCGTCGGCTCGTTGAGGTACGAGAGGTTGTTGTTTCCCTCGGCGACGATCTCCCGCCCGTCGTACAGCGGCGGAATGACGGTGGAGCCGGTCGGCCAGTCCGAGCCCCAGCCGCCGAGGTAGAGGTCGTACGGGTTGTTCCGGCGGCCGACCTGGTCGTAGTAGCTGCTGCTCTCGATGGGCTTCATCACGATGTCGAAGCCCATGTCGGTGAGGTTCTTCCGGATCGCCTCGGCCTGCTGGGTCCGCAGCTCGGTGTTGGCGTGGGCCAACACCAGCTTCGGTCGCTTGCCGCCGAGCAACTCGGTCACCTTGGCCTTGTCACCGGTGACCGGGGCGTTGAACACGTCGTACTTCTTCCAGCCGGCGGTGGTGGGCGACATGAGCGTGGTGGCCGGGGAGCCGGCCGCCTGCCCGCCGATCGCCTTGAGCGCGGCGTCCTTGTCGGCGGCGTAGTTCAGCGCCCGGCGGACGTTCAGGTCGGTGACCCGCTGGGTGTTGATGTTCAGCACCCAGGTGTACTGCGTCGGGCCCTTGACCACCCGCTCGACGACTCCGGCGGTGGTGGTGCGGGGCAGCACCGCCGGCGGCACGTCGGTCCAGCTCAGCGCGGCCTGGTCGGCCGGGGCGTCGGCGACGAGACGTTCGGCGATCTGCGCCTGTTCCAGCCCGAAGGTGAACCGGACGGTGTCCGGGTAGGCGTTGCGCAGCGGATCGGTCTTCGGGTCCCAGTTCGGGTTGCGTTCCAACTCCAGGGCGACGTCCCGCTGGTACGACTTCACCTTGTACGGCCCGGACGAGAAGGGCCGCAGGTCGTAGTTGGCCCGGGTGTCCTTCGCCGCGGGGACGGGGGCGCTGGTGGGCAGCGCCGCCGCGTACGGCATGTCGCAGTGCGGCTCGGGGAAGGTGAACCGGATGGTCCGGTCGTCGGGCGTCTCGATGCCGTCCGGGACGGTCTTGCCACCGTCGTACGGCCCCTGGTACTTCGCGTTGTACGCCCCGCCCGGGTAGAGCCACTGCTGGATGTAGTGCGGCCCTTCGTTGAGGTTGGCCGCGAACGAGCGGGCGATGCCGTACGCGACGTCCTTGCTGGTCACCGGGGATCCGTCCTCGTACTTCACGCCCTCCCGGAGGGTGAACTGCCACACCTTGCAGTCGTCGTTGACGTCCTTGCCGGGATCGGTGGCGAGGTCGCCGACGAGCAGGAGGTTGCCGCTGCCGTCCTCCTTGTAACCGTTGAGCGCCCGATAGAGCAGCCCGCCGGTCACCTGCTGCACGTTCACGTAGTTGCGGGCCGGGTCGAGGTGCTCGAAGTCGGAGTTCTGCATGATGGTGAGCGTCCCGCCACGGCTGGCCCCGTCGACCGCCTTCGCCGGGCCCTGGTTGTCGGCCGTCTCGTAGGAGATCGAGCCGGTCTGGGTCTTGGTCTTGTCGTCGCCGCCACCGCCACCGCTGTCGGTGGTCGGGCTGCAGCCGGCGGCGAACAGCGCCGCGGCGAGGACACCCGTGGTCAGTGTCCGGGTCCTTGCTCGCACGGTGTGCTCCCTTCCCGCCCGGGCGGCCCCGCCGGCCGGGCGTGTTGATGGCCGAGGGGTTACCGGGTCGATCGGGGATCCAGCGAGTCGCGCAGCGCGTCTCCGAAGAGGTTGAACGCCAGGACCAGCAGGAAGATCGTCAATCCGGGGAACAGGGTGTACCAGGGGTCGCTCGCGACGTAGCCGATGCTGTTGTAGATCATCCGGCCGAGGTCGGGCGTGGGTTCGGTGACACCGATGTTGACGAAGGCCAGCGCCGCCTCGATGGCGATGAACTGCGGCACGTTCAGCGAGACCGTGACCAGGATCGGCGCCCAGATGTTCGGCAGCTGCTGCCGGAACAGGATGTGCGAGGTGCCCGCGCCGGCGGCCCGGGCGGCCTCGACGAACTCCCGCTCGCGCAGCGAGATCACCTGCCCGCGCACCAGCCGCGCCGTGTACGTCCAGCTGAACAATCCGAAGGTGGCGATGATCAGCGCCACCCGGAAGGCGGGTGACGGTGCCTCCCGCTCGGTGTAGAACCGGTCCTCGAGGATCGGGATCACCGCGAGGGCGAAAATGAGGAACGGAAACGCCAGGGTGATGTCGATCAGCCAGTTCACCGCGCTGTCCAGCCAGCCTCGCGCCCAACCGGCCAGCACGCCGACCGTCACCCCGATGAGCGAGGCCAACAGAGCCGAGGCGAAGGCGATGAACAGCGACGTCCGCAGGCCGTACACCAACTGGAGGAGGATGTCGCGGCCGCTGCCCGGTTCGAGACCGAGCCAGTGCGCGGTGGTGATGCCGCCGGCGTATCCGACCGGCATTCCGAAATCGTTGAGCCGGTCGACGAACTTGTCCGTCGGGTCGATTCCGGTGAGCCAGCCGAGCAGCGGTGCGCAGACGGCGACGATCGCGGCGACGACCAGGGTCAGTGCGCTCAACCGTGCCGTCCGATCGCGCTTCAGGCGCAGCCACGCAAGCTGGTTGGGGGATCGGCCGACGATCTCCCGGCGGCCGGCCGCGGCCGGCGGGGACTCGGCGTCGACGGCGAGCGCCGGGGCGGCCGAATCACCGGGCGTGGCCAACGAGGGTGGGTGGGACCGGTCGCTCATAAGGAACCCTCCCGACGGCGACGAATACGTCCTTCACCCGAAGGTAAACCGTCAGGGAACGGCGAATTGAATCGTTCCGGTAACGGCTGGATCGGTTGTCACGCATTGACAACGATCCGGCTTACGCAATGACTCGGTGCAATAACGGCGCGATTTGGTTGTCATCCGTTCAGCCATCTTCCCGGCACTTCCTGAATACGTTGCGGCGTACCGGGGTTCCGGTTGTCACCCGTTCGGGCATTCCCGCATTTCCGGCGCGGCGCCGCGGCCCGGCTCAGTGGCCGAGCGAGACGGAGGCCCGGTTGATGTATCCGACCTGGACGGCGAAGGCCGCCAGCGCCACCACCACGCCGATCGCGATCGCGACGCCGAGTGCGGCGCTGAACAGGCCGCTCAGCAGGGTGGCGCCGAGCCCGAGCAGCAGCGCGTTGACCGCGCCGACGAACGCGGCCGTGGTCAGCAGGGCGTGCCCGCGCCCGGGGCGGATGCCCACCTACGACCAGGTCGCCTGCATGCCGCCGCTGGTCACCGCGTCGGCGAAGAACTCGTGCTCACCGGCGAACTGGCGGTGGTACCAGGCGCGGATGCGCTGGATGCGCATGAGGCCCAGCGTGTCCTCCGCCATGTCCCGCACCAGCCGGGCGGAGGTGAGCAGTCCGGTGATCACCAGGGTCGGCAGCACCGCGCCGAGATACGGCTTGAGCAGGCGTCCGCGCGGCGCCCCGCTCGTATGGCCCGCCGTCGGGTCACACCGACCGACCCGGCCGCCGCCCAGCCGCACCGGGGGCGGGAGAATGGCACCCCGGGCGCGGCGGTCGCGGCCGGCGGTGGCGAGACGTGGGAGGCCGGGCAAAGTGTCCGAGGCGGCGGAACGGCGGACGGCGGGCGCAGGGCATGAATTGCGAGCCGACTGCGCCCGGTGCTTCGGGATCTGCTGCGTCGCGCCGGCGTTCGCCGCCTCCGCCGACTTCGCCATCGACAAGCCGGCCGGTCAGCCCTGCCCGAACCTGCGGGCCGACTCGCGCTGCGACATCCACCGCGACCTGCGCCAGCAGGGCTTCCCCGGCTGCACGGTCTTCGACTGTTTCGGCGCCGGCCAACACGTCGCGCAGGGCACCTTCGGCGGGCGGGACTGGCGCGGCGATCCGGCCACCGCCCGGCTCATGTTCGACACCTTCGCGGTGATGCGGCCACTGCACGAGCTGCTCTGGTATCTCACCGAGGCCCTCGCGCTGACCTCACCCGGGCCGCTGCGCGAAAACCTGGCCGCCGCCCTGGCGGAGACCGGGCGACTCACCGACGGCAGCCCGGACGACCTGCTCGCCCTGGACGTCGACGCGCACCGCGACCGGGTCAACCGGCTGCTGTCCCGGGCCGGCGAGCAGGCCCGGGGCGCACCGGCCGGGGTGGACCGTCGCGGCGCGATCCTGATCGGGGCGGACCTGCGCCGGGCCGGGCTGTCCGGGGCGAACCTGCGCGGGGCCTGCCTGATCGGCGCGGACCTGCGCGGGGTCGACCTGGGCGCGGCGGATCTGACCGGAGCCGACCTGCGCGGCGCCGACCTGCGCGGCACCGACCTCGGCCGGTGCCTGTTCGTGCACCAGTCACAGGTCGACGCCGCCCGGGGCGACCACCGGACGGTCCTGCCGCCGGGCCTGCGCCGCCCCACGCACTGGTCGCTGACGGTCACTTCGACCCGGACGCCGCGCGGACGGGCCGCCACGCGTCGCCGCTGACCGCCGGCTGGCTGACGGGCATCCCCTGCCCCGACCGGCAGTGATCGACTCCGGCGTCTCACCGCGCGGTCCCTGGCCAGGGGGATCCTGGCGGCACACCGCGCGGACACCCCGCCGTACCGCGATCCGCCCAGCCGGCGGCACACGTTTCGGGACGGCACGGCGGGGTAGCCCGAGTCGGCGTCACCTCGGGCGGCGCGACACCGACGGGAGGCGGACGGGTGGAGTATCGGGTACGCCAGGGCGAGCAGCCGGTCGATCCGGCGCACGCCGAGGACGAGGCCGGCCAGGCCCGGCTGGTCCAGGTCGACGCGGACACCGACGTGCCGGCGCCGGAACCGGGCGCACCGAAGCCGGACGTGGTCACCGAGGACGACGGATCCGGAGTGGCCGGCGGGTCGTCGGGCAGCAGCGCCGGTGGCTCGTCCATGCCGACGCACCCGGACGCGCCCCGCTGACCGGGCGTCGGCGCTCCGCCCCGGAGACGAGCCGGGCCGGCCACTGCGCCGATCAGGTCCGCTGCACCGGCGAGCCCCCGAACGTGGCCTGATCCGGCCGGCGCGGCGGTTCGTCGAGGCTGATCGCCCCGGCCGGGCACAGGTCGACGGCCCGCCGGACCCGGTCGACGACGTCCGGCGCCGGCTCGGCGAAGCGGAGCAGCACCAGGCCGTCCTCGTCGCCCTGGTCGAAGACCTCCGGCGCGGTCACCACGCAGTTGCCCGACCCGCAGCAGCGGTCCCGGTCCACCCGTACGCGCACGGCCACCTCCCCGGTCACCAGGTCACCAGGTCACCGGCAGCGCCTCGAGGCCGAAGACGACCGAGGCGTCCCGGGCCGGCAGCCGCCCGTCGGGGTCGGCCCGGCGCAGCCGGGGGAACCGTCGGGCCAGCTCCACCAGGGCGATCCGCAGTTCCGCCCGCGCGAGCGGCTGGCCGATGCACTGGTGCACACCGAACCCGAACGCCACATGCTGCTGTGCCTGCCGGTACGGGTCGAACTCGTCCGCCCGGTCGAAGGCACCCGGGTCGCGGTTGGCCAGGGAGAGCACCCCGATCGCGCCCTCTCCCGCCCGGATGAGCTGCCCACCGATCTCGACGTCCGCCAGGGCGAGCCGGGGCAGGCCGCTGCGCACGATGCTCAGATAGCGCAGCAGCTCGTCGACCAGACCGTCGGCGTGCCCCGGGTCCTCGCCCAGGGCGGCGTACCGGGCCGGGTGCCGGAGCAGCAGCAGGGTGCTCAGCCCGATCATGTTGGCGGTGGTCTCGTGGCCGGCGATGAGCAGCAGCACCGCCATGCCGACCAGCTCGTCGACGGCCAGCTCACCGGTGTCGACCCGGTCCCGGGCCAGGCGGCTGAGCAGGTCGTCGGTGCGGTCGCCGGCGGCCACCTTCGTCTCGACCAACCGGTGCAGGTAGTCGCGCAGCTCCTGCGCGTGCCGCTGGACGCGTTCCGGTGGCGCGTCGCGGTCGATCAGCGTCCGGCTGCGCTCCTGGAAGAAGTCGTGGTCGGCGTACGGGACGCCGAGCAGGTGGCAGATCACCATGGACGGCACCGGCAGGGCGAAGTGGGTCACCAGGTCGGCGGGAGGACCGGCGTCGCGCAGCCCGTCCAGGGCCCGGTCGACGGTCTGCCGGATCAGTGGCTCGATCCGCCGGACGTTCTTGATCATGAACTCGGCGGTGAGCATTCGGCGCAGCCGCGAGTGCTCCGCCCCGTCCATCCGGATGAAGCCGCCCTGCCGGCTGCCGAACGCGGCGGGGGTCAGCCGGCGCAGCAGGGGGAAACCCGGACGGGTGAGGTCGGCGCTGAAGTCGGGATGGCGCAGCAGTTGCCGGACGTCGGCGTGCCGGGTGACCAGCCAGGCGGCCGTGTCGGTCGGCAGCCGGACCCGGGTGACCGGCCCGGAGAAGCGGTGCCGCTCCACCGCATCCAGCGGGACGAGCGGGTCGCGGTCGAGGTTGATCGGCGGCCACAGCGGCAGGTCGGTGAGCGGCGCAACAGTCACGCGAGCACCTCCGAGGGCGACTGTCCGTGACGGTATCGATTCGTTACGCTACTCATCGACCGGGTTCGACACAACCCGTCGGCGTCAGCGGGCCGCGACCGCCTCCGCCCGGGCCTCGGCCATGCCCCGGTTGGCCAACGCGTCGGCCCGCTCGTTCTCCGGATGTCCGTTGTGGCCCTTCACCCAGAGCCAGGTCACGTCGTGCCGGGCGCAGGCCGCCTCCAGTTCCTGCCACAGGTCGGCGTTCTTCACCGGCTGCTTCGCCGCGGTCAACCAGCCGTTGCGCTTCCACGACGCCAGCCAGCCGGTGATCCCGTTGCGCACGTACGTGCTGTCGGTGTGCAGGCGTACCGTGACCGGCCGGGTCAGGCTCTCCAACGCGCGGATCGCGGCGGTCAACTCCATCCGGTTGTTCGTCGTGGGCGTCGCCTCGCCACCGCACAGCTCACGCTCATGGTCGCCCCAGCGCAGCACCACGCCCCAGCCGCCCGGCCCGGGATTACCGCTGCACGCCCCGTCGGTCCAGATCTCCACGACCCGGCCGGTCGCCGTCTCCGCCATGCCGGCAACCTACCCGGTACGCCGACCGGCCGGGCAAGCCGACCCGCCGCGCCGGCGCGGCCGCTCCCCCGGCGTGCCACGGCCCCGGCCACCGACGAAATAGCGACGACACGGCACGGGGTGCCCTGGCAGGGTGAGCAGTCGTGGACGGACAGTGGGACGGCCTACGGGCCGAGGTACGGAAAACGATCGACGACCTGGTCTCCTCCGGCCGGGAGACCGGCGTGCAGGTGGCCGCCTACCTGGACGGGCAGCCGATCGTGCTGGAACAGGCCGGTCTGGCCGACGGCCACACCGGACGACCGCTCACCGCCGACACGCCGATCCACGCGGTCTCCACCGGCAAGGGCCTCACCGCCACCGTGGTGCACGTCCTCGCCGAACGGGGACAACTCGACTACGACCTGCGTATCGCCGAGGTGTGGCCGGAGTTCGCCCGGCACGGCAAGGACCGGATCACGCTGCGGCACGCGCTCACCCACACCGCCGGGCTGCCGGCGCTGCCGGCCGACGTCACCGGCGAGGACTTCACCGACTGGGACCGGATGTGCGCGCTGGTCGCCGACGCCGAGCCTCGCTGGGCCCCCGGCACGCGGCTCGCCTACCACGCGTGGACGTTCGGCTGGATCGTCGGGGAGGTGGTCCGGCGGGTCACCGGCCGGCGGATCTCCGAGGTGCTCGCCGACGAGGTCGCCGGCCCGCTCGGCGTACCCGGGGAACTCTTCCTCGCGGTGCCCGAGGCGGACCTGCCCCGGCTGGCCCGGCTGGAGGACGCCGGCCTGGCGGCCATGATCGCGTACGCGAGCGCCCACCTGCCGAACTTCGACGCGGTGGCCCCGCCCGGCGTACGACCCGACGCGACCATCGGCAGCCGTCCCGACGTGCTGCGCGCCGACGTGCCGGCGGTCGGCACGATGAGCGCCCGAGCGGTCGCCCGGATGTACGCGGCGCTGCTCGGACCGGTCGACGGCGTACGGCTGATCTCGCCGGAGCGCCTGCGTGAGGTGTCGGCGGTGGCGGTGCGCGCCGAGGAGTGGGTCTTCGGGCAGGAGGCCACCTTCGGCCTGGGGTACGCGGTCCAGGACGACGGGTCGTTCGGCACCGCCGGCAGCGGCGGCAGCCTCGCGTTCGCGTACCCGGAGTTGGGGCTGACGGTGGCGGCGTTGCGCAACCGGCTCGGCGCGGGCGACGGCGACCCGATGGAGCGGCTGCGGGTGCTGGTCCGGGACACGGTCGCCCGGGAACTCGGCCGGTAGGCCACCCCCGGCGGCCGGCCGGGCACGCGACGAACGCCCCGGCCGGCCGCCGGCTACGAGCCGGCCCGATCCGCCGCCCGCGCGCCGGTCTCCGGCACATCGCCGGGTGCCGGATCGCGGCGCAGCCGGGCGACGGTGTCACCGAGCACCGCCGCGGTCATCGGCAGCAACGGGCTGGACCGCATCACCGCCAGTTCCTCCAGCGGGGTGGTGACGCCGTCGAGGAAGCGCAGCACCCGCTCGGGCGGGTTGCGGTCGAACAGCCGCGTGAAGAACTCCACCCCGCCCACGTGCCCCCGGTCCAGGGCGCGCAGCGCCACCGCGTCCAGCCACCGGTGCCGCCGGGGATACGCGGGCGCCGGCACCGGCGGCCGGCCGGCGGCGAGAGCACGGGCGATCTGGTCGGCCTGCCGGAGCATGGCCGCGAAGGTGAAGCCGGTGGAGGGGCGGGTGGCGCCGCCGGCGATGCCGAGTCGGACCACCCGGGGCGACGGGCGGGCGACGAACGGGCCGTCGGTCATCGGGATGACCCCCTGCTCCACCTCGCGTATTCGCACCGCGGCCAGGTCCAGGCCGAGCAGCCCGACGTAACCGCGCAGCGCCGCGTCGTACGCCGCGTCGGCGAGCACCGCCGGCGAGAACTCGGTGTACTCGACCAGGGCGTACCGGTCGCTGACCGGCAGCACATAGCCGAACGAGACACCACGGGCGGGCTGCGGGGTACGGAAATCCATCAGCACCGCCCGGCCCGGGTCGAACACCGGCCGGTCGGCCGCCAGCCACCATCCCCGGAAGTGCTGCAACCACCGGGTACGCCCGGGTCGTTCCGGCGGTCGGGGGCGCGAGTCGAGCACCCAGCCGGCCCGCAGCAGCACCCGGCCGTCCGGGTCGCGGACCGTCACCCGGTGGCCGTCGTCGTGCAACACCCCGGCCGGCGTGCCGATCCGGACCGCGCCGAGCCGGCGCTCGGCCTCGGCAGCCCGGTCGTAGACCGGGGCGGAGCGGAGCATCGCGTACCGCAGCGGGGTGAGCGGCAGGACGCGGCGGCCGGCGGGCGTGACCACGTCGACCCGCGACCAGCTGGCGCTCAGCAGCGGGTCGAGTTCGCCACCGGGGGCGCCCCAGAACGCCCAGGTGCGGTCCTGGCCGCGCCTGCGCACCGGGTCGACCACGGCCACCCGCAGGCCGGCGACGTCGTGCCGGTCCAGGGCGGCCAGCACCAGGGAGGCGGCGCCACCACCGCCCAGCAGCGCGAGGTCGACCTCGACCGGGGATGCGTCCACCCGCCCACGCTGCCACACGGCCGGCGGCGTGGCCGCGCCGGGACCGTCCGCCCAGGTCCGCCCGGGCCAGGCGCGCTACCGGAACGGCGCCGCCTGCTCAGCCGACGCTCGCCGGCGTTTCCGGCGTCGCGGCCGGCGGTTCGGCGTACGCGGCGGCGACCGTCGCCCGGTCGAAGACCCGCCAGGTCAGCGCGATCACCACCAGCGCGACCACGAAACCCACCCAGTACGGCGCGGTGATCCCGAACCGGGCGGCGACCACCCCGCCGAGCAACGCGCCGACGCAGTTGCCGCCGGCGGCGATGAACAGGGTGGTGCTGCCCACCCGGCCCATCAGCGCGGGCGGGGTGAGCCGCTGGCGCAGCGAGTTCGCCACCATGTTCCACAACGCGCTGTGCACACCGAAGACGAACAGCGCCGCCCCGACGACCGCGGCGCTGCGCGAGGCGGCCAGGGCCAGGTGCAGGCCGGCCTCGATCAGCAGGCCGATCCGGATCGTCCAGGTGGCGGTGATCGCGGCGACGAGCCGGTCACCGACCGCCGAGCCGAGCAGCCCGCCGACGGCGATGCAGGTGAACAGCGCGCCGTAGCCGACCGAGCCGAGGCCGAGCCGTTCGGTGGCCAACAGCACCAGCACCGCGAGAGCCGCGGTGAGGGTGACGTTGAGCATGCCGATCAGCAGGGTCATGGTGCGCAGCAGCCGCTGGGACAGCAGCCAGCGGAACCCCTCGGCGACCTCCGCGCGGACCGAGCGGCGCCGGCCCGGCTCCGGCGAGCCGCGGTACGACCCGGCGAGCAGGCCGACCAGCACGGCGCTGAGCGCGTACGTGCCGGCGTTGACGCCGAACGGGATGGCGGCGGCCACCACGAAGAGGAACCCGCCGAGCGGGCCGGCGACCATGTTCTGCATGACCTGGGTGCCGCCGCCGAGCCAGCCGTTGGCCCGTTCCAGCCGCGACCGGGGCACCACCGCCGGCACGACCGCCTGGGCGGCGCTGCGGAACACCACCTCGCCGGTGTTGATCACGAACAGCACCGCGTAGAGCAGCGCCACCCCGGCCCGACCGGTCAGCATCGCGGCGGCCAGCACCACCAGGACGGCCACCCGTACCCAGTCGATGACCACCATCAGCCGACGCCGGTCCACCCGGTCCACGAGCACCCCGCCGGGCAGCGAGAACAGCAGCCACGGCAGCCACGCCACCGCGGCACCCGCCGACACGATCAGCGGATCGTCGGTCCGCGACGCGACGTACAGCGGCGCGGCCACGACGGCCATCCCGCTGCCCAACGCCGACATGGTGCTGGCCGCCCAGAGTCGCGCGAAGCGCCCGTCCAGCCGTTCCCCCGCAGTCCCCGTCACGGCCAGCGAACCTACCAGCGGTGGCAGCTTCCGCCGACCCGGTTTACGGTGCCGGATCCGTCCACCACACCATCGCTGTCGAGCGCGCCGGGGCGACGCTCACCGCAGCGGGCGGAACTGATGCCGGACCAGGTACGCCGCGGTCCGCAGGCCGATCCGCGCCCCCTGCTGGTCGGCGCTCCGGGTGTGGCTGCCGCCCACGCGGTGTTCTGCCGGTTCGCGTCGTCGTGTCGGGGAGGCCACACTCCCCTTCGGCATCCTAGGAGGCTGGGTTTAAGGCGGTCGGACAAGGCCACCTTCGACCTCGCGCCGTACGGGGGACACCGTCCTGCTGACCGTGACCCACGACGACTTCTCCCCCGCAGCGAAATGCACCGCGCGGTCGGCTCGACGGCAGCGGCGGCCGGCCCGCGCTGCTCGCCAGCCTCAAGACACCGCTGGAGACCGGCGAGCCACTGCCACCCCCCGCCGGCTCGGCGCCCGCCAGGTTCGAGCTTTCGGCACACTGCCGATGTTCACCGCAGAACCAGAAGGTCCAGTGCGTCGATCACCGGTCCGGTGTCGACCTGCGCGGCTTCGCGGAGTCGCCTGACGCCGGCGGCGTACTCGTCGTCGGTGATCAGTTTAAGCGGAGTGTGCGCTTCCCGTCGTAGTGTGGTGGCCGCCTCCCGAAGCGATGGGGCGGTGATCTGGGGGACCTGTTCGATGGCCACCGTGGCGAACCCGGCGTCGGCGAAGGCGGATTCGACGTCGGCGATGCTGGGGTAGGTGTCGAGGACTCGGATGGCTTCCGGGAAGTAGCGGAACAGGGTGATCGCCTGATGGCGGCCGGCGAACGCCGATCGGATGAGCACGGGAGCGCCGGGGCGCAGGACTCGGCGCAGTTCGTGGGCCGCGACGGCCAGGTCGGGAACGTGGTGGATGACAGTGGACATCCAAGCGGCGTCGATGCTGTCGTCCTCGAGCGGGATGTGTGCGGCGTCGCCGGCGAGGATGGGCGCGAACACGGAACGGGCGCGCATTGCCGCCGACGGCTCGACGGCGATGATGTCGGCGCCGGGGAACCAGGTGGTGAAGGCCCGCGCCCAGCTACCAGTGCCGGCGCCCAGGTCGAGCAGCCGGAGGCCCGGGTGCGGGGCGAGGTGCCGGATCGCGGCGGCCCGCCATGAGGCGAGCCCGCCATCGGCGAGATGGCGGGTTGCCTCGAACGCCGCCGCGTCGGCGTGGTCGTATGCGATACGGGCCATGCCGATGAGCCAACTCCCTGGCAGGGCCGCCGGACAAGAGGCGATCGTGTGATTCGCCGCCCAACGCGGAGATCGCCGCCCGGCTGCACCTGAGCACCGCCACGGTGAAGACCCACGTCTCCGCCGTCCTCACCAAGCTCGGCCTGCGCGACCGGGTCCAGGCGGTCGTCCTCGCGCACGAGACAGGTCTGGACCGCGCTGACCCACCGGCTCGGTGAACAGCACCGGCACCGGCAGGTGGCCACCGAGCGGCGGGTTCAGCACCCGGACGGCGACGGGTGCGCCGCCCCGGCGTGCCGAGCCGGTCGGGGCCGCCGCGTGCCGGGCCGGGCCAGTCGGGCCTGGTGCAGCCCGTCCCGCAGTTCGTCGTCCCCCATCACCAGATAGACCAGCGGGCAGTCCTGCGGCCCGGTGACGTCGAGCTGGCACAGGGTGCACGGCTCACCCGGGCGGATCGGGCAACTCGCCGCCGGCCTGGCCGCTCTGCTCGTGGTGCTCACGTCCACCACGGTCCTCCCCCACCCCCGGAACGGCCAGGGCCGTTGGTCACGAGGATGCGCCCGGCCGGCGAGCGTCGGGGGTCCGCGGCGGGCCGTACGCGACGACGAACGGGGGTCGTTGCCTCTTTCGGGTCGGCAGATGAGTTGTTGCCGCGCGGATGGCGCGACACCGCCAGGGATCGTCGTCTCGTCCGGGGCGGAATGCGGATCCAGCGAAGCCGTGGCGTCGATCCTTGCGAATCATGGCTCGCCCGGGAAAGGCGATGGCGTGAGCGGCTGTCGGGGGCCGAGGCCAGATCGGACATCGGGGACGTGATGTCTCGGACCGCCCCACAGGCCGCGTCCGGCCGCCTCACCCCGAACGGGACCAGCCGGCGCAGCGGGCACCGCGACGCCTCGGCGCTCGGGACGCGGCTGGGCGGGCAGGTCCGGCGCTCCCCGGCGGGAGGGAGGACTCGTGACGGCAACGAAGATTTCTCATTTACGCTGAGTGACCGCCGCAACCCTCCTAGTGTTGGCCACACCGGTGCTAGTCACGGAGTTGGCCACCCGAACGACGTCCCACGCAGTCAGCGGACGAAAAGTGAGGGAAGACGCGGATGAAGGCACAGAGAATTCTCGGATCGACGGCGGTCGGCGTGGGCCTCGGCACGCTCCTGCTCCCGGCCGCCGCGCTCGCGGACACCACCGTCTCGCCCGCCACCACCCCGGTCGGTGGGACGGTCGTGCTCACCACGACGGAATGCAACCCGGCGAACGGCGACGCGCTGTTCCACATCACCGGGCCGGACCGGGACGAGAACGTACGGTCCACCACGGCCGCGGCCGGAGGTGGGCTGAGCGCCGAACTCTTCACCGCCGGGTTCACCCTCGGCACGTACACGGTCAACACCACCTGCGGGGATGGCAGCAACGGCGGCACGGCCACCTTCACCGTCATCGCGATCGGCGCCACCCCGATCGGCGGCGCCCAGGCCGGCGCCGGCGGCAGGCACGGCGACACCGGCGTGCTCGTCGCGGGCGGCGCGCTGGCCGCCGCAGCGGTCGCCGGCGGGACGTACGTGCTGGTGCGCCGCCGACGGCGCGCGACCGCCGCCTGACGACCTCGCCTCACCATCCCTGGGCGAGGAGGCCCGCGCCGGACGACGTCCGGCGCGGGCGCCGCGCCCACGTCGGACCGGAGGTGGAACCTGTCGCCGAAGAGCAGCAACGGAGACGGGCCGTCGAAGGCCCGCACCGCGGCGGTCGTCGCCGCGGTCACCATCGCCGGAGCGACCGGCGCCGGCCTGGTCGCCGCCGGTCTCGGCACCACCTCCCTGCGACCGCCCCAGCCGGGGGCCTCGGCGGCCCCGACGGCCGAACCCTCCGGTTCACCCGGGCCGGTGCTGCCCCGCTCCGAACCGGCCCGCGTCACCATTCCGCGCATCGGCGTCGACGCCGCCATCGTCCCGGTCGCCACCGACGACGACGGCGAGCTGGAGGTGCCGCCGCTGGACCACCCGGAGATCGCGGGCTGGTACCGTCCCGGCCCCACCCCGGGCGAGGCGGGCAACGCCGTGCTGGTGGGGCATGTGGACTCGCAGAACGGGCCGGCGGTCTTCTTCGACCTGGGCCGGCTGCGCCCCGGAGACACGGTACGGATCAGCCGGGTCGACGGCCAGGTCGCCACGTTCACCGTGGACGGCGTCGGGGCGTACCCGAAGGACCGCTTCCCCACCGACCGGGTGTACGGCGGCGGCGCGGAGGCACGGCTGCGCCTGATCACCTGCGGCGGCCGCTTCAACCCGCGTACCGGCAGCTATCCGGACAACATCGTCGTCTTCGCCACCGCCACCCGCTGACGCGCGCCGGACACACCGACCCGCGCGCACGCCGTACGGTTGGCCGTCAGTTCCCGGCGGACGGCGGCTCCGGACTCGCGCCGAGCCGGGGTTGCCGGAGGAGGTGCGCGGTGGACCGGTCGGCGGCACGGACCCGATGGGGCGGGCGGCGCCTTTCCACCCTGCTCACCCGCCTGACCAGGCGGAACGCCGACGCGAGGGTGCCCGCGCCACGGTCCAATCCGGACGCCGTGGTCGACTGCGCGGTCTACGTGACCGGCCGGCGGGAACCGGGCCGGCCGCACTTCGCCGACGCGTACGCGCGCAGCCGGCGGCACCGTCGGTCGTTCGTCTGGTTGGGCCTGCACGAGCCGGACGCGGACGTGCTGGCGGCGGTCGGCCGCACCTTCGGCCTGGACGAGTTGGCCGTCGCGCAGGCCCGCACCGACGGGCACCGTCCCACGGCGCAGCGGCACGGCGATGTCACCCTGCTGGTGCTGCGCACGGCCGGGTACGTCGAGCACGCCGAGCTGACCGACACGTCCGAGGTGATCGACACCGGCGACGTGATGGTCTTCCTCGGCGACCGGTTCGTCATCACCGTCCGGCACGGCGCGACCGGTGCCCTCACCCGGGTCCGGGCGGGGATCGAGCGCCGCCCGGGTCTGCTGGCCGCCGGACCGTGGGCCGTCGCGTACGCGGTCTGCGACCGGATGGTCGACCTCTACCTGGAGGTCGCCGGGCACCTGGAGAGCGACCTCGAACGGGTGGAGGAGAGCGTCTTCGCTCGCGACCGTCGGGCCGACATCCAGCACATCTACCAGCTCAAGCGGGAGGTGGTGGAGTTCAAGCGGGCGGTGCTGCCGTTGGCCGCGCCACTGCGGGCGGTACGGGAACAACGGGTCGGCGGCCCACCCCCGGCGCTGCACCGCTGGTTCGTGGACGTGGAGGGCCGGCTCACCCGCGCCGTGGACCGGGTCAGCTCCGCCGACGAACTGCTCAACTCGATGCTCCAGGCGCGGCTTGCGCAGCTCGCCGTCGACCAGAACAACGACATGCGCAAGATCGCGGCGTGGGCGGCGATCGCCGCCACCCAGACCGCGGTGGCCGGGGTCTACGGCATGAACTTCGACCACATGCCGGAGCTGGGCTGGCGGTACGGCTATCCGGTGGCGCTGCTGGTGATGGCCGTCGCCGGGGTAACCCTGCACCGGCTGTTCCGGCGCTCGGGCTGGCTGTAGGCCGGCTCAGGGTTTGTCGAGGTCGGACAGTTCCTGGTCGAGCAGCGTGGCGAGGTGGGTGACCCGCCACGGCTCGGACTCGGCGGTGATCCCCCGGCTGGGCATCTCCACCGTCATCAACAGGTAGAGGTAGAGCCGGTACAGGCCCAGCCGGCGGCGTACGCCGGCGTCGAGCGGGAACGGCGAGATCGTCCGGTACGCCCGCACCACCGGATGCTCCGGTTCGTCCTCGGTACGCCGGAACAGCAACGGCGAGACCAGATCCAGCAGCGGGTCGCCCCAGAGGTAACGCTCGCCGTCGACCAGGCCGCTGAGCCGGGGCGTGCCGTCCGGGCCGTCCGTCGCGAGCACGTTGCCCGCCCAGCAGTCGAAGTGCAGCAGCGCCGGGCGGCGTACCACGTCGAGGACGTGGGCGTGCCGGTCGACCAGTTCCCGGATCCGGGCCGCCGGCAGCGGCAGCGGCACCCGCCAGTCCGCGGCGTCGGCGAGCAGGTCGTCCAGCATGGACAGGTACGCGGCCCGCCAGGTGTCGGCGCAGGCCCGCCCGCCGTCGTAGCCGTACCGGTCACCGGTGATGCCGTGCAGGGTGGCGAGCGCGACGCCGAACTCGGCCTCGACCACGGCGGTGTCGACGCCGGCCTCGGTCAGCGCCCAGAGCGTCCGGCCCGGTAGCAGGCCGGTGAGCAGCCAGTCGCCCAGCACCGGGTCGCTGCCGTGGTGCAGCAGCGGCGCGGCCGGAACGGCGGGCGCCCGCTCGGCGACCAGCCGCAGGTAGCGGGCCTCGGCGCCGATCATGTCGAGCTCGTAGCGCAGCAGCGGCACGGACGGCGGCGGCCCGACCTTCAGCACCACGGCCCGCCCGTCGTCCAGGGTCACCCACCAGACGGCGGCGAACCCGCCGCCGGTCAACGGACCGCACTCGACGACCCGGGGCGTGGGACCGAGGGACGCCGCGACGTAGCGCCGGACCTGGTCCGGATCGAGGCGCCGTTGGGTGGGGCTCATCCGGCTTGTCCCGTCAGGGCGGTGGCGTGTTTCGTCGACAGGTCCATCTCGTGTTCCACGCTAGTGGTCGGGGCCGCCGCATGGTGTCCCGGGACGCGGCGGCGGACGCCCTCACCCCGCCCGTAGGGCCGGTGCTCGGGAGGCGTCAGCCGGCGCCGGACGCCCCGCACCCCGTACCACCAGGCCGATCCCGACGGCCGCGGCGGCGTAGAGGCCGGCGAAGGCCAACCAGCCCACCGACCCGCCGTCGACGATCAGCCAGGTCAGCAGCACCGGGCCGAGCATCCGGGCCAGCGGCACCCCGCTGCCGAAGAAGCCCTGGTACAGGCCGTGCCGGTCGGCCGGCGCCAGGTCGAAGCTGAGCTGCCAGGCGCCCGCGCCGTGCGCCATCTCGGCGTACACCTGAGCGCCGGCGCCGGCCAGCAGGATCGCCGCCGCCGCCCAGGGCGCGGTGGTGGCGGCCGAGAGCGCGAAGAGTCCACAGGCGACGACCATGGTGACCCCGGCCCGCCGCAGCGAGCGCACCGCGCCGGCCGGGTCCACCACCCGCCGGGCCACCCGCACCTGGGCGAGCATCACCGCCGCCGTGTTGACCACCAGCAGCGCCGCCGCCAGCCAGGACGGGGCCGCGGTGCGCCGCGCCACCCAGAGCGGCAGCACCAGGCTGAGCAGCGGCAGGTACAGCATCATCACCGCGTTCAGGGCGGTGAGCAGCGCGTACGGCCGGTCCCGGAGCACCGCGAGGCGCCCGCCGCCGGCCCCGGGCCGGGCCGCCGTGGGCCGCCGCGCCGGCAGCCGCCACAGCAGCAGCGCCGCGACCAGGAAGGCCGCCGCGTCCACCACGAGCACCGACCGGTACGCCCCGGCGGTGTGCGCCCAGAGCGCCAGGCCGCCGAGGGCCGCCCCCAGACCGAGACCGGCGTTGACCACCGACTGCAACCGCGCCCGCACCTCGGTACGCCGGGCCGGCTCCACCAGCCGGGCCAGCAGCGCCTGGCGCACCGCCGCCAGACCGGTCTGACCGCTGCCGTAGAGGGCGGCCACCAGGACGAAGACGGCCGGCTGGCGGACCAGCAGGAACGCAGCGACGGCCAGGGCCGTGACGGCGGCCAGCAGGACCGCCACCCGGCGGGCGTCACGCCGGTCGGCCGCGTGACCCGCCGGCACTCCGGCCAGCAGACCGACCGCCCAGCCGGCGGAGAGCCCGAGCCCGACCTGCCCGGGCGACAGGCCGACCACCTGGGTGAAGTAGAGCGCGGAGGTGACGAGGAACGCCCCGTCACCGATCGAGTTGCTCAGCTGGGCCAGCGCGAGCGTACGCGCCGGTCCGGGCTCGGGCAGCAGACGGCCGGGCACGGGTCAGCGCTCGATCGGCCGGCGGGTGCGGGCCCGCTTGAGCTCGAAGAAACCGTCGGTGCCGGAGACCAGCAGGACCCCGTCCCAGAGCCGGCCGGCGGCCGCGCCGCGCGGGATCGGCGCCACGACCGGACCGAAGAACGCGTTCACCCGGCCGTCGGGGCCGGTGACGTGGATGGTGGGGGTGCCCAGGTCCTCGCCGACCGGCTCCAGGCCGGCGTGGTGGCTGGCCAGCAGGGCCTCGTCGTGGTCGGTGGAGTCGGCGGCGTCGGCCAGTTCGACGGGCAGGCCGACCTCGGTCAGCGCCGCCACGTACAGCTCCCGGCCGATCGGCGCCCGCTCGTGGTGGATCCGGTTGCCCAGTGCGGTGTAGAGGTCGCGCAGCACCTCGGGGCCGAACTTCTGCGCGGCGGCCACGGCGACCCGGACCGGGCCCATGCCGGGCTCGAGCCACTCCCGGTACCACTCCTCCAGCCCGTCGCGCCCCTGGTTGAGCACGGACAGGCTCATCACGTGGAACCGGACCCGCACGTCGCGGACCTGTTCCACCTCCAGCAGCCAGCGGGAGGCGTTCCACGCCCACGGGCAGCGCGGGTCGAACCACATGTCGGCGGTCGTCGTCATCGTCTCGGTCCCCTGTCCGGTCTCGGTCACGTACTGACGCTAAGCCCGGAAGCGGCCCAACAGCAGAGCCGATCGATGCGTCGACCATTGGGCCAATCGCGGGCCGCGCGCCGCCCGTCCGAACCGGGTCCACGGTGTTTGACCGGCGGCCCGGTGGGAAGACACGCGCGCCGCGTGGGCCGGTCGGCCCGACGTCGCCGGACGGCACCCACCCGTCCGGGCCGCGGCGGAGGAGCGAGGGAGGAACGATGGCCCAGGCGGCCACCAGACCCAGCAGCGCTCGGAAGGCCACCGGGGCGCGGAAGGCCCCGATGCCGAACAAGGCGGCGGCGAAGAAGGTGGCGACCGCCACCAGGCGGGCGACGGGGGCGACCGCGGCCAAGACGCCGGGCGGAAAGCCCACCCCGACGACCGCCCGGACCGCGAAGAAGAAGGACACCGCGGCCACCACCGCCACGCCCACCCGACGGCCGACCGCCAAGGCGACGGCCGCGAAGAAGGCGACGCCCGCGAAGAAGGCGACCGCCGCGAAGAAGGCCCCGGCCACCAAGGCCGCGGCGAAGAAGGCGCCCGCCACGCGGGCCACCGCGAAGAAGACGACCACCAGGAAGGGCACGGCCCGCAAGGCCACGGCGAAGAAGGTCACGGCCACCGCCCGGGCCCGCCGGATCGCCGAGACCCGGACGCCGGCGAGGAAGGCGACCACCATGGAGTCGTTCGGCAACCGGCGTACGGCCCGGACGAGCGCCCGCTGAGACCGCGCCGTGCCCGCTCAGGGGGCGGTGAGCAGGCCGACCCGTTCCACCGCGACGGCGGTGCGACACCGGTGCAACTCGCCCGCCTCGGTGGCGAGCCGGTCCCGCAGCCGGGCGACCGCCGTACCGGCCCGGTCGACCGCGTCCTGCGCCCGCCGGATCCGCCCGCGTACGGCGAGGTCGGTGAAGATGTTGTCGAGGAAGATGTCGGCGAAGCGGGTCAGCTCGCCCACCTCCAGCTCCGGCGCGAGCCACCCGCCGGGCAGGTCGGACAGCTCGGTACGCAGCACCGCCAGCCGCCGGTCCGCGACCCGGGCCGCCGCGGCGGCGTCGTCCATCCGGCTGTGCTTCATCATGCTGCCCACGATCCCGCCGCCGAAGAAGGTGTCGTAGGTGGACCAGCCGTTCGCCTTGGCCAGGTGGTCGCGCACCGCGACGAGGGCGGTCCGCGCAGCCGTCGCCGCCCGGGCCGCCTCGTCGACCTGTCGGGCTCGGGTGGCGAGCCGGTCCCGTTCGGCGGCCAACGCGGCGAGGCGGGCCGCCCGGGGGTCCCGGCCGGCGATCAGGAGCCGTTCCCGCTCGTCGAGCAGGGCCGCGTACGCCGCGGGCGCGTCGGCCAGCTCGGCGTGGCGCGCCTGGGCGGCCCGGTGCTCGCGGCGCAGCCCGGCGAGGTGCGCCCGCGCGTCCGCCTCGCGTCGGGCGGCCAGCCCTGCCTCGGCGCGTTCCCGGGCCAGATCGTCGTCGCGGGTGCCGCGCAGCAAGGCGACGACGCGGGTGATCGATCGGCCCTCCAGGCGTTCGACGTCCTGCTGCTCCCGCTCGTGCGCGTCGCGCAGCCGGTCGAGTTGCCGTTCCGCCTCGTCCACCCGGCGGCGCAGCAGCTCGACCTGCCCACCGATCGTCTCGTGTTCGCGTAGTCGCTCGACCGCCTCGGCGAGCCGCCGTGTCACGTCCCCGTTCATGGGGCCATTGCAGCGCGGCCGCGCAAGGTCACCCGGCGGCCCCGGCCGCTCGCCGCTGCGGCAGGATGGCGACCGTGGCGAGACGTGGCGCGGGCCGGAGCGCGGCCGAACGGGCGAGCGGGGCCTGTCCCTGCGGGACGGGCCTGCCGTACGCGGAATGTTGCGGCCCGATCCACCGGGGCGCGGCGACGGCGGCGACCGCCGAGGCGCTGATGCGGTCGCGGTTCAGCGCCTTCGCCGTCGGCGACGCCGACTACCTGCTGCACAGCTGGCACTCCTCGACCCAGCCGGCGCGGCTGCGGCTGGACCCGGGGCTGCGGTGGCTGCGGCTGGAGGTCCTCGGCGGCGACCGGGGCGGCCTCTTCGACACCACGGGCACGGTCCGCTTCCGCGCCCACCACCGGGAGGCGGGCCGCCCCGGCACGCTGGAGGAGCACAGCCGCTTCGTCCGGGAGGACGGCCGCTGGGTCTACCTGGACGCCACGCCCGACTGACCGCGACGGCGTCCGGACGTGGTCCGGGCGCGTCCCGACGGGCCGGGACAGGGTCGAGGCCGGGCCCGGGACGGACGTCGCCGAGGCTGAGCGCCGCCCCGACGGCCGGGCCCGGGACCGGAAGGCGCCGAGGCCCGGCGTGGGGCGGGCGCGGTCAGCGGCCGGCGGCGGCCTCGCGCAGCGGCAGGCCGAGCCGGTCGATCGCCGCTCGGACGAGGTCGTCCGGTGGCGCCTCCACCTCCAGCACCATGCCGGACTCGTCCGGCTCCAGGTGCTCCAGGATCGCCCGCTGCGAGTCGAACAGGCTCGCCGGCATGTAGTGCCCGACCCGCCTGTCCAACCGCTCCCGCATCAGCTCCGCCGACCCGTCCAGGTGCAGGAACTCGACCCTCTGCGGCCCCTGCCGCAGCACGTCCCGGTAGGCGCGTTTCAGCGCCGAGCAGGCCAGCACGGTGGAGACCCCCTCGGCGTGCCGCTCGGCCATCCAGCCGGCCAGGGCGCGCAGCCATGGCTCCCGGTCCGTGTCGTTCAGCGGGATGCCGGCGCGCATCTGTTCCACGTGGGCCTCGGTGTGGAACTCGTCCGCCTCGGCGAGCCGCAGGCCGGTCAGCTCGCTGATCCCCCGGGCCACCGTCGTCTTGCCCGCCCCGGACACGCCCATCACGACGATGTGCCGGGTGGCGCGCTGCTCACCAGTCATGGACGGTGCCGTCCTTCAGCCGGTTGAACGGCAGGTACGCCGGCTGGTACGGGAATCGGGCGGCGGCCTCCTCGTCGAGTTCCACGCCGAGGCCGGGCTGCTCCCCCGGGTGCAGGTAGCCGTCGGTGAAGGTGAACGACTGGCGGAACACCTCGTTGGTGAGCGGGCCGTGCTGCATGTACTCCTGGATGCCGAAGTTGTGGATGGCCAGGTCCAGGTGCAGCGCGGCGGCCATGCCGACCGGCGAGATGTCGGTGGGGCCGTGGATGCCGGACTTGATCTGGTACTGGGCGGCGAAGTCGAGCAGCTTGCGCATGGCGGTGATGCCGCCGGTGTGGGTCACGGCGGACCGGACGTAGTCGATGAGCTGCTCGCGGATCAGCGTCTGGTAGTCCCAGACGGTGTTGAAGACCTCGCCGATGGCCAGCGGGGTGGTGGTGTGCTGGCGGACCAGGCGCAGCGCCTCCTGGTTCTCCGCCGGGGTGCAGTCCTCCAGCCAGAACAGGTCGTACGGTTCGAGCGCCTTGCCGAGCTTGGCGGCCTGGATGGGGGTCATCCGGTGGTGCCCGTCGTGCAGCAGCGGCAGTTCGGGACCGAACTCGTTGCGTACCGCCTCGAAGACGCCGGGCAGGTGGCGCAGGTAGGCGCGGGTGTCCCAGTCCTCCTCGACGGGCAGCGGGGTGCGCTGGGCCGGCTCGTAGTCGTAACGCTTGCCGTCGGCGCTGGGCTGCGCGGCCACGCCGTAGACGGCGTTGATGCCGGGCACCGAGGTCTGCACCCGGATGGACCGGAAGCCGAGGTCGAGGTGGCGGCGGATCGAGTCGAACAGCTCCGGCAGGTCCCGCCCGGAGGCGTGCCCGTACGCCATGAGCCCGGTCCGGGACGCGCCGCCGAGCAGTTGGTACAACGGCATCCCGGCGGCCTTGGCCTTGATGTCCCAGAGGGCCACGTCCACCGCCGCGATGGCGGCCATGGTGACCGGGCCGCGCCGCCAGTACGCCGACCGGTAGAGGAACTGCCAGGTGTCCTCGATCCGGTGCGGGTCCCGCCCGATCAGCAGGGGGACGACGTGGTCGGCCAGATAGGACGCGACCGACAGCTCCCGCCCGTTGAGGGTGCCGTCCCCCAGCCCGGTCAGCCCGTCGTCTGTGGTGATCTTGAGGGTGACGAAGTTGCGGTCGGGGCTGGAGACGATGACGTCCGCTGCGACGATCTTCACGCGCGTGCCTTTCTCAGGGTGGTTCAGCGAAGGGTGCTGCCGGGCTGCAGGTCGTCCAGGAGGGACAGCTCGTCGCGGCGCGGCAGGGCCTCCCAGTCGCCGTGGCCGGCGACGGCGAAGGCGCCGAGGGTGACCGCGCGGCGCAGCCGCCCGGCCAGGTCGAGTCCGTCCAGGTGGCCGGAGAGGTAGCCGGCGGTGAAGGCGTCCCCCGCGCCGACGGTGTCGACCGCCGTCACGGGCAGCGCCGCCGCCTCCAGCCGGCCCTCCCCGGTGTACGCGCGCGCGCCGTCGCCGCCGAGCTTCACCAGCACGGTCGACACGCCCCGGTCGAGCAGCTCGGCCACGACGGTCGGCTCGTCGGCACCCGGCGTGCCGACGAGGTCCAGCTCGTCGGCGGAGGCCACGACGACCGAGACGTGCCCGGCGAGCGGGGCGAGCACGGCCCGGGCCGCGTCCCGGCTCCACAGCTTCGCCCGGTGGTTGACGTCGAGGCAGACCAGCGTCCCGGCCCGGCACGCCGTCTCCGCCGCCCACCGGGTCGCCTCCCGGGCGCTGTCGGACAGCGCCGGGGTGATCCCGGTCAGGTGCAACACCCGCGCCCCGGCCGCCAAAGCGGGACGCAGGTCGTCGACGCACAGCGCCGACCCGGCCGAGCCGGCCCGCTGGTAGACGACCCGGGTCAGGTCGGCGGTACGCCGCTCCAGGAACATCAGCCCGGCCGAACGCTCCGGGTCGCGGGTCACGTGGGCGACGTCCACGCTCTCGGCGCGCAGCTGCCGCAGCAGGAACCCGCCGAGTTCGTCGCCGCTGACCCGGCCGGCGAAGGCCGCGCGGTGGCCGAGCCGGGACACGCCGACGGCCACGTTGCACTCCGCCCCGGCCAGGTGCGGGTGCAGCGGGCCGCCGGCGGCGAGCGGTCCGGCCGAGCGCAGCGAGACCAGGGCCTCGCCGAAGGTGAGCAGGTCGACGCCGGTCGCGGCGCGGGGGCCGGGTAGGCGGGGGCCCGGCTCGCGTACGGCGTCGAGGTCGGTGGCGGTCATGAGACGGCGGCGAGGTAGGCGCGGGCCCGCTCGCGCAGGGCGTCGAGGTCGCCACCGGAGGCCGCGTCGCCGACCAGCGGTCCGCCCACGCCGACGGCGATCGCCCCGGCGGCGAAGTACCCGGGCAGGTCGGCCAGCCCCACCCCGCCGACCGCCACGAACGGGATGTCCGGGAACGGGTCGCGCACCGCCTTCAGGTACGCCGGACCGCCCACCGAGACCGGGAACAGCTTGATCGCCGACGCGCCCATCCGCATCGCGGTGTACGCCTCCGTCGGGGTGAGCGCTCCGGCGGCGACGGGCAGGCCGCGCCGGGCCGCCGCGGGAATCGACTCGACCACGGCCGGCGTCACCACGAACTGCGCACCCGCGGCGGCCACGTCGGCGACGTCGGCGGCGGTGAGCACGGTGCCCGCGCCGACCAGGGACCCGGCGGGCGCCACCGCGCGCAGCGCCTCGACGGCCGAGGCCGCGTTCGGCGTGGTGAGGGCCACCTCGACGATGCGTACGCCCTCTTGCAGCAGGGCGGTGCCGGCGGCGATCGCGCCGGCGGTGTCGCTGCCACGGATGACCGCGAGCATCCGGGTGGCGGTGAGTTCGGCGGTGAGATTGACGGTCACGTGATCACCATTCCGCATAGGAGCCGTCGCGGTGCCGCCAGGTGGGGCTGCGCCAGGCGTGCCCGCGCTTGTCCGCCACCCGCACCGCGTTTTCGTCTATCTCGATGCCGAGGCCGGGTCCCGTGAGCCGCTCGACGTGGCCGTCGACGAAGGTCAGCGGCTTCTTGTCGAGGCAGTAGTCGAGCACCTCGGCGCCGAGGTTGTAGTGGATGCCGATGCTCTGCTCCTGGATCAGGTAGTTCGGCGTGGCGAAGCCGACCTGCAGGCAGGACGCCAGGGCGATCGGGCCGAGCGGGCAGTGCGGGGCGAGTTGCACGTCGTACACCTCGGCCAGCGCGGCGATCTTGCGGACCTCGGTGATGCCGCCGGCGTGCGAGAGGTCCGGCTGGGCCACCGCGATGCCGGCCTGGAGCACCGGCAGGAACTCCTGCCGGTTGTAGAGCCGTTCCCCGGTGGACACCGGCGTGGTGGTGGCGCGGACCAGTTCGCCGATGAGGTGCGAGTTCTCCGGGACGACCGGCTCCTCCAGGAAGAACGGCCGGTAGGGTTCGAGCAGCGGGGCGACCCGGCGGGCGGTGGCGAGGCTGAACCGGCCGTGGAAGTCGACCGCGACGTCCCGGTGGTCACCGAGCACCTCGCGGGCCGCCGCGACCCGCTGGACCACGCCGTCGAGTTCGGCCACCGAGGCCACCGGGCTCATCGGGCCCGAGGCGTTCATCTTCACGGCGGTGAGGCCCGTCTCGACGGCGGCGCTGATCTGGTCGCGGACCTCGCTGGGCTCGTCGCCGCCGACCCAGCCGTACACCCGGATCCGGTCCCGGACCGGGCCGCCGAGCAGCTGGTGCACCGGGGCGCCGTAGTGCTTGCCGGCGATGTCCCACAGTGCCTGGTCGAGGCCGGCCACGGCGCTGGCCAGGATCGGCCCGCCGCGATAGAAGGAGCCCTTCGTCATGACCTGCCAGTGGTCCTCGATCCGCAGCGCGTCCCGGCCGATCAGCAGCTCGCTGAGCTGCTCGACGGCGGTGCGGACGGTCTCGGACCGGCCCTCGCAGGTCGCCTCCCCCCAGCCGACGATCCCGTCGGTGGTCTCGACGCGGACGAAGAGCCAGCGGGGGGCGACGAGGAACGTCTCGATGCGCGCGATGGTGGTCATGCCGGTCAGCCCTTCGTGGCACCGGCGGTGAGGCCGGAGACGATGTACTTCTGCACGAACAGGGCGATCACCATGATCGGCAGGGTGACCACGGTGGCCGCGGCCATCAGACCGCCCCAGTCGATGCTGGCGTAGCCGACGAAGTCGAAGATCGCCACCGGCAGGGTCTTGGTGTCCGCGCCGGAGAGCACCAGGGCGAACATGAAGTTGTTCCAGGAGAAGATGAAGGACAGGATCCCGGCCGTGGCGACGCCCGGCACGGAGAGCGGCAGGGTGATCCGGCGGAACGCGCCGATGTGGGTCAGCCCGTCGACCAGCGCCGCCTCCTCCAGGTCCTCCGGCAGGCTGTCGAAGAAGCCCATCATGATGTAGACGATCAGCGGCAGCGACACGAACATGTGGCTCAGGATCAGCACCGTGAAGCCGCCGACCATGTGCAGGTTCGAGAAGACGTAGTACCACGGCACCAGGAGCGAGACGCCGGGGATGACCCGGGCCATGAGCACGACGAGCGCGGACTTCTTCATGTTGAACCGGCTCATCGAGTACGCGGCGGGCACCCCGAGGAGGAGGGAGAGCACCGTGGCGGCGAACGCCACCCAGAGGCTGTTGCCGATGAACTGGACGTAGTTCGCCTGCTGGAGCACGTTGTGGTAGTTGTCCAGCGTGGGCGAGAAGGCGAACGCCTTTTCGGTGTCGTAGATGTCGACGTTGGTCTTCAACGAGGCGGCGATCATCCACAGCAGCGGCGCGACCAGCGAGAGCACCACGACGGCCAGGGCGAGCGCCTTGAAGACCTTGAACGGCCGGCTCGGGTTCATCGCTCCAGCCCCTTCTTGCGGTAGGTCAGGGCCCACATCACCCCGATGATGATCAGGAAGAAGATGATGAGGACCGTCGATGACACGCCGTACTCGTTGTAGTCGAAGCTCAGGCCGTACGCGTAGACGTTGAGGGTCTCCACCTCGTGGAACGACCCGCCGCCGCGGCCCTTGGTGGCGTAGAGGATGTCGAAGGTCTTCAGCGCGTCGATGCCACGCAGCAGGATCGCGACGATCACGGTGGGCATCAGCAGCGGCAGGGTGACGTGCCGAAACCGCTGCCAGGTGCTGGCGCCGTCGATGAGGGCCGCCTCCTGGGGCTCGTCGGAGAGCGCGGTCAGGCCGGCCAGCAGGATCAGCACGACCATCGGCGTCCACTGCCAGATGTCGATGAACATCGTCGTCGGCAGGGCCGAGTTCTGGCCGGCCAGCCAGGGCTGTGGGCCGATGCCGACCCAGCTGAGCAGCTGGTTCGCCATGCCGATGTTGGGGTCGAAGATCAGCCGCCACATCATGCCGACCGCGACCGGGGTGGCCACCAGCGGCAGGAGGATGGCGACCCGGACCCACTTCTCACCGCGGAACGGCCGCCACAGCAGCAGGGCGATCGCCATGCCGAGCGCGACCTCGACGAGGAGCACGACGCCGGTGAAGAGGACGGTGCGCCACACCGCCGGCCAGAACCGCTCGGTGTCGCTGAGCACGTCGAGATAGTTCTGGAACCCGATGAAGTTGCTCTCGGCGCGTACCGAGCCCTCGGCGTCGGTCAGGCTGAGGTATCCGGTCCACGCCACCGGGAAGATGATCAGCGCGGCGACGAACGCCATGGCGGGTGCCGCGAAGAGCCACTTGCGGTGCGCGTTGGCCCAGCGCGACCAGGCCGACTCCGCCGCGGGTGCCGGGCCGGCGTCGGGCGATCTGGTAACGGGTGTGGTGACGGCTGACATGAGGTCTCCGGGTGCTCAGGGCCAGGGTCCCAGCGCCGGGTGGCGGGGCCGACCGGCCCCGCCACCCCGCGGTCGGGCTACTTCGCCTCGTCGTCGAGGAACTTCTGGAACGCCGTGTTCGCCGCGTCCGCCGAGGCGGCCGCGTCCTTGCCGGTGATCGCGTCGACGATCGGCTGGCCGACGATCTCGCGCGCCTGGGCGACCTTCACGACCAGCGGACGGTCGTGGCCGACGCCGTTGGCGGTGCTGGCCGTGGTGGCCTCGGCGAGGTCCTTCGGGTAGGTGGCGATGCCCTCCGGGTTGGCCCAGACCGAGGCGCGGGCGCCGGGGACGCCGGCCTTCTGCTGCTCCAGGGACTGCTCCTTGCCGGCCGCCCACTGGATGAACTTCCAGGCGTTGTCCTTGTTCTTCGACCCGTCGTTGATGCCGAGCGCCCAGGACGGGATGTTGTACGGCTTCGAGCCGGCCGGGCCGGCCGGGAAGGCCGCGAAGCCGACGGTGTCGGAGACCTTCGACTTGGCCGGGTCGGTGGCGTTCTTGTAGAGCGAGTTGGCCTCGGTGTAGAAGGCCGCCTTGCCCTGGGTGAAGATCGCCATCGCCTCGGACCAGCTCATGTCGGTGCTGATGTTCTTCGGGCCGTGCTCGCGCAGCAGCCCGCCGTAGTAGGCGTACGCCTGCTTGGCCTGCTCGGTGTTGACCGAGGCCTTCCCGCTGCCGTCGACGAAGTCGCCGCCGAAGCTGTACAGGAAGCTGGAGAACTGCGTGACGGCGGCGGCCTTGCCGGTACGGGACACGAAGCCCGCGACCCCGGGGTTGTCGGCCTCGACCTTCGCCGCCTGCTCCTTGAGCTCGTCAAGGGTCTTCGGCGGGGTGGTGAAACCGGACTTCTCCAGCAGGTCCTTGCGGTAGTAGAGGACCTCCGACTCGGTGATGATCGGCACGCCGACGACCTTGTCGTCGTACGTGGTGGCCTGCACCGGGCCGGCCTGGAAGTCGCTGAAGTCGAAGGCGCCGTCGGACTTGGTCCGCTCGGTCAGGTCGGCGAGGTACTTGTTCTTGGCGAACAGCTTCCCCTCCTGCAGCGGCCGGTACATCATCACGTCGAGGTCGCTGGATCCGGCGTTGAGCTTGACGTTGTACTGGTCGGAGAGCTGGTCCTCACCGAGCTGGGTGACCTCGACCTTGAGGCCCGTCTGCTTCTCGAACTCCGGCAGGGCCTTCTTGATGTTCTCGGTCCAGACGTGGTTCACCAGCGTCACGCGCAGGGTCTTCGACCCACTGCCGCCGTCACCCCCGCCGCCGCAGGCGGACAGGCCCATGGCGGCAACCACGGCCAGAGACGTACCGATTATCGATCGACGTCGCACGTCATCTCTCCTTTACACGTGGTCGCCGCCCAAGGGGAAGAGCGCCACAACGTTGTAACGTCTGCTTTACGTCGGGATGCTAGGCCGAAAAAGCTGACTTATTCAAGGGGTTGATCCAACTGATATGATCCTTGGCGTGGAACCGTACTCCTCCGGGGGCATCGCCGCCCAGCACGCCCCTGCCGAAGCCGGGCTGCACGCCCGCGTGCTCGAGCACCTCGGCACCGCCATCTGCGGCGGCGAGTTCGCCCCCGGGGCGGTCCTCAACATCGACGAACTGGTCGACCGGTACGAGGTGTCCCGCTCGGTGGTCCGCGAGGTGCTGCGGGTGCTGGCATCGATCGGATTCATCGAGACCCGCCGAAGGGTCGGGGTGACGATCCGGCCGGCGCACGACTGGAACGTCTTCGACCCGCAGGTGATCCGGTGGCGGCTCGCCTCGGACAGCCGGATCGCCCAGCTCCGGTCGATCACCGAGCTGCGCACCGCCATCGAGCCGCACGCCGCCATGCTGGCCGCCAGCCGGGTCGGTCACGACGAGGCGAGCGACCTCGTCGGGCTCGCGGCGAAGATGTGGGCCGCCGGCCAGGCCGGCGACGAGGAGCGCTTCCTGCGCCTCGACATCGAGTTCCACCGACGGGTGCTGCTCGCCTCCGGCAACGAGATGTTCGTCCGGTTGCAGGATCTGGTCGCGGAGGTGCTCACCGGCCGGCACAAGCACCACCTCATGCCGCACCACCCGCACGAGCAGGCGTTGCAACTGCACGCCGAGGTCGCCCAGGCGATCCAGCGGCACGACGGTGAGCGCGCCCGGGAGGCGATGGTTCAGCTCATGGAGCAGGCGTTCGACGAGATGAAGTCGATCTGGGACCAGACCGCCGAGCCCGCCCGGTAGGCAGCGGCGGCGGCCAGGCCACCGTCAGCCGAACTGGACCCGGTCCAGCCAGAGATCGAGCAGCGCGGCGTCGCCGAGGACCTCGACGGCCGCCTCGCCGACCGGCCGCCGTCGATAGACCAGCAGCAGCAACTCGGTGACCGGCCCGCGTACGGCCACGGCGGCCTTCTCGTGCGCCCGCCGCCAGGCCAGCGTGTCGCCGGTGAGGTCGACCAGCCACTCCGCACCCGCCTCGGCCGGGAGGTCGGTGGCGTGCAGGTGCAGGGTACGGCCGGGGCCGAGCAGCGTGCGCCGCTCCGGATAGAAGTCGAACATCATCGGCAGGGAGCCCAGCTCCATCCACTCGTCCAGCGCGTCGACGGCCACCGCCGGGTCGACGGCGAGGTCCTCGCCCAGCGCGAGCGCGGCGTCGGCGCGGTGCATCAGCGTCTCGTGGGCGAACCGACGGGCCCAGAACACCGTCGCGGCCGGGACCGGCAGCGGAGTCCACGTCATGACCTCGGGGCCGGCGGCGTTCAGCGCGCCGGCCAGCTCGGCGGCGGACTCGACCAGCCAGGGGCCGACCACCGCCGGCTCCTCCCGCGCGTACGCCGACAGGTCGCGGAAGTGCGTGTCGGTGGGCGGGACGGTCGCCCGGGTCCGTACCACCTCGGCGGCCCAGCGCTGGCCACCACCGAGGTGCCGCACCAGCTGGCCCAGGTTCCAGCCGGGGCACGACGGCACGGCGACGGTGAGGTCGGCCCGGTCGAGATGGGCGCGCAGCAGGTCGCTCTGGGCGACGATCTCGGCGCAGTGTCGGTCGAAGCTCAGCCCGGTCATCAGCCCAACCTAGACGCCCGACCCGACCGCCGGTCGGATCAGCGCCGGCGCGGCACCGGTTGGGCCAGGGCCCGGATCTCCGCCGGCAGTTGCGACATCGCCTGCTCGAACCGCTGGTGCCCGACCACCGGGTCCAGGGTCTGCAGGACGGCCGGCACGCCGCGCTCGGCGATGTCCGGCGCCACCCCCGCACGCTCCGCGACCCGCCGCAGGAACTCGTCGTGGCCGAACGCCTGCGGCTCCTCGGGGCGGGCCCGGGCCAGCAGCGGACGCAGCTCGTGGGCCACGTGGTCGGCCAGGTCCGCCGCCGTGCCGCCGCTGATCCGCTCCGCGAGGGTACGCAGCGTGGCCTCGGCCAGGGACCGCGCCGTCTCCGACGGGACGCCCGCCCGTGCCGCCACCTTCTCGAAGAACTCCAGGTCAGCCATGCTTCGTCCTCCCCGTCCCGGCGACAGCGTGGCTACCCGCGACCGACGCCCACAAACGATCGCGGTCCGAACAGCCAGGCAAAGGCCAGAAATCAGCACAGAACGGTACGAAGTTGGCAATGATCGGAGGCGTGGGTGCCAGGATGCCGCAGCTCGTGCCGCCGATGCTCGCCTCCAGTGGCGCCCTGCCCACCGGACCCGGCTGGGGCTACGAGTTCAAGTGGGACGGCGTCCGCGCGATCGGCTACGTCAACGGCGGGTTCCGACTGCTCAGCCGCAACGACCGGGACGTCACCCGGGCGTACCCGGAGCTGGACGAACTCGCCCGGCTGCTGGCCGGGCGGCGGGCGGTGCTCGACGGAGAGATCGTGGCGCTCGACGGCGACAACCGGCCCAGCTTCGCCGCGCTCCAGCGCCGGATGCACGTCCGGTCGCCGGCCGCCGCGCTGGTCGCGGCGACCCCGGTACGGGTGTACCTGTTCGACCTGCTGCACCTCGACGGACGCGATCTCACGCCGCTGCCGTACACCGAGCGGCGCGCGGCGCTGGAGAAGCTGGGGCTCAGCGGTGACAGCGTCGACACCCCGCCCTACTGGACCGGCGAGGCCGGCCGGGATCTGGCCACGGCGGCGGCGGAACTCGGCCTGGAGGGGGTCGTCGCGAAGCAGCTCCGGTCGCCGTACCAGCCGGGCCGCCGCGCGCCGGCGTGGGTGAAGGTGCCGCTCAACGACACCGTCGAGGTCATCGTGGGCGGCTGGAAACCGGGCGCCGGCCGGCGGGCCGGCACGATCGGCTCCCTGCTGCTCGGCATGTACGACGCGCACGACAGACTGCACTACATCGGGCACGTCGGCACCGGCTTCACCCAGACCGTGCTGCGCGACCTTCAGCAGCGCCTGAAGCCGCTGAGCCGGCCGGACTCGCCCTTCGACTCCCCGGTGCCGCGCGAACACGCCCGTCACGCCGTCTGGGTCGACCCGAACCTGGTCGGGGACGTCACGTTCCGGTCCTGGACCCCCGACCGCCGGCTCCGTCACCCCTCGTGGAAGGGGTTGCGCAGCGACCGGGAACCGACCGAGATCCGCCTGCAAGCGTAGCGTCAGCGCCCGGCCCGGGACCGCCACTCGCGGGCCAGGACGGCGAAGACGAGCTGGTCGGCCCACTCGCCCCGGAACAGGTAGCTCTCGACAAGGTGCGCCTCCTGCCGCATGCCGAGGCGGGCCATCAGCCGGGCGGACGCGTCGTTGCGGCCGTGACACCGGGCGTAGATCCGGTGCAGCCCGAACTCGTCGAACCCCCAGTCGAGGAGCGCGGTGGCCGCCTCCGTGGCCAGCCCCCGACCTCCGTGGTCCGGGTGGAACACATACCCGAGCTCGGCCGTGCGGTCGAGCCGGCTGCGCCAGACCAACTCCACGGTGCCGATCACCCCGGTGTCGGTGACCGCGGCCAGGGTCAGGCAGTCGCCCTCCGCGCGCAGCGCGTCCTCGCCCGTCATGGCCACCACCGACGCCCGCGACTGCTCCCGGGTACGCGGCCCGGTACCGAGCATCCAGCGGACGACGTCGGGTCGGCTCTGATACGCGTACACGTCGTCGAGGTCGTCGAGGGTGACCGGGCGCAGGGTCAGGCGGGCGGTTCGGATCGGGTACGCCGGCTGAAACATCAGCCGATCCTAGGGCGGGTCAGCAGAGCGCGCGCGCCGCCGAGACGATGGCGTTCACCCCGATCCCCGCCTGGTCCATCAGCTCGGTCGAGGTACCGGAGGTGGGCAGCCCGCGTACCGCCAGGTGAGCCACCCGAACGGGCTCGGCGAGGTCGGCCAGCGACTCCAGCACGGCCGAACCCAGCCCGCCCTCCGGGTAGTGGTCCTCGACCACCACCAGCCGGCCGCCGGTGTCGCGTACGGCGTCGAGCAACCGCTGCCGGTCCAGCGGTTTGACCGAGTAGAGGTCGACGACCCGGGCCTTGATCCCCTCGCGGGCCAGCTCGTCGGCGGCGGCGAGACAGTTGTGCACCGTCACCCCGGCGCCGACCAGCGCGACGTCGTCGTCCTTGCCGGCGCGGAGCAGCTTGCTGCCGCCGATCGGGAAGTCCTCGCCGTTGTCGTAGAGCACCGGGTACTTGCCACGGGTGGTGCGCAGGTAGGCGATGCCCTTGCGGTCGGCCATCCCGGCGACCAGGGCGGCGCAGGACACGGCGTCACTGGGATAGAGGACCGTCGAGCCCTGTACGGCCCGCAGGGCGGCCAGGTCCTCCAGCCCCATCTGCGAGGGACCGTCCGCCCCGATCTCCACCCCGGCGTGCGAGCCGGACAGGGCGAGGTCCGCCCGGGAGATGGCGGCCATCCGGATGAAGTCGTACGCGCGGGAGAGGAACGCCGCGAAGGTCGCGGCGAAGGGCCGGTAGCCCCGTACCTGCAACCCGACGGCGGCGGCGACCAGTTGCTGCTCGGCGATGAACATCTCGAAGAACCGGTCGGGGTACGCCTCACCGAACTTGTCGGCCCTCGTGGAGTCGCTGACCTCGCCGTCCAGCGCGACCACCTCGGGTCGCGAGCCCAGCGCGCGCAGCGCGTCCCCGTACGCGTTCCGGGTGGCGACCATCGCCCCCTTCTCGTATCGGGGCAGCTCGGGCGGCTGCTGGGCGGAGGGCTTCCCGGCGGGCGGAACGGGCTCGGGTCGGGGCCCGCTGACGCGGATCTGCCGGACGCCACCGAGCGCCTGTACGGCCCGCTCGGCCACGTCGGGTTTCAACGGCTTGCCGTGCCACCCCGGCTTGTTCTCGACCTCGGGCACCCCCTTGCCCTTGACCGTGCGGGCGAGCACCACGGTCGGACCGGTCGCCTGCCGGGCCTGGCCGAACGCCTCGTCGATCGCCACCAGGTCGTGGCCGTCGACGACGATCGGGTGGCAGCCGAACGCCTCGACGCGCCGCCGGTAGGTGTCCAGGTCCCACTCCAGCTCGGTCGGTCCGCGCTGCCCCAACCGGTTCACGTCGACGATCGCGGTGAGGTTGCGCAGCCCGTAGTGGCCGGCCTTGTCCAGGGCTTCCCAGATGGAACCCTCGGCCATCTCGCTGTCCCCGCACAGCGCCCACACGTGGAACGGCAGGTGGTCGAGATACTGTCCGGCCAGCGCGATCCCGACACCGACGGGCAGTCCCTGGCCGAGCGAGCCGGTGGCGACGTCGACCCACGGCAGGGCGGGGGTGGGATGCCCCTGCAGGCGCGACCCGAGCTGGCGGTAGGTGTCCATCAGCTCCTGCTCGCTGATCGCGCCGACCGCCCGCAGGATCGCGTACAGCAGCGGCGAGGCGTGCCCCTTGGAGAAGATCAGATGATCGTTGGCCCGGGTCGGCGGGTTCACCCAGTCGTACCGCAGGTGCCGGGCGATCAGCACCGCCATCAGGTCGGCGGCGGACAGGCTCGAGGTCGGGTGCCCGGACCCGGCCCTCGTGCTGCTCCGGATCGAGTCCACCCGCAGCTGTGCGGCGAGTTCACCCAGCCGGGTGACCTCCTCGTCGCCGAGGGTGCGCTCCGCTTCCATCGTCACCGGTATCGCCTCCCGCGATCGGCCCTTCCCGGCCGGGCCATCGCGTCCCGGCCGGTCCGGCCGCCTCGCCAGGCCCTCTCGCCCACACGGTAGCCAGGAAGGCCCCCGTATTGTCCGATAACTGCCAGTTGTCAGCACCGCAGGTGACGCACCGGGTACGTCACGGCACGCCGACCCGGCGGCGAGCCGGCGGCACCGTGCGCGCCCGCCGGCCCCGGGAGCTGACCAGCCAGGCCGCCACCGCCAGGTAGGGCAGCGCGGCCAGCGCGAAGGCGACCCGGTTGCCGGTCACGCCGGCGACCAGGCCGTAGCCGGCATAGAACACCACGATGGTCAAGTCGGTGGCCATCCCGGCCACCGACGTCACCGTCGCCCGGGCCGGCCCGGTGATCCGGGCCTGCAACCGCACGTCGGCGAGCACGGTGGCGAGCTGAAACGCGGCGAACGCCACCGCGAGCAGCACGAAGCCCGCCGGACGGCCGGCCAGCGCGCCCGCCGCCAGCGCCGACGCGGCGAGCACCAGCAGGCCGGCGTACCCGCCGGTGGTCAGCCGCTCCCCCACCGGGACGAGCAGCCCGCCCACGGTCATCCCGGCCCAGAGCAGCAGGAGCAGCAGCGGCACCGTGGCCCCGGCGACGCCGGTGTCCCGGGCCAGCAGCCCGGTGTACTCGTCGAGGCCACCCCAGACCGCGGTCACCGCCGGGACGAGCAGCAGAGCCGCGCGTACCGTGCGGTCGGCGCGGGCCTCGGCCAGGCCGGCGCGCAGGCTGCCCAGCCACCCGGCCTCGTCGCCCTGGGCCGCAACAGCCTCGTCGTGTGCGGCCGCCGCGACCTCGTCGCCCTGGGCCGCCACGGCCGGCGCGGCGGCCACCGCGGACCGGGGCGGCCGGTGCTCAGGCAACCGGGTCGCGACGACGGCGGCCAGCAGAGCCGCGAGGACACTGGCCGCGCCGACCGCCCGATAGCCGCCGACGGCGAAGATCGGCCCGGCCAGCGCACCGGAACCCGCCGCGGCGAGCACCTCCGCGGTGCGCGCCCGACCCAGCAGGCGGGCGTACCGGTCGGCGGCGCCGATCCGGTCGAGTTCGCTGAAGACCAACGCCTCCAGGGTGCCGGAGCGCAGTGCCCCGCTCGCGCCCCAGAGCACGAACCCGACGGCGAACGCCGGGTACGACGGGACGAGCACCCAGAGGGCGAAGGCCACGGCTGGCAGCAGCGGGGCCAGGGTGAGCAGCAGCCGCCGGGACACCGTGTCGGCCCAGGCGCCGGAGGGCACCTCCAACACGATGCCGGTCGCCGACCAGATCACGAAGAGCGAGGAGATCTGCCCGACCGACAGCCCGGTGTCGGCGAACAGCAACACGTACAGCGGGTAGAGCAGGACGAAGTCGGTGAGGAACGCGTAGCCGTAGAGCGTGGCGGCCAGCCGGCCGGTCGCGGGCACGCGCGCGGGAGCAACGATCATGAGGCCTTCTCGGGGGGACGGAACGGACACCGGACGAGCGGCGTCCGCGGCGGCCCGCGGCCTCTAGGGCAGGATCAACATCGCCAGGTCATGCGCCGATGCTATCGGGCACCGACCGCTCGCGTGTCCCCGGCGAGGGGTGCCGCCTCCCCCATGGCCGAGCAGAAGGGAGGCGGCACCGTGGTCACAACTGCTGGACCCAGTACGGGGCGACGTCCATCCAGCCGTTGGCGGCGGCGCCGTTGAGGCGGCCCGAGCTGCCGGTGCTCAGGGTGTACCAGGAGTCGACGTAGTCCGGGTCGTCGGTCCACCAGCTGGCCGGCATGGCGTCGATGATCGCGTTGACCAGCGGGGTGTAGGTCCCGTAGTCGACGACCGTCAGCAGGGCGGTGATCAGCGCCTTGGCGAGGTCGCGGTAGTTGGTGTCGCCGTCGTCCTCCCACATCACCACGTCGGCCAGGTTGTACTTGTAGTTGTTGAAGTGGACCAGCAGTTGGTTCGGGTAGTAGATCGTGCCGTCGTTGTCGAGGTACGGCATCTCCACGATGTTGACGGTGGGCTTGCCGTCGAGCCCGAAGCCGCCGACGACGTTGAAGATCTCGGCGGCGCCCTTGATCCACGGCTCCTTGTCGTCGTTCAGCCGGATCGCGTTGACCTTGGTGGCCCAGTAGCCGGCCTGCGCCGTCACCGTGGACCTGACCGGCGTCAGGCCCCGCGCGACCAACTCCTGCCGAACCTGTGCCAGGCCACGGTCCATCGCCTTCCGTACGTCGACCTCGACCACCAGCACCGGGCGGGCGGGCAGCCGGATCGGGTCGAGGACGACGCGTCCGCCGGCGGAGTCGTAGGCGACCACGCCGGTCGTCGTGTCGTCGGTCGATGCCGCCGCCACGAGCGGGCGCTCGGACCGGGCCAAAGCGCCTGCCATGCCGTCGTGCCCGAGCCGCAGTCGCAGCACCGAGCCGGTGGTCTCCGGCAACCCCTTCGCCGCCAGCACCGCCTGATTCAGCGACCGCGCGGTGCGGTCGGCCCGCGCGCCGAATCCGGCCGTCAAGAGGTCCACCGGCCCGGCGGTGACGGCCGACGCGACGCGGTCACGGGTGGCGGGGTCGGCGAGCGCGCCGGCGACCTCGCGGGCGAGCCGGTCGGTGGCCGAGAAGACGGGACCGACGCCGGCCGGGGCGGCGTCGGTCCCGCGCGGCGCGTGGGCCGGATCAGCCTGGGCGGGTGTCGCCGCCGAGGCGATCAGGGTGGTTGCCGCCAGGCCGAGGGCGAACACGGCAAGACGGAGGGAACGTGGACGCATGGAGGCTCCTCTGCGGTCGCGGCACCGGCTGGCGACCGGCGCAGCCGGCTACGCCCATGATCGCATCCATGCATAGGCAGTCGTCAATGTTTTGCGCACCGGACGCGAGAACCGGCGGTCAGCGGCGGGACCTCGTTACGTCCGCCTGCGGGATGACCATCGTGGCCTCACTGTCCGCCGGCTGCTGCGCGCCGGGCCGCCCCGGCGTCGTCGGCTGGGTGCGCTCCGAGTCGGCGTACGGCGGGATCGGCTGGGTCGGCTCCGCCCCGGCGTACGCGCCGGCCGGCTGGCCCAGTCGGGCCTCGACGTCCCGCCGCCCGGCCTGGTACGCCCGGGCGTGGGTGGCGATGGTCCGCGACTCCTCCTCGGCCCGGGCCAGCCAGGTCTCCCAGCGGCTCTGCATCGGACGGACCAGACCGCCGCCGACGCCGACGACCAGGATGCCGCCGATCGTGGCCAGGGCGGCGATCAGCACCGGAGTGGTCACCGTGGTGGCCACCCCGATCTGGTTGAGCGCGGCGATCACGCCCACGCCCAGGATGAGCACCGAGGCGATGTTCGCCAGCACCCGGCCGTAGGACAGGCCCCCCAGAGCACTGGAGATGATGTCCTTCACCGCCTTGGCGATGGCCGCGGCCACCACCACGATGACGATGGCGACGAACGCCTTGGGCAGCCATGCCACCACGCCGTGGATCAGGTCCGAGATCGGGTTCGGGCCCCAGATGCCGAAGGCGAGCTGGAGGGTCACCAGCAGCACCGCGTAGTAGGCCAGCTTGGCGACGATGTCGCTGGCGTCGTACGTCGAGCGGGCCAGGGCGGTCCTGAGGCCACCGCGCTCGACGACCCGGTCGAAGTGCACCCGTTCCAGGACCCGGTCCACGACCTTCAGCACGGCCTTGGCGACCAGCCAGCCGACCACCAGGATCGCGACGAAGGCGACCGCCTTGGGCAGAAACAGCATCACCGAACGGAACGCGTCACCCACCGCGTTGCCGAAGTTGTCTCTCATCTAAGGCCTCCACGCACAGGTTCGGGTCGATCCGCCTCGACCTACCCCACCCCGGCGGCGGAGAAACGCCCTCAGCTCCGCCGGCAGCGGTAGCCGACCTGCGTGCCGGCCTGCACCGGCGACGGTTCGACGATGTTCACGGTGGCGGTCTCGGTGGTGCTGCCGACGCCGCTGAACGTCCACTTGAGGGTGAGCGTGGCGCTCCGCTGCCCTCGGCCCACCCGCTCGGTGAGCAGGCCACCCGGCGGCGCGTCCGAGCGCAGCCACTGGTAGCGGATCGACCCACCCCGCCCGTTCGTGCGGACGGTCGCCACCACGTCGACCGTCACGTCACAGCGGTCGCCGGCCGGCTGCGGCACGGCCACCGTGACGCCCTCCACCTCCACCGGGCTGAGCCGCTGCCACACGTAGAGCCCCACCACGACGAGCAGTGCCGCCGTCAGCAGGGTGGAGAGCACCGAGACGACCGCCCGCCACCGTGAGCGCCGCGCCGGGGCAGGCCAGGCGGGGGCGGCCGGCGGCGTGGCCGGCACGCCGGGCCCGAAGCGCACCTCGCCGCCGGGCACCGGCTGGGACGGGCCGGTCCCGGCCCGCGCCGTCACCTCCTGGTACGCCCCGGCCGCGGTCGCCCCGACGGCTCCGGCACGGGGGTACCCGGTGGCGGCGCGGGGATAGCCGGTCGTTGCCCCTGGTGTGGGTGCGCCGCCGAGGTGGACGGTGGCGTCCGGATCCGGCGGACGCACGGTCGCGTCGCCACCACCCGAGCGCGTGCTCGCCTCGCCCGCGCCGAGGTGGACGGTCGGCTCGGCACCGGCGAGGTGGACCGTCGGCTCGGCACCGGCGAGGTGGACGGTCGGCTCGGCGGCGGCGAAATGGACGGTCGGCTCGGCGGCGGCGAAATGGACGGTGGGTTCCGCGGCGGCGAGATGGACGGCGGGCTCGACACCGGGGAGATGAACGGTCGGCTCGGCAGCGGCGAGGTAGACGGTCGGCTCGGCGGGCGGCTGGGTACGCCCGAGGTCGACGGTCGCGCCCGGGTCGACGGGCGGCGGCACGGCCCGGGCGGGCAGCGCCTCGGTGGGTTCCTCGGGCCGGGTCACGGGAGCCGTCCCGGGGTGACGGTGGGGGTCTGGGCAGCGGGCACGTCCGGCTCCTAGCGGATGATGGGCGGGCAGTCGTAGAGGGTCACGTACACCGGGGACGCCGAGGTGCCCGGGTTGCCGGCGGCGTCGACGGCGGTGGCTTGAATCGGGATGCGGCTGCCCTGCTTGGGCGTCGGCAGCGGACCCAGCGTCGCCTGGAACACGTCCCGGCCGACGGAGCTCATCCGCACCGTCGAGGTGACGCCCTCCAGCGTGTAACGGAAGGTGACCGCGAGCGCGGCCGGGCCGCTGCGGTCGTCGGTGACGGTGACGGTGACGGTGCTGGTCTGGTAGCCGTACGGGCAGTCCTTCGGCCGCAGCTCGCTCGGGTTGGCGGTCACGTCGCCGACGGTCGGCGCGGTGACGTCGGGCGGGGGCGGTGGAGAGACGCTGGTCGACGGGGTCGGGGCCGGCGCGCTGGTGCGTACCGGCGAGCGGGTGGGCGCGGCGGAGCCGGAGCGGACCGGCGTGGCGGTCGGGGTCGCTGTCGGCGTGACCGTGCCCGCGCCCGGCGTGGACGGGGTGGTGTTCGGAGCCGGGGTGTCGGTCGGGACGCTCGGCGGGCCGGTCACCGCCGGGTCGACGCCGGCCGGACGCGGTGGGCCGCCCGCGGCGACCGGGTCGTCGTTCGCGGCGTAGCTGTAGCCGGCCCCGCCGGCCAGCAGGGCCGCGACGATGGTGCCACCGACCAGCACCGTCCGTTTGCGTCCACGGTGGAGCAGGCCGCGCCGTTTGCCCGCGGTCGCGCCGAGCGTGGTGCTGGCGAGGCTGGTGGCGCCGCCGGCGCCGTCGGGGAACGGCCAGAGCGCGGCGAGCAGGGCGGCACGCCGGGCCAGCTCGCGCAGCCCGCGTTCCTCCCAGTCCGCCCCGTACGCCTCGCCGGCCACCCGGTCGAGGACGTCGAGGAACACCTGGGCGGGCTGCGGCCGGTCGGCGGGCTGTTTCGCCATGCCGTGCCGCAGCAGCTCGTGCACCGGCACTGGTGCCGGGTCGGTCGGGATCGGCGCGGAGGCGTGCTGCTCGCGCAGGGTGAACAGGTCCCGGCCGTCGTACGGGGGCCGACCGGTCAGGCATTCGAAGAAGGTGGCGGTGGCCGCGTAGATGTCACAGGCGGGGCTGGCCGCGGCGCCGGTCCACTGCTCGGGCGCCATGTAGCGGGGCGTGCCGCTGACCGTGGCGCCGGAGCCCTGACCGACCGGCACGGCGATGCCGAAATCGGCGAGCTTGCTCAGCCCCTCCCCGGCGACCAGCACGTTCTCCGGTTTGTAGTCGCGGTGCACCACGCCGTGGCCGTGCGCGGCGGCGAGCCCGGCGAGCGAGCCCTTCAACACGCAGAGCGCGGCCTCGGGAGTCGTGGGGCCGTGTTCGCGGAGCATCTGCCGCAGGGACACCCCGTTGACCAGCTCCATCACGATGGCCGCGCCGGCGGGCGACTCCACGTACTCGTAGAGCCGGGAGACGTGCGGGTCGTCGATCTCCCCGAGCAGCCGGGCCTCCTCGCGGAAGGCGATCCGGAACGACGGGTCGTCGCCGATGTCGCGCACCAGGTACTTGATGGCGACCGGGGTGCCGGTCGCGTCGTGGGTGGCGAGCACGACACTGCCCGACGCGCCCGCACCGAGCTGACGGATCGGCGTGTAGCCGGACAGCTGCCAGCCGCTCATGCGTACTCCAGGGCGCTCCAGGGACGGGTGTCGGCCACCGCCTCGGTGGTCAGTGTCGTCCCGCCGGAGCCGCCGGCCATCGACGCAACGGGTGCTTCCGTCAGCCGGACGTCGACCGCTGACCAGGCGGACCGGCCGGGTACGGGGCCGGCCGGACGCCGGCCGGGCGACGCGACCGCGATGTGATCGGTTACGGACACGTCGCAAGTGGTACCAGGCGCGGGCAAGCCCGCCGGTCAGATCGCGGTGGCCTTGATCACCTTCCACTCCCCGTCGACCGGGGCCATGGTGAGCACCACCCGGTTCTGGTCGACCTTCTCCCCCGCCGTGGTCACGTTGCGCCGGTACTGGTTGAGGTAGAGCAGCAGTTCGACCCGGTCGGGGTCGGCGCTGATCACGCCGGTCGCGGAGACCTCGGCGAGCACCACCGCCTGCTGCTTCGTCGCGGTCTGTTTGAGCGCGGTGGTGGTCTGCGCGTACTCGTCGGCGAACGCCCCGGCGGCGAAGGTGCGGCCGTTGGCGACGCTGTCGTCGAAGGTGCGGTAGTCGTACGAGAAGAGCGCCTTGGCGGCGGCGGGCGCGGTGGCCAGCGCCTGGCGTACGGCCTGGTCGCGCTGGCTGGCGCGGCGGTCGGCGTACCAGCCGGCGAGGGCCACGGCCGCCGCCAGCACGATCGCGACCACGAGGACGGGTACGGGTCGGATCCGCGCCAGGCGTCGACGCGGGACGGTCGGGACACGCATCGGTCTCCTCCTCCGGGTCAGCCGACGAACTGCAGCCTGGACACCAGCCAGTCGCCCGAGTCCCGGTCCCGGACCAGGTCGAGCTGGATCCGGTAGTGCGACGGGCGGCCCTCGGGTGCCTTCACGTTCTTCACGGTCGCGTCGACCGCCACCAGCACGACCGCGTGCCGACGGTCCCCGGAGACCAGGCCGGCGCGCAGCACGCTGCCCTGTGACTGGACCTTGTTCTCCACCACCGCCGTGCGTACCTGCGCCTGGCCACGGGTGAACTCATCCTTGAAGTCGCCGGTCGCGCCGGCCGTGATGCGGTGCAGGTCCCGGTCGACGCTGGCGGCGCTGACCGAGACGAAGTTGACGGCGGCCTGCCGGGCGGCGGCCACGGCATCCCGCCGGGCCTGGTCGGTGGCCCGGTCGGCGTACCAGCGGTGGCCGTAGCCGCCGGCGCCGACCAGGGCGGCGGCGAGCAGCACGACGAGCAGGCCGGTCAGCGCCCGGCGCCGGCCGGCCGGACCGGACCCGGCCGCGGTGGGGTGGCCGTCACTGGCCTCGCCTCGACGGCCCGCGTCGGCCCCGGTGACCGCGTCGCCACCGGCGGCCTGGGCGCCGGACTCCATCGGGTCCTCCACCGGCTCCTGGTCGAGGCGTTCCAGCACCTGCTCGATCGGCGTGTTCGGTCGAGGCACCGGCCGGGTGACCAGGCGGCGGCGCGCCGGGGCCGGGCCGCCGGCCTTGGCGCCCTTGATGACTTTCAGTGTGGGGTTCCTGCGGCTGGACACCGCCACCTCCTCCGGTACGCCGGTCACGGGGTCACCCCGGCGAGCAAGAGCTGTTTCCAGGACTGGTCACCGGCCGTCCGGTACTGGCCGCCGGTCCCGCCGAACTGCAGCGGGCGGCCGTCGGCGCCGAGCACCAGGCCGGTCGCCGGGTCGTACCCGGCGGTGGCGCTCTCGTCCGACGGCGGCGGCGCCGGGTCCCGGCCGGACGGTCGGGGTGCGTTCCGCGCCCCGCGGACGTTTGCGCCCGCCGCGCGTTCGGTGGCGCCGCACGTGGTGCTGCCGCCCCGGTAGACGCAGGACGGCGGGTCGCCCACGTTCACCACGAGGCCGAGGTGCGCGGTGCCGTCGCCGGGGGTGACGGTGAACCCGCCGGCCACCGCGATCGGGTAGACCACCAGGAGCTGCTCGATGCCGGGCAGCCGCCGGGCGGCGATCCCGTTGACGGTGACCAGGTTGCCGAGCAGGATCCCGACGTCCGGTTCCAGGTCGCGCAGCAGCGCCCGCAGCTCGGCGCCCGCCGGTGGCCCGGCCGCCAGCAGCCGCCGCAGGTCCGGGTCGGCGGCGCGGACGGCGGCGGCGAGCTGCGCCAGGCCGGCCGACCAGCGGCGCAGCGCCTCGGCGGACTCGGCCTGGGTGGTGAGCACGGTACGCGCGTCGCGGATCAGGGTGAGCGTCTCGGGCAGCCGGGCGTCCGCCTCGGTGAGCAGGGCGTCGCCGGCGTCGAGGATCCGGGCGAGGGCCTGCTCGTTGCCCTCGAACGCGGTGCCCAGCTCGGTGATCAGCACCGTCAGGTCGTCCGGGTCGACCGAGCGGACCAGGGCGTCCAGGTTGGTCAGCAGGGTCTCCGGGGCGAGCGGGAGCCCGGTCCGGTCGGCCGGGACGACGGCGCCGTCGGCGAGGTACGGCCCGCCGTCACGCTCGGGGCGCAGGTCGAGGTACTGCTCACCGACGGCGGACCGTTGGGTGACCACGGCCCGCAGGGCGTCGGGCACCCGTACGCCCCGGTCGACGCGCAGGTCGGCGCGGACCCCGTCGCGGCGCAGCTCGACGGCGGTGACCCGGCCGACCGGTACGCCGCGATAGGTGACCGGGGCATTGGCGAACAGGCCGCCGGCGCGGGCGAGGTCGACGTGGATCACGTAGCCGGCGCCGAGGAGCCGGTCGCCGAGCCCGACGTAGCGGATCCCGACGTAGCCGATGCCGAGGAGGCTCACCAGCACGAAGGCGATGACCTGGAGTTTCGCGGTACGTCCGATCACTGGATCAACCCTCCACCCAGGACGTCGAGCAGGCCGCCGAGCTGGCCGGTGACCTCCCCGGTCAGCGGCAGCACGCAGTCGGCGGTGAGCACGGTGCCGGCCGGCAGCTCGGTGCCGGCGGCGAACGCGGTGCCGGGCGGCACGACACCCTTGGGCAGCAGCAGCCCGCCGAGGGGCACCGGGGAGCCCGGTTTGAGCAGCCGGCAGCCCTCCGGCAGCCCGCACTCCTCGGGCGGGGTCCAGGTGGCCGGGAAGTTCTTGAGGTCCGGCAGGCACCCGGTCAGCGGCAGGTCGGGGAGGACGCCGCCGCCGGGTTTGCCGCCGGCCTTGCCGCCCGGATTGCCGCCCGGTTTGGCGGGGCCGGCGCTGGACGGCCGGGACGGGGTCGGGGTGTTCGGCCGAGCGTCCCGGCGGGTCGGGGTGGGCGCGGCGGCCAGCAGGTTGGCCAGGATGCTGGCGGCGTCCAGGTCGGCGGTGACGGAGAGGTTGACGAAGTCGCCGACGATCGCGCCGGTGACGTTGGGCGGGAACGGGTACGACAGCATGAAGTCCAGCGACTTCGGCAGGTCGTCGCCGGCCCGGGCGAGCTGTTCGAGGATCGGTTGCAGCGCCTGCACGCTCGCCACGGTGTCCGCCCGGCTGCGCTCGACCACCCGGGTGCCGACCGTGCCGAGCTGGCCGAGGGCGGTCAGCGCCCCGCTGAGCTGGGCGCGTTGCCGGGCCAGGACGGTCAGGCCGGGCGCGAGGGAGTCGAGCGCCTCGCCGACGACCTGGCGTTGCCGGGCGAGGCGGCCGGTGAGCCGGTCGAGAGCGTCGATGGCGCGGACGATGTCGGCCTTCTGCCGGTCGAGCCCGGCCAGGAAGGTGTCGAGCTGGGTGAGGGTGTCCCGCAGGGCCGGCTCGCGGCCGGCGAGGGCCTTGCCGAGTTCGATGTTGATGGTCCGGAGCTGGGCCAGGCCGCCGCCGTTGAGCAGCAGGCCGAGGGCGGCCAGGACCTCCTCCACCTCGGCGCCGCGGGTCGTGCGGGACAGCGGGATGAGGTCGCCGTCAGCGAGGCGACCGCGGGCCGGCTCGGTGGGCGGCGGGGCCACCGCGACGTACTTCTCGCCGAGCAGGCTGCTCTGGCGTACGGCGGCGGTGGCGTTGCCGGGCAGCCGCACCGCGCGGTCGATGCGCAGCCGGACCCGGGCGTGCCAGCCGGCCAGGGAGATCCGCTCCACCGTGCCGACCGTGACGTCGTCGACCTTGACGGCGGCTCGCGGCACCAGGTCGAGCACGTCGGTGAACTCGACGGTGACGGTGTAGCCGGCACCGGCCGGCCTGCCGCCGGGTAGCGGCAGGTCGACGACCTCGGGCAGGCCGCAGCCGGCGGGCAGCAGCGCCACCGCGAGCACGCCGGCCAGGATGCGCAGCGGCCGGGCGACGCCGCATTGATGATTCGCTCGCTGACGCTCGCTCATGCCCGCCCCCGCAGGATGCCCCCGAGGGTGGGGTCGCTCGTCGTGGTGGGCGGGAGGCCGCCCGGCGCCTCGGCGGGGATCGGCGCACCGGGGGAGCTGATGGAGCCCGGTGGGGACCCGCCGGCCGCCGGGGCGCCGGGCGGCAGCTTGAGCAGCTTGCGCAGCTGGTCGGTCAGGGGCAGTTTGCGGGCTTGCAGGGTCTGCGCGAGGGCGCTGCACTTCGCCGGCACCTCGCCGAGAGGCAACTGATCCACGATCAGAGAGCACACGAAGCTGGCCGGATCGTACGGCCCGAGCGGGTTGTCGCGGGTGTCGAGGGTCCCCGAGCGCGGGTTGTACGCGAGATTGAGGTTGCTCACCGCCAGCGGGGCGACGTCGAGGATCTGGATGACGGCCTGCTGCTGGCGGACCAGGACGCCGGTGACGTCGGCCAGCGCGGTGACGTTGGTGCTGAGCGCGGACCGGTTGCGCCGGACGAAGTCGGTGACGTCGGCCAGCGCGGTGGCGAGGTTGCGCAGGGCGGCGGCCAGTTCCTCCTTCTCCCCCGCGAGCTGCTCGGCGACGTCGGCGAGCTGCTGGTTGAACCGGCGTACCTGCTGATCGCTCTCGGCCAGCGCGGTGGTCAGGCGTTGCAGGTTGGCCACCGTGGCGAACAGGTCGCCGCGCCCGTCGGAGAGGGCGGTCAGCGCGCGGGACAGTCCGTCGAGGGCGTCGTGCAGGGTGGCGCCGTTGCCGTCGAGGTTGGCCCGGCCGGTGGCGACCAGGTCGGCGAGGGCGCCGTCGGCGTTGGCGCCCTGCGGGCCCAGTGCCCGGTTGAACTCGTCGAGCGCCTGGTAGATGTCGTCGATCTCCATCGGCGCGGCGGTCCGCCCGACCGGGATCTCCGCGCCGTCGTCGAGCGCGGATCCGCCGGTGAACGCCGGGGTGAGCTGGACGTACCGGTCGCTGACCACGCTGGGCGGGACGATCAGCGCCTGGGCGTCGGCGGGGATCCGCAGCGTCGGGTCGTAGCGCAGCTCGACGCGGACGGTACGCCCCTGCGGGACGACCTTCTCGACCTCGCCGACGCGCACGCCGAGCACCCGCACGTCGGAACCCGGGTAGACCCCGACCGCGCGGGTGAAGTACGCGACCACCCGCCGCTGGGGTGTCTCGTGCCGCCAGACGACCACGCCGACGGCGACGGCGGTGAGCAGGACGGTGGCCGCGGCGAGCGGACGCCGCCAGCGCTGGACCGGACCGGGCATCAGCGTCCTCCCGTCGCGGGCAGGTACGGCTGGAGCAGACCGTCGACGTACGAGTCGAACCAGCGGCCGTTGCCGACCACGTTGGCGAACGCGGTGACGAAGGGTCCCATCCGCTTGACGGTCTGCTCCAGGTCGTCGCGGTTACGTTGCAGGACGGCGACCACGTCGCGCAGCTTGCGTAGGGCCGGTTCGAGCTGGGCGCGGTTGTCGGCGACCAGGCCGGACAGCTGGGTGGCGAGCTGGTCGGTGCCGACGAGGAGCTGGTGGATCGCGTCCCGGCGGCGGCTGACCTCGGCGAGCAGCTTCTCCCCGTCGGTGACCAGCTTGCGGAACTCCTCGTCGCGCTGGGCGAGCACGCCGGTGACGTCCCGGGCGCGGGCCAGCAGCGTACGCAGTTCGGCGTCGCGGTCGGCGACGGTGCGGGACAGCCGGGACAGGCCGGTCAGCGAGGCGTTGACGCTGGCCGGGGTGTCGGCGAAGGTCTCCGACAGGGTGGTGAACGCCTGCGCGAGCTGGTCGGTGTCGACCCGGTCGAGGGTGTCGGCGAGCCCGGTCACGGCCTGCACCACGTCGAACGGGGCGGCGGTCCGGTCGAGCGGGATCTGCCCGTGTTCGGGCAGCCGGCCGGGGCCGGCCGGGGCGAGGGCGAGGTACTTCTGGCCGAGCACGGTCTTGATCCGGATGGTGGCGCCGGTGTCCCGGCCGAGGCGTACGCCGTCGTCGTCGACCCGGAAGCGGACCCGCACGTACGGCTGGGGGTCACGGGCGAGTTCCACGGCGGTGACCACGCCGACGCGTACCCCGGCGACCCGGACCTCGTTGCCGGTGGCGATGCCGCTGGCGTCGTGGAACGCCGCCTGGTAGGCGCGGCCGGTGAGCGCGGCGAGCCGGTCGAGTTGGAAGGCTCCGAGCAGGGCGGCGACGATCACGGTCAGCCCGACCGCGCCGACGACGACCGGGTTGCGTTCGCGGAAGGGTTTCACTGGCTGCCTCCGGTGGCGCAGCGGGCGGCGGTGGCGCTGACGCCCGGCGTGGTCAGCGGCGCGTGCCCGGCGACGGCCACCCGGCCGTCGAAGTCGCAGAGGTAGAAGTTGAACCAGGAGCCGTACGAGGCGACCCGGGTCAGTGCCTCGTAGCGCTGCGGCAGCCGGCCGAGGGTGGCGTCGATGACGGCGGAGTTGCGGTCGAGGGTGCCGGCGAGGTCGTCGAGGGCGCGTACGTCGGCGGCCAGCGGCGGTCGGGTCTGGCGCAGCAGCCCGGCGGTGGTGTCGGTCAGGTCGGCGAGGTTGACCAGCGCCTCGCCGATGGCGGCACGGTCGGCGGTCAGCCCGGAGACGAACTGCTGGAGCTGGCTGACGCTCTGGTCCAGCTCGCGGTCGTGGTCGGCCAGGGTGGACAGGACGGCGTTGAGGTTGGTGACGACCCGGCCGATCACGGCGTCGCGGTCGGCGAGGGTGTTGGTCAGCGAGGCGGTACGGCGCAGCAGGCCGGCGACCGTGCCGCCCTCACCCTGAAGAACCTGGATGATCTCGTACGCCAGCTTGTTGACGTCGTCGGGGTTGAGCGCGGTGAACAGCGGCCGGAAGCCGTTGAACAGCACGGTCAGGTCCAGCGCCGGCCTGGTCTGGGTGAGCGGGATCAGCCCGTCGGCCCGCAGCGGGCGGCCGTCCCCGGGTCCCTCGCTCAACGCCAGGTAGCGCTGGCCGACGAGATTGCGGTAGCGGACGGCGACGCGGACGCTGGTGGCCACCGGCACGTCGCGGTCGACGGTGAAGGCCACCTCGGCGACGTTGTCGTCGACCACGGCGATGTCGCTGACCCGGCCGACGCGTACCCCGGCGATGCGCACGTCGTCGCCGGGGAGCAGCCCGGTGACGTCGGTGAACCGGGCCCGGTAGGTGACCCCGTCGGGCGGGAACGCGCCGAGGGTCTGCGCCAGCAGCGCGGTGGCCAGCAGCGTGACCGCGGCGAAGAGCAGCAGCTTGACCAGCGCGGGCGTCGTCCTGCTCATCGGGCGTTCACCACCGCGCCGCGCAGCAGCGGTCCCCACAGCAGCACCGCGATGTCCGGCACCTCGGCCGGGGGTGTGCCGGTGAGCCCGCCGACGAGGGGTTTGACCAGGGCCCGTTCCTCGGTGGTGCCCGCCTGGCCCATCGCCGGGGCGGCGGCCGGGGCGGCGGCACCGGACGCGGCGGGCAGCCCGACCGGCAGCAGCGGGCGGGTGCGGGTGCCGCCGTGGTCGTAGCCGTCGGCGACCGGCACCTCGGGGGCGGGTGCCGGCGGGTTCGGCAGGTGCCGGCAGTTCGGTCCGTTGTGGGCGGCGTAGGCCGGCTCGTCGCGGCCCCGCTCGTACGGGCCGCCGTCGCGGGTGACCTCGAGGGTGATGTGCATCCGGCCGCCGGCGAACGCCTCCTCGACCCGGGGTTGCAGGGCGACCAGCCCGCTGACCAGGCACGGGTACTCGGGGGCGTAGGTGGCGAGCAGCTCCAGCACCGGGCGGCTGACCTGGCCGAGGCGGACGAGCTGGTCGCCGTGCCGGTCGAGGAACGCGCGGGTGGTGTCGGCGGTGTCGGTGGTGTCGGCGAGGAACGCGGCGAGCTGGGTGCGCTGGTCGCTGACCGTGTCGGCGGTGACGGTGACGTCGCGTAGCAGCGCCAACAGGTCGGGCAGCGCGGCGTCGTAGCTGTCCAGCACGGCGGCGAGCCGGCGGACGTCCTCGGCGAGGGTCGGCAGTTGGGGGTTGAGCTGCCGCAGGTACGCGTCGAGCCGGGTCAGGTTCGCGCCGAGCTGGTCGCCGCGTCCCTCCAGCGCGGTGGCGAGCGCGCCGAGGGTGGTGGCGAGCTGGTCGGGTCGGATCGACTGCAGCAGCGGCAGCGCCTGGTCGAGCACCCGTTCCAGCTCGACGGCGGTGCGGCTGCGGTCCTGGTCGATGACCGCGCCGTCGCGGATCGGCCCGGCGGTGCTGGCCGCCGGTGGGACGAGTTCCACGTACCGCTCGCCGAAGAGGGTCTTGGGCAGCAGCCGGGCGGTCACGTCGGCGGGGATCCGGTCGGTGGTGGCCGGGTCGAGCGCGAGCCCGATGACGGCCCCGCCGCCGTCGCTGCGCACCGATCGGACGTCGCCGACCACGACGCCGCGTACCTTGACGTCGGCGCCTTCCAGGAGTTGCAGGCCGGCGCGGTCCGCGCGCAGGGTGACCCGGTCGACGGGGGTGAACGCCTTGCGGTACTGCAGGACGGAGGCGGTCAACGCCGCGGTGAGCACGGCGATGAAGACGATGCCGAGGATGCGATGTCTCATGGTCACCCCGCGATCCGGACCGTGGTGGTGGCGCCCCAGATGGCCAGGGACAGGAAGAAGTCGACGACGTTGACCGCGACGATGGCGGTCCGCACGGCCCGCCCGACGGCGACGCCGACGCCGGCCGGCCCGCCCTGGGCGGTGTAGCCGTACCAGCAGTGCACCAGCACCACGATCACGCTGAACACCAGCACCTTGCCGAAGGACCAGAGCACGTCCCCGGGCGGCAGGAAGAGGTGGAAGTAGTAGTCGTAGGTGCCGGCGGACTGTCCGAAGTAGCCGACGGCGATGGCCCGGGTGGCCAGGTAGCTGGAGAGCAGCCCGATCACGTACAGCGGGACGACCGCGACGAACCCGGCGATCATCCGGGTGGTGACCAGGAACGGCAGCGACGGCACGCCCATCACCTCCAGCGCGTCGACCTCCTCGGAGATCCGCATCGCACCGAGCTGGGCGGTGAACCCGCAGCCCACGGTGGCGGACAGCGCCAGCGCGGCGACGAGCGGCGAGATCTCCCGGGTGTTGAAGTAGGCCGAGACGAAGCCGGTGAAGGCGCTGCTGCCGATCTGGTCGAGCGCCTGGTATCCCTGGAGGCCGACCTCGGTGCCGGTGAAGAAGGTGAGGAAGCAGATGACGCCGACGGTGCCGCCGAGCACCGCGAGCGCGCCGGTGCCGAAGCTGACCTCGGCCAGCAGCCGGATCACCTCGCGCTGGTAGCGGCGCAGGGCACGCGGCGTCCAGGCGAGGGCGCGCAGGTGGAAGGCGAGTTGGCCGCCGAGGTCGTCGAGGAGGCGCAGGGGTGCCATGTCAGCTTCCCTTCTGCGGTACGACCTGGAAGTACCCGGCCGTGACGACGAAGTTCAGCGCGAACAGCAGCATGAAGGTGATGACGACGCTCTGGTTGACCGCGTCGCCGACACCTTTCGGCCCGCCCCTGGCGGTCATGCCCTTGTAGCAGGCGACCAGCGCGGCGGTCGCCCCGAACAGCAGCGCCTTGACCTCGCCGACGAGCAGGTCGGGTAGCTGCCCGAGAGCCTGGAAACTGGCCACGTACGCGCCCGGCGTGCCGCCCTGCAGGACGACGTTGAAGGCGTACCCGCCGGTCACGCCGACGACGCTGACCAGCCCGTTGAGCAGGACGGCGACCAGCATCGAGGCGAGCACCCGGGGCACCACCAGGCGGTGGATCGGGTCGATGCCGAGGACCTGCATGGCGTCCAGTTCCTCGCGGATCTTCCGGGCGCCCAGATCCGCGCAGATCGCCGAGCCGCCGGCGCCGGCGATGATCAGGGCGGTGACGATCGGGCCGGCCTCGCGGACCACGGCGAGCACCGACGCGGCGCCGGTGAACGACTGCGCGCCGAGTTGGCGGACCAGCGAGCCGAGTTGCAGGGCGATGACCGCGCCGAACGGGATCGACACGAGGGCGGCGGGCAGGATCGACACCGAGCTGATGAACCAGGCCTGCTGGACGAACTCGCGGAGCTGCACCGGCCGCCGGCCCAGACCGCGCAGCGTGTCCAGGCAGAACGCGAAGAACTCGCCGGAGCCGCGTACGACGGTCGCGGGGCCGCTCACCCGGTCACCTCCCGCTGGTGACGCCCGTCGGCGACGAGGTGCGGGCCAAGGTCGATGGTGGGGCGTTCCGCGTCCCGGCGGCCCTCGAAGGAGCCGGGTGGCGGGGTGACGTCGTGCTCGCGGCACCACTGTCCGGGTGGCCGCTCGGCCCGGCGGGGCAGCCCGTCGGACGGGGGCAGTTGCAGCGGGATGGGCGGCAGCGGCGGCAGTTCCACCCCGGCCTGCGCCTCGGCCTCGAGTTCCTCGGCGTCCTTCTCCTCGGCCATGCCGATCGGCCCGATCCGTTGGGCGTTGAGGAACTGCCGCACCACCGGCTCGGTGCTGGACAGCAGCATCTCCCGGGGGCCGAACATGGCCAGGTGGCCGTGGTAGATCAGGCCGATGTTGTCCGGGACGGTCCGGGCGGTGTTGATGTCGTGGGTGACGATCAGGAAGGTCGCCTCGGTGCGCTGGTTGAGGTCGATGATGAGCTGGTTGAGGTAGGCGGTGCGGACCGGGTCCAGCCCGGAGTCCGGCTCGTCGAAGAGGATGATCTGCGGGTCGAGCACCAGCGCCCGGGCCAGGCCGGCCCGTTTGCGCATGCCGCCGGAGATCTCGCCGGGCAGCTTCCGCTCGGCGCCGGTCAGGCCCACCATGTCGAGCTTCTCGTTCACCACCGCGCGGATCTGCGACTCGGTCTTGCGGGTGTGCTCGCGCAGCGGGAACGCCACGTTGTCGTAGATGTTCATGGAGCCGAACAGGGCACCGTCCTGGAACAGCACGCCGAAGAGCTTGCGCACCTCGTACAGCGCCCGCTCGGAGAGCCGGGGCAGGTTCTGTCCCTCGATCCAGACGTCGCCCCGATCGGGGCGCAGCAGGCCGACCAGGGTCTTGAGGAACACCGACTTGCCCGTTCCGGACGGTCCGAGCAGGACGGATATCTCGCCCGCCGGCAGGGTCAGGGTGACGTCCGACCAGACGGGCTGGCCACCGAAGGACTTCGTCAGCCCTCGTACGGCCACCTCGACGCCCATCGAACCCTCCCGTCACCTGTCCTGACTGAGACATCGTCGGGAGCGCCCGGATCGCAACAGGTCTGTTTCGAATTCTTTTCGGCGTCGCCGCGCTACCGAGCGTGAAAGGTGCGGAAACCGGCCGGCTTCAGTACGGTGCGGTCAGTCGTCGGTAATGAAGGTGTCTCGCAGCCCCATGATCCGAACTGTCGATCCAGAGCTGGTCCGTCGGGCCGTCCACGGTGACCGGGCCGCGATGGCGGAGCTGCTCGCGGACGTACGCCCGGGCCTCGTCCGGTACTGCCGTGGCCGGCTCGGCCGGGTCGGCGGGGCGTACACGACGGCCGACGACGTCGCCCAGGAGGTCTGCCTGGCGGTCCTGCGGGCGCTGCCCCGGTACCAGGAGCAGGGCGTTCCCTTCGCCGCGTTCGTCTACGGCATCGCCGCGCGCAAGGTGGCCGACGCCCAGCGTGCCGCCATCCGCGACTCCGCCGTCACCCGGGTGGACGCGCCGCTGGACAGGCCCGACGGCGCTCCCGGCCCGGAGGCGCAGGCGGTCGCGACCGACCTCGCGCGCCGGCTGTCGGCGCTGCTGGACCGGCTGCCCGACGTGCAGCGGGAGATCGTCCTGCTGCGGGTCGCGGTGGGGCTGTCGGCCGAAGAGGTGGGGGCGATCGTCGGGATGTCGGCGGCGGCCGTGCGGATGGCCCAGTCCCGTGCCCTGGCCCGGCTTCGTAGCCTTGCCGGGGACGCGTTGGACGAGGTGGCGGCATGAGCGAGCGCCAGCGAGCGAATCATCAAACCAGTGCCAGTGAGCGCACGCCGGGCAGCGGCGAGGAGGCGATGGACCTGGAGGTCCTCGCCCGTGACGACATGCTGCTCGACGCGCTCGGCCGGGGCGAGCCGTCGCCGGCCGGCGACGAGTTGGCCGGGCTGCTCGCCGCCTGGCGAGCCGACCTCGCCGACGGCGTTCCCGAGCCGGCGAGCCTCCGCCCGCCGGCACCGGACGATCACCCCCCGGCGCCCGTACCGGCGGTCCCGCTGCGCCCGGCGGGCCGCTCCCGCCGGCCCCGGCCCTGGGCGCTTCGCCTCGCCGCCGCCGGTGTCGCGCTGCTCGCCCTGCTCTCCGGGCTGGGCATCGGCAGTCGCAACGCCGAGCCGGGCAGCCCGCTCTGGTCCCTGACGAAGCTGCTGTACCCGGAGCAGGCCGAGGTGCGGGCCGTCGAGCGGACCATCGCCGAGGCCCGGGCCGCGCTGACCGCCGGGCGGCTCGACGACGCCCGGCAGCTCGTCGACCGGGCCCGCGACGAGCTGGCCCGCGTCAGCGACCCGCCCACCGTCGACCGGCTGCGCGCCGAACTCGACGCCCTGTCGGCGGAGCTGGTGACCGCCCCGACCGGGGTTCCCCCGACGACCGTTCCGCCCTCCCTCGCCCCAGCCGTACGGCCGACCGGGCCCGCCACAACGCCGGACGCCACAACGTCGGCCCCCGGGCCGACCCCGTCCCAGGCGGCCACCGCGACCGCCGAACCGGGCGGGTCGCCGAGTACGGACAGGAGTCCGTTGCTGCCGTTGCCCGAGCTGCCCCTGCCCCTACCCACCCGGTCGCTGCTCCCGCCACTGCCGGGGCTGCCCCTGCCCACCGGCGACCTGCTCCGCTGAGCACCAGCGGCAACCGCTCAGGGGGCGGGGGTCTCCCGGTCGGTGGCCAGGCCCAGGGCCACCAGCCGCCGTGTCTCCTCCCGACGGCGGAGCAGCACCACCCCGGCGAGGAACATCGGGCCGAGGGCCGCCAGGCCGAACAGGACGGCCACCGTCGCGACGCCGAGGGCGGCCAGGTAGCACAGGATCACCGCCAAACTGGGGGCGTTCAGTCCGTGGAAGGAGTACCACGGGTTCTCGCCGGCCGGGTCGACTCTCGGATAGCTCAGCCGGTTGGCCACCGGCACCCCGACCGCCAGCACCCCGGCCAGCCTGAACGCACCCAGCCCTCGCCGGCCGAGCACCCGCAGGGCCCGCCGGGGCGGCGCGGGCAGGGTGAGCGCGCCGGCGGCCACCACAGCGAGCGCGAACTGCGGCAGCGTGTCGATCACGTACGCCGGCTGGCCGGCGACCGTCGACCCGACCAGGACCGCCCAGGCCGCCACGCCGGCCCAGGCGAGCCCGGCGGCCACCCGCCGGAGCCCGACCAGCGCGGCCACGAGTACGGCGGCCCATCCGCCCAGTCGCAGCCAGTCGACCTGGTCCGGGGCGCCGGGCCGCAGCGGCGGTGGTCGCAGCGGATCCGGCGCCACCTGGTCGAGCAGGCTCCACCCGGCGGCGGTGAACAGCAGCAGCGCCGCCAGGACGCCGGTCACCGCGGCGGCGTCGACCCAGGCCCTGTCACTCGCGTGGTCGGTGCCCGTCCCCCTCGGCGGCCGCGGCCACCCGCTCGGTGGTCGGGCCGAGCCCCGGGCCCTGCTCCGCCGCCGGCCCAGCGGGTGCCGCCTGCTCGCGGGCCCGCCGCCCGTACTCCTGGAAGAACTGGAGCAGCTCCACCGGGAACGGCATGACCAGGGTGCTGTTCTTCTCCGCCGCCACGTCGACCACCGTCTGCAACAACCGCAGCTGGTACGCCCCCGGCGTGTTCGCCATCGCCCGCGAGGCGTCGGCGAGCCGGCGGGACGCCTGGAACTCACCGTCGGCGGCGATCACCCGCGCCCGCCGCTCCCGCTCCGCCTCGGCCTGGCGGGACATCGACCGCTTCATCCCCTCGGGCAGCGACACGTCCTTGACCTCGACCCGCTCGATGAGCAGCCCCCACGGCTTCTCGGTGGGCGCGTCGATCACCGACTTCAGCTCCGCGTTGATCCGGTCCCGGTCGCGCAGCAGGGTGTCCAGGTCGGCCTTGCCGATCACCGACCGCAGCGCGGTCTGCGCCACCTGAAGCACCGCGGCCGGATAGTCCCGCACGTTGACCAGGGCCTTCACCGGGTCGACCACCCGGTAGTAGACGACCGCGTCGACGGTGAGCGTGACGTTGTCGCGGGTGATGACGCCCTGCGCGGGTACCCCGATCACCGTGGTCTGCATGCTGACCCGCACCATCCGGTCCGCGATCGGGATGATCAGGTGGAGACCGGGCTGCCGGATCTGCTCCAGCACCCGGCCGAAGCGGAACACCACGCCGCGCTGGTACTGCTGCACCAACCGGACGCTCAGCGACAGCCCGAGCAGCACGATCACGACGACGATGACCAGCGCGACTACGCCGGCGACTGCCATGGTCCCCCTCGATCCCGGAGGCCCCCGCCTCCCGGCGCCGGGCCTACCCGTTTCGCCGCCGTCCATTCCCGCGCGGGCCTACCGGCGTGGTGGCCGTAGGCCCGGAGGATCGCCGCGTACGGCGCAGCGGGGATCTGTCAGTCGTCGTGCCGGGCGGCGCCCTGCCCCACCGCGTCGGGCACGAGCCGCCCGGAGTGCAGGTTCAGCACGGTGTCGGCCACCTCGATCAGCCGCGCGTCGTGCGTGGCCACCAGCACGGTCGTCCCCCGCCGCACCGCCTCCCGGAGCGCCGCGACGACCTGCTCGACGTGCCCGTCGTCCTGGTGGGCGGTCGGTTCGTCCAGCACCGCCAGGTCGGGGGCGAGGACGAGCGCCCGGGCCAGGGCCGTCCGCTGTTGCTCGCCGAGCGACGTCTCCCGGGCCGGGCGCCGCGCGATGCGTTCCAGGTCCATCCGGGCCAGCAGGTCCGGATGGACCGGCGCTCCCCGCAGCAGGGCCGGCAGGTGGACGTTCTCGGCGACGGTCAGCTCACCGACCAGCGCCAGCCGTTGGGGCGCCAGCGCGACGCCGGCCCAGTCCCGCACCGCGGTCGCCGGCTCGCCCTTGACGCGCACCCGGCCGGCCGTCGGCGCCATCACACCCGCCACCAGATGGCAGAGGGTGGACTTGCCCGACCCGGAGCGGCCGGCGAGCGCCACCAGCACTCCCCCGCCGATCCGCACCGTGATCTCGTGCAGCACCGTGACGGCCGCCGCGCCACGCCCGTGCGTGTGGGTGAGCGCCTGGACGTCCACGAGCGCCGGGGACGAATCGCCGGTCATTCGCCCTCCTCCCGGATGCCGGAACGGTCAGGGGACAACAGGCGTACGTGGTCGGCGTGCACCTCGACCACCGCCCGGCCGCCCGGGAACAGGGCCAACGCCTGCTCTGGAAGCTGCACCCGCCCGTACCCGTCGATGGCCGCGGTCCGTCCCGCCGTACCGTGCTGCTCGGCCGAGAGCACCCCGTGCCGCAGGTGCAGCACCACGTCCGCGACGGCCACCGCCCGCGCGTCGTGCGTGGCGAGCACCACCGCCGCGCCCTGCTCCGCGCACCGGCGCAGCCGGCCCAGCACGAGGTCGGCGGTGGCGTCGTCGAGTTCGGCGGTCGGTTCGTCGGCGATCACCAGATCCGGTGGCCCGACACACGCCGTGGCCACGGCGAGCCGCTGCTGTTCCCCGCCCGACAGCGCGGCGGGCAGCGCGTCCGCCCGCTCGACGAGCCCCACGTCGCCCAGCACCGCGACCGGGTCGACCGGCTTGCCCCGCAGCCACGCCGTCTGCTCGACCTGGGCCCGGGCGGACAGTTGCGGGAACAGCCCGTGCGCCGGCCGCTGGGCGATGTACCCGATGTGACGTCGGCGCAGCCGCTGCAACTGCCGCCGGGTCAGCGCGGTGACCGGCACGCCGCGGTGGCGCAGCGTGCCACCGGCCGGCCGTTCCCGCAGGGCGAGGACCGCCAGCAGGGTGGACTTCCCGCTCCCGGACGGGCCGGTGATCGCAGTCAGCGTACCGGTGCGGATGCGCACGTCGACGCCGCGCAGCGCCTGGGTCGGGCCGGTGGGCGTCGGATAGAGCTGGAGCAGTTCGGCGCCGTCGAGCAGCGGCCGGGTGGCATCGTCAGGCATCGGTGCGGTACGCCTCCTCCTCGCCACGGCCGGAGCGCTGCCCGCTGACGGCCGTGGCCGCCCCGGCCGCCAGCAACGCCGCCAGGGTCGCCGCCCCGAGCGCCGCCGGCGTGACGACCAGCCGGAACGCCGGGGCCTCGTCGGGGGCGACGTCGAGCAGCCGCCCGGCCAGGGGGCTGAGCAGCAGCAACCCCGCCACGGCACAGAGCAGCGCGAGGGCCGCGAGGGCGGCCTGTTCGACGGCCCGCGACAGCAGGACCCGGGACCGCCCGAAGCCGAGCCGCGCGAGCATGAGGTCGGTGGGCCGGTCGGCGGCCGCGCGGCGCTGGGCGTGCACGCACAACGCCAGCACCGCGAGCAGTGCCAGGTAGCCGGCGACGGCCAACTGGTAGCCGCCCGCCTGCTCGGCGGCGACGAAGATGTCCCGGCGGCGCAGCTGGGTCGCGGTGTCGAGCTGGCGCGGCTGCACGCCGTGCGCGCTCAGCACGGCGTCCACCGTCACGTCCGACGCCCCCCACAGCTCGGTACGCGCGAAGATCCCGTCCGCCAGGTTGTCGCGTGGCTTGAGCCGGGGGTCCACCGGGCCGAACGTCGGGAACGCCGGGCCGGCGGGGACCACGTACATCGGCTCGCCGGCGTAGCGCGGGAACACGTCGACGGCGTCCACGATCCGGAGGCGTTCCCGCCACGGCCCGGCCTCGACCTGGACGAGGTCGTCCACCTCGACGCCGTCCACCCCGACGGCGATCGCCGGCAGGCCGACAATCGGGTCGTACGGGTCGGTGGCGGAGAGCCGGCTCAGCGCGCGACGGGCCCGGGCGAGTTCCGGCCCGTGTCCCCAGGAGGCGGCGTCGACGAGCGTGGCCGGGTCGACGACGAGGAGTTGGTGCGTACCGAAGGTCGCCGCGTTCGTGACGTCGATCCGCCAGACCAGCGTGGTACGGGCGGGCAGCGGCGGGGTACGCGCCTCGGGCACCGGCTCGTCGGACGCCGGCTCTCCGGCCTTTGGACGCGGTGGCGCGAGCACCGGATCGTCGTCGAGCTGCCAGGCCGCCTCGATGGCGGCCACCGTCTCGGCGCCGGACCGCACGGCGACCCGGTCCTCGATCGTCGTGCGGGTCGAGGCCACCGCCGAGAGGGCGAACAGCACCATGCCGAGCCCGGCGGTCACCGCGGCGGCGACGGGAGCACGGCCGGGCACGGCCGCGCCGAGTCGACGGCGGGCGAGCCACCCCGCCGTCGGGCGCGCCGGCCGCGACGGCCGGCGCCAACCGGCCCGGGTCAGCCAGGGCAGCAGCCGCATGCCGAGGGCGCCGGCCGCGACGAAGACGAGCAGTGGCACGAGCAGATCCGTGCTCCGGGCATCGCCGTCGGTGCGGTCCGCGGCGGCCAGGCCCGCGGTCGCGGTGACTGCCGCGGCGACCACGAGCACCAGCCACGGTACGCGACGACGGCCGGCGCCCGGGGCGGCCGGACGGACCCGTCGGGCCGCGACGGCGCCGGCGAACGCGCCGACCAGGACGACGCCGACCGCCACCGACACCGCCGCGAACCGCAGCCCCGGCACGACGGACAGAGCGGTCACCGCGCCGGTGGGGCCGACCTGCCCGACGATCGCCCAGGCGCAGAGCCAACCGAGCACGCCGCCCAGCGCGGCCGGCAACAGGTGTTCGAGCGCCCAGAGCAGGGCGACGAGGGTGGTGGGGGTGCCGGCGCCGACGGCGTGGCGCAGCTCGACGTCCCGGCGACGCAGCGCGGCGGCCACCACCGCGACCAGGGAGATCAGCGCGACCAGCACGGCGGCCCACTCCAGGGGCAGGGTGCGTCGCCGCGCCCCGGCCGCCACGTCGCCGGCCTGTTCGCTCAGGTCGCCGATGCCGCTGGCCACCCGGCGGGCGAGGATCTCACCCTCGGCCCGGCCCTGGACGTACCGCTTGCGCAGCAGGTCGATCCGGTCCGCCACCACCCGCGCCTCGGCGAGCGTCAGGCCGGGGGCGAGCGCGGCGTCCACCGACCAGAGCATCTGGTCGCCGACCTCGCCGGCCAGCGCTTCGGCGGTCGCGACGTCGCCGATCACGAGGTACGCCGGCAGCGTCTCCAGGGCGCTGTCGGGTGGCAGTTCACCTCTGCGGAGGGACCAGTCCCGGCGGCCCGCGGGATCCAGCGGCCGGCGGCCGTCCTCGGCGACCCGGTAGCTCCCGGCGACGGTGGTGTCGACGCGCCGCTCCTCACCGTTGCGGGTACGGCTGGAGAAGGTCACCGGGTCCCCCGCCTCGACGCCCAGTTCCCGGGCCAGCGGCACCGGCAGCCAGACCCCGCCGCCGGCCCGCCCCGCGACCCCGTCCCCCGCCGGTACGAGGTACTCGGCCGGGTCGGGGAGAGCGAAGAGACGGGCGCGCTCGCCACGGGCCCCGTGCCCGAGAAAGGACTCCCACAGCGACGACCGGTTCAGTTCGACGGCCACCGACTTCCCGTTGAGGGTGGGCGCGGAGAGCCCGGGGATGGCGCGGATCTCGTCGAGGACGGCGCGCTGGTCGGCGCTGGACGGCGACGCCGACGCGGTCAGCCGGACGACGTCCGCGTCGCTCTGGCGGGCGCCGGCGGGTACGGCGGCACGGGCGCTTTCGAACGCCGCGTTCTCCGACGCCTCGGCGAACATCGGCGGCGCCGCGCTGGCGGTGGCGAGCACCGTGAACACGAGCAGCACCAGCAGGGACCACGGCCCCTGGCGTACCCCCCACCAGGGGGCCGACCACGGCAGCGGAGAGCCGCGTCGACCGGCGCGGCGCGGGCGGGACGGATCGCGGCCGGCCGACGGGGCCGGTACGCCCTGCGCGGCCGTCTCGTCGAGCCGATGCGCCATGCGATCCCCCGTCGTGTGTGGACCCACCGATCCTGCCCGCTCACCCCGACCGGAGGAAGGCCGCAGCGACGAAACCGGACGAACCGCTCCCCGAGCCCGCACCGAACGGACGGCATCGGGGGCGAACGGGGGTGGTCTGTCCGAAAGAGATCAGCGGGCGGGCTCGCGATGCGGCGATTCTTCCGCCCAGCCCCGGTTGAGCGGCAGGTGGCCGGACCGGTGTGCGTCGCGCTGGTCGCCGACCCACCGCTCGACCTGGTCGACCGAGTGCCGGACCGGTTGGTTGCCGGTGTCGATCCGATCGGTACGCCAGCGTGGGTCGGCGGTGGCCCACCCGGTCCACCGGTCCCAGGCCATCGCCGGCCAGCCGTCCTCGGCGATGGCGTCGGGGCGGTGACGGGGGTCGCGGGCGTGCCCGCGGTGCCAGTGGGCCCAGCCCAGGAACGCGTCGACCGCCGGGGCGTCCCACCGACCGGGGTCACGCGCGGCGAGCCGGTCGCGTCGTACCTCGTCGGCCACGTCGACCAGGCACACCGCGATTCCGTCGAGCAGCGTCGCCGAGGGGACCGCGAGGATCTCACCCAGCGGAGACTGCGCGGTCAGCAGCAGGTCGACGCCGTGGCCCTGGTACTCGAGCGCGCGGCGCACCCACCGTTCCATGGTGCGCTGACGCCAGCGGCGATCGGCGCCCGCCGGCACGCCGACCTCGTCGAAGTCGTGTACGGCGAGGTCCCGGAACCGGTCGGCCACCGCGAAGGCGAGCGTCGACTTGCCCGCACAACTGGATCCGGTCAGCACGAGCAGCATCCCGGGATGGTGGCAGACCGGCAGCGGTCCCCTCGATCGCTTTTCCGGGCCGGCCACCACGGCCTCAGCGCGGCCGTCAGGCGGCGGGAGGCTCAACTCCGTACACCCGCAGGACGCTGGCCCGCACGGCGGCGGCCGCCTCGGCGGCGGGCATCCGGCCGGCGACGACCTCCGCCCAGGCGGCGTGGCCGAGCGCGATGGTCGCGGCGATCAGCCAGCCGGGGGCTGCGTACCGATCGAACTCACCCGCCCGCTGTCCTCGCAATATGAGGCGGGTGAGCCGGTCGATGACCGGCTGGTGCAGGTCGACGTCCGCGGATCCCGCGGGCGCCGGAAGCGCCGGGTACCGGTCGAAGGTCTGCCAGCTCACGTCCAGCAGGCGCCGCAGCGCCGCGGACGCCGGCCCCTCGTCGAGCCGCGCCGCGTCCAGGCCGGCGAGGACCTCGTCGGTCAGCCGCTGGAAGACGGCGGTGACGAGCGCGTCCCGGGACGGGAAGTGCGCGTAGACGGTCTGCCGGGAGAGGCCGGCGGCGGCCGCGATGTCGTCCATGGCGGCCTGGGGTCGTTGTCCGAGCACCTGGATCGCGGCGTCGAGGATCGCGGCGACGTTCCGCCGGGCCTCTGCCCGAACGCGTCGCCGGCGCTCCGGAGAGCTGTTCTCAGACACGGTTGTCAAGGCTACCCGAGGCGCCTAACCTTGACATCATCGTCAGAGCTAAGTGGACGGGAGAATGCCGTGAGTACCCAGACAGGACCCACCCCGGGCCGCGACCTGGCCGGCTATCTGCGGTCGTACGTGCAGGAGATGGCCTTCGGCGACGAGGAGCCGAACGTGGTCATGGACCGCTATCACACCCCCGACATCGCCTGGCACTCCGACGGGCTGCACCTCGATCGTGAGCGCCTGGCGGCGCACGCCCGGCCGGCCCGCCGCACGGTGACCAGTTGCGCGCTCGACATCCACGACACGCTGGCCTGCGGCGACCGGGTGGCAGCCCGCTTCACGTTGCACGCGGTGACACGCGGTCGCACGATCGCCACGGAGATCCACATGTTCGGCCGGCTGGCACCGGACGGCCGGCTGCGCCGGGTCGACCAGCTCACCCGCACGCTCGACACGGAGCAGCACCGGTGACCCGCCCGGCCGACACCGCCGACACCACCGGAGCCGGCCGCGACGACGACCGAAACAACCCGGCCGGCCGGCGACGGCGGGCCGTGGAGGCGACCGCCCTGTTCAGCACCGGGCTGCTGGCCGGCGCGTTCGGCTACGGGGCGCTCAACGTCGTGCAGGCGTTCAACGCGGTGCCGCTCGACGTCCGGCTCACCTTCCACACCGCACTGATGAGAATGAACGGCCCGGTGATGCAGACCACGATGGGCCTGGCGGTGGTGAGCAGCGCCGTTCTCGCGCTGCTCAGTCGCGGGGCGGCCCGCCGCCTGGCCGCGACCGCCAGCACCCTGGTCGCGACCTCGTTCCTGGTGACCCGGTTCGGCAACGTGCCGATCAACGCGAAGATCAAGGTGTGGGCGGTCAGCACCGCACCGCCCGACCACGAGGCGATCCTGCGCCGCTGGGAGATGTTCAACAACGTACGCACCGGCACCGCCCTGGTCGCGTTCGTCCTCCTACTGGTCCTGGTCTCCGCCCGCCGGCGGAGCCGAGCCTGAGGCTCGCGGTACGCCGGCCAGCCGGGGCTCGCCGCCGTCGCATGCGCACCGATCACATCGATCCAGCTCCCCCTCTAGCGCTCCGGTCGATCCTGGCAATATCCTCCACAGCACGCGAGGCTCTTGGAGTTCCTTTTCATACCCCCGGACGGGCCGCCGCCCGTCGTCGCGTGCCGTCACGGGCCGCCCCTGGCCGGTCACAGAGGAGATGACATGTTCGACCACCCTGAGCTGGACCGCCGTACGCTGCTGCGGGCCGGCCTCGGCGCCGCCGCCGTCGCGGTCGTCGGGAACGAACTCGCCTTCCCCGCCGCCGCGCAGGCCGCCCCGGGCGCGGACCTCGACTGGATCATCAGCTGCGACGGGTGGGGCGCCCGCCCGCCGGCGGACCCGCTGTCGATCAGCGCCATCCCCAGCAACAAGATCATCGTGCACCACATGGCGTTCCCGAACAGCACCGACTACTCCGAGGAACACGCCAAGCAGCTCGCCCGCGACTGCCAGAACCTGCACATCGACGGCAACGGCTGGTCGGACACCGGCCAGCACTTCACGGTCAGCCGGGGCGGCCACGTCCTGGAGGGCCGGCACGGCAGCCTGGAGCGACTGCGGGCCGGCGACCGGCAGATGATCTCGGCGCACTGCCCCGGCGAGAACGGCCGGGCCATCGGCATCGAGAACGAGGGCACCTACGTCACCGACAACCCGCCGCAGGAACTGCTCGACGCCCTAATCAAGCTCTGCACCACCATCTGCCAGCAGTACGGGCTGCAGGCGCACGACATCTTCGGCCACTGGGACTTCCGGGCCACGCTGTGCCCGGGGGCGATGTTCTACCGGGAGTTCCCCACCCTGCGCCGCCGGGTCTTCGCCAGGCTCGGCACCAACCTGTCCGACGTGCCGGCCCGCCGCTGGCCGGACATCTGGCGCTTCGTCGGTGGCCCGGTGGTGAAGGTGGCGCAGTACCTGCTCACGTTCCGCGGCTACACCGTCCCGGTCAACGGCGTCTTCGACGCCGCCACCGTCGCCGCCGTGCAGGACTGGCAGGCCCGCAACGGCATTCCGGTCGACATCGACGCCACCCTCACCGCGCCGACCTGGGAGACCCTGGCGCCCGAGCTGGACAAGGACGCGGTCGGCATCCCGGTCAGCGCGGTGCAGTTCATGCTCAACTCCAAGGGCTACGCCGACGTCACGGTCACCGGCACCTACGACTACCCGACGAAGAAGGCTCTCAAGGACCTGCAGCACCTGCACGGTCTGGAGCCGAACGGCAAGGTCAGCACCACCACCTGGTGCGCCCTGGTGGGGGGCGTGGTGCGTCAGTCGTTCCAGAAGAGCTGACCGACGTACCGCCGGGGAGAGCGGTGGAGGTGTCAACGGCGCCACCTCCACCGCGCACCCGTCGGGCATCGCTTCGTCGCGCCTCGTTGGTACCGCCTCGTCACTCTGCGACGATGCGCAGATCACCGACAAAGGAGGCGACATGATCAGACTCAACCCGTACCTCAGTTTCCGCGACACCGCCCGCGCGGCGATGGAGTACTACCAGCAGGTGTTCGGTGGCACCCTGACGTTGAACACCTTCGGCGACCTCGGCAACCCGGAGCCCGCGCTCGCTGACCTGGTCATGCACTCGCAGCTCGAGACGGACCGCGGCTTCACGCTGATGGCCTCCGACACGCCGCCGGAGATGGCGCACACGGTCGGCAACAACATCGCGGTGAGCCTGAGCGGCGACGACGCGGACGTGCTGCGGGGCTACTGGGACAAGCTCTCCGACGGCGGCACGGTGACCGTCCCGCTGGAGAAGCAGATGTGGGGCGACGAGTTCGGCATGTGCGTGGACCGGTTCGGCATCGGCTGGCTGGTGAACATCGGCCAGCCGGGCTGACCGGCGCGGAACGTCGGCACTCGCCGAAGCACGGCTGCCTGAGGACGGTGGACCGGCCCCACCACCTAGGGTGGCCAGCCATGGGCAGGACACGGCAGCCGCGCCGCAACGGCGGCATCACCGCGCTGGTGGAGGGATTCTTCGGCGCGGCCTGGTTCGGCTGGGGACACGCGGCCCCACCTGGCGGCTCGATCCGTGGCTGACCGTCGGCAGCGTGGCCGCCCTGCTCTTCGCGGTCGCCGGGGCGCTGGTCGGCGTCCTCGTCACGGCCACCGCCGTCGCGGCGTGGGTGGCCGGTCTGACCACCGACACGGCGCCGAGCACGATCACCGGGGTCGGCGCGGGGCTGTCGCTGTCGTTGTTCGGCTTGCGCTCGTCGGAGCGCGCGCCGCCCGGCGAGGTGACGCGCGCGCCCGTAGCCACCCTGCGGCGGACCGACCGTCGCGCGGTCCCGCCACCGCCCGCCCGCATACGATCATCCGGTGGCCGGCGCTGACGACACCACCCACGACGAGCATCGGGCGGGCCGGTGAGCGCCGGCACGGTGCCGATCGGGCCGACCCTGGTCTCCGCCCTCGCCGGGCTGACGGTGGCCGCCGCCGCCGTGCTCTGGCTGAGCGGGATCGGCCGGGGCCGGGCCGTGCTGACCGCCGCCGTCCGGGCCACCGTACAGCTCGGCGTGGTGTCGCTGGTCATCGTCGCCGTGCTGCGTGCCTGGTGGAGCACGGGCGCGTTCATCCTGCTCATGTACGTGGTCGCGGGCGTCACCGCCCGCCGCCGGATCGGGCCGTCCTGCCCCCGCCGGGTCGCCCCCCTCGCGATCGCGGCCGGGGTGGTGCCGAGCCTGGTGGTGCTGCTGGCCAGCCGGGCGCTGCCGGCGACGCCGCTGGTGGTGCTGCCCACGGCGGGCATCCTGATCGGCGGGGCGATGACCGCGACCAGCCTCGCCGGCCGGCGCGCCCTCGACGAGCTGCGGACCCGGCACGGCGAGTACGAGGCCGGGCTGGCCCTGGGGCTGCTGCCCCGCGACGCGGCGCTGGAGATCTGCCGCCCGGCCGCCGGGCAGGCCCTCATCCCCGCGCTGGACCAGACCCGCACGGTCGGGCTGGTCACCCTGCCGGGCGCGTTCGTCGGCGTACTGCTGGGCGGGGCGGGGCCGCTGGAGGCCGGGGCAACCCAGCTGCTCATCCTGCTCGCCCTGCTGGCGGTCGAGGCCGTGGCCATCGCGCTGGCCCTGGAACTGCTCGTCCGCCACCGGGCCCGCACCGCGCCCTGAGGCCGGCGGGGGCCGGGCGCGATTACCGGGGACGCGAAGGGGTACAGCCGGACCAATGACCAGGGTCCGCAACCTACGCGTCCGGCCCGACCTGCTCTACGTCGCGAGCGGGTGGAGCACCCTGGTCACCGACGTGCGGGGGCGGATCAGCGGCACCGACCCGCAGGGCTTCTTCGCCCGCAACACCCGGGTGATCGCCCGGGAACGGATCACGGTCGACGGCCGGGAGCCGGTCCCGTTCGCCACCGCGAACGTGCGGGGGCACGCCCAGCTCTCGTACGCCGAGCTGGGGAACGGGGAGGCGCTGCCATCGCGGGCCGCGTACCTGCTCACCGAGCGGTTCGTCGGCCCGGGGCTGCGCACCCGGCTCACCGTGGTCAGTTACGCCCAGCAGCCGCTGCGGTTCCCGGTCCGCATCCACGTCGAGGCGGACTTCGCCGACACCAGTGAGGCGGAGACCGGCCACCGGTTGCAGGTCGGCGACGTCGACGCCACGTGGGACCCGGCGGCGGGGGAACTTCGCCTGACCTACCTGCGCGATGACCTCGACCGCGCGGTGGCGGTCCAGATCCGGGCCGACGCCCCCGTCGGGTACGCCGACGGCGCGTTCACCGTCGAACTCGCGGTGCCGCCACGGGGCAGCACCCAGGTCGAACTGCTGGCCGAGCCGGTGTTCGACGGGACACGGCTGCCCGCTCCCCCGGCGACTTTCGCCGAGCCCGACGACTCCGCCGCCCGGGCCCGGTCCCGGCTGATCGGCGAGCTGGCCGATTTGAGCAGCAGCAACTTCGACGTGACGGCGGCGTGGCGGTGCGCCACGCACGACCTGGCGGTGCTGCCGCTCGGCGAACCGGCCGGGCCGACGGCACCGATCGCCGGGTTGCCGATCTATCAGGAGATCTTCGGCCGGGACACGATGACGGCGTCCTGGCAGGCGCTGCTGGCCGGTTCGACCATGCTGGGCGACAGCCTGCGGCTCATCGCCGGGCACGTGGGTGAGCGGCTGGACGACTGGCGCGACGAGGAACCGGGCAAGCCGCTGCACGAGGCCCGCCAGGGACCGGTCTCCGCGCTCGGGTTGAACCCGTTCACCAGCTACTACGGCGACTGGTCGACGGCACCGGACTTCCTGGTCTTCCTCGGGCAGTACCTGGCCTGGACCGGCGACCTGGAAACCGTACGGGAGCTGTTGCCCACGGCCCAGCGGACGCTGGGCTGGATCGAGCGGTACGGCGACCCCGACGGCGACGGCTTCCTGGAGTACCACAGCCGCTCCCGCGCGGGGTTGAAGAACCAGGGCTGGAAGGACTCGGACACGGCGATCGTCGACGAGGACGGGCAGCTGGTAACCAATCCGATCGCGACCAGCGAGCTGCAGGCCTACTGGTACGCCGCCCTGCGGCACGCCGCCGTGGTCTTCACGGTGACCGGTCATCCGGCCCGGGGCGCCGCCCTGCTGGCCCGGGCCCGGGCACTACGCCGCCGCTTCCACCGCGCGTACTGGCTGCCGGACCGGGGCTGCTATGCGATGGCGCTCGGGCCGGACAAGCGACCGGTGCGCTCGACCAACTCCAACGACGGGCATCTGCTGGCCGCCGGCATCGTGCCGGCCCGGGCCGCCGAACTGGTCGCCGACCGGCTCTTCGCGCCGGACATGTTCAGCGGCTGGGGGGTACGGACGCTGTCGGCCGACCACCCCGCCTACAACCCGTTCAGTTACCACCGGGGCAGTGTCTGGCCGGTGGAGGCGGGCACGATCGGCCTCGGCCTGGCCCGGTACGGCTGCTGGGCGCACCTGCACCGGCTGGCCGAGGGGATGTTCGCCGCGGCCTCGCTGTTCGAGGAGCATCGGCTGCCCGAGGTGCTCAGTGGCCTGCCCCGCGACCCGGACCACCCGCACCCCGGCGTCTACCCGAACTCGTGTTCCCCGCAGGCCTGGTCGGCCAGTTCGATCGTGGCCCTGGTCCAGGCGCTGCTGGCGCTGCGGCCGGCCGCGCCGCTGCGCACGGTCTTCGTGGATCCCCATCTGCCCGAGTGGCTGCCGGACCTGCGGCTGGAGGGCGTACGGGTCGGGAGCGCCACGGTCGACCTGACCGTGCGGCGCCGGCGCGGCGGGCGGACCTCGGTGACCGCGCGCGGCGACCGCCTGGCGGTGGTCCGCCTGGCTCCCCGCCAGGCGATCACCACCCGCCGGCGTCGATGACGGGCGGTGGGGTGTAGCCGGATCCCGGCGGGGAATGCCGCCCCGAACTGGGACCGAGACGAAAGGGACCGGCATGGAGAGTCGCGCCAAGGCGATGGGCCACGGGATCCATCCCATCCTGATCGTGTTCCCGCTGGGGCTGCTCGCCACCGCGGTGATCTTCGACATCCTCTATTTGGCCACCAACCGGACGGGATTCCAGATCTCCGCCGCGTACACGATGGGCCTCGGCATCCTTGGCGGCCTGCTCGCCGGGGTGTTCGGATTCATCGACTGGATGGGCATCCCGGCCGGTACACGGGCCAAGCGGGTCGGCGCCGTGCACGGCCTCGGCAACGTGGTGGTGCTGGCGTTGTTCGCGGCGAGCTGGTTCCAGCGGCTGGCCGCCGACAACTGGGACCCGAGCGCCGGAGCCCTGATCTGCAGCTTCGTCGGCATCGTGCTCGCCGGAGTGACCGGCTGGCTCGGCGGCGAGCTGGTCGAGCGGCTCGGCGTCGGCGTGAGCGACGAGGCGGGGGTGAACGCCCCGAGTTCGCTGCGCCGCTCCGCCGGCCGGGCCCGGGCCCGCGGCGCGTGACAAAGGCTGGGCCGGCGCACGGCGGCTGAGCCGGCCGTGTGCCGGCTCAGCCGAGGCCGATCTGCTTCATGAAGGTGGTCAGGTCGTAGAAGAGGTTCTCTTCGACGATCTTGCCGTCGACCCAGTGGGCGACCGTGCAGAAGTCCACGTCGAACGACTTGCCGGTGGGCGGAATCTGGTTGCCGTCCGGGCCCGTCATCGGGCCGGTCATGGTGCCGGTGAAGCGGGCGATGGAGCAGGTCCACTCACCCGAGGCGAACAGCACCTTGTACGGCCGGTTGCCGAGCCGCTGGTCGGGGAACGCGGTGAAGAACTCCCTCGCCTCGGCCTCGTGGTTGTCCCGGCCGTGGGTCTCGGGCCGGCCCGGCCACCGGACCACCACGTCGTCGGTGTGGCGGCTGTTGAACGTCTCGAGATCCTGGGCGTTCCAGGCATCGTCGAGTGTTTGCATGAGTTCCATGTTGCGCTGCTCGGCACCCATCACCGGTCTCCGCATCCGTCGACGTCACCCACGACGCCGTCACGCTATCGGGCTGTTCGGCGCATTTCAGGAGTTTGTCAAGGTTTGGTGACCTCGCCGAAGTCAGGATTCGCCCTGGCCGGCGGTCCGCTCGTCTGGGAGGAGTTTGTCCAGGCTGATCGGCAGGTCGCGGATTCGGACGCCGGTGGCGTGGTGGACGGCGTTGGCGATCGCCGCCGCCACGCCGGCGATGCCGATCCCACCGACGCCCTTGGTCCCCATCGGGTTGACGTACGGGTCCTGCAGCTCACCGTCCGGCGCCAGCCCGGCGGCCGTCACCATCTCCGCACGGTCGTGCGCCACGGCGAGCGCGAGGCAGCTGTTGACCCGCCGGCCGTCGAGCAGCACCGTGCACGCACTGCCCGTGGTCGCACCCCTTCTTGGCACTGGTGTTGCCCAGCCGCTCGCGCAGGGCGTCGAGCAACGTGGTGCGGACATCCACGGTTAGCCGGTGCGGGGGTCCCGTCCACCCGGATGTCGACTTCGACTTCCATCTTCGCCGACCCCCGGCACCGCCCGGCCAACCTGACGGGCCGACAGTAGCCAAGACGATCCGATATGTTGCAGAAACAGGGGGATTGCCTGATGCCACCGGCTGGCGTGGACCACGTGCGCCAGCCCGCGCGTCGCGGCCGGCCCGAACACCGGCGCCCGAGAAGAAACGCCGGGTAGACACCCCTCATTCGAACACATGTGCGAGCATGGGCGCGTGTCGAACGAGGCCACGATCCTGCACGCCGACCTGGACGCGTTCTACGCGTCGGTCGAGCAACGCGACGATCCCCGGCTGCGTGGCCGGCCCGTGATCGTCGGTGGCGGGGTGGTGCTGGCGGCCAGCTACGAGGCGAAGGCGCGCGGGGTGCGCAGCGCGATGGGTGGGCGGCAGGCCCGGCGACTCTGCCCGGAGGCGATCGTGGTGCCGCCGCGGATGGCCGCGTACACGGCGGCGAGCCGGGCGGTCTTCGAGATCTTCCGGCGGACCACCCCGCTGGTCGAGGGGCTCTCCATCGACGAGGCGTTCCTGAACGTGGGTGGGCTGCGCCGGCTGGTCGGCCCGCCCGCCGACATCGCGGCGCGGCTGCGCGAGGAGGTACGCGAGCACGTCGGCCTGCCGATCACGGTGGGGGTGGCCCGGACGAAGTTCCTGGCCAAGGTGGCCAGCGGGGTGGCCAAGCCGGACGGGCTGCTGGTCGTCGCGCCGGAGCGGGAGCTGGCGTTCCTGCACCCGCTGCCGGTGGAACGGCTGTGGGGCGTCGGGCCGGTCACCGCCGAACGGCTGCGCGACCGGGGCATCCGTACGGTGGGGCAGGTGGCCCGGCTCGACGAGGCGGCCCTGGTGTCGCTGCTCGGCGCGGGCGCCGGCCGCCACCTGCACGCCCTCGCCCACAACCGCGACCCGCGCGCGGTGCAGGTCGGCCGGCGGCGGTCCTCGATGGGCGCCCAGCACGCGCTGGGCCGTACGCCGCACTCCCCCGCCGAGTTGGACGCCGTGCTGGCCGGGCTGGTCGACCGGGTGACCGGGCGGATGCGCTCGGCGCGGCGCACCGGGCGCACCGTGACCCTGCGGCTGCGCTTCGCCGACTACACCCGGGCGACCCGCTCACACACCCTCGACAAGGCGACCGCGCAGACCCGGCCGCTGCGCGAGGCGGCGCGGACGCTGCTGCGCGCGGCGCTACCGGAGATCGAGACCCGGGGGGTGACGCTGCTCGGGGTCTCCGTCGGCAACCTCGACGACGGGCACGTGCAGTTGACGCTGCCGTTCACCCACGACCCGGGCGCGGAGCTGGACGCGGCGGTGGACGCGGTCCGGGACCGGTTCGGCTCGGCCGCGTTGACCCGGGCGGTGCTGCTCGGACGCGACCCGGGCCTGGAGATGCCCCGGCTGCCGGACTGACCGCCGAGGTAGGGTGCGCGGATGTCGACGTTCCGGACGCCCCAGGTGATCCTGTTCAGCGAGGACGTGACCCGGGCCGCCGCCTTCTACGCCGGGCTCGGGTTCACCGAGACGTTCCGGGTGCCCACCGAGGGCGAGCCGATCCACGTGGACCTGACCCTCGACGGTCACCGGATCGGGATCGCCTCGGTCGCGTCCAGCCGGGCCGACCACGGTCTGGACCCGGTGCCGTCGGGTCAGCGCGCGGCGGTCGTCCTGTGGACCGACGACACCGCCGCCGCGTACGCGGCGGTCACCGCCGGCGGCGCGCCCGCCCTGGCCGCCCCGCACGTCTGGCTCGACCGGCTGCTGATCGCCTGGACGGCCGACCCGGACGGCAACCCGATCCAGATCGTCCAGCACCTGCCGACCCGATAACCGGTCGTCGCGGCGTCGGCCGCTGCCGCACAATCGGTCGATCATGAGTACGCGACTGCGGGCCATCGCCCGCGACACCCTGGAAATCCTGGACGCCGGCCGGTACGTCAACGGCCGGGGCGAGACGGTGCACCTCGCCGAGCCGGTGGGTGCCGCCGTCGCCGGCACCCGCCTGCACCTGCCCGACGACCCGCTGCCCACCCCGCCGGTCGGCGGCGCCGGCCCGGCCGTCGAGGTGACCGGGGAGAGCACCCTGCTGGCCGCCCGGCGTCTGGCCGGCGGCGGGGAGGTCGCCGCGCTGGTCTTCGCCTCGGCGAAGAACCCGGGCGGCGGCTTCCGCACCGGGGCGCAGGCGCAGGAGGAGAGCGTCGCCCGGGCCTCCGCGCTCTTCCCCTGCCTGACCTCGGTTCCCGAGTTCTACGACTTCCACCGCGACCAGCGGGACCTGCTCTACAGTGACCGGGTCGTCCACTCGCCCCGGGTGCCGGTGTTCCGGGACGACAAGGGGCGGCTGCTCGACGCCGTCCACGAGGTGTCGTTCCTGACCGCCGCCGCGACCAACCGCGGCGCGGTGCTGCGCAACCAGCCCGCCGACGCCGACCGGGTCGGGCCGGCGCTGCGTACCCGGGCGCGTCGGGTGCTGGCCGTCGCCGCCGCCTACGGCCACCGGCGGCTGGTGCTCGGCGCGTGGGGGTGCGGGGTGTTCCGCAACGACCCGGCGACGGTGGCGGAAGCGTTCGCGCTCGCCCTCGACGACGCCGCGGGCTGGTTCGACCAGGTCACCTTCGCCGTGCTCGACCGCGCGGACGGGCCGGTACGCGCGGCGTTCGCCGCCCGCTTCGGCACGACCTGAGTCCCGCCCGGCCGATCGGTCGGCCGGGCGGGACCGCACGGGCCACGGTGAAAGGTCGGCGTGCGCGTGATCGCCGGACCCGGAAGGACCGGCGATCGTCGCGGACGCGGCTACGCGATGCGGCGGATCCGGCGGATGGCGAGATAGACCAGGAGCAGGGCGAGTACCACGAAGATGCCGGTTTCGACGCCTTGGAAGAGCCAGAATCGACTCCCCGGCTGGTAGAGCTGCCAGTTGTAGGCGCCCGGCCCGAGGCCCAGCTCGGCACCGCAGGCCTGGCCGTCCGGCCCTTTACCGCCCGGCGGGCAGGCGATGTGGGTGTCGGCCGCCACCATTCGGCCGTCGGCGTTGCGGACCCCGCTGGAGAGGACCCAGTCGCCCCGGGACATGAGCGGTCGGTCCGTCCCCATGATGGGAGAGGTGACGGTGCGGGCGGGTTGGTAGTGCGGCCTGGCCAGGATCGCCACCGCTGCCCGTACGCTGACGAATCCGACGAGGGTGACGGCCATGGCGGGCAGCATGCGACGCCAGACGGTGCCGGCGAAGATGCCGAGCGCCACGGCGAAGAGGGTGTAGCCGATCGGAACGACGCCCTGCAGGTCGAAGACGATGACGCCCATCCGGCCCTCGTGTGCGGCCTGGGTCAGCGGGCTGACCCACCAGGACATGCCCAGCCCGTAGCAGACCGCGAGGGCGAGCGTGGCTGCGCCGACGAGCCCGAACTTCACCAGCGCCCAGTGTGTGCGGCCGACGCCCTGGGTCCAGACGAAGCGGTGCGTGCCGTGTTCCACCTCCCGGGCGACCAGCGGGGCGCCCCAGAACAGGCCGACCAGGATCGGCAGGACGAGCAGCAGGACGGCCACCAGATTCAGACTGCCGTACCGGGTCGTGAACTGCCGGAACGCCCCGTCGCAGCTGCCTACGGTCTGCGGGGCCGCGTCGGTGTCGGCGAGCTGGCGCACGCAGTCGGCCAGGCCGAGGTCGGCGAACGTGTGCCGCATCGACAGGCCGATCGGGATCATCAGCGCGGCGAGCGCCGCGAACGCGACGAGGGTGAACAGAGCTTGTTTGCGGTGTTGCCGCCAGGTCAGCCAGATCATGCCGGCACCCCCCATTCGGTGTGACTCGCTGCCGTGTCGCCGTCGGCCAGGTAGGCCAGGATGATGTCCTCCAGGCCGACCTCGCGCTCGGTCCAGGCGGGATCGTCGATCGTCCCGTTGGTGTGCACCAGCAGTGTGGACTGTCGGTCGGTGTGGCTGGCCCGGACCACGGCCGCGACCCCGCCGAGCGGGCCGCCGTCGTGTCGGGGGCCCACCAGCTGCCGGTGTTCGGCGACGAGGTCGTCGACCGGGCCGGCGAGTCGCACCTGGGCGGATTGCAGCACGATCAGGTAGTCGCAGACCCGCTCCAGGTCCGCCAGCAGGTGCGACGAGAGCAGGACCGTGGTGCCGGCGTCGGCCACGCTGCCCATCAGCGACTGCAGGAACTCCCGCCGGGCCAGCGGATCCAGGCTGGCGACCGGCTCGTCGAGCAGCAGCAGCCGGGGCCGTTTGGCCAGCGCGAGCGCGAGCGCCACCTGGGCCCGCTGCCCGCCGGACAGTTTGCCGACCGGCCGGTTGGGTGGGATGCCGAGCTGGGCCAGCCGGTTGCGGGCCAGGTCGGCGTCCCACCGCCGGTTCAGCTTCGCGCCGGCGGTGACCAGTTCGGCGGCGGTGAAGTCCCGGTACAGCGGGGTGTCCTGGGCGACGAAGCCGATGTCCGCCAGGGTTCCGGTGTTGTTGTAGGGCGATTCGCCGAACACCCGTACGGCCCCGGCGTCGGGCCGGAGCAGGCCCACGGCCAGGTGCAGCAGGGTGCTCTTGCCCGCGCCGTTCGGCCCGACCAGGGCGGTGACCCGTCCGGCCGGCAGGTGCAGCGAGCAGTCCCGCAGCGCCCAGGTGTTGCCGTACCGCTTGCCTAGCTGGTCGGCCTCCAGGACCACGTCCATCCTCTGTCCTCTCCTCCGCTCACGCGGGCTCCTTCTGCGGTGTTTCGTCGGCGAGCGCGGCCCGCATGGTGGTCTCCACCAGGGCGACGACGTCCTCGGGGGTGAGCCCCGCGGCGCGGGCCCGGCGCAGCCAGGCCACCAGGTCTTCGCGCAGCTCGGCCTGGTTGGGCAGGGAGGCGCCCGCCAGGGTCCGCTCGACGAACGTGCCGACCCCGGGTCGGCCGCCGACCAGACCCTCGATCTCCAATTCGCGGTACGCCTTGAGCACCGTGTTCGGGTTGATCGCCAACGACTGCGCGACGTCGCGAACCTTCGGCAGTTGGTCACCGGGTGCCAACAGGCCGACCCGCAGCGCCTGTTTCACCTGCTGCACCAGCTGCATGTAGGTGTTCACCTTCGACCGGCTGTCCAGCACAAACTCGATCACCCAGGACGATCCTCTCTATTGTCCTACGGCAGTAGGACTATAGGACAGGGTTGTCGCGATCGGTGCACCTGTCAAGGGCCGCACCGGCGCGTCGCACGATGTGCCGACGTCCGGCCGGGTGGGTGGGTCGAGCCTCGGGCGATCCTGTCGGGGGCCGGCCGTACCCTGGGGTCCGTGGTGGTTTCGATCGAGCGCGTGCAGGTGCTCGGCTTCCGGGCACGGGCGCAGCAGCTCGACCGCACGGACGGCACGGTGACCGACACCGCGGTGCTCGACATCGGCGTGCAGGAGACCGGGCCGGACGGCGGGCGGTGGGCACTGTTCAACCGCGGCCTCGCCGGCCCGACGCTCGCCGAACCGGACCTGGCCACGCTCTGGACCGTGCGCGGCGCTCCCCACCTGTACCGCCGCGAGGACCTGCCGCAGATCGCCGCCGCCGTAGCGCCGTTCTCCGACGCCGACGCCGGCAAGCGCATCTACGACGCGGCCAGGCCGTTGAAGGCGGCCGGCATCGGCAACCTCGCCGCGCTGGACGCGGTCGCCGACGCCATGCGGTCGGTGGTGACCGCGCCGCTGGTCAAAGGCGAGGTGTCGACCCGGGTGGCCGCCCTGATGCCCGAGCCCTACCTGCGGTTCTGCCGGCCGTGCGACGCCACCCACCTCTACGAGATGCCGTTCCGGCTCGCGGCGGTACGCGCCGGGCTGGAGCTGCGGGCCGGCACGTCCCCACCGGTGCTGCAACCGATCGCCGGCTTCCGGCCGGCGGATCACGCGCCGGAGCGGTTCGACCTGATCCGCGCCTATCTGCGGCTCCTCGGCCCGGCCACCCCGAAGCACGTCGCCGACTACCTGGACGCACCGGTCAAGGACGTCAAGGCCCACTGGCCGGCCGACGCGGTCGAGGTGTCCGTCGCCGGCGAGACCCGCTGGGTGCTGTCCGCCGACGCCGACCGCTTCGACGCGCCACGCCCGCAACTGGTCCGGCTCCTCGGCCCGTTCGACCTGTTCCTGCAGGCGAAGGACCGACCGCTGCTGGTCGACGACCCGGCCCGGGCCAAGGTCCTCTGGCCGGTGCTCGGCCGGCCCGGCGCGGTCATCGCCGACGGCGAACTGGCCGGCACCTGGCGGCCACGTCAGTCCGGCGGGAAGCTGACCGTGCAGGTGCTGCTGTGGTCGGCGGCGGCCACCCGCCTCCGGGCCGCCGTCACCGAGCAGGCCGAGCGGCTGGCCGCGTACCGGCAGGTCCGACTGGTCAAGGTCGACTTCGCCGACTGACGCCGGAGCCACGGCCCCGACGCCGCCCGGGGGACGGCCGTGGAATGCCCGTCGCGGGCACGCCGTCCGACGCCCCATGACCCCGGCTGCCCACCGTACGGGGACAGCGGCGGGACGAGGTGAAACGGCGACGAATCCCGCCCGTAGGAAATCTTCCCCCAGGTCGTTGACTTTGGTGATTTCTAACACAACAATCGCCATCTATATCGACATCCATCGCTGTCGATGACCGACTATGGGAGGAGGTACCCATGGCAGCTCTGCAAGGCGAGGTGTCCTGGTTCTGCTGCGGCAGCGCCTGGGGTCCCTGCGGCACCGCGGGCGGTGGCGCCTGCGGCACCTGCAGATCGGGCAACTACCAGCACGCCTGGCCGAACGCCTCGGACGCGTGCTACGCCATCACCCGGCCGGACGCCTGCGGACTCGGCATGACCCGCCGAGGCTGCGGCTTCGTGCACTACACCACCAACCTCTGCAACGGCGCCCGGGTCGGCACCTCGATCGCCGACTGCGGGCCGCGCACCGTCTCGTTCTGCGGCGAGCGCACGTGCTGCGGCTCGGCCTGCGGAAGCAACCGGATCGTCGACCTGACGCCCGCGGCGTACAGCGCGATCGCCAGTCTCACCACCGGGCTGCGGCCCTGCTCGGTCGACACCGTCTGAACGGGAGGGCGCCACGATGAACCAGACCCTCAACCGTCGGCGGCTGCTCACCACCGCCGCGCTCGGCGGCGTGGTCGGCGCCACCGGACTCGGCTCGCTCGCCCCCGAGGCGGCCTTCGCCGCCGAGGCCGCCACCGTCGAGCCGGGCGCGCCGGACCCGAACTTCGCCGAGGGCCGGATCACCAAGATCTCCGGGCACATGCTGCTGGTCACCGGGTCGGACCTGGTCCTGCACTCGATCCGGATCACCGACGGCACCAGCATCTGGAAGCTGAATCCGACCACGTTCGACCAGGTGGCGGTCGGTGACGGGCTCTACGCCCGCGGCGTCCGCCTGCCCGACGGCACGCTCGCCGCGGACTCCGTCTGGGTCAACATCGTCAACCTGCACGCGCACATCGCGTCGGTCGGCCGCAACGTGCTGCACCTCGACCACCAGGGCCGCCGGATCGTCGCGCACGTCGTGCCGGGACGATCCGCCGCGGTCTACAACGGCACCCCGGCGATCAGCGACATGTCGCTGCTGCGGGTCGGCCGGCACGTCCAGGTGCTCGGTGCCTGGCATCCGGACACCAACGAGATCAGCATCGCCACCGTCTACGCCGCCGCCTGATCGGCGCGGGCCCGGACGGTACGCGGCCGCGTACCGCCCGGGCCCCGCCGGCCGGACCAACCGATGGGAGAACCCATGATCGAGCTGATCGCGGCGCTGCAACCGCTGGTCGTCGGTGCGGTGCTGATCTGGTCCGCACGCGTCAAACTGTTCAGCCGGCACGCCGCCGCGGCCGCCCACGGGTCGGCACTCGTCCGGCTGCTCGGCCAACGGCGGGCGTTGCCCGCGTACCGACTGCTCGGCGGCGTCGAGCTGACCCTCGGCGCGCTGCTCCTGCTGCCGCCCGTACTGCGGCTGGAGGCGGTCGCCGCGACCGTGCTGGCCGTCGGCTTTCTCGGCTATCTGACGTACGCCCGCCGGGCCGCGCCCACCTCCTCGTGCGGCTGCCTGAGCGCCCGTACGGCCCCGGTCTCCGGGCGTAGCCTGGCCCGGGCCGCGCTGCTGGTGGCGGCGGGCGGACTGGCCGCCGTCTCCCCCGGCGGCTGGTCGGACGCGCTGTCCGAGCGACCGCTGGCCGGGACCGTCGTGCTGGTCGCCGAGCTGGCGGCGGTGGTGGCGCTCTCGCCGGAGCTGGACGCCGCCTGGCTGCTGCCGCTGCGCCGGCTGCGCGCCCGGTTGACCCACCCGCTGCGCGGCGGATCCGGCGTACCACTGCTCGCCACCGTGCAGCAGCTCCAGCTCAGCGACGCCTACCGGCGGGTCGCGCCGCTGCTCCGGTCCGACGTGCGGGAGCACTGGGACGACGGCGACTGGCGCTTCGTCGGGCACGCCGCGCAGTACCGGGGCCGCCCGGTGACCGCGGTGTTCGCCGTGCCACTGACCGACCGGGAGCCCGACGCGGTACGGGTCGCCGTGGTCGACGACGCCAGCGGGCAGACCCTGCTGAGTCTGGCCGGCACGCCGCCCGCCGGCCCCCGACTCGCCGTCGTCCCCGCCTGAGCCGGGCGGGGCGGTCGCCACCGGCGGGATCGGCGCCGGACCGGGCGGGATCACCGGGTCCCGCCCGGTCCCAACGGCGCACACCGTCTCCGTCTCCACGGCGGGTGCCGGCATCCGTGCCGGCGGCCACCGGCGGCGGTACGGTCCCGGGGTGACCACGCGAACCCCGATGCGGCGTACGGACACCACCGCCCTCGACTACTACCTGCTGCGCGCCGAGGCCGACGACGTCGAGGCGACCGGGCTCGTGGTCGAGGAGTTCGTGCTGGCCGACGACCTCTCCGCGACCCTGCTCCGCAGCGCCGGCTGGACACCGGCCGACGGCGGCTGGTGGAGTTCCGCCGCGTACGCCCGGACCGTCCGCGCGGACCGGCGACTCCGCGCCCGCCTGGCGGCCGTGGACCGCGCCGCCGCCGAGGCGACCTACCAGCGGCTCGGCGGCGGTACGCTGCCCGGCGAAGCGGCGCTGCGCGACCGCTTCCACGAGGACCTGCCGCTGTCGTCCGGGGCGCCGCTGCGGCTGGGCGCCGGCCCCGACGTCCACCGGGTGCTGTTCGCCGGCGAGCTGGACGATCGCCGGCTGGCCGAGCTGAGCGCGCTGCTGCGACTGGACGACGCCCCGAGCGCGACCGGGGCGCGACCCGGCGTGGTCGGCACCGGGCGGCTGCGGGTCGACGGCACGAACCTCCGCTGGGACCTGCGCCACGTCGGCGGCGCATGGTGCGTCGACGTGACGTCGGAGCCGGTCGCCGCCGACCCGCTGCGCCGGCTGCTGCGCCGGCTCACCGACCTGGCGCGCGGCCAGGGTCTGCTCCCCGCCACGATCGACCGCCTGTCCTGACCGCGCGGTCCCGACGGAATCGCCGGTCCCCGGTCATCCCTCAGGGCAGGTCGAGCACCAGGTCGGCGGCGGCGACCCCGACCTGGCCGGCGTACCCGTCCCGGGCGGCGGCTCGCGCCGCCGCCGGGTCGGCGCCCGGCCGGAGGTGGGTCAGGAGCAGCTGCCCGACGCCCGCCTCCGCGGCCTGCCGGCCGGCCTCACGCGCGCTCGACTGGTGGCCCCGAGAGTCGGCCGGCACCTGGTCGAGGTAGGTGGCCTCGGCGAGCAGCAGGTCGGCGTCCCGAGCCAGTTCCACCACGTCGGGGCAGGGGCCGCTGTCCCCGGTGTACGCCAGGACGCGGTCACCGGCGGCCAGCCGGACGCCCGCGTTGGGCACGAAGTGGGGCAGTGGCCGGGTCTGGGCGCGGAACGGGCCGATGTCGAGCCGGTCGCCGGCGGTGAACCCGTGCAGGACGTAGGCGGCGTCCAGCATCCCGGGGCGGTCCAACGCCAGCACCGCGTCGAGGGCACCCGGCAGCGCGTACACCGGGAGCGGCGGGGGCGGATCGTCACGCAGCGTACGCGCCCGCAGCAGCGGGTTCAGGTCGGCGCAGTGATCGGGGTGCCCGTGGCTGATGAACACCGCGTCGACCCCGTCGGCGGTGACCCGCTGCAACAGGCGCGGCAGGGTCGCGTAGCCGAGGTCGACGAGCAGCCGGAACCCGTCCTGTTCCACGAGGAAACCGCTGCACGACTGACCCGGGGCGGGCCACACGCCGGACCCGCCGAGCACGGTGAGCCGCATCCTGGCGACTGTACCGGCCGGTCACCGAAGGCGAGCCCGTTTGGCCGACCCTCCGCTCCTCACTCCTCGATCGCGCCGCCCACCCGGCGCAGGTGCTCCCGGAACGTCAACGCCGGCTCGCTCCCCCGCGCGGTCAGGTACGCCCCGAACCCCACCTGCGCCCGCAGCGGCGCGCCAGCCCGGATCCGGTCGGCCTGTCGCCGCTCGACGTCCCGGATGGACTCGGCCAGGTCGAACAGCTCGCCGACCCGGTCGGCCGGTACGAAGAGCACGCCGTCCTCGTCGGCCAGGGTCAGGTCGTCGGGGCCGACCCGCCACTGCCCCACCTGGGCCGAGGCCAGCGCCTCGGCCGGCCGGGGATCGAGCCGCCGCGGCCCGGTCGGCGTGGCGCCGAGGCTGAACACCGGCAGCCCGACCGCGCGGATGTCCCCGGTGTCGCGGTGCAGACCCCAGACCACCACGCCGGCCAGTCCCGCCGCCTGTGCCTCCAGCACCACCAGGTCACCGACGCACGCCTCGTCGGTACGCCCGGCGTTGTCCACCACCAGCACGTCGCCGGGCGCGGACCGGTCGATCGCCTCGAGGAAGATGTCGACGCTGCCGACGTGCCGGGCCGGCAGCACCCGGCCGGCCGCCCGGCCGCCGGACAGCACCGGCCGCACCCCGGGCGGGGCGCATCGTACCGGCACGTCGGCCCGCAGGCAGGCGTCGGCGACGTGGGCGGTGGTCAGCGCGGCGAACCGCCGGCGCAGGCTGTCCGGGTCCATGGTCATGGCCCGACGGTAGCCAGCCGGGACGGACCGGGACACGGGCCAGTTTCCGGTCGGTGGCCTGCCGCCGGGCCTACGCCGGTTCCGAGCCGGGTCCGCCGAACGGGGTCAGCGGCGCAACGTCCGGTCGAGGAGGTCGAACAGCGCGGCCCAGTGTCGCTCGGTGGCCTGCTCGTCGTACATCGGCGTGTCGGACTGGGTGTAGCCGTGCGGGGCGCCGGTGTAGAGCTCCGAGCGGTACCTGACCCCGGCCGCGTCCAGGGTCTTCTCCAGCGTGGCGATCTGCTCGACGGTCATCGACGAGTCCTGGTCGGCGTGGCCGAAGTACAGCTCGCCGGTGACCGAGCCGACGGCCAGGTGCGGGCTGTCCGGGGCGTCGGTGACCACCCGGCCGGCGTGGAAGGCGGCCGCCGCGGCGATCCGGTCCGGGTACGCCGCGATGGCCCGCAGCGCGTTCGTGCCGCCCATGCAGTAACCGGTGATCGCGGCCGGGCCGGACGCGACAACCGGCTGCCCGGCGAGGAAGTCCAGGTAGGCGGCGGTGTCCCGGGCCACCACCTCCGGGGTCAGGGCCCGCATCATGGGTCCGATCCGCTCGAACAGCTCCCCGCGCCGGTTCGCGTCGGAGAGCGCGGACAGGTCGATCAGCGGCGCGCGGCCGGAGCGGTAGAAGAGATTCGGCACCAGCACGACGTAGCCGCGGGCGGCGATCGTCTCCGCCATCCGCGCCACGGCCGGGCGCAGCCCGAACGCGTCGGCGAAGAACAGGACGGCCGGGAAGGCCCCGTCCCCGTCCGGCCGGACAAGGTACGCGTCGGCGACGCCGTCGTCGGTCGGCACGTCCACGGTCGTCGTCTGCACTGCGGGGACCTCCTCGCGCTGGCGTTCCGCCGTGCACGCTACCCGCGCCGCCGAACCGGGCGCGTCGAACCCCGCCCGGGCCCGCCGATCACGGCCCTCCCCCTGTCGCCCGATCCGGCGATACATCCACAATTGACTTCGGACGGGAACGCGGTTCTCGTCTCCACGCACTACGGTCAAACCCCAGGAGTACGAAAGGGAGGGGCGATGTTGCCCGTCAGACCACCAACCACCCACCACCCCGCCTCGCGGGCCGCCCTCGGGATGGCCCTGCTGGTGGCCGCCGGCCTGGCCGTCCCGGTCGGACCGGCGTCGGCGGCCGCACCGGTCACCGGCGCGACCACCGTCACCAGCGCCGCCCCCGTGACGCTCGCCGCCGCCAGCCAGTCGGTCCTGCGGCAGGGCTCCAAGGGCACGGCGGTGACCACGCTGCAGCGCCGGCTCACCGCACTGCACTACGACGTCGGCACCGTCGACGGCGACTTCGGACCGTCGACCTTCCACGCGGTCGTCGCCTTCCAGAAGGTGAACGGCCTCACCCGCGACGGCATCGTGGGGCCGCGCACCTGGTCGGCGCTCGACCGCCCGGTCGTGCCCAAGCCGAAGTACACCCACCCGGGCTACTCGGTGGAGGCCAACCTCACCAAGCAGGTGCTGTACCTGGCCAAGAACGGCACGGTGGTGCGCGTCCTGGACGCCTCCAGCGGCAAGGCCAGCACGCCGACCCCGACCGGCAACTACACCGTGCAGCGGCGCATCGACGGCTGGCGGCAGAGTGACCTCGGCCTGCTGTGGCGGCCGAACTACTTCTACAACGGCTACGCGGTGCACGGCGCCACGTCGGTGCCGGCGTACCCGGCCAGCCACGGGTGCGTACGGGTGCCGATCCCGGCGATGAACCGGCTCTGGTCGACCATCCGGGTCGGCACGCCGGTACACATCTACCGCTGACGTCCTTCGGCCGGCGGCCCCCGGGGGTGACCCCGGGGGCCGTCGTCGTCCGTGGCCGCACCACGACGCCGATCCGGCCCGACACTGGTCGGGTCGGCGTGCCGTTTGAGGCGGTGCTGGCGGGGAAACCGGGGCCATCCAGCCGAGAGAAGGGCCTTGCAGGTGGACGACAATCAGTTCATCGGCCTGGTGGCGAAGCGTACGGGGACGTCGTCGGAGCAGGCGACCGCCCTCGTCCGGGCCACGCTGACCACCCTGGCGGAACGGATCGACGGCGGCGAGGCGCGGGACCTGGCCGGCCAGCTTCCGCGGGGTCTGCGGCCGTACGCTTTCGCCTCCGGTGAGACCGCCGAGCGGTTCGGGCTCGATGTCTTCGTCGAGCGGGTCAGCGGGCGGGGCGACGTCGACGTGACGCAGGCGAAGGACGCGGTGACGGCGGTGTTCGACGTCCTCCGCGAGGCCCTGCCGCCGGACGCGTACGACGATGTCGTCTCGCAGCTTCCGGCGGAGTACGGCGACGTCGCCGACCTGACCGCCCCCTTCGTCGAGCGCACGCGCTGAGCGCGCCGTGGGGAGGTCACGGTGAGCGCCGACCGGGACGAGCGGGCCGATCCGCTGCGCCAACCGCCGCCGGCCGACGCGCAGGAGCAGCGGCAGGACGAGACGGTCGTCGGCCCGGCCGAGCGGGTCTCCGACGCCGTGCCGGAGGCGTCCGAGGCGGACCTCGCGGAGCAGGGCGTCCTGGTGCCGCCGAGCGACCAGGCCGACCTGGCCAGCTCGGTGCGCGGCGACCTCACCGCCGCCGACGCGCTGGAGCAGAACCAGGAGATTCCGGTGCCCGACGAGGACCGCCGGGGCTGAGCCTCGGCCGCCGACCAGCGCAGGCCGGCGCAGCGACGTCGACCTCGACCGGCGCGGGGTGCCGGAGCCGACGAGCGACGGGACGCCGCCGCGTGAGTGAGAGCCCCCGCGTCCGGCCCGCCGCTTCTGGGCTGAACGGCGGGCCGGTGCGATCCGGTCAGTGTGCGGCCACGGCGACCGCGGTCGGTTCGAGTTCGGCCAGCCGCGCGGGCCGGACGACGGTCAGCAGGACGACCGTCGCCGTGACCATGCCGCCGGCGACCACCGAGGCCATCGCCACGCTTCCGGTGCCGAGCGCGCCGACCAGCGGCGCGGCGAGGGCGCCGACGCCGAACTGCACCGCGCCGAGCAGCGCGGCGGCGGTGCCCGCCGCCTCGCCGTGCCGGGACAGTGCCAGGGCGGGTGCGTTCGGCATGGCGAGCCCGGCCGCGGCGAGCACCACCCACAGCGAGGCCAGGATGGTGGCGAGGCCGCCGAAGCCGGTGGCGGCGACGACGAGCAGCACCAGTCCGGCCAGGGTGCCCACCCCGAGCGCGGTGACGAGGATCCGCTGCGGCGGGTAGCGGCGCAGCAGCCGCACGTTGAGCTGGGTGGCGGTGATCAGCCCGACGGCACCGGCGCCGAAGGCGAGCCCGAACTGCTGCTCGTCGAGCCCGTACTGCTGCTGGAAGACGAACGACGAGCCGGCCACGTACGCGAAGAGCGCCGCCATGGCGAGGCCGGCGACCAGCACGAGGCCGACGAACGTCCGGTCGCGCAGCAGGGTGGCGTAGTCCCGGGCGGTGGCGGTCACCCCGCCGCGGCGGCGCCGCTCGGGCGGCAGGGTTTCCGGGAGCCCGACGGCCGCGACGGCGACCAGCAGTACGCCGAAGACGGCGAGGGCCACGAACACGCCCCGCCAGTCCGACCAGCGCAGCAGCCCGCTGCCGAGGGTCGGGGCCAGGATCGGGGCGACGCCCATCACCAGCATCAGGCGGGAGAAGAGCCTCGCGAAGGCGGCGCCGCTGAACAGGTCGCGGACGACCGCCATCGCCACCACGGAGCTGGCCGCGACACCGAGCCCCTGGAGCACGCGCAGGGCCCCGACCACGCCGATGTCCGGCGCGATCGCGCACAGCGCGGACGCCACGATGTGCAGGCCGATGCCGGCGAGCAGCGGCCTGCGCCGACCCACCGCGTCGGAGAGCGGGCCGATCAGCAACTGCCCGAGGGCGAGGCCGGCGAGGGTGCCGGTGAGGGTGAGCTGGACGGCCGCCGACGTGGTGTGCAGGTCGGTGGTGATGGCCGGGAGAGCTGGCAGGTACATGTCGATGGTCAGCGGCCCGATGGCGATCAGCGAGCCGAGGACGAGGACGAGGCGCAGCCGTTGCCGGGTGCTCATCAGGTCGCCGGCCAGCGGGGGCGGCGTGGGTGTCTCGATTGTTTCGACGGTCGCGGTCATGAGGTCAGGCCCGTCCGGAGCCGGACGGAGATCTGTGCGGCAGTCACATCAGCCACCAAATCACCGGGCGCCTGATCTCATTCCCGGTCGGGAAGATGGTGCCTCAGGTCACACCTGCGCGAACGCTCGGCCGCGTCGATCGTTGAACGGGCAGCGACTCTGGCCAGCAGTGGAGGACCTGGTGCCGGACTTTCCGAAGGCGATCACCCCCGTCGACCACATCGAGCCGGTGCCCCGCCGGGTCCGGGCGTTCCTCGCCGCCGAGCCGGTGCTGGACACCACGCGGGCCCGGTACGTGTGGGAATGGCCGTTCTACCCGCAGTACTACGTCCCGAGCGCGGACGTGCGTCGTGACCTGCTCGTCGACGAGCAGCGTACGGAGCCGTCGCGGCGCGGCACCGCGCGGCTGCACGGGCTGCGGGTCGGCGCCACCACCCGGGCCGGCTGCGCGCGGTGGTACGGAGACGACGCGCTGCCCGGGCTGGCGGACACCGTCCGGTTCGACTGGGCCGCGCTGGACGGCTGGTTCGAGGAGGACGAGGAGGTGTTCGTCCATCCCCGGAACCCGTACGCCCGGGTGGACGCGCTGCGCTCCACGCGCCGCGTCCGGGTGGAGCTGGACGGGACGGTGCTGGCCGAGTCGACCTCGCCGGTGCTGGTCTTCGAGACCGGCCTGCCGACCCGCTACTACCTCGACCGGACCGACGTGAACTTCGGGCACCTGATGCCGTCGGACACCGCGACCGCGTGCCCGTACAAGGGCCGGACCAGCAACTACTGGTCGGTACGCGGCGACGGCACGGCGCACCCGGACCTGGCCTGGTCGTACAGCTTCCCGACCGCCGCGCTGCTGCCGATCGCCGGGCTGGTCGCCTTCTACAACGAGAAGGTCGACCTGATCGTCGACGGGGAGCGGCTGGACCGGCCGCGTACCCACTTCTCCTGAGCGGGCGCGGCCGGGAGGCCGTGCCGGCGTCGCGGTGGCGCGGGAGGCCCGTCGGGGCATCCGCAACCGGACATCCCCTAGCATGTCAGGCCGGACGTGGCCGCCAGTTCGGCTCGACGAGATGCCACCGGGGGTTGCCACCATGCCGTACGCCGACGTCGGCTCGTCGTCAGCCGGCAGTGACGAGGCGACCTCCTTCGACGCCTTCTACCGGGCCACCCGGCAGCGGCTCTTCGACTTCCTCCACGCCCTGACCGGGGACGCCACCGAGGCCCAGGACGTGCTGCACGAGGCGTACGCCCGGGCGTGGCAGCGCTGGTCGACGGTGAACACGTACGAAGCGCCCGAGGCGTGGGTACGCACCGTGGCCCGGCGGATCGCGGTGAGCCGGTGGCGGCGGGCCCGCAACCGGTTCATCGCCCACCGCCGGTCCGGCCCGCCGGGAGAGATACCCGGTCCCGACGCGGACCGGGTCGCGCTCCTCGCCGCGCTCGCCCGTCTGCCGGTCGAGCAACGCACCGCCATCGTGCTGCACCACCTCTGCGACCTGCCGGTGGCCGAGGTCGCCCGGGAGACGAACGCGCCCGAGGGCACGGTCAAGGCCCGGCTGGCACGTGGTCGACGTGCCCTCGCCGGCCTGCTCGGCGTCGACCTGGAGGAGGCGAGCCATGTCTGACGATCTTGACGCGCTGTTCACGGCGGTACGCGGGACACCGCCGCCGGCCGCCTTCGCGCCGGCCGAGCAGGTACGCCGGCGTGGCCGGCAACGACGCCACCGCCAGGTTCTCGCGGCCGGTGGCGGCGTGCTCACCGTCGCGACGGTCGCCGGGGTGCTCGGCGCGGGCCTGACCGGGTCACGACCGGAGGTCGTCTCCGCCCCGGCCGTGTCGGCCACCTCCTCGTCGGCCGCGTCGGCGTCGGTCGCGCCGTCCCCGTCCACCGGCGCGCCCTCGATGGTGGCCGGCCCGTCCGCACCGGCCTCCGCCACCCCGCTGCTCCAGCCGCAGGACCTCGGCCCCGGCGACTGGCGGCGCTTCGAGGCGGAACAGCTGGAGAACCCGGACCGCTGGTACTGGGGATTCTGGGAGGGCATGTGCCCGGCCTACCGGTCCCGTCCCCTCCTGTCGTTGCCCCGGCAGGCGGCCCTGCAGACGGTCGCCTACCGGACCGGCGGCACATCCGGCGGCGCGAGCGTGTCGCAGATCGTCGAGCGGTACGCCCCCGGCGGGGGCCCCGACAACCTGACCGACGTCCGCGCCGTCATCGACCGGTGCGGGCAGCCGATGCCCACGTCGGCGACGCCGACCGTGGAGCGCTTCGCCATCGTGGACACCGGCTTCGCCGGCGACGAGTCCCTGCTCGTCCGGCAGGACGTGGTGCAGCTACGGCCGAGTTCGGCCGGCACGCAGCACGTCGACTACATCGCCGTCGTACGGGTCGGGGACGTGGTGACCACGGTCCGGGCGTACCCGCCGGAGCCGGACCGGGTGCGCGGCCTGGCCGGACTGGCGGCGGCCCGGCTGGGGTGAGCGGGCGCGCCGGCGTGCCGGCCGTACGCGTGGACGAGCATGGTGCTGGAGCTGGCCGGGGGCGGTGCTCGTGGCGGTGGGACCGGGGCGGTGACGGCGCCGACGCGGGAGGTCAGGCCCACTCCCCCGTGAAGAGCGGGGTGACCGGGCGCTCCCGGCGTCCGATCCGCAGGTCCCCGAAGACCGTGCTCCGCTCCGCCCGGTCCACCTCCGCGTCCAGGTCGATCCGCAGCTCCGCCGAGGCGTCGTGGGCCGCCCCGATCAGCACCAGCTCGGTCCCGGGGTGGTCGAGGAAGTCGGGTGGATCGAGCGGGGCGAACCGGCGGCCGTGGAACGCCGCCTGCAGCGCGGCGGGCAGCCGGACCTTCCGGGGCCCGCGCAGGCCGACACCGGGCGGGGAGGGCGCCTGGGGGTTCTTCACCGTGACGATGTAGCTCGCCTCCGACTCGATGCTCAGGTCGCGCTGCGCCTCGCCGAGACGTGGCGGGAGTTCGAGCTCGTACGCGAGGTGGGTGTGGTCGTCGTGCCGCGCGATCACGTACGCGCCCTCGGCCGCGGGCCGGGCCGGGGGCTGTCGGCGGTCGTCGCGGGCCCTCGTCCGGTAGCTGCGCGCCCGCAGGGCCTCGTGCAGTTGCTGGGGCCGGTCCACCACCTCGTCGACGAACGCCCAGAAGCGGTCGTGCCCCTCGATGTCGGGCAGGCGTTTGCGCCCGACCACCAGCAGCCGCAGGTGCCGCCCGTGCCACGGGTGCAGCACCACCAGCAGCCGCTGGACCTCTGCCAGGGAGTCGACGTGTTCCTCGTCGACGCGGGGGCGGTAGAGGAAGTAGATGTCCCCGTCCTCGATCAGCTCGGCCATTTGCCCCGCGTACCCGGTCAGGCGGGTGACCAACGCCGTCGGCGACTCGCGGGCGAAACACGGCCTACCCGGGGATGTAACGACCGAATCTTGATCTGCTCATTACATCGATGTACAATACTATATCAATTAAAGCGACGGTCAGGTGACCGCCGGAAGAAATGCCTCACAACGACTTCAACCGGCGACCCCACCAAAGGCCACACGTCCGAACAATCCGAGTAGACGGGAATTTCGGTGTTCAAGCTGGTCCGTACCGGACCAGTCACCTGCTGACCATTTGCAGCCGCCTGCACCAGCCTCGACCCGGCCGGGGCCGGCCAACCGATCGACGCCACGGAGAAATGACCCTGGAACAGGCGGAACCGGAAGAGGGCGGAAAATGAGGGGAATTCCTACCGCGTCCCTGGTTATCGGCATTGCGTCCTCGCCGGACGAACGCAAGCAGCTCGCGCAACTGCTCGCCGGGACGGCGGCCTTCCTGATCGTCTCCAGCGTCGACCAGGCCCGGGAGTTCCTCGGCGTGCCCGGGGCGCCCCGCGTCACGGCGCCGGCCGTCGAACCCGCCGTCCCCGAGGCCGTGGCGGACGTCGGCACGCCGCCCGGACTGAGCGTCGACTCCGACCGACGGGTGCTGCGCTGGTCGGACCGCGAGATCGAACTGACCCCGCTGGAGCACGACTTCCTGCGCTGCCTGGTCGGCACGCCCGGACAGGTGTGGACCTACGAGCGGCTGCACCTGCAGGTCTGGGGCAACCGGCACCTGGGGCGCGGCTCCGACATGCACTCGGTGGTGCGCCGGGTACGGCACAAGCTCGCCAGGCTGGACGCCGCCGCGACGATCCACGCGGTCCGTGGGGTCGGCTTCCGCCTGGCCACCGCCTGACCCTCACCGCCCAGGGACACGCTCCCACCCCGGCCGACCCACACTCACCCACGCGGTCCGGCCCGCCTGGTCGGTGACCAGGCGGGCCGGATCTGTCAACTGACGGTCAGACTGTCAACAGCGGATCGGGGAGAGCGCGAAGTCCTCCACCGTGGGCGTGTTGGCGACCAGCTTCGCCTGACGGGTCTGGGGCTTCCAGCCGTCCTTGGCGACGATGAGCGTCAACGGGTTGTTCCGACGGTCCATCCAGTAGGCGTACTTGCCGTCGGCGTCGGTGGCGAAGGTGTACGAGTTGGCCCACGAGTCGACCTGGACGACCGCGCCGGCCAGCGGTGCCTTCGCACCCTGGCAGCTCGTCCCGGTGACCGTGCCCATCAGCTTGCTCCAGGTGTTCGGCGGGTTCGCGGTCAGCGTCACCGGCACCGGCTGCACCGTGTACGGCGTGTTCTGCTTGATCGCGACCGCTGCGGTGTACGTACCCGGCTGGTCGACGTTCGCCGACATCCCGACGGTGACCGTGACCTTCTGACCCGGCGCCAGCGTGGCCGACGTCTTGTCGATCGTCATCCAGCTGACGTCCGCCACGGTCGCGGCGCACTGCTCGAACCCGGGCAGCGCCTCGCTCTCGGCCGCGGCGTCGAAGCTGCCCGACGAGCCGCCGATCTTGTAGAAGCCGCACGCCGCGCCGCCACGGTAGCGGGCGGTGTTGGCGTTCGGCAGGCTGGACCACGAGCTGCTGGCCGGCTCGTACGCGAAGCCCGCGTTGGTGATGGCGCCGCCCTGCACGCCACCGACGACCAGGAGCTTGCCGTTCGCGACGGCGAACGAGCTGGCCCAGCTGTCGGCCGGCGCGTCGGCGATGGCGGTCCAGGCGTTGGCGCCCGGGTCGAAGGCGTAGCTGGCCTTCTGCGCCACCGACCCGTCGTTACCGCCGGTGCAGTAGACGACACCGTCGATCCCGCCGCAGGACAGGAACGCCACCGACTTCGGGTAGTTGGGCAACGTCGCCCAGCTGTCGCTGCCCGGGTCGTAGCGGACGACGGAGTTCGACATCGGCGTGCAGGACGAGGTCGTGCAACCGCCGATGGCGTACAGCTTGCCGTCGACGACCGCCTGGCCGGCCGCGGCACGCGGCGCCGGGTTGTTGGCCCTCTTCGTCCAGGTGTTGGCCGCCGGGTCGTACGTCCAGGTGGTGCCGTCGGGCCCGGACGCGCCCCAGCCACCGGTCGCGATGATCTTCCCGTCGGCGACGCCCACCGTCACGGCGTTACGCGCGCCCGGAAGATCGGCGATCGGCGCCCAGTTCTGCGCGATCGGGTCGTAGACGTAGTTCTTCGCGGTCGAGGCCGTACCGTCGCCGCCGGCGATCGAGTAGACCTTGCCGTCGAGGTTCACCACCCGGTTGTCCATCACCTTCGCCGGGTAGTTGGCGATGTTCGTCCAGGGCGCGGCCTGCGGGCCGACCGCGGCGGAGGCGCCGGTGGCCGCCTTGCCGGACGCCTGCGCGGCGAACGACGTCGCGACGTTGAGCCGCTGCTCGGGTGCGCCGCTGGAGGCGAGCAACTGCTGCTTGCTCAACTGGGAGCCGTCGGCCCGCTGGAGCACGAAGCCGCCGTCCCGCTCGCTGAACTCGACGTCGACCGGAGCGCCGCCGGTGTTGGTCACCGTGAAGCTCTTGCTGACCTTGCCGTCGGGCATCTTCGCGGTGCCGACGATCTCGGCCGGCTTGATCGACAACTGACCGGCCGCGAGCTGGAAGCTCGTGGCGGTCACCCAGTCGGTCGCGACGTTGACCTGCTTGCTCTGGCTGACGTACTTACCGGCGCTCGCGGTGAACTTGTGCGAGCCGGTCAGCGACGAGAACATCCAGAAGAAGCCGTCGGGCAGCTTGGTGTCGTCCGGGGTGGCCACGCTGGTGACCTTCTCCGCCGGCTTGTCGTCGCTGGTGACGGTGGCGCCGTTGACGTAGCTGTTGTCGTTCTTGTCCTGTACGTGGCCGAGCACCAGGCCACCGTCGATCGGCTGGCAGACGACCTGGCTACCGATCAGCACGTTGTCGACCTGCCACCACCACGCCCACGAGGCGTCGTAGTAGCGGAACCGGACGCGGGTCTGCGCGTTGCCGGCGGCCTGCGGGATCTTGACCTCGGTCACCAGCGGTCCGCGGACGCTGGTCGACTGCCGGAGCACGTTGGTCCAGGTGGTGCCCCCGTCGAGGCTCAGGTCCACGTCCGCCTTGTTGGAGCCCAGCTGGCGGAAGTCCTGGTTGAACCGGATCACCGGCGCCGAGACGTTGGTCAGGTTGACGACCGGGCTGACGAGCGAGGCGTCCTGCCGCCCGCCACTGCCGTACTTGTCGCTGTCGAGGATCGCGAAGTTGCCGGTGGCACCGGTCAGGTTGCCGCGGTTGCCGGGGTCGTTGAACTGCCAGACGTGGCCGTTGCCGAGCCCGTCCACCAGGGACCAGCCCGACGGCAGAGCGGTGCCGTCGAAGGTCTCGTACACGCCGTCGGAGCCGTTGCGGTAACCGGGCGCCGTGGTGCAGGAGTTGGCGGCCACCGGCACGGCCACGTTGTTGACGACGTTGGTCGAGCCGACCACGACGTCCTTGGTCACCGTCTGGTAGCCCGGGTACTGCGGCTCGACCTTCACGCTGTACGTCGACCCGGCCGGGAGCTTGAAGCTGTAGCGGCCGTCGGCGGGCGTGGTGTAGTCGGACACGCCCGACGGGCCCGCGACGCTCACCTTCGCGTAGAGCGGCCAGCCGTGTCCGGAACCGTCGGTGACCGATCCGCTGACGGTGACGCTCGGCACCGCCGCCAGCGCGACGTTGGTCGTCGTGGTCACGTTCTTGGTGATGGTCGCCGACACCGTCTTGCTCTGGTAGCCGAACGCCGACACGGCCACCTGGTAGTCGCCGGCCGGCAGGAGGGACGAGTACTTGCCGTCGCTCCCGGTGGTCAGCTCGCGGCTGGCCGCACCGGTCAGGGCCACCGTGGCACCCGGGATCGGCGTGCCGGTGCCCGCGTCCGTGACCGTGCCGGCCAGGGTGCCGGTGTCGCCGATCGGGGCCGCGTTCAGCAGCGCGAGGGCGTCCAGCAGGCCCTCGCCGTAGACGTTGTTGTTCGCCGCGGTGCCGCCGCACTGGCTGTCGGCCTTGTCGATGGCCGTGGTGTTGAGCAGGGTACGGGTCGCGTTGACGTCACCGACCAGCGACGGTGCCGCCGACCACAGCAGCGCGATCGCCCCCGCCAGGTGCGGCGAGGCCATCGAGGTGCCGTTGAAGCTGGCGTAGCTGCTGCCCGGAACACTCGACCGGACGTTCACGCCGGGAGCCGCGATGTTCGGCTTGATCGTGCCGTTCTGCCCGGCGCCCCGCGAGGAGAAGCTCGCGATGTTGTTGTTGATGTCGTAGGCGCCGACCGAGTAGTTGCTGGTCAGGCTGCCCGGGGAGCCGCTGGTCTGGCAGCCGGGACCGCTGTTGCCGTTGGACCAGGACCCGAAGATGCCCGAGGCGGTCCACGCGTCGGTCACGTCCTCCATGAACGGATCGTTGGAGGGCAGCGTGGTACCCCACGAGTTGTTGATGATGTTCGGCCGCTTGCTCGCGTCCGGGTTCTGACCGTTGAGGTCCCGGGGCTGGAGCATCCACTGGCCGGAGGAGATCAGCGCGGCGTCGCTGGGGCAGCAGCCGTTCGCGGCGATCCACTTGACCTCGGGCGCGACGCCGATCTGGTTCGCCCCGTCGAGGCCGGCCATGGTGCCCATGGTGTGGGTGCCGTGGCCGTTGTTGTCACAGGGGGCGGTGGCGCAGGTTCCGGCGGCGTTGTACCAGTTGTAGTTGTGGTCGAACGTGCCGTCGCCGTTGTTGCCGCGGTAGGAGTTCACCAGGGCCGGGTGGTTGAACTGGACGCCGGTGTCGATGTTCGCCACCGTGATGCCCGCGCCCTTGACGCCGTACTGGGACCAGACCTTGTCGGCCTTGATGTTCGCGATGCCCCACTCGAGGGCGTTCACCGTCTTCTCGTTGGTGCCCTCGGTGACCTCGGGCACCTTGTACTCGATCGGGGCGTACAGGCCGTCGACCTCGGCGTGGGCGGCGATGTTCTGCGCCATCGTCGAGGAGCCGCCGTCGACCTTGATGGCGTTGGTCGCCCAGAAGGTCTCGTACTTCACGCCCGCGGTTTCGAGCTCGGCCCGGACCTTGGCCTGGCTCGCCGCGGCGGTCTTCTGCAGCGCCTCCGCGACCGCGGTGCCACGCTTGGTCCAGTCCTTGATGGCACTGGCCTGGCTGAGGTCGGCCTTGTCCTTGAAGTGGATCCAGAAGTCGCCCTCGCTCTTGCCCTGCAACTGCTTCGCCAGATCCGGGCGGATCTTGTCCGAGGGGGACGCCGCGCCCGTTCCCGTTCCGGCCTGTGCGCCGGTACTGCTGGTGACCAGAGCTGTCGCGGCGAGGGCCAGAGCCGCGCCTGCGCTCACCAGAGATCTGGCTACGCGCCTCGTGTGTGGACGTCTCAGCATCGCTGCTGCCTCCTCCAGAACGACCCGCAGTCGATCGAGCCATGGCGAAGGGTGCAGGAAGGCGTTCCCGTCAGGGTCACGCCGGAACGAACGAACCCCCATGCCCCCCTGGGCGGCCGTGCGGGTCACGCCGGCTGCCCGATTGGACACTATGATCTAGAAGAAAGGACGATCAAGCACAGGACGTGAGCAACTTGTGACTAACGGTTGCCTAGTTCGCGGCAGAATTGACAATTACTGTCACGGCCAAGACGAAGTTGGGCAGAAATTGCCCATCGTTTCGGGGTGGGTGGCGTGGCCGAGGACGACGAAAACACGGTGCCGGACGGATCCGCGCCGGCTGAGAACATCTTTCCACTGTTGATAGCGGTGACACCGTCGCCAGCCGAACGGATCCGGCTCGCGGAACTCCTCGACGGGGTCGCACCACTGCTGCTGGTGGCCGACCTCGACGAGCTGCGCAAGCTGATCGCGGCACCGCGGCAGCCCCCGGCGGCGCCGGCCGCGCCTCCGGTGTCCGACGACGTCCTGCTGATCGACGCCACCCGGTCCACCGCCCGCTGCGGAGACCGGAAGGTCGATCTCACCCGGCTCGAGCACGACCTGCTGACCTGCCTGACCACCGAGCCGGTCCGGGTCTGGAGCTACACCGAGCTGCACCGCTCGGTCTGGCGTGACGAGCGGCTGCAACGCAAGGCGGACGTGCAGTCCCTGGTGAAGCGACTGCGGCGCAAGCTCACCCAGCTCGGCACCGGCGTCACCATCGACGCCGTACGCGGTGTCGGCTTCCGACTGACCGACCATCAGCATCCACGGGTCGGCGGCGCGTGACGCCCGTCGGGCCGGTCACTCCGTGGCGGTCGCCCGTCGCGCACCGGTGGGCCACAGGATCGTGGTCGGAATGCCGCGCTGCCGTGCCCCGTCGACCGTGCGGTCGGTCGCCGCGGCATGACAGCCGGGTTCGCCGTCCCAGACCGCCACGAGTCGCTGTATCCGGCGGAGCAGTTCCCGGTTGGCCGCCACGTAGGCGGCGGTGCCGGAGCGCCGGTGGCCGGTGTGGACGACCCGGGTCGCCAGCCGGAGCAGTTCGTCGAAGGCGTCCCGACTGTCCGGCCCGATCGCCACGGAACGGTAGTCCGGGGCCGGCAGGATCACCTCGTACGTGCCGCCGGTGGCCAGGACCGCGCGCGCGAAGATCTGGTCGGCGCCGGCCGCCAGGCAGGTCACGCCGTGCACCGGCCGGTCGCTGATCCGGCGCAGCTCGACGCGGAGCGCGTCGGCGATGAGCCGCTCGGTGGCGGGGGTCAGGTGGATGTGCCCGGTGATGCCGACGCGCAGCGGCGCGGGGTCAGGCCCCATCGGCCGATCCTCTCCGCTGCGCCGGCACGGCGGGCGCCAGCCGGATCAGCTCGAACCCGCTGTCGGACAGCACGTCGGGCAGCGCCCGGATCTCCTCGCGGTTCTGCTCCTGGAGGTCGGGGGTCAGCTCGTGCCAGGGTCGCAGTGCCGGATGCCGCCGCCGGACGTCGTCACGCGGCTCACCGTACGTCCAGCCCTCGCCCTGCCGTTCCCGGCACCACCGCTCGTGTTCGAGCTGGGCGAGTTCGTCGATCCGGTCGTCGATGGCCTGCCCGGCGGCCGAGGCGTCACCGGCGCCGCCCTGCCGCGGCGCCACCACACAGCCGAGATTCAACAACTTGGCGGCGATGTCCTGGACATGGGCGCGGTTGGCCCGCCGTAGCGACTCGGGCAGGCGCGACCAGTCCACCATGGCGGGCGCGTCGCCGGGGCGCACCCCGGCCCGCCGCTGGGCGCGCAGGTACCGGTCGTGGATCTGCTGGGCCAGCCGTTCCGTGAGGTCCTCGGCGATCAGTCGGGCGTCGCAGGCGCGGGTGAGCACCGGATAGAGCCGCAGCTTTCCGTGCACCTCGTCGAGCAGGTCGTGGCGGGAGTCGCCATGGAAGGCGGCGGCGAGCGCCGCCTGCCGGTAGACCGGTACGAAGACCGAACTCTCCGCTCCCCGCCAGAGCGCGGGGCTGTCCAGCACGAACTGCAACCCTCTGCGCTCGTCGGGGCCGCAGAGGTAGATGCGGTCGTAGCCGCCGGTGGCCACGTGCGGCAGGCCGGTGAGCCGGTCGAGGTCGAGATCGTGCGCGGCGAGCCGGCAGACGGTGGTCAGGAACGGGTAGCGGGCGGCGGTGAGGGCGAGTTCGGCGCTGGCGTCGGGTGCCACGAGGTCCACGTACAGGGGTGGCACGGGCTCGCCGGAGCCCAGGTCGGCCCGGCGCTTGCGCCAGTGCCGGGCGGTCTCGACGAGCAGGGCGCGGCGGAAGGCGCCGGTGCCGGCGATGAGGACCTTCGTCGGCCGGCCGGGGACGGGGCCGCGCAGCGGGTGGTGCTCGTGCAACGCGCGGGCGGCGATGTCGTCGACGTGGAAGTAGTCCAGCCGCAGCCGGCTGGATCCGGCGGCGCCGAGCCGCCGCGCCTGCAGGGACAGGCACATCTCGGGGTCGTGGACCTGGATGTAGACCCGTGGTGGCTGCCCCCGGTCGTGGATGAGCCGGCTGGCGGTGTTGGCGATGGCGTGGTTGCGGTCGTCGTTCCCGGTGCAGGCGTAGACGGTGCGGGCCATGGGCAGACCCGCGCCGCGCAGCACCTCGGCGCTGGTCGGATCGCCGACGACGCCGAGGTAGCGGCGCTGGCGGTACTCCAGCGGCCCGAACGGTTCGGAGCGCACCACGACGACGCGTTCGCCGTCGGCGAAGAGCCGGTCGGCGAGCATCTGGGCGAACTGGGAGTCACCACAGACCAGGGCGTGGCCACGGGCCCGCCGGGCGCGCAGCCGGCGGATCTCGGCGGCCAGCAGCAGCCGGCTGGCCTCGACCACGGCGAGCAGGGTGAACAACGGGGCGGTGAAGCGGGCGACCTGCAACTGCCACGGGTAGGGGCCGGGCTCCTGGAACGGTTCGGCGCCGAGGACGAAGAGCTGGATGTCGTAGTAGAGCACGTCGTACCGGTCGTGGAGGTTCTCCGGTCGGGCCTGCATCAGGCGCTCGAAGCCGAGGTAGCCGAGCACCAGGGAGAGCAGGCCGATGACTCCGAACACGACCCGCAGCCATCGCGTGGTCGGGCGGGAGAAGCCGGCGAGGGGGTGCGTCATCGGGTGGCTCCCGGGTCGGCGGGGCCGTGGTGCCACGCGCCGAACACGCCGGGGCGCCGGGATCGGCGTCGCCGCCACCAGGTTGCGACCATGACCCTTATGGTATTGGACGTAGTCGATCGCGACGGTGCTCGGCGCACCTGGCCGATTGGCTCTTTTCGCAGGTGAGCCCGAGCTGATGGCCGGTGACGGGTCCGCCACGCTGGCTACGGACGGCTACGATTTGAAGACGGCCCGAAGTCGGCGTACGAGCGGAGCGGGCCGCGGTACGGGAATGCCTGGTGCCCAGACCGGAGCTACCGGAGGATCAGGAAGATGGACGCACTCGGACCACCGGCGGTCGGTCCGGTCAATCCGTTCTCCGCGACGGCCGTCGCCCGCGTGAGTGCGGACGGCACGGACACCATCACGGTGGTCACGGTCGCCATCCGCGACGCGCTCGCTCACCTGGACAACTACCTGCGCACCGGCGGCGGTGGGACGGTCGCGGTGGTGGGCGACTACGGCACCGGCAAGACCCACCTCGCGGTCGAGTTGCTGGCCCACGCCCGCCGGACCGTCGGGCCGGCCGGGACGGCGATCTACCTCGACGCGCCGGCCGACACGTTCCTGTCGCTGAGCCGCCGGTTCCTGGGCCGGCTGTCCCGCGACGCGGTTCGCGCCCTCGTCGCGGAGTGGCGGGCGGAGTCACCCGCCCCGCCGGCGACGTGCGACGGTGACCCGGAGCCGGCGACCGATCCGCTCCCCCGACGGCTACGCGAGGAACTGGCCGAGGTCACCGCCGACCCGTCCTTCGGCACGGTCCTGGCGATGCTGCTCGATCCGGCCACGGAGGCGATGGCCTGGGACTGGTTGATGGGCTATCCGCCGGGGCCGGCGCTGGTGGCCGCCGGGGTGACCGCACGGGCCGACGTGGAGGCCGGCGCGGTGGAGACGATGGGTGTGCTCGCCCTGCTGCACGGGCGTCGGCACGAGCGCTTCGTCCTGGTGCTCGACGAGCTTGACAAGATCCTCTCGGCGGCCGGGCGGCCCGGGGACGAGATCATGGCCCGCTTCGCGCGGATGATCGGGGTTCTCGGGTCGGCCGGGGCGTTCCTGGTGATCGCCGGGCTGCCCGACATGCTTCATCTACTCAGCCCGGACGTGCGGCAGCGGATCGGGCCGATCGTACGGATGTCGGCGCTGAGCCCGGCGGACGTGCGGGAGTTCATCCGGCAGAGTCAGGCACGGGCGTTCGGCCACGCCCGGCTGGCGCCGTTCACGGAGGAGACCACCGACTACCTCACCAACCTGGCCGACGGGGTGCCGAGGCGGATCATCCGGCTCTGCTACCACCTCTACCAGCGGGCGGCCCAGGCGCGCACCCCGGTCACCCACGTCATGGTCCGCGAGGCGGTCCGGGTGCAGTTCGACCTGGCCAGCCGGCAGGATGTCGGCGCGGACGTACGGCGGGTGCTCACCCAGGACGGCTGGTCGTACCAGCGGGATCACCTGGTCGGGTCGATGCGGGACCTGCCGGTCGACTTCTGGGTGCCGCTGGACGAGCAGGACGCCGGCTGCTGCGTGCTGCTCTCCGAGTCGGTGCTCAAGTCCGAGGAGGTCGACGAACTCAACCGTAGGGTGGTGGCGATCCGGGCGGCGGTGCCGGACAGCGAGGTGATCCTGGTCGTCGTCGGGCACCTGCCGACGGACCACGCCGCGGACCTCGCGGCCACGTTCAGTGTGGAGCCGATCGTCTACGACCCGCAGACGTTCGCCGAGGACCTGTCGGGCAGCGTCAAGGCGTTGATGCGCCGGCTGGAGCAGGTGGTCGGCGCGGACGCGCTGACCTCGGTACGGCAGCGGGTCGAGCGCATCCAACGCCAGCAGAGCAACACCCAGCGGTCCATCGAACGGTTGTCGTACCAGCTCGACGAGATGCGCGGTGAGCTGCACGAGGACCTCAGAGGTCCGCGGCTCGACGCCGGCTCCACGATCCGGCGCGGCCCGGCGACCGGCGTCGCGTCGCCGCTACCGGGCCGGGTGGCCCGCGTCTTCGTCGAGGCGATCCAGGCGCTGGATCAGCTCAGCGGCTTCGAGCGGCACCTCCAGGACGCGTTCACTCCACCCCGGCCCGGGGCGGGGCGGTCGACCGAGGAGGGTGGGGCGCCGCTGCGGTCGCGGCTGCGCTCCCGGGACGTGCAGCGGGCCCTGGGGACGTCGATGGTGCTGCGACGGCTGATCGAGGCGTTCCGGTACGGCGTCGAACAGTGGTACGAGCGCCACAGCCGCGACCCGCAACCGGCGGACCTGGAACAGCTCGACCGGCTCTGCGAGACCTACGACGGGATCGCCGAGTACCTGCCGTTGTTCCAGCTCGACGCGTTGGGTGACCTGGCCACCCCCGGTACGGGCGACGACGACGCGATCGATCCGCCGGACCGGTCACGCAACTGGTCGGGGGCGAGGTCGGTCTTCGACGGGCTGAGCGGCCACGTACGGCAGCTGATGGTGCCCGCCTGATCCGCGGGCGGTGGCCCGGCGGCGGGCGTCCGCGGTCACCGATCCGGTTCGAGCGCCCCGGTCGGGGGGACCTCGCGCATCCGGGGCAGCCCGCCGTCGGCATCCCGTGGCGCCGGGTCGGGGTGCCCGTTCCGACCGCTGCGGCTCGGTGGGTCCGACGCCGCGCCACCACCCGGAGCCGTCGGTGGCCGACGCCGGTCGAGCAGCACGGTGGCCAGCGCGTGGATGGAGTTGATCACGATGATCGCGGTGGCGACGACCCCGACGGTGCCGGGGAAGTCGCGCTCCAGCACGAGGGCGAGGATCATCGCGGTCAGCCCGTTCTGCTGCCCCCAGGCGAGGTAGCGCCGATCGGCCGCCGGCAGGCCCCGCGAGATGGGCAGGGACACCAGCAGGTGGGCGGCCACCGCGGCCAGACCGAGTACCAGTCCCTCGACCACGTGGACGCCCTGCACGAGCAGCAGGCCGAGCAGGAAGGTGGCGACGAGGTAGGCGGCCTGGGTGGACCGGCCGACGACGGGGCCGAGGCGCGGCCGGAAGAAAAGCCCGGCGATCGCCAGGCCGAGCATCAGGAACTGCCAGGCCGCGACGAGGACGAGCACGACCAGTAGAGCGACGGCCGTCCAGCGCAGAGCCGCCCGGGTGCGGGGCCCGGCGGGGCTGCCCTCGCGGAGCCCGGCGGCCCGCATCCCCTTCCACAGCAGCCAGGCGGCCGCGGCGAGGGCGAGGTTGGCGGCGAAGGCGAGCAGGAGGTCGACGGGGCGGTCGCCGAGCAGGCCGGGCGCGGTGCCGCTGCCGCCGCCGCGCAGGTCCAGCGCGACCGCGGAGAAGTAGACGGTCACCAGGACGGTCACCGGGTCGTCGAACGACGCCCAGATCGACAGGATCGACCGGGCCCGGGGCGACGTCCGGTCCGGGCGGCTCATCGCGGCCACCGCCAGCGGGTCGATCTGCGCGACGGCCACGCCGAGGACCAGCGCCGCCGGATCGTGGAAGGCCAGGAACATGACCCCGGCGATGAGCGCCGCCTTGGCGATCACCCCGACCGTGACGGCGAGCAGCACCGTGGACAGGTGGGCGCGGACCTCGGCGAGGCTGATGTCCCGGGTGCTGCCCACCAGGCCCACCGCCAGCAGGGTCGAGGCGAGCAGGAGATACGACGGGGAGTTCTCCAGCCCGTGCAGGTCACCGGCCCAGGCCACCAGCAGGCCGGCCAGCCCGGAGCCGAGCACTGCCGCCGATCGTGCCAGTGGTTTCACGTACGCCTCAGGCCGCGAGCCCCGTGAGCTGCCGCGCCACCGTCCACACGGCGTTGTCGGCCTGACTGACCGCGTCCTGGTCGAGGGTGACCCCGAACAGGTAGTCGTCCGGGGCGAGCCGGTAGTAGTAGACGGCCCCCATCTCCACGTCGAGCACCAGCCGCGCGACGTCGCCGACGACCGCCCGGCGCAGGTCCCGGCTGACCTGCAACGCCAGCAGCGACAGGTCGGCGGCGAGGCGCTGGTAGCGGCTGCGGCGGTCGGGCACGGTGATGCCCCGGTTGAAGAACGGCTCCAGGTCCGGGTGCTCCAGGATGTCGACCGCCGACACCTGCTCCCCCGCCCGGTGATGGCTGAGGTAGTGCAGCCCGGCGGGCCGCAGTGCCGCGGCGAGAATCCCGCCAGGGTCGGTCGAGCCGTCGACGTGGGGCGGGACGGTGTCGCCGGAGGTCGCCGGTGGCTCCTGCGACGGCTGGGCGTCCCCGGCGGTCAGCCAGCCGCCCGGATTCTGCGACCGTTGCCGCACCAGATGGCGCAGGTCGCTGGCGAGCGCGGCGGCGGCCCGGTCGATCTCGCTGGCCCCGGTCGGATCGGCTACCGCGCCGACGGCGGTCGGGGTCGCACCGAAGCCCACCACGTGCTCGCTGCCGACCACCGAGTTGCAGAAGACGACACCGGCGCGGGTCTGGGCGACCGTCCGGATCAGCGCTCCGCTCTGCAGTTCCCCCAGCCGCCGGTTGAGTTCGTTCGCCCGGTAGACCAGTTGGGCGCCCACCCGGCGGTGGACGTCGCGGCGCTGCGCCAGGTCGGCGTCGTCGACCGCGGGCGGGGCGGACTCGTGCGCCAGCAGGTCCAGCGCGAAGTCGAGCACGCCGGTGGTGTAGTGCGCGATGTGGTAGACGCCGCAGCCGCGCAGCAGCAGCCCTCGGCACAGGTCCCGCTTCTTGAGGAACCCCGGGACGTCCTGCTCGGCCGACTCCTCCGCCAGGGCGTCGAGCAGCTGCGGATCCGTCACCTCGTCACTCCTCAGCTCTGCGGCACGTCGATGTCGGTGTCGGTCAAGGCGGAGGGGCCGTCGGCGGTGTTGCCGTCGCGCAGTGCACGGATCGCGGCGAGGTTCGCCGCGGCGTCGACGGTGCACGGGTGGCGCCGGCCGAGATAGTGCACGCAGGTCTGGTGCGTCTCCTCCTGGATCCGGGCGGCGTCGTCGAGGTCGCCGCGGGCGGCCAGGTGGCCGGCCTGGGCGGTGGCCGCCGTCAGTGCCCACGGGTGGGCGTCGCCGAGCCTGGTACGCAGCGCGCGCAGACCCCGTTCACCGTCGAGGACGGCCTGGTCGTACTCGCCGGCGCCGCGTTGGAACAGACCCAGGTTGACCGAGCAGGCCGCGCTGAACGGGTGGCCGGGCTCCAGCTGCCGCTCGTAGCCGCGCAGGCAGCGGATGGCGTGCTGGACGGCGATGGCGGCGTCGCCGGTGCGGTAGTAGTCCACCGCCAGGCTGAGCAGGCTGGAGCGGGTGAGCGGGTGGTCCTCGCCGAGGTGGTCGCGGTAGCCACGGAAGGTCTCGGTGCTGCGCTTCTTGGCGGCGATGGTGAGGCCGAGGCGGCGCTCGGTGACCGCGAGGCTGCGGTTGACGCGCAGCTCGTCGAGGTGGCCGGCGGCCTGGAGTTCGTGGACGCGCTCCAGCGCCGCACGCAGGGTGGCCAGCGACTGGTCGTACTCGCCGACCTCCCGTTCGAAGGTGCCCACCTGGCACGACGCCCGCCAGGTCCGCGGATCCTCCGGGCCGAACAACGTCATCCGCCGGTCCCGTTCCTGGCGGGCGAGCCGCAGCGCCTCCCGGGCGTCCCCGGTGAGCAGGAAGGAGATCGCGAGGTTGTTGACCGCCATCCGGGTGTTGGGGTGGTCGTCGCCGACCACCGCCTGGAAGCCGGCGAAGGTGGCCTGGTCCTCGACCAGGGCGTCCTCGAAGCGGCCGAGCCCGCGCAGGTCACCGCCCCGGCCGCGACCGGCGATCAGGGTACGGAAGTGCCGCAGCCCGTGCTGGCGGCGCTGCTCGCTGAGCACCTCCTCGTCGAGGCGCAGGGCGTCCTGGTAGTGGCCCAGCGCCCGGTGCAGGTTGGCGGCCTGGACGAACAGCCGCATGGTGAGCTGGTCGACGCCACCGGCGGTCCGCCACCGCTCACACGCCGGCTCGGCCAGCTGCAACGCGGACTGCCACGCGTCGCTGTCGTTGAGCAGGTAGAGGTAGCGCAGCTGCTTGACGACCCAGTGCCGCACCTGCGGGTCGTCCGCCTCCAGCGCGCCGGAGGGCACGAGGTGTCGTTGCAGCTCGTCGAAGACGTCGGCGTAGCGGGGGTCGTCGGCCTCCGGGTCCGTCGGCGCGTACCCGGCCAGGCCGTGCAGGACCTGGCGGTGCCGCTCGCGCCGGTGCGGCTCGCTGATCCCCTCGCGCAGCAGGACCTGGATGGCCCGGTGCATCCGCAGCGCCGCGCCGCGCCCCCAGTCGACGTCGTACAACCCGAAGCGCGCCCCGACGGTCAGCACGAGATCGATCTCGCCGGCGGTGAGCAGCAACTCCTGCGGGTCGACGCCGGCCGCGGCGGCGAGCTGGGTCAGCATCGACGCCGACCGCAGCAGCGGCAGCCCGATGCCCTCGGGTGAGAGGAACGCGCTGAGTTCGGCCAGGTGGATCGCCAGGGGCCCGAAGTCGGTGTGCTGGAGGGTGGCCAGCGTGATGTCCAGGACGCGGGCGACGGTGGAGGTGTGCGATCCGGGGATCCGCTCGGCCGGGTCCACGTCGGGGCGCAGGCGCAGCCGGGCCAGCAGTTCGGCGACACAGCGGCTCACCGCCTCGAGGCTGGGTACGCCGTCGCGTTCCAGCGCTCGCGCGCTCTGGCGGATCCACGCGGTGGCCAGCCGTAGGGCCAGCGGCAGGTGTTCCAGGGCGACGGCGATGGACCGGGCGTCGTGGGTGCTGATCCCGAGCACCCGCCGCAGCATGGCGACGCTCTCGTCCCCGGTGAACGCCGCGACCTCCAGCGGCGCGGGCAGGTTGGAGGACCCGTCGTCCCGGGAGGTGATCAGCACGTGCCCGGCGCCGGCGCGGGGCATCAGGTCGGTGGAGAGCACGGTCCCGTCGTCGGCGTTGTCGTAGACCAGCAGCCACCGGGCGACGGCGCCGCGGGGCGTCGACAGCGCCGCGAGCGCCGACTCGGCGGCCCCGGCGCCGTCCACCGCGTTGATCTCGTCGGCCAGCTCGCCGAGGCTCGTCTGCACGGTCTCCCGGTCCTGCGCCGGAATCCACCAGACCAGGTCGTAGTCGTAGGCGAACCGGTGGGCGAACTCGCGGGCGAGTTCGCTCTTGCCGACGCCGGCGCCGCCGGTGAGGGTCACCGGGCCGCTGCTGTCGGTCAGCCGGTCGCGCAGCCGTTCCAGGTATTCGCCCCGGCCGACGAAGGATTCATTGCGCGGCGGCAGGTTGGTCCGCAGCCGGCGATCCGTCTCGCCCGGGTAGCGCGAGACCGCCCGCAGGTCCCCGCCGGGCTGGGCCGGGGCGATCAGACCGAGCCGGCTCAGCAGCAGCGACTGCGCCCGGGCCGGGTCCGCGGTCCGCAGGTCGACGAGCCGGCTCGGGTCGACCCGCGCCGCCGGGTCCCGGCCGCCGGTCAGCACGCCGAGCACCTCGGCGTCGTCGCCGTCGGCGCCCGTGGGCGGGGCGGAGAGCCGGGCGCCGACCGCGCGGAGCACGCTCGGGGACAGCACGGCCAGGACGGTGGTGTCCGCCTCGACCACCACCGGGGCGCCGGGCCGCACGGCGCGGCGCCGCACGCGCACGTCGGCCCGCCGCAGATGTCCGCCGATCCAGTCGGCCCACGGCCGGTCCACAGGGTCGTAGAGCACGACGATGTCGTCGATGCTCTCCGCCCGCTCCAGCAGCACGCCCCGCCGGTAGCGGCGGCGGATCCGCTCCGGCACCACCGCCGCGCCGACCACCGCGCCCCCGCTGATCCAGGACGTCATCCGCTCGTACGCCGCCAGCAGGCTGGTCGCGTCGCCGGGCTGGTCGGCCAGCGCGGCCAGCACGTCGTCGTACGTGTCGTAGGACTGCTGGGGCACCTCGACGATCTCCACGACTGGGGCCGCGTCGCGGGCGGATCCGTCGAGCAGCCGGGCGAAGGCCCGGCGGGCCGAGTCGCGGTCCTCGCCGTACCAGGGCTGGCTGACGTCGCGCAGCGTCGGCGCGGCGAGCACCCGGATGCCGCCGGTGGCCTGCCGCTGGAGCTGACCGGTCAGCTCGGCGGCCTGCTGCATCGCCTGCCGGCGGGGCGGCATGCAGACCACCGCGACGTCGCTGAGCACCGCGGTGTGGGTGATGCCCGTCAGGGTGAGGTCCACCGGCGTGTCGATCAGGACGTAGTCGTACGGCGCGTGTTGCAGCAGCTGCCGGATCCGCGCCGGGTCGCCCTCGGGCCGCTCCTCGGCGTCGGCGCCGACCCCGACCATGTCGAACCCGAAGCTCGAACCCGGCACCGCGTACCGGTAGAGGGTGCCCTGCTCGGGCGCGGGCGGGGCGATCACCGCGGCGGCCCGGTGCGACGGACCGTCCGGATGCGGGCAGATCAGGGTGGCGAGCTCCCCGCCGAGCACGCCGGCCGCCGGGACGGCGTCCACCTGGAAGGAGCGGAGGTAGTCGTAGACCCGGGGCGTACGGGCGCACCAGTCGACGGTGAGGACCCGCTTGCCGTTCCCGGCGAGGATCCAGGCGACGTTGGCGACGGCACTGCTGCGCCCGGTGCCGTTGGTCGGTGACACGAAGGACACGATCGTGCAGGTGCCGGGCGTCTCGTCGGCGCCGGGCCGGGCGGCCCGGCCGGGCGCGGGACGGTGGTGCGGCACGCCGGCCAGGGTGGACGGGCCGCCCATCGGGTCAGTCCTCGCCATCGAGGGCGCTCTCGAAGCCCGCGTACTGGTCGCCGGGGGCGGCGCTGCGGCGTTCCAGCCGGCGCAGCGCCGCCACGAGAACCGTGCTCGGCAACGCGTCGAGCGCGGCGGGATCCAGGTCGGTGAGGTCGATCAGATCGGAGCGCAACACATCCTCCCCGGTGTCCATCCCCCGATCACCGCCTGTCTGCGTCCCACACCACGGTCGCCCCTGCCACGAAGCCGGACATCGACCGGTGGCCAGATCCGCTGCGTGTGCTCATGATAACGGTGGGCCGCCTCCCTGGTGGCCTGCGGTGACGGGCGTGCCGTCGGCCGTCCCGTCGGTCCGGACAGGACCGCGCGTGGCTGGCGCATCTCCTGAGGACGCCCAGCTGAGCGGTGCACGTCAATGTATGCTGGACGTTTCGAACGGCGGCCGGACCGGCCACCGACATGATGGCGGAGCGGCTGATGCCCGGATCCGAGGACGGCCACCGGCCGGCCGGTGGCACGGCGGCCCGCCCCGCGCCCGCCGTCGCGTTCCGACAGTTCGTGGTCAAGCTGCACAGCCGGTGCGACCTGGCCTGCGACCACTGCTACGTCTACACCATGGCCGACCAGCGCTGGCGCTCGCGGCCCCGGTCCATGCCCGAACGGGTGCTCGATCAGACGGCGCACCGGATCGGCGAGCACGCCCGGGCGCACCGGCTCGACCGGGTGGACGTCATCCTGCACGGCGGGGAGCCGCTGCTGGCCGGGACCGCGCGGATCGAACGGGCCGTGACGGAAATCCGACAGGCCGCCGCGCCGGTGCCGGTACGGGTGACGGCGCAGACCAACGGCACCCGGCTGGACGAGCCGTTCCTGCGGCTGTTCGACCGCCTCGAGATCGGGGTCAGCGTCAGCCTGGACGGTGACCGGGCCGCCCACGACCGGCACCGACGCGGCCCCGACGGACGGGGCAGCCACGACCGGGTCACGGCCGGGCTACGCCGGCTGACCACCGGATATCCGCGACTGTTCAACGGTCTGTTGTGCACGGTCGACCTGCGCAACGATCCGGTCACCACCTACCGGGCCCTGCTGGCGCACCGACCGCCCACAGTCGACTTCCTGCTGCCGCACGGCACCTGGAGCACTCCCCCGCCCGGCCGACCGCCCGACCCCCGGCAGACTCCGTACGCGGCGTGGCTGATCGCGGTCTTCGACGAGTGGTACCACACGCCCGGGCCGCCCGTCCGGGTCCGCCTCTTCGACGAGATCATCCAGGTGTTGCTCGGCGGCACGTCCCGGCTGGCCGGGGTGGGCACCAGCCCGGTCGCGGTGGCCGTGGTGCAGACCGACGGCGCCATCGAGCTGGACGACACGCTCGGCGCGGCCCACGCCGACGCGGCGCGCACCGGGCTGCACGTTGCCCGCGACCCGTTCGACGCCGCGCTCGACCTGCCGGCCGTACGGGCGCAGCAGGCCGGCCGGGACGCGCTCTGCGCGACCTGTCGCGCCTGCGAGCTGGGCCGGGTGTGCGGCGGCGGGCTGCGCACCCACCGGTACCGCGCCGGCAACGGCTTCGACAATCCGTCGGTCTACTGCGCCGACCTGTACGCCCTGATCGACCACGTCCGGCACACCGTACGCCGGGACGTGGCGGCGCTGCGGGCGGCGTCGCGGTGAACCCGCCCGTACACCTGCTGCCGGGGTCGGTCCTCGACGAGCTCGCCGCCGGCCGGGGCGGGCCCGACGCCGTCGCACGGTTGGCGTCGGCGCAGCGCAGCAAGACCCTGCTGCTGGTACGGACGCTGGTGCTGCTGGCGCGGGAGACGGGCCATCCGGACCGGGCGGCGGTCGAGGCGGCGTACCAGGTCCTGGCGAGCCTGCGCCCCGACGAGCGGGCGGCGGCGCTCGGGCATCCGCCGGTCGCCGCGTGGGCGTTCGGCACCGCGTCGCTGCTGCGCCGGGGCGACCGGTCGGCGTACCCCGGGCTGCTGGCGGCCGTGGCGGTGGCCGCGGCCGTCCGGTCCGGCGTCGACGCGGACCTCGACGTCCCGCTCGCCGCCGGCACGCCCGGCCGGCTGGACCTGCCCGGCCTGGGCACGGTGGCGGTCCCGGCGCACGCGGCCCGCGCCCGGATCCGGTGCGCCGCCGGGCGGGCGGAGGTGCGCTGTGCCGGCGAGCGGATCGAGATCGGCGCCGGTCCGTCGGCCGACCACCGGTGGCTGCCCGTGCCCCGGCTGCGGCTCACGCACCACGGACTGCCGCTGTCCCTGCTGCTGGACACCCGGGCGTGGCGGCACGTCCCCAGCGGGGCGGGCCACCGGGCCGGCGGCGTCACCGACCCGCGGCGCTGGCGGGACCGCCTCGACGGGGCGTGGCGAGTCCTGGTCGACGGGCACCGGCCGGTCGCCGAGGAGATCTCGCCGGCGCTGCGGGCGTTGCTGCCGGTCGCCCCTCCCCCGGCCGGCACCCGCAGCGGCACCTTCCACCACGCCTTCGGGTCGGTGGCCATGTCGCTGCCGCCGGACTCCCGGTCGGCGGCCGTCACGCTCGCCCACGAGATCCAGCACCTCAAGCTGGCCGCGTTGGCGGACATGTTCGCGCTGGTGGAGCCCGGACCGCCGGAGTTCTTCTACGCGCCGTGGCGCCCCGATCCCCGCCCCCTCGACGGCCTGCTGCACGGCGCGTACGCGCATCTGGGCGTGGCGGGGTTCTGGCGCCGGGAGCGCCGGGCGGCGGGTGACCGCGCGGAGCGGCACCGCGCCGAGGTCGAATTCGCGCGATGGACCAGGGCGACGGGTGACACCGTACGGGTGCTGGGCGGGCAGCGGCGGCTGACGCCGGTGGGCCGGCGGCTGGTCGACGGCATGGCCGACGTGCTCGGCGGCTGGGCCCGGGAGCCGGTCCCGCCGGAGGCGGCGGCAGAGGCCGGCCGGCTGCTAGACGCGCACCGGAGGCGATGGGCGCGGACACCGGCACGCACCGGGTGACACCGCTTCTGGCCGATCTCCCTTACGCTGGGTCCATGGGGGAGGGTAACGACCGGACCACCCGTCGTGAGTGTTTCGTCATCGCACCGATCGGTCCCGAGGGTTCGGAGATCCGCAAACGCAGTGACCAGATCCTCAAGCACGTCATCCGGCCGGTGGTGGAGGAGCGGGGTTTCGTCGCCGTGCGCGGCGACGAGATCGAGCGCGCGGGCCTGATCACCTCGCAGGTGCTGGACCGCATCATCCAGAACGACCTGGTCATCGCCGACCTGACCGACCAGAACGCCAACGTCTTCTACGAGTTGGCGGTCCGGCACGCGCTGCGCAAACCCTTCGTGCAGTTGATGGCGAAGGACCAGCAGCTCCCCTTCGACGTGCAGGGGATGCGGACGATCCTGGTCGACCACACCGACCTCGACAGCGTGCACACCGCCAAGGAGCAGCTCGGTCGGGCCATCGACGCGATCGGCCGAGACGCCGACATCGTCACCCCGATGTCGGTCGCCCTCACCCTGCAGGAGCTGCGCGGATCGTCCAGCCCGCACGAGGCCGGCCTGTCACAGATCATCGAGACGCTGCCGCAGATGATGGAGATCCTCCAGGACGTGCAGCGCCACCTGGGGACCGGCGCCCCCGACGCCGGCTCGGACGACGACGACCACCGGAAGCTGCGGACACTGGTGGAGTCGCTGGCCGCCCGGGGCGGCGTGACGGAGGACGAACTCACCGGCCTGCTCGGCGGGGCCAGCAGCAAGTTCCAGCGGTGGGTGGAGCACCTCATCCAACGGGTGGGACGGTCCAACAACCACCGGGCTGCCTGACGGTCGGCACGTCTGAGGCCGTGGTCGCGCCCGACGGCGACCGTCGGCCCGCGGCCGCCCGGCCCTGCCGGCACCCGGCGGGGCATCTCTCTGCCTGATTTGGCCCATATGTTAGCAGGAAGATCAATTCACTGTGGAAAGTCAGTAAATCTCCCCGCATTCAGCTTCGACTGAATCTCCAGCGGGGGGTGACACATTGCCATTCGTCGTTGGATAATTCCGCAGTCATGCGCCGTGGCACCGTCGCTTTCGTCGCTGTCCCGACGCTTATCGAAGGAGTCGATTCCGTGAAGCGGGACCACTCAGCCGTGCTGCCGGGAAACGGCACCACGGACTACGCGCGCTACATGCGCACGGAAACGCTGCTCGACCTGCAACGACGTCCGGAGGAACGGATCCACCGCGACGAACTCCTCTTTCAGGTGGTGCACCAGTCCGCCGAACTGTGGCTGAAGCTGGCGCACGCCGAGCTGGTCGAGGCGGTGGCCCGGGTCGACGCCGGCGACCCGGACGCGGCCGAGCCGCTGCTGACCCGGGCGACCCTCGCGGTGCGGCTGATCACCGACGAACTCGACATGTTCCGGCACCTGTCGCCGGCCGCGTTCCAGGAGATGCAGCCGGCGCTGGGCAACGGCTCCGGGGCCGAATCGCCCGGCTGGCGGCAGGTCCAGGCCGCGAGCCGCCAGCTCGGCCGGGCCTTCGGCGAACACCTCGCCGCCCGGGGGATCAGCCCGGAGGGATTACGGCGAACGCCCCCGAGCGACCCGGTCCACCGGCTGGCCGAGGCGATGCTCGACTGGGACGAGCAGGTGTCGCTGTGGCGGGTCCGGCACTTGCAGGTTGCCCTGCGGATCGGGGGCCACGCCCCCGCCGGCACCCCGGGCAGCCCGGCCACCATGCTCGCCAAGCTCACCGCGCACCGGTTCTTCCCCGAACTGTGGCAGGCCCGGGTGAACCCCACCGGAGAGTCGGGCAGTGACAATTATCACCCCTCCCGCCCCTGACACTCGGACCCGCCCCGGAATTGCCAAGCCCCCTCCCCCGCAATTTACCGGAAGGAAATGTCGAGGTGCGTTCGTGCGCGAGCTGACGAGTTGGCTGTCCGGCACGTCAGACCCCGATCGTTTCCCGTACGCCGCCGTGCTGGAAAGGTTCCACCGGGTCGGTAAACACTTTGTCGAAAAGGAACTGCTCGCCCTGCTCGACGAGGTCCGGGCGCGGGTGACCCCAACCGGGGCCGACACCACGGCGACCGGCCTCGGTGCCGGCACCCGCCTCCTGGCCGACTTCCTCGACGTCGCGCTCGACAAGTGGGACGGTCGCTACGACTACCGGACCTACCTGGGACTCCGCCTGCTCGGGCGGCCCGACGGGCCGGACGCCGGGCTGCCGGGCCAGGGCTCCGGGCCGCGCGGGGAGGACCGGCGACCGCCTGGGGAGGACTTCCAACCACCCGGGGAGGGCGACGGAGCCGGCTGGGACGTCGACCCGGCCGGCGTGCGGCAGGGACGCGACCGGCTCCTCGTCGGCCTGGTCGCCGACGCGCTGGCCTTCGAGTTGGCCGCGGCGTCCGGGGCCACCGACCTGCTGCCCGAGCAGCGTCCGACGCCGGAACTGGTGGTCAAACGCTGCCGGCTCGGGGTACGGGCCGTCTCCTCCACAGTGGCCCGCCTCGGGCTGGCCGAGCCGCCCGCCGACCGGGAGCCGCCGGCCGCGGCAGCCGCGCTGCACGCCGGCATCACCGCCGACCAGGACAGCGTACGGGAGCTCGTTCTGCGGCTGAGCATGCTGCCGGTCTACGTGTCGCACGACGAGTACCTGTTCATCCGGGTGCTCCAGGCGTACGAGTGTCTCTTCGCGGGCCTCGTCGACGAGCTGCGCGCCACGATCGCCGCGCTGTCCGCCGGCCACGCGCGACCGGCGGCCGACCGACTGGCGTACGCCAGCGGCCAGCTCACCACCGCGAGCCCGCTCTTCTCGCTGCTGGCCACCATGCAACCGGAGTCGTTCCGGACCTTCCGGCAGTACACCGAAGGGGCCAGTGCCATCCAGTCCCGTTCCTACAAGCTCATGGAGTCGCTGTGCCGTACCCCGGAGGGGGTGCGACTGGACTCGGCCGCGTACCGGTCGGTGCCGGAGGTCCGCGACCGGGTACGGGCCGGGCAGCCGTCCGTGGACGACGCCTTCCGGGCGGCGGTACGCGACGGCCGGCTCGACGGCCCGGACCGCGACCTGGTGCAGCGGCGGATGCGGGCGTTCGCCGAGGCCGTGCTCCAGTGGCGGCGTACGCACCACCGGCTGGCGACCCGGATGCTCGGCCCCCGCCCCGGCACCGGCTACACCGAGGGCACCCCCTACCTCGCCGCGACCCGCGCCATCCCGGTCTTCACCGCCGTACCCGACGGTCCCCGCCCGTCCCCGACCGACCCGACTGGAGGCTCCCCCGAGTGAGCGGACCCGACCTGGCCCCCGACCGCCACCGGCCCGAATGCCTGGACGCCACCGCGCACGCGGCCCTACGCGCCGAGTTTCCGCTGCTGGCCGACTGCGTCTATCTGAACAACAACTCCACCGGCACGGTACCCAGGGGCGTCGAACAGGTGCTCGGCGGCTACTGGGAGACGCTGCGCACCTGGCGCGACGACGTCTGGCAGGGCTGGCACGTCGGCCTCGACCGGTACGCCGACTCGGTGGCCGCCCTCCTCGGCGCGCCCCCGGGCAGCGTGATCACCGACGCGAACCTCAGCACGCTGCTCGCCCGGATCGCGTCCTGCTTCGACTACCGTCCGCCGCGCGACCGGATCGTCACCACCGACCTCGAATATCCGACCGTGCCGTTCATCTGGAACGCGTTCCGCCGCTACGGCGCCCGCCTCGACGTCGTCGGCACCGGCGGGCCGCGGTTCGACGAGGACGCCCTGGCGGCACGCATCGACGAGCGGACGCTGCTGGTGTGCGTGTCACACGCCAGCTTCACCTCCGGCGCCACCATCGACCTGCCTCGGCTGGTCGACCGCGCCCACGAGGTCGGCGCCCTGGTGGTCGTGGACGCCTTCCAGACCGTCGGGGTGGTTCCGCTGGACGTGACCGCGCTCGGCGTCGACGTCGTCCTCGGCGGCGCGCACAAGTGGCTCTGCGGCGTCGGCACCGCCTTCCTGTACGTACGGCCGGACCTGGTGGCGGAGCTGGAGCCGGCGGCGACCGGCTGGCAGGCCGGAGACCGGGCGCTGACCTTCCTGCCGTCCACCGGCTGGGCGCCCGGCGCGCAACGGTTCGCCGGCGGGACGCCGTACCCGCTCACCTCGCTGGTCTCCCAGGTCGGCCTGGACCTGCTGGCGGGGGTGGGCGTCGACGCCATCCGACGGCACTCGCTGGCCCTGACCCAGCGCGTCCTGGACCGCGCCGCGGCGGCCGACATCGACGTGGTCAGCCCCACCGAACCGCACCGGCGCGGCGGCGTGGTGTGCCTCGACGTCGCCGACGGCGAGGCGGTCAAGCGGCGGCTGGCCGAGCGGAACATGATCTGCAGTTGGCGGGGCTACCTGCGGGTCGGTCCGCACGTCTACAACACCCTCGACGAGGTCGACGCGTTCATGGACGCGCTGGAGAAGGAGCTGGGCCGATGACCGTCACCCTGTCGCCGCGGGCACTGATGAGCCTGCTCGCCAACGGCCCCAAGGCCATGGACGTGCTGGAGACCGCGCTCACCATGGGGTTGCTCGACGCGTTGGAGCCCGGGCCGGCCCGCCTCGACGCGCTGGCCGCCCGGTTCGGGGTACGGCCGCTGCGGCTGTACAAGTTCCTCGACTGCCTGGAGAGCCTCGGCTTCCTCACCCGCAGCGAATCCGGCGACGACATCGCCACCGTCAGCTACCGGGCGGTGCCCGGGCTGCGCGAAGCGGTCGTGGCGGTGGTCGGCCCGAACGCGCAGGAACGGGACCGGGACCGCTACCCGTGGCGGCGGCTGCACGGCCGGCTGGCCGAGAGCCTGCGCGGCGAGGTCAGCATGAGCGACGACGACTTCGCGTGGCCGCCGCAGACCGACGAGCAGACCGCCGACTTCGAACGCAGCATGGCCGTCGGGCTCGGCCCGGTGATCGAGACGACCCGGCGGCACGCCGACCGGCTGTGGTCGGACCGGCGGCGCCTGCTGGACGTGGGCGGCGGCGACGGCACGCTCGCCGCGCACCTGCTCGACAGCGCCCCCGGGCTGCGGGCCGACGTCTACAACCTGCCGGCGGTGGAACCGCTGGTGCGGGCCACCCGGGTCGACCGGGGACACCCGGACCGGTTGGGCTTCGTCGGCGGCGACTTCCTCGCCGAGCCGCTCCCGGCGGGGTACGACGCCATGTCGTTCGTCCGGGTGCTGCACGACTGGCCCAACGAGGTGGCCCGCCGCCTGGTCGAGAAGGCGTACGCGGCGTTGGAACCGGGTGGGCTGCTGGTGATCGGCGAGGAGTTCCGCACCCCGGACCGCCTGGCGATGCAGTTCTTCTGGAGCTACTTCCTGATCGGCGTCGACAGCTGCGTGAGCCGGCTGCGGGAGGTCGAGTTCTACACCGGGCTGCTCAAGGAGGTCGGCTTCGAGCGGGTGGCGGTGCTGTCCGGCGCCTGGGAGCTGGTCACCGCGTACAAGCCGGAGACAGCGCGTTGACCTGCCCGCCGGCGGCGGGGTCCACCGCCGCCGGCGGCCGAACGTCAGCGCAGGTGGTCGGGTACGTCGATGCCGGGGGCCAGCGACGGGTCAGGCTCCAGCTCGCCCCAGACCGTCCGCAGTGGGCGGACACCGGCCCAGACCGGCAGCCCCGCGTCGGGTCCGTCGCCGTCGTCGGGCGGACCGGTGCGGATCTTCACCGACGCCTCGGCCACGTCGAGGGCGAGCAACGCCGTGGCCGCCAGTTCCCTGCGGTTGGGCTGGCGGGCGTAGTCCCACTGCCCGGCCGCGATGTGCTCGGTGAGCTGGCGCAGGCCGGCCAGCTTCTCCTCGGGGTCGGTGATCAGCCTTGGCGTCCCGTAGATCATCGCGCTGCGGTAGTTGACGCCGTGCTCGAACACGGACCGGGCCAGCACCAGTCCGTCGACGTGGGTGACGGTCAGACACACGGTGGCCGTGGGTGACTGGACGAGGCTTCGGCTGGCCACCGAACCGTGGAAGAACACCACATCGCCGCCGGGCGCCACGCCGTAGACGGTGGGCACCACCATCGGGCAGCCGTCGATCACGACCCCGAGATGACAGACGAAGCCGGCGGTGAGGATCGCGTCGAGGTCAGCCCGGTTCAGGCTGCCCTGCTCCCGCAGTCGACGGTGCCGGGTGCGTTCCGTCTCCCTGAAGGTCACCGGGACACGGTACCGATTTCGTTCTTGAATTACCACGCCGCTATCGAACTCGGCGTTCACATGACCCGCCTGCAACGGATACCACGCCGATCCGACGATCGGTCAACGGCGGAGGCGGCGGGCGCAGGGGCCGTCGTGGTCGGCGCGGAGCAGGCACCGCCGGCCGCCGGGCATCAGCAGGTCGCAGAAGACCCGATGGCGTACGTTCTGGTCGTCCTCGGCGGAGACGGTGGTCTCCCCCGCGTCGGCGTGCGGCAGCACCAGCAGCCAACGGCCGACCACCCGGGTCAGACGCTGCGCGGCGGGCAGGTCGGCGGCGACGACCGGCAGGTGGACGACGTACCGCCGGCTCACCGCTCGCCCAGGGTAAGGAGTCAGTCAGCGTCTACATCGACTACGCCACACGCAATGGTGGCCAGCCGACGCCGCTGTTCGGCCACGGCCCCGACGTCGGCTACTTTCGGTACGGCGCGGTCTGATACGGCGACGAGATCTGGAACGGCGGCGACAAGTTTCGCCTCCGAGTGGTCCAGACCGGCGGCAACACCGCCACGGTGAAGGCAGTCAGCGTTCGCGGCGGCCTCGATACGGCATCCGTACGGCTGAACTGACCGCTCTTAGCTGTTCCCGCTCCGCCCGGCGGGGCGGGGCGGGGACAGCTTCCTGCCGCGTCGGGAATCACCGTGGTGTTGGCGGGCAACGCCGAGGAGCTAGCCTGCCCGACGCGCGGGTGTGCGTCGCGGGCGCGCGCCTGGTCAGGCGCAACCTTTCGCCAGTGGCGCACTGCTCCTGCCTCAACTGTGCTGGCTACGAGCCGGGGCGCCGCCCGCCACCGACACCCACCGGTTCGATCACCTGCCAGAACTCCTTCGAAAGCTGGGCCGCCGCGTTCTCGAATTCGTCACGGGTAACCGCCTCCCGTAGCGTGGTGAGCACCGCGGGGACAGCGGCACCGGCGAGCGCACGGTCGACGTTCGGGCGGTCCCCCACCCGCCGCACGAACTCGTCAAGCCCAAACGACGTGGCACGTTCCCGTCCAAGCGGTCTGCGCAGGTGACCGGCCAGTTCGTCCGGAAGCTGGTAGGCAAGGTCCTCAGCCTGGCCGGCGGTGATCCGATCTGCCAATATCTCCAGCGTCGCGCCGGTGAGTGTCGCCGCCTGATCGGTCGACACCTTCGCCCGCGTGGCCACCGCGTTGATGAAGTCCTGGTATTCCACCTGATGCTCCTCTCCGGCCGGATCGCCGTCGAACAGGCCGTTACGAGCCCCTGACCTTAGGGCGCCGCGGTTGGGTTCAGTTGCGCCATGTCTGCACGTACGGCAACTCCCGGCCGGAGGCTCGCGTCCGCTGTTTGCTCGACGTCGCCCGGCAGCGTCACGACGTGCTCGAACGGGCCTACCCGGCCAGAAGAGCGGTCATGCAAACCTCGCCTCAACCGGCCGCCGAGCGAACGGCACCTCGACAGCACTGGGGGTGACGCTGCCTCATCCTCATCGGGCGAATTACAACGCTCGCTACCGCGACATCGTCGATATTCCGGCGGACCGGGACGGTCGCGCTGTTGGCGAAGCTCCGCCAGCGCGGCTACGAGGTGACCCGCGACGACGAAATCGGCAAGATGTTCGACGCAGAGGATCTCGCCAGCCGCCTGAGCCAGCGGCGGACCCGCTGCGAGTTGCCGGACAGGCATCGCCGGGTAGGTCAGCGGCGCAGACGGCGGGTACAGGGGCCGTCGTGGTCGGCGCGGAGCAGGCAACGCCGGCCGCCGGGCATCCGCAGGTCGCAGAAAACCCGGTAGCGCACGTTCTGGTCGTCCTCCGCGGAGACCGTGGCCTCCCCCGGGTCGGCCTGCGGCAGCACGAGTAGCCAGCGGCCGATGACCCGGGCCAGGCGCTGCGCGGCCGGCAGGTCGGCGGCGACAACCGGCAGGTGGACGACGTACCGCTGGCTCACCGCGCGTCTTCCCGGGCGTCGCGGGCGCGGGCGTGCTCGGACTGCCAGCGGCGCAACGCGTCCTTGATCGCGGCGGTCTCCCGGCGGCTGCCGGCCAGGGCGGCGTGGACGGCGGCCAGGTCGCGGGCGACCCGGTCGAGGAAGGCGTACACGTCGTCGGGGTCCAGGCCACGGCGTCCGAGTCCGACGGGCTTGAACCGGCGCTCACGCACCTGCCACGGCAGCAGACCGGTGTACGCGGTGGAGCGGTAAGTCGTGCCACCGCTCCCGGGCGTCGGTCGCTGGTTGCGGACGTTCATGCGGTCGCCTGCCTCTCGCGGTGGGGGTTGGATGGGGTGGGTCGCCCGCCCTCCCCGCACGGCCGACCCACCCCGGCCCTGCCGCCGCAGCTCCGTTCAGCGGTACGACGACACGGCTCTCTGTGGTCAGCTTGTGACACTGGGACGCAGCAACGCAACGTTCCACAGCGGATTTCTCGCCAGATGCATTGACTTTCTTTACTGAAACGTGTAGCAGTTACAGGGCGACGTCACGCAGCGTTGCAGGACGGAACCGGGGAGTGTTCGAATGGCTGAGGACATCGGATCGACCGTGCCGCGCCGGCAGCTCGGCCGGCTGCTGCGCCAGTACCGCACCGAGGCCGGCGTGACGCTCGACGCCGCCGCCGAGGCACTCGAATACAGCCGGCAGAAGATCTGGCGGATCGAGTGCGGCCTGGGTGCGGTCCGAGTGCTCGACGTCAAGGCGATGTGCGAGCTGTACGGCGTCTCGGCCGAGATGACCGACGCGATGAGGGGCCTGGCCGCCGAGACGAAGTCGAAGGGCTGGTGGCACGCGTACGGGGACGCGGTGCCGAGCTGGTTCGAGCTGTACGTCGGCCTCGAATCCGCCGCCGCCCGCCTCCGCCGCTACGACGAGTCCCTGATCCCCGGCCTGCTTCAGACCCGGCAGTACGCGCTGGGGTTGTACCACCCAGGCAGCCGGCTCAGCAGCGAGGAACGGGAGCGCGCCGTTGAGGTGCGCATGCAGCGACAGAGTCTGTTGACGCGGCGCCTACCGAAGCCGCCACGGCTGGAGGTCGCCCTATCCGAAGCTGTGCTCCGTCGGCCGGTTGGCGGTTCCTCCGTCATGACCGGTCAGCTCAGCCACCTGCTCGAAGCCTCCGAGCTGGCGAACGTGTCGGTGCGCGTGGTGCCGCTTGCCGCGGGGCCGCACCCCGGGGCGGTAGCCGGATCCTTCGTCATCCTCGACTTTCCCGCCACGAAGGGGGGACGAACAGCACCCGAACCATCCGTCGTCTACAGCGAATCGCTGACCGGGGCGCTCTACCTCGACAAGCCCGACGAACTCGCGGCCTACCAGAACACCTGGAATGGTGTAGAGGCCCTCACGTTAGGTGAGGCAGAATCGAAGGACATGATCAAGCGGATCATCGGGGAGATGCGGCATGACTGACCTGACCGGCGCCGCCTGGCGCAAGAGCACACGCAGCGGCGACAACGGCGGCGACTGCGTCGAGGTCGCCACCAACCTCCCCGACGTCGTCGCCGTACGGGACTCCAAGGACCCATCCGGACCGAGCCTGCGGTTCACCCAGCCCGGATGGGCCGCCTTCCTCTCCACCGTCAAGGCCCAGCCCCACCGCTGAGGCAAGCGGTCAGGGCACCGCCGGGTCCAGATGCTCGGCTCGGGCGCGTTCCGCCGCCTCCTGCGCGATGAGGTCGTTGTCCACCAGGAAGTCGATCGCACGCCGCAGCGCCCGGGCGTCGTGAAAGCCCTGCCAGGCCGATACCAGGCGCGGATACTCCTCGTACAACTCGCCGCGGAAGCGCCGGAACGCGCCCTTGCCCTCGATCGCTCGCCGCAGCCTGCGGCCGGCGCCCTCGTCGCTGAGCAGATCCGCGAAGTCGGCCATGTCCCGGTACCAGACCCGGGGCGGTGCCGGATCGATGAGCACGAGGTCGAGTTCGTCGAGGTCCACCGGCGTCTTGCCGTCGATGCCGCCATCGGCCGTCCAGAGCAGCACCTCGCCGGTTGCCGGGTCGATCAACCACCGGTGGTCGTACGCGCTCTGGTCCTCCAGCGCGGCCGCTATCTCCTCAAGATCGAAGTCGTCTGGATCGCGCATCCGTCCCGCCCTCGCCAGTCGTGGACGCTCCCGAGCCACCGAGGATACGCCGTAACGATCCGCGGCCCTTCCGACGATCAGCTCACATGGAGGTGGCGTGGGTCGAGGACCGGTTGCGCTCACGCCAGCGGGCGACGGTCCGCTTGTACGGCTCCGGCATGTGCAGCCCCGGCACGTCGTCGTACGCGAACACCCCGAGCTCCTTGTGCTCGGCGGAGTACGCGAGCTCCTCATCCCCCAGGTACACGGCTCCGTAGCTGACGATGAAGACGTGCCGGACCGGGGTGATCTCATAGACCCAGCTGTCAATGATGTCGACCCCGGTGACGCTCAGTCCGAGTTCCTCTGCGACTTCCCGGCACACCCCCTCCTCGGGTGTTTCGCCCACCTCGAGCTTGCCGCCCGGCAGCTCCCACTCGTCGCGTTCGTTCCTGAGCAACGGAACCCGACCGTGATAGTCGACAACCAACTTGACGGAGATCGGCAGTTGATACTCGAAATACCCTGGGTTGCGCTCGACCAGGTACGGGGGTCGGTCGGTCATCTGGGTCCTTCCATCAGGGCGCGGAGTCAGTTGCGGGTGAGCAGCACGGCGGCGACATCGTCGGCCCGCTTGAACCGGCGACCGCCACCTGCCGCCCCGTCCTCGGCTTGCCGGATCAGCGCTTCCAGGTACGGCAGCCCGCGCTCGATGGCATCGGTGATCACGTCTGCCCACTCTTGGTAAAGCCCATAGTCGGTGACCAGCCGGGCGAAGCCGTCGGTGCAGAGCAGGATGGTGTCGGTGGCCACCCAGGTGCCGGCGACACTGTGTGGACGCAACTGACGCCGAGGATGGCCGGAAAAGACGGATTCGGTGTCGCCAGAGGTCATGGTGTGAAGCCGCCGCTCGTGCATCGCGGCGATCACCCGCTGCGGGTCGGCCTCGCCCATCTCGACTGCCGCCGCCTCTCGGCGATCGAAGTATCCGGTGGCCAGGACGGCAGGTTCGCGACCTGCGACGACGGCTGTAGCGTCACCAACCCGGCTGATGTCATACCGAAGGCCCTGGTCGACGCAGAGTGCAATCGAGCAGGCGGGCGGGACCCGACCGGTGGGGAACCCCAAGGCCCGCTGTTGCCTGGCGACATCGTCGGCGACGATGTCGAGCAGCGTCGCGGCTGCCCCGCGGTATCCGTCCGCGCCGGCGGACGTCAGATGCTGGTCGACAGTGTCCACAAGCCACTGCACATCGCTGTCTGCGGGAAGCGCGCCATCCTGGTAGAGGTCGGTGGCACCGTCGATCACCCAGGCCAGGGTGCCCCGGTGGCCGGCGCGGTCCTCATTCGCCCTCGCGCCGCCCGCTGTGGTGATCAGTGCTCGTACCTTCACCGCTGGCTCGTCTTTCATGACATCCACGCGGCCGGCACCAGAATCCCCGCTCCGATCAGCGCGCAGCCGAGTACGACCGCGGCAATCACTCGGCGAATGCCGCTGTTGTTGACCAGGGAGAAGGTACCGAATACGACGCCAACCGCGCCGGATGCCACAAGCATCAGCCGAACACCGTCTATTCCTTCGCTCTGACTCGCGATGTTACCCGCGGTGGCGATGAATGCAACGACCGCCGCCAGCAGGCCGAGCAGTTGGAGCTGCTGGGCCTTGAACTCGGTCAACTCGGTCCGGAACCGATCATGAGCCTGAGCCCACCGGGCCCGCTCCTGCATCAGGTCGATTCGGATTCGGGTGGTTTGGTACTGGGTCAGTCGGCGCAGGTAGTCGCGGGACGTGCGCGGTTCCAACTCGATCGCCTGTGCGACGGCTGATCTGGCCGCCTCGAACTCCCCACGCAGCGCGAGCAGACGGCCCTTCGTCTCGAAATAGTGGGCAATCCTGCCCTGCGACAGGGTGATCGCTCGGTCGATATGCCGCTCCACCTCGTCGAGGTCGCGTGCACTTCCCGGCTGCTCCAGGCGTTCCAGGAACTCCACCCAGAAGGCAGCCAATTGGTGCACCACTGCGGCAACGTCCGGCATCGAGGCAACCGCCTGCCGGGAGTACTCCACGGCGCTGCGCAGCGAGGCGAGGTCGCCCCGGGTGCGGGCCACGATCGCCCGGAAGGTGTCGAAGTACGGCTCCGCCCCGAATTCGCCCTCGTAGTGGCGGACGACTGCGCTGTATTCGGCATGGCGTTCCTCGCGCCGCAGGCGCAGCAGAAGCGCGTACAGCGCCGCGAACCGCAGCCGCGCCCGGGCGGTCCGGTCATCGAGAATTTGACGCAGCGTCGGCTCGGGATCGGGGTGTGCCTCGAGGACGTCTCGGATCACCAGCGGGAAGGCGCTGTCGGCGGGCACCGGTGCCTTGGCCAAGGCCGCCGCAAGCCGGACGCGTTCCGAGCTGAGCGCCGAAGTCGGTCTGGGTCTAGGAATCCGCAAGTCGGAACCCCCGGTTCAGCCAGGCGTACGGGTGACCGCCCTCAACCTCGGCGAGCAGCCGTACCAGGCGACGACTACCACTGAATGCCGTCCGCCCGTGCAGGACCCGGTGGTTGTGGACGAGATAGCCGTCGCCGTCGGCCAGACGAAACCTGTTCCTCGTCGCGGCGATCAGGCGACGGAGCGCCGCCAGGACGTCCTCCCGCCCGCTGAGGCTGTGCGGGCTGCCGATTTGGTCGTCGCGATAGCGAAGACGGGCGAGGCGGCCACGCAGTTCGATGAGGGGTGGTCCGTTGCCGCCGCTTCGTGGCCTCAGTCTCAGCCCGGCGATCACCCCGTCGTCGAAGTCACGGCGAAGGAGGGCCAGCACGCGAGCCCCATCGACCAGTACGGACTCTCCGCCGGTGAGTGCCGGCACAACCATCACCGTGGCCAGCACACTGGGAGGCCGGGCGACCAGGCTCCGGTCTGTGTGCGGAGACAGGCCAGCAGCGGAGAATCCGGCTTCGTTCTCCCCATCGACGGACCGGTGTCGTGGCACGATGACCGTCAGTCCGTCGGTTGACTGATGTGGGTGGCTGACCGGTTCGGTCCAGTGATCGAGCAATTCTCTGACCCCGCCGATGCTGCCTTGCCGGATGAATACCAGCCCATCGCGAGCGAGTGCGGAGGGCACACGGTCGGCATCGATCTCGGCTGCACACCCCTGCCGCCAACAGTCGCATGATCCGCCTGGCAATGGTCGAGGGGAGGCGTTCCACGATCCATCGACCATAGCCGTTCGGGTGACCGTCACGCATCAGCGCCGTGGGCTGCTTCTGAGACCTGGGTCCGCGCAATATTTGGCAGCGGATCCATACCTCGCAAAACGACCGGTGACGTCTTGGCCTTCGGTCAGGACGTCCGCGAGCCGGATTCGAACATCGGCTCGAACCACCTCGGTGCCTGCTCCGAACGAGGCCGGCATCCGCCAGGTTCGCCAGATTCGCAGCGGCACCGCCGTATGCCGCTTCTGCCGCTTGAGGGTCGCCTCAGCGGCGATGACGTCGGCGTGACGGCCCTCGACGACCTCCACCAGTTCCGCGCCCGCGAGCAGGTGCTGCCGCACTCGGCGCGCGCCGCCAACACCGAACTTCAGCAGCCCGCGATGCCGCACCAGGTACAGCAGGTAGGGCGTGTCCCGCAGCGCTGTAAACGACCGGTCCTCTGGCTCCGGCGGGCACTCTGGGCATGACCGGTCGCGGACCCGCTGCCACGACCCGCAGCGGGCGTGGACACCCCAGGTCCCGTGGGACGAGGTCGCCTGCCGTTCGCCATACCATGGCAGCCCGTGTACGTCACCGGCCAGATCAGTCCAACCGTCGCGGCGACGCCGGTCGAGTTCCTCGCCGAGTGCGATCGCGGCTTGGAATTCGGCGGCGGCACGCACGGGAACGGCTTCGCCGCCAGAGAGTCCGGCGAACCGACCTACCTGTTGCGCGAGGGCGGGCTCAGCCGGCAGTCGGAACAGCAGCCGCTCGCCGGCTGCCAGGGCGAGCCCGGAGGAGCGCTCGTCCAGGCAGACGTGGCACCGGGTCCGCCACCCCGTGCGGCAGACGCGGTGGATGCCGCAGTTTCGGCACCGATAGATGTCGGCGCCGCTGCCGTCGGGCAAAAGGTCGAGCGGCTCCATCTGGTCCGCGACCAGGGCGGCGCACGGGTGACAATGGATGAACCACGCGATGTCCGGGCCACGATGGCGCGAGTTCGCCCGGCCGTGTACGGCTTCGCCGCAGTTGACGCAGGCGCGTTCAGCGGAGTGCATTGCGCCTCTCGCTCGCATTGTCACTCGTCTGAATCGGCACGATCCCGGATGTCAGCCCGGTCCGCGCTGGCCGCGGCTGCCTGCGGGGTGCCGCGTCGTCCACCTTCCTCCCACGACACCTGACTGTATTCGTCCCAGCGCTTGTCGAGTTGGTCTGGCACAGACTCCTCGTCCGGTGTGACGGTGAAGTCACAGCCGGTCGCCTTCATCTGCATCCAGATGGCGTTCGCAATGTCTGCGTACTTGTCGGGGTCCACACCGTCGAGGCGAACCGTGATTTCGCGCATCTTGTCGCTCCCCACCGTGGTCGTCTGATGTCAGGGCAGCCGCAGCCCGGGGCACGCCCTACCGCCATGGCCGTCTCGGTGTCGCATCCAGAACACGACGTCAAGAACCCGAAGGCGGTTGACCGCCGCCGGCAGGCCGGCCTTCCCGTGCAGGGCGTCGAGGCGCTGTGCCAGGACATTGCCTTCCTCGCGGAGCTTGCCGTGCAGCCACTCCCAGAAGCCGCTTCCGGTGCCGAGTGCGCAGGACACCACCTCGTCGTACACCGGCACGAGCTTCGGGCGTTTGCGGGCGAGCAGCTTGCCGGCGATGACCCAGCCGATGTCGTCCGCATCGCGCAGCGTCCACCACGCCTTGTCCGCGTAACCACCCTTCACGATCAGCGGGAACGCGTCGTCAGCGCCCAGCTCGACGTTGACGGGGATGTTCGCCAAGTCCGCCGCCAGCCTTCGGCCGAGCTGCCCCTGCAACAGGTCGAGCGCCGGGCGCGGCCGCACCTCCACACTGAGCAGTTCCACCGCGATCAGGTCCTCGGCGGTAAGGATGTTCGCGATTTCGGGACGGCACCCGCCGCCGCCAAGTCGGTCGAACTGCCCACCGGTGAATGCCGCATCGCCATCCGCCAGGAAGTAGCGCTGAAGGTCGGGGACCGAGCGAGAATCATCCAGCACGGCCAGGATCTCGGCGAAGGCCAGGGGCTCCTTCATGCTTCTCCTTCGGGATCAGCTGGGCTGGCTGCCAGAGACAAACGACAGGAACGGACTTGGCTCGCCGCTCCACGACACGTACAGCGCCTCCCGGGCGCGGGTGCTGGCGACGAAGAGCAGGCAGCGCTCCCGGAGCAGGTCGCTGTCGTGCTGGACCTGATCGACCTCGCTCGGCGTGACCTCCTTGGCGAAGGGAACGGCCTTCGCCGTGGCCCCCACCACCGCGACGCAGCGGAACTCCAGGCCCTTCATCGCGTGCATCGTGGCGAGCCGTATTCCTTCGACGTCCGCACCCGGCTGGTCCCGCACCCGCACCGCCGGGATGCCGGCACCGGCCAACTCGTCGTACACGTTGCTCAGCGTCGTGTTGAACCGCGCGCAGACCGCGATCTCACTCGGCGCGACGCCGTGTTCCACCCACTCCCCCACCCGCTTGACGAGGGCTGCGGCTTCCGCCTGCGGCGTCGGATGCCCCTGCGCCTGCGGTCGCTTGCCGTGCAGCAGGGACCGGTAGCCGATGAGGCTGTCCTCACCCTCGCCACCGAGGTCATCGACTCGCGACCCGACAAGGACTCGGGTCGACCAGGAGAGGATCTCCTCGGTGCTGCGGTAGTTGATGCGGAGCCGGCTGCTGCGACCGGCGACGGAGATGCCGAGGGCGCTGAGCGACACCCGTGAGTCATAGATCCGCTGGTGCGGGTCGCCGGTGATGAACAGGTCATCCGGGCCGGGCGACACCGCGGACCGCAGCACCCGCCACTGTGCCGGGTGCAGGTCCTGCGCCTCGTCGACCACGATGTGCCCGAACCCATGGACGGTAAGGTCGGCGTCGGCGAGCAACTGCGCCGCCCGGGCGCAGATCTGCAAATGCGTAGCGGAGGTGGCCGCGGACAGCTCGGCCTGGAACATCTCGACGGCGTCCCAGACTCGGTCGCGCTGCCGGGTGCCAAGTGCCGACCCCCTGCCGCGCCGGCTGGCCGCGCGATAGCCGTCCCGGCTGTGCACGTCCTGGGCGAGGATGACGTGCCGGAACTCCTGAGCCAGGAACTGCTCGCTCCAGGGCAGGGTCAACTTCCGGCACACCCGTCGCCAGACCTGCCGCTCATCGGCGTCCCCGATCGGGGTCGGCACCCGGCCGGCGAGGGTGCGCACGGTGCGGTTGGCGAAGGCGTTCACCGTGGTCACCTCCACCCGCGCCAGCTGCTTCTCGTCGCCGAGGAGCAGCGCCAGGTGCTCCCGCAGGGTCGCGGCAAGGGCATTGGTGTACGTGGTGAGCAGCACCCGAGCATCGGGCGTACGGGAGAGCAGGTGCTTGACCCGGTGCAGCGCCGCCACCGTCTTCCCGGTGCCCGGCCCGCCAGTCACCTGGGCCGGCCCGTGGTAGGAGACCCGGTACGCGACGCGCCGCTGCGATGGGTGGAGAAACACCCGCCAGGCCTCGAACGGCTTGTCGAGGATCTCGGCGAGTTCGTCGGGCCGGGTGACGAGGGTGATTCGGCTGGTGGTGTTCGCGATCGCCATCGCCAGGCTCTCGCTCGGCTCCGGCGTGGCGTCGGACGGCCGACGCTCGGCGACGAGGTCACGGTAGACCTCGTCGGGCGAGAATCCCTCGGCGAGGTACTGCAGCACCTCGAACTGGTCCTCGGGCAGCAGCGTGCCGAACGCCTCCAGTTGCGACTGGTCGATGATCGTGCGGACCGCCCGCAGCACCTGGTCGTCGATGCCGAGGTCGCGCAGCACGGTGTCCGAATGCCCGGCGAAGAGCAGCGTCGGTGCCTTGGCTGCCGCCTTCTCGAACGCAGGCGTGAGCTGCTCGATCGCGACGACGTTGCGGACCTCCAGGGCCCGGGTCGCCGTGTTGACGGTGTAGAGGCGCTTCGCCGCCCAGGTGTACGCGTCGTCGTGCCGCACGACGCTCAGCAGCAGGAACGTGTCGCTACCGTCGTCAGGAGCGAGGACCACACCGCGCCAGAAGTCGTTGATCCGGATGGTCCGCATCCGCGAGTCCCGGGCGTTGTGCACCGACTCCAGGTGCAGGCCCTTGTCGGCGTGCAGATCGGCGATGCTGAACTGCTGAAACTTCTCCATCGCCTTACGAACACCGGCCTTGACCGGCTTTTCCAGGACGTCGTAGCTCTGCCAGAACGTGTTGGCGAAGGCGAGCTGGGGCACGGTCGGACCCTCCGGGGTGGGTGGTGGGAGACTAGTCCATGGCGAGGCTGTCCTCGGCGGGCGTCCGCGCCTGGTCGTAGAACCAGCGCAGGTGATCCAGCAGTGCCTCCCGCGCATCGGCGTCGGCGAGGACCGTCAGGGGGAAGCCCGGCCGCAGGGCGATCTTCGCGGGGGCGATGTCCACGCCCGGCAGCTGGTTCAACCGCTGCCGAAGCTCCTCCCGCAGGGTGACGTCGTCGAATGGCGTACGGGTGCTCAGGTGTTGGAACACCACCTCGAACTTCCCGCTCGGGTAGATCGCCGCCGGCCAGATGTCGCCAAGTTCGTGTCGCCTGGGGCGCGCCATCAGGAAGCAGGAGGTCTCCCCGCCGATGCCGTACAGGAGGGTGCCACCCATCGTCGTCCACGCGTCGAGCACGACGTGCGTGGCGGTCGCGACCGCCGGGCCCTGCAGAGCGGTGAGCTGCTCGATGAACCGCTCGGCGTAGTCGACGTCCTCGCCCGAACGGGGTCGAGGCAGTCGCTCCGGCACGTCCTCGGGCGTCACCCCGGCGAGCTGCGCCAGATCCTCGGTGCCCATGCGCTGCGCCTGATCGGCCCGGCCGTACTCGTCGAACTTCACGCCCTCGGCACGCAGCAGGTCGCGCGGGTCGTCGGTACGGTCGGGGTCGGACCACCGGAAGCTGGGCGAGACGGTCCCCTCGACCTGCAACACCCGGTGCGCGTTGGGCACGGGGTGGTTGGCGAGCCGGGCCCCGACCGGCACGGGGTGGCTGCCGATCAGTGCTGCCAGGTCGCCGTACGTGGTCCAGGAGCCGGCGGGCAGCTCGGCGAGGGCCTTGGCCATGACGTCCCAGGGCACCTCCGGCGAGTCGGCCGCCTGCTCGTTGGGGCCCGGCCAGATGGCGACGATGCGCTCGGCGAGGTCGTCGGCGCGGGCATGGATCTCGGGGCGGCCCCACCGCTCCCGCGCGGCGATCTCCTGGTTGAGTCGGACTCCGCTCTTGTCGAGCTGGAGCCGCTTGACCGGAAAGGAGCTGTTGCTCAGCTCGGAGTTGTAGCCGGTGAGGGTGAGGTTGCCCAGCGTGTGGACCAGGGCCTCGTGCGCCTCGCGGAAGTTCTCGTCGGGCCCGAGATCGGCGGCCAGCATCTGCCGCCACTCGGTGGTGGGGCTCTGCGGCAGGACGTGCTCGATGGTCAGGGAGTCCGGCGTCACCGGCTCCTTGCTGCCGTACGACTCCTCCAGCCACTGGAGGATCAGCTTGCGCTGGTGCGCGCGGCCGTTGAGGTAGTACGGAATCGACCGTACCGCGGCCCGCACGCTGGCGTCGTTGGAGTAGTACTTGCGCCCGATCGACAGGTAGCTCCGCACGGCCTGGTCCACCGGCGGGTCCTGGTCCATCTCGGTGACGACGGCGAGCAGGATCCGGTTGAGGTTGTTGGTGGGACGGCCGGTCAGGAGGCGCCGCACGAAGAAGCTTTCCACGTACAGCATCGCCGAGGCGACCTGCTCGGAGGTTGCGCTGCCCTGGTCACGCCGGTCGAGCAGGTGCAGCAGGAGCGGGTACACCGTGGTCGTGCCCCAGGCGCTGAGCCGCGCCAGCCGCCGCCGTACGCCCGGATCCTTCTCCTCGGCGGGGTGCAGGATGACCCGGAGCAGCGCGCCGAGGCGGCTGAACCGCTTGACCTCCGCCTCGATTTCCTCCTCGGAGTGCAGTCGGTTGAGCCGGGTCTGCTGGGCCGAGTAGACGTCGGTCTGCTTGACCCGCTGGTCGCGGTGGACCAGGTCGAGCCAGAACAGCAGCTCCAGCTGCTCCGAGGTGAGCCGCTTCTGCAGCGGCAGCCAGAGTGACTGGTAGACGGTCTCGCCCCGGGTGGGCAGCCGCATGAACAGGTAGTTGCGCAGCAGGTCGGCCTGGGTGAGTTTGAGGCCGGTGTTGTTGAGCGACTCGAAGATGCGATGGACGTTGTCGCCGGCCTGGGCGGTGACGGACACCAGCGCAAGGCCGGAGATGACGGCGTTCTCGATGCGCTCGATGTCGAGCGGGTCGTCCGGGTCGTCGGCGGCGGCCAGCTGCGCGACGAAGAACCGATACGCCGCGCCCACCGGGTCGGCGCCCCCGGCCTCCGGGGTCGAGTCGAGGCAGGCCAGGTAGGCGGCCCGGTCGGCCTGGGTGGGGACGAGCTTCAGCCGCTGCGGCTCCGGCTTCCACGGGTTGACCAGGTACTGCTGGTTGAGCCGGTCGCGATGCATTGGGTCCTCGTGCTGGGCGCGGTGGTCGCGGATGGCGCACAGCAGGATGGTCAGGGTGGTGAGCCGCTGCTGTCCGTCCACGACCAGGTATTCGGCCACGCCGGCCGGGCTGATGGTCGGGCTGGGCGCGAGCACGAGGGAGCCGATGAAGTGGGTGGCGTTTGCCTCGTCGACCCGGTCCTCGGCCAACTTCAGGATGTCGTCCCAGAGGCGAGCGAGCTGCGACTTGGTCCACGAGTAGGTGCGCTGGTAGAGCGGCACCTGATACTGCTTCGAGCCCTCCAGCAACTCCTGCAGCGTCGTCTCGCGTGCCGCGACCATGCACCGACTCCTCGTCTACCACGGATTTAGGCCCTGAGCCGGCACGACAACCGGTCCATCGGCGGGCGGAGCAGTCCACCATAGGCGGGAAAGGCTAGCTGAGCCCCTGGCGACTTTGTCGGCTTCCTGACAGACCGGCGACCGAAGCGCATTCACGAGTCGGCAGGTGCGTTGGCACGGACCCGGGCCAACGCGGACGGGCCCGCACCGCTTCACCCCCCGCAGCTCGACGATGGAGCTGCGCCCAAGAAGGCCACCCAGGAGTCGGGGATGTGAGGACCGGCCCAGTGCCGACCTTGCTGTCGTGCACGGCGACGACGCCGGGCAGGTTGTTGTCGGCGACCTCGACGCAGTTGCCGCCGTTGTCGCCGCTGCGCGTGCTGGTGCGCCAGTGCGCGCCGGTCAGGTCAACCATGGCGAACCTGCGCTCCAGGTTCTTTCCGCATCAGATGTCGGACTGTGGCCGGCGACTGTCCGTGCGAAACATGTCCTACCCGCGTAAGAACCCCCTGAGAGTCCCTAAGAAGTTAGGGAGTCTGGGCGGGTTGATCTTGCCGACGGGTTCCTATCGGCTCAGGTTTCCGCAGCTCAGTCACCTGACAGGGCCGGCCGGCAAGGCTCGTTTGGGGCCTCGAATCGCCGACGCCCCCAACCGAGCCCCCAATGCCGCACCCAGCCGAGCCCCCACACGCGGGCTGACAACCACACGGCCATCTCGGCCGCGACGAGCGCCCAAGACAGTCCCTCTCGACCGCTCGCACGGGTCGCCGCATCGCCCGCAGGCCACGGCGACAGCCGCGGAATGCCGCACCGCAGCTGCATCCATAGTCAGCCTCTGTCAGGACTGACAGCGTCGCCGATCCTAACCGCCCCGGGTCCTATCGATACCAGCCGTTGGCCCACCCGCCGGGTCAGGTCCTGTTAGATCGGGTCAGATTTTGTCAGACGGTGGGCCGGCGGGCTTGCTGACAGAAGCGCCACCGGGACGGCTTGATCCGACAGGAATCGCGAGTGGTGGCCTGTCACGCGGCGCCCGGCCTAACAGGCCGGGCGCGAGATGGTCGGGTGTGGTGGCTTCGACGCGCAGGACGTGACGAACCCGGCAGCGATGGCGCTTGGACAGCTGGTGCCCGCCAGCGCGTGGCTATCGGTTGAGCACCTTGCGGGACCGCAGTGTCCCGTGAGCTCAAGCTTGGGCGGCGGCCCGGGCGGCCGGGACCGGAGCGACGGTACCGGGGCCTCGGTCCCGGACCGGCGTGCCCGCCGAGTACCGCCCGGGACCGCGAACACCGTCTGGGACCGCCGAGCGCTGCCCCGCCGGGGCAAGGACCGCGACGGCGGTGTCCCGGACCGCAGCAGTGGTCGCGTGGACCGGATGAGGCGGTCCGGGGGCCGGCTCGCGACTGTCCGGGACCGACGCGTCACCGCGACCGCTCGCTCATCAGCGCGACGGCGGCACTACGCGGACGAAGGCCGCCCAGGCGTCCGGGGTGAAGGTGAGGACCGGGCCGCTGCGGTCCTTGCTGTCGCGTACGGCGACGACGCCGGGCAGGTTGTCGGCAACCTCGACACAGTTGCCGCCGTTGTCGCCGCTGCGGGTGCTGGTGCGCCAATGCGCGCCGGTCAGGTCAACCATGGTGAACCTCCTCCAGGATCTTGCGAATCAGGTGTCGGGACTGGACCCGGTCCAGGGCCAGCGAGTCGAGGCTGACCCAGACCCTCTCGTACGCGGCGATCTCCTCCTTCCGATCGAGGTAGAGCGCGCCGGTCAACGACTCGCTGTAGACGACCGACGGTTCCGGCTCGACCCGGTTGGTGGGCAGGAAGTCCAGCAGCACGAACGCGCCCGCGACGGCACCCACGTGCGGGCCGGCGGCCAACGGCACAACCCGGATCGACACGTGCGGCAGCCGGCTCACCTCCACCAGGTGCCGAAGCTGCTCCGCCATCGTCGCCGGGCCACCGACGACCCGCAGCAACACCGCCTCGGAGAGCATCACGTCGAACCGGGGCGGCGGAGGCAGCCGCCGCAGCAGCAGGCCCTGCCGTTGCAGCCGCACCTCGACCAGGCGCTCCCGCTCCTCGTCGGGCAGGTCCGGCCGGTGCTGGCAGACGGCCGTCGCGTACCCCCGGGTCTGCAACAACCCGGGGATCAGCGCGTCGGCGTGCTCGCGCAGCCGGCCGGCGGCGGCCTCCAACCCGACGTACAGCTCGAACCAGTCCGGGATGGTGTCGCCGTACGAGTGCCACCAGCCCTTCGCCCGCGTCTCCCCCGCCAACGCGACCAGCGCGCCGGTCAGTTCGGGCGTCGCCGCGTACAGCTCGCACATCCCCCGCACGTCGAACCCACGCACCGCACACAGCCCCGCCTCGATCCGCCACACCTTCTGCCGACTGCACTGCAACGCCTGCGCCGCGCCGTCCAACGTCATCCGCGCCTCGGTCCGCAACTCCCGCAACGCCCGCCCGAGCTGCCGGCGCGGCACCGTCGACCCCACGTCCTCAGCCATCCGAACCCCGCCCCTCGACCGGGCCACTCCCCCGCCGCTGCCGGTCGGGCTGCTCGCCGGGCGGCCGCGGGTCGTCGCGGTCCGCGCGCTGGTTCCGCGGCGGAGCCGCCCGCCACCGCTCGGGCCGCTCGTAGACGACCGCGCCGTCGCACCGCGAGGTCACCCGCCCATCGAGTACGCCGTCCTCCCCCGTCGGCCGCCGACAGCTCCCCGGCACGTTGCCATCCGGTACGACCGGTCCGACCAGGTCAATCGCGACGCGTCCCGGCCGCAAGAACCACTTCCACCGCCTGCCCATGTCCCTCCCGCTCTTCCCTGTCGCTGATGGGAGAAGGTTAGCAAACCTGTAAAGCCTGTAAAGATAGGATGGGGATGCTTTACATGCTCATCTCGACGGCTGCTTTGCTGGCCGCATGCCGTACGCCCAGCCGCTCTGGCGCCAGATCAGAGATGATCTCCGCGCGAAGGTCCGGGCTGGGATCTATCCGCCGGGAAGTAAGCTCCCGTCCGCTCGCCTCCTTGCTGAGGAGTACGACACGAGCCACGTCACGGTGCGGCGCGCCCTGGACTCGATGATTGAGCTGGGTGAGCTTGTCGGTCGAATGGGCATCGGCGTCTTCGTCGCGGACACGTCGGAGCAAGACTCATAGGCTTGGGCCGACATTCGGCAGCCCGGGACAGCCACGACTTCTGTGGTCACCTCTATGACGCATCCAGAAAACGATGTCGAAAATGCGTATGTCGGATACATGCGTCGGGACATCGCCCTCGACCCGTAGCTTCCGCAACATCCGCGTCATGAGAAGATCCTCAGCTCGGAGTTGCTCGTGTAGCCAGAGCCAAAACCCAGGGCGGCCACGAAGCGCGCACGCCACGACACTGTCGTAAACCGGGATGAGCCTCGGACGTTTGCGGGCCAGGAGTTTCCCAGCGATGGCCTTGTTCACGCCATGACGGTTGGTCAGCAGCCGCCACGCGAGCTCTGCTGGACCACCGTCCTCGATGTACGTCCTCGCACTCTCGTCGCTCAGGTCCACGCCGATCGGGATCTTGCGCAGTTCGTCGCTGATCCGCTGACCAAGATCGCCCTGCAGGAGGTCGAGAGCAACCCCGGGAGGGACGCGCGCGTTCAGCAGCTCAACAGCGATCAGGTCCTCGGCGACCACCGCGTCCCGGTGCAGGGCCTTTGGGCTGCCGCCCAACGCCTCGAACTGGCTGCCAGTGAAAGCGCCGGGCGCGAAGTAGCGCCGGAGGGCGGTGCCTGAGTGCTCGTCATCGAGCACGGCAATGAGGTCGCGCAGTCCAAGCCAACCGGACGACATCGCTACCTCCCCGACGCGACGCGACGGCGGATCTCCTTAAGCGTGACCACGTCACCCGTCACCGCATCCTGCGCCTGCCAGAAGTCGAGTCCGTCGGTCGCCTTGCGGCTGTCGGTGATGTCCCGGCCATGGATCGCGATCTTCACCGCCTCCCCTGCGCTGGAGGGTGAGTTGTGAACCTCCCCCCGGTACCGCACCCGGCCATCCGCTAGCAGTTCCGCAGTGTGTTGCTGCCCGAGGTAGCGGCCGAAGAGCGTGGTGCCCGGCCGTAGGCGCCCGGCGGCGAGGAGATCCACGAGCTTCAGCCTCCGCTCGTCCGGCGTCACGTGTGGTGCTCGTTTCGAACTTCTCGTTACAGGCGACGGATACGCCGATGCCACCGGGACCGGCTCGGGCGCCGCCCGCTGTGTAGGAGGCTCGTACGCCTGGGGCGGAAGGGATTGCCGCTGGGCCGGCGGAGCGGCGACTGCCGCCGACATCGGAAAGTCGAAGGTGGCCCGCGCGCGGATGAGGCTCTGCCGGATCTCCTCACGGCTCAGCCTTGGCATCCGGCTATCAAGCAGGTCAACCAGTTCGGATGCGGGGTCCGATCCAGCGAACAGATCAGTCAGCTCGGTGTGGACCTGCCGGTCGACGAAGAATCCCTTCCAGAGGTCCTCAATCCGGTTGTCCCCCATGTTCTGCTTACTGAGCAGGCACAACAGCTCGAGGGCTGCATCGACGTCGTCCTCGAGCCGGACCGCCCGGAAGAGCTTGTGCTCGATGGGCACCGGAGCGTGCGCGTTGTAGACCCGCCACTCCGCGCCGTCGGTCAAGGCGACCCACTCCACCCCAGCCATGGTCGCGTAGCCGATCGTCTGGTTGGCCCAGCGCGGGTCGTCGAGATTTTCGCCCAGCCCCTTCGCCTCGATGAACAGCCGGGGGGTGCGCAAGAGCAGCAGGGCATAGTCCACAGGATTGTCAACGCCCCGCCGCCGGTACTCACGGTGCACCTCGTCTGGGTCAAACAGATCCCAGCCCAGCGCCCCGATAATCGGCTCGATGAGCCCAGCCTTGGTGTTCTGCTCGCCAATGCGCTGGTGTTGCCGGCGGAACCGCGCCACTCGCTCGACGCACTGCTTGACCGCATCTTCCAGTTCGAACATGCTTCTCGCCTCTCACGCCGTCCCGTGTCGTCCAGCAGTTCTGTCGGCCACCCCAGGCACGCTCTCCCCCAGCCGTTCCAGGTGAGTCAGCAGAGCCTTGATCTCGGTCGCCTGCGCTGATTCCGGCCCGTACCGGGCGCTCACGTCACGCCACAGCTCAGTCAGCTCACGTCGGGCATCAATCACCTCGCCTACGCCGGCGGCGAGCATGGCGATCTGCTGCCGTAGCGGGAACAACTCCGGCGCGTCCGGCGGCATCACCTGCTGTTCCTCGGCGAGGAGCGCGCGGAGCTCGATCAAGGCGCCGCTTGCCTCGCCCAGCTCCGCCTGGCAGACCGCCGCCTGCTGCCGGCACTGCCAGATCAGTTCCTCATCCGGCACCGGGCGTTCGGCCAAGTCGGGAATGAGTCGCTGGAATTCGGGCAGCGCCTGCCGGAACGCTCCGGCGAGGACGTACAGGTTGGCCAGGTTTAGCCGCAACTCCAGGACCCTCGGCTGCTTGGCGGCATGCCCCTTCCGCAGCGGACGCAGCGCCGTCTCGATCAGGGCAGCGGCCTGGGTGAATCGCTCTTCCTCGGCCAACTCCCAGGCGCGGTCTTCCACCTCGGCCAGCTCGTCGAGGGACGGCGGCTCGATGACCTCCGCTGCGACCCGTGGCTGGACGACGTCGACTCGTGTCGGTGGCAGCGGCGTGCGGGGTGGCAGGGGGCCAAAGGGATAGCGGTAGGGCATGGTCGGGTCGACCGGCTGCCCGTCGGCGACGGTCATCGCGAGGTCTCCGGCCGAGTCCTGCTCGACCCTGCCGAGCGGTGCCAGGATCTCGTAGACCTCCGTGGCCGAGGCGGGGCGGTGCTGCGGGTCCTTCGCGAGCAGCCGGAAGACGAGCTGCACTAGGCCGTCGGGTACGCCGGCACGGTGTTCAGCGACCGACGGGATCGGGTCGCTCATGTGCCGGTGCAGCATGCCGAGCGGATTGTCGGCCCGGTAGGGCGGGTCGCCGGTCAGCAACTCGAAGAGGACACAGCCGAGCGCGTAGAGGTCGGCGCGCGGACCGACCGCGCTGTTAAGTGCCTGCTCGGGCGCCATGTAGGTGGGCGTGCCGAGGGTGTGGCTGGTGGCGGTCAGCCTGGGCACGTCAGCACCGAGCAACGCCGCCACGCCGAAGTCGAGCACCTTCACCGAACCGGTCGGGGTGACCATCACGTTCTGCGGTTTCAGGTCGCGGTGCACCAGCGAGGCGGCGTGCGCCACCGCGAGCACCGAGCAGATCTGCGCCCCGATGGCGGCAGACCAGGGTACGGCGAGCCGGCCATGTTCGGCGATCAGGTCGGAGAGGAGCATGCCCGGCACGAGCTGCATGACGATGTAGAGGTCGTCGCTGTGGTGGCCCACGTCGTGGACGCTGGGCACGCCGGGGTGGTCGAGTCGTGCGGTGACCCGGGCCTCCCGCATGAACCGCTCGACCGCGGCGTCCCGCTCGCTCTCAGGGATGGTGAGCTTGCGGAGGAACTTGATGGCGACGGGCCGGTCCAGCTTCTCGTCGAAGCCGGCCCAAACCTCGCCCATACCTCCGTGGCCGAGGGGGTACGTCAGCTCGTACCGCTCAGCGACGCGCTCCTGCGCCTGCATCCGGTTCCCCCTAGAAACGCTCGCCGTACACGTCAGCCAACTCCCGATACGCCTCACGAACGGCATCGTGGGCGCTCGGGTCGTGAGCGGCGTTCTCTGCGGCCACTGCGGCGAGCTCGATCGCGGTGCGGATCCGGGACAGCTCCACCTCGGTCTCCTCCCACAGCGCCCTCGCCTTTTCCCGCTGTTCGGCCAGCGCCTGGGCGGCAGGACTAGTCGGCGAGGCGGTCGGTGTCGGCTGCTGCTGGCGCACCACCTGGGGGCGTAGCTGCTGCCGGCGGCTGAGCACGTCGGCTGCCTCCCACAAGACCTGGGCGAGCAGCTCTCCTCCTTCTGCCGGATCGAGCACCCTTTCCACGCCCGGCAGGGCGCGGCCGGCTCGCTCGGCCGACTCCACCAGGTCGAGGAAGTCCTCGCGCTCCTCCTCGTCGAGCGTCTGGTGAAGGTTCGGGAACGCTACCTGGTCCGGTGCCACCACCTGAGAAGGAGACGCCTTCGACAACGCCGCCGCCAGGCCGATGCCCAACACGAGCGCAGCCAGGAAGAAGATCACCAGGAATGGCGCGCCGCTGAGGCACAGCCCGAAGGCACCGATCAGCACCAGCGTGGCGAGCACGATGATGCCGGCGACGTTGGGAGCCTTCTCGGGCACCGGTACGGCTCGCAGGTCCGTGATGCTTCCCCACTCGTGCTTGACCGGTGCCCCGGACACCTTGAGCGGGGCGAGAGCGACCACCGTCCGCGTTTCGTCCGCGGCAATCCAAAGGTGGAAGGGGGGCTCGGACGGGGACACCCGTCCTCCTCTCGGCTGTGGTCGAAAGTCAGGCGATGCCCTTGCGGCGGCGGATCATCTGGTATGCCTGGCGGCGCGCGAACTGGTTGAGCTGCGAGCGCAGGTTGTCGTCGTCGAGGTAGCGCTGCATGAGCTTGCCGTTGTCGTCGTGCCGGGACAGGATCACGTCCTCGATCCGCTTGTCGCAGACGACGCCGAAGTTGCTTTCGTCGTTGACCAGCGCGGCAGCTTCGAGCGTGCCATCCTCGGCCAGGGCGACAATCTGCTGCTCGACCCAGACCTTGTCGGCCTCGCCCAGCCCGATGCCGAACTTGTCGTTGAACGCGTCGATCAGCTCGGACAGCGCGACCTTCTCCGGGTCGTGCTGCCGGCCCGCTCCCCCGCCGACGAAGCCGGGCAGCATCTGCTCCCCCTCCGGCGACAGCGACGCGTCGTGCTCGCCGGTCTTGCTGACCCGCAGGTGGGTCAGCTGCACCTCACCGATGTCGACGGAGGGGTCCTGCCGACGCGGCAGCCGGTTGAGCAGCGCCCGCCCGTACAGGTAGAGGCGCTCCAGATCCTCATCGTGATACGGCACGATCTGGCTGAGGAATGCGTACATCCGGGTGTAGTCGCGCAGCGCGGACCGGAAGTCGTCCGCGGCCTCCTGGTCGTCCTCGGCCAAGGCCTTGAAGCGCTGAACGGCCGGCTCGGTGAAGCGGTAGAGGGAGGCGTGGGCCCGCTGGAGCGCGGTGTCGCTGGTCGCCTTCTGCTCGGCGGCGAGCAGCGCCTCGGCGTACGCCTGCATCTCGGAGTCGACCAGGATCGGGTAGCCGGTCACCGCGTTCTGGGCGGTGTAGAGCAGGTTGGGGTCGGTGGGGGTGGTGGCGGCGGTTTCGAAGTAGGGCTTGAACTGCTCGGCGATGTCGCCGGCCTCGTTGACGAAGTCGAGTACGAAGACGTCGCCTTGGGCCTTGAGCGGGTGGGTGCGGTTGAGCCGGGACAGGGTCTGCACCGCGGCGACGCTCTTGAGCAGCTTGTCCACGTACATGGTGGTGAGCAGCGGCTGGTCGAAGCCGGTCTGATACTTCTCGGCGACGACCAGGATCTTGTACTCGGTGTCCTGCTTCGCCCTGGGCGTGCCGGCGTGCTTGTCGTCGGCGGCGGTGTAGGCGAACTTCTCGGGCAGTTCGCCCTCGCTGAACCCGTTGATCCGCGCCTCGGTGTGCTCGACGCCGTCGATTTCCAGCTCGCCCGAGAAGGCGACCAGGGAGTCGCAGCCGACGTACTGATGCATCTCGACGTACTTGCGGATGGCGGTGTGCAGGCGGACGGCGGCCTCGCGGGAGCCGGTGACCACCATGGCCTTGGCGCGCCCGCCGAGCTGCGGCGCGGTGTGCTTGCGGAAGTGCTCGACGATGATCTCGGCCTTCTGCGCCTGCATGGTGGGGTGCAGGCTGGCGAAGCGGGCAAGCTGGGCGCCGGCCTTCTTCGGGTCGACCTCCGGGTCGTCGGGGTTGGCGTTGGCCAGCTTCCAGTACGCCTTGTAGGTCAGGTAGTTGCGCAGCACGTCGAGGATGAAGCCCTCCTCGATGGCTTGGCGCATCGAGTACGTGTGGAACGGCTGCGGGTTGCCGGTGACCGGGTGCGGCGTGCCGAAGAGTTCGAGGGTCTTCGGCTTCGGGGTGGCGGTGAACGCGAAGTACGACAGCGTCTCGTGCCGGCCGCGCGCCAGGGCCGACGCGGTGAGCAGATCGCCCGATTCGTCCACGTCGTCGCTGCCGAGCTTGAGCAGCACCTTTTTCAGCGCGGCGGCCGAGTCGCCGGACTGCGACGAGTGCGCCTCGTCGACAATGACCGCGAACCGCTTGCCCTTGAGCCCCTGCACCTTGTCGAGGATGTAGGGGAACTTCTGCATCGTGGTGATGATGATCTTCGCGGTCTCGCCCTGGAGGGCGGCGGCGAGCTGGGCGGAGTCCTTGTCGATCCGCTGCACCACGCCGGGCACGTGCTCGAACTGGAAGACGGTGTCCTGCAACTGCCGGTCCAGCACCACCCGGTCGGTGATGATGATGACCTTGTCGAAGACCGGCTCGTTGGGGCGCAGCCCCTTCGCCCGCGCGTCCTCGTCGAGCGCTGGTGCGGTGTGCAGGCTGGAGAGCCGGTGCGCCAACCAGGCAATGGTGTTCGACTTGCCCGACCCGGCGGAGTGCATGACCAGGTAGTTGTGGCCGGAACCGTTGCGGGCGGCATGGTCGGTGAGCTGGGTGACCGCATGCCACTGGTGGTAGCGCGGGAAGATCAGGTTCCGCGATTCCTTGTCGGTGTGCAGGAACCGCCGGACCAGGTCCATCCAGGTGTCCGGGTGCCAGATCTGCTCCCACAGGTACGAGCTGCGATAACCGGAGGCGCCCGCCGGCGGGTTGCCGGCGCCGCCAGAGACGCCCGGACCGTCGGAGCCGGTGTTGAAGGGCAGGAACCGGGTCTTGTCGCCGGCCAGCTTCGTGGTGACGAAGACCAGGTCGGGATCCACGGCGAAGTGCACAAGGGTACGCCGCGCGAAGAGCAGTTCCCTCGGGTCTCGGTCCTTGCGGTACTGCCCCTTCGCGTCCTCGACAGTCTGGCCGGTCAGCGGGTTCTTCAGCTCGGCCGTGGCGAGCGGGATGCCGTTGACGAAGAGGACCAGGTCGAGGGTGTTGTTGTTGCTCGTCGAGTAGGCGAGCTGCCGGGTGACGGTGAGGCGGTTGGCGCGGTAGAGCTTGAGCGCATCGTCGGTGATGGCGTGGGCTGGCTTGAAGTAGGCAAGGCGGATCAGGACACCCTTGTCCTTGACACCACGACGGAGGACGTCGAGGGGGCCACGCTCGTCGACCTGCTTGGCGAGGTACTGAGCGAAGTGCCGCTGCGCCTCATCCGGGTTGTTCCCGTGGTAGGCCAGCAGCTTCGTCCACTCGTCCGGCTGCGTTCTGCCGACGAACGCGAACAGCTCAGCAGTGTCGAGTCCCAATTGCCGGTCCCAGTTACTCGACGCGCCACGCAGCCAACCCGAGCCAAGCAGCGAACCTTCGACTGCCGACTCGAAGGTTTGCTCCCCATGTACTGGGCTCATGCGACCGCCTCCCAAGCCGCTGGTAGATCAAGGCGTCCGGTTACGGCTGCGGTAATCAACGCACGCCGTCGCTCATGCAGGAGGGCAAGGCTATTTTCAATCTTTCTGGCAGCGCTAACGTGTGAAGTAGAAGTGACCGCGATCTCGGCTGCGATCGCCCCGCGGCGATCAGGCGGTACACAAGGGATTAGGATCTCGCCCACATCTTGGCCGCGCAGCTTAATCGTCTGCCCTGACTGCCCCCTAAGCAGCAACGAAATCTGCTCCCTTGCTGGACGACTACCAATCACCGAGGCCACTAGCCCGCTTGGCCACCCCGGCTGCAGTCTCACCCGATAGAGAAGGTCACTCAGCAGCAGACGCCTCCCATCTGTATCTGCAACTGCCGCAACCCCGACCATCGCCGCAGAGCCACTTCCCCTTGTTAACAAGAGATCGCCATCGTTAATGACATAGCGCAAGTCTGGCTGAACATCGACTGGAAGTCGTTTGTGTGCCAGTGGATCGAATCTGCCGGAGCTGACAGCGCTGGTCCGAAGAACAGCCCAGTTATCGCGGTCAGCCTCAGCATCGTCGCATTGCGGGCTCCAGCCCTGCTCGATTCCCAACCAAATCCGTCGCAACGGAACTGAGCCATGGTCGTTGCATAGCTCCGAAACACGCGATGCCACTATTGCTTCGCGTCGCTCATGCAGCAGGGCAATCTGCCGCATCTTAGCCCCAACCAAGGCATCAACGCTAGCCAGTTCGGCATCGAGGAAGTCGGCGATGCGCTCCTGCTTGCTAGTCTCCGACGGTAACGGAATGGCCAGGTTTCCCACTTGTTCGAAGTTCAATCCGTCGCGATTGCCACCCATTTGCAGTGCGGCGATCTGCTCTTGAACATTCGATGACGAAAGCGCATAGGCGAGAAAGCGGCAATCGACCCCAGCACCTGGCCTAATAATACATACGTGCTGGTTAACGTTTGCTTCACCGAAGTTGTCCGGCACTCGCGCAACCCGGCCGAGGGACGCTCCCGTAATATTGAGAAGCACGTCACCTGAAAGCACACAGGACGCTCTCATCTCTCGATGGACATCCTCACCAATAAACGCAACATCGTCGAGCCGGAGGCCGGCGAAGTGCACGTTTTGGCTTCGAAGAAACATAACTCCGTCGTCCTGGTAAGACCGGCCACCACCATTCGGAGTCTTACCACTTCCAATCTTGGTGACAACCGTCTTGATTCTTCGCATACCTGGGCCGCCCAAGCCACCGCTCATTTGGTCACCTGGCCGAGCAGTGTCTGGATCTCTGCCTCAAGCGCCTTAATCTCGCCGTCAATCTCGGACAGTCGTCGAGGTGGCTGATAGACGTAGAAGTTCCGCGTGAAGGGGATCTCGCAACCAATCTTGGTCTTGGATTCGTCAATCCACGCGTCGGGGAAGTACTGAAGCACCTCGCGGTTGAGGTAGTCGTGGACATCCTCGTCCAGCGGCACGTTCTCGTTGTCGCGCAGATCAGGGTCCGGCAGCGGGTTGCCCTTGCGGTCGGTCTGCACCTCCCCCTGCGGATCGCTGACCGAGAACGCCTCCCACACCGCCTTCTCCACCGCCGCAGGCAGCTTCCCCAGCCCGTTCAGCTTCATCGCAAACTCAGCCCGCGTCCTCGACTGCGTACCGATCAGCGACTTCACCGCCGCCAGCAGCGACTCCCGCTCGGCGTACTTGAGGACCGCCTTCGCCTCCGCGAGCAGCGCGACCGTCTCCTCGGTGACCTCGAAGCGCAGGCGCAGCGGGCGCTCGACGGTGATGCGCTGGTAGCCGAAGTCGGTGGTCTTGAAGACCTTCACCTTGGCGTACTGCGGGTGCTCCGGGTCGTCCGCGATGGACAGCGCCTCCACGTAGGCGCGAGTCAGCTCGGCGATGTGCTCGTCGGTGAGCATCTTGCGCTTGTCGCCGAGGCTCTTGCGCATCTTGGTCCAGTAGTCGCGGCCGTCGAGCAGCACGACCTTGCGTCGGCGGGCCGGCTCCTTCCGGTTGGTGAGGATCCAGAAGTAGGTGGAAATGCCGGTGTTGTAGAAGAGCTGGTCAGGCAGGGCGACGATGCCTTCGAGCAGGTCGTTCTCCAGGATCCACCGGCGGATCTCCGACTCGCCCGACCCGGCAGCACCGGTGAAGAGCGGCGAGCCGTTGAAGACGATCGCCAGGCGACTGCCGCCGTCCTCAGGGCGCTTCATCTTCGAGATCATGTGCTGGAGGAAGAGCAGCGAACCGTCGTTGATCCGAGGCAGGCCGGCCCCGAAGCGGCCGGCGTGACCGCGGGCGTGCTCGTCCTTGATGAACTTCTCGACCTTCTTCCACTCCACGCCGAACGGCGGGTTGGCGAGCATGTAGTCGAAGCGCTCACCCTCGTGGCCGTCCTGGCCGAACGAGTTACCGAAGGCAATCTTGGTCGGGTCGCCTCCCTTGAGCATCATGTCCGAGCGGCAGATCGCGTACGTCTCGCCGTTGAGTTCCTGCCCGTACACCTCGACGGTGGCGTGCGGGTTGTGGGCTTGGATGTGTTCCTGGGCCTCGGTGAGCATGCCACCGGTGCCGCAGGCCGGGTCGTAGACCTTGCGGACGATGCCTGGCGTGATCAGTTCGTCCTCGTCGGGGGCGAGCAGCAGGTTGACCATCAGCTTGATGACCTCACGCGGGGTGAAGTGCTCACCGGCGGTCTCGTTGCTGATTTCGGAGAAGCGGCGGATCAGCTCCTCGAAGACGTAGCCCATCTGGTGGTTGGAGACGACGTCCGGGTGCAGGTCAATGTCGGCGAACTTGGCGACCACCTGATAGAGCAGCCCGGCCTCGGCGAGCCGGCTGATCTGGGTGTCGAAGCCGTACTTGTCGAGCACGTCCACCGCGCCGGGCGAGAAGCCGCCGATATAGGCGCGCAGATTGAGCGCGACGTGGTCCTGGTCGCCGAGGAGCTTACGGAAGGACATCTCGCTGGTGTTGTAGAACGACAGCCCGGCGGTCTTGCGCAGCACCGGGTCCATGTTCTGCACGCCCATGTCCTTGAGCTGCTGGTGCCGGGCGAGCACCGCGTCCTTCGTCGGTTCGAGCACGCAGTCGAGGCGGCGCAGCACGGTCAGCGGGAGGATCACCCGGCCGTACTCGGACTGCTTGTAGTCGCCGCGCAGCAGGTCGGCCACCGACCAGATGAAGTTCGCCAGCTCTTGGTGCTTGGTGCTCACCAGATTCCTTTCGATTGCTTTAAGTCAAGCAGTATGACCGATGTCCCGCTTTGTTGCGGTCGTCCGGTCGGCGGGATTGATCAACCGAACGTCAGCGGGGCGTTGCTGACGGAGGATTCATACTCCGCTAGGCTCCGGTGTATGAGTCGGCGTGTGACGATCTCCGTCCCGGATGACGTGGCCGAGCAGCTGGACGCGCTGCCCGCCCGCCAGGTTTCCGCGTACGTCACCGAGGCGCTGCGCCGCCGTCGGATATCCGACGACATGCGGGCCGCCTTGCGGGCTGCGGGCCACGGCGAGTTCCCGTACGACCCGATCGGCGCCGCGCAGCGGCTGGCCGCACGCCAGGTCACGCCGGAGGCGCGCGAGGCTGCCATCGCCCGGGTGGCGGAGCTGCTGGGCCGCCCGGCCGACGAGTTGCGGGCGGAGCTGGACCGGCGCTCGGCCGCGTGAGTCGGCCGTACTGGGTGCTCGACACCGGGGCCCTGCTCGCGTACGTGCATGGGGTACCGGCCGTCGGTGAAACGGTCGTCGAGGTGGCCGACGCCGAGGGCACGGTGGCGGTGCCACTGGCCTGCCTGCTCGAGGCGTACAGCCTGCTGGACCCTGACGAGCACGAGCTGCTGCGGATGCTGCGCCGCAACCCCGCCGTGCGTACTGTGCTGCCGGCGCTGGACCTCGACAACGACGACGAGGCTCCGACCATCGGCAGCATGGCCCGGCACACCGGCCGGCTCGGTGCCGGTCACGCCGCCTGGGTGGCGCTGGCCAACCAGGCTGGGGTCATCACCTCGCGACCCGACCAGATCCAGGTCGTGCTCGGCGAGGGCTGGGAGATCCTGGAGGTCTGACCTCACCGCGACTCCCCGTCAGGGCGGACTGCGCCGCGGGCCAGCCCGTCGGCGGTGAGCTGAACCAGTTCCGCGCCGAGCGATGCTGCCTGCCGCATCGCGGCCTCAAACGCGTCCAGCCGCTGGAACGCCTCACCGTGCGCCCGCTGCTCGTCCAGCGACAGCCGCCGCACCTGCGCCCGCCGGATGTCGAAGCGCAGCGTCCCCGACAGGCTCGACGCCTGCTTCTCGTTCGCCGACGTCCGCAGCTGCCCGGCGAGGAACCACGGGTCCAGCGCGGCCGGATTGGGCCGCAGCAGGTAGAGGTTGCGCCCGAGTAGCGCCCCCTCGGTCGTGACCACCCGCGCGGTGAGCTGCCGGGCGATCATCGGCACGACCACGTCCCCAACCGCGAGCGGGATTTCCTGCCCGAGCCGGCCGTCGTCCCGCCCGGAAGGGCCTTCACCGCTCAGCACATCCTGCACGGTCAGTACCGGCGGCCCGCCCGCTGACGGTTCGCCGCCCTCGGCTGACGCGGCCCGGATGGGGCCGATCAGTTGCAGCGCACCGGCCCGGGCCAACTCCCCCACCGACAGGAACTCCCCGTCCGGCCCCTCGGGCGCGGGCGTGACCTGCGGCATCAGCGCCGGCAGGTCGCCCACGATGGCGGCCAGACGCTCTCTGGTGCGTACCAGATGCTCTCCGGTGGCCTTGCCCTCGACGGCGGGTTGCCGGCGCGCGGGGGTGAGGTCGACCTCCTCGTCGAGCAGTTCGATCACCGGGACCGCGCGGGCGAAGCCGGCCTCCTCGACCTCGGCCTCGGGGGCGACGGTGAAGGCCCGCCACGCGGCGAGGATCCGCGGACCCGTCTCGGTCAGGTCGGCGCCTGCGGCGTCGACCAGCAGCGCCCGCGCCGGTGGCGGCGCGTCGGGCGCGGGCCGCCGCAACACCCACAGGTGCAGCGGTACGCCGTGCGGCGCGGCGGCCCCGGGCGGGAGCGCGATGACGGCGCGCAGGGCACCACGGCGCAGCAGTTCGGCGCGGATGCGTCGGCCGGCGCGGCGACTGGCAACGGTGGGCGGCATCAGCAGTACGGCGTGCCCGCCGACCCGCAGGTGGGCCAGGGCGTGCTGGGCCCAGGCGAGTTCCGGTTCGGTACGTGGTGTGGTGCCGACGATCCAGCGTGGGTCATGGACGAGTTCCTCATCGCCCCAGTTGGTGACGCCGAACGGTGGGTGGCAGACGATCGCGTCGAAGGTGCGGCCGGCGAACGCGTCGGCGCGCAGCGAGTCGCCGGTGCAGACCTCCCCCGGCACCTCCCGTAGGGCCAGCCACAGTCCGGCGAGCCGGGCGAGATCCTCGTCGAGTTCCTGCCCGTAGGCCGAGGTGCAGCCGGAGCGGACGGCGGCCCGCAGGGTGGCGCCGGAGCCGGCGGCGGGGTCCAGGACGGAGCCGCCGCCGACGCCCGCGAGCTCGACCATGAGGTCGGCAAGGTCGTCGGGGGTGGCGAACGGGCGGCCGGGTCCGGGTGCGGAGAAGCGTTGCCACAGCTCGTCGAAGGCGCCCTGCGGGCCGAGTTCGTCGGCGAGCGCGTCGATGTCGGGTAGCAGCGGTTTGAGGTGCGGGTCGGCTGGTCGGCGGGGGCGTTGGCCGCGTTGCCGGGCCAGCAGCAGGGCGCCGACGGCGGCAAGGCCGGCGGCCGGGGATTCGCTGGCCGCGGCGAGGCGTCGCCACAGCCGCTCGGCGGTGGCCAGCTCGGGGAGCTTGCCCTGGGCGCGGAGCCACTGCTCGACCTGGGTCAGGTCGAACTCCGGGCTGGCCGCGGTGCCGCCTACCGGGGCGGGAAAGTCGACGTGTCGCTTGCGCCAGTTGCTGACTGCGGCGCGACCGACCCCGGCGAGCCGGGCGATCTCCGCCGCCGTGATGGTCGGTGTCTCCTGCACCTCCGCAGTGTGTCACACCTGTCAAGCATCATGTCCGTTGACAGAGTTCACAGATGATGCTCTCATTGACGCCGCCACGCTCACAGCAGGAGGAATCGATGCGCAAGACCACAACCCTCGCCCTGATCGCCACCGCCCTCGTCGCGCTGGGCTGCGGCGCCGGCAGCACCGACGAGGGCACCGGCAGCAAGGCCGACGCCGGCGGCGCCAAGGGCAACGACAAGCCGAAGACCACGAAGATCGGCCAGCCCGCCCGCGATGGGAAGTTCGAGTTCACGGTGAAGTCGTCGAAGTGCGGCGTCGCCAAGATCGGCAACGACATGCTGGGCGCGAAGGCGCAGGGCCAGTTCTGCCTGGTCACCATCAACGTCAAGAACATCGGCAAGGAGTCGCAGATGTTCGACGGCAGCAGCCAAAAGGCGTACGCCGCCGACGGCACCGAGTACTCGTCGGACAGCAGCGCCGCGCTCTACGCCAACAAGAACGCCGAGACGTTCCTCAACGACATCAACCCCGGCAACCAGGTCACCGGCGTCGTCGTCTTCGACATCCCGAAGAACGTCAAGCTCGCCAAGCTCGAGCTCCACGACTCGCTGTTCTCCGGCGGCGTGACGGTCTCCCTCGCCTGATCAACCACTCGCCCAGGGGCGGGCACCACCGCCCGCCCCGCCCTTCCCCTGTCCCTGGCCCCTGTTCACAAAGGAAATCGTCATGACCGACCCCGCCCGCGCTACCCCGTTCGCGCCACCCACGGGCCAGTCCGGACCACCCGCGCCGGCCGATTCCCTGCAAGAGCCCAACACCGCACAGCAGCCGGGCGCGGGTGGGGCGGAAAGTGCCGGGAGCAAGCCGACTCCCAACCTCAGCGGCCGCGCGATCACGCTGATCGCGGTAGGCGCTGTCGCGGCGCTTCTGCTGGCCGGTGCCGGTGTCTACACGGCGTTTCGGACGAGCACGGCCGCCTCAACGCTGGTCCAGCGAAAGTCGCCGCTCGAATCGGCCAATGAGGAGTGCGGCAGCACCCACGCGGGCGACGCCGTACTGGGCGACGGGGGCCGGACGCTCATCCTGCACGGCGCTGGCGAGAAGAGCCGCGGGCTCAGCTTCAGCAAGTTGGAGTGCTACTGGTCCGAGCTGAAGATGCCCGACTCGGTCAGGCAGGAGGTCCTGGCGACCCGGGCTCTGGACGGCCGGCAGAGCGGTGAATGGGACCAACTCCGTGCCTCCTGGAGCTACCACCCGGATAGCGGCCTCCAGATGGTCATCACCGTCACCGACTAAAGACGGCAGCAGACCAGGTACCACCCTCCGCCTGGCCACCTGGTCCGGTAAGGGGTCAACAGGCCACCGATCCGTTCGCGACATCAACGCCACAACGTCTCCGCAGCTACCTCACCGCCCCGGCTTCTCCCAGCGCGGCAACTGCCCCAGCCGGATCTTCACCCGGAGTAACCATGGCCCGCCACGACCGCACGATTCCTTCGACACCTGCACGGGCCACCAGCCCCGTCAAGTCCACCCTTCACCCTGGCCGATCGGCCGGCGCTGTTCTGGTTGCCCTTCTGCTGCCGGCCCTCGCGCTGGCCGGTTGCGGAGACGGCCGGAAGAGCGCCAGCGGGCCAACCTCTTCCGCCAGTTCGTCTGCTTCACCGAGCCCGTCCCCGACGCCAAGTCCGACACTGAGCCCGACACAGCCCTCCGATCGGGACGGCGACGGCATCCCCGACAGCAGCGACACCTACCCCGACGACCCGAAGAACATCCCCCACCAGGTGCCGGTCAAACTGCAGTGCGAGACCGACAGCGAATGGGGCGATTCGCCATTCACCGTGCACGGCGGGAAGGACGGCCGGCCCGGCTTCGCGGAGGTCTGGGCAGCCAAGCCGAGCTCCTGTGAGGTCGTCGGCAGCCTCGACATCGTCACCGCTGTCGAGAAGCAGGCCTACAAGATCTCCAAGTACAACGACCAGGACATCTCCACGCTGTACGAGATGTGCGCCGAGGTCGACCCGGACGACGTCTACGCCGAGGCCAACTTCGCGGCCAGCAGCGAGCAGATCCCGGAGATCAACGCGGCGCTGACCCTCTGCCCCACCCACCCGCATGCGAAGAAGTGGCGGCAGGCGGTGCAGCGCGGCCAGGCGGACGCGGACCTGGAGGCCCAGGGGCGGCTGTTCGGCTCCGGCACCTACCGCGTCGGCAAGGAGATCAAGGCCGGCACCTACGTCACCCGCGACGTCGAGGGCTGCTACTGGGAGCGCCAGGACCGTGCGGGCAACACGATCGACAACTACTTCACCAACGGCGCCCGCCGCGTGCAGGTCACCATCCGCTCTTCCGACTACGCCTTCCATTCGGAGAACTGCGGCGAGTGGCGCCCCGCCCGTTGACGCCCTTCCCAGGTCGGCCTCACTGCCCAGCGCCAAGCCGCGACGGGCGCGTTGCGCTGGCGAACTGATCGCCGATCCATAAGTAGAGGCAACTACAGGGCGTCGTCACATCACCACCGCCTGCGGTTCGTCTCGGGCCAGCACCACCACTGCACTCGAACGCCCTCCCCCACCCGCATCAAGCGGAGGTCACCGCATGAACCGCACCGAACCCCTGGTCGAGCTCATCCTCGATCGGCTCGCCGCCGACCGAGTACCCGATGACACCGCCGAGGTGGTCCTCGCCGCGCTCAGTGGCGAGGCTGACCTGGACGCGGCGCTGGCCGGCGAGCCCACCGCCCTAGAGCTGCGCGGCACCGCGGCGGATGAGCCGCGGGCGCGGATCTGGCTCTCGTCGGTCACCGTCGCCGGTTTCCGCGGCGTCGGCCCGGAGCGCACTCTGGCCATCGAGCCTGGCCCGGGGCTGACGGTGGTGGTCGGCCGTAACGGCTCCGGCAAGTCCAGCTTCGCTGAGGCGGTGGAGCTGGCCCTGACCGGGGACAGCGCCCGCTGGGCCGACCGCAACAGCGTGTGGCGTACCGGGTGGCGCAACCTGCACGCCGGTGACCAGTGCCGGATCGCCGTCGAACTGCGCGTCGACGGGGACGCTACGCCGACCCGGGTGGTCCGCTCGTGGCCCGCTGGCGCGGAGCTGGGCGCGGCCGAGGTGAGTGTCACCAGCGCGCACGGCAGCCACACGGACCTCACCGAGCTGGGGTTGGCCCGGCCGTTGGAGCTGTACCGACCGTTCCTGAGCGCCGCCGAGCTGGGCCGGCTCACCGCCGGCACGCAGAGCCAGCTGTTCGACGCGATCTCCGCGATCCTCGGCCTGGAGGCGATCACCGACGCCGACGGCCGGCTGCTGGCCGCCGCACGCCCGATCGACGCCGCCATCAACGAGGTACGCGCACAGCGCGCCGGCCTCGCCGCCATCCTCGCCGAGGTGCCGGACGACCGGGCGCGCCGCGCGGCGGTACTGCTCGTGACCCGCCCCGACCTGGCGGCGCTGGCCGCGATCGTCGACGAGCCGGACGAGCCGACCGCCCACAAGGCGGTGCTGCTGTGCCGGCGGCTGGTGACAATGCAGCTACCCGACGCTGACGAGGTGACCCGCCTCGCCGGGCATCTGCGGGAGGCTGCCGTCGACGCGCGCCGGCACGACGGCGGCCGGTCGCGGGCGTCGCTGCGCAGCGCCGAGCTGCTCCGGCTGGCCATCGAGCACCACGACGACGTCGGTGACGGGCAGTGTCCGGTCTGCACGACGGGTCGCCTCGACGGCGACTGGTGGGCCACCGCCGCCGCGTCCCTGGGCGAGCTGCGTGACCGTACGCTCGCCGCGCAGGCCGCCGCCGCCCGGTTGACCGCGCTGCTGCAGCGGGCGCACCACCTGATCGACGACCTGGACGTGCCCGACGGCACCGCCGCCGGCGTGCCAGTCGACGAGTTGCACGCCGCCACGGCGGCGCTGCGGCTGGCACCGGGCGGGCCGGAGGACCTGGCCGACCACCTGACCGCCCGTTACCCGGCGGTGCTCGCGGCGGCGCCGGCCGTGCAGGCGTACGCGAAGGATCTGCTGCGCCGGCGTGACACCGGCTGGCAGGCGGTGGCCGGCGACCTGCGGGCCTGGATCGCGGCGGCCAAGGCCCTGCCGGAGCGGGAACGCGCCCTGGCCCGGGTGAAGGCCGCGCGGGCGTGGTTGCGGGCGACCGGGGCGCAGCTGCGCAACCAGCGGGTGGCACCGTTCGCGGAGCACTCGCAGCGGATGTGGGCGCAGCTGCGACAGGAGAGCAACGTCGAGCTGGGTGCGATGACCCTGCAGGGTGCGAACACCCGGCGGCAGGTGGCGATCCCGGTCAGCGTGGACGGCGCCGACAACGGCACCGCGCTGGGCGTGATGAGCCAGGGCGAGATGCACGCCCTGGGGTTGGCGGCGTTCCTGCCGCGCGGCTGCGCGCCGGAGAGTCCGTTCCGGTTCATCGTGGTCGACGACCCGGTGCAGAGCATGGATCCGGCGAAGGTGGACGGGTTGGCGCGGCTGCTCGCCGAGCTGGCCGAACAGCGGCAGGTGGTGGTGTTCACTCACGACACCCGGCTGCCCGACGCGCTCGGCCGGCTCGCCCTCGGTGCCGCCCGCATCATCGAGGTGACCCGGGCCAAGCGGTCGGTGGTGACCCTGCGGCCGGGCTCCGTTCCGGTGGCCCGCTACCTGGACGACGCGTATGCCCCTCGCGCGTAACGAGGAGATCGTCGCCGAGGTCCGCGGGCCTGTGGTGGCGGAGCTGTGTCGCTCGGCGATCGAGGCGGCCCGCCATCAGATCGCATGGCCCCGGGGTGCGACGGACATCGAGGGGGCCATCGTGGCCGCGTCCCGGCGGCTGGCCACGATGGTCGCGTTGGCGGTGTTCGACAACGCCGAGCGGGGTGGGGACGCGCTCGGGTATCTGGGCCGCCGGCCGGCACAGGCGGCGGGCAGTCGGCACGTACCAGGCGTGCAACGAGGGTGTGCACGGGGTGTACCTCGATAGGGGGAATGGGCATGTCCCAGGAGAATCGCGACCGGCCCGTTGAGCTGTCCCGCAGGAACCAGGGCTGCGCCGTCACGGCCCGCTGGCGCACCGGTTCGGGATCGGGCGGCATCACCGGCCCGGACGAGGTCGTCATCCGGCTGGCCGACGACGCGGCACCCGAGATCCGGGAACGCGGTATCACCTCGGCGACCCTGCACCGGTTGGGCCGGCAGGTCGACGACATGGTGGCCGAGTTCCACGAACTGCCAAGCGTCGGGGCGTACCAGGTGATGGTGCGCCGCTACATCGAGGGCCGGCTGGCCGAGCTGGCCCAGGCCCGCGGTGCCACCGCCGACGGCTTCGAAGCGGACCTACTGGCCGTCTTCGAGGACCTGACCGGGCGCGGGCACGCCGACCCGCTCGGGGCGCTGGCCACCGCGACCGGCCGGTCGCGGGAAGCCCTCGACGGACTGCTCGACGTGGCCCGCCAGCGGGGCGGTCACGAAGGGCGCGACTGGCGGCGCGTCTGATCGGATTCAGACGGGAACTTCGGCGCTGAGGACGATGGTCCGTTCCTCGGGCAGGTGAAGGAACTCGACATGACTGGCCGCGTTGTGGGCCAGGCCGATGAACAGACGTTTACGCCAGATGGCCATTCCGGGATGTGGGGTGCACCGGAGGGTGATCCTCGAGACGAAGTAGGAGACCTGATCAAGGTTGATTCCGCTGGCGAGGGGATGGCTGGCGGCGTGGCGTAGGACCTCGGGGAAGTCGGTGGGGTCCTGGAAGCCGAAGACGGCGGTGATGTGGATGATGCCGTCGTTCGGGTCGCCGAGGTCGTCGATGGTCAGTCGCTGATCCCAGGGAATGTGCGGGACGTTCGCGGTGCGGCCGGTGATGAGCACGATCCGCTCGTGCCGGACGTGGTTGTGCGCGACGTTCGCGCGCAGTGCCAGCGGGGTGGTGTCCTTGTTCGGGTGCGGGAACACGGCGGTGCCCGGCACTCGCGGGATGTCTGCGGCGTGCAGGGCGTCGATGAAGTCGGCCAGTGGGCCTTCCCGTTCGGTGCGTCGCGGGGTGACCAGCGCGGCTCCGCGCCGCCAGGTCACCAGGATCGTGAACAGGACGATCGCGATGAGCAGCGTCAACCAGCCGCCGTGGCTGACCTTGGCCAGGTTCGCGGTGAAGAAGATCAGCTCGATGCTGCCGAAGACGACCCCGAACAGCACCACGCGCCGGGTGGACCAGCGCCACCGCGCCCTCGCGACGACGAGGACCAGGGTCGTGGTGATCAGGAATGTGCCGGTGACCGCCACTCCGTAGGCGGCGGCGAGTTTCGTGGAGGACCCGAACGCGAACACCACGAGAAGGACTGCGGCGAAGAGGCTCCAGTTCACCCCGGGCGAGTAGATCTGCCCGTACTCGCGGTGGGACGTCTGCCGGATGCGCAGGTGCGGCAGGAAACCCAGCCGCATCGCCTCCCGGGATACCGAGAAGGCCCCGGAGATCACCGCCTGGGACGCGATCACGGTGGCCACGGTGGCCAGGATGACCATCGGCAGCTGCGCCCAGTGCGGCACCAGGAGGAAGAACGGGTTGGCCCGGCTGTCCGGTGCGCGGAGGATCAGCGCCCCCTGGCCGAGGTAGTTGAGGGTCAACGCGGGAAACACGATCGCGAACCAGGCCCGGCGGATCGGGGCGCGGCCGAAGTGACCCATGTCGGCGTAGAGCGCCTCGGCGCCGGTGATCGCCAGCACCACCGCGCCCATCGCGATGAACGCGATGAGCGGATGGTGCACGATGAACAGGACCGCATATGTCGGTGACAGCCCGGCCAGGATGCTCGGATGCCGGAGCACCTCTGCCGCGCCGGCCACGCCCAGGCAGGCGAACCAGAGCACCATGATCGGCCCGAATATCGTTCCGACCCGCCCGGTGCCCCATCGTTGGAAGGCAAACAGCAGGGTGAGGATGACCCCGGCTATCGGCAGCACCACCACCGCCAATTCCGGCGAGCTGACCTCCAGACCTTCGATCGCCGACAGCACCGAGATCGCCGGGGTGATGACGCTGTCGCCGTAGAACAGGGCGGCGCCCAGCGCCCCGAGACCCAACACCGCCGTGGCGCGTCGGCCACCGGCGTTGCGCAGCGCCCGTTGGGCGAGAGCGGCCAGGGCCATCACCCCGCCCTCGCCGTCGTTGTCGGCCCGCAGAATGAAGATCACATATTTGATCGACACGATCAGGGTGATGGTCCAGAAGATCAGCGAGATGACGCCGAACACGTCGTGGGTGTTCGGGTTCAGGTTGCGGTCGAGGGTGAAGACCGTCTTCAGCGCGTACAGCGGGCTGGTGCCGATGTCGCCGTACACCACGCCCAACGCGCCGAGCAGCAGCGTCAGCCCCGCGGTCCTGCCTGCCGTGGGGTGACCCGTCAGCGGTGTCTGGGAGGCTGTTCCACCGTCCTCCGTCGGCCCGTTGCCGCCCCCCGGGGGCTGCTCGTTGTTGGCTTGCTCCGTCACCCCACAGGCATACCAACCGGCATGCCGTTCCATCCGCTCAAACCCGAAAGCGCGCCGACCGCCTGAGTGGCCGGCGACGGCCGATGATCATGGCGACGACAGGTGGGAGGCCCGGGCGGGTGCGGCACCGCCCGGTGACCCGGCCGTCTGACCGAAGGGTCACCGGGCGGAGGGTCCCGCCGCGGACGCGGTTCTACGTCGTCTCCGGCTCCGTGCCGTCAGCGGGTGGCTCCAGCGCGCCGCTTGTTGTACACGTCGAATGCCACGGCGAGGAGCAGCACGAGGCCTTTCACGACTGACTGTATCGACTGGTCGACGCCCATGAGCTGCATCCCGTTGCTCATCACCGCCATGATGAGGCCGCCGACCATGGCGCCCACCACGGTGCCGACCCCGCCGGTGACCGCCGCGCCACCGATGAAGGCCGCGGCGATGGCGTCGAGCTCGAACATGTTGCCGGCGGCGGGCTGAGCACCGTTCGACCGCGAGGAGTAGATGACGCCGGCCACCGCCGCCAGGAAGCCCATGTTGACGAACATCCAGAAGTTCACCTTACGGACCTTCACCCCGGACAGCATCGCCGCCGAGAGGTTACCGCCGATCGCGTAGACCTGACGGCCGAAGACCGTGCGCCGGGTGAGAAGGGCGTAGACGAGGACAAGGACCGCGAGAACGATGAGAACGATCGGCAGGCCGCGCGCGTGGGCGAGCTGCCAGGCGAAGTACATGATCACTGCCCCCACCAGCAGCACCCGGGCCACGAACAGCGGGAACGACTCGACGGGCTGGTCGTAGCGGACGCGCGCGACGCGGGTACGGAAGCCGCTCACCGCGTAGCCCGCCGCCGCGACGGCGCCGATGAGGAGGGTGAAGGCGTCGTAGCCGTCTCCGCCGATCAGTCCGTTCAAGAAGCCGGCGGCGACCTGCTGGTATTCGGCCGGGAACGGTGACAGCGAGATGTTGCCGAGCACCCGCAGGGTGAGACCGCGGAACAGGAGCATGCCGGCCAGGGTGACGATGAAGGCCGGGATACCGGCGTACGCCACCCAGAAGCCGTGCCAGGCGCCGACCGCGATGCCCACGGCCAGCGCGGCCAGGATCCCGAGCCACCACGGGTGGCCCTGCTGGATCACCACGACGGCGGAGACCGCACCGGTCAGCGCCACCACCGATCCCACCGACAGATCGATGTGGCCGCCGATGATCACGATGACCATGCCGATCGCCAGCACCAGAATGTATGAGTACTGCAGGACGATGTTCGTGATGTTCCCGGGGCTCAACGAGACACCGTCGGTCAGGATCGCGAAGAGCGCGACGATGACCACGAAGGCCACGTAGATGCCGCTCTGTCGCAGGTTGCGCATGATCAGCGTACGCGGGTCGCTGGTCCCGGTGTGCAACGCGACGGCCGACGAACTCTGGGACGACAGGCGGTCCGGCGCGACGGGTTCCTTGGTGCTTGTCATCCGGCGAGCTCCTTCTCCTTCGTCATGAGCTCCATGAGGTTCTCCTGGGTTGCCTCGCCCACCGGCAGCTCTCCGGTGATGCGGCCAGCAGAGAGCGTGTAGATGCGGTCACACATCCCGAGCAGCTCGGGCAGCTCGGACGAGATGAGGATGACCGCTTTTCCGTCGGCCACAAGCTGGTTGATGATCGTATATATTTCGAACTTCGCGCCGACGTCGATGCCGCGTGTCGGCTCATCGAGGATCAGCACGTCCGGGTCGGTGAACAGCCACTTCGACAGGACGACCTTCTGCTGGTTGCCGCCGGAGAGCTTCCCGGCCGCGGTCATCACGCTCGGCGTCTTGATGTTCATGTCGCGCCGACTCCGCTCGGCAACCTTGATCTCCTCGTTGCCGTTCACCAGTCCCGCGCGGGCGAGCTTGCCGAGCGCCGCCGCCGAGATGTTGCGGCACACGTCCTCGATGAGGTTGAGCCCGTAACGCTTGCGGTCCTCCGTGGCGTACGCGATGCCGTTTTCGATCGCTTCCGCGACGGTCCCGGCCTTGACCTCCGTGCCGTGCACGAACAACCGGCCAGTGATGTCGCGTCCGTACGAGCGGCCGAACACGCTCATGGCGAGCTCGGTCCGGCCGGCCCCCATCAGCCCGGCGATGCCGACGACCTCACCGGCCCGGACGTTCAGGCTGGCCCCGTCGACCACCCTGCGGTCCTGAACGGGGTGCCGCACCGTCCACCCCTCGATCCGGAGCACCTCCGCGCCCGGTGTCGAGACCCGGTCGGGGTAGTAGCTCTCCAGATCGCGACCCACCATGCCGCGGATGATTCGTTCCTGGGTCACCTCGCCGGAACTCATGTCGAGCGTTTCGACCGTCTGCCCGTCGCGGATGACGGTCGTCGAGTCGGCGATCGCGGTGATCTCGTTGAGCTTGTGCGAGATCATGATGCAGGTGATCCCCTGCTCGCGAAGCCGACGCAGCAGGTCGAGCAGGTGCGCCGAGTCGACGTCGTTCAGCGCGGCGGTCGGCTCGTCCAGGATCAGCAGACGTACCTCCTTGGAAAGCGCCTTGGCGATCTCCACCAGCTGCTGCTTGCCGACGCCGAGCTGGATGACCGGGGTGACCGGGTTCTCGTGCAGCCCGACGGACGCCAGGAGCGCACCGGCCTCGGCGTTGGCCCGGTTCCAGTCGATGAGGCCGCCGGTCCCGCGACGCTCGTTGCCGAGGAAGACGTTCTCGGCGATCGACAGGTACGGCACCAGGGCGAGTTCCTGGTGGATGATGACGATGCCGACAGCCTCGCTGTCCCGGATGCCGCGAAAATGCACCGGCTTGCCGTCGAGGACGATCTCACCGTCATACGAGCCGGTCGGGTAGACGCCGGACAGCACCTTCATGAGGGTGGACTTGCCGGCGCCGTTCTCACCGCAGATGGCGTGGATCTCTCCTCGCCGGACGGCGAGCGTGACATCGTGGAGCGCCTTCACCCCCGGAAAGGTTTTCGTGATGTTACGCATCTCGAGGATCGTGTCGTCCATGGCGATCGTCCTGGTTCCTCGTCGTCTGGGTCCTCGGGTCCGTCCCAGCTGACGGGACGGAGTGGGCGCGGGTTCGGTGGCGACCTCGCCCGCTCGGGCTCGGTGACGTCGCCGCCACCGAGCCCGAGCGTCGACTCAGCTCTTGGCCCGTCCGGTGGCGACCTCCTCGGCCGTCCAATAGCCGGAGTCGATCAGGACCGGCTTGATGTCGTCCTTGTACACCGTCTGCACCGGCAGGAGGTACGACGGAACAACCTTGACCCCGTTGTCGTACGTCTTGGTGTCGTTGGCCTCCGCGTCCTTGCCCTGCAGGAACGCCTCGGCCGCGATGACGGCCTGCTCGGCCAACAGGCGGGTGTCCTTGAAGATGGTGGAGCTCTGGACTCCGTCGTTGATGAGCTTCACCGAGGCGATCTCCGCGTCCTGACCGGTCACGATCGGCATCGTGTTGGTCCCCGTTCCGTACCCGGCGTTCTGCAGCGCCGTGATGATGCCGCGGGACAGCCCGTCGTACGGCGAGAGGACGCCGTCGACGCGCGAGCGGTCGTTGTAGCTCGAGGTCAACAGGTCTTCCATCCGCTTCTGCGCGGTCTCCTGCTGCCACCGCAGGATCGCCACCTGCTCGATGCCGGTCTGCCGGGACTTGACGACGAGAGAGCCGTTGTCCAGGAAGGGCTTGAGCGTGTCCATCGCCCCGTTGAAGAAGAAGTGCGCGTTGTTGTCGTCGAGCGAGCCGGCGAAGAGCTCGATGTTGAACGGCCCGGTCTTGGTGCCCTTTGATCCGTCCTTGTTCAGCAGACCGAGACCCACCAGCAGCGCATTGGCCTGGGCGACTCCGACCTTGTAGTTGTCGAAGCTGACATAGAAGTCGACGTTGGGGCTGTCCCGGATCAGCCGGTCGTACGCGATGACCGGGATCTTCGCGGTCGCCGCGGCCTGCAACTGGCTGCTCAGCGCCGTGCCGTCGATCGCCGCGATGATCAACACGTCAGCACCCCGCGTGATCATCTGGTCCACCTGCTGTGACTGGGTGGGAATGTCGTCCCCCGCGTACTGCAGGTCGACCTTGTAGCCCTTCTGCTCCAGCTTCTCCTTCACCGCCTTGCCGTCGGCGATCCATCGCTCCGAGGTCTGGGTGGGCATCGAGACGCCGATCGTCAGGTCACCGGGCTTGTCCGTACTACGGGCACCGTCGCCGCCCGCACCCTCACCGCTACATGCCGCCAAACTCAGCGCCAGCAGGGCGCCTCCGACAGCGGTCCACAGTCTCCTACTCACGCTCTTCCCCTCCGCGAAACGGGTGCCATCGCCGGCCGTACACGTTGCACTGTGGATAGCGTTAGCGCTCACATCAAGATCGTCAACACCTGGCCGAAACCTCAATGTCACGATCTCGCAACGTCGACAGTGGGGGCGAGCACCTGCCGGGATGGCGGAGGCGGACCCTGGTGGCGAACCAGCGGCTACCGGCGAACCCGGGAACCGGCCCTTCGGGGTCGACGGCCACCGGACCTGGAGGTGCCGCCCCCGCCAAACCACGGGTACGCCCGGACCCCGTCGCGGACGAAGGGCACGGCAACGGTGAAACCCGGGCGCTGATCCACACCCGCCCGCGTGGGAACTGGCCGACGTCGGAGCCGGGTCGAGATCGCTTGCCGCACGCGCCCACCTCCGAGCCGAGCGTGGTCGCAACCGCCGGCGCGCTGCCCGTAACGCCACCGCCGCCGCTGACGCGAACGGCGCGCCCAGGCCGGTCGGCACCACGGCGCGCGCCGCTCCGGGGGCCACCCGCCGCGGACGCGTAGGTGGGAGGGACTTGAGCCCCTCAGGCAAAGCGAGGGACCACCATGATCGTTAGCGCTAACAGCACGTCGGGCCTGGTGGGCGGCAGCCGCGTCGACAACGCCCGGGAACGATCGACGGAGCACGATCGAGCACACCCCGTCCCGGGTCATCCGCCGGGGTGACGCAACTGCGCGGGAACGCTCCCGACCCCCGGACCCGCCATCGGCCACGCACCCTTTCGGCCCCTCCCCGCGAATCCGGCGCGCAGACGGGTATGTCCAGGTCTCCACCGACTGTTTCCGGCATCGACGACCCGGGGGCCGATCATGAGTTTTGGCTTCGTGCTGGCGCTCGGCGCCGCGCTGTGCAGTGCCACCGCCGCCACGCTCCAGTCGATCGGGGCGCGGCGGATCGCGGCCACCGCGCACCTTGATCCTCGGCTGTTGTGGCGGTTGCTGCGCACCGGGCCGTACGCCGCGGGCCTGGCGCTGGACGGAGCATCGTCCGGACTCACCTTCACCGCGCTACGGACCGTACCGCTCTTCGCGGTCCAGGCGGTGGGAGCGGCGAACCTCAGCATCGTCGCGGTCCTCGCCATGCTGGTACTGCGCGTCCGGCTGGTGATGCAGGACGCGATCGCGATCGGCGGGGTGATCGTCGGACTGGCGCTGCTGGTGATCTCGGCCGTCACCGGGCCGCCGTCCGAGGTGCCGAGGATGGCCGGTTGGTGGCTGCTCGGGGCGGTGATCACGCTGACCGTCGGCGCATATCTGGGAAGCCCTCGGATGCGCAGTCCCGCGTTGCCGGGCCTGCTGGCCGGGCTGTCCTTCGGGTCAGCGGCCCTCGGAGCCCGGCTGCTCGGCCGGATCGACACGGTATGGGCCCTGATTACCAACCCGATCAGTTACGCGATGGTGATCGCAGGCCTGAACGGGCTGCTCCTGTACGCGACCGCGCTGCAACGCGGGTCGGTGACGGTCGCCTCCGCGTCGACCATCGTCGGGCAGACCGTGGCGCCGGCGCTGGTCGGTTGGTTACTGCTCGGCGACCGCGTCCGGTCCGGGTTCGCGCCGGTGGCGGTGCTGGGCTTCGTGCTCGCTGTCACCGCCGCGGCGGCCCTCGCCCGACATGCCCAGCCGCATCCGCCACGAGCCGAGTGAGCAGAAGAGCCCCTGGTGGTGTGAGGCAAGCCGTCACTGGCCGTGTGGGTGTTTCAGGTCGAGTGGGTTCGGTTTGGGGTTAGTGTCGACGCCGAGGGCGCACCGACCTGTTGGCCGGCCGGACGCGCTTCGGCATCGACGACCTTTCCAAGGAGCGCCTCGCCGACGAGGGCGCGGATCTCCGCGGAGCCCCGACACCGGCTCAAGCCATGGCGCGATACGCGGCGCGGCCACGACCAGCGCCACGGCGAGCACCGCGACGACTGCCTGCCCGATCCGCCCGGCAGTGACTCCCTCGGTGCCGTCCAGCACGTAGTTGGCGTACCCGTTCGCCATCGCGTCGGTGGCGAGAACGACGCAGCCCAGCACCAGCCCCTCGACCCGGCGCAACGCCAGCAGCAGCGCCGCGAGCGGGTCCAGCACGGTCAGCGACACGAAGTAGAGGGACAGCCAGGCAGGGGTCGACGGAAGCGGGCCGGCCCTGCCGCCGAACAGGTCGATGAGGTGTACGAACCCGCCGTAGGCGAACACGAGTACGGCGGCCGTGACGATCACCCGAACCGGGCGCGGCACGCCCGCCCATCGCCCTCTGCCCACCCGGCCATCATCCCTCGCCGGCGCCCGGGTCGATCCGGTCACCCGGTGCCGGACCGGCGTACGCACTATGTTGAGCCCATGTATTCGACTCGCGTCTCTCAGCAGGTCAAGGCCCCACGCGCCGCCGTCTACCGGGCGCTGGTGGATGCCGACGCGATCGCCAGGTGGCGGGTACCAGCCGGCATGAGCAGCCAGGTCCATCACTTCGACGCCCGCGAAGGTGGTTCCTTCCGCGTCTCGCTCACCTACGACACGACCGAGGGTGCCGGCAAGTCGTCGTCCCACACCGACACCTACCACGGTCGTTTCCTCCGGCTCGTGCCCGACGAGCAGGTGGTCGAAGAGTTCGAGTTCGAGACCGGTGATCCGGCGTTTGGCGGCGTCATGACGATGACCACCACGCTGACCGACGTGGACGGCGGCACCGACGTCCTCGTCGTACACGACGGCATCCCCGACAGTGTCCCCGCCGCCGACAACGAGACCGGTACGCGCATGGCGCTGGCGAACCTCGCCCGACTCGTCGAGGCCGGCGAGGGCCAGTAGCCCGAGACATGCTCGAAGCCGGCAGCCGTACGCGCACCCAGCCGCCACCACCGGCCGTGGTCTTCGAGGCGCTCACCGAGCCCGCCCGCGACCCGGCACGTCCCTGGCTGCACCTGCTGGACGACGAACAGGCACCCCGTATCCTGCGCGCCGAGCATCCGCGCCTGGTCGTCTGGTCGTCGCTGTGGCCCAGGCTACCGGACGCTCAGGTGCGTTTCGACCTGGTGCCTGACGGCGGATGCGGTACGCGGTTGCGCTGGAGCCTGCTGGTGGCCGAACCGGTGCCCGACCCGTCGCTGCTGGGACACCTGCGCAGACGACTCAACGAACTGATCAACGCGAACCTGCGCTTCACCTTCGGCCAGTAGGCAGAGCACAGGTCCGGGGCGACGCCCGGTGCCACCATCCCCACGCGCTACCGTCGCACGGGTGGTGATCAACGCATGAGTCCGCGAGAGCAAACTGTCGGCAGCATGGCCGTACGGTCCTGGCTGGCTGCCCGCCTCACACCCGGTGGGGCGCTCGGTCTGCCGTTGACCGTCAGTTTCCTGATGATCGCCGCCGCCGGGTGGGGGCTGGGCGAGCTCGCCGACAGCGTACGGGAGAACGACGATCTGGCGGCGGGTGATGCCGCGGCGACCGCCTGGGTGGTCGCTCACCGGACCGGGGGGCTCACCGCCGCTCTGCGGGTGGTCACCGAGCTGGGCGGGATCTGGATGGCGTTGGCGTTGGTGGCCGTCGCGGCATTGGCCATGCCCCTGCCCGGCTCCCGGTGGCGCACCGCGGCGCTGATGGTGCTGGTCAGCGGGGGCACCAGCGCCCTGGTCAACGGGGTGAAGCTGTTGATCGCCCGCCCCCGGCCGACGCTGCCGGACATGATCTCGGCGGCGAGCGGGTTCTCGTTCCCGTCCGGGCACAGCGCGCAGGCGGTCGCGGCGTACGCGTCGCTGGCGTACCTGGCTTGTCGACGTTGGCCGGTGCCGGCGGTGCGGGTGTCGGCCTGGGCGGGCGCCGGGCTGCTGGTGTTGCTGGTCGGCTTCTCCCGGCTGTATCTGGGCGTGCACTGGCTCACCGACGTTCTGGGCGGGTACCTGCTCGCCGCGGCGTGGGCGACCGCGGTCTGGGCAGCCGTCCGGCTCGCCACCGCCCAGCGGCAGCGCCGCGCGGCGGTCGGGCAGGATCAAGGTACGCCCGAGCCGTGATCGTGGTCGTGGTCGTTGCGGGAACGCCACGGCCCGGGTGAGCCCCGTTGTCAGCCGGTCGGGCTGGCACTCGCGCTCGGCTCGGCGGGGTCACCCGCTGGGGCGCAGACCTTCCACGCGCCGCCCTCCTTGCGGAAGTGCAGGGTCACGTCCGGCTGCGACGGGCGGGAGACCCGGGCGCTGGCGGTGTCGCCGCTGACCTGGATGTCAGCGACCGTCACCGGCCGGACCGAGGGCGGGTTGGCGGGCGGCGCGAGGGAGGGGTCGAAGTCGTCGTCCGCCATGATGTCCTCGGCCTCGGCGGCGCAGACCTGATTCAGGATTGCCTGCTGGTCGTCACGGTCGACGGCGGCAGCGAAGTCCTCGACGAGTTTGCGGATCCGGGTCTCGTCGGTGACGGCGGGCGGTTTCGACACGCCGGTGTGACCCACCACCAGGTACGCGCCGACGCCGCAGGCGGCCAGGAGCAGCACCCCGGCGGCCACCGCGGCGATGATCCAGACCCGTTTGCCGCCGCCGACGGCGGTGGGCGCGGGTGGGTAGGGCGGCTGCCCGCCGGGCGCTCCGGGCACAAGCGGGCCGACCGGGGGCCCCGCTGGCGCGCCCGGCCCGTACCCGGGCGGCGCGATCGGCCACGGCGCGGGCTGGACCGGCGGGCCGGAGTATCCCGGCGCAGGCTGCCCGGGTGGCGGTGGCATGAGATGTCCCGGTGGCGGCGGCACGGGATAGCCGGGTGGCGGCGGAAGGGGCTGCCGGGGTGGCGGTGCCACGGGCTGGCCGGGGGCATTCGGCGGGGGCGGTGGCGGCGGTGCGGGTGGCGATGGCAGCGGTTGGCCGGGCGGGACCGCTTCCCCGGCCTGCGGCGGTTCGTGGTCCCGGGGTTCGGGGATCGGCGGACGCTCGCTGGCGGGCGGCTGCGCGCCCGTCGATGGGGCGTCGTCGGGTGGCGGGAACTGCGGCGGCGTGGGCTGTCCCGGCTCCTGTGACACCTACGCCTCCCCTGGCATGTCACCACCGGGCAACCGCGAACAGTCGCGACGCCACTGTGGGCTGACTTTCCCAACATGGCGGTCGTTCGATATGTTTTGGATCGATAGCGTATCACCGCGATCACGGAGGGTCGGCAACCGATGCTGCGACCTGCGTCAACGCGCCGAGGCGCACGCCTGCTCGTCCTCGTCCTCGCCTGCGCGTTCCTGGTCCTCCCGGGCGCCCCGGCGTCCGCGGCCCCGGCCGACCTGTGCGCGGAGCCGCTCGCCGCGTTGCTGGGGGTCGACGCGAAGATCAAGGCGCACAACGCGAAGCCGCACCTGTTCACCCTGCCGCGGCAGCAGGGCGCCTACGCCGCGTACAACGCCGAGGCCGCGAAACTCAACGCCGAACTCGCCAAGGCGAAGGCGCGGATCAACGCCTGCATCGAGGCGATGAAGACGCTTGAGGACACCGCCGCCGGCTCACCGGAGCTCACCCGACCGAGGCCCGCCGATCTCAAGGCGATCGGGGACGCCACCAAGCAGGTGCCCGCCGGCTGGCAGCCACCGGCCCCACCGGCGCCGGGCAAGCACTGGCGCGTCCCGCCGAGTTCGGCGGTCCGCCCGCTCTACCGCGTGCTTCGCGATCTCAGCCCACCGGACTTCCGCAACGTGAGCCTGCGCGGCCAGCCCCGCCCGCCGATCGGCGCCCGTGATCCGGCGTATCCGGCGTCCTCCGGGCACACCATCGGCGGCCCGAACACGAACGGCCTGTCGGCGGTGTCACCGGACCACATCATCCCGCTGGCGGAGATCATTCACATGCCCGGCTTCCTGCGGCTCAGCCCGCAGAACATGTACCAGGTGGTCAACGCGCGGGTGAACCTGCAATGGCTGTCGTACAAGTCGAACCTGTCGAAGTCCTCACGTAGCGTCGCCGGCATGAGCGGGGTGGACCCGCAATGGCAGGCGAGCCAGCTCCAGCTGGAGTCCGCGGTACGCAAGCAGCTCCGGGATACGATCGGCCAGCTGCTGCGCAGCCAGGGTTGACAGGAGAACACGGTGTCGCAGGTTGATCTCGCCGCCGTCGCGGACACCCTGCCGGGCCTGGACCTGGTGCTCGTCGAACCGGGCTCGGCCGAGGCGCGGCGCCTGCCGTACCAGTGGCAGCCGATCGCGACGGCGACCGACCCGCGGGCCCGGCTCGCGGCGGCGCTGGCGCTGTGGAACGAGCCGCTTCTCGCGGCGCTGCCGGAGTTCGCGGTGGCGTTGCGGACCCGCTTCGCCGACGTCCGGGCGTACCTCGCCGACGACGAGCCCGCCCTGCTCTACCTGGCCACAGACTCCGACGGCCGGCTGCTGTCCTGGATCGGTTTCGACCCGGCCAGCTTCGTGGAGCCGCCGTTCTGGGAGCAATTCCCCGAGCCGCTGCGGGCGTTCCTGCGGCAGGTCCACGCCGGCTTCACCTCGGGCGGGCGCACCGCGTTCGGGCCGATGCACCCGAGGCACATGCGGACCATCGCCGAGCAGGCCGGCGAGCCCGACGGCCTCGCGGACTGGGACGAGGAGCAGGAGATCGCCTCGACGCGGTTGCTGCTGGTCACCTCCAACGGCGGCATGGTCGACTACTGCGTGTCCCCCGACCTCGACGTCGACGAGCTGGCCGTCGTGTTCGAGGGCGACATCGACCCGACCCCGTACGGTCCCGCCCTGGACCGGCTGCTCACCCGGCGTCTCGGCTAACTCCGTACCGGACCACGGGGCGCTCTGACCTTCGTATCCTGGCCGTATCCAGCACCGTTGGGGGGGGCGGCATGGACGACGACGCGCGCGAACAGGGGCTGCTGAGCGCCCTGACCACCGAGCATTTCGTGCTCCAGACCTCCCGCAGCGCCACGATCACCGAGTCCGTCGGGCGGGCGACCGTGTTCCTGTCGCTGCTCTCCGCCTCGCTGATCGGGCTGGGCTTCGTCTCCAGCAGCGGGCACCTGACCAAGCCGTACCTGGGCGCGGTGCTGCCGACCCTGGTGATCACCGGGCTGCTCACCTTCGGCCGGCTGGTGCAGAACATGGTGGAGAACTCGCTGGACCTCAAGCGCATCCAGCGCATCCGTGCGTACTACCACCAGCGATTGGCCGGCGAGCACGATTTCTTCGCCGACGCGGTGACCGGCGGTGGCGACGTCCGGGCGATCTCGGCAGCGGTGGCCACCAAGCCCAATCGGTGGCAGTTGCTGCTGACCACGGCGGCGATGGTCGGCGCGGTGAACGCACTGCTGATCGGCGTGTGCGCGGCCCTGCTGACCGGGGTGTCGGGCGCAGGCACCGCGCTGGCGATCGGACTCGGGGTGGCGGTGGCCCTGGTCGCGTTCGCCGCACAGGTCGTGTACATCAAGCGGGCCTCGCTCTGGCTGGCCGGCTGACCGCCGCCGTGCCGAGCGTTTCGCGCGCGCCGGGCCGTCCCGTCCGGCACCACCCATCGCCGAGGCCGCGACTAGTCACGGGCAGGCGGGGTACGCGTGCGGTGGTCGGCTTGAGCCGAGCCTCTCCTGTCTACGACCCGTCCGGGAGGAGCAACCGGTGTCACACCCGTATCGCAAGACCCCTGAGGCGATCTCCCGGCTGTCGCCGGACCAGTATCGAGTGACTCAGGAGGCGGGGACGGAACCAGCCTTCGACAACGCGTACTGGGACAACAAGGAGCCGGGCATCTACGTCGACGTCGTGTCCGGTGAACCCCTGTTCGCCTCCACCAACAAGTTCGACAGCGGGACCGGCTGGCCGAGCTTCACCAGGCCGATCGAACCGCAGAACGTGGTCGAACGTCAGGAGTCCAGTCTCGGCATGACCCGTACCGAGGTCCGGTCCGCACACGGGGACAGCCACCTCGGTCATGTGTTCGACGACGGTCCCGTGGAAGCCGGCGGGTTGCGCTACTGCATGAATTCCGCCGCACTTCGGTTCGTCCCTCGTGACGATCTCGAACGTGAGGGTTACGGCGAGTATCTCCAGATGCTTTGAGCCCTGCCTCCGGCAGGATCGCCGTCCGTGGCGTGCCGCCCGCCAACCGGGCGGCCTTCGCCCTCCGCTGTCAATGTAGCGTTGACATGTGACGCCCGACCTGACTCAGCTGGCCGACATCGCCGCCGATCGCGTCCGGCTGGACGAGCGGGAGTTGGCGCTGATCGACCGGGTGCGCCACGCGGGTGCGACGTGGGCTCAGATCGCTGCCGCTCTCGGCCTCGGCAGCCGGCAGGCCGCAGAGCAACGCCGGCAGCGCCTGGCCACCGCGCGACGGTCGCGGCGGCAGGAACAGGATTTCGGATACTCGACCCGGATCGCGGCGATCCGGAGTGCGGTCCTCGATCTCCAGCGATGGATCGACGCGGACCGGCGGTGGGATACGCGCTTCCGGCGTGCGGCCCTCGTGCGGACGACCGCGGAGGTGGCCCTCGACGCCGATCCCGGCGCGCTGTACGCGCTGGCCTCGCTCCTCGCGGTCGACCTGGCCGAAGCGGGAGCCGAACGGTTGCCAGGGCCGACGCAGGCGGTCGCGACAAACTTGGGAGCACTCGTGTCAACAGAACATTGACACCTCCGAACCATATTGCCTGACCTCTGCTCAAGGTTGAGGATTTGAGCCGTCTCGACTCAACCTTGGAGGATCGATGCGCCGCAACGCCGGCCTGTTCGTGGCGATCTCGCTGCTGTCCGGCTTCGGCAGCGGCGCCATGGCACTGGTCGCCGGGATCTGGATCCTGGACCTCACCGGATCCACCAGCCTCGCGGCCCTCGCCGGGCTCTGTGTCTACACCCCGGTCCTCGCCGGCCCCTGGCTGGGCGGGCTGCTCGACCGGGCACCGAGGCGACCGCTGGTGATGGCGGTCAACCTCGGGTTGTCCGCCGTTCTCCTGAGCCTCCTCGCGGTCCGGGACACCGACCAGACGTGGCTGATCTTCCTGGTGTCCGGCGCGTACGGGGTCAGCTACGTGCTGATCGACGCGGGCGAGACGGCGCTGCTGCCATCCGCGTTGTCCCCCACGGAACTCGGCGACGTCAACGGCTGGCGTTCCAGCGCGCAGGAGGGCATGAAGCTCGTCGCGCCCCTGGCCGGCGTGGGCCTGTACGCGTGGCGCGGGGGCCACGCGGTCGCCCTGCTCAGCGCGGCGATGCCGGTCCTGGTCGCCGTCCTGTACGCGGCCGTGCGGCTGACGCATCCGCAACCCGGCCAACCGGCTGCTCGCCAGCACGGCATGCGCGCCGGGCTCGCCGTCCTGCTCGCGGAGCGGGCGACGCGTGTCACCGTCGGGCTCGCCGCCGTGTCGATCGCCATGTCCGGGTTCACGACCGCCGCCAACTACGAGATCGTCGCCACGGAGCTGGGCCTGCCGGCGACGTTCCTCGGGGTGTTGCTCAGCGCACAGGGCGCCGGTTCCGTCGTCGGCGGTCTCGTCGTCGGGCGGCTCATCAACAGGTGGAGCCCGGTCACCATGGGCGTCGCCGGCACGGCGCTGTTCGCCGTCAACTGCCTGCTCCGCTGCCTGCCCTGGTGGCCCGGATCGGTGGTCGCCTCGGTGATCGCCGGCGTCGGCCTGCCCTGGGCCCTGGTCGCCGCGGTGACCGCGGTGCAGACGTACACGCCGGCCGCGCTGCTCGGCCGCGCGGCCGGGACCGCCAACACCGCGATGTTCGGTCCGATCGCGCTGGCGATCCCCCTCGGCTCCGCCGCCGTCCACGTTGGCGACCGGCTGACGCTCCTGGCGGCCGCCACGATCTGTCTGGTGGCCGCGGTCGGCGCCGTCCACGGCGGGCGGCTCCGGGCCGGACCGGATGCGGCAGCGGCGCTCGCCACCGGCGAGACAGCGCGGCCCACCGCGCCGCAACCACCCGCCGACCAAGGTCAACCACCGCGGGCCGCGGCCCTCGCACGAACGCCGTCCAGCGCGGAACCTCGTTGAGGGATGTTCCGGGCGCTGCCCGTCGACACGTGCTCAGTCGACCGGATCGCGGGCTCCGCGCACCGTGACGAGCAACATTCCGGCGGCGAACACCAGGCCGGCGCACAGTACGGCGCCGATGTCGTGCCCGGGTCGGGCCGGCCAGATCCAGGGCGTGGTCAGGGCCGGACCGTGCCACTGCGTGTACAGCGCGTACACGGCGATTATCAGGTAGACCGTCGGGCCGGTCCAGGCCAGCGCCCCGCCGAGCAGGGCGGCGCAGAGCAGGCCGATGCCGGTCAGCCCGGCCGTGTTGCGGAGCACCTCCAGGGTGCCGCCCGCCAGGTGCGCACCGACGCCGGCGGCCGCCAGGGCACCGGCCGCGATGGTGGTCAGCGCCAAGACGGCGCCCAGCCGGAGGAACGGCAGCCGCCGGCCGGTGGCGCGTTCCGGCCCACCGAACGGGCTTGCCGTGGTGACCGCGATGACCGCGGCGCACGCGGCCTCGAAGATCAGCGGCAACTGCAGCGCGCCGTAGGCGTCCCAGGGCCAGTGCAGCGCGACCCGCAGCAGGACGGCGCAGGCCGCGACCGCGGCCAGCGCCACCGGGACCCGGCGGCTGGCCAGATGCAGACGCGCCAGGCGCAGGCCCGGCCGAAGCGCCTGGAGGTGAGCCACCCCACCGGCCGTCGCCTGACGCGCCTTGTCCCCGGTCATGGCAGCTGCGCCAGGGTGATGTGGCCGGCCCGCAGCGCGGCCAGATGCTCCCTGAGCCAGGCGCGCCGCGCGTCGGACGGCAGCGCGGCGAACCGCTGAGCCGCGGCGGCGATCTGCGCGTCCGGCTCTGTGGCGAAGGTCTTCAGGATCGCCGCGGTCACCGCCTGCTGGGCGGACGTGGGGCGGCGGCCCGCGCCCACAACGCTCGCCACGATCTCGTGCCCGGTCTGCGTCGCCACCGTGGCAGCCAGTTCGCGGCCGGTCAGGTGGGGGCCCGGTAGCTGGTTGGGCAGGAGCAGATGGAGCACCGGCGTCGCGCCGCTCGACGAAGGGACGTCCGCCCGGACCTCGACGGTGTTGTCCGCTCCCTGCGCATAGTTCGCGGCAACCTGTTCGATGCGAACCGGCGCGCCGGGCAGGCCCGCCACCTCGTCGAGCACCGGTTCAAGTGCGTCCGCCACCACGGATAGTTCAAAGGAATAGGCGGGGTGCAGGCAGACCGGGATCGGAGTGTTGCTGCAGACCGGGGTGTAGCGGATCGGACGGTCATCGGCCGGATCGTGCAGGGCGGGGATGGAAATCATGCCGTGCGCGCCGAGCCGGCCGGTGCCGGCCAGGGCGACGGCGCTGCCGGCCGCGAGCAGACCCACCGCCGTGATGACCACGGCGCACCGGAGCAGCCACCGCCCACCGGAGCCGACGGGCAGACCGAGTACGCCCAGCAGGGCCGCGGTGAGACCGGCGAGGAAGATCACCTGGGCGATGGGCAGGTCGGGCAGGTAGGGGTGGAAGATCGCGGCGCCCTCGTTGGGGCCGATCTCCCAGGGACCGGCGACCAGCGGGGAAATCTGCCAGTACGACCGGTCCCCGTGGATGAACTGTGCGCCGAGTTCGAGCGCGAGGAAAGCGCCGACCGCGACCAGCGGCGGAGTGAACCGGCTGGGGCGCAGCGCCCCGGCAGCGAACCCGAGCGCGGCGAACGCCGGCACGCTCGCCGCGCCGACCACCGCCGGCCACCACAGCGGACCGCCCCAGGCACCCTGCCAGGCGGTGGCACCGTACACGGCAGCGACGCAGCCGAGGTAGGCGACGATCGCCCAGCCCGTGGTGGCGGCCCAGGCGGCGAGTTGACGGGCCCAGCGGGGCCGGGCGGTGCCCACCACCAGATCGGCCAGGCCATGGCGGCCCTCCCGCGACCCGGTCCAGGCCGCGGCACCGACGACCGTCGGCGCGAGAACCGCCACCGCCGTGGTCTGCATGGTCATGGCGCGGACATTCCACAACGGTGGGTACGCCATGCTCTGCCGGTGGTTGACGAGCCAGAACAGCGCGGCGGTCAGCGGCAGCATCCACAGCATCGCGTTGCGGCGCAGTTCCAGCCGCAGCAGCCGCCCGGCCGCGTCGAGCCGGCGGGGCGAATCCGGCGCCGCCCGGGTCGGTACCGGTGCGGGGTGCGCGGCGGTCATGCCCGTGCCTGCGCCAGGATCGCGCTGTATCCGCGTTCCAGCGGGGAATCTCCCGCCGCGTCGGTGCCCTCGGCGCGGACGGTCAACTCCTCCGGGGTGCCACGGAAGACGATCCTTCCGCGGTCCATCAGGCCGACCTGGGTGCAGGCGGCACCGACGTCCTCGACCAGGTGCGTGCTGACGATCACGGTGGCGCGCTGTCCGACGTCGCGCAGCAGGGCACGGAACGCCACCCGCTGTTCGGGATCCAGTCCGGCTGTCGGCTCGTCCAGCAGCAGCAGTTCGGGCTCGTTGACGATCGCCTGGGCGACCCCCACCCGGCGCAGCATCCCGCCGGAGAGGGTACGCAGCTTCGCCTTCGCCTGGTCACCCAGGCCCACCCGCTCGACCGCAGCCGCCACCGCGCGGTGCACCTCCGACGGCGGCATCTCCTTCAACAGAGCGAAGTATTCGACGAACTCCACGACCGTGAACCCCGGGTAGTAACCCAGGTTCTGCGGCAGGTAGCCGAGCCTGCGCCGGATCTGCTTGCGCTGCCCGTAGTCGCCGGGATCGCGGCCGAGCAGCCGGATACGCCCGGAGGTCGGCGGCAGCACCGTGGCCAGCATCCGCAGCAGCGATGTCTTGCCCGCCCCGTTCGGGCCGAGCAGTCCGAACACCCCGCGTCCGGTCGCCATCGTCACCCCGGCCACCGCCTGGGTTCGGCCGAGTCGCCGGGTCAGCTCGGTGGTCTCGACGTTCATGACGCTCCTTTCGGGATCCGGGTCGTGTACAGCACGATCGCCGCGCAGCAGCCGGCGAATGCCAGATAGGGAAGCGCCAGCGTGGAATCGGTGACCGCGGCGGTCAGCCGTCCGGCAACCACCTGCCCGGACAAGACTGTGATCACCCAGCCGGCGACACCCGCCACCACGCCCACGTTCGCGGACCTGGCGAGTGTCGCGGCGGCCAGGGCCAGCGCGCACACCGCGGTCATCGGGACCAGCCAGCCGAACGTGACCGCCGTGACGGCGCCCGACGAGGCCGAGGCGGCCAGCCCGAGCACCGCGTTCAGGCCGAACACCGCCAGTGCCCGGACCAGCAGCACCATCCGGTCGCTGACCGCCATGCTGCACGACAGCTCCCAGGCGGGGTCGACTCCCGGCCCGTACGCGTACGCGATGCCCGCCGCGGCGACGCCCGGGGCGAGCAGAGCCACGTACGGTGTCCCGGTCCCCCGGGTGGCCAGCGTCCCGGCGACCAGCACCACCGCGGTGGCGATGATCCACCCGAGCAGCAGCGACGGCGTGGTCACCAGCGCCCGGGCCAGGCCCGGTGCGCGCAGCACCCGAGCGGCCAGCCGTTCCACCGGCCCGGGACGGCGGCGCCACACCTGCGCGGCCACCCCGATCCAGACCCGGCCCAGATCGACGTCTGCCGGGTTCTCGCGGTCGCCGGTCACCTCATGTTCACCGGTCATCGCCCGCTCCCGTCCCGCAGAGGCCGGTCCCGCCGCAGCGCCGCCCGCAACAGCCGGCGGACCTGGTACGCGCGGCTCTTCACCGTGCCCTCGGGAACCTCCATCAGCTCAGCCACCTCCGCCACCGCCCTGTCCTCCACATACATCAGCCGCCACGTCTCGCGCTGCGGACTGCCCGCCGGCCCCAACGCCTCGACGGCATCCGCCAGTTCCAGCCTGGACAGTGCCGCCTCCACCGGGTCCGCGGACTGCGGCTCGTGGCTGTCGCCCACCGCGGACAGCAACGCCTCGGGCCGCCCGCGCCGGCGCAGCCACAGCGCGGCCTGCCGGCGGGCTATCCCCCACAGCCACCCGCCGGCACCCTCCCGCCGGTAGCCTCGGGCCCCCCGCCAGGCCGCCAGGAACGTCTCCTGCAGCACGTCCTCCACGTCGGCGGCGGGCAGCACCGCGCGCAGCCGGGCAGCCAGCCACGGCGCATGCCGCGAGAACAGCTCGCGCAGTGCCGTGTCGTCACCGCCCGCCATGGCGGCGATCAGTTCCTCGTTGTCCATCGCCTTCTCTGTTGCGTCTGGGCCGCAGGAGGTTCACCGAGGACACCACATTCTTCTCCGCTGTCACGTGATCCCTGCCGGGCGCTGCGGTGCCCGGTTACGCGGGGCCGTCGTCCGGCTCGGTGGAAGGCTGTCCGGGAACAGGAGCAGCGCGACGGAACGGGCGAGGTCGAAACCGGGCACCGCGCTCGCCTCAACGCCGAGCACCCTCACCGTCGGTGCCCGGGCCGAGCAGCGCTGATCGGGCTCGGACCCGCCCGGATAAGGTCTGGTGACCGGAATTGTTTCCGGCGGATCGGGAAGGCCGTCCCATGGCCTTCCGGGGTGCCCGAAACCAGCGGCCCAGCGATCCGGCCGGGCCCTCCGGGCGGGCGCGGGCGGCCGTACGGTCCTTCTTCGCCACCCGGCAACTGGCCGCCATCGCGGTGATCGCCGTTCAGGCCGGGCTCGCCACGGCCGCGGCCTGGATCATCGCCACGGACTTCCTCGGCCGCAACGCGCCGGTCTTCGCGCCCGCCGCCGCCCTCGCCACCATCGCCTCCGCAACCGGACAACGCACCAGACAGACCGTGGAACTACTCATCGGCGTAGGACTGGGCATCACCGTGTCCGACGCGTTGCTCTATTTCATCGGCAGCGGACCGTGGCAGATCGCCCTGGTCGTCTCCAGTTCCATCGCCCTGGGCCTGTTGGTCGCCGGCCGCAGCGGCGCCCTGGTCAGTCAGGCCGGCGCCACCGCCACGCTGTTCGCCACGCTCGCCGGCAACCAGCGCAACCTCGAACTACCCCGCATCCTCGACGCCGCCGTGGGCGCCTCGGTCGGTTTCCTCGCGGTGGCAACGCTGCTGCCCCTGGACCCGTTACGGTCCGTTGACCGCGCCGCCAAGCCGTTCTTCGCCAACCTCGCCGCCGCCATCCACACCACCGCCCAGGCCCTCGCCGCCGGCGACCGGAACCTGGCCATGCAGGCAATGGGCCGCCTCAACACCGTCGACACCGACGCCAAACACCTGAACGAAGCCTTGCTGGGCGCCGAGGAGGTCGTGACCATCGCCCCGTGGTGGCGCCACCAGCGTCGCAGCCGTTACCAGCAGATCCGCGCCGCCGCCAACCAGCTGGACGGCTTCACCACCGACATCCGGGTGATGATCCGGCGGGTGGCCACCCTCCTGGAGTACCAGGAGCCACTACCGCCGTCGCTGCACCGGGCGGTCAGCGCCCTCGGTGACGCCCTGAGCCATCTTCGCCGCGAGTGCGCCACCGCCCGGGGATCCGGGCAGGCCCGGAAGAGCATCCTCGAGGCCGCCCGCCTGGCCGGGCAGAGCGACCGGGCCCAGATCGGCCCGTTCGGCGAGACCATCACGTTGCAGATTCGCAGCGCCGCCAGCGATCTGATGCGCGCTACCGGCATCGCCCCCCAACAGGCCAACCAACTGGTCCGGGAAGCCGCCACCGAGGACGCCAAGGGCCGTTAGCACGGTGCCCGACAGTTCCTGTCCCAGGCAGGAACACGAGGTGACATAACAGTTCGCCATCGACCGATTGCCGAGAGTGCTGGTCGATGAGATCGTGTGCAAATGATCACCCCGGGTCAGGACATCGCCACTGGATTGCCCCATCCCTTCTACGTCGACGCCGACGGCGTGAACCGCCCGCCCGGCCCCGAGAAGCACCCGCACTACGCGCGGTTCGCCGCCTCCGGGTCCGGCGTGGTGCCGATCGTCCGCCAGGTCGGTGGCGAGCTGGTCCCGGCGTTGCTGATCTGCCGGTACGCGGACGTGCGGGAGGTGTTGCGCCGGCAGGACGTGTTCTCTCGGGCTGCCGCCGCGCACGCCGATCAGATCGACGTGGCGGGAACGATGCTCGGCATGGACGGTCCGGAGCACGCACGGGTGCGGGGCACGGTCAAGGACTCGTTCACGAAGCGGGCGGTGGCCGACCTGCACACCACCGTACGGGCGGCGGCCGAGGCCCGACTGGCCGAACTGATCGCCGGCGGCCACCCGGCCGACCTGGTCCGGGACTTCGCCATCCCCTTCACCCTCGACGTCGTCTGCGACCTGCTCGGCCTGCCCGAGAAAGATCGGCTGCAGTTCCGCCGGTGGGGCGACATGTTCCTCGGCGCCGGCGATCTCAGCCGCGACGACGCCGCCCGGTCCGCCGACGAAATGGGCGGCTACCTGTGGAACCAGCTCGACCAGCGACGCGGCTGTCCCACCGACGACCTGCTGACCCGGATCGCGACGGCCGCCGCCACCGAACCGATGGACGTCCAGGTCAAGCTGCCGATCTCACTGGTGGTCGGCGGTTGGGAGACCGCCGCCAGCTCGATCGCCACCTTCGTCCACGTGCTGCGGACCCGCCCGTACGAGAAGGACCGGACCGGGTGGGAGTACCTGCTCGACCATCCGGAGCAGGTGGACTCCGCCGTCACCGAGCTGGAACGGCTCTACTCCACCTCCAACGGCGACGAGATGCCGCGCCGGGTCATGGCGGACGTGGAGCTGCCCAGCGGCGCCCGGCTCGCCGAGGGCGACATCGTCATCCCGTCGCACGACGCCGCCAACCGTGATCCGGCGGTCTTTCCCGACCCGGAGCGGATGGACTTCGCTCGTGATCCGAACCCGCACCTGTCCTTCGGGTACGGCCCGCACCACTGCATCGGCGCCCACCTGGGGGCCCTCGAGGTCCGCACCGCCATCGCGCTGCTGCTGAGGGAGCTTCCCGGTCTGCGACTCGCGGTGCCCGCCGATCAGGTGTCGTGGAAGGCAGGGCACGCGATCCTCGGCCCTCCGGCGCTGCCGGTGACCTGGTAGCCGACCGTCGACCGCCACCGGCCAGCCAGGCGGGCGATCGGCGGCGAGGTCATCCCGTCCCGCCGGCGGCGGGCGGCGGGCGGGATCATCCGGCCAGGGCTCGGCGGCAGCGGGCCAGCTCCGCGCGCAGGTCGCGGCGCAGCGCCCGGTCCACACCGGGCTGGGCGAGCGCGTCGGCGAAATCGCGGGCGGCGTCGTCCCACCGCCCCAGCCGCGCCAACGCCGTACCCCGGTTGTAGCGGGGCACGGGCGCCGCGGAGAGCGCGACCGCCCGGTCCAGATCGGCCACGGCGGCGACCAACTCGCCACGGTCGAACCGTACGGCGGCCCGGTTCGTCCACGCCTCGACCAGCTCGGGATCGCCGTCCAGGGCCCGACTCAGCAGCTCCTCGGCCTCGGCGAGGCTGCCGCGCTCGGAGCGGATCAGCCCGAGGGTGCACAGCAGCGCGGGCTCCTGCGGGGCGAGCGTCAGCCCGGCCCGCGCGGCGGCCTCGGCAGCGTCGGCCGTGCCGCCCTCCAGGTGCAGGTTGACCAGGGCGATCCGGGCGTCGAGGTGCCCGGGGTCGATGGCGAGTACGCGCTCCAGGTCGACCCGGGCCCGCTCGGAGCGACCCCGCTCGTGCCGCAGCACGGCCCGGTTGTAGTACGCCTCGGGCAGGTGCGGTCCGAGGCGGACGGCGGTGTCGTAGTCCCTGATCGCGGCACGCCACCGGCCCGCCGCCCGGTGCAGGGCGGCCCGGTCCACGTAGTACTCACAGTTGTCGGGATCCTGCGCGATCACGACGTCGAGGTCGGCCAGCGCCCGCTCCGGATCGCCCAGGGCCAGGTGCACCTGCGCCCGGTTGTGGCGGAGCCGGGCCAGATCCTGCGGACGTTCACCGGGGGCGAGCACGGCCGTCAGCCGGGCCAGCCCGTCGTCGATCAGCCGCAGCGCGCGGGCCGGCTCACCCGCCCGGCTGTCCAGCAGGGCCAGACCCTGCTCGTAGAAGACGGTGGACATCACCCGTTGCCGCGGGTCGGCCAGCCCGGCGGCGAGGTGGAGCGCCTGTTCCAGCCACTGCCGCGCCCGCGCCGGATCCTGCTCGCCCGCCGGGAGGTGCCGGGCGTACAGCATGGCGGTGGCGTACGCGGCCGACATGGTGATCTTCGGGTCGTCGGTGGCGGCACGTGCCTCGTGGTAGAGATCGAGCGCTTCGGCGGCGCGGTCCAACGCCGCGAGCGCGGTCGCCAGGCCGGTGGTGAAGGCCCACCAGTGCCGCAGGTCGCCGTCCGGGGTCACCAGGGCGCGCCCGCGCCGGGCCGTCCGGGCCGCGTGATGGTAGAAGCCTCGGGCCAGGCTGTCGCCCAGGGCCGCGCGGATCGCCTCCGGGGCGGGGTCGGCCGCCACCGGCCGGTCGGCGCCGCCGTCGCGCAGGTCGAGGCGTACCGGGGTGGACGCGACTCGGCGGGTCAGCGCGTCCAGCAGTTCGCGGGTGGTCTCGTCGGCGTTGTCGACGTGGTCGAACCGCACCATGACCGGGTGCCGGAGCGTGCTCGCCCAGGCCGCCACGAACTCGGCCGCGCCGTAGGCCAGACAGGCGGTGCGGCGGGCGGGGTGAAACCGGATCGGCTCCTCCTCGGCGGCCGGTCGTGCCGCCGGGTCGAGCCGGGGTGCGATGGCGCGCAGTTCGACCGTGTGGCGCGACGCCAGGCGCGGGTGGTCGCCGGCGATCCGGGCGAGGAGGTCCGCGACCCCCGCGTACGGGCCGTGGTCGCGGTGGCAGTCGTAGCCGCGCTCGCCGGTCACGGCCGGCCCGCTCGCCGCAGGGGCGGGCGCCCGGGAGCGCCCGCCGTGCCGCGAGCTACCAGCACCACTCGATCCAGAGCCGGCGGGCGCCGGACAGCAGACGCAACGTGCTCTTGCGGCGGACGGTCATCTTCCTCACGGGCACCTCCGTTGAATCACGTCGGGACAGGCCCAGAGCCTAACCTCGATCGATGGAAATATGTAGAGTATTCGCTTCCTGCCGCGAAGATTTCCAACGGAGTTGCCGATAGTAGTTGAAGCTTCTTTTCGTATGCGGCTAGGCTCCGATGAAGATCCACCGTCCACCTTGGAGGTAATCGACCATGCGCAGACTGATGTCAGCGGTCGGAGCGGGCGCGTTGCTGACGGCGGGACTCTTCGTCGGCGCCGCCCCGGCACAGGCGGCGACCTGCACCCTGGTGCAGTCCGAGATCTACAACGGTGCCAACATCATCGCCTGGTCGCAGGGCCTGCAGGGCTGCGCCGGCGACGTCTACTGGGAGATCCAGTCAGGCGACAGCGGCGGCTGGCAGGTCGCCCAGAGCGGCACCACCTACTACGACAACGCGACCCAGAGCTACTACGGCGACGTCGACCTGCCGTGCTACCTGCGCGTCTACGCGAAGTTCGGCACGCAGGAGAAGCTGACGCAACCGGTGCGCAACAACAACTGCGGCGGCTGACGCCCGACGCCGGGCGGGGCGCCACCGCCCCGCCCGGCACACCACGGCAGGGACGAGACGATAGCGGCACCGACGGCTACCGCCGGGGGCCAGGGGCCTCCCGCATGACCCGGACCGCGACCACGACCGTCCAGGCGAGCAGCGGGAAGACGGCCACCCGCTCCATGCCGCCGACGCCGATCCCGAGGTCGACCTGCGCCAGGAACAGGACCGTGCCGGCCAGGCCGGTCAGGCCCAGCGCGAGGCTGTCCTCGCGCATCGCGCCCAGCACCGGCGACCGTCGGGCCAGCGCCGCCACGATCATCCCGACGTTACCGAGTACGAAGATCAGCAGTGCCGCGAGGAAGTGGTTGTTCTCGTTCACGTCCGCCGGGTACGCCCCGGCCAGGAGGTACCCGCCCGCACCGGCGAGCGCCAGCAGCCGCGTGGCCGTGGTGGCGGCGCCGCGGCCGAGCGCCGACCAGGTGAGCAGCACCCCGAGCGCGAGCAGCACGCCAGTGACGATCATGGCGCTGTTCATCGCCACGTGCCACGGCGAGCAGACCTCGCGCGGCCGGGTGGTGTCCCACCTGCCGCAGGTGACGTTGCCCAGGTCGCTGATGTTGTGAATGGCCCAGCTGAAAGGCGGGTGCCGCCACGCCAGCCCGCTGATCACGTTCGCGGCCAGGAACAGGGGTGCGGCGAGCAGCCAACTGTAGGAGCCGAGGCGATGGATGCGCATTCGCCCAGTGCAGCGCCCCAGGGTGGGATGACGCACTGGGCGCAGCCGGTCATTTCGGGGTAGGGCCAGGCATACCCCGAAAGGGGGTCCAGACGGCTGGGCCGGGCGACGGGCGCCTGGCTAGCTTGACGACATGACCGTGGACGAACCCCCGTACCTGGCCGCGGCGCTGCGCCGGCGCGACTACCTGATCTCCGCATGGCCCTGGCGGGCCCTGGCGTACGCCGTCACCACCGTGCCGATCGCCGGGGTGCTGACGGTCGCGCTGCTGATCGTCGGCGCGCCGCTGCTGGCGGTGGTCGGTGCGGTACGGCAGGACCGCCCCATCGGGCTGCCGATCATCCTGTTCCTCGCCGTCACCGGCATAGCCCTGGTGCTCCTCGCCCCGATCGTGACCATCCCGGTGACCATGCTCGAGCGGTGGCGACTCGGTGTCGTCGACCCGCGCCCGCTACCCGAGCAACGCCCCCGCAGCGGCCTGTCGGCGCGGTACACCAGCGCGACGGCGTGGCGGGAGGTCGTGTACGCCTGCTGGCTGGGTGGGGTCGTGCCGATCGCGTACTGGATGTTCTCGATGCTCGTCCTGCTGGACCTCACGCTGCTCGCCGGGCCATGGCTGGCCGCGGACGAAGACCGGGTGGTCCTGGTGTGGACCACGGTCGACACGCCCGGCCAGGCGATCCCCTACGCGATCGTGGGGCTCCTGCTCGTCCCGGTGCTGTGGTACCTGGCCGGCCTGCTCGTCGCCGGGCAGGCCGCCGTGGCCCGCCGGCTGCTCGGTGGGCCACCGGCCGACGGCGCGGCGCTGCGGGAGGTCACCCGCTCACGGGCCCGCCTGGTCGACGCGTACGAGGCGGAACGCCGGCGCATCGAGCGCGACGTGCACGACGGCGCGCAGCCCCGGCTGACCAGCCTCACCCTCCAACTGGGACTGGCCCGGCTCGACGTACCCGACGACTCGCCCGCCGCCCGGCCACTGGCCATCGCGCACGAGCAGGCCAAGGACCTGATGGTCACGCTCCGGCAGATCGTGCAGGGCATCCGGCCGCAGAACCTCACCGAACTCGGCCTGGCCGGCGCCGCGCGGGAACTGGCCGGCGAGGCCACCATCCCGGTCGCCGTCCACGCCGACCTCGCCCGCCCCCTGCCAGTGCTCGTCGAGACCACCGCCTACTTCGTGGTGTCGGAGGCACTGGGCAACGTCGCCCGGCACGCCCGGGCGACCCGGGCCGAGGTACGGCTGACCCAGGCGGGCCGCAACCTCGTCGTCGAGGTCTCCGATGACGGCTGCGGCGGTGCCAACCCGGCCCGGGGTACGGGTCTGACCGGCCTCGCCGACCGGGTCGCCGCCGTCGACGGGCGGTTGCTGCTCGCCAGCCCGGCCGGCGGGCCTACGCTCGTGCGGGTGGAGCTGCCGTGCCGCCCGTGATCCGCGTCGTGCTCGCCGAGGACGAGGTCCTGCTGCGCGAGGGTTTGGTCGGCCTGCTGACCAGGTTCCACTTCGAGGTGGTCGCCGCCGTCGGCTCGGCCCCGGCCCTGCTGGACGCGGTCCGCGCGGACGAGCCGGACCTGCTCGTGACCGACATCCGCATGCCGCCCGACCACCGCGACGACGGCCTGCGCGCGGCCGTCACGCTCCGGGCCGAACGGCCGCGGCTCGCGGTCGTCGTGCTGAGCCAGTACGTGCAGACCGAGTACGCCTCCGCGCTGCTCGACAGCGGCGACGGCCGGCGGGTCGGCTACCTGCTCAAGGACCGGGTCGCCGACGTCGCCGAGTTCGCCGACACCCTGCGCCGGGTGGTGGGCGGCGGAACGGCCATCGACCCCGACGTGGTCCGGCACCTGCTGCACCGGCCGCGCGACCCGCTCGCCGCCCTGTCCGCCCGCGAACGCGAGGTGCTCGCGCTGCTCGCCGAGGGTCACTCCAACGCGGCGATCGCGGCGCGGCTGCACGTCACCGAGGCGGCGATCGGCAAGCACGTCGGCAACATCCTGACCAAGCTGGACCTGCCGCCCAGCGACGACACCAACCGCCGGGTACTGGCGGTCCTCACCTACCTGCGCCGCCACGGCTCCTGAGGCGTAGACCGGTAGGTCAGCCGGCGGCGCGGGCCGGGCCAACGCCCGCGCTACCCGGCTGCGGCTGTAGTCGCCTCGTCGGATGGATCGCGGCGCACCGGCTGGTCAGACGTCGACGGTCAGTCGGACGGTCACCACGTCGCCCACCTCGATCCTCTCGGCGCTGCGCACCGACGCCCGCACCGGCACGACGTACCGCCCGTCCTTCGGGAAGAGCGACGTCCGCCACCCGGTGCTCCCGATCCGCGCCGTGACCGGGATCATGCCCCAGCCGTAGGTCACCGAGGCGGACGCCGCTGCCAGGTCACCGCACTGTTCCTCGGGAACGGTGACGAAGTGCCACGGCGCCGGGCCCCTCCAGAACCACATCTCGCCGCTGAACTCCAGATCCACCCGACCAGGATAGGTAGGCGGGGTCGTCGCGGAACGCCTCCCGCCGAGGACGGTCCCCGAAATTGGCGTGCTCTCCCACCGTTCGGCGCTCTACCCTGCCGCCGTGGCTATCGACATCGTGAGCTTGGCGGACCGCCCCGACCTCGCCCCGCGTCTGGACGAAGACTTCGACGGGGCATGGCCGCAGTTCATGCTCTGGGACCCGATAGCCTCCATGTACTACGGCGTCGCCCACGACCTCTTCCCCGAATTCGTCTTCGCCGCCGTCGACTCCACGGACCCGGGACGTGCCGTCGCGCGGGCGTACGCCGTGCCGTTGCGCTGGACGGAGGCGGAGCTTCCCGACGGCGGCTGGGACCGGGTGATCCAGCGTGGCCTCATCAACCGGCTCACCGGAGGCAGCCCGAACATCGTCTCGGCAATCGAAATCTGCATCCGCCCGGACCGGCGCGGAAGCGGGTTGTCCGCGTTGATGCTCGCCGCCATGCGGGAGGCCGTCGCGAAGCTCGGCTACGACACCCTCGTCGCCCCGGTCCGCCCGAGCGGCAAGCACACCCAGCCCGACCTGCCGATGACCGAGTACGCGGCGCAGGTCCGCGACGACGGCCTGCCGGTCGACCCGTGGCTGCGGGTGCACGTGCGCGCCGGCGGGCGCATCGAACGGGTCGCCACCCGATCCATGACGATCAGCGGGACGCTCGCCGACTGGCGCTCCTGGACGGGCCTGCCGTTCGACACCAGCGGCCCGGTGCACGTGCCGGGTGCCCTGGTGCCGGTGCACTGCGACGTCACCCACGACCACGCCGTGTACGTGGAGCCCAACGTCTGGGTCCGGCACCGGCTGTAGGCCCACCGGCTGGCACAATCGCCGCCATGGGCGCTCCCGAGCTGGTGCTGGTGCTGCGGTATCGCAAGGCGGTGACGTACGGACTGCACGTCCTGCTCGGGGCGCTGGAGCAGCACGAGACGTCCACCCGGTACGAGGTACGTTTCGGCGAGACCCCGGAGGCGACCGCGGCGCACATCCGGGCGGCGTCGGCCTCGGCGGCCCGGGTGCTGGTGCTGTGGTCGTTCTACTCCCCCGACGCCGAGGCGCTGGCCCGCGAGCTGGCCCAGATCCGCGCGCTGGCCGACGCGCCGAACGTGGCGCACCTCGCCGGCGGGGTGCACGCGACCGCCGAGCCCGTGCAGACCCTGGACGCCGGGTGGGACATCGCGGCGGTCGGAGAGGGCGAGCCGACGCTGCTGAGCCTGGTGGACGCGGTCGGCGACCCGACCGGCATCCCCGGCCTGGCCTACCGCGACGCCACCGGCGCGGTGGTGCGGACCGGGCGTCCCCAGCGGCGTCCGCTCGACGAGTTCCGCGGCTTCTCGCTCAGGTGGGACCGGTTCAACGCCCTTGAGATCACCCGAGGCTGTGTGTTCTCGTGCCGGTTCTGCCAGACCCCTTTCATGTTCTCGGCGAGGTTCCGGCACCGCAGCGTGGCGAACGTACGCTGGCACGTCGACGAGATGCGGCGGCGCGGGCTGCGCGACGTCCGGTTCATCACCCCCACCGCGCTGTCGTACGGCAGCCAGACCGACGAGCCGAACCTGGACGCGGTCGAGGAGCTGCTCGCGTCCTGCAAGGAGGGGATCGGCCCGGACGGGCGGGTCTTCTTCGGCTCGTTCCCGAGTGAGATCCGGCCCGAGCACGTCTCCCGCGAGGCGCTGCGGCTGGTCCGCAAGCACTGCGCCAACAACAACATCATCGTGGGCGCCCAGTCCGGCTCGGACCGCGTGCTCGACGCCGCAAAGCGGGGACACGGCGTCGAGGAGGTCAAACGGGCCGTACGTCTCGGCGTCGAGGAGGGCTTCCGGATCAACGTCGACATGATCTTCGGGATGCCGGGTGAGAACCAGGACGATGTCGACGCGTCGCTGCGCCTGGCCCGCGAACTCGCGGACCTGGGCGCCCGCATCCACGCCCACACCTTCATGCCGCTGCCGGGTACACCGTGGCGGGACGCGCCGCCCGGTGACGTGGCCCCGGAGACGATCAGCGAGGTCGACCGGCTCTCCCAGCGTGGCGCCCTCTACGGGCACTGGCAGAAGCAGCGCGACCACGCCGCCCGGCTGGCCGCGGCGGCCGAGGCGTATCCCCGCCCGGGCAGGAGCCGCACGATCCTGCCCGTCGCCGACGGCTGAGTCGAGGACACGAAACGCAGCTTCAACCACGAGCGGGTGTTCGAGTTTCGGCTCCGGGTGAATCCCGAGGAGTCCCTCGCGGACGACGGCTACGAGGTGACCATCGGCGACACCCTGAACGTCATCGAGGGTGCCCAGGCGGCCCACGAGATCAGGTTTCGGTGTGTCATCGACCACGACGACACGTCTCGCGTCAAGGTGTTCTGGGCCGACGAGGTGACTGGCCAGGATCACCCCTGATCCGGGCGCCGCTACTGCCGGATGTCGAGGGCGCCGATCAGGCCGTCGCGCAGCGTGAACCGGTGGCGCAGCCGGATCGGGCTGCCCGGGAACGTGCCCGACACGAGGGCTGTCACCACCAGGTTGCCGCCGGCCTCCTCCTCGACCGTCTCCGGCACGGCGTCGTACGCGTACTCGGCCGCGGTCCGCTCCCGCCAGGCGCGGATCGCGGCCGGGCCGTCGTAGGTGCGGTCCTCGTCGGCGACGATCGCGTCGTCGGTGAAGCAGGCGACGAAGGCGTCCACGTCCGATTCGCCGATGAGTCGGTAGTAGCGGGTGATCACGTCGGGAACGGTGACGGTCATCTGTCTCTCCTCAGGTCGGGGACCCGTTGACCGGGGCCGATGGTGGTAGGGCGACGGTGATGGTCGAGCCGGGGGCGAGCGGGAAGGACCTGTCCCGGACGGCCACCGGCACGGGCTCAGCCGCCCCTGGGGCGGCGGTGAGCCGCAGCCGTTCGTGGTCGACGTGCAGGGAGATCAACTGGTTGCGGTACCGGATGACGAAGTCGAGACGGTCGAGCCCCTCGGGCAGCAGCGGGTTGAGCCGGAGCAGGTCGTCGCGGATCTCCAGGCCGGTGTAGCACCGTTGCAGGATGTCCAGCGTTCCGGCGCTGGCGCCGAGGTGGATGCCGTTGCGCGTCGAGCCGCGCTGCGGATCCGCGAGGTCGGTGCCGAGCGCGGTCACCAGCATCTCGAAGGAGCGACGGCGGTCCGTCCGGGCCAGCACCCATGCGTGCGCGACGCGGCTCAGGGTGGATCCGTGCGTCGTACGGGACAGGTAGTAGTCGACGGTGTCGGGAATCCGGGCGGGGTCGAACTCGTACCCGAGGCCGCGCACCAGGGCGGTGAGTTCCTCGGCGCTGAACAGGTACAGCAGCATCAGCACGTCGGCCTGCTTGGAGATCCGGTACCGGTTCGGGTGGTCTCCCTCGGCCTGCAGCAGCGGCCCCAGTTGCCGCAGGTCGCCGTACCGCTGCCGGTAGCGGTCCCAGTCCAGCTCCGCCAGGTCGCCGTACCCTTCGAACTGGGCGAGTATCCCGTCGTCGAGGAAGGCCAGGCGCAGCCGCCGCCCGACGTGCGCCCAGCGGCGCCGCTCGTCGTCGGTCGGGGCGACCGCACGCCACGGCCTGGCCCCCGGGTGCCGGGCGACGATCGCGCAGGCCTCCACGGCGCGGCCGAGCACCCAGGCGACCATCACGTTGAGGTACGCGCAGTTGTCCAGCCCCTGGCCGGGCCGGCCCGGGTACCCGTCGTGGAACTCGTCCGGGCCCATCACGCCGCGGATGTCGTACCGGTCGTCGGCCGGGTCGTAGGTGGCCAGACCGGCCCAGAACCGCGCCGTCTCGACCAGCAGCTCCAGCCCGCAGGCGGCGAGGAACGACAGGTCGCCGGTGGTCTCCCAGTACCGCCACACGCAGTACGCCACGGCCAGGTTGACGTGCTGCTGCCGGCCGGTGTAGTCGTCCATCCACTCCCCCGTCACCGGGGACGGCGAACGTGACGGGCTCTCGTCCCGGCCGCTGTCGCCGCTCTGCCAGGGAAACAGGGCGCCCGGCATGCCCGCCCCGGCCGCCTGCCGCCGCGCCGCGGTCAACCGCCGGTGCCGGTACTCCAGCAGGGCCCGGGTCAGCTCCGGCATCCGCAGATCCAGGTACGGATAGACGAACAGCTCGTCCCAGAAGATGTGCCCGTGGTAGCCCTCGCCGTGCAGTCCCCGGGCGGGCACCCCGGCGTCCAGGCCGATGACGTGCGGCGACAGCGTCTGCAGCAGATGGAAGGTGTGCACCCGGATCGGCAGCTGCCAGGCGTGCTTCTCGCCGACGTCGAGCCGGAACCGTGCCCACAGCCGGGTCCACACGGCGGCGTGTTCGGCCAGCGCCAGGGCGAATTCGCCCGCCTGCCGCAGCTCCTCCAGGGCGGCGGACAACGGCACGGACACCACCCGGTCCCGGTTGGAGAAGACCGTGACGGTCTTCTCCACCACGACGCGTTCCCCGGGCGTCACGTCGATCCCGATCAGCTGACTCACGTCGTCCGGCCCGTGGATCGGCTGCCTGCTGTGGGCGACGCCATCGGAGATCCGGGTACGGGCCGCCACGGCCACCTGGTGTCGGGAGTTGGTCGTCACCGCCGTCAGCCAGACGGTCTCCGCGTCGTCCCCGCCGGTCGCGACCTCGGTGAGGTGCCGCCCGCAGCTCCCGGCCTCCGCCGGCGCGTTCGCGTTGACCACCCCGCCGTCGATGCCCGACCTGATCTCCAGCCGGCCGGACCAGTTCTCCGCGATGATGCTCGTCTGAAGCGCCGCCTGGTGGGGGTGCGCCATCGACACCAACCGGCGCTGCCGGACCCGGGTACGCCGCCGCGCCCGGTCGACCACGACCAGTTCCCGCAGGTACACCCCGCGCCGCAGGTCCAGCATCCGGTGCTCGTGCAGTCGCCGTCCCTGCCCGGACGCGAACCAGTCACCGCCGGCGGGACGGAACGTCAGCGGCAGCCAGTTGGGCAGGTTGACGATGCTCTCGTCACCCGCCGTGTCAAACAGCCGGTTGTGGAAGCCGGCGAGGTAGGTGCCCGGATAGTGGACGCCGTCGGCCGACGCCTCCGGAGCCGCCCCGCGGGTGGCCAGGTAGCCGTTGCCCAGGGTCAGGATCGTCTCCCGCGTGCCCTCCTCGTCGGGCGTCTCGCCGTCCCGGTACGCCAACGTCCAACCGGGCGGCGGAGGTCTGCTGCACAGCTCACACCCCGGGTCCACGTCCGCCGGCACCCCGTACTCCTCTTCCACGGCGCGGTGCCGTTTCCCGGTTCCGGGCCCGGCAAACCTCCGGCCGAAACCGAAATGGCGCGCCAAACCTGATCTTTCGACCTAGATTGGCGGGATGAGCCAAGCGGGTGCGGTGGTCGACCGGGTGGTGACCGACCGGGGCGAGCTGGTGCTCCGGCAGTGCGGTGGGCACTTCGAGATCGTCAGCAACGGGGTCTTCCTGATGGACACCCGGGCCGGCACGTCGGAGCGGCTGCTCGTACGCGAGGCCCTCCACCTCGTACGGCCCGGGGCGCGGGTGCTGATCGGCGGGCTGGGCGTGGGCTTCTCGCTGGCCGAGGCGGTGGCGTCGACGACGCCCGGAGAGATCGTCGTACTGGAGATCGAGGAGACGCTGATCGAGTGGCATCGCCGTCGCCTCGCCCCCTACAGCGGCGGCGGCCTGCACGACCCCCGGGTACGGGTGGTGAACGAGGATCTCCTGGACTGGCTCCGAGGCACCGACGACGTCTTCGACGCCATCTGCCTCGACATCGACAACGGCCCGGACTGGACCGTCTTCCCACCCAACGCCGCACTCTACGACGAGGTCGGCACCGCGTTGCTGCGTGACCGGCTGGCCGACGACGGCGTACTGGCCGTCTGGAGCGCCTCGGCCTCGCCCGGGTACGCCGCCCGGCTGGCGGCGATGATCGGTTCGGTCACCACTCACCTCGTCGACGTGCCGCGCGGCGAACCGGACGTCGTCTACCTGGCCCGCCGCACTCCGGCCGCGACCGGCGGCTCCCCGGGGCCGGTCAGCCGAGCCAACGGCCCAGGTACGCCGCCAGCCCGGTGAGGTCACCGCCGCCGCAGCGGTAGCCGATGTGCCCGTCGGGGCGTACCAGGCAGAGGCCGGCCGCGTCGGGGGCGAGGCCGAGGCGGCGCAGTGCCGGGCCGGCGTCGGCCGCGGTGAGCCGGTGGACGGTGACCCGGCCGGCGCGGCTCAGCGGCGCGACGGTGTCCGGCGGCCAGGCCGTGGGCGGACCGCACACCAGCAGGTGCCAGCCGGGTGCGGCGGTGAGCCGGTGCAGCGTGGTGCCGGCGACCGGGGCGTCGGGCAGCCGGTCGCCGGCCCGGGGGCCGGTACGCGGTGCGCCCGGGCCCTGCGCCGACAGCCGGCTGTGCCGGTAGCCGATGTCCAGTTGCGCCATCGTGCGGAAGGCGGTGGCGCGTACCCGCCTGGGGGCGAGCACGGCGGGCATCAGCACGGGAGCGACCCGGGTCCGGACGAACCGGGCGAGCGGGCCGGTGGAGGTGGCCGCGGTGAACGCCCGGTCGGTGAAGCGCAGCACCATCCGGCCGACCGGTGCCCGTTCCGCCTCGTAGCTGTCCAGCAGCGCCGGATCGGCGTGGCCCCGCAATGCCTGGGCGAGTTTCCACCCGAGGTTGACCGCGTCCTGGATGCCGGTGTTCATGCCCTGCGCGCCGACCGGGCTGTGGATGTGCACGGCGTCGCCGGCCAGGAACACCGGCCCGGACCGGTAGTGGGTGGCGGCGCGGTGGTGCAGCCGGAAGTTGGTCATCCAGACCGGGTCGTGCAGCCGCAGCGCCGCGCCGGTGTAGCGGTCGGCGAGGGCCTGCACCTCGTCGAGGGTGACCGGGGCGTCCGGCGGGGTCCGGTCGGCGGGTGGTCGCATGGCCAGCAGCCGCCAGGTCGCCGGCCGGCCGAGCGGGAAGAGCAGCAGCATCCCCTGCCCGGCGAGGAAGGCGTGCGTGGCCCCGCCGTCGACGCCGTCGGCCTCCAGGTCCGCCAGCACGAACGTCTGCGGGTACGTGCCGCCCTCGAACCCGATCCCGGCCAGCCGGCGGACCGCGCTGTGCGCGCCGTCGCAGCCCACCACGTACCGGGCGGACAGGCGTTCGTCGCCGCCGTCGTGGTGCCGCAGCGTCGCCGTCACCCCGTCCCCGGCGCGGTCCAACCCGACCAGTTCGACGCCGCGTTCGACGGGGACCCCGCCCTCCGCGAGCCGCTCGCCCAGGATCCGTTCGGTCTCGGCCTGGGACAGGATCAGCAGAAACGGGTACGCGGTGTCCCGCAGACCGAGGTCGAACAGGGGCAGCACCCGCTGCCGGCCCTGCGCGTGCAGGCACAGCCGCGCCGCGCGGTTGCCTTCGGCGACCAGTTGATCGGTCACGCCGATGCCGGCGAGGACCTCCAGGGTGCGGGGCTGGATCGCCAGCGCGCGGGATTCACGCGCCCGGTCGAGGGCCCGGTCGACCACGCGGACGCGTACGCCGAAGGTGGCCAGTTGCCCGGCCGTGGCGAGCCCGGTGGGACCCGCACCGACCACCAGCACCTCGACCGCGTCCACCCCGCACCCCCTTGGCTCGGACCGGTGACTGCTGTCCCTGGGCGTGACGATATCGAGACGCCTGCCACCGGTCACCCCTTCGGCGTCTGCGGCGCCGTGACGAGGTGGGCGAACAGGTCGGCGGCGGCGTCCAGGACTTCCCGGTCACCGGTGATCAGCAGGTCCAGCAGCAGGCCACGGGTCGCGGCGAGGCCCAGCCGGGCCCGCTGTCGGGCTTGCGCGCGGTCGAACCCGAGCCGCACGAACAGTTCCTCGACCGGGCCGGCCCAGGCGGCGATGACCGAGGCGCGGAACGGCTCGGTCCAGGAGCGGCCGAACAGCGCGTGCGCGTAGATCTCGAAGAACAGCCGTTCCGCCGGGGCCAACGCCGGGTCGGCGAGCCGGTGCCAGAACCGTCGGCTCACCTCGACCGGGTCGTCCGTCTCCGTGGCGAGCGCGACGAGCGCGGCGCGCTGCTCGGCCTCGATCCGCCGGACCACCTCCGCGAGCAGGCCCTCGCGGCTGCCGAAGTGGTAGATGAGCATGCGGTGGCTGGTGCCCGTACCGGAGGCGATCTCGCGCAGGCTGAGCTGGCTGAACCCGCCTTCTTTCAAAAAGGCGACGCACCGGTCGAGCAGCGCCTCGCGGGCGTCACCGGCCACCGGTGGACGCCGTGCCGTCGTCGGTCGCCGCGCTGCCGTCCGCCGCGACGGCCTCGGCGGCCGCCCGGAGGCCGGCCGCCTCCATCCGCAGATATCGCCGCGTCCGGGGCCCGATCAGCAGCGCGACCAGCCAGGCGAGGGCGCCGGTCTGCCGGATGCCGATACGGATGCGGGTCGTCCCGTCCGGCTGGCGGTCGAGCCGGTGGTGGGCGAGCGTGTGCACCCCGGGCGCGTGCGCGTCCCAGGCGAACGAGGTGCCGGGGTTCAGCTCGCAGACCCGCCACACCGTCGCCGGCAGGCCGGGCTGCCGGATGCGGAACCGGTGGCCCGTGCGCAGCGCCGGACCGTCGAGCGGTTCGACAGCCGACATCGACGTCGTCCAGCGCGGATAGCTCGTCACGTCCTCCAGCGCCGCCCAGCAGTGCTCGATGCTCGCGGTGGTGGAGATCGTCTCCTGACAATCCATGTACCAGATGGTACAGGCCCGCCGCCGGGCTCAGTACCCCAGTCGCGCCCGCACCCGGTCGTGGAGCGCGGCCAGGGCCGGACTCACCGTGGCGACGAGCGGGACAGGGTCGGTCAGGCGACGCGCCGCGTCGGGCAGCCAGCCGAGATCGGCACGGCACCGGTCCCGCGCGGCGCGCACCTCGCCGGCCGGATCGGCCACCGCGAGAAGGCGTCCACCGCGCATGACCGGTACGAGCAACGGCTCCCGGCCAGCCGACGGCGGTTCGTCACGCAGCCCGATCACGTCGCCGCTGGCCCCGGCCGGATCCCGGAAAACCTGCTTCGGGCCCGGCAGGGTGGCCTTGCCGGGCGACAGCTTGAGCACCGGCCGGTCGCCGACCGAGACGAGCTTGTACGCGCTGTCCAGCGACGGCGCGTCGTAGGAGACCCCCATCCGGGTGCCGACGCCGTACCCGTCGATCGGTGCGCCCTGGGCGACGAGGCCGGCGATCACGTCCTCGTCGAGGCTGCCGCTGGCCACGATCTTCGCCCTGGTCAGGCCGGCGCCGTCCAGGATCGCGCGGGACTGGCGGGCCAGCGCGGCGAGATCACCCGAGTCGAGCCGGACCGCCACCGGCCCGGTCAGCCCCAGCTCGGCGACGACGTCGACCGCGGCCCGTACGCCCTCGGGGGTGTCGTAGGTGTCGACGAGAAAGATCGGGTTCACCGGGAAGTCGGCGGCGAAGGCCCGGAACGCGGCCCGTTCGTCGGGGAACGCCTCGACGTACGAGTGGGCCATCGTCCCCGAGGGGGTCAGCCCGTAACGCCGGGCGGCCTCCACGTCGCTGGTCGCGGCGAAGCCGGCGATGGCCGACGCCCGTGCCACGCCCGCCCCGGCCTCGATCCCGTGCGTACGCCGGAACGCGAAGTCGATCAACTGCGCGTCACCGGCGGCGATCCGGCAGCGCGCGGCCTTCGTCGCCACCGTGGTGTGGAAGGTGACCAGGTTCAGTACCCCGGTCTCCACCAGCTGCGCCTCCGCGATCGGCGCGGTCACCTCCAGCAGCGGCTCGTCGGCGAACACCGCCCGGCCCTCCGGCACCGCCCAGACGTCGCCGGTGAACCGCAGCCCGGCGAGCGCCGCCAGGGCCGGGTCGTCCAGCCCGACGACGTCGCGCAGGTAGCCCAGTTCGTCGTGGTCGAAGGCGAAGCTCTCCAGGAAGGCCAGCGCCTCGGCCAGGCCGGCCGCGACCAGGAACCCGCGCCGGTGCGGCAGCCGGCGGACGAAGAGGCTGAAGGTGGCCGGCTCCACCATGCCCCGGCGCAGGTAGCTTGCCGCCATCCGCAGCTCGTACAGGTCGGTACGCAGTCCGGTCACGTCACCTCCTCGGCCCCGCCCCCACTGTGGTCGACCCGTCGGCGTCGCGGGACGAGAACGGGTAATCCGGGCGGGTGGCGAGGGCCGTGGACCGGCCCGGCGGGCCGCCGGGCGGGCTCGGTCGCCCCGCCCGGCGGCGCGCGGTCAGTATCCGTAGCGGTTCTTCAGGTGCCGCCACCAGTCGCGGAACATCCACTTGTCGAACTCGGTGATCTGCGTGGCGCTGCCCGCCTTCATGATGAAGCAGCACTGGCCGGTCGGCGTCCAGTCGTAGAAGTCGTCCAGCCCGAAGCTGTGCCCCATCTCGTGCAGCAGGATGTGGACGTTGTCGGCGTTGAGGTTGCTCATGAGGTACTCGCTGCCGATCCGCTGGCCCCAGTCACCACCGGCGCCGCCGCCGAACCCGGCGGTCAGCCACAGCGACATGTCGTAGTGGTGCGCGGCACCGCCGGGACAGTTCGGGTAGTTGCCGCTCTGGTTGAAGAAGCGCCCGCACGGCTCGGCGCACTGCGGCGCGTTCTCGCGGATGTTGTTGACGTAGATGTCGACGGAGGTGTCGGTCCACTCCAACTGGGCCCGGTCGCGGACCGCCCAGCCGACGACCTTCACCGGCACCTGCGCGTACGGCCAGCCGTTGTGCCCGGCCATGACGGCCATCCACTTGCCGAACTGCCGGGCCAGCGCGGCGTGCACGGCGTCGCGCTGGGCCGCGGTGACGTGCACGGTGGAGTCCCAGCGTACGCAGTAGTTGATCGAGCCCCGGTTGGCCATGATCTGGTCCCACCCGTAGTTCCGGAAGCGTACAGGTTGGAGTAGGTGCTCTCCTGGTGCCGCCACACCTCGTCGAGCGGCTGCACCAGCGCGGCCGGCGGGTTCCACCCGCTGCTCGGCGGGGTGGTGGCGGTCGGCGTGGGGGTCGGGGTCGGCGAGGGAGTGCTGGTCGGGGTGGTGCCGCCGGTGCAGGTGGTGCCGTTGAGCGAGAAGCTCGTCGGGGCCGGGTTGCTGCCGGTCCAGGTTCCGTTGAAGCCGAACGAGACGGTGGCGCCGGTGCCGATGGCGGCGTTGTAGTCGACGTTGGTCGCGGTCACCGCGCTGCCGCTCTGGCTGACGGTGGCGTTCCATGCCTGGGTCACGGTCTGCCCGGCCGGGAAGGTCCAGCGCAGCGTCCAGCCGGTCACCGGGTCGCCGAGGTTGGTGACGGCGACGTCCGCGCCGAACCCCCCGCTCCACTGTGTGGTCACCGTCCAGGTGACCCGGCAACCGGCCGCGGCCGCCCGCGCGTCGGTGACGAGCGCCCCGCCCGCCACCACCACCGCCGTGGCCAGCAGGCCCACGAGGGCACGGCGGAAGGATCCTCGATTCATGCGATCTCCTCGGAGGTGGGATGCCGCACGACGGGCGGGACGCCCGCCGTGTGCTCGCCGGCGAGGCGCCATCGCGGGCGGCCCGGACCCTCGGGGACGAACAATCGCCCATTGAAGCGGTTCGATAGATAATCGTAGGGACCCGACGGCACCGACCACAACCGCCACGACCCGGTCAACTCCGCAGCCCCCGCGCATGCCGGCGGGTGCGCCGACGATGCGCAAATTGCGTGACAAGCGACCGGCCCACTCTGGCCATCATGGCCCTGACCTGCGGATACTCGTACATGGAGCAGGACGGATCGTCGCTCGTCACGGACGACCGACCGGCGAGTGGAGGGCGGTCGCCATGACTCTTGAGGTTCAGCCGAGTGTCACACCGGAGGCCCCGACCGAGGCGACGCCGACCGGAGGCGGCCCCGGCGCCGTGCCCGTCGCGGTCTGGCAGGTGCGGGTCCGCACCAAGATCGACGACCTCTACCAGCAGTTGCTCAGCCTGGGGTCGGGCGATGCCACGAACGCCGCCAGGGTCGCCCAGCTGCGGCAACAGCTGTCCGGGGTGGAGGCGGTCCTCGGCCGCAGCGGGGTGGTCGACTGGTTGCGCGGCGGGAAGATCGAGTACGCCTGGCAGACCATCCACGCGGTGGAGCGGGCCGTGGTGGAGCTACGGACGCCGGAGGAGCTGATCGGGTTGCTGCCCGCGTACCAGGACTCGGCCGCCCAGTACCTCAAGGCGGACGACCGGGTGCTGGTGGACTTCGACGCGGCGAAGGACCTGGCCGCGCCGGAGGTCTTCCGGGCCAAGGTCCAGGCGCTGCTGCTGCGTACCCACGCGGCGTCGGACGAGTTCCACGAGTCCGCCCGCCGGCTGCGGAACCGGATGCTGGGCATCTCCGTGTTCGCGCTGGTGGCCGAGGCGCTGATGGTCCTGGTGCAGTGGGGCAGCAGCGACGTGCACCTGCTCAAGCCGCCGACCGACGCGACCGGCGTGGCGGCGTGGCGGCTGCTGTTCTTCGTGCTGCTCGCCGGCGCGCTGGGCGCGTTCATCAGCGCGCTCCCCTCGATGATCACCTCGCGGTCCGGCGGGCTGCCGTACAAGTTGCCGTTCCAGCAGGGCCTGCTGAAACTGGCCGTCGGCCCGCTGGTCGCGGTGGCCGGCATCATGCTGGTCATCGGCGGCCTGGTGGAGACGACGGTGGGCAGCACGGCGGCGCTGCTGGGTGTGGCCATCGTCTTCGGCGCCGGTCAGCAGGCGGTGACCGCGTTCGCCGACCGGCGGGCGGCGGAGCTGCTGACCACGGTCCGGAAGGGCTGACGTCCGCCCGGCTCCGACCGGCACGGGCCCCGGGGAGCCGGTGCCGCCACCACCGAGGTACGACCGGGGGCAACGCCCGCTGCCCGGCTTCCGGCCGGCCTATGGTGTGGGAATGTGGGAGTCGGTTGCCGCGTCGGTGGTGGGCCTGACGGCCGCCGTCGCCCCGTCCGCCCCGACACCGACAGCGTCACCCGCGCCCGTGGTCAACTTCGCGCCGGTGCTCACGTCGACACCGTTCGGGGCGCTGCCCGGACAGCGGGTGACACACACCGTCACCATCTCCGGCACCGGTGCCCTCACGGCCGCCCGGGTCACCTTCACCACGACGGCGGATCTCGACGATGTCACCGCCCAGGCCGATCCGGGCGGCTGCACGACGTCCCCGCGTACGGTCGTCTGCGACCTCGGCGACCTGACCCTGGGCGCCACCCCCGGAGCGCCCCGGGTCACGATCAGCGGCCGGGTCCGCCCGGGTGCGCCGCCGGGCGCGGTGGTCCGCAACCGGGTGACCGTCACGTCGGTGGAGTCCGCCACGACCGGCGCCCAGGTCGCCAGCAACGCCTACCTGTTCCCCGGGCCGACGCACCCGCCCAGCGATCCGCCGCAGGAGTCGCCGGTCGCGGGGCCCGGGGTTTCGCCGTCGACCGGGTCGACGCGGACGCCGGCGGTCGTGGCGGTGGTGGTGGCCGGCGCGGCCGTGGTGGGCACGCTGCTGCTGGCGCGGCGGCGACGACGACGCGAACCGCCCACCCATCAGGAGTGACCGCGCGGCACCGCCGGCCAGTAGCCTTGGCCCATGATCTTCATTACCGCGAAGTTCCGGGTACGGCCCGAGCACGCCGACCGCTGGCCGCAGATCGCCGCCGAGTTCACCGAGGCAACCCGGGCCGAGCCCGGCTGCCTGTGGTTCGACTGGTCCCGCAGCCTCGACGACCCGACCGAGTACGTACTGGTCGAGGCGTTCCGGGACGATGAGGCCGGCGCGGCGCACGTGCAGTCCGCGCACTTCCGCGAGGCGCAGCGAACCCTGCCGCCGCACCTGGCCGAGACGCCCCGGATCGTGAACGCCACGGTGCCGCAGCAGGACTGGTCGCCGCTCGGCGAGATGGCCGTACCCGAGGGCAGCTGACGCCGCTCAGTCCTCGCTCTCCGGGCCCAGCAACCGGATCTCCTCGATGTCGAGGGCGGCCTGCACCTGCCGTAGCACCGCGTCGTCGATCTGGTTGGTGCTCCGCAGCCGGGTGATCTCCCGCCGTTTGTGGTCGAGCAGTTCGAGGCGCAACCGCCGGGCGGTCTCGCGCTCCCGCGCGTTCTGCTCATTGCCCGGCGAGCGCGCGTCCTCCAGGTGTTCCTGGTAGTCGGCGCGCAGCCGGTCGACCGCATCCGGCGACGCGCCGACGTCGACGGCGACCTGGGACAGGGCGGCCAGCCCGGCCTCCGTGGCCCGGATCCGGGCCCAGCGCACCTCGTCCTCCCGCTCCTGGTCGCCGACCAGCCCGGCCCAGCCGACCACGGCGGGCAGGGTGGTGCCCTGCACGAGCATGGTCAGCACGATGACCGTGACGGTGACGAAGATGATCAGGTCGCGGTCCTGCACGGGGGTGCCGGAGTGGGTGGTGACCGGGACGGCGAGGGCGGCGGCGAGCGAGACCGCGCCCCGGAAGCCCGCCCAGCCGGCGGCGGTGCGGACCCGGAAGTCGAAGCGGCGGGCCCGCTGGGACTCGCGTCGGTCGATGGCCTGCAGGGTGGGTAGGACGAACTGCAGCCAGACCATCCGGGTGGCCACCACGACCAGGGTGACCAGCACCGCGACGCCCAGCGACTGGGTCGGCGTGTGGCTGGTGATGCCGCGCAGCGCGCGCGGGACCTGCATGCCGAGCAGCACGAAGAGACTGCCGTTGATCATGAAGGTGGCGAGATCCCAGAACGCGATCGCGGTCAGCCGGGAGCGGGCCCGGATCACCCGCGGCCCGGCGTACGAGAGCAGCAGGCCGGCGACCACAACCGCGAGTACGCCGCTGGCGTGCACCGCCTCGGCCAGCAGGAACGCGACGAACGGGGTGAGGATGCTCAGTCCGCCCTCGCGCAGCGGGTCGTCGACGTGCTTGCGGATCAGGATGACCACGCCGCCGACGAGCAGGCCCGCGGCGACCCCGAAGGTGGCCGAGCCGACGAAGCGACCGGTCAGGCCGAGCGGGCCGGGCACCGCCCCGCCGACGATCACCCCGACGGTGACGGAGAAGAGCACCAGGGCCGTACCGTCGTTGATCAGGCTCTCCGCGCGCAGGGTGGTGAGGATGCCGCGCGGCATCCGCTTCGCCAGGCCGGCGACGGCGGCGGCGTCGGTCGGCGCGAGGACCGCGCCGAGCACCCAGGCCGCCGCTGGCGAGACCCCGAGCGCCTGCGCCGCGTACGCGACGGCGACCGCCGTAATGATCACCAGCCCGACGGCGAGCAGCGTGATGACGAAGAGGTTGGCCCGGATCTCGCGGAGGCTGATGACGAGGCTCTCCCGGTAGAGGATCGCGGGCAGGAAGAGCAGCAGCACGACGTCCGGTTCGAGCGTCACGTGGGAGAACGGGGGCAGCAGGCCGAGCCCCGCCCCCAAGGTGATGAGCAGCACGGGCGGCGCGACGCTGTAGCGGCCCCCGATGGTGGTGCCGATCAGCACGGTGGCGCCCAGCACCGCGATCAGCACGAGTCCGCTCACGTCGCCCCCCGTCACCCGCTCGCCGCCCCAACATGGTGGTACGGCGGGTGGCGCCGACGGGGTGGAACAGGGTAAATCGCTACGCGAAGCGGGCCGGGTCGCCGGCGCCGTGCCGCAGGATCTCCGGTTCCGGACCGGACAGGTCGACCACGGTGGTGGGCTCCAGGCCGCACTCGCCGGCGTCGATCACGGCGTCGACGAGATGGTCGAGTCGTTCCTTGATCTCCCAGCCCTGGTTCATCGGCTCCTCGTCGCCGGGCAGCAGCAGGGTGCTGGAGAGCAGCGGCTCCCCCATCTCGGCGAGCAGCGCCTGGGTGACCGTGTGCCTGGGTACGCGTACCCCGACCGTTCGCTTGCGGGGCTCCTGGAGCCGACGCGGCACCTCGTGGGTGGCCGGCAGGATGAAGGTGTAACTGCCCGGGATGGCGGCCTTCACCAGGCGGAAGACCGAGTTGCTGACCTTGACGAACTGGCCGAGCTGGGCGAAGTCGCGGCACACCAGGGTGAAGTGGTGCCGGTCGTCGAGCCGGCGGATGTCCCGGATCCGGTCCAGACCGTCCCGGTTGCCGATCCGGCAGCCGAAGGCGTAACAGGAGTCCGTCGGGTAGGCGATCAACCCGTCGTTCCGGATCAGGTCGACCACCTGTCGCAGGGTGCGCGGCTGGGGGTTGTCCGGATGCAGGTCGTAGTACCTCGCCACGGCACCCAGCCTATGCCCACGCCCGGCGGAGCCGTCCACCCCGGGGGCGGCGGGAAATCGTGGCTGACAGGTTTGGCCGGCGAGCGGACTGGAAAGGATGAGCCCGCTCGAAGAGGGGGACCTGATCATGCCCGACGCCAGCACAGAGCGCGACGACCGGCCGGCCGAGGTGAGCGACCCGCTGCTGTGGCGGCTCGCCGCCGCGGTGGCCGACACCCACCAGCCCGACGAGAACGGATCCTGCGACAGCCCGAGCTGCCTCGGCGCGGGCTGGCCCTGCGCCGCGTGGAACAGCGCACAGGACGGGCTGCGGGTGGCGCGGTGCGGCCCGCGTACGGTCGGGGCCGAACCGACCGCCGAGCAGGACCAGGACGCGCCGGCCGGGCGCTCCACCCCGCTGCCCCGATCCGCCGAACGGCGTACCTCGCCGCGGTCCGACAACCGGGCGCCGGTGGCGGTCACGCCCGCGGCCTGACCGCGATCCGTCCCGGAAGGTCAGCGGGGCGACGGGTCGTTGCGCAGCCGGCTGTACAGGTACCCGTCGCACCATCGGCCGTCCCGGAACTCGCAGGCCCGCACCACGCCCTCCAGCTGGAATCCGGCCTTCACCAGGGACCGCTGTTCGGCGATGTTCTCCGGGTGGGTGCCCGCCTGGATGCGCTGCACCGGGGTGTGCGTGAACAGGTAGTCGCACAGCATCGCCTGCGCCCGCCAACCGATCCCGTGCCCGCGCCACTCCGGCAGCAGCGCGATCCCGATCTCCCAGTGTTTCGTGGGGCCGCCGAAGTCCCGAAGCGCCCAGCTCACGAACCCGGCCGCGGCCTGTTCGTCCACCACCTGGACCATCAGCCGGCCGCTCTCGGCGCCGAGATAGCTGTCGGTGGCATAGCGACGCGCCGGCTCCTGCGGGTCTTTGAATCCGGTCCAGTCCAGACCGATGAGGCCCGGCTCCGTCGCGAATCGACGGAACATCGCCAGATCCTCCTCGACGACCGGCCGCAGCCGGATCGAGTGCTCGTTCATGTCGTCACCCCGTTCGCCGCCGGCCCTCAGACGGTCGGGGTGACCGCCCGCAGCCACTGCTGGGCGAGCAGCGCGTGGCCGAACGGCGTGAGGTGCACCCCGTCGTTGGTCCACACCCGGTCGTCGACGTCGGCGGACCGGAACAGCTCGTCCACCGCGACCAGCGTCGCGTCGTACTCGGCGGCGAGCCGGCGGACCACGTCGACCTTCGCGTCGAGGTCCTCCCGCCAGGTGCGCTTGGCGTCGTCGAGCGGGATCACGAAGGGTTCGATCAGGACGATCCGCGCGCCCAGCCGCCGGGTCGACTCCAGGATGTGCCGGTAGTCGCGGGCGAAGTCGGCGGCGCTGGTCGGGTCGTCCTCGCTGTACCGCCGCCAGGTGTCGTTGATGCCGATCAGCACCGACACCACCTGCGGGGCGAGGGCCAGGCAGTCGCCCTCCCAGCGGGCGCGCAGGTCGCGTACCCGGTCACCGCTGACGCCTCGGTTGACGAAACCGGCCCGGTGGGCGGGATGCCGGGCGGTGAACCACGCGCCGGCCATCATGGCGTACCCGGTGCCGAGGTCGTCGCCGCGGGACCGGTCCCGGCCGGCGTCGGTGATGCTGTCGCCGATGAAGAGCACCCGGCCGCCGTGCGGCACCTGCACCGTCATCCGCCCGTCCCCTCCCGCTCGACGGCATGATCATGCCGCATCGGCCCGGGCGTCCGCCGGCCGGGTCTCGGCCGAAACGCGCCGAAAAAACCGCCGCCCGGCTGTTGCGTCTGGCCCACCGAGGCCGATGTAGCAATCGTGATCGCGCGGCGAGGTAGGCAGGGTAATCCTGCCAAGTTGACCGTGGACGTTGCGAACGGCACATAAAGGATGGTTGACTGCTGCACCATGCCAGAGCCGATGATCACGGACAGGCCGGTAATTTCGTGAGAAGCACCGACATCGTGCCAGTGTCGTCGGCGGATCGACGCCGAGCCGGCTGGCGGCAACGAGCGGCGCGCTGGTTGGACCCGACGGTCGCCCATTGGTCCGTCGCGCCACAAGGGACACCCCAGCCCCCGCCCCCGCCACCCGAGGAACCCGCGCCCGACCCCTGGCCGGCGATCTGCGAGCAGTTCGCGCTGCGGGTCCTCGCCCTGGCCTACCAGGTGGGCTCGCACCTGGCGGCCGTCGAGGCCGACGAGCAGGACCCGGACCGGCTGGAACGGCTCTACCGGATCGACCACGCGAACACCCGCATCCGCCGGCACGCGGAGAACCTGCAGGTCCTGCTGGACCGCCGGGTCGAGGACCCCGACCCGCGGACAGTCACCCTGGTCGACGTGATCCGGGCGGCCACCTCGGCCGTCGAGCACTACCCCCGCGTCCGGGTGGGACACGTGGTGGAGCTGGCGGTGGTCGAGTTCGCCGCCGACGACCTGATCCGGGTGCTCACCGAACTGCTGGACAACGCCAGCCGGTTCTCCCCGCCCGCCGCCCCGGTGCTCGTCTCCGCGTTCATCACCGAGGACGGCGGCGTCCTGCTGCGGATCGAGGACGCCGGCGTGGGTCTCCATCCCGACCAGCTCACCCAGCTCAACGCGCTGCTCGACGGCCAGCCGGCCAGCCCGGTCACCCTCGACCCGACCGCCCACCTCGGGCTCGCCGTCGTCGCCCACCTGGCCGTCGCCCACCAACTGCGGGTCACCCTCACCAACCGGCCCTCGGGCGGCACCACGGCGACCGTGCTGGTCCCGGGCGCGCTGCTCTGCGAGATCCCGGCCGAGCCGGGCCCCGACTCCGCGCCGCCGTCGCCGGCCCGGCCCGCCGGCGCGACCGACCGACGAAGTACGCCGACGGCCGCGCGACGCGGCAGCGCCCACTCGCCGACCGTACGCCTGGCCGCGCTGGGCACTCCGGCCACCGAGCAGCAGCAGCCGGAGCCCGGCCTGCCCACACGCGTGCGGCGCACGGTCCGCGACGAGGCCGCCGCGATGCCGCGCCCGCCGGCCGACGCCGGAGCCGGATCCCCGCCCGAGGCGTGGCCGGACGAGACGGCGGCGTTCGCCGCTGGTGTCGGCGACGCCCGGAACACCACCGCCGAAGGACGACAGTGACCCACGCACACCCGGGCGACGGCACCGGCCAGGGGCTGCCCGGCTGCGCCTGGCTGGTCCGCCAGTTCGCCGAGGACGTTCCCGGGGTCACCCACGCGATCCTGATGTCGCTGGACGGTCTGCAGCTCGCCGCGTCCGACAGCGTCGGCCGGGACGCCGGCGACCGGCTTCCCGCGCTGACCGCGGGCTGTTGAGCATGGCCGACCACGGCGCCGCGCTGCTGGACCTCGGCGCCTCCGAGTACCTGACCGTCCGGCTGCCCGCAGGCACCTGCTGTTCATGCGGGTCGGCGGTGGCCACCGCCCCCGGCTGCGACCTGCGGGTCGTCTCGTACCGGTTGACATCCTCTCGGCCCTGAAGGGACCGGGATTCCCACGGTCGCCCACGGGGTTTCCTGTTTCATCGCCGACTGCCTTTCCGGGAGGTTTCCCTTGAGGTCTTACCTCAGCTCCGCAGGCGTTTTACCTCTCCACCAGCCCGGCGGCGAGAATGTTCTTGGCAGCGTTGATGTCCCGGTCATGCTCAGCCCCGCAGCCGAGGCACGTCCAGACGCGGTCGTTGAGGGCGAGAGTGTTGTTGACCTGTCCGCACGTGAAGCAGGTTTTGGACGACGGATACCACCGGTCGACCGGTATCACCTCACGGCCGTACCACCGGGCCTTGTACTCCAGCATCGTCCGGAACTGGGACCAGGCCGCGTCGGAGATGACACGAGCCAGACGCCGGTTACGGAGCATGTTGCGCACGCTGAGGTCCTCGATCACGACCGTTTGGTTCTCGCGGACGAGTCGAGTGGTCAGCTTGTGCAGGTGGTCCCGCCGCCGGTCGGCGATACGGGCATGAATCCGGGCCACCGTGAGCCGGGCCTTGGCCCGGTTCGCGGAGTCCTTCTGTTTGCGAGCCAGGTTCCGCTACGCCTTGGCGAGCTTGCGCTGGTCGGTCTGTCCGTAACGCGGGTTGGTGACCTTGCCCTGTTCGTCGCTCATCCCGGGGATCGGGTGGGACAGGGTGAGCAGGCTGGTGATCCCCGCGTCCACGCCCACCTCCGTCGTGACCGGCGGCAGCGGCGCCCCGGTCGGGTCCTCGATCAGGATGGAGACGAACCACCGGCCGGCAGGGTCGCGGGACACGGTGACCGTGGACGGCTGCGCACCCTCGGGCAGTGGCCGGGACCAGACGATGTTCAGCGGGGGGTTCATCTTGGCCAGGGTGCGCTGACCGTTACGCCAGCAGAACGCGGAGCGGGTGAACTCCGCCGACGCCCGCGACTTGCGCTTGGACTTGAACCTCGGATACCGGGCCCGCTTGTCCCAGAACGCCGTGAACCCGGCCTGCAGATGCCGCAACGTCTGCTGCAACGGCACCGACGACACCCCGTTCAGAAACGCCAACTCATCGGTGCGTTTCCAATCGGTCAACCAGGCGGACGACTGCCCGTACGTAGTGTGCTGACCGTCAACCGACCGCGCCCGCGTACGAGCATCCAACGCCCGGTTGTACACCACGCGCACACACCCGAACGTGCGATTCAGCAGCTCCGCCTGTTCAGGCGACGGGTAGAAGCGGTATTTGTACGCCCGCTTCACCACCTCACCCACGCCCCACACCCTAACGACCGTCCATGTAAGACAAATATTGAGGGGAGGGAGCGGCGTTTCCTCCCGGCCGTAAACAGCCAGGTTTCCACGCCGCGACTCTGATGACCTACTGGAAGGTACGGCCGTACGTGCTGACCACCGGCCGGACCCGCACCCGGGCGCCGCTGCTGGTGCACACCCTGGTCTCGGTGCCGTACTACGACGCCGTCTTCGCCTCGGGTCTGCTCCCCGAGGCCAGGACGCTGTACGAGCAGGCCCGCGGGGCGGCGCGCTCGGTGGCCGAACTCTCCGCGGTCTGCCGGATGTCCCTGGGGGTGACCCGGGTGGTCGTGGACGACCTCGCCTCCACCGACCGGCTGCTGATCCACGCCGACCACCACAATGTCGACTTCCGCCTTCTGGAGAGACTGCGCGATGGCCTCCGCGAGCTTGCCTGACACCCCGCCGCAGACCTCGGCGAAGATCGTCATCGCGGGTGGCTTCGGTGTCGGCAAGACCACCTGCGTACGGTCCGTCTCGGAGATCCCTCCGATCAACGCCGAGGCGTGGACGACCGCAGCCGGCGAGACCGCCGACCGGTTGGACGAGAGGACCACCACCCTTGCGCTGGACGTCGGACGGCTGACCATCGGCCCCGACCTCGTGCTGTACCTGTTCGGCGCGCCCGGCCAGCCCCGGCTCGACCCGATCCGGGACGACCTGTGCCGGGGCGCCATCGGCACGCTGGTACTCGCGGACGCCCGCGATTTGGCCGCCTCGTTCCCGGCGGTCAACTACTTCACGCGGGACAGCGAGGTGCCGTTCGCGGTCTGCGTGAACCGCTTCGACGGGGTGGCGCACCACCCGCTCGACGAGGTCCGCGCGGCGCTCGCGCTGCCCGTCGGCGTACCCCTGACCGCCTGCGACGCCCGGGACCCGTCGTCGGTGGCCCGGGCGTTGGCGACGGCGGTGGAGCACACCATGTCCCGCACCGCCCGACCCAGCCCGGGCGCACGGGTCGCGCGGCGCGTCCGGGCCGCCCGCGACGTCCGTTTCCGGTCTGCGTAAACGATACTTCGCTATTGACGGTCGTCACCAGAGCCACAAATAAATAGACGCACGGTTGACGACTCGGGTCGCGTAGGGCAATCATGTTGGTCACTGGATCTACGGCACCACCAACGTCGGATCTGGTGGCATTCCCTGCCCGTCGGCGGGATCGCGGCGGGCCCGCGACCGCCGGGCGACCGCGCCCGGAACACAGCCCGCAAATCCTGTCGCCTTAATAGGAATTGCCGCCGCGTGCCCGAGGAGTCCGCCGGTGAACGGGAACAACGAAGCTCCCGCGCCGACCCGGCCAATGCCGGTGTCACACGGCGCTGATCTGGACAGACAGCTCGCCCTCCACGGGGGCGTACCGGTCCGCCGCGCGCCCTGGCCCACCTACGACAAGGGCGCGGTCTTCATACACCCCGACGACGAGCAGGCCGCTTTCCGAGCTGTCCGAAGTCACCTCTACTTCCGTTACGACCACCGTCCGCAGAACGAAACCGAATGCGGCCGGTTCGAGGACGAGTTGTGCCGCTATTTCGGCACCCGGCATGCCCTCGCCGTCTCCAGCGGCACCGCCGCCCTGGCGCTGTCCGTCATGGGCGCCGGGGTCCCGGCCGGATCATTGGTCGCTTGCCCGGGATTCACTTTCGTCGCCACCCCCAGCGCCATTGTCATGGCCGGCTGCCGACCATTTCTGATCGAGGTCGACGACGACCTGCGGATGGACCTGGACGACCTGCGCCGCCGGTGGCATCCCGACATCCGGGGCATCGTGGCGGTGCACATGCGCGGGTTCGCCGCCGACGTCGAGGCCCTCGCGGCGTTCGCCGCCGAGATGCGGGTACCGCTGATCGAGGACGCCGTACCCGCCCTCGGCGCGGAACTCAACGGCCGCAAGCTGGGCACCTTCGGCACCGCCGGGGCGTTCAGCACCCAGTCCGACAAGGCGCTCAACTGCGGCGAGGGCGGCTTCCTGGTCACCGACGACAGCACCCTGTTCGCCCGGGCGGTCGCCCTGTCCGGGGCGTACGAGGGCCGGCTGCGCCGGCACTTCGCCGGCGCCGAACCGCCGCTCAGCGGCCTCGACCTGCCCCTGCTCAGCCTGCGCATGGACGAGATCCGCGCCGCCCTGCTGCGCGCCGAACTGACCCGGCTGCCCCAGCGGCTGGCCCTGTTCCACCGCAACTACGCCCACGTCGCCACCGCCCTGGCCGACCTGCCCGGCATCGCGATCCGCCGGCCGGTCGCGCCCGGGGCGTACCTCGGGGAGGCGTTCGTGTTCCGGGTGCCCGACGGCGACGCCGGCTGGTTCGCCCGCGCGCTGCGGGCCGAGGGCTTCGACGCCCGCAACATCGGCGCCGACGACGACCTCAACGTCCGGGCCTTCTGGAACTGGCGGTTCCTCTACCACACGGCCGACCCCGGGGAGATCCGGGCCATGCTGCCGCGCACCGCGCGGCTGCTGACCGAGACCGTCGACGTGCCGCTGTCGTCCAACCTCACCCTCGACGACTGCGACGACCTGATCCGGGCGGTACGCAAGGTCGCCGCCGGCCACGGCGTCGCGCTGGCCCGGCCGTGACCGCCGCGGACACCCGCGAGGCCACCCTGCCCCGGCTGGCGCTGGTCGGCATCTTCGGCGGCCTCTTCGCCGGCTACGTCGGCCTCACCGCGGTGATCCCCGTGCTCCCCGCCTTCCTGCGCGAACGCCACCACAGCGGGGACCTCGTCGTCGGGCTGGTGGTCACCGTGACCGCGGTGACCGCGCTGCTCGTCCGCCCGGTCGCCGGTTCCCTCGCCGACCGGTACGGCCACCGCGCGGTCATGCTGGTCGGCGCGCTCGTGGTGGCCACCGGCGGCCTGCTCTACCTGGCCCCTCTGGGCGTGCCCGCGCTGGTGACGGTCCGGCTGCTGCTCGGCACCGGCGAGGCCGCGCTGTTCACCGCCGGAGCGGTGTGGACCGTCCACCTCGCGCCCCACCACCGGCGCGGCCAACTCATCGGCCTGTACGGGGTCAGCATGTGGGGCGGGATCTCCGCCGGCACCTTCCTCGGCGCCACCGTCGGGCAGTTCGGCTACCCGGCGGTGTGGGCGCTCGCCGCAGCCGCGCCGCTGCTCGCCGCCGCCCTGGTCGCTCTCGTACCGGCGCCGGCCCGGACCGTGCCCCCGTCCCGGGGCGGCGGGCTGCTGCTGCGGCCCGCGCTGGCACCCGGCGTCGCGCTCGCCTTCGGTGCCGCCGGGTACGCCGGCCTTGCCGCGTTCGTCGTGCTGCACCTGGACGCCCGGGGCATCGGATCCGGCGTGCTGGTGCTGAGCTGCTTCAGCGCCGTCTACGCCGGCACCCGCCTGGTCATCGGCCACCTGCCCGACCGGCTCGGCCCCCGGCGGGTGGCCGCCTGGTGCGGCGTCGGCGAGGCGTTCGGCCTGCTGGTCATCGCCGTCGCGCCGAACCTCCCGATCGCCGTGGCCGGCAGCATCGTCATGGGGATCGGGTTCTCCCTGCTGCACCCGTCGCTGGCGCTGATGGTGATGAACCGCGCCGACCCGGCCCGGCAGGGCGCGGCCATCGGGGCGTACACCTCGTTCTGGGATCTCGGCCTGGCGGTGTGGGGGCCGGTCACCGGCCTGGTCGCCGCCGGCCTCGGCTACCCGGCGGTCTTCGCCGCCGGCGCGGCCTGCGCGGCCGTGGCGGCGGTGATGGCGCTGCGCATCGGCCGGTTGGAGCCTCACGCGGCCGCCGAGCGTAGCGAGGTGGTCGCATGAGCGAGCGGTTGACTGTCCTCAGTGTCACGGGCTGGTGCCGCAACGGCAGCACCATCATCGGCAACGTCCTCGGCGAGGTGCCCGGCTTCCTGCACGTCGGCGAGCTGCACTTCCTGTGGAAGAACGCCACCGGCCGGGGCGTGAACGACCGCTGCGGCTGCGGCAGCCCGCTGACCCGCTGCCCGCTCTGGTCCGAGATCCTGCGCATCGGCCTGCCGCCGGACGGCTCGCTGGACGCGCACGCCGCCGCCGTCATCCGGCGCCAACGCACCCGGGTACGCACCCGGCACACCTGGCGGGTGCTGCGCCGGGGCGCGTACGACGAGGAGATCCGGGCGCACGCGGCGCTGATGGGCGCGGTCTACCGGGGCGTCGCCGGGCGGACCGGCGCTCGGGTGATCGTGGACAGCACCAAGATCCCCGGCGAGGCGGCCCTGCTGCCGCAGGTTCCCGGCGTCACCGCGTACTGGCTGCACCTGGTGCGCGATCCCCGGGCGGTGGCGCACTCCTGGCGGGAGCCGAAGGAGTACGTCTACGCCATGTCGGCGGCGCGCAGCACCGGGTACTGGCACGGCTTCAACCTCGCCTCGACGGCCATCACCCGCCGGCACCCGCAGCGGTCGATGTTCCTGCGCTACGAGGAGTTCACCGCCGACCCGGCCGGCACCGTCGACGCGCTGCTCCGGTTCGTCGACGCCGACCCGGCCGGCAACCCGGTCCGCGACCGCACCGTCGCACTGCGCCCCAATCACACCGTGACCGGCAACCCGGACCGGTTCCGTACCGGCCCGACCCGCATCCGGGACTCCGACGACGCCTGGCGGGGCACCCTGACCCGTGGCCAGCGGTTCGCCGCCACGGCGCTGGCCTGGCCGCTGTTCGGCCGCTACGGCTACCGGGACGCGCCGCCCGGCGCCGGCCCACGACAGGACGACGGCACACCGGCCGGGACGGGGAGGTAGCGACGTGGATCTCGGACTCAAGGGACGGGTGGCGGTCGTCGCGGGCGGCACCAGCGGCATCGGGCTGGCCTGTGCGAAGGAGTTCGCCGCCGAGGGCGCGCACGTGGCGGTCTGCGGCCGCGACCCGGACCGGCTCGCCGACGCCGAACGCGAACTCGCGCGGGTCGCCACCGGCCGGGTCAGCGTCGCCGGGGTCGACCTGACCGACACCGCCGCCGCGGCGCGCTGGATCGACCGGGTCGCCGCCGATCTCGGCGGCCTGCACGTGCTGCTGGTCGGCGGCGGCAGCCCGCCGATCGGCACCGCCACCGCGTTCGGGCCGGACGACTACCGGGCCGCCGTGGACCGGGTGCTGCTGCCCGCGGTCGGGCTGTCCCTGGCCGCGCTGCCGCACCTGCGCGCCGCCGGTTGGGGGCGGCTGCTGCTCGTCGCCTCCGAGACCGCCTGCGTACCGATCCCGCCGCTGGTGCTCTCCGGGATCACCCGGGCGGCGCTGGTCCGCTTCGCCCAGGGGCTCGCCGTCGACGTCGGCCGCGACGGCATCACCGTCAACGTGCTCGCCCCCGGTGGCGTACGCACCCCGCCGATGGAGCGGGCCGCGGCCCGGCTGGCCGGCGAGGACGGCGACGTGGAGGCCCGGTTGCGCGCCATGGGACACCACAGCGCGCTCGGCCGGCTGGCCCGCCCCGAGGAGGTCGCCGCCGTGGCCGCCTTCCTGGCCAGCGAGCGGGCGTCGTACGTGACCGCCGGGGTGCACCTGATCGACGGCGGCGCCGGCGTCACCGGGCCCGACCTGCCGCACCTCACCGGGGTCCGCACGGACACCTACGCCTGACCCCGCCGACCCACCGTCGCACGAAGGAGTGCACCCATGGCCACGACCAGCCAGTTCACCGAGCGGGACGTCTCCGAGTTCTTCGACCGGACCACGCAGACGTACCTCAGTTTCTGGAACAGCGAGGGCGTGCTGCACACCGGCTACTTCGCCGACGACGCGGACACCGACTACCACGCGGCGGCCGACCGTACCTCCGACATCCTGGCCGCCGATGCCGGCATCGACGCCACCGCGAACATCCTCGACGTCGGCTGCGGCTGCGGCAATTTCCTGCTCCGCCTCGCCGAGCGGACCGGGTGCCGCGGCGAGGGCCTGGACCTGAGCATCGAGCGGGTCCGCTTCGCCCAGGGCAAGCTCGCCGAGCGCGGCGGCGGACCGCGCCTGGCGTTCCGACACGGCTCGGCCACCGCCCTGCCGTACGCCGATGGCGCCTTCACCCACGTGGTCAGCCAGGACGCGCTGTTCCTGGTGCCGGAGAAGCCCCGCAGTCACGCCGAGATGTTCCGGGTGCTCGCCCCCGGCGGGGTGCTGGCCTTCTCCGACTTCCTGCAGCCGAAACCGGAGATCGGCGACGCGGCCCGCCGGCACGTCTACGACCGGGTGCGCTGGAACGGCGGCTACTCCCTCGACGGCTACCGCCGGGCCCTCGAGGCGGCCGGCTTCGTCGACGTCACGGCGCGCAGCCTCGACGCGCACATCCGGCAGACATACCGGGTGCTCGGGCGCACCGCCCGGGAGCGGGCCGCCGGCACCGACGACGAGGCGGCGCGGAGCTGGATCCTCAACTTCGCCGACTCCTGCGACGAGATCCAGGCCGCGATCGACCGGGGCGAGTTCGGCTGGGGCATGTTCGTCGCCCGCCGGCCGGCCTGACGGAAGGGGATACCGGACCATGCAGCGCACCGACGCCGTCAAGCGGACCATCGCCGAGGTGGTCGCCGAACGGAAGACCCAGATGTCGCCCGGTGGACTCTTCGTCGACGCGTTCGCCAAGGACGGCTTCGACACCCGCGTCGACTACGACGTCACCATCACCGACTCGCTGACCAGTTCCCGGCGCAAGCCCCGCTACCCGTCCCGGAACATGCTCAAGGTGGTGGACCTCTCCCGGGACCCGCAGGAGTTCTACTGGCACGAGAGCCCGCCCCGGCCCGGCGACCCCGCCGTCGACGGCGCGGACCTGCGGCGGGAGGCGGCCAACCACTTCCACCGCTCCCCCGTCCCGCCGCTGCTCACCACCACCGCCTGGGTACAGGTGCCGGACACCCTCTGGGACGACCCGACCAGCTTCGAGCAGTTCATCAACTACCGCCTCGTGGTCCGCCTGGCCACCGCCGAGAACCACACCATCCTGCGCGGCGAGGGCGGGCTGCTGAACATGCCGGACATCGGCCGGCTCACCGACCCGGGGCCGTTCGCGTCCACCATCCTGGCCGCCTGCAACGAGGTCGAGCAGATGGGCAGCACCGCCGACGGGCTGATCATCAACCCGGCCGACTACTACCGGCTGCTCGGTTCCGGGCAGCTGATGCGCGACGTCGAGGAGAACGGCGTCTTCATCGTGCGTACCCGGCTGGTCGACCCGGGCACCGCGATCGTCGGGGACTTCGGCCACGGCGCGCTGCTCTTCGACGCCGGAAGGTCCACCATCGGGTTCGCCGAGCCGCCGCCCGGCACCTTCGCCGAGCCCGGCGTGGCGCTGCGCGCCGAGATCTGGGAGCGGGTCGTGGTCAACCTGCCCACCTGTTTCTTCGTCGTCACCCTCTGACCGGAGGCAGCGATGGCGACGACGCCCGCCCGGCACGACCCCGACGTCCTGGTCATCGGCGCGGGCGTCGTCGGTCTGTTCTGCGCCTGGTTCCTGCGCCAGGCCGGGCACACCGTCACCGTGGTCGACCGGCACGAGGTCGGCGACCCGGCCGCCTGCTCGGCCGGGAACACCGGCTTCGTCGGCACCCAGGGCTCCGCGCCCCTCGCGGAGCCGGGCGTGGCGGCGAAGGGGTTGCGCTGGCTGCTCGACCCGGAGAGCCCGTTCCACGTCCGGCCGCGCCGGGACGCCGGGCTGCTGGCCTGGCTGTGGCACTTCCGGCGGCACTGCACCGAACGGCACGCCCGCGCCGGGTTCGAGGTGCTGCTCGCGCTCAAGCAGCGCAGCCTGGCCATCCTCCGCGAGGTCTGCGCCGACGGTGACCTCGCCGACACCCTCACCGCCCGCGGCATGGTGCTCGCCTGCAGGACCGAGCAGGGGTACGCGCAGGCCCGTCGCGGCATCCCCGCCGCCGTGGAGCGGGGCGTGCCGCTGCGCGAACTCGACCGGGCGGAACTGGCCCGGCTGGAACCCGGGGTGGACTTCGCCATCGCCGGGGCGCTGCTCAACGAGGAGGGCGCCGCCCTACGCATCCCCGCGTTCCTGCTCGGGTTCGCCCGGTTGCTGCGCGAGCGGGGCGTGGAGATCGTCACCGGCACCGAGGTCCGCGACTTCGAGGTGACCGGCCGGCGGGTACGTGCCGTCCGGACCAGCCGTGGCGACCTGCACCCGACCGAGGTGGTGATCGCCGCCGGGGTGTGGTCCGCGGCCTGCGCCCGTACGCTCGGCGTCGGGCTGACGCTGCAACCCGCCAAGGGCTACACGGTCACCGTCCCGGCCGGACCGGGCACCCCCAGGCTGCCGATGCTGCTCAGCGAGGGCAAGGTGGCGGTCATGCCACTGGGCGACCGGATCCGGGTCGGCGGCACCCTGGAACTGTCCGGCCTCGACAACTCCGTGTCGCCGCGCCGGGTCGACGGGATCCTGCGCACCGTGCGGTCGTACCTGCCGGGGCTGGACACCGACCGGCGGCTGCACGTGTGGAGCGGGTTGCGCCCCTGCACCCCGGACAGCCTGCCCCTGATCGGCCGGGCCGGGACGTACCGCAACGTCAGCGTGGCGACCGGGCACGGCCACATCGGGATGGGGCTGGCGCCGGCCGGCGGGCGGCTGCTCGCCCAGCTCCTCGACGGCAAGGATCCCGACCTGCCGCTGGAGACGTTCGCCCTGGACCGCTTCGGAAGGGGACGCCGGTGAGCGACGCCGCGATCGGGGTGCTCTGCCTCCAGACCAGCTTCGACAAGATCCCCGGACACATCCGCAACCCGGCGACCTTCGACTTCCCCGTCGTCTACCGGGTGGTCGAGGGCGCCACCCCGCGACGGCTGGTCCGCGAGGCCGACCCGACCCTGCTGGAACCGTTCGTCACCGCCGCCCGGGACCTCCAGGCGGCCGGCGTCGCCGGCATCACCGGGGCGTGCGGCTTCCTCGTGCTCTTCCAGGCCGAACTGGCCGCCGCGGTCGACGTGCCGCTGTGGTCCTCCAGCCTGATCCAGCTGCCGATGGTGCACCGCATGACGGACCGGACGGTTGGGCTGCTGGTCGCCGACGAGCGGGCCCTGAGCCCCCGGCACCTCGCCGCGATCGGCGCCCACGACCTACCGGTCGCGGTCACCGGCATGGCCGACCAGCCGGAGTTCCGCGAGGTGATGCTGGAGGGACGCCGCGACCGGCTCGACGTCGACCGGCTCGCCGCCGAGGTGGACGACCGGGTGGACGCCCTCGCCCGGACCCATCCGGACCTGGGCGCGCTGGTGATCGAGTGCACCGACCTGGTGCCGTTCGCGCACCGGATCCAGGCCCGGCTCGGCGTGCCGGTGTTCGACATCGTCACCCTCACCCGGATGCTGCACGCCAGCGTCACCCGCCGCCCGTACGGGCGGTGACCGTGGTCAGGCGGTGACGCGGGCGCTGTCCCCGGCGGTCGCGGCGAACGAGGTGCCGCTGACCATCCGCGCCTGGTCGGAGGCGAGGAACACCACCAGCGGTGCCACGTCGGTCGGCTGCACCCAGGGCACCCCCAGGGGGGTTCTCGCCCGCAGCATCTCGACCATGGTGCGCTCGTCGGCGCCGGGGTCACCGGACGGCGTCCGCCCGCCCTCGACGAGCGCCTGCGCGTACCGGTCCTCGTGCCGGGTCAGGGTGGTGTCCACCAGCCCGGGGATGACCGCGTTCACGGTGATCCCGTATCCGCCCAGCTCCAGCGCGGCCGACTTCACCAGCCCGAGCAGCCCCCACTTCGACGCCGAGTAGGCCGACCCGTTCCGGGTGCCGTGCTGCCCCTGGGTGGAGGACGTCACGATGATCCGCCCGCCGCCGCGGCGTACCAGCAGCGGGGCGAAGACCCGCAGCACGTTCGCGGTGCCGGTCAGGTTGACGTCGACCTGGTCGTGCCAGTCCGCGTCGGCCATCTCCAGCAGCGGCTTGAACGCCTGGATGCCGGCGTTGGCGAAGAGCACGTCGACACCGCCCCGGTCCCGCTCGACCGCCTCGGCGACCGCCCGGACGGCACCGATGTCCCGCTGATCGGCGACGTGCCCGGACCAGCGTCCGCCGGCCGCGGTGACCAGCCGGCCGGTCTCGGCCAGGTCCTCCGGGGTGGCGGGCGGGAAGTCGAGGATCGGGCTGACCGGCCCGGCGACGTCCAGGCCGGCCACGTCCGCGCCGGCTTCGGCGAGCGCCACGGCCGCCGCCCGGCCGATGCCGCGCGCGGCTCCGGTGACGACGGCGACCCGTCCGGTCAACGGCCGCGCCGGCGCCCCTGGCGACATCGCTGCCCCACCCCCACACCACCGTGGCCCGGTACGTCCGCCGGAAGCCGTCGTCACCCGCACCGTAGCCCGGGCGGCCCGTCCCCCACCGGGGTTCGACCGGCGGGCACGCGTTCGGTTGGCATCCTCGCGGTGGCCAGGCTCAGTCGTTGCCGCATGCCGGTGGAGAACCCGCCGACCCGGCGATGGGCAGCCGCTCCCCGGTCACGACCGGCCCGCCGTCGCGTGCCGGATCGCCTCGACGAGCCTCGGTGCCGCCGGATCCGACAGCACGATCTCGTCGAACTCGGTGTTCGCGGCCGACCTGTCGAGCGTCAGGTGCAGGCCGGGTTCGCCCCGGCGGGCCGAGACGAGTTGGCGGGGACCACCGAAGACGCCCCAGACACCGATCTTGAGGAAGCCGGAGACGGCGAGGCCCCGCCGGGCGCCCCGGGCCAGCCGCAGCGGCTGGTCGACGCAGGCCACCTGTCGTACGGCGGCCAGCGGGACGGTCAGCTGGTCGCGGCTGAGCCAGAGTCGCTCGCCGGGGCTGAAATGGATGTCGATCTGCTCGCCGGTGACGGCCAACACGGCCATGGGGAACTCCTTCCGTCGGGCCCGGGTCGGCGGGCCGAGGGTGGTGGTCAGTGCGGGTCGGCGTCGTCGGGTGATCCGGTTGCCGGTTCGGCGGCCGGCTGCGGCGCGGCGGAGCTGGTGTCGGACGCCGGCTCGGCCGGCATCAGGACGGTGGCCAGCAGGCGAGCCACCCGCCCGGGGCCGGGTCGGTTGGCCAGTCGCGGTGCGATCACCCCGGCCAGCTCCGCGGCGAACTCGGCGAACTCCTCGTCGGAGAGGTGCAGCACCACCTGCTGGTAGCCGACGCCGTCGGCGACCAGGTCGATCCGGTCCCGGGACAGATACCGGGAGAACTCCGCGAGCAGGCTGGACACGAACGCGGTGAACCACCGCCCGTGATCCTCGGCGTTGGCGTCGGCGAGATCCGCCGGCCCGAGCGCCGCGCCGTGGGCGGGCAGGGTGTACACCCGCTCGACGGTGCCGCGCACCTTCCGCTCCTCGACCACGTCGAGGAGTCCGCCCGCCACGAGCGCCGCCACGTGCCGGTAGATGGTGGCCTGCGGCACGTCCGGCAAGGCAGCGGCAAGGTCGCGAGTGGTACGGCGGGCACCGGCGACTGATCGCAGGATCCGGATCCGCACCGGATGCAGCGCCAGTCCCGCCCAGCGGTCGGCCGACGAGGTCATGCCCTAGACATTATCATTCTCGATAATGAGAACTATAGCCCCTCGACTCACGTCTCGGTCCCCAGTGGATCCGCTGGATGATGCTCAGACGGGTGACGACGGTGAGGTCAGCCGCTGTAGCAGCCAGGCCGGCTCCGGGTTCACCGCCGCCTCGCCGCGCGCCACCACGGTCGGCACCGTCTCGTCGCCCCCGGTGATGGCCCGCACCGCGGCGGCTCCGGCCGGGTCACGCCAGATGTCGACCCAGTGCACCTGACCGGCCCGGCCACCGAGCCGCCGCCGAAGCCGCAGGCAGTACCGACAGCCGGGCCGCCAGTACACGATCGGCCGGCCGTCCCGGGCGCTGCGTTCCTGTGCCTGCGCGGCGGTCAGCGACCTCGGGAACACCAGCGGCGAGAACAGGACGGCCAACGCCGCGAAGATGAGGAACTCGACGACGGCGACCCACGGCTGGTCCTGGGTGGCCACCACGAGCAACCCGCATGCCAGCATGACGCCCGCCAACCACCAACTCCGCAGCACGCCGCCGAATGCTACGCCACCGGGCCGTCTCCCCCCTCGCCGTCGGCCTCCGGTGCCGCGACCGCATCCGCGCCCACTCGCCCGCTCGCGGACAGTCGCCATTGGATACCTCGTCCTACCATTGAGGATAGTCCGATTCACAGAACGGCTTGATCGAGCGGGAGCGCCAGTGGCCGGTGACATCGTGCAGATTCTCAGCCTGGTTGCGGTTGTTGTCACACTCTACTTCGCGGCCGCGCAGACGAGGAAACTCGAAAAGCAGGTAAACATCGCCAACCTCTTCAGCAGGTACGAGGTGCTGAATCATGCGAGCGAACGTTACGACTCTGCGCTTGCCCTGATTTTCCAGCGGCCAGAACTCCGCCCATACCTATTCGAACGCAGGCCACTCGACCTTTCCGGCGAGGAACTGGCTCGCGCCCTGACCATCGCCGACCTGATGGCGGGAGCGGTCGACTATGCCGTACGGGTTGGCTCCCGGTTCCCGGACGATGCACGATCGGATTGGACGAAGGTTGCCGAAGTGATGGCGAAACAGCCGCTGTTCCAGCGGATTGTCAATGAGCAACCGCACCATTTTCCGGACCTCGGGAGGTTTTTTGCGGCAGCCACCGCGCCCAGCTCGACCACCTGAGTAGCTCCGACCAGCTTGCCGTGGCCGTTGCCCACGTACAGCCCCGCCGGCAGCGGTGCCCGAAGGCGAACCACTAGGCGGTGGCGTCGGCGAGCAGCTCCAACAGGTGGCGGTACGGCTGCCCGGTCGACCGGGCCATCCCGATCTCACAGGTGCGGTTCACCGAGGCGTACCCGTCGAAGGAACGGCCGGCGACGGCGTCGGCCTCGGCCCGGGTGGCCGAGGCGGTCAGCTCGGGATGCAGCAGCCCCCGGTCGCCGGCGAAGCCGCAGCACTGCCAGCCCTCGGGCACCACCACTTCGTCGGCAACCGCCCGGGCCACGGTGAGCAGCGCCTCGTCCAGCCCGAGCCGGGTGGACGAGCAGGTCGGGTGCAGGGCGAGCGAGCCCAACCGGCGCCGGACGGTGAGCCGGGGCAGCAACTCCGTGGCGACGTACCCGACGGCGTCGACCACCCGCAGCCCACCGGCGTCGGCGAGCAGTTTGGCGAAACCCTCGGTGCAGGAGGCGGCATCGCTGACCACGGGCAGCGCGCCGTCCCGGCTGGCCGCCCGCAGCGCCGCCGGCACCCGGTCGCGTACCGCCTGGTAGCCGGCGGTGAGGCCCTTGGACGACCAGGGCGTGCCGCAGCACATGCTCGCCACCCCGTCGGGCACGAGCAGGCGCAGCCCGGCCCGCTCGGCGAGGGTGAGCAGCGCGGCGGCGACGCCCGACCCGCCCTCGGCCGGCGCGAACAGCGTGCCCAGACAGGACGGTACGAAGACGGCGTCCGGATCGTCCACCGGGCGGGGGCGACGCGCCGTGCCGCCCCGGGGCAGGTCCCGCCGCCACTGCGGCACCCGCTCCACGCCGAGCACCGCCCGGGCCGCCCGGGTGCCGGCCTCCGGCAACGCGGGCGGCAGCGCCCCGGCCAGGTTCAACCCACCCGCAATGCCCCTGGTGGCCGCGCCCCACCGGTTGGCCGCCCCGCGCCAACCGGCCTGCGCGACCCGACCGACACGCTCGGTACGCAGCCGCCTCACCAGGTCACCGGTGTTGATCAGCACGGGGCAGGCGGTGGCGCACATGCCGTCGACGGCACAGGTGTCCACCGCGTCGTACCCGTACGCGGCCGTCAGCTCCCGGACCAGTGCCTGGTCACCGGCGGCGCGGGCGGCGGCGATCTCCCGACGCAGCACGATCCGCTGGCGGGGCGTGGTGGTCAGGTCGCGGCTGGGGCAGACCGGCTCGCAGTAGCCGCACTCGACGCAGCGGTCCACCTCGGGCTCGACCGTGGGCACGGTCTTCAGGTGCCGCAGGTGGATCTCGGCGTCGTCGCTGAGCAGCACCCCGGGGTTGAGCACGCCGTCGGGGTCGCAGAGCGTCTTCAGCTCGCGCATCACCGCGTACAGCTCGTCGCCGAACTGGCGGCGCACGTACGGGGCCATCACCCGGCCGGTGCCGTGCTCGGCCTTGAGCGTGCCGCCGTGGCCGAGCACCAGGTCGACCATCTCCTCGGTGAAGTCGGCGTAGCGCGCCGGGGCCACGCCGCCGGAGAACCGCTCGTTGAGCAGGAAGTGCAGGTTGCCGTCCTTGGCGTGGCCGAAGATCACGCTCTGCTCGTACCGGTGCCGGGCAAACAGGTCGGCGAGCGCGGCGCAGGTGTCGGCGAGCGCCTCCACCGGGACGGCGATGTCCTCCAGCAGCGCGGTGGTGCCGGACGGGCGGGCGCCAGCCACGGCGGCGTAGAGGCCCTTGCGGATGTGCCACAGCGCGGCGCGGGCCGCCGCCTCGCCGCTGAGCCGGGCCGGGGCGGTCAGCGGCAGTTCGGCCAGCACCGGCCGGGCCGCCGCCACCCGCTCGTCGAGCACGTCCGGGTCGGACTCCTGCCACTCGACCAGCAGCGCCGCGTGCTCGCGCACCGCGAGGCCGCGCAGCGCGGCGTCCGCCTTCGGGTCGGCCTGGGCGACCCGCAGCGCGGCGGCGTCGAGCAGCTCGATCGCCGCCGGCCCGGCGGCCACCAGGGCCGGCATGGCCGCCATCGCCGCGCCCAGGGTGTCGAAGACCAGCAGGCCGGTCGCGGCGTGCCGGTGCGCCGGTACGGTGTGGAAGGTCGCCGCCGCCACGAACGCGAGGGTGCCCTCGCTGCCCACCACGAGCCGGGTGAGCAGGTCGGCGGGCGTGTCGTGGTCGAGGAAGGCGTTCACCCCGTACCCCATGGTGTTCTTCATGGCGTACTGGGCGCGGATCCGGCGCACCGAGTCGGGGTTGCCACGGACCCGGTCACGCAGCCGCAGCAGCCCGGCGTACAGCTCGGGTTCGGTGGCCCGCAGCCGGTCGTCGGCGTCCGGGGCGCCGGTGTCCAGCATCGTGCCGCTGGGCAGCACCAGCAGCAGCGACTCCAGGGTCCGATAGGTGTTGAACTCGGTGCCGCAGGTCATGCCGCTGGAGTTGTTGGCCACCACACCGCCGACCGTGCAGGCGGACTCGCTGGCCGGGTCCGGCCCGAGCCGCCGGCCGTACGGGGCGAGCCGGTTGTTCACCTGCCGCAGCACCACCCCCGGTTGCACCCGGACCCGACGGCCCTCGTCGAGGACGGCCAGGTCACGGAAGTGCCGGCGGGTGTCGACCAGCAGCCGGTCGGTGACCGCCTGACCGCTGAGGCTGGTGCCGCCCGAACGGAAGGTCAGCGGGGTGCCGGTGCCACGGCTGTGCCGCAGCAGCGCGGCGACCTGCTCCGCGTCGGCCGGGGCGACCACCGCGGCCGGATGCAGCAGGTAGTGGGAGGCGTCGTGGGCGAGCCCCAGCCGGTCGGCGGCCCGGGTGCGCACACCCCCGGGGACCGCCGCCTCCAGTCCGGCCAGCGCGGCCCTGCTCAGCTCCGATGCCATCGGCGCACCTCCCCCGCCCACACCCTAACCACCGCGGGCCGCCCGGGAACGACCCCTTGCAGGCGCATCGATCCAAGTAGATACTCACCGCTACAGCGTTCGTCGAGGTCAGACCCCGACCCCGCCCCGGCGACCGGCAGGGACGCCGACGCAACCGGCGGCCTTCACCGTCTGAGGAGGAGACCGTGAGAATCCGCCGTAACCGACTGACTCCGCTGCTCGCCGCGACCGTCGGCCTGGTGGCCGCCGGCGCGTTCGCCGTCCCGGCCGCCGCCGCTCCGCCGAGCTACACGGCGGGCCAGCTCGCCCGGGTCGACGCCGCCGTACGGGCCTCCGGCGTCGAGGGCATCGCCTGGCACGTTGACACCGTCTCCGGACGGGTCGTGGTGACCGCCGACGACACCGTCTCGGCCGCCCAGGTCGCCACGCTCAAGAGGAGCGCCGGAGCCGAGGCGGGCGCGATCCGGGTCGACCGGTCCCGCGGCACCTTCCGCCCGCTGCTGTCGGCCGGCGACGCCATCTACGGGGGCGGCTACCGCTGCTCGCTCGGCTTCAACGTGGTCAAGTCCGGCGTGTACTACTTCCTCACCGCCGGGCACTGCGGAAACGTCGTCAAGACCTGGTACACCGACTCCGGCCTGAAGACCCTGATCGGCCCGACCACCGGCTCCACCTTCCCCGGCAGCGACTACGCCCTGGTCCGCTACGACAACACCGGGCTGAGCCACCCCGGCGGTTACACCGCCGCCAACGCGTACGTGGGTGAGGCGGTCAAACGGTCCGGCTCGACCACCGGCACCAAGAGCGGCACCGTTACGGCCCTGAACGTGACCGTTCGCTACCAGGGCGGCGGTACCGTCCGGGGCATGATCCAAACCACCGTCTGCGCCGAGCCGGGCGACTCCGGCGGCGCGCTCTACGACGGCACCAAGGCGCTCGGCATCACCTCCGGCGGCAGCGGTGACTGCAAGTCCGGCGGCACCACGTTCTACCAGCCGGTGCCTGCGGCGGCCAGTGCCTACGGCGTGACCGTCTACTGATTCACGAGGGCGTGACGGGGACCCGGGCCGTCGCCGGCGACGGCCCGGGTCCCCGCCGTACGACCGGATCTGCCGGCTCAGCTGCTCGCGCCGGAGTAGGAGCGCAGCGAACGCCGCCAGGCCACGGTGGCCACGACGACCGCGCCGACCGCCACCGCCGGGGCGATCAGCAGCAGGTACGGGTCGAGCCGGCCCAGCAGCGCCGCGGCGGGGTACGTGGTCAGGAACGCCACCGGCACCACCGTCAGCACCGCCTGCGCGGGGTTGCGGTACAGGTCCACCGGGAAGCGGGACAGCTCGACGAAGGCGTACGAGACCCGGTCGAGTTCCTCGGCGGCGACCAGCACCACGGAGAGCGCCATCAGCACCACCGTCAGCGCGTACATCAGCAGGATCGCGCACGCCAGCAGCAGCAGGAACGAGCCCAGCGCGGCCACCGACACCCCCCGGTCGGACCGGACGAGCCCGACCGTGGCCAGGGTCAGGCCCAGCACCGGGTCGAGCAGGTTGTTGACCCGGATCTGCCGCAGGCTCACCAGCAGCTGCGCGTCGAACGGCTTGGTCAGCAGGAAGTCGAGCGTGCCCCGCCGCACGTAGTCGGTCATCCGCTCCAGGTTCGGTTGCAGCAGCGCCTGGCGTAGGCCGTTGATCGCGAAGAACAACCCGATGACGACCAGCACCTCGGCGTGCGTCCAACCCGCCACCGCGCCGGTGAACCGGAAGTAGACCGACGCGCCGGCCGCCGCCCACACCATCCAGAACGTACTGAGCAGGATGTTGGAGACGAAGTTGAGCCGATACTCCACCTCGCCGGCCACCGCCGCCCGCCAGCAGATCCCCAGGATGCGGGCCTGCCGCGCCCACCGGCTCATCCGGCCACCGCCTGGTAGCGCCGCACGCCCCGCCGCCAGGCGACCCGGTAGAGCAGGCCGAACACGGCCAGCCAGCCGAGCCCGACGGCGAACCCGTACGCCGCCTGGCCCGCGTCGAGGCGGCCCATCAGCAGCTCCACCGGGAAGCCCATGGCGGTACGGAACGGCAGCACCAGCGCCGCCGTACGCAACCAGTCCGGCATCAGCGCCAGCGGCGCGACCCAGCCCGAGGCGAACGAGCCCAGCCCCCACCACAGCAGCCACACGTTGGACGCCTGGGTGCTCCAGAACCCGATCAGGGCGAACGTCGACGCCATGACCAGGCTGAGCGCGTACGCCAGCACCACAGCGGCGGCGACGGCGACCAGCCGGCCGGGCGTGACCGGGTAGTCCAGGCCGGGCACGAGCAGCGCGGCGAGCACCAGGGCCGGCACCAGCATCGTCAGGAACAGCAGGCGGTGCCCGAGGTCGCCGCTGGCGTACTGGTGGAAGGGGTGCACCGGGCGCAACAGCCGCACGGACAGGTCCCCGCTGCGCAGGTCCGCGTCCCACTGCCACACCACCCGGTCGCCGGTGAGGTTCCACAGCAGGGTGGCCGCCGCGTAGTAGGACAGGAAGTCACCGGTGCTCCAGCCCGCGGGCGGGCCGCCCTCGGCCACGACGGTGAGCCACACCGCCATCATCAGCAGCGGGAAGAAGACGGTGAGCACCGACAGCGCGATCCGGCCCCGGTAGGTCACCGCGACCAGCGTCGCGCTGCGCACGAGCGCGGGATACGCGGTCAGCACGTCACGCATGGGCGAAGACCGCCCGGATGATGTCCTCCACCGGCGGGTCCTCGATCGCCACGTCCTCGACCGGCAGGGTGGTCAGCAGCCGGGCCGCGATCGCCGCCGTCTCGGCCCTCGGTACCGCCAGGGTGACCACGGCCCCGTCGACCGACGACAGCTCACCGAGACCGACCCAGGTCTCCGCCGGGACGGCCGCCCGCAGGGTGACCCGGACCAGCCGGTGCGGCGAGTGGGCCTCGACCAGCGCGGCGAGGTCGCCGTCGAAGCGCAGGGCACCGTCGTCGATGACCAGCACCCGGCGGGCCAGCGCCGTCACGTCGCCCATGTAGTGGCTGGTGAGCAGGACGGTCGCGCCGTGCCGGGCGTTGTAGTCGCGCAGGAACGTGCGTACCGCCGCCTGGCCGTTGACGTCCAGGCCGAGCGTCGGCTCGTCGAGGAAGAGCACGTCCGGCCGGTGCAGCAGCGCGGCGGCCAGTTCGCAGCGCATCCGCTCGCCCAGGCTGAGCACCCGGACCTGTTTGTCGAGCAGCGCCTCGATGTCGAGCAGGGTGGCCAGCTCGGCGAGCGCCGACCGGTACGGGCCCTCCGCGAGCCCGTAGATCGCCCGGTTGACCTCGAAGGCGTCCGCGGCCGGCAGATCCCAGAACAGGGAGTTGCGCTGGCCCATGACCAGCGAGATCCGGCGCAGGAACGCGGCCTCCCGGTGATGCGGGGTGTGCCCGAGCACCCGTACGGTGCCGGCGGTGGGATGCAGCAGGCCGGTCAGGCACTTCAGCGTGGTCGTCTTGCCGGCACCGTTCGGGCCGAGGAAGCCGACCACCTCGCCGGTGGGAATGGTGAAGCTGACCCGCTCGACCGCGCGGACGGTGACGTGCTCGCGCCGGAACAGGGCGCGCAGCGAGGCGCCCAGCCCGGGTGGCCGCCGGTGCACCCGGAAGTGCTTCGCCAGCTCGTGCACCTCGATCATCGCCCGACCCTAACCGGACGGCACCCGGGAGCGACAACGGAATTTCGGCGGCCGTGCCTTAGCGCCTGCCCGGCGGCCGGGGCAATCGACCGTCGGGTCTCCGTCACCGGAAAGGCCTGAGTGGACGTTCACCCCGGACGGTCGGATCGGGCCGGCGCGTCGTCGGCCGATGGTTGTCATCCGGCACGGCGGAACCTTCGCGCTGTTGCGCCGTAGGCGGGGCGCGACGCGGCGACTTCAATCGAGACCCGGACACCACGGCCGAGGCGAAGGGAACCTTGCATGACCGCTCCGACCGGCCTGCCCCTCGTGCTCTGCGGCCCGATCGTGCGCCGGGTCGACCCGACGAGCGTCACCGTCTTCGTCGCCCTGCGCGCCGGTTGCACGGTGACGTTGAGCGTCTTCGCGCTCGGGCCCGCGCCCGGCTACGCCCGGGGCGCCACCGTCGGCACCGGGACCCGGGCCACCGTACGGCTCGCCGACCGGCTGCACGTCGTCGCGGTGACCGTCACCGGGGTGACCCTGCAACCGGGCACCCTCTACGGCTACGACCTGTCGTTCTCCGGCGGATCCGGCGCGGGCAGCCTCTTCGACGCCGACGTGGTGGCCGCCGACCCGGCCACCGCCCGCGCCGCGCTGACGTACCAGGGCCACCCGCAGGCGCCGGCCGCGACGCCCGCCGTGCCCACCTTCGTCACCCCGCCGACCGACCCGAACCAGCTGCGCATCTTCCACGGCTCGTGCCGCAAGCCGCACGGCGAGGGCCAGGACGCCTTCCCCGTCCTCGACCCGATCATCGCCGCGGCCGGCGGCGATCCGACGCTGCGCCCGCACCAGCTCGTCCTCGGCGGCGACCAGATCTACGCCGACGACGTGGCCGACCCGCTGCTGGCGATCATCCACGGCCACGGCGCCCTGCCACCTGTCGGCAGCGACCCGGCGGTGCCCGCGCACGAGGGGGTGGCCGCCCGGCTGGGGCTGGCGCCGGAGACGATGCCGGTCGGCACCAGTTCGCCGCCGGCCGACGTGACGTACCTGCCGGGCAAGCGGGCCACCACCATGGAGCGGGACGCGAAGTTCACCTCCGGCGCCGCCGACAGCCACCTGATGTCGCTGCGCGAATACCTGTGCATGTACCTGCTGGCCTGGTCGGACGTGCTGTGGCCGGCGAGCTGGCCGAGGTTCGAGCACGTGCTGCCCGCCGACACCCGGATCCTGAAGGACCCGCAGGGCCGCCGGCCCGGCGAGACGGTCTACGACCTGATGCGCGCCGGCCGGGCGTACTCGCCGAGTGCCCAGCAGAAGGAGATCATCGAGCGGTACGAGCGCTGGCAGCGGCAGGGGCTGGCGGTGGCCACATTCCGGACCGGCCTGGCGGCGGTACGCCGACAGCTCGCCAACGTGTCGACGTACATGGTCGCCGACGACCACGAGGTCACCGACGACTGGAACATGACCCGGTCCTGGGTGACCGACGCGGTGGTCAACTCGGCGCTGGGCCGGCGGATCGTCCGCAACGCGATGGCCGCGTTCGTGGTCTTCCAGGCGTGGGGCAACACCCCGGACCGGTTCGCTCCCGCCGGCGACGCCGGGGAACCGGGCCGCACGGCGCTGACCGCGCTGGCCGGCTGGTCGGCCACGCCCAACGACGCCGACGACCTCGCCCTGCGTACCCGGCTCGGGCTGCCGACCGGGGTCACCAAGGAGGGCCGCCTGGTCCGGCCGGCCGGCGCGCTGACCTACCACTACACCGTCACCTGGCCCCGCTACCAGCTCGTCGCGCTGGACACCCGCACCTGGCGGCAGTATCCGGGCGGCAGCGGCAACCCGGGCGGCCTGCTGCTGGACGACCACCCGCTCGACGACATGCTCACCGGCGGCGGAGTCCTCGGCGACGACGCGGTGACCGTGGTCGCCCAGCCGGTCGCGCTGTTCGGCGTACCCATCCTGGAACAGCTCGCCCAGCCACTGGCCAAGGCCACCGCGGGCCGGTGGACCGCCGACGCGGAGGACGCCTGGGTGGCCAGCGACGCCGCCGTGCACAAGATCCTGGCCCGGCTCTTCGCCGCCGCGCCTCCGGACGAGAAGGGGGTACGCCGGCGCCGGCTGGTGCTGCTCGGCGGGGACATCCACTTCGGTTCCGCCGAACGGATCCGCTACTCGGCGACCCTCCCCTACGCCTGCGGACCCGACCCGGCCAAACCGTACGAGGGGGTCAACCGCACCGAGGGGGTGCTCGCCGGCTTCGTGTCCAGCGCGTTCCGCAACGAGGACAAGATGACCCGGCTCCTGCACGACGTCGGGTACGTGCCGCTGCTCGACGTGACCGGCCGGATCGACCTGGTCGGCTGGGCCAACGAGCTGCCCGGCAAGGAGGGGCAGCGGATGCGGGCCGGCGTCCAGGTGACCGTCGGCGCGGACGACACCACCGGCTGGTGGGTGTCCGGCCGGCCTGCGGTCAGCGACATCGACGCGCGCAAGCTGCTCGGCCGGCAACCCGACTGGAACGTGTACGTGCAGTTCCTCCGGCACGACGAGGCCGACCCGACGGTACGCCGCGACGGCGTACCGGAGGCGGTGGTGGACCCGGCCGGCCTGCCCCGCGACCAGGCCCTCGCCCAGTACCTGACCGCCGCCCGCAACCTCGACCACTACAAGGGGTCCTGGGGCAACGGCAAGGAGATCGTCGGGCGCAACAACCTCGGCGAGATCACCTTCACCTGGCCGGCCGGGGAGTGCAAGTCCGCCACCCAGCGGCTCTGGTGGCACCTGCCCGGGGAGAGCCGCGCCGCCGCGCTGAGCACGTACACCGTGGACCTCTCGTTCGGCTGCTCGCTGACCAAGCCGCCGCCGTACGGCGGATTCGTGCTGCGCTCCGGCGACCACGACGCCACGGCCACCGCCAAGGCCCGCTACGACGAGGTGGACCGGCCGGCGAACCTGGTCACCGAGCGCTGGGTCAGCCGCCTCCAGCACGACCTGGCCACGCTCGGCTTCCGCACCCCGGGCGAGCCCGACGGGACGTACGGGATCATCACCTACTGGGCGGTGCGCGAGTTCCAGGCGTACGCCCGGCGGGAGCGGACCGCGGTCGAGCCGGCCGGGGCGACCGCGCCCCGCTGGTCGGACCGGCTGCAACCGGTCGACGTGCCGGAGGCCGAACGCTACCTCGGGCCGATCAGCGGCGTGGCGGACCTGGCCACCCAGGAAGCGATCCAGCACTGGCTGGACAAGCGGTGGCGCTGCCCGGTCGTGGTCGAGTCCTGGCAGGTCTCCGGGGACACCCCGCAACGGCTCGACCAGCCGAACGTCTGGCTCTTCGACGACGTCACCGCCACCGACCGGCGGCTCTACTCCCGGGTGGTCACCGGCCGGCCGGCGGACGCCGGCGCCGCGCCGCCCGGGCACCCGGAGCTGATCCGGCTCGGCGCGTACCACGCGCACGCCACCGACGCGCAGTGGAGCGGACCGGTGCTCGACGGCGAGTCGGAGCTGCTGCCGGAGGCGGTCCTGCCCCGGCCGCAGGGACACGCCACCGGCCCCACCCTGACCGAGCTGGCGGCCACGAGCGCCGGCGGCGGCGACGCCGGTACGCGCGCCGCCCGCCAGCTCTCCACCTTCAAGGTGCTGCGCGCCGTCGCCGAGAACCAGGTGCCCGACGCGGCCGGCGGCTGGCTGGACCGGGTCGCCGCGGACGACCCGGCGGTGCTCCGGTTCGGACCGTTCGGCTGGCGGGCGCACGGGCCGCAGGCCGCCCCCACCACGCTGCCGCCCGCGCTGGACATCAACGCCGAGCCCGGCGAGATGTGGGCGTACCTGGCCCTCCTGCGGGCCACCGATCGGGACGCGTACGACGTCCTCGGCGGGCAGGGCGGCATCAACGCCGTACCCGGCTGGGGCAAGGACGGCGGCGGTCTGCTCCACCCCGAGCTGCGGGTACCGCGGGCCCGGCCGGCCGAGACCGACTCGACCGGCGCGGCCCGCGAGGCCGTGGGCACCACGCTGGAGCTGCTCGGCCTGCGCTCCTGGCACTGGATGCACCGGTACGCGCTGGCCCTGCGCACCCACGACGGCGTCCGTCGCGGCCTGTGGACCCTCGCCCGGCAGCGGCTGCACGACCTGCTCGCCACCGACTGGGACACGCCGGACCCGGCGGTCACCCCGACCGTGCCGAACGTGCCCGGCGCCGACGGCAAGCCCCGCCGGGTCCGCGTCGGCGACCTGTTCACCTCCGAGCGGTCCGTGGCGGCGCTGGCCTGCTGGCAGCAGTACCGGGCGCACCAGCTCGTCGCGGTGGGGCCGCCGGCAACCGGCGCGGAGAAGCCCGAGTTCCGGACCCGTCCCCGGGCCGCCAGCGAGCTGCACACGGTGCTGACCCGGGCGAAGGCGCTCGGCCAGGACTTCAGCGGACCGCCCACCAGCTGGGCCGACGCGCACGAGCTCGCGCTGATCACCGCCGTCGGGCAGGTCGTCGCCACCGACGCGCCGGTGGCCACCGCGCTGACCGCGCTCGACCGGTGGCCGGCCTGGCCGACCGGGCACCGCTACACGCTGCCCGTCGCGGCGCTGCCCGTGGCCGAGCAGACCCTCTCGGCCGCCCGCAACTCGCTGCGGCTGGACCTGAGCGACCTGCCGAGGGTGACGGCATGACCGGCGGCACGAAAGGACCACAGCTGCGATGACCGAGCCGAAGAACGCCCTCGCCCTGCTCTGGGACGAGGTCCGGCTGCTCGCCGAGCCGGTGCTGTCCGCGTACGACCCGTGGCGGCGGGCCCGGCTGATGCGCGCGCTCGGCTGGGACCTGGAGGCGGTCAGCGGCTTCGACGCCGCCCGCTTCGAGGAGTGGGCGGCCACGGTCGAGGCGGCCCTCGCCGCGGTGTCGGTGGTCCGCAACGACGCGAAACTCGACACCCTCGACGGGCTCGGCAAGCTCGCCGAGGCGGTCGGGAAGGTGTTCGGGAAGATCAATGAGCTGCCGAGCGTGAAGAACGGCCTGCCCGACGTGCCGGGGCTGCCCGCCGAGCTCGCCGACGACCTGGTCGACCTGCTGGTGCTGACCTACCTGACGCGCCGGGCACCCTGGTCGCTGCCGGTGCTCGACCTGCTCGGCCTGCTCGACCCGGCCACCGCCAACCCGCCCAGCCCGCCGATGCCGCCCGGTGACGCGCCGATCCGGCTGCCCAAGCGCCGCGACGAGTTGCGCCTGGACCGGGTGGTCGACCTGGTCCGCGACCCCGAGGCCTACTTCCGCGCGCTGTACGCCCCGGACGGCTGGAGCACCCCGGAAGGGGTCGCCGAACTGTCCGCCCGGCTGCTGCCTCGGCTGGCCCGGGCGTTGCGGGCGTTCGGCCTCGACGCCGACCAGGGCGTACGCCCCGGCCTCGGTCCGGACCAGGGCGAGGTGGGCCGGCGGCTCGCCGACAGCCTGCTGCGGCTGCGCTTCAGCGGCCTGCGTACGCCCGACGGCACGCCGCCGCCCGGCGCCGGGCTGGCGCCGTGGAACCCCACCTTCGGCGTCGGGGTCACCGTCGGCCTGGCCAGTTGGGACGGCCGGTTCACGGTGATCCTCGCGCCGACCGGCGAGGCGCACCTGGCGGGCGCGATCGGGGCGTGGAACGTCGCCACCGACCTCAGCGGCGCCGGCCCGGCGCTGGCCGTCAACAGCGCGGGGGTGACGTTCAGCGGCGACAGCGCGGTGGTGAAGTGGGCGGCCGAGATCGCCCGGATCGCCCCGGCCGGGCAGCCCGGCTGGATCCTCGGCGCCCCCGGCGGCACCCACCTCGCCGTCGGGCAGCTCGTGATCGGCGGGCAGGCCAGCCTCGGCGCCGGCCGCGACGACGTCGAGCTGAGCATCCGGGCCGGCCAGGCGGAACTGGTGATCCGCCCCGGCGACGGCGACGGGCTGCTGGCCAAACTGTTCCCCGCCGACGGGCTGCGGGTCGGTCTCGACCTCGGGCTGGCCTGGTCGCTGCGGGGCGGGCTGCACCTGTCCGGGGCCGCCGCGCTCGCCGCCGAGTACCCGGTGCACCTGTCCTGGCACGGCCTCGGCGTCGAGGGGCTGCGGATCGCGCTGGAGGCGTCCACCGCCACCCGGTCGCTGAGCCTGACCCTGACCACCACGGTCCGGGCCGCCCTGGGCCCGCTGCACGTCGTGGTGGAGAACATCGGCATCCGCGCCGACCTGACCTTCCCGCCGGCGCTGCCGACCGGCGGCGGTGGCCCGGCCACCGCCGGCAACCTCGGCGCGGCCGACCTGCGCCCCCGTTTCAAGGGCCCGGACGGGGTCGGGCTGCGGATGGACAACGGCATCGTCTCCGGCGGCGGCTACCTCTTCGTCGACGAGGCACGCGGCATGTACGCCGGGGCCCTGCAACTCGGCATGACCTCCGCCATGTCGCCGATGAAGGGGTTCCGGCTCCAGGCCACCGCCATCCTCAACACCCGCAACCCGGACGGCAGCCGCCTCACCGAGGCCGACGGCGGCCACACGTTCTCGCTGCTGCTCGCCGGAACGTACGAGTGGTTCCCCGGGCTGATGCTGTTCTGGGGCATCTCCATCACCGGGCTCGGCCTGGTGGTCGGCTGGAACCGGCGGTCCAACCCGGAGGAGGTGCGCAACGCCGCCCGCGCCGGCACCCTGGACGCGCTGCTCTTCCCCACGGACCCGGTCGGCAACGCGCCCGCCGTCATCGCCACCCTCAGCCGGATCTTCCCGGTCGACACCACCGGCACCGTGCTCGGCGCGATGGTACGGCTGAACTTCCTCGCCGGGCAGGTCGTCGCCGACCTGGCCGTGCTGGTGGAGTTCCCCGACCCGGTCCGCATCCTGCTGCTGGGCAAGCTGGTCATCGACTTCAAGGAGGCCGGCAAGTTCCGGCTCGACTCGGCGGGCATCGTGGACTTCGCCCGCCGGGAGATCAGCGTCGACGCCGCGCTCATCGACTCCAAGCTGTTCGGCCGCCCGGTCTCCGGGGAGATGGCGCTGCGCGCCAGGTGGGGCGAGGGCAGCGCGTTCGCCGTCTCCATCGGCGGTTTCCACCCGCGCTACACCGCCCCGCCCGGCTTCCCGCCGGTCAAGCGGTTCACCATCGCCCTGCAGAAGTCGGGCAAGGGCCTGAACCTGTCGGCGTATCTCGCCGTCACCAGCAACACCGCGCAGTTCGGCGCCGAGTTGAAGCTGCACTTCGAGGGCGGCGGGTTCGTCATCGACGGCCGGGCCTGGCTGGACGTGATGTTCCAGTTCAAGCCGTTCTGGTTCACCGCCGAGATCGGCGCGACGGTGTCGCTGAAGTTCAAGGACAAGGAGCTGCTGGCGGTCAACCTGCTGGTCGGGGTCAGCGGACCCGGCCCGTGGCGGGCCTGGGGCGAGGCCCGGATCAAGTTCCTGTTCTGGGAGGTGTCGGCGAAGTTCTCCTGGACCGACGGGGACATCGCCGCCGACGACGAGCCCACGTACGTCTCCGCGGCAGAGGCGCTGCGCGACGCGCTGTCCGCCCCGGACGCCTGGGCGGCCCGGCCCGCGCTCACCGCCGGCGAGCCGGTCACCCTGCGCGACCTGGCCGGCTGGGCCGGGCCGATGCTGCTGCAACCCGGCGCCCTGCTGTCGGTACGAGAGAACGTCCTGCCGCTGGACACCGACCTGTCCAGGATGGGCACCTCCAGGATCACGGGCCCGAACCGGTTCACCCTGACCGGAGTCAGCGTCGGCGCCGGCGACGACCGGATCGCCGGCCGGCTCGGCGACGTGGTCGAGGACGACTTCGCCCCCGGCCAGTTCCGCGACCTGTCACCGCAGGAGCAGCTCACCACCCCCGGCTTCGTCCGCCTCGCGGCGGGCCGCACGGTGGCGCTGCCCGACGGCACGGCGCTGCCGGAGACCACGCTGACCGCGTTCGCCGCGCTCGGCGACGACTCGGCGTACGACCGGATCATCATCGACGACCCGGACGCCGCCGGACGACCGCTGCCGGCGGCCCGCGGCCTGACGGCGGCCCGCGGCGGCGACCTGCTCGCGCGGTTCGCGGCCACCGCACCGGCCGCGTTCGCCGGCACCCGCCGCTCCGGCCCGGCCCGCTTCGCCGGCCCGGCGCTAGCCGTGACCGACGGCGGCCCCGGCGACGGCGGGTTCGCCGCCGACCCGCCGCACCGCCCCGGCGACGGCGACCCGATCGCCGACCGCGCGCCGCACCGTGCGGCCGGCACCGCCCCGGGGCCCCGGCCGGCCGGGGCCACCGTCCCCGTCCCGCGCCACGACGTCGACACCACCGAACGGTCCCCGTCCCGCCGTGCCGGGGCCCTGCGCCGACCCCGGGTGCGGGTGCCGCAGCCCCGGATCGTCCCCGCCGAACTGGAGGTCCGCTGACATGGGTGGCCTGCGTTTCCTGCCCTGGGTACGCGACGGCGTCGCCCGCGTGGTCCCCGACGTCGACCCGCTGACCGGAGCGCTGCCGCACGCCCGGGCCACGGTCGAGCTCAGCGTCACCGCACTGGGCACCGAGACCGCCACCGGCGAGACCCGCGAGATCACCGGCACCTCCACCGCCGTGCTGCACGGCCCCGGCGACGTCGTCGGCATCGACCCGCAGGAGATCATCCGCAGCTTTCCCGCCCCGGGCGCGGAGAACGTCGAGGTGTCGCTGTTCGCGGCCGTCGAGTTCGACCGCCCCGACCTGCCCTGGCTCTACACACCGGCCCGGCCCGACGCTCGGGGCGCCCTGCGCCCCTGGCTGGTCCTGGTCGTCGTACCTGTCGACGGCGGCGGGGAACTGCGGACCGAGGCGGGCCAGCCGCTGCCCCGGCTCGCCACCACCGTGCGGCAACTGCCCACGCTGGCCGACTCGTGGGCCTGGGCGCACGCCCAGGTGCTGGTCACCGTCGAGGACGAGGACGTCGCCGCGGTGATCGCAACCGCCCCGGAACGTACCCTGTCCCGGCTGCTCTGCCCGCGACGGCTCGCCGCCGGCACCGACTACCTGGCCGCCGTGGTCCCCGCCTTCGCGGCCGGCGTCCGCGCGGGTCTCGGCGAACCGGTCGACGACACCGGGCCGCTCGCACCGGCCTGGGGACCCGGATCGGCGCACCCCGGGCCGGACGGCCCGGTGCTGCTGCCCGTCTACCACCACTGGACGTTCCGGACCGGGCCGGACGGCGACTTCGAGTCGCTGGCCCGCCGGCTGCGGGCCCGGCCGCTGCCGGCCGACGTCGGCCGGCAGCCGGTGGACATCGCCGCGCCCGGCGGCGGCCTGCCGCAGCAGCCCGACGAGGGCGTCGAGGGCCGCTCGGTGCTGGGCTTCGAGGGCGCGCTCGCCGCGCCCGGGATGACCCCGACCGGCTGGGCCGAGGACGTCCGCGCCGCCTGGCAGAGCACCCTGACCGGGCTGCTGCGGCACAGCGCGGACCGGCTCACCCCGCCGCTGTACGGCGACATCCACAGCCAGGAGGACGGGCTGCCCGCCCCCGGCGTCGAACCACGCTGGCTGGCCGGGCTGAACCTGGACCCCCGCTACCGGGCCGCGGCCGCGCTCGGCACCCAGGTGGTGCAGCGGCACCAGGAGGACCTGGCGGCGGCGGCCTGGCAGCGGGCCGCCGAGATCCGCGCCGCCAACGAGCAGTTGCGCCGGGGCCAGGCGGCCCGGGACACCGCCACCGCGCTCTACGCCCGCCGGGTCGACCCCGACGCCCCCGGCGCGGCCGTCGACGACGACCGGCTCGTCGCCCTGACCCAACCGGTGCACGATCTGGTCGACGTGCCGGCCCGCGGACTCGCCGCCGGCTCCGCCGGCCCGCTGGACCGGCGACTGGACGCCAATCCGGGCGCGAAGGCGGCGACGTCGGCCCCGGTCCGCCGGCTGCTGCGCCCCCGGGGGCCGCTGGCCCGCCGCGTGGACGACGACGCCGCGACGACGGCGCTGACCCGGCTGGCCGGCGGCGGGAGCGCGGTGCCGCCGGCCCGGGTCCCGGCCGGCGGCACGGTCCTGGACACCCTGCTCAGCGACGGCCGGGGCGTCGGCGACCTGACCCGCGCGGTGATCGAGCAGGCCGCGAAGAACGGCTGGTGGCACACCGGGACCAGCGGACTGCGCAGCGCCCGCGCCGCCCTGGCCGCCGACGACCCGGTGACCCGGGTCGTCACCAACGGCGGCGACCTGCTCACCGGCGACCGGTTCTTCGTCGGGACGGCCGACGGCCGGTTGTTCGAGCGCCGCCGGTTCGGCCCCGACCTCTGGGTGTGGCACGACCACGGCACCCCGCCGGGCACCACCGTGGCGACCTCCGGCGCCGTCGCACCCCCCGGCCGGGTGTACGTGCGGACCCGCGACAGCCGGCTGTTCGAGCGGAGCTGGGACGGCGACCGCTGGGTGTGGACGGACTGCGGAGCCCCGCCGACCGGGGTGCACAGCCGGCCCGTGGTCGGCGGCTCGGTGCTGTACGTCCTCGGCGGCGACGCCGCCCTGTGGCGCTTCGACCCGGCGAACCGTTCCTGGACGTCCCTCGGCACCCCGGTCGGCGGCAGCGAGCGGCTGTGGGGCTCGCCGCGTCCGTCCTTCGTCGGCGTCCTCGTCGCCACCAGCGCGAACCGCCTCTTCGCCCACAACGGACAGCAGTGGCGGCAGTTCAACGGGCCGGCCGTCTGGGGTTCCCCGGCCGCCGAGCACTCGTATCCGGGATCATCGCCCCGGCTCGGCATCTCGTACGTCACGCCGAACGGGCAGCTGGTGTCGCTGTACGGGGACGGCAGCACGCAGCAGCACGACCCGGTGCCGGAGGGCCGCCGGGTGATCTCGCTGGCCCAGGACGCGCCACCGTTGGGCCACGAGGAGGGGCCGGCCATCGTCGTCCTCGCCGCGAGCACCGCCAACCCCGCCGACGTACGCCTGATGCGCCGCTTCGTCTGGTACCACGACCTGCACGAGCGCTACTACTGGGGCTGGGACGCGGTCACCACGGCGACCCCCGCCGGCGGGCTCGGTACGCACCGGCCCGGGCCGTTCGCCGGCGACTCGCGCGAGGGGGAACTCTTCGCGGTCACCGCCGACGGCCGGCTCACCTCGTACCGCTGGGGCTACCCGTTCGGGACGAGCTGGGTCGACCATGGCACGCCGGCCGACACGCGCGGCGCGGGACCGGTCGACGCGCCCGCCCCCGCCGACGTGCGGTTCACGCCGAAGGTGGGGCTGCTCGCCTCGCTGCTGTTCACCCACACCGTCGTGCAGGGCGCCGGCAGCCGGCCCCGCACCCAGATCGCCCACAACATCGGCGACGACGGCGTGGTGCAGGAGCCGGCACTGACATCCGCGGTGGACGGACCGCCGATCCCGGCGATCGCCCGGGCCACCGCCACCACCCTGGGCACCGTCGCGCCGGCCGGGCGTCCGACCCTGGTCACCGCCGCGCTGCTGCCCGGCACGGCGGCCGGCACCTGCCGGATCGCGTACTGGCTCGGCCGCAACGCCGACGCGAACGGGACCGCGACCGGCGGCTGGACCGGCCCGTACGAGCTGCCGGACCCGGTCGGCGCGGACGTCGCCGGGATCGACGTGGCCCTCGCCGACCTGGACGGCGACGGCCGACCCGAGCTGATCGTCGCGTACGCGGCGGACCGCCCCGGCCGCGCTGACAACCGGGTGTTCTACCGGATCGGCTGGCGACTCGACGACGACGGCCGGGCCACCAACGGCTGGACGGACTCGCTGCCCACCCCGATGCAGCTCGACCGGTTCACCGGGGTCGGCATCGACGTCGTCGACATGACCGGTGACCATGTGCCCGACCTGCTGGTCTTCGCCACCGGCACGGTCGGCGCCACGCCGGTGGCCCGCTACCTCACCGGGCGCGGCGTGAACCGACGTGGCCGGGTGGTCGGCGGGTGGACCGCACCCCGGGCGGTGCCCGACGAGACGGCGACCGCCCGCGCGGACGGCGCCGGGATCGCGGTGGCCGACATCAGCGGCACCCGCCGCCCGGACCTCGTGGTCGCCCGACGCACCGGCGCCACCGTCGGCTACCGGGTCGCCTTCGACCTCGACCCGGACGGCGTACCGGTGGACTGGAGCCCGCCGGTCACGGTCACCGGGGCCGCCGACCCCGGCGCCCGGGGCTGCACCGTCGCCGTGGCCGACCTGCGCGCCGACCTGGTCGCCGACCGGGCGAAGATGGGTGACGACTTCATGGCCGCCGCCGCCCGCCACCAGGGCCGGCTCGCCCCCGCCCAGGCGCTGGCCCGCGACCACCGCCCCGCCCCGGTCGACGTGGCCACCGCCGCCGCCGCGGTCCGCGAGACGGTACGCCCGGAGACCGCGGTGGCCGGCGAGGTGCTGGCCGGGCTCGCCCTCGGCGACGGCGATCTGGTCGACGCCCTGCCCGACAGCGGCGACCCGCTGCGCCGGCTGCTCGCCGGGGTCACCTTCGACGTGCCCGCGTACGAGCTGCTGCGCGGGCTCTCCCAGGAACACGTGGTGCCCAACCTGCCGGCGGTGGCCCCGGAGACGATGACCGCGCTGGCCGCCAACCCCCGGTTCATCGAGGCGTTCCTCGTCGGCCTCAACCACGAGATGAGCCGGGAGATGCTGTGGCGGGAGTTCCCCGCCGACCCGAAGCAGACCTGGTTCCGGCAGTTCTGGGAGGTACGCGGCGCCATGTCGGCGGGCGCGCCACTGACCGACATCCCGCCGCTGACCGACCCGGCCTGGCGCAACGGGCCGCTGGGCGGGCACCTCACCGCCGTCGGCGCGCCCGGGGAACAGTCGCTGGTGCTGGTCATCCGCGGCGAGCTGCTGCGCCGCTATCCGTCCACCGTCGTCACCATGCGGGCCGCGACCTGGACCGGCCCGCAGGAGCGCACCCCGACCGGGCCGGACGTGCTGCCCATCTTCAACGCCTGGCTCTCCCCCGACCTGCTGCTGTTCGGCTTCCCGTACACCGCCGAGGTGGCACGCGGCGCCGGCCGTCAGGCCGACGGGCCGGCCGGGCACTTCTTCGTGCTCCGCGAGCAGCCGGCCGCACCCCGCTTCGGGGTGGACCGCACCGGCGACCCGCCGCCGCCGGACGCGGTGGTCTTCGCCGCCCGGCCCGGCCGCAACGCCGCCGACGCCGCGCTCGCGCTGCTGCAACGCCCCGTCCTCCTGGCCCGCCACGCCAGCGACCTGCTACCGACGCCGGAGAGCCAGCCATGAGCACCACCTCGTACGCCGCCGACCGGCCGCCGCTGTCCGGGGCGCTCACCGGGACCCCGTGGACGCTGGCCGCCACCGCCCCGGCCGTCATGCTGCCGGTACGCCTGGAGACCCGGTTCGCCGGCGCCACCCTGAAGATCCGCGTCTACCCCGACCAGATCCACGTCGACGACCACGAGCCCGGACTGACCGCCGAGGAGGTCGCCGCCGGGCGGGCGTACTGGGGGGACGGGCAGCCGGGCGGGCCGACCGACGCCCCCGACGAGGCGGCCTGGAACGACCTGGTCCGCCGCTTCGGCACACCCCGCGCCGCCTGGATCGCCCGGGTGCTGGAACCGGTCGGCGGGGCCTTTCCCGACCCGCTGCCCCGCCCAGGCCCGTGGTGCGAGCCGGCCCGGGCCCGGCTGCTGCCCACCCAGTGGTACGCGGTCGGCCGCACCGCCGGCGGCAAACTCTTCACCGGCACGTCCGGCCCGGTCACCCGGGACCTGCCGGTCGGCCCGAGCCCGGTGCTCACCGGCGACGGCAGCATCGACCGGCTCGCCGACGAGGCACCGCCCGTCGACGACGGGATGCGGTGGACGGTCGACTTCCCCACCGCCGTCGCCGCCGGCATGGCGTTCACCGTCACCGTCCCCGTCGACGCCAAGGGCCAGCCGGAGCCGGTGGAACGGCTGCTGGTCTTCGGGCTGGACAGCACCACCGGCCCGACCGGGTCCGCCGAGGCGCTGGCCCGGCTGCTCGAGGCGCACGCCGCCACCGACGGGCTGGCCTTTCTCGCCCCCGACACCCCCACCAACAACACCGACACCGACACCCCGGCGGCCACCCCGACCGCCACGCCGGTGACCACCGGAGACAGCGCGGCCGGGGCCGCCGCGCCGGAGTCCGCCGCCGCCCTGGTCGCCGGCGCGCTCGGCGTCAGGCTGACCGCGACCCCGGGCGACGCGCTCACCGCCGCCCGCCGGCAGCCGGCCCGCACCGGCGCGCCGACCCCGCTGGCCCGGGCCACCGGCGCCACCGCCGTCGACCGGCCGGCCGGGCGGCTGGTCCGCCGGCTGCTCTGGCCGGCCAGCCTCGGCGGCCTGCTACGACACCTGCTGCCGGTGGCCACCCCGGCCGAACAGGCCGCGGTACGCGAACACTTCGTCGACCACGTGCACGCCGAGGGTCCACTGCCCACGCTGCGGGTGGGCCGGCAGCCGTACGGGCTGCTGCCGGTGGCCAGCCTGCGCGACTGGCAGCCGACCGGACCGGGCGAGGCGAGAGCGGTGGCGCTGCTGAACAACCTGTGGCGGCGGGTCTGGCTGCCCTCCCCCGTGCCACGGATCGTGCCCGGGCTCGCCGACCCGGAGGGCACCCTGCTGGAGATTCTCGCCACCGACGCCCGGGTGCTGGAGGTCCGGGCCCGCAGCATGCTCGGCAACGAGTACGTGAGCTGGCTGTGGCGCTTCGCCCGGCTCGACCTCGGGCCGGACTGGCGCGAGCAGGTGGTGGAACCGGCCCGGGACCTGCTGGCCGCGGTCGGGCTGGGCGGCCCCACCGATCCCCGGCTCTCCCTGGCCGTCTTCGCCAGGCAGGCGTACGCGCTGGGCACCCCGCTGCTCGACGGACCCGGGCGACCCCGCGCCGACCGGGTCCAGGCGTACCTGGCGGCGCTGTCCGCCGTCGGGCTGCGCGGCGACGAGATCCCGGTCAGCCCCGGCGACGGCCCGGTGCCGCTGTTCCACCGGCTGCTGCGGGCCGCCCTGATCGCCGAGCACTCGGCCGCCGCGCACGCCTTCGCCACCGAGGCGGGACTGCCCGCGGCGGCGGAGATCCCGGAGCCGGAGCTGGTGGACATCCGCCCGCACGACCGTACCCGCGTGCTGCGGAGGCGGCTGGACACGCCGGTGCCGGACACCTCCGAGCCCGTCGGCAGGTACCTGGCCGGCGTCCAGAGCGATCCCCGGCAGGTCCGCGCCACCGCCGACCTGCGGGCCTTCCGTACCGCGCTGACCGGGCTGCGCGACGCCCTCGACGCCGGGCTGCCCACCGCCGACCTGGAACGGCACGTGGCCGGGACGCTCGGGCTGGCCAGCCACCGGCTGGACGCCTGGATCACCTCGCTGGCCACCCGGCGGCTGGCCCAGCTCACCGCCGGCCCCACGCCCGGCGTGCACGTCGGCGGCTACGGCTGGGTGGTCGACCTCGCACCGGCGCCGAAACCCACCATGGTGGACCGCCCGACGGACATCCCGGAATCGGTGGCCCCGGCGAAGCTGCCGCTGGCCGCGGCCGGCGCCGGGCACGTGCACGCCCCCTCTCCGGCCCAGGCGGTCACCGCGGCGGTGCTGCGCAGCGCGTCCCGCAGCCACGGCGGCGACCCGGCGCTCGCGGTGGAGCTCTCCTCCCGCCGGGTCCGCCTCGCCGAGCAGCTCCTCGACGGGGTACGCGCCGGCCAGAGCCTCGGCGCGCTGCTCGGCTACCGCTTCGAACGCGGCCTGCACGACCACCCGGCCGGCCCGTGGGACCAGCTCCTGCCGACGTTCCGCGCCCTCGCCCCGGTACGCGCGCACCGCGTCGACCCGACCGACGACGGCGGCGCCACGATCGCCGTCACCGTCGAGTCGACGGCCACCGTGGACGGCCTGGAGCTGCACCGGCTGCACCAGGCCGGCCAGCTCGACCAGTGGCTGCGCAACCGGCCGGCGGTCGAACGCGCCGCCGTCACCACGGTCCTCGCCGACCTGGCCGACGCGGTCGACGCGGTGGCCGACACGCTGCTCGCCGAGAGCGTGCACCAGCTCGCGCTGGGCGACCTGAACCGGGCCGCGGCGGCGGTCGACGCCGCCTCCGGGGCGGCCACCAACCCGCCGGAGCTGCACGTCACCCGTACCCCGGTCACCGGGACGGCGCTCACCCACCGGGTGCTGCTGCTGGTCAACGTCGACGACCGCTTCACCCGGCTCCGGCAGGACTGGCCGGCCGGGCGCGGCGACCACCCGCGCATCGCCGGCCCCGCCGTGGACGCCCTCACCTCCGTGCTGCTGCCGCCCTCGTTCCGGGTGTTCTGGCGCTACCGCTGGCACGCCCCGGACGGCGTCACCGCCACCGTCTGGCGGCCGGCGAGCCTGGACCGGATCCAGACGCCGGCGGTGGACCTGCTCGCCGCACCGCCGCACCCCGGCCACCAGGACGACGCCGAGCTGGACCGGCGGATCGCGCTGGACGCCTGGGGGCCGCTGCGGCCGGCCGAGGTCGGCGACGACTGGACACTGGAGCTGGACTACGGCCGGGATCCCGGCTGGCCGCTGGACCGGGTCAGCCTCGCCGAGTTCCTGCACGCGGTCAACGTGCTGCGCGACCTGTACGGCCGGTCCCGCCCGGTGGTCGCCGCCGACCTCGGCGCCGACCCGTCGGTCCCGCCGCAGGTCGACGAGAACACCAGGGCCCAGGCCGACGAGACCTGGCAGGCGGTCCGGAAGACCGCGGCCGGGCTGGCCGCGCTGCCCGCAGCGCCGGAGCCGGGCTGGCCCGAGGCGACCGCGCGGGGCCTGCTCACCGTCGCCGCCGGCCTCGGCGTGCTCGGCGCGGTGCCGCCGCCCCCGCGCCCGGACAGCGCCGGGGCGGTCGCCGACACCGCGGCCACCGCCCGGTTCGAGCTGGACCGCCGGCTCGCCGCGCACTGCCGGGTGATCGCCGAGCTGCACGACCGCACCCCGTGCCCGCCCGGAGCGTGCCGATGCGTCCCCGCCACCGACTTCGACCGGCCGGACGCGCCGCCGGCCCGCCGCCGGGAGGCGCAGATCGCCCGCCTGCGGGCCCTACTCGGCCCGGACCTGCCGGTGTTCCCGCGGGCCAGCGCGCCACAGCCGGCGCAGCTCGCCACCGCCCTGGCGGCCAGCGACGCGCTCCAGGGCGGCTCACCCCATCCGGTACGCCGCTGGCTGTCCCGCTACGGCCGGGTCCGCCCGGCGGTCGGCCGGCTTCAGGAGGTGCTCACCACGGTCGACGCCCTCGGGGCCGGGGGCGTGGTACGACTACCCGCCACCGTCCGGGTGGCGCAACTGCCGTACGCCCCGGGCGACCGCTGGGTCGGCGAGGCGCCGCCGAGGGCCGGCACCGAACCACTGTCCCTGGTGGTGGTCGCCCCCGGCGGGATCGACCCGACCCGCCCGGTGCACGGCCTGGTGGTCGACGAGTGGACCGAGGTGGTGCCGGCCGGGCGGGTGCAGACCGGGCTCACCTTCGAGTACGACGCGCCCGGCGCCGCCGCCCCGCAGGCGGTGCTGCTGGGCCTGGCGCCGCGGGGTGCGACGAGCTGGCAGCCGGGCAACCTCGCCCAGGTGCTGGAGGAGGCGTTGGACCTGGCCCTGGCCCGGGCCGTGGACGTGGACTCCCTCGGCGCGGCCGGGCAGTTCCTGCCCGCCCTCTACTTCCCGACCAACGTGGCCGAGACCACGACCACCACCGACTTCGTGCCGGACGCGACGCTGACCCCGCAGGGCGGAACGGAGACCCCGTGAGCGCGAGGAGCGAGCCGGATTTGCGAGCCCCGCGGTCGCAAACAGAGGAGGGCTCAGTGACCACCGCCGAACAGCCGCTGGCCGGCACCGATCCACCGTCGGTCACCACCTGGACCCGGTTGGAGCCGCGTACCCGACGGGCCGACCTCGCGCCGGCCGTGGACGCCCGGATCGCCGACCCGCTGTGGCTGCTCGCCCGACAGTGGCAGCTCGGCGAGTTCACCGGCGAGGACGGCGGCTCGCCGGTCGCCGCCCGGGTGCACGCCGAGGTGGCCCGCTTCACCCGCTACCGGCCCGGCCCGTACGCCGGGGCGGTGGGGCTGCCCGCCGGGGTGCCCTGGGAGACGCTGGTGGAACGGGAGGCCGCCGCGACCGCCGGGGACCTGCGCTTCGCCGTGGAGAGCGGCCAGCAGTTACTGCGGCTGCTCGCCGCCGCCGGCGCCGGCGAACTGGCGCCGGCGGTGTGCGCCACCTACCCGGTGCCGGCCAGCCCACCCGACGGTGCCTCGGCGGCCGACCCGGAGACCGTCGGCTACCTGCGCGTCGCCGCCGGGCGGGTGCCGCACGGGGAGCTGGCGCTGCGCGCCTGCGCCGACGACCGGTTCATCCGCGAGGTGGGGGTGCCCGCCGCGCTGCTCGCCGCCGCCCGACAGGCGGTCGCCGACTGGCTGAGCTGGCTGGGCGTACCGCCCCGACCGGCCGGACCGCCCCCCGGTTACCTGCTGCAACTGCCGGGCGTACTGTCTCCCGGCGGCTCCCGGCCGGCCGCGCCGCCGTGGCCGCCGGCCGACTTCACCCCGCTGTTCAGCACCCCCGGCCCGGAGGGGTCGGCGTGGCGGCGCGAGCGGATGGAGTACGAGGCCGCCGTCGCCGCGCACGACGGCCGGGCCGAACTGGTGCTCACCGCGCGCGAGTACGTCGGGAACCGGCTCGACTGGTACCACTTCGACCGCCAGCCGGGCACCACGCTGGAGGCCCGGGCGGACGTCGACGACGTGGTGAAGGTGTTGCTGCCCACCCCGGTGGCGTACGCCGGCATGCCGTCGACCCGGTTCTGGGAGCTGGAGGACGCCCGGATCAACCTGGCCGGTGTCGGCGCCGGCGCGGGCGACCTGGCCCGGATGTTCGTGGTCGAGTACGGCCTGGTCTACGCCAACGACCACTTCCTGCTGCCGCTGGAGCTGCCGGTCGGCTCGGCCACCCGGATCCGCTCGCTGCTGGTGACCGACACCTTCGGCGGGCAGACGCTGGTGCCGGCCGCCCCGGAGTCCACCGCGCTGTTCCGGCCCGCCAGCACCGCCGGCGGCGGAACGGCCGACGTGCTGGTGCTGCCGGCCACCGCCGCCGCCACCCTCGACTCCGCCCCGGTGGAGGAGGTCCGCCTCGGGCGCGACGAGACCGCCAACCTCGCCTGGGCGATCGAACGGATCGTCACCGGTGCCACCGGCCGACCGATCGACCGCACCGCCCAGGTCGCCCGGGCGGCCGTGCCGCCCCGCCCGCCGGCCGACGCGGACGTGCCGGCGCTGTCGTACGCCTTCGCCACCACCGTGCCGGAGAACTGGGTGCCGCTGCTGCCCGGCCCCACGCAGGACCGCCCGGACGTGGTCCGGCTGCGCCGGGTTCCGCTGCAACAGCCCGCCCGGGACGGGGACCCGGTCGCGGTGACCGGCTACAGCCGGCTGCTCGACTGGCGCGAACGGGACGGGCGGCTGGTGGAGCTGGCCTTCCCGGAGGAGGAGGTGCCGCGCGCCGGAAGCCGGATGCTGCGGCAGTGGCAGCTGGCCCGGTGGACCGACGGCTCGGTGCATCTCTGGCTCGGCCGCGCCCGGCACGCCGGGGCGGGCGAAATCTCCAGCGGCCTGCGCTACGACACCGTCCAACCGCGCTGACCACCCGCCCGCGACCGACACAGACAGCGGAGAAACGCATGACGATCATCTGGAAGAAGGACCTGCCGCTGCCGATGGCACGGCCCCGGTACTACGACTACGAGTACCTGCGCGCCGACGACCTCACCCAGGCGTTGGACTACCTGCTGGCCCGGCAGAACCTGGCCGCCCGGCTGCTGCGGCCGATGGGCGTGGTCAGCGGCCTGGAACTCACCGCCACCGGCAGCGACGTGACCGTCGGCCAGGGCGTCGCGGTCGACGGTGACGGCATCGTCATCGTGGTGCCGGAGAACCGGCGCACGACGCTGCCCGGCGACGGCACCTTCTTCGTCTGGGTGGAGTACCGCGAGTTCCTGACCGACCGGCGGGACGAGGGCGGGGTCGCGGCGGAAACCCGGTGGACCGAGGAGGGGCTGGTCAAGGTCAGCGCCACCGCCCCCACCGACCCGGCGCACGCGGTGCTGCTGGGCAAGGTGACCCGGGCCGGTGGCACGGTGACCGTGCAGAGCACCGGCCGGCAGGTCGCCGGGCTGCGGGTGCCCGTCGGCGCGATCGTCCCCGCCGTCGGCGCCGGGTCGCAGGCCGGCATCACCTTCCCCCCGGACCCGGGCGGCGGCTCCGGCGACGAGGCGTACATCCGCTACTGGCCGTACGGCGGGGAGAACACGATCCTGCGGATCGCCAACAACAACGACCCCGACGACCTCATCGCGTTCCACCAGTACGGCGCGGACCGGCTGCGCATCGGCGGCGGCATGCTGCACCTGGGCAGCCTGGAGGGCGCGACGGTCAGCACCGGGCAGGTGGTCTCCGCGCTCGGCTTCTGGGGACCGGGGGTGCAGCACGCCCAACTGTCGTTCCGCGCCGGCAAGGGCTTCGAGCTGGTCGACCGCAGCGCCGACGGCCCCAACCTGGCGTACACCGAGGGCAGCAAGCCCTACGCCGACCTGGGGGTACGGGAGCTGCGCGCGGCGACCCTGCGCGGGCGCGGCGGGCTGTCGGTGACCGCCGAGGGCAACCTCGGCATCCGGGCCACCGGCGGGGTCACCGTCGTCAAGGACGCCAACGGCACCGGCGACCTGAGCGTCCAGGGCGCCCTCAACCTGGGCGGCAACATAAACGTGCCGGCGGACAACTTCATCATCGGCGCCGGCCGCATGCACACCAAGGGCCCCGAGCGGCTGCACCTGCTCAACCGCAGCGGGGTCTGGGTCGGCTACTCGGGAGACGGCGCACCCGACGCGGGCTGCCTCTGGGTGGAGAAACGCGGCGAGTTCGGCGGCGACGTGACCATCAAGGGCAAGCTCAAGGTCGGCCCGGACACGCCGCCGCTGGCCTCGTGGAGCGGCGGCGGCATCAGCACCTTCGACCTGTTCTCCTCCGGCGCCATCTACCTCGGCCTCAACGAGGGCAGCGGCTACACCATCAGCCTCAACGCCGGCAGCGGCGTCATCAAGGGCAAGTCCAAGCAGTTCGCCATCGACCACCCGCTGGACGGGCCCGACGCCACCGAACGCCGGCAACTGATCCACGCCGCGCTGGAGGGACCGGAGAACGGCGTCTACTACCGGGGCGAGGGTCGACTCGAAGGCGGCGTCGCCACGGTGGAACTGCCCGCGTACTTCGAGGCGCTGACCCGCCCGGAGGGCCGCACCGTCCAGCTCACCCCGGTCTTCGAGGACGACGAGCCGGTCTCCCCGCTGGCCGCCGGCCGGGTCCGCGACGGCGTCTTCCGGGTCCGCACGGTCGACGGCTCCCCCGCCTCGCACGCCTTCAACTGGGAGGTCAAGGCCGTCCGCGCCGACCTGGAACCGCTGGCCGTCGAGGTGCCCGCATGATGCCGACCGGCTGGTGCCCGGGTACCCGCACGGTGACCGGCATGCTCGCCACCTACCCGGGCACGAGCTGCGTACGGATCTTCTTCGGGCCCGGCGACGGGCTGCCCGCGTCCGCCTGGACCGACCAGCGGCAACGGCTGGCTCAGGCGCCCGCCGCCGCCGACGTGATCGTCTCGCACAAGGACCCGGACGTGGACGCCGCCGCGTTCGTCGCCGCCTGGCAGGCCACCGGCCGGACCGGCCGGCTGATCCTGGTGCCGCACCACGAACCGGAACAGCAGACCGGCGGCGACCCGACACCGGAGGCGTTCCGCCGATCGTGGACCGCACCCGCGCCCAGGTGGGCGACCACCCGGCCCGGCACGACGGCCGGTTGCGGCTCGCGGTCTGCTGGACCCTGCAATGGGTACGCCGGGTCGACGCCGGCGGACGCCGGGCCAACGACTGGCGCACCTGGTGGCCCGAACACGAGGCCGACGCGGTCGACCTGGTCCTCGCCGACTGGTACCCGTACGACCCGAAGGCCCGCAACCCGTTCCGCCCGGCCGGCTACGAGGACCCCGCGACGGCCCTCGCGATCATGGTCGGGCTGGCCAGGGTCACCCGCCGGCACCACGGCCCGGGCCGACGACGGCTGGACCCGCCGGCCGTACGCCGGCACCGATCCCGGATCGGGCCGGCTGCACCTGGGCATCCGGGCCACGGACGCAGCCGAACGGGACCAGCGCGCCTGGGGCCTGGTCGACAACGCGGGCGCTACCGACGCGGCACGGCTCCTCGCCCTGCTGAAGGACCCGACGGTGGCCACCCAACTGCGCGCCCTGCCGTGGCAGTACGTCGGCGGGGGCATCCCGAAGGGCAGGTCCACCCTCGCGGTGCTCGACGAGATCCTGCAGACGGTCCGCGTCATCGGCGAGGCCGTCGCCCGGCAGGCCGCGGACCCGACACCGGTACGGGCGGCGCTGGCCCGGCTGCCCGAACCGCGCACCGACGGCGACCCGGGATCCGGTACGCCGGCCGACAGCTCTCCGGCGCCCGCCGTGCCGGGCGACGTCGAGGTGCTCGCCGACGCGCTGGCCGCGCGGGTGCTCGCCGCGCTGCCCGCCGACGCCGCCGGCCTGTCCAGAGCGGACCTGGCCACCGCTCTGCGCGCCGCGCTGGCGGACCTGGCCCGCTGACCTCCCGAGAACGACCGGACCACCGGCGACACCTGGGCGGCGCCCGGTCTCGTGCCAGAAGCGTCCGGCGGTCCGCTCCACCGAACGTGCCGACCTGGCACCGCCCCGCGGGCGACCGCCCGCCACCCGTCCGGCCGGCGGGTCCCGGCGGACGGCGGCACGGCTTCTCGATCGGCGGGATGCGACCACCGCTCGGGTCTCCGCGCCGCCGATAGCCGACTCATCCCTTGCCGCCGTGACCAGGTATTTCGACAGTGAACGCAGGCCCGCCGCCCGGACCGCCGACGCGGTGCGGGTGGCCCGCCGGCGTGGTCGCTACCGCGTCGCGCCGGCCCGAGCAGAGAGCGGAGGCACCGCTGATGGACGCCGCCACCGTCGACCCCGACTACCAGGTCGCCGGCTTCGAGGAGGACGACGACCCGGAATCCCTCATCGGGGACGAGATCGACTACCACCTGCCCACGGGAGAGGAACAGTGACGTGAGCGTGCACCTGGCACCCACGCTGCAAGTGCTTCGGAAAGAGATCAACACCCGGTGGCCGCACCGGGACCACACCTCGGACGGCTGGATCGGCGACGCCGCCCACCAGACCCGCCGCTCGGACCACAACCCGGACGGCGACGACGGCTCGGTCAACGCCATCGACGTGGACGTCGACGGCATCGACCCGCTGCTCGTGGTCCGCCAGTGCATTGCCCACCCGTCCTGCCAGTACGTGATCTACAACCGGGTGATCTGGAGCCGCACCCGCGGTTTCTCCGCCGCCCGCTACACCGGCGCCAACCCGCATGACAAGCACCTGCACGTCAGTGTCAGCCACCAGCGGACGCTGGAGGACAGCCAGCGGTCCTGGGGCATCACCACCGCGCGGGAGAACCGACTTGGCGACCGGGTACTGCGCAACGGATGCCGGGGCAGCGACGTACGAGAACTGCAGACCCTGGCCAACCGGCTCGGCGCCGGGCTGGCGGTCGACGGCGCGTTCGGCCCACGGACCACCGCCTGGGTGCGTGTGTTCCAGAAGGCCCAGAAGCTGACCGTGGACGGCCTCGTCGGCTCGGCCACCCTCGCCGCCCTACGGAAGGCCACCGCGCCGCCTCCGCCGCAGCCCGGGCGCGCGCCCGGGTCCCGCACCGTCCGGCGCGGCAGCACCGGCGACGACGTCGCTTTCGTCAAGCGTTTCATCGGCACCCGCCGGTGTGGCCCGCCTGGCACCGACTTCGACGAACTCACCGTGGCGGGGGTCCGTTGGTACCAGGGGATGCGTGGCCTCATCGCCGACGGCGTCGTCGGCCGGCTCACCTGGGCGCAGATGGGCGTCCGGGTCACCTACTGAACAGCCCGGGAGTGCTCATGCGGGTGTCCTCCCGTCCCGTTCGGGACGGTCAGCTCTGCCGCAGGGCCGGCATCGGCACCGGGACGGCCAGCGCGGTCGCCCCGGCGCCGGCTCCGCGCTCGCAGGTGTTCGGCGGCACGGTGCCGACGCCCTTGGTGGCGGGGCGCTCGGCCGCCCAGAACATGAAACCGAGCATGCCGGCGGTGGTGCCCGCGCCGTTGGGGGCGACGCTCTGCGCGTACGGGGCGGCGGCTTTCTGCACCGAGGTGGCGTAGTCGACGCACTCCGGCAGCGGCTTGCCGCCGTAGGCGAGGTAGACGCCGCCGGTGAACTTGGCCGGGGCGAGTGGCGGCACCGGCGGGCCGTACTGCGGCTTGCCGTCGACGTGTTCCTGCCAGCTCGCCTGGGAGGTGCTGGCGGAGGCGGGCCGGGCGGGCACCATCGCGTTGGCGTAGTCGAGGACCGGGGTGTCGGTACGCAGCCAGTCGGCGGTGGCCTTGCGGTTGAGGGCGATCAGATAGCGGTCGCCGGCGGCGACGTCGATGGTCAGCCGGGCCTGGGGCCGGGCGCCGGTAACGTCGTACGGGTGGACGGCCCGGTAGGCGTCGATGAAGGACTGCAGGCCGGCGAGGTTCGGGTTGGTGTTCTGCTCGTAGTCGATCTCGATGCCGACGCCGAGCCGGGTGGCGACCGCGGCGGCCCGCTGGCCGAGCAGGGTGGGGTTCTCGGTGAGGGCGGTGTCCCAGGCGCCGGTGTAGGTGATGCCGCCGATGGAGAGCATGACCCGAACGCCGCGGGAGGTGAACCAGCCGACGATCTCGGGGGTCATGCCGCGAGGCACGCCGTCGAGGGTGGTGGTGTTGGTGGTCTGGCGCAGCAGGTCGAGCGGGTTGACGAAGCTGAGCACCACGAGGTTGACGGCGGGGCGGCCGTCTCCCCGGTCGATCAGCCAGTGGTTCTGGCTGTCGAAGTCGGCCACCGCGCGGGCCGTGCCCCAGGTGCAGTAGTCGTTGCCGCAGTGCCATGCGCCGTAGACCTGGATCGGGGTGGCCGCGAGGGGCGCAGGGGCCGGCCGGGGCGGTGGCGCGGCAGCCGCCGGGGTGGCGGTGGCAAGGGTGAGCAGGAGCGCGGCCAGGAGTACCGAGCGTCGCATGGGGACCTCCCCGACTCATCAGTACACCTTGTTTACAGTAGAGTGTCGAGCCTCGTCAATGCACTCCGGCGATCTCGTCGAGCACCCGGCGCTGGAAGTCCCGCGCCTCGACGCCGCCCAGGGGCGGGCCACCCCGGCGGGCCGCGATCGCCCGCCCGATCAGCTCGGCCCCCTCGCCGCACGCGGCGATTCGGCGTCCGGCATCCACCTTGGCCAGCCACACCCCGTCCCGGAAGCGGACCAGGGAACGGCACGCGCCGAGCACGGCGTCCTCGGCGCCGGGCGCCGGGCCGTCGCCGTCGGGCGTCGGCAGCGCCAGCCACCAGGACAGTGCCGCGACCAGCAGCCGGAGCAGGTCGTCCGGGGCCGGGTCGGCGAAGACCTCGGCGGCGGGCGGGCCGAGCAGGGCCAGCCCGGACTGGCGCAGGATGCTGCGGTCGAGGGCGTACCAGAACCGGCCGTCGGCCTCCGGCCGATCGGCCGGGTCGTACGTGGCGCGGAACGGCATGGTCGCGCCGGTGTTGAGTTCCACCTCGAAGCCCGGCTCCGGGGTGCCGGAGGCGGCCACGTCCCGCCGGTAGACGACCAGTTCCAGGCCACGTGCCGGGCAGGGCAGCGCCTCGTGCCGCAGCCGGTCCACCAGCGCCCGCTTCGCCGCCCCGCCCAACGGCCGGGCCGCCACCAGCGCCACGTCCACGTCGCTGCGTCCCGGCTGGTACGCGCCGAGCCCGACCGACCCGGCCGCGTACGCCCCGACCAGGTCCTCGCCGAGGATCGCCCGGGCCCGGTCGACCAGCTCGGCCAGATACCCGCGTACGTCGTGGTCCATGTCCGGCATCCTGCCCGGTCCCGCCGACGGCGCCCCCGCCGGCCCGGGTCACTCCGGCGGGTCGGGACAGCAGACGGTCAGCGCGCCGGGGACCGCCCGCACCTTCAGCCGCCTCGTCGTCGACCGTGCCCCGCCGTCCAGCTCGTACGTCTTCGGCGCGGCGAACCGCACCGTGACCTTGCGCCCACGGGTGACGCGTACGAACGGTGAGTCCGCCGACCGCCCGGCGGCCATCCGGCCCAGCGTGCGCGCCCAGTCCAGGGCGCCGCTGGCGGTGGAGACGCCGATCTCCAGGGCCCCGTCGTCGGGGCGGGCGTCGTCGAACGCGGGAATGCCACCCGTGATCGTGCCGACATTGCCGAACAGCACGCAGCTCGCCTCGCCGTCGAACCAGTCGGCGCCGTCCACCCTGATCCGGGTGCGGACCAGTTCGCCGCGGACGTGGCGCAGCCCGGTCCAGACGTACGCGACCCGGCCCAGCCGGCCCTTGAGCCTGCGGTCGGCCTCCCGGATCAGGTCCCCGTCGAATCCGGCGCCGGCCATCACGGCGAAGTGCTCCCCGTTCAGCCGGCCCAGGTCCAGGCGGCGCCGCCGGCCGTGCAGGGCGATCCGCAGCGCCTCGGGCAGCTCGGCCGGGATGCCGAGGTTGGTGGCGAAGAGGTTGGCGGTGCCGGCGGGCAGGACGCCCATCGGCACGTCCGATCCGGCCAGGGTGTCCGCGCAGCGCTGCACCGTGCCGTCACCGCCCCAGACCAGGATCAGGCCGGCGCCCGCGTCGAGCGCCCTGCGGACCTTCGCCGGCGCCTTTCGGCTCTTCCGCACCTCGTACCAGAGGAGCCGTTCGACCCCGGCGGCGAGCAGGTTGGTCCGCAGTTCGTCGAGGCCGCCGCCGAGGGTCTTCCGCCGGTGGGCGACGACCGCCACGGTGCCGACCGGCGGGGCGGGTCTCGCGGTGGCGGCGGAATGGTCGATCGTGCTCATGCTCATGGCCGCGGTGGTACCCACCGGGCATCGCGGCCACGCCTGGCCGGACGCGACGCGCCCGATTTCGATCAGCCGCAGGCTGTGATCGAGCGACTGCTTTGGGTAGAGTGCGGGCGTTGACCGACGGCATTGGCCGCCGGTCGGAGGGATATCGGGATGACTCGACGGGGCGGGCGGCTGACGCGGGGCTTGCTGCGCCTCGGCCTCCTGCTCGGCGGGGTGCTCGCGGCGTGGGCCGGCCATGAGGTCACCGACACCGACGCCGCGTACGCCGCCGACCGGCCACCCGCCATCGGGGCCACCCTCGACGTGGTCACCGGCGTTCTCCGCCCGATCCTCGGCCCGACCCTGCCTGCCGCCGCGCCCGACCCGGCCCCGCCCGCCGCCGCGCCCGACCCGGCCACCGACGAGACCGCCGAGCGCGCCCCAAGCACGCCACCGCCGACCGGGACCGTCGCACCGCCGGAGCGGGCGGGGCTCCGGCAGGCCGCCTGCCCCGCCGAACCCACCCACCGGCGGCTCCGACCGCCGCCGACCAAGGCCGGAATCGAGCCCACCCGGGGCCGGGAGACCAGAGCGGCCGACCCGGTCACCGCGCCGCCACGGGGCAGCCGGCCCGGTGGCGAGTTCCGGGCGGCGTCCGCCGGGTCACCCACCCCGGCGGCCGGTCTGCTGAGCCCGGTCACCGAGCCGGTCCGCACCGGGATACTCACCCCGGTCGCCGACACCCTGAAGCCCGTCACCGAACCGGTCCGCACCGGAGTACTCACCCCGGTCGCCGACACCCTGAGCCCCGTCACCGAGCCGGTCCGCACCGGGATACTCACCCCGGTCGCCGACATTCTCCGCCCGGTCACCGAGCCGCTCGCTCCGGTCCTGTCGCCGGTGTCGCGAGGGCTGACGCCGGTGCTCGAGCCGCTCGACCCGGTGCTGAAGCCGCTCGACCCGGTGACCGACCTGCTGGACCCGGCCACCGACCCACCGGCCGCGCCACCACCTCCGGCAACCGGTCCGGCAACCGGTCCGGAGGCCGGCCCGACCGACCCGACCGACCAGACCCCACCGCCGCCGCCCGGCGCGCCGGCCCCCGGCACCGCCCCGCCGGCCGTCATCACCACCCCGTCGGCCACCACCGTCGTCCCGCCGACCACCATCGGCCCGGTCACGGGCGCCCGGGGAGGCGACGAGTTCGCCACGGGCACGCCGGTCATCGCCCGGCACGCCACGTCGGGCTGGTCCGCGTCGAACCTCGCCGCGCCGGAGGGGCCGCGCCCGCTCCGGTCGGATGCCGACTCCGCGCCGGCCAGGCATATCCCCGGCAGCGGCAAACTCGGCCACTCAGCCGGCGGGCACGGCGACCCCGCCGACGCCTCCGCCGACGCCTGGACGTCACCCCTCCTCTCCGGGCACCGGTGCCGCCCGCCCGACGGCGACGCGCTCCGGTCCCGCTCGCCCCGCCCGGGCACCCGGCCCGCCTGACCGGCGCGCCGCTCATGCCGTCCCCGGGGCGGCACCCGCGGCCCACGTACCTTCTTCCGACCTGGCGGCCCCTGTGGCCCGCGCCGCCGCGCGATCCGCGTCGGCGATCTTCCCGACTTAACCGATCACGATGGTGACCAGGAGTTACCCATGAGCGTGAGCATGCCCGTCGTCCGGGCCCGGTGGCGCGACATCGGCTGGATCGCCGATCTCGTCACCGACGCCCTCCACCCCACCGCCCTCGCCGCCTGGCTCGTCCCCGACGAGCGGCGCCGACCATCCGTGCTCGCCGCCGTGGCCCGGATCTGGACCGAACACGCGCTGCTCTTCGGCGACGCGTTCCTGCTCCAGGACGGCTCGGCCGCGACCGTCTGGTACCACCGCTACCGTCCGATCCCGCCGCCCGCCCGGTACGCCGACCGGCTCGCCGAGGCCACCGGCGAGCACCAGAACCGGTTCAACCTCCTCGACCGGGCCCTCGCGGCGCGGCGTCCCGCCGAGGCGCACAACCATCTCGCGCTGCTGGCCGTGCCTGGGCGGGCCTCGGCGCGGCGGGCCGCCGCCCTCCTCGCCGGGGCGCAGCGCTGGATGGACACGCTGGGCCTGCCGACGTACGCGGAGGCCTTCACCGAGGCCGACCGGGACCTGTTCCGCCGGCACGGCTACGCCGACCGGGACGCCTTCCCGGTGCCGGACGGCACGACCACCCACCCGATGTGGCGGCTGTCGCCGTTCTGGACCGGCCGCTCCGGCGGCAACACCCGCTGGCCGGCGTGCCGGCCATCCACCCTGACCCGCAACGGCCGGGTGAACGGCTGGGCCCTGCGCTGAGAAGACGACCGGGGCGGCCCCGCACGGTGGGGCCGCCCCGGTCACGGCTCGTCACTGAGGTGATGCCATCGCCATCGCCCCTGGTCAGAAAGAAAAATGATCGACAGGGATCCCTCCCCCTGGCTGGCGCGGCGAGGCCCGTCCGAAACGGCTGCCGGTGTCTCGACCGCGACGAAGAACACATCCGCCGACGGCGGCGGCAGACGGCATACCCGCAGCTCCGCTAGCGTGCAGGTCGAGCAGGGACACGATTCGGCCGAGCAGTCGGAGGGTATCGGGTGCGGGTGTTTCCTACCGATCACAACGACCATGCCGGCGGTTCCACCGCCCCGACCAGGGGCCGGAAGCGTCGACGCCACCGCATCCTGATCTTCCTGGCGGTCTTCGCGCTGCTGGCCGGCTCCGGCCTGCTCGCCGGCGGTTACTACTTCGACAGCGTGCCCACGCCCTCCGATCTCGAACTTCCCGAGTCGACGACCGTCTACTACGCCGACGGCCGCACCCCGATGGCGACGCTGGGCGAGGAGAACCGCACGATCGTCCCGTACGACCAGATGAACGACTCCGCCAAGCAGGCCATCGTGGCGGCCGAGGACCGCACGTTCTGGACCAACAAGGGCATCGACTTCAGCGGCGTGCTCCGCGCCGCCTGGTCCAACGTCACGGGCGGGCAACGGCAGGGCGCCTCCACCATCACCCAGCAGTACGCGCGGGTCGCCGCCGACCTGCGCGGGGTCACCTACTCGCGCAAGCTGCGCGAGGCGGTCATCGCCTGGAAGCTGGGCGACAAGTACAGCAAGGAGGAGATCCTCGGCTTCTATCTGAACACCGTGCCGTTCGGGCGGGGCGCGTACGGGATCGAGGCGGCGGCGCAGACGTACTTCGGTAAGACGGTGCGCCGGGACGCGCCGCCGGCGAAGCAGCTCACCCCGGCGGAGGCGATGGTGCTCTGCGCGATGGTGAAGCAGCCCGAGGCCGACCCGGCCGACCCGGAGGGCTCGCCCGGCTACGACCCGCGGCGCAACGCCAAGGCCAGACAGAACTCGATCGACCGCTGGAACTACATCCGGGACGGCATGGTGAAGCTGGGCTACCTGACCCCCGAGCAGGCGGCGGACCTGGCGTACCCGGACACGGCCAAGCCGATCGACCCGAACGCCGGCCAGACCGGGTTGGACCGGCCCACCGGCCTGGTGGTCAACCACGTGCTCGCCGAGCTGCGCCGGACCGAAGGGTTTCAGGGCAAGACGGACGAGGCCATCCGCGACGGCGGCTACAAGATCGTCACCACCGTCGACAAGCGGGTCCAGGACGCTGCCGAGGCCGCCGCCGACATCCGCCGCGACACCGCCCCGGAGGCGGTCCGGGGTCAGCCGCAGAACTGGCAGGCCGCACTGGTGGCGGTCGAACCGGGCACCGGCCGGGTGCTCGGCTACTACGGCGGCGGCAGCGGCACCGGCGCCGACTACGCCGGCTGGTACTACGACGAGAAGGGGCAGGCGCGCGGGTTCGGCCAGCACCCACCGGGCTCGTCGTTCAAGGTGTACGACCTGGCCGCCGCGGTCCAGAACGACATCTCCGTGAAGCGGCACTTCGACTCGCCGGAGACCAAGGAGTTCCCCGAGTCGGGGCGGACCAAGGACAGCCCGGCCGGCCCGATCCGCAACGCCGAGCACGCCTCCTGCCAGCCGGACTGCGCGCTCTGGGAGGCGACGGTCGCCTCGCTGAACGTCACCTACTTCGAGCTGACCGAGAAGCTGGGCGTCGCGAAGGTCATCGACATGGCCAAGCGGGCCGGCGTCGACTCGATGTGGGAGACGGTGCAGGGCAACCCGCAGCCGCAGCGGGTGGACCTGCGCGACAAGCCGGCGGCCGAGTCGGCCAAGCGGTTCTCCACCGAGGTCGGCATCGGCCAGTACGGCATCACCGTCCAGGACCACGCGAACGGGATGGCGACCTTCGCGGCCGGTGGCAAGCGCGCCGAGGCGCACTTCGTCCGCTCGGTGACCAAGGACGGCGACGAGGTGTACGCCGAGCACCTGGTGCAGACCGACGTCGGGCTGGACGAGGAGGCGATCAACCAACTCGACTGGACGCTGCGCCGGGTGAAGGCCGCCAAGCTGGACAACGGCTGGGACTCCGCCGGCAAGACCGGCACCTGGCAGGCGGGGCAGAGCACCACGCAGAACGTGCACACCTGGATGGTCGGCTGGACCGGTGCCCTCGCGGCGGCGGTCTGGCTCGGCACCACCGACGGCAAGCCGCTGAAGACGAAGAACGGCAGCTACGAGGTGTACGGGTCCAACGCCCCCGGACCGATCTGGCGACAGTTCATGGAGCAGGCGACCGCGGCCCTGAAACTCGACCCGGACAAGTACCGGTTCGGCAACCCGGCGTTCCCGGCCGACACCCCGCCGCCGGTCACGAACCGGCCGGCACCGACCACCACGTCCCCGACACCCTCCCCCCGGCCGACGCCGAGCGCGACGCCGTCGGACTCCAGCGCCAGCCCCAGTCCCAGTCCCAGCGACCCGCCGACCCCGACGCCGACCCGGTCGCCCTCGCTGAGCCCGCCGCCGAGCGCCTCGCCGTCGCGGACCAGGGGGCCGAGGTGACGACCGGGAGGCGCCACACGGTGGCCGCCGAGCTGCCGGAGCTGATTGTTCCAAACGCCGCCGCCTGGGGGCGGTGGCTCGACGAACACCACGCCGACCCGGACGGCGTGTGGCTGGTGCTGGCGAAGCGCGGCAGCACCGGCCCCACCACCGTCAGCTACGACCAGGCGCTCGACGAGGCCCTCTGCCACGGCTGGATCGACGGCCAGGTGCGCGGCCGCGACGAGGGCACCTACCGCCAGCGGTTCACCCCGCGCCGGGCGCGCAGCCTCTGGTCGGCGCGAAACGTCGGGATCGTCGAGAGGCTGCTCGCCGAGGGTCGGATGCATCCGGCCGGCATCGCCGAGGTGGAACGCGCCAGGCGCGACGGCCGCTGGGACGCCGCGTACGCCGGGCAGGCCACGGCGGAGGTCCCGGCGGACCTCGCCGCCGCACTGGCGGCCGAGCCCCGGGCCCGGGCGATGTTCGACATCCTCACCGCCCAGAACCGGTACGCCGTCCTGTACCGGCTCGCCGCCGCCAAGCGCGCCGACACCCGCCGGCGCCGGCTCGCGGAGTTCGTCGCCATGCTGGCCCGCGGCGAGACCGTCCACCCACAACGCCGGAGGCTCGGCGACCCCGGCTGACCGCGCCCGCTGTGCGACCCTGGTCGCATGATCCGGGCGGTCGTGGTCGACGTCGATGACACGCTGTGCCTCACTGAGTCGGCGTGCTTCGACCTTGAGAACGAGGTGCTGCGACGGATCGGCCGGCCACCGATGCCGCGTACCGTGCACCTGGCCACCTGGGGCCAACCGCTGCTCGACGCGATGCCGCGCCGTTCGCCCGGGGTAGACCTGGCGCGGTTCGCGGCGGCGTACCGGGTTGTCCTGGGCCGCTACGTCGCGGCGGGCCGGCTCGACGTGATCCCGCCAGAGAACCTGCGCGCGCTGGACCGGCTGGTGGCGGCGGGGCGGACCGTGATGCTGCTGACGTCGCGCACCGAGTCGGAGATGGCCCACCTGCTCGCGCCGGATCACGTCCTGGCCGAGCGGGTCAGCGCCGTCTTCCACGCCGGCAACACCCGGCACCGCAAACCCGACCCCCGCGCGTTCGACGAACTGCTCGCCGCCACCGGGCTCGCCCCGCACCAGTGCGTGTACGTGGGCGACTCGCCCGGTGACGCGGTGGCCGCCGGGGAGGCCGGGCTGCGCTTCGTCGCCTGCCTCCAGAGCGGCGTACGACGGCGCGAGGATTTCGAGGCGCGCCACGTCGACCTCTTCGTCGACGCGTTCCCCGAAGTGGTGAGCGCCGTGGCGCGGCTGGAACAGCGCCCCTGACCGGCGGCGCGGCCCGCCGGGTCAGGAGGCCAGCACCAGCTCCCGCAGCTTGCCGTCGAGGGTCGGCGCGTCGACCCCGCCCGGCCAGCCCCGCAGCAGCGCGCCGCCCTTGGCGACCATCACCACGGCCGGGGGTTCGCGGACCGCGTACGACCGCCAGATGGCGCCGTCGTCGTCGACCACGACCGGGTACTCCACCCGATGCTCGCGCAGGTACCGGTGCAGGTCGTCCGCCTTGTCCTCGCCGGCCACCCCGACGAAGACGACCTTGTCCCGGTAGGTGCGGGCCAACTCGCTCAGGGCGTCCTGCCGCTGCGCGCACTGGTCGCACCAGGAAGTGAAGAAGACGAGCACGACCGGTCGATCGGCCCACAGGTCGGCGAAGGCGACCCGGCTGCCGTCGGTCAGCGGGCCGGTCACGGCCGGCGCGCCCGGCACGCCGGACGGGGTCGGTCGCAGGGCGAGACCCTGCGGCACCGGACCGGGCAGTGCCTTGGCGCCACCCGGTACCGGCTCCGGCCGCGCCGGGGCGCCGTCGGAACAGGCCGCCACGGACAGCGCCGCGACCAGGGCCAGCGCGGCGGCGGCCAGGCGGGCGGCGTACCCGCGGCTCATGACGGCACCACCGCGACCAGCGCGGGGCCCTCACTGGTGTTCGGGGTGAGGTCGATCGGCGGGTGGCCGTCGACGACCAGCCGGTAGGCGTCCCGGGCGGCCAGGTCGACCGGCACGGCGAACTCGCAGTACGTCGGGACGCGCGCCACCTCCAGGTCCTCCGCGAAGGTCGCCACCGACGTACCCGACGACAGCGAGCCCTCGGCGAGCGTGCGGCCGGCGGCGTCGATCACCTGGAACGGCGCGCGGTTGTGGAAGTGGGTGTAGGGGCCGGTGCCGGCGCACGGCACGCCCTCCGACCGGATGTTGATGTCGCGGACGAGCACCCGCACGGTCATCGCCGACCGGGTCTCCTCGGCGCCGCCGCAGGCGGTCAGCGCGCCAGCGAGCAACAACGGCAGCCACAGCACTGCCAGCAGGCGGCGCATCTGTCCTCCCAGATCGTCGCGGGGCGGAGCCCGGGGCGGTGCGGCGAACGGTCCGCACCGCCCCGGGCCATCTCGTGGATCAGCTGATCAGCGCGCGGGGCCGCTCGACCCGGCACTGGCTGGTCACGGTCTTGCTCGGGTCGCTCACCGAGGTGGCGGTGAGCTCGACCAGGGTGGTCGCGACCGCGTCGGCGGTGGCGCCGACGGCGACGTTGACCCCGGTGGTGGCACCGAACTTGGCCACGGCCAGTTCGTTCGGCAGTTCCACCTTCCAGCCCTTGCCGGGCACGGTCGCCGAGAGCTTGTACACGTCGGACGTCAGGAACTCGCTGGCGTCCTCCGGGTGCTGCTGCTCGCCGGCCACGTACGTGCCGGTGTTGGTCAGGTCGAACGTGCAGAACGCGCCCGTGTTGGTCGGCTTGCCCCGGGTGACCAGGGAGCCCTTGGACAGGGCCACGCCGTGCTGGCTCGGGCCGGCGCCGTCCAGCGACCGCACCGCCACCGTGTACGACAGCACCCCGTCGGCGTCCCGGCGGAGGTTGAGCACGTAGAAGTGCAGCCGGTTGGCCTCGTCCACGTACTCGTACTCGCTGCCGGAGTTGGCGCCGGCGTGGAACAGCGCGTCGGACAGCTGCCGGTAGTCACCCATGGTGATCTTCTGGGGGGTGCCGTCCGGCTTGTAGAAGTCCACCATGTCGATGTCCTGCGGGTTCGCGTCGACCACCCACACGAACGGCGCGCTGTCAGCGTTCTTGGTCTTGCTGAGCAGCACGCCGCTGTCCGGGGTGAACGAGTCGGCGCCCATCCGGTCGACGACCTCGATGGTGTAGTTGTTGTAGTTGCCGCCGTCGCACAGCGGGTTGGTGTTGACGCTGCACGCCGGCGAGAGGTCCCGGTTCATGGCGATGTTGATGCCGGTCAGGCCGTCCCCGGCGTCCACCGCGCGGGCGGTGATGTCGGCGACCACCAGGCCGGAGGTGGCGAGCCCCTCCCGGGACAGCCGCAGCACGTGCTCCTCACCGAGCAGCTTGATCTTCAGCTTGTCCCGCAGCATGTGCAGCGAGCCCATGGAGCCGCCGTTGACCGGTGGGATCTGCCAACGGGTGTGCGGGCCGCCCGGACCGTTGAACGAGCCGCGCGACATCATGCTCCAGATGCCGGTGTACGCGCGGCGCAACGGAACCCCGTAGGGGTTGTTGTAGTTGTCGCCGATGTTCAGCAGGTGGGTCAGCTCGTGGGCGTAGACGCCCATGCCGGAGCTCTCCGCCTGGGTCGAGGAGTTGCCGCTGGCGTTCGGCCAGATGGTGGCCGCCGCCTTCCAGGACGTCCAGTCGACGTACCGGGTCTTCGCGTAGTTGGGCAGGTTGGGGTCCGGCGGGCCCCACGCGTCCGGCACGTCCTCCTTGTTCTGGAACATCATCTGGCCGAACTCCTGCCAGGTCGAGGACTCGTCCTGACCGGCGGAGAGGATGAAGATCAGCTCGAAGCTGTTGGCCACCGCGTCGCCGACCGCCGCGCGCCAGGCGCCCAGCCCGTCGGTACGGATGTTCCGGTTGCACGTCTCCCCCGACGGGCAGGCGCCGGGGTTGAAGCTGTTGTCGATGCCGTACTGGTACGACTTCGACGGCATCTTGTAGGGGCCAAAGCCGGTGAGGTCCACGCCGTAGCGGCCGTTGGAGTCCTGCATCCAGTACTCATGCAGGGTGTGTCCCCGGTTCAGCTCGTTGGGCTTGTTCAGGAAGTCGGCGTAGAACTGCGGGACCTGGTCCCGCGCCACGTTCGCCGCGTTCGACTGCGGGTTGCCGAAGACCGACGACTGCGGGGCCTGGGTGATGACGAACGGCTGGTCCGCGTAGTCGAGCGTGACCAGCGCGATCTTGAAGTTGCGGACCGACCCACGCACGGCGGGGTCGGCCCAGTTCTTGTTGGGCACCGGGACGAAGTCGTCCCAGGTCATCGTGTCGGGGTTCTGCCAGTTCTGCGGGTCGATCGCCTGGAACGGGGCGACCCCGTCCGATGGAACACCCGGTGCGGCGGATGCCGGGCCGGCGGAGCCGGACGCGACCACAACAGTCGCGACCGCGGCAGCCAGCACCGAACGCCACACCGCACGCCTGGGGGGCAGAAGGTGCATCGAGTCACCTTTCAGGTCGAGGGCTCGGGAGGGCGGGAACGATCGGGTGCCGGGCGGACTCGCCGACCGACATGATCACACCCCGAACCGAATCTAGGAGCCGGCCGGCGCGGTGGTCACCGTGCAGATGTCGGCAGGTGGACCGGCCACTTCCGACACGTGCAGGACGTCCGCCGCCGGCACGGACCGTCGCGGCTAGGCGTGGGCGGCCCGCAACGCCCGCCGCAGGTCCCGGTCCAGCCGCGCCTCGGTCTCCGTCGACAGCGGGCCGCGCGGCGGCCGGCACGGCCCGCCGTACCGGCCGACGAGCCCCATCGCCAGCTTGACGGCCTGGACCACCTCGGGCTCCGAGTCCCAGCGGAGCAGGGGGTGCAGTTGCGCGTACAACGGCAGCGCCGCGGCCAGGTCACGGGCGGCACACAGCCGGTACAGGCGGCGGCAGAGCCGGGGCAGGGCGTTGGGGCAGCTGCCGATCCACCCGGTCGCGCCGCAGGCGGTCAACTCCAGCAGCACGTCGTCGGCCCCGACCAGCACGTCGAGGTGGGGACACAGGTCACGGACGTGGTGCAGCCGGCGTACGTCGCGCTCCCGCACCGCCACGACGCCGTCGGTCTCGGCGACCCGAGCGAGCAGCTCCGGTGTCAGGTCCACCGTGGTCTCGGCCGGGTCGGCGTAGACCACCACCGGCAGCCCGACCGCGGCCACCTCGCGGTAGTGGGCGACGACCTCGGTGGCGCCGCCCGGGTACCCGACCGGCGGCGGCGCGAGCACCGCCTGGGCCCCCGCGGCCTGGGCCTGCTCGGTCCAGCGCCGGGCCTGCCGGCTGCCGTACCCGCCGACGCCCGGCACCACCGCGCAACCGCGCGGCACGGCCTCGACGGCGGCGCGGACCACGTCGGCGCGCTCGCCGTCGGACAGGGACCGGTACTCCCCCAGCGAGCCGCACGGCGCCACCCCCTGGCAGCCCTCGTCGGCGAGCCACCGCACATGCTCCTGGAGCTGGTCGTAGTCGACCGAGAGATCCGCCCGGAACGGCGTGGGGATGGCGGCGATGACACCCTGCCAGGGCCTGGATGCGGCCACGACGTCCCTCCCCGGATTCTCCATTCGTGTGGGCGTACCCAGCGACAGGACGACCCACCCTGGCCCGTTGGGCCGGCAACCGCACACGTTAGGGGGGTGACCCTTCGTGGTCTTCCGACAGATGCCGAAACCGCCGAGGCTAAACCGGGTACGGATGTTGCGGTGCGGTTACGGGGATTGCGCCACCGGGCCAACATCATCGAAGGTAGGCCAACCGTCCTACCAGCACATATCCAGTCCGAGCCGAGCGGCGACATCGCCGGAGCGGGTTGGCGTCCGGGAGAATCGCATGCGCATGGAGCTGCAACGCATCGTCGACCGGGTCGCGGCACGGGTCAAACGGCCGGCCCTGATCGAGGACCGGCGCCAGCGGGTCGTCGTCTACAGCGAGCACAGCGGGGTGATCGACGGGGTACGCCGCAGCTCGATCCTGCGCCGGCACACCACCCCGGAGGTGATCGCCTGGGCGCGGGAGATCGGAATCATGGAGGCCCGGCAGCCCGTACGCACCCCGGCCTCCCCCGAGCTGGACCTCCTCCCTCGGGTGTGCGTGCCGATCCGGCACCAGGACCTGCTGCTGGGCTTCGTGTGGTTCATCGACGAGGCCGAGGGGATGACCGACGACGACATCTCGGTGGTCACCGAGGCGATGTCGGACCTGTCGCTCGCCCTCTACCGGGAGAACCTGCTCGGCGAGCTGACCTCCCAGCGGGAGGCGGAGGCGACCCGTACGCTCCTCGTCGACTCCCCGGAGGCCCGACGCGAGGCCGTCCGGTCGCTGCTGACCGACGGCCTGGTCGGCAGCGAGGGTCAGGTCACCGCCCTGGTCGCCCAGCTCGTCGTGGCCCCGGAAGACGTGCTCGACGACGCGGCCCGGCTCGCCCTGGAGCACGGCCTCGTCGCGACCCGGCAGTGGATCGGGTCGCGCGAGACGCTGCACCTGGTCCGGCACGACCACGGGGTCCTGCTGCTCTGCGGGGGTCGTGGCGCCGGCCGGGTCGCCGCGGTGGACGCCGCCACGCAGCTCGACCAGGCCCTGCGCGGGGCGACTCGGGGACTGACGTCGGTGGCCCGCATCGTCCTCGGCGTCGGCGACACCCGCCCTCGCCTGTACGACAGCGTGCTGTCGTACCAGGAGGCGTTCCAGGCGGCCCGGGTGGGCGTCCAACTGCCCGCGCTGGGGCCGATCGTGCCCTGGTCCGAGCTGGGCATCTACCGGCTGCTCTCCGGGGTCGACGCCCGGCACCTGGACGTCGCGCGGGTGCATCCGGGGCTGGGCCGTCTGCTCGGCGACGAGACCCAGCAGGTGCTGCTCGAAACCCTGGAGACCTACCTCGACCTGGCCGGCAACGCCCATGCCACCGCGGAACGGCTGCGGCTGCACCGGACGACGTTGTACTACCGGTTGCAGCGGGTGGAGTTGCTCGCCGACACCGACCTGAAGGACGGCAACGAACGGCTCTGCCTGCACCTGGCGCTGAAGCTCGGCCGCCTGACCGGCCAGTACCAGCCGAGCCAGTAGAGCCAAGGCGGACGAACCGGGGGTGGGACGCCGGATGCTCCGATGCCCCACCCCCGTACGCCCTACAGGCCGGCCGCCGCGGCCGCCTGCCGGCCGCCGACCACCGGCAGGGTGATCCGGCTACGGTCGAAGTGGACGGTGATGTGGGCCCGGTTCTGCTTGGCCCGGCTGCTGTAGCCGGAGTACGAGCCGAGCAGGACCACGCCGATCTGGGCGCCGGTCTCGAAGACGTAGTCCTCGGGCAGCAGGTTCAGGTCGACCTCGGTCTTCTGCCCGGGCACCAGCGGCGTCTGCACGGACAGCGAGTCGAGGTTGAGGCCGTCGATGATGCCCTTGGTCACCAGCTCCTGCGGGTTGGTGGCGACGTTCTTCGCCACCTTCTTGTAGCAGGCGTCCTCGGCGAAGCCACCCCAGTTGGCCGTCTCCCCCCAGCAGTCCTCGTCCGTCAGCGTACGGACGCCGTCACCGGCGGTGCTGAAACGCTCACGGGTGCTGTAGTCGACGAGCAGCCCGGCAAAGCTGGTGTCCTCGCCGTCGACGGTGGCGTTGATCCGGACGATCGGGGTGCCCGAGATGTGCAGGGGCGCCTTCAGCGGCCCGGACAGGAACACCAGCCGGTTGTCCTTGTTCGCCGCCGGGTCCGAGGGGTGCCGGATGGCGTTGGCCTGGGTCATCGTGGGCGTGTCCTGGAAGCTGGCCTTGGCGTTGCCGGGACCGGACTTCAGGGACAGGCCACCCGCGTTCCCGGTGGCCGGCGCCGTGAGGAACAGCTGGGTCGGCTGGGTGTTCGGCAGCGGCCAGGTGCGAGCCGTCTCCCAGACGTCCGGCGCGCGCTCGATGTCCACGGCCGGCTCCCGCATGATGCCGTTGTCGATGCCCTGCAGCCAGAAGTCGAACCAGCGGTGCAGGGTGTCGACCCACTTGGCCCGGCGGAAGTCGAACGGGTCGACGTGGCCGGTACCGGTCATCCAGAGCTTGCGCGGCACGCCCTGCTCGCCCAGCGCCTCCCACCACTTGCTGAAGTGGTCCGGGCGGACGTTGTCGTCGTTGATGCCGTGCACCACGAAGACGCTGGCCTTGACCCGGTTGGCGTGCGGCACGTAGTCGCGCTCCGCCCAGAAGTCGTTGTAGTCGCCGGTGACGTCGTCGCCCCCCTGCCCGAGGGCCGTCCGCACCGGCGCGCAGTACGCCCGGCGGCCGGGGTCGGTGACCGTGTTGGCCAGGCTGCCCGAGTAGTTGTTCGCCCGGGTGACCAGGCCGTTGCTGCGGGAGTAGTCGTACCAGCTCGAGATGGCCGAGATCGGCACGATCGTGCTGAGCCCGTCCACCCCGTTGGCCGCCGCGGCGTTGGCCAGGGTGCCGTCGTACGACTTGCCGATCATGCCGGTCCGGCCGTTGTGCCAGTCGGCGACGACCTCGTGGCCGGCCTTGTCGTACCCGCGCCGACGTCCGTTGAGCCAGTCGATCGCCGTCGGCGCGCTGATGTTGTCGGCCTGGCCGCCGGTGACCGGGCAGCCGGTCGAGTTGTTGGTGCCGATCATGTCGAGCAAAATCACCGCGTAGCCACGCGGCACAAAGTAGTTGTCATAGAAGAGGGGCCATTTGTCATTCAGCCCGTCCCCGTCGACATCGCCCTTGCATTCGCTCTCATTACCCCGACAAACCGTCGAGTAGTACGGGCTGGCGTCCATCACCACGGGAACCTTGAGCCCGTTCTCGCTGGCTTTCGGTCGGATGATGTCCATAGCCACCACGTCGCGCGCACCGTCGCCGTCCGTGTCGACGTCGGAGGTGACGAAAATCCGTTCCCGAACGGCGTCGGCATACCCGAACACCGGCTGGGTGACGCCATTATCGATCACCAGTCCGGGGCGTTCGTCGGCGCCCGGCTGGGCCAGCGCGCCGCCGGCCGGCAGGCCGGCGGCCACCACCGCCAGGGCCACCACCGAGGCGCGCCAGGCAAGTCTTCCTTTTCGCATCCGCGTGCTCCTTTTCCCCGCAGCGCCCGTCGACCTGCAGGTCTGCTGTCCCGCCCGGCATAGACCTAAGCCACCACCGTGACGGTCGCACCGAACCTACGGACCGACGCGCGGGCAGGTCATCGGACACCTGTGGAAGATGGCCGCCGCTGGCTCCTACGCCTGTCGCACGGTCGCCGGCACCACCGGGTCGATGCCCGCGCGGCTCGACCACCCGATCGTCGATTCTGGACGGATCTATCATTGACAGCCGCCTGAAGATGCGTTCAGGATTGGCCAACGCCACTCCGACCGCCCCACCGGACGCTCACCGATGTGAATTCACGCCTGCGGTCCGTCGTTCGCCGCACCGGTGGCGGTAACCGATTCCGTCAGCCCTCGTCCGTTGGTCGCACCGGGGATCGCGCCACGCGGGTCTCGATTCCGCCGATCGTCGCGGATCGTAATTCCGCATCCATCCACCAGAAAGGGATAACATGCGAATGCCGAACTACGGGGACCGCCGTTGGCGGGCGCCCGTCGTCGCGGTCGCGGCCTTCTCGGCCGTGCTCCTGGTCAGTCCGGCCTCCGCCGTCACCCCACCCGCCGACGGGGCCGGCCAGAGCGTCGAGCTGAACCGGCTTCCCGACGAGGAGGCGAGCGTGGTGGAGGTCCTGCTCGCCGACAGCAACGAGCTGGACGAACTCGTCGCCACCGGCGTCGACCTCGACCACCACGTGTCGCGTATCGAGGACGGCATCGTCGTCCACGCGGTGGTCACCCCGAGCGAGGTGGCGGCCCTGCGCGCCCAGGGCTACCAGCTCGGCGACGTCCTCTTCCAGCCCACGGACTCGGAGGACCGCGTCGCCGAGCGCGAGGCGACCATCGCCGAGCACAAGGCGGAGAACCAGGCATTCACCGCGACCCTGGCGGCCTCGGACACCTCCGACGTCAAGATCATCCGTGCCGACTACTACACCTCCGGCACCAACCAGATCCTGTCGGTCGAGGCGAAGTGGGCCCAGGGCCAGACCGCGACGAACACGCTCACGGTGGTCCGGGACAGCGGCCCCGGCACGGCGCTCGGCTCGGGCGGCACCCAGACCATCTCGCGCTTCGTGGACGCCGGCGTCTACCTGTACCACCGGGGCGCCTCGACGGTGACGACCCGCCCGGACCGGATCCAGATCACCAGCCCGACCGGCGGAGTGGCCGTCGTGCAGGTGAAGGAGTGGCTGCCGATCCCGGCCGACGACCCGGAGGGTCCCGGCTACCAGAAGGACTTCATCACCAGCTACCTCACGCCGACCGAGCTGTACGCGCGGATCCACCAGCTCGCCGCCGAGTTCCCCGACCTGGCCGAGATCGTCGAGCTGCCGAACAAGACGAACGGCTACCGTCGCAAGGCGCAGGCGGTGCTCGGCAGCGCGAACGCCAACCGGGTGGCGGTCGACTCGCTGGCCTGGGGGCACGAGGGCGGCAACGGCATCTCCGTCGAGCTGGTCAACCCGGGCGCCGCCAGCCGGCCCCTGTCGGTGACCGTGACCGGCAAGGACATCCGGGTCAGCCTCGCGACCAACGCCAGCGGCGCGCTGACCAGCACCGCCGCCCAGGTCGTCGCGGCGTTGAACGCCAACGCCGGGTCGCTCGTGCGGGCGTACACCTATCGCGGTGACGCCGGCGCCGGCGTGGTCGCGACCGCCGCCCGGACGCTGCTCACCGACGGCCTGAAGGCGCCGGCCAGCGTCTCCCGCGACCCCCACCCGATGTACGCCATCCGGATCGGCAAGCACCGCGACGGGTCCAAGATGGGCGTCCTCGCGTACGCCCAGGAGCACGCTCGCGAGTGGGTTCCGCCGCTGGTCGCCATCGAGACCGCCGAGCGGCTGCTGCGCAACTACGGCCAGGACGGCCACACCAAGCAGCTGCTCAACAACCTGGACATCTGGATCGCCCCGTCGATCAACCCGGACGGCGGCCACTACTCGTTCTACGACTACGCCTCGCAGCGCCGGAACATGACCAACCACTGCCCGCTGACCGGTGCGGCGGACGCCCTCGGCCGTAACTCCTGGGGTGTCGACAACAACCGCAACTACACCGAGTACAGCCTGTTCGACGGCTACTCGGGCGCGTCCAGCAGCTGCACCAGCGACACCTACGCCGGGCCCAGCGAGCTGTCCGAGCCGGAGAACAAGAACCTCGACTGGCTGGCCCAGCACAAGAACATCAAGTTCTCGATGAACCTGCACTCCTCCGGCAACTACTTCATGTGGTCGCCGGGTGCGTACGCCACCCCGGGCCGGATCTCGGCGCCGCGGCCGACCCTGGCCGAGGAGTCGTTCTTCTGGGGTGCCTCGTCGCGGATCCTCACCGCGATCAAGCGGCACCGCAACATGGCGGTCACGCCGGCCCGGACCGGCCCGATCTCCGACGTGCTGTACTCGGCGGCCGGCAACTCCGGCGACATGCTCTGGTACAAGTACGGCATCTACGCCTGGAACTTCGAGGTCGGCACCTCGTTCCAGCCGGCGTGGGCCGAGGCGCACCAGGAGACGATGGAGTTCGCCAACGGCCTGGTCGAGCTGATGCGGGTGGCCAAGGACTTCGACAAGGACCACCAGCGGCCGAAGAGCGGTCTGTCGGTGACCGCCAGCAGCACGCCCGGCATGGTGGACGTCACCTTCACGGTGAGCGAGCCGGCGGCGGTGTTCTACACCCTCGACGGCGGCGCACCGACGTACTCGTCGACGATGTACGCCTCGGCCGGCATCCGGGAGGGCGGCGAGACGCTGACCCTGCCCGCCGGGACGAAGATCCACTGGTTCTCGGTGGACGCGGCCGGCAACGTGGAGAACAACTACCGCGCTGACGGCACCGGCAAGAACTACCTGAAGGGCACCGCCACGCTGCCCACCAGCTGACGGATACCAAACCCGGGTGCCGGGTACGACGGGCTCACGTCCCCGTACCCGGCACCCGGCCGTCAACGCCGGGCCCATCCGAGGAAGCGGCGGTGCAGCACGCCGGCCGGCGTCCAGGGCATGTCCTCGGTGGCCTGGACGAGATAGCCGCCGAGGTAGAGGGCCAGCGACACCGGAGCGTCCGCGTACTCGGCCCGCAGCTCTCGCTTCCGGGTCGTGCAGGGCCAGGGCAGGCCGCAGCCTCCGCAGCTCCAGATCGGCATGACCGGGCCGTGGGTGGTCACCGGACACCGCCCAAGAACCGGGCGGTGATCGTCCGGGCCTTCCGGCTGGTCGCCCAATCCACCTGCCAGCACGGGTACGGAGTCAGCCGCGACCACCAGGCATGGCAGCCGACGCACATGCCGTCAAGTCCTCGGACGTGCACCGCGAGAATGGCCTGTTCCTGCTCGCCGTTCACCGATGACCCTCCTGCGGCCAGTGACCACGACCGATCGGCACCCGATGCCGGGCACGACATGGCAGATCCGCACCACAGCGGCACACACGCCGCCACTTCCGCCAAGACCAGACCGGACGGTGTCGCCGCGCGAGGGTCAGCGCGGTAGCCGAGAGATATTCGTCGTATGAAACGCGCCGCACATGCCCTCCCTCGTCGATCGCGAGGGCGGCTCTTCGCCCCCGGAAGCTGAGAGGGACGCGGCGACCAGGCGCTACCCGCGCCGCCCGCCGCATCCCGTGAGGGAGAAGCTACGTACGGTCGCCGGGTGGAATGGGTAGGGTTCCTACCCCTAGATCACGCCACGAGGCCAACCTTCACCGCGAGGTCACGGGCGTCATCGCGGATTGGACGTGGGCCGTCGAGCAGGTCCAAGGTGATCTGTCGGGCGTACCCGTTGAAGCGGATCGTTTCCGGAGCCGACTCGTACGCCCGCCGAAGGGTCGCCACGGTCGCCTCCTTGTCGTTTTTGCCATCGTGCGCCCGCGCGACCTCGATGAGATGCCGTGCCCGGCGCGGCCTCGACGGGATCGCCGCCACGTCATGGCGACGCGCCTGCCGCTCCGCCTCACCGGACTTCTGCAACTCCACTGCCACCGTCACCGCATGAGCGCCCATGATGACCCGGGAGAATGACGTCTGCGGCTGATAAAAGCCCTGCGGAAGGCGCTGCGCCACCTGATCCGCTCGATCCCAGTACCGCCAAGCCCGGCCCTCCTCTCCAGCACGAGCGGCGGTGTAGGCGGCCTCGAAGTTCAGCGCCCCCCACAGCGCCAACAAATTCGTGCCCCCGTCCGCCGTCCGCGGCTCCAGCGCCGACAGCACATCCAGCGTCACCGCCATCGCGGTATCCCAGTCCCCGGCGTCCCGATGCACCTGGCACAGGAACCACCCCGCACACGCCAACGCCTCCGGATCACCGGACTCCTGCGCCGCCACCATGGCCCGGTCCGCGACCCGCCACAACAACTCGGCCGCGGGCTGATAGGCAAGAAACATCTGCGCCAGCCCAAGGGTCTCCGCCAACAGGGACTGCGCCTGCCGGCGCTCCTCACCCTCGTACCCCAACGCGGCACGCTGCACGTCCCGCAGCAGCTCCGGCAACAGCCCGCCCAGCACCGTACGGTGATCCGACGCCTGATGCCGCGCCCGCCACGCCGCCGCAAGCCGCTCCCTGAGACTGCGCAACGACTCAGCGGGGACGTCGCCGGAAAGCGTGAAGCGGTTCACCGCGTCCCGGACCGAGGCCAACGCCGGATGCTCCGGCCCGTTAACCACGGCAGACCGACCACTCAACTCCCCGACCAGGGCGGACACGTCAACCTTCAGCGCACGGGCGATCCGATCCAACATGTGCACACGCGGCGGCAGAATCCGATCGGTCTCCACCGCCTTGACCCACTCGGCGCTGCGACCCACCAACCCACCGAGCACCGCACGGGTCTTCCCGGCCCGCTCCCGGTGAACCTTCAACCGTTGCCCGAACGTCAACTCCGGCAAGGAATCCACCCCGAACCTCCTCATAACGCGGGATGCACCACCGACCCGTCGGCCGCCGCCACGCCCAACGCTACCGACCAGCCCGCCGCCCCATAACCCTCACACGAGTTGTCCTAGGTGGGCTCCCCGGCGACACCGGCGGCAACGCACAGCCCTGCCGCGACGGAGAGGGCCGTCGGGGCCTACCATTGCGTCATGCTGACCGAACGGTTTGGCGTCGAGGTGGAGATGGATGGCATCTCGGTACGACGTGCAGAGGAAGTTGTACGTGCACGATTCAATAGCGACTACGATCATCTTGGACGTAAGTGGCTAATCGTGCGGGACAGTTCCGTTCCAAGCGGCTTCGAGCTTGTCACGCCACCCATACACTATGATGACATTCCCATCCTCCAGGATCTGTTCCGTCGGCTACGCACTGCTGGCGCAAGGCGCTCACCACTCGCCGGGATCCACATACATGTCGAGGCTCGCAATTTATTGCCGCGTCAAGTCCAGTCACTGGTGAACGTGTATTCCGGCAACGTTGACCTCATTCTGCAGATGCTGAATGTTGACTCGGGCCGCAGGTTGCTGTATGCACAGCCCGTAGAGCCGTTCGCTCGCCGATTAAATGCATTGAATTCCCCCGCCACATGGGAGGAGTTGCGCTCACTCTGGTATGTCGTAGCCGAGGCCTCGGACGAACATCCGGATCGCTACAACTCGTCCCGGTATACCGAGATCAACCTGAACAGCCTGTTTTACCGGCAGACAATCGAGTTTCGGGCCTTCAACTCGACGAACCATGCCGGCAAGCTTCGAACGATACTGGTGTTGGTGCTAGCGCTGACATCTTTTGCTAGGAGATATGACGGCGTATATCCGCTGCATATCGAACCGATCGCCGACAAGTCGACGGCGGCTGAACGAGCTGTAGCGCTCTTTAGCCTGCTCTCGATCGGCGGGCCCGAGTTCCGGCGAGTTCGCGACCACCTTTTGGCTGGCATAGAGAAGCATTACAGGCCTAAGGATGATGGCTCGAGCGTCGTTTACTGCTTCGAGGGACAGGGAATGTTTTTCGAAGGCGACTCACACCGCGAACTGTTGGATCAGGTGGTTGATGGGAGGTTTCTCGACGACCCTAACGTGCAGGCGTTCCTGACCAAGCTTCGCAAACGGAGCAAGTCACTTTTGCTGAAGCCGTGGCTCGCACATGAGGTACTGACGGTTTCTGATCATGATGGGTACGCGCGCGCCATCTTGTCGATGATGGAACGTGAAGGCTTGGGCCTTCTAACAACGCGAGGCGCATAGCAAGCGGCACCAGACCCGCACACAGGGGCCGCCAACGCAGCTTGCCGCAACGAGTGGTCGGCTCACCGTAACCTGCCGCCTGCGATTGCCCCCAATTTTCGCTGTACGCGGTGCAGGTACCGGTACCGCTGCCACCCACTGTCGCCAGCCTGGGTGCCACGAATAGTGTCCGTTGCGACGTTGATCATCACTCCACTAAGGACAGCCAAGCCGGCCGTAATCGCACCGCTAGTACCTGACGCCGCACCTCCCACATACGCGCCTCCCGTCGCCACCGTTACCCCGATCGCGCGCCTACTCCAAACTTTCCATCTTGCCCCGGCTGCGGCATGCAGCTCCTCTGTTGCCTCAGCAAGCTCCTGCTTGACGGACCGAAAAACATCCGCGGGATGTTGCCCATGGGATAGCTGCATCAGCAGGTCGTCGATGGCTCGCATCATCCGCCGTCGCTCGTGGTCGTAGTCCTTGCGGAAGCGCAAGAGGTCGCTCAGCATGACATCGCCTGCTGGTACCGGCAACAGCTGGCCAATATCAACGCGCCAACCTGGAGTTGCCATCTGGCCGGATATCGGCTCTAGGCCGAGCCGGTGCGCGATGCTCATATCCGTGTGCGGACGTAGACCGATCTCCGAGGTGAACCCGACCCGTTCATTTGCCTGCCTGGCGATCTGCTCCGCGACGACACTAACGACAACGTGGACCAATGCAGGCGAACCGATGAGGCGCCACGGCGCACCAGGGACCTCACGGACCAACCGGTGTCGCCGCAACTCATCCGCGACCGATCCATGAATCTTCTCTAAATGAAGGATGTTCGTGCGCTCGTCAATGTTGCTACTCGGCGGCATAAGATCATCGAGTGGCATGCTGTCCAGTGCATGGTTTAGCTCAGCCTCGATTGCCCCGATTTCGATAGGCTCGAAATCTTCGTATGGCTCGATCGGCCGATATAGCCCGGCATCGTGGACCTCACGCATCCGATCGTTGACCCGGTTCTGCCAGCCAGACGCAACGACCGTAGCGAGGTCGTCCCAATACAGGACCGCTTGATAGAGAACAGGCAATGGCGCGTTGGAGAACGGATAATACAGCATCCCTGCCACAGTAATACCTCCATTACAGAAGGGCGAAATGCGTCATGAATCGTAAACGTGACTCCCGAGGGTACCAACCATCGACAAGACCGAAGGGCGAGGAACGCACGCAGCGGCGTGTAGGCGCGGGAGCCATGCGCAGTGCGTTCGGCGCCCGGAAGGATGCCGGCCGCCTCGTAGTTCCTGATCGTCTACGAAGGCAGGCCCTGCGCTCGCGCCAGGTCAACCGACCTGAGCTGTCCACCGCTTTTAGGGTTTTCCCTCACTCTCCTGCCAAAATCGCGGAGAGGTTTCAACCGGCGGTTCAACGATAGCGTTCAGGGGTATGACTGCTGCTATCACAGACGCCGCCCATGTCGTCGACGCTGCTAGCGTCATGGGGTTGCTCCCGACCCGGCCGCGGCTGCTCGCCCTGGGTGAGCCCACCCACGGCGAGGACGTTCTGCTCGACGTACGCAACGATCTCTTCCGGCAACTCGTCGAGCGGGAGGGCTACCGGACGATCGCGCTCGAGAGCGACTGCCTGATGGGCCTGCTCGTGGACGACTACGTCACCTCGGGCGCGGGCACCCTCGACGAGGTCATGGAGCGCGGCCTCAGCCACGGGTTCGGCGCGTCCGCGGCCAACCGCGAACTCGTGCGCTGGATGCGCGCGTACAACGACGGCCGGCCCGTGTCGGAGCGGCTGCGCTTCGCCGGTTTCGACGGCCCGCTGGAGATCACCGGCGCCGCGAGTCCCCGGCAGGCCCTCACCGCACTACACGCCTACCTCACCGCCTGGGTCGACGCCGACCTGCTTCCCTGCACGACGGAAACGCTCGACCGCCTGCTCGGCGTCGGCGACCGCTGGACCAACTCCGCCGCGATGATGGACCCGTCCCAGTCCGTGGGGCAGACGCCCCAGGCCAAACAACTGCGGCTGCTCGCCGACGACCTGGTGGCCCTGCTTGACACGCAGACGCCACACCTGATCGCGGCGTCCTCGCCGGACGCTTGGGACCGGGCACGCATGTACGGCCGTACCGCCACCGGGCTGCTGCGATACCACTTCTGGATGGCCGACACGTCACCGAGCCGCATCACACGGCTGTGCGCGTTGCGGGATTCGATGATGGCCGCCAACCTGCTCGCCATCGCCGAGCGGGGCCCGGCGCTGGTGCACGCCCACAACGGGCATCTCCAGCGGGACAAGAGCACGATGCGGATGGGCGGCCGGCCGGTGGAATGGTGGAGCGCGGGGGCGATCGTCAGCGCCCAACTCGGCGAGGGGTACGCCGTCATGGCCACAGCCCTCGGCACGATCCGCCACCACGGTGTGCGGACCCCGCCCCCGGACACCGTCGAGGGGCTCCTGTACGCGCTCCCGGAGGACCGATACGTCGTCGACGCCCGCCGGCTGGCCGCCATCGTCGGCGACGTGACGCCCGTTCCCCGCGTGTCCCCCTGGTTCGGCTACTCCCCGCTGGACCCGGCCCACCTGGCGAGCAATGACGCGATCGTGTTCGTCAAGGACGCCCCGGCGGGGCAAGCGTGGTGGCCGGTGGCGTGATCATCGACAGACCATCAACGATTTGGATGGCGACCGGGCACCGTCGGCTGCTCGTCGACGATGCCCGGGCCGGGCCGCCGGGGCAATGCCCGACGGCCCGGCCGGTGACTCAGTGGATGCCGACGGGGGTCGGCGGCTGCTCCGGCTGCTGGCCGTCGAGCACCGGCCGGCGCCGGCGGGGCAGGAACGCGGCCGGGATGAAGGTGAGCAGTACGAGCAGGAACGCCACCCAGAACACCGAGGAGAAGGAGCTGGCCGCGAAGTCGAGGCCACGCTCGATGAGCCCCGGCGGCACCGGGAACTGCTGGAGGAGCTCCGGTTGCTGCTGCGCGGCGATGGCCAGCCCCGCCTCGGTGACCGGCTTGCCGCTCGGGTCCGTCATGCCGGGGATCGGCCGGGAGCCGTTCAGCTCGCTGGTCAGGAGCACCGACATCACCGCGGCGCCGACCGAACCGCCGATCTGCTGGAGGATGTTGACCAGCGTGGAGCCGCGGGCCACCTCCTGGGCGTGCAGGGTCTTCAGCGCCGAGGTCATGATCGGCATCATCGTCGCGCCCATGCCCAGGCCCATCACGAACAGCGAGCCGCAGAGCAGCCAGTACGAGGTGTCCGCGTCGAGCTGGGTGAAGGTGAAGAAGCCGGCGGCGATGAGCAGCAGCGCGAACGGCACCGTGCGGCCGACCGGGACCCGGTCGGCGAGCATCCCGGCGATCGGCATGGTGAGCATCGCGCCGATGCCCTGCGGGGCCATCAGCAGGCCCGCGGTCAGCGTCGACTCGCCTCGGATCTGCAGGAAGTAGCTCGGGAACAGCAGGCCGGCGCCCATGAAGGCGATGATGAACACGACCAGGGTGACCGTCGCGATGGTCAGGTTGCGGTTGGCGAACAGCCGCAGGTCGACCAGCGGGTGCCGGGGCCGGAACGAGTAGAGGACGAAGCTCACCACGAGCACGGCGCCGACCAGCATCGGCAGCCACACCTTGGTCTCGGAGATCGTGCCGGCCTCGGGCAGCGACGAGACGCCGTAGAGGAACAGGGCCAGCCCGGGCGAGAGCATCAGCATGCCGAGGAAGTCGAACGACTCCGACGGCTCGGGGTTGTCCTTCGGCAGCGCCAGCTGCGCGTAGACGAGCGCGACGGCGCCGATCGGCAGGTTGATCAGGAAGATCCAGTGCCAGCTCGCGGCGTCGATCAGCCAGCCGCCGAGGATCGGGCCGCCGATCGGTCCGAGCAGCATCGGGATGCCGAGGACGGCCATCAGCCGGCCGATCCGGTGCGGGCCGGCCGCCCGGGTCATGATCGTCATGCCCAGCGGCATGAGCATGCCGCCGCCGAGCCCCTGCAGGACGCGGTAGGCGATCAGCTCGCCGATCGTGTCGGCGGTGGCGCACAGCCCGGAGCCGATGGTGAACAGCGCCAGGGCGGTCATGTAGAGGCGCTTGGTGCCGAACCGGTCCGCGGCCCACCCGCTGAGCGGGATCACCGTGGCCAGCGCCAGCGTGTATGCGGTCATGGTCCATGCGACGCGGGCGTAGGACGCGTCGAACTCCCGCATGAACGTCGGTATCGCGACGCTGACGACCGTCACGTCGAGGATCGACATGATCGCGCCGAGCACCACGACTCCCGCCACCTTGAGCACCGCGGCGTCGAGTTTGTTCGAAGTCGCGACAGGTTGCTGGGTCACAAAAAGTCTCCTGAATCCGGTTGGCTGCGGGGCGGCGGGGGCACCACGCGGGTCCGCGTGGGATGTCGCGTGCGGCAGGGGGCGACTCCGCAGGGCAGCCTACCGACCGCCGCCGACACCCTGCCCCCGGATTACCGCCGACCAGCCGCACCGGTCGGTGTGATCTCCGTCGCGGCCGGCGCCCCGGCCCCGGTGGCGACGCGCGCGCGGGCCGACCCCGTGGACCCGCTTGGACGCCGCGCCGAACGCGAACGGACTGCCGCAGCCGACCCGACGGGCCGCGGTTGTGACGGTCAGCTCGGTGCCGCGGGTCAGGTCGGCCGCGAGCGGCGGAGCCGATCCAGCACGGACAGGACGGCGGTCGTCACGAACGCGATCAACGACGGCCGCATCTGCCCGATCTGGTTGTTCGCCGGCACGTACGCGATGAGCACGGCGAGCTGGCACAGCAGCGACAGTGACAGCAGCCGTTTCTGCCGGACGGCCTCCTGCCAGAACTTGGCGAGGAACCAGCCGACCACGGCCATGAACAGCAACGCCCCCGGGTAGGTCAGATCTGACGCCAGCCAGGGATAGATCGTCGACCAGTACATGCCGTCCGGCCAGCCGGTCCGCGCTTCGGTGCGGGCCGTGTACCGGTCCGACACCCGGCTGTCCCTGCCGGTGTACTGAGCCCAATAGCTGCCGGCCGCCGGTGAGCCGCCGAGGCCGTGTGTCCACACGAACGGGGTCTCCAGGTTGTACGCCAGCCCGAGGTAGCCGTGGACGGGATAGGTGACGGTGGCGGCCAGGCCGCGCGCCGCGTCCTCACCGACCACAGCGGCGACGGCCGGGTTGGGTGGGAACAGCTCCGAGTCGGCGACGGCCAGCCGGTCGCTCTGCGCCACGGTCATGTAGCCGAGGAACATCCCGATCACGGCGACCGCGACCATCCGCAGCCGCCGTGGCCGCGTGGCCGGGCGCTGTCCGTGTTCGAGCCGGTCAATGGCGCGTTTCGCCGCCAGGCTCACCGCGAAGAAGATCACCATGTCGCCGATGCCCTTCATGGTGCCGATCGCCACGTAGTGAGCGACGTAGGCGACAACCCCGGCGATGGTCAGGACACGGGCGGCGGTGCCGAGCCGCCGCCAGTGGAACACGGCCAGCGGGATCAGCAGCGGGTACAGCGCGGCGGTGAGGGTGAGCACCTGCACCGTCACGGACACCGCCGTCGACTCGCTGTGGAGGCGGTTGAAGTACGCGGCGCCCGGGTTCGTGGCCGCGTTGAGGACGTCACCCGGCCCCGTGACCCCGGCGTTGCGCATGTAGGCGACGCCGAGGGCGAGGAGATACAGGGCGCTTGCCACGATCAGGAACGTCGGCGGCCGGACGCGGTCCAACGGCACCAGCGGCGGCTGTGCCGCCCGGAGTCGCAGTGTGTAGCCGGCCGCGAACGCGACCAGGGTGGCGACGACGAACCCCACGAGCAGAGGCGGGTTCGGCACCTCGCTGACCCTGCCGATGAGCAGGAACGCCACGAACGTGCCGGCCAGGTAGACCAAGGCGACCGTCCGTGGCCTGCCCCGCCACGCCCACACCCGATGGGCCGGCGGATATGACGGCGGCTTGCCGGTCGCTGTGGCTGGTGTGGTCACGACCATGCTGCCCCCTGCGGTTTCGCGGTGTCTCCCTTTTCGGGACCAACCGCCGACGCCCCGGACGGGACACGCGGAAAGGGGGCACGTACCGATCCCCGCAGGGCCGGGAAGCCTCGACCTGCGGCGGGGCGCCCACCGTGGGCGGTGCGGTCACGGCCCGGACGGCGGCGCGGTGGCGAGCTTCGCCATCAGCGCGACCTCCGCGGTCCGCGACTGTTCGACGCGCCGGGCCAGTTCCCGTACCCGGGCGCTGGTGCCGGCGCTCAGCTGCGCGTCGGCGAGTTTCGCCGCCGTCCGCTGGTGTGCGCTGAGCACGTCGAGCAGCACCCGGTTCACCTCGCCGGCCGGGGCCGCGCGCAGCCGGGCCAGCCCGGCGAGGGCGTCGCTGTGCCCGGAGTGGTCGTGCCGGGCGGCGGCGGCCATGGCCGAGGGTCCGGCGTCGCGCAACCAGCCACGCATGGTGGACAGTTCGTCGGCCTCGGTGACCTCGATGGCCGCGATCAGCGTCCGGATCTCCGGGTCGGCGGTGCGGTCGAGCCCGAGCCGGACGATCTGCAGGGTCTGCTCGGTGTGCGCCACCATCATCGAGAGGAACAGCACGTCGATCCCGCTGGCCGAGGTCTCGGCGGCCGCCCCGGACGGGGGCGTCGGGGCTGTGGGGGACTCCGGCGGGCCCGCGCAACCGGTGGCGGTCAGCAGGACCACCAGCAGGGCGGCGGCCAGCCGGTGACCGGTACGGCCACCCCGGCCGCCGGGCGTGGGGACGGGTGCGGCGCACGCGGGGCGTGGCCGCACCCGTACGGTCAGATCTGCAGCCACAGCGCCGGCACGTTCGGCGGTTCCCAACCGGGGAGCGCGGTGTGCGCCTGGCGGCAGCGGTAGGTCAGGCCGTTGTACGTGACCTGGTCCCCGACCTGGTAGGCCCGCCCGGCGGTCCAGGTGCCGCCCGGTGCGGGTGAGCTGGTCGGGCTCACGGTCGGGCTCGGTGCCGGGGTGGTCGGGGTCGGGCTGGGCGTCGGGTTGCCTCCGCCCCCGCCGATCTGCAGGTCGACACAGGAGTAGAAGGCGTTCGCGGTGTCGGCGATGTTCCACACCGCGAGCAGCTTCTGCCGGCCGGAGAAGCCGCCGAGGTTGACGGTGTGCGACACGGTGGCGTCGGGCTGGCGGCCACCGCCGTCGACCACGGCTACCCGGGTGTTCCCGATCCAGTACTCCCAGTTGCTGGTGGCGTGGCGGGCGGTGTTGATCCAGGTGAAGGTGACCGTGCTGCCGACCGAGGTGGCGGGCCAGTTGCGACCGTCGTCGTTCAGGACGGCGAACTGGGCGAGCCCGGCGTGGCAGCTGCGCAGGCCCTTCGGGCCCTCGACGCTCTGTGGCTCGTACTTGATCTGCCCGCAGTCCGGGACCTTGTTCTGCGCGCAGAGCGCCTGACGGCTGGGGGGCGAGGAGACGTAACCGTGGGCCTGGGCCGGCGTGGCGACGGCCAGGGTGGCGGCGACGACGCCGGTGGTGAGGAGCGGGACGGTGATGATTCTTCGACGCATGACGGCAACTCCCTTGGGACGACGCGTGGAGCTGCCATGAACATAAATTAAACCTTGTTAACAGTAAAGACTCCTGTCTATAAATCCTGGTCCGACCGGGCCGCGAGGGCGGGAACGCCCGCCTCCGTCACCACCGCCCGTCCGCCCGCAACACCCGTTCCCCGGAGACGTACAGGTCGTCGGGGGCAAGCTGGAGCAGCCGTACGACCTCGACGGCGACCTGCTCGGGCCCGGCGGATATCTCGTCAAGGAACTCGTCGCCCACCCGCTCCTGCAGGCGGGTGGGCATCGGTCCCGGGTGCAACTGCATGACCTTGATCCGGTTGCTGTGCTGCGCCTCCGCCAGCGACTCCACCAGGCTGGTGCCATAGCTCTTGGTGGCCCGGTAGACCGGGATGCCCGGGCGGGCCTTCGTCACCGCCATCGCGCCGACGTACACCACGTTGCCGAAGCCCTGCCGGCGCAGGTGGTGCAACGCCTCCTTGAACACGTAGGTGGTGCCGAGCGCGTTGATCTCGACGGCTCGGCGGATGTGTTGCGGGGAAAGGTCCGCCAGGTCACCGCCCGCCCACATCGACGCGCACGCGGCGACGCCGTCGACGGTGCCGTACCGGTCGACCACCTCGGCGAACGCCGCCCGCACCTGGTCGTAGGAGGCGACGTCGCAGACGATCCCGGCGCATTCCAGGTCGTCGCTCACCGCGGCGACCTCGTCGGGCACGTCGCCGAGCACGGCCACCCGGTGCTCCTCGACGAGCAGGCGGGCGACCGCCAGGCCGAGGCCGCTGGTCCCGCCGACCACCATGAAAGTTCTCGCGCCCATGCCTCTCCCGACGTCGTGGCGCGCGAGCGGTGCGGTAAGGCCGGGTTCCCGCTGGCGCCGATCCCACACCGGCCACGCGCGAGGCGGACGCCGGACCGGGCTCGGGTCCCGGTCCGGCGTCGCCGCCGGATCAGGCGGTTACCTTCTGGCGCGCGCGCCCACGCTCGGCGAACTCCTCGACCATCCGCTCGCAGAAGGCCGGCAGGTCGCCGGGTCTGCGGCTGGTGACCAGTCCGTTGTCGACCTGGACCTGCTGGTCCACCCAGTTCCCGCCGGCATTGACGATGTCGGTGCGCAGGCTCGGGTACGAGGTGACCGTCCGCCCCTCGACGAGGCCGGTCTCGACCAGCGACCACGGGCCGTGGCAGATCGCCGCCACCGGCTTGGCCTGCCGAAAGAACGCCCGGACGAAGTCCATCGCCGCCGGGTTCATCCGGAGCCGGTCGGGGTTGACCGTCCCGCCGGGCAGCACCAGGGCGTCATAGTCGGCGGGATTCGCCTGGTCCACCGTACGGTCCACCGGATAGCGGTTGGCCGGGGTGATGTCGTGGTCCATCGACTGGATCTCGCCGGACCTGATGGAGATCAACTGTGCCTCGGCACCCGCCTGCTCCGCGGCGGCCCGGGACCGCGCGTACTCGATGTCCTCCACCCCGTCCGTGGCGAGGAAGGCGACCCGCTGGCCGCGCATTGGCTGCTGGGCGTTGGCCATGACGCAGACTCCCTTCGCGGCGCCACCCGTCGGCGGCGCACTCGTCCCCCTTCACGTTCCCGGGGCCGGCGCGGGCAAACCGGCCCCGGGAGGCCCCGCCGAGGGGACAATCCGGCCGGCCCGGGTGGGTGCCCCCGGCCCGCCGCGTAGCGGCCGGCACGGGCCGCGGTCGGCGGCGGCCTCCGATTCCGGTGCGACCACCAGGTGTGAAGTGGCGATCAGCGGGAAGGGCAAGCCGGCCGCTCGACCGGTGGGGACGCGGCGCCGCGCTGGGCCGCGGCCGGGAACGACTCGAACACGGGGTGAGATGGCATGACTGCAAGGACGACCATGGGGGTCCGCTCGGCAACCGACGCCCTGGGGATCGAGCGGGCGACCGAGGACCGCGTCTCGGAGGGGCTGTCCCGCCTGCTCGGCTGGTTCAGCCTCGGCCTGGGCGTGACCGCCCTCGCCGCCGGGGCCCAGATCGGCCGGCTGGCCGGCATCGACGACTCGCCCGCCGCCCGGGCGGTGCTGCGTGCCGCCGGCGCCCGCGAGTTGGGCCACGCCGCGACGCTGCTGGTTCCCCGCCGGCCCGGCCTCGGCGCGTGGACCCGAGTGGCCGGCGACGTGATGGACCTCGCCGCCACCGGCCAGGCGTTGCGTCACCGTCACGGCGCGCGCCGCCGCCGCCTGACGTACCTCATGGCCGCCCTCGCCGGGATCACCGCGGTCGACCTGTACGTCTCGGCGCGCGCGACGCGGGGGCGCCGGGGCATGACGGGCTCCGGCCGGGCGTACGGCTCGGTGACGGTCAACCGCACCCCGCAGGAGGCGTACCGCTTCTGGCGCGACTTCGAGAACCTGCCGCGGTTCATGTACCACGTGCAGTCGGTGCGGACGACGGACGGCCGCCGGTCTCAGTGGATCGCAAAGGCCCCCGCCGGCCGGAGCGTGCGGTGGGAGGCCGAGATCGTCGAGGAGCGGCCGAACCAGTTGATCCGGTGGCGTTCCGTCGACGGCACACGGGTGCCGAACTCCGGGGCCGTACGCTTCGCGCCGATCGCCGGCGGCACGGGCACCGAGGTACGGGTGGAGCTGGAGTACGCCCCGCCGGGGCGCGTGCTGGGCGCGCTGGTGGCCAGAGCGTTCGGGGAGCACCCGCGGCAACAGATCGCCGACGACCTGCGGCGGTTCAAGCAGGTCATCGAGACCGGCGAGATCGCTCGCTCGGACGGCACGCCCGACGGCACGAGCATCCACAGCCAGATGAAGCAACGTCCGGCCCGGCCGCTGGCGACGAGCGCGGCGCGTGAGGGAGAGGCACCATGAAGGCAAACTGCTGGATCGCCCCGAACCGGGTCGCGGTCGAGGACGTCCCGGATCCGCGGATCCTCAACCCCCGCGACGCCGTCGTCCGGGTGACCTCGTCGGCGATCTGCGGATCCGACCTGCACCTGCTGGACGGCTTCGTTCCGACGATGAAGCGGGGTGACGTCCTCGGGCACGAGTTCATGGGCGAGATCGTGGAGCTCGGCGAGGGCGTGCGGGACGGGCTGCGGGTCGGTGACCGGGTCGTGGTCGGTTTCCCCATCGCGTGCGGCGACTGCGCCTCCTGCCAGCGTGGCCTCTACTCCGTCTGCGAGAACTCCAACCCCAACGCGGCGATGGCCGAGCTGGCCATGGGCCACGCCCCCGCCGGCATCTTCGGCTACTCGCACATGATGGGCGGGTACGCCGGTGGCCAGGCCGAGTACGTGCGGGTGCCGTACGCCGACGTCGGGGCCCTCAAGATCGAGGACGATCTGCCCGACGAGAAGGTGCTGTTCCTCTCCGACGTGCTGCCCACCGGCTACATGGCCGCGGAGCTGTGCGACATCAAGCCCGGCGACACCGTCGCGGTGTGGGGCGCCGGGCCGGTGGGGCAGTTCGCGGCCGCCAGCGCGTACCTGCTCGGCGCCGGCAGCGTGATCGTCATCGACCGGTTCCCGTACCGGCTCCGGATGGCCCGGGACAAGGTCGGCGCGGAGACGATCAACTACGAGGAAACCGACGTCCTGGACACGCTGCGCGAGATGACCGCCGGGCGGGGTCCGGACGCGTGCATCGACGCGGTCGGCATGGAGGGCCACCACGCGTCGGCGGCGCTGCACGCGTACGACCGGGCGAAGCAGGCGGTCAAGGCGGAGACGGACCGGCCGCACGCGCTGCGCGAGGCGATCCTCAGTTGTCGCAACGGCGGCACCATCTCGGCGATCGGGGCGTACGGCGGGTTCATCGACAAGTTCCCGATGGGCTCGTTCATGAACCGCTCGTTGACCATGCGCTCGGGGCAGGCGCACGTGCAGCGCTACATGCGGCCACTGCTGGAGCGGATCCGCAAGGGCGAGATCGACCCGAGCTTCGTCATCACACACACGATGCGGCTCGAGGACACGCCCCAGGGCTACGACGTCTTCAAGCACAAGCAGGACGAATGCGTCAAGGTGATGCTCAGGCCGTGACCGGGCGGCGTTGCCCGGTGGACGCGACGCGGGGCCGCCGCCGGTGACGGCGACGGCCCCGCGTCCAGGGGTACGGGCGTCAGCGGCGGGAGCGTTCCTCCCGGCCCGGCGCGTCGACGGTCACCTGGTCGAAGGCGGGCGCGCCGTCGACCGCGTCCGCCGCGACGGCGGCCGACCGCGCGGCGTCGGGCAGGTCGAGGCTGGACCGCAGGGTGACCGGCCTGAGCAGCAGCGCGGCGATGATACCGACGACGGCGATGGCCGCCGAGATGAAGAAGATGTGCCCGGTGGCGTCGCCGTACGCGGCGCGGACGATGTGCTGCACCGGGGCCGGCAGCGCCCCGAGGTTGAGCGTGCTGCCACCGCCGCCGCCGGAGGTCGGGATGCCGGCGGCGGCGAGGTCGTGGGTGATCCGCTCGGTGACCCGGCGGGCGAGGATGGCGCCGAGCACCGAGACGCCGATGGTGCCGCCGAGGGAGCGGAAGAACGCGACGCTGGAACTGGCCGCGCCGATGTCCTTGAGCGGGACGGTGTTCTGCACGGCGAGCACGAGGTTCTGCATGGTCATGCCGACGCCGACGCCGACGATGAACATGGCGGCGCCGAGCAGGAGGAGCGGGGTCTCGTGGTCGATGGTGCCGAGCAGGGCGAACCCGGCGACGAGGACGATCGAGCCGGCGACGATGTAGGGCTTGACCCGCCCGCTGGCGGTGATCAGCCGCCCGGCGACGATCGACGACAGCAGCACGCCGGCCATCATCGGGATGGTGAGCAGGCCGGCCTCCGTGGGGCTGTAGCCGCGGCCGATCTGGAAGTACTGGCCGAGGAAGACGGAGCCGCCGAACATGGCCATGCCGACCGCGAGACTGCCGAGGATGGCCAGCGCGGTGGTGCGTTCGCGGACGATCTTCAGGGGGACGACCGGCTCGGCGGCCCGCGACTCGACCCAGGTCGCCAGGGCGAGCAGGAGCAGCGCGCCACCGACCATCGCGGCGGTCTGCCAGGAGAGCCAGGCGAAGGAGCCGTCGACGAACGAGATCCAGATCAGCAGCAGGCTGACGCCGGCGGCGATCAGGCTCGCGCCGAGGTAGTCGATCTTGACGTTCTCCCGGCGCGTGGTGGGCAGGTGCAGGGTGGCCTGGAGCAGCATCAGCGCGATGACGGCGACCGGCACGCCCACGAAGAAGCACCAGCGCCAGCCGAGCCAGGACGTGTCGACGATGAGACCGCCGAGCAGCGGGCCACCCACCGTCGCGAGGGCCATCACGCCGCCCAGGTAGCCGTTGTAGCGGCCCCGCTCGCGGGGCGGGATCATCGCCGCGATGGCGACCTGGACCAGGGCCTGGAGTCCGCCGACGCCGATGCCCTGGAAGGCGCGGGCGGCGATGAGCTGGCCGGCGGTCTGCGCGAAGCCGGCGACGACCGAGCCGAGCAGGAACACGACGATGGCGATCTGGATCAGCAGCTTCTTGTTGAACAGATCGGCCAGTTTGCCCCAGATCGGGGTGCTTGCGGTGGCGGTGAGCAGGGTCGCGGTGACGACCCAGGTGTACTGCGTCTGGGAGCCGTTCAACGCGCCGATGATCTTCGGCAGCGCGATCGAGACGACCGTGCTGCTGAGCATCGCGACGAAGAGCACCAGCAGCAGGCCGCTGAGTGCTTCGAGCGTCTGTCGTCTGCTCATCGGTGCGGCTTCGGCCGTTGCGGTGGGTGCGCTCATCGCGCGTCCTCCTGGTTGTCGTGGTGTGCGAAGGCGACCCCGAGGTCGCGGGTGAAACGGCCGAGCGCGGTGGACAGCGCCGCCACCTCGTCGGGTGTCCAGCCGGCGAGCGCCTGGGCGAGCACCTGCCCGTACCAGTTCCTCGTCTCGGCCAGGGCGGCCCGGCCGGCCGGGGTGATGGTCAGTTGGCTGGCCCGTCGATCGGTCGGATCGGTCCGTCGTTCGACCAGCCCGTGCGCGACGAGGGCCGCGACGGCGCGGCTGACGGTCGACGGGTCGAGTCGGCCGCGCTCGGCCAGTTCCCGGGCGTGGCAGCCGCCGGCGCTGCGTTCGATGAGCATGAGCGGGCCCAGCAGCCCGGGCGGCACCGCCGACCGCTCGTCGACGCGACGCTGCTTGAGCAGCCGCACGCCGGTCAACAGGTCGTGCAGCCGCGTACCGAGTTCACGGGCGGCGGTATCCACTCTTGTCCTCCGGACCAACGTTGGTTGCCTCAAGCAAGCATCAGGGAAACTTGCACATCAGGCAAGTTTGCGCGTTGAGAAATGGATCACTTCTCGCGTACTCTGGGCCCATGGATGAGGCGGCTGGGCTGCGGGAACGCAAGAAGGCGGCGACCCGCCTGGCCCTGCACGAGGCGGCACTGCGCCTCGCCGCCGAACACGGGCCGGACCGGGTCACCGTCGAGGCGATCGCCGACGCGGCCAACGTCTCCCGCCGGACGTTCTCCAACTACTTCTCCAGCAAGGAGGAGGCCCTCTTCCACGGCGACACCAGGTGGCTACGCCGGCTGCTGGACCTGCTGCGCGCGCAACCCGCCGGCGAGCCGCCGTGGGCCGCGCTGAGCCGGGCGTCCGTGCGCCTGGCTGCCGAGGTCTACAGCGACGACGGCACCGGCATGTCCTGGCTGAACCGCCGCCGCCGGCTGCACGGGCACCCGGGTCTGCTCGCGCACCAGGCCGCCGCATACGCCGCGAGCGAACGTGAACTGGCCGGCGAACTCGCCCACCGGCTCACCGGCCCCGACCAGGCGCTGCGCGCCCGGATCATGGCGGCGACCTTCCTGGCCACCCTGCGGGTCGCCACCCAGCACGGGATCGAGCACCCCGACGCCTCGATGGTCGACACGCTCCGGACCGCGCTCGCCCACGCGACGCCGGCCACGGAGCGCGGTGGCGGCGCGGCCCGGTGACCCGAATGTCACCCGGCGGCGCTACGGTCGGGCCGTGGTCACCGTCGACGACGTCCGGGCCCTGGCCCGGACCCTCCCCCGCACCAGCGAGCACCTGATCCGCGACCGGGTCAAGTTCCGGGTGGGCGCCATCGTCTACGTCGCGTTCAGCCAGGACGAGCGGACGATGGGCTTCGGCTACCCGAAGGAGGAACGGGACGCGCTGATCGCCGCCGAGCCGGACCTGTTCTTCCTCCCCCGCCCGTCCGACCTGCGGTTCAACTGGGTGTGCTGCCACCTGCACCGGCTCGACCACGACCGGATGACCGAGCTGGTGTCCGAGTCGTGGCGGATGGTCGTGCCCAAGTTCCTCGCCCGCCAGCGACTGGGCGGGTAATCCCCGGTGGCCGGGGCTGTGGTGAGAACGATTCCACACCGTACGGTCCGGGAATGACCAGCACGACGAACCCGCGCCCGCCCACGGCGGTCGTGCGACGCTACCGGCCGGCCGATCACGACGCGGTCTACGACATCTGCGTCCGTACCGCCGACGCGGGCGGCGACGCCCGCGGGAAGTACGCCGGCGACGACCTGATGCCCGACCTGTTCGCCGGCCCCTACCTGCACCTCGAGCCGGAGCTGGCGTTCGTGTTGGCGGACGCCGGCCGGGTGGTCGGATACGTGCTCGGAACGGCGGACACGCTCGCCTTCGTCCGCGCCTACCGTCGCGAGTGGATCCCCCTGCTGGCTGACCGCTACCCGGCTCCGTCCGGCCCGCCGCGGACCCCGGACGACGAGATGATCGCGCTGCACCACCACCCGGAGCGGATGCTCCTGCCGGAGCTGGCGGCGTACCCCGCCCACCTGCACATCGACCTGCTGCCCAGCCACCAGGGCCAAGGCCACGGCCGGCGGCTGTTGGAGACGTTCCTGACCGCGGCCCACGCGGCCGGCGCGCCCGCCCTGCACGTCGGCATGGTCACCGCCAACGTGCGGGCGCGCGGCTTCTACGACCGGCTCGGCTTCCAGATGATCCCGGTGCCCGACCCGGGCCCCGTCACCTACCTGGGCCGGCCGACCGACCACCGGGAGGGGTGAGGTCCGGCCCCCGGTGGGCGTGCGCCGATTCCGGCCCGCGACCGCCCCGGCGCTGGGAGACTCGTCCGGTGGGCGGCGACCGGATACGCGGGGGGCTGGGGCCGGCCATCCCGATCGCGCCGGCCGCCCGGGTGGACAAGTTCGAGGTCTTCTTCGACCTCGTCTTCGTCGTGTCGTTCTTCATCATCACCCGGGCCACCGCCGCCAACGTGGGCGGTCGGCAACTGCTGCACGCCCTGCTGGTGCTCGCCGTGCTCTGGTGGTGCTGGGTGGTGCACAGCATGGTCGCCTCCCGGCTCCGGCTCGGCGAGGGCTTCGTCCCGGTGCTGATGGTGATCGGCATGATCGCGCTGTTCACCTTCGCGCTGGCCCTGCCGCAGACCTTCGGCGACGGCCAGCGGGGCACCGGCCTGCCGATCCTGGTCACGGCCAGTTACGTGGTGTTCCGCGCCGTCCATCTGGTGCTCTACTCGCACGCCACCCGGAACCGGCCACACGCCCGCCGCCAGCTGTTCCATCTGCTTCCCGAGGTGGTCATCACGGCCCTCCTGCTGCTGATCGCGGAGGTGCTGCCGACGCGGATCGCCGCTCCGGAGCACGCGATGTGGCTCCGGGACGGGCTCTGGATCGCCGTCGTCGTCGTCCAGTACGCCAGCGGGTTCCTGGCCGGCACCCGGGGCTGGGAGGTCACCTCCGCCGAGCACTGGACCGAACGCTACGACCTGATCCTCATCATCGCGCTGGGCGAGTCGGTCATCTCCATCGGCGTCGGCGGCAACCTGCTCGGCAAGCCGGTGACGTGGCCGGCCATCGTGGCGGCGATGCTGGGCATCCTCTTCACGGCGGCGCTGTGGTGGGCACACTTCGACATGATCGGCCCGGCCGCCCGGATCGCGCTGCACGCCACCCAGGGCGTGCCACGGCTGGCGATGGCCCGCGACGCGTACGCCTACCTCTACCTGCCGATGATCGCCGGCGTGATCCTGTTCGCGATCGGCGCGGAGGAACTGGTGCGGGAGATCACCGAGCCCGAGGGCGGGGTGGCTGAGCCGGCCGGCGAGGCCGGAGTACCGCTGCTGTTCGGCGGGGTGATGACCTACCTGGCCGCCGACCTGGCGTTCCAACTGCGCACGTTACGGACCGTGACGTGGACCCGGGTGGGCGTGCTCCTCGTACTCGCGGCCGGGCTTCTCGGCGGTCGGCAACTGCCGGCGCTCGCGGCGCTCAGCCTGCTGACCGCCATCTGCGTCGCACTCGCCGTGGTCGAGGTGGTGCTGTTCGCGGACTCCCGCGACGCCCTGCGCCGGGCGGTGTACGAGGAGAGGACCAGGCACGAGTCGAGCGAGGCCGCCTGGCGCGCCCGGTGGCACGACGGCGATCCGGAGCGGCCGGCAGGGTAGCGCGACGGTGGGATCCCGTCCGGAACGGCGACGCACCCCGACCCGTAGAGTCTGCGCGTGATCGAGATCGGCATCGAAGTCGACCTGTTCCACCCGTCCGAGACGGTGTGGCGGGCGTTGACGGAGCCCGCCCTGCTGGCCAAGTGGTTCGCCGAGAGCACCCCGCCGGAGCAGCCGGAACGGCTGCTGCTGCGTACGGCGGGGCTGCCCGGGTTCGACGCGGACGTCGAGGCGACGGTGGTCGAGCGGCAGGCGCCGCAGCGGTACGTGCTGGACTGCCGGGAGGGCGCCCAACGTACCCGGCTGACCTGCCAGATCGTCCCCGCCGGCCACGGCTGCCGACTGTCCGTGCAGGAGGTGCTGGTCGACGGCGAGTGGGACGCCGAACGGCACGCCCGCCGGTCGGAGCATCACCAGCAGGCGGTGACCGTGCGGCTGCCGGCGATCCTCGACTGGCTGGCGTTCCAGCGCGTCGACCTGCGCCGCGCCGAGGGCGGGTTGACCGCCGAACTGCCCGTGGTACGCCTGATCGGCGACGTCCGTACCCGGGCCGGCCGCCGCCGGGCCGGGGTGATCGGTGGCGGGCTGGCGTTCCTCGTCCTGGCCGGCGGGGCGGCGGTGTGGCTCACCCGACCGGCACCGCGGATCCCCGAGGCCACGCCGCAGTCGACGCCGCTGCTGCAGCCGAGCAGCACCAGCTCCGCCCCCCTGGGCGCCCCGTCGCGGACCGCGCCGACCGCGGCCCGGAGCAGTGCCACCGCCTCACCGTCACCGTCGCCGTCACCGTCGCCGACCCTGAGCACCACAGCCCCGACCCAGTCGCCCAGCACGAGCCCCACACCCGTCGCCCTGCTGACCGCCCGTTACCAGACCGTCTCCGACCGGCTGTTCGGCTACCGGGGCGAGGTGAAGATGAGCAACGCGGGCGACGCGGAGAAGCGGGACTGGGTGGTGGCCGTGACGCTGGCCGCGGGGGCCACGATCAACAACGTGAACGGGGCCGAGTGGCGGCAGGACGGGCAGGTCGTCACCTTCACCGGAAAGGCCGTGCCGGCCCAGGGGTCGACGACGTTCCGGTTCGACGTGCGGGACACGTTCACCAAGGCGCCCGAGGGGTGCACGGTCGACGGCTCCCCCTGCGAAGTCCAGTGATCGGAAACGGACGCCGCCGGGAGGAACTCGTCCCCCCGGCGGCGCCGGCCGACCCGGAGCGGGTCAGCTCCGGTTGATGGTGAAGGTGCTGGTCGTGTTCCGGATGTCCTGGTAGTTGTCGGACAGCCGGAGGTTGACGAAGGTGGCAGAGCCGACGGCCGGGCCCTGCCCGGCCTCCGGCATCTCGTTGACCCAGATCCCGAAGCCGGACTTGGCGTCGAAGGCGTCACCGCTGCGCTTCGCCCCGGAGATCGACACGTTGGTGAACACCGTGTCGGTCACCGGATTCTCCGGCTGGTTGCCGGTGTACTTCGTCTGGAACATGATCCCCGAATACGTGGGATCGACGATGTCGACGTCGGACACCCGGATGCCGCGGAACTCCTTCGAGGCGGAGAACACCCAGATCGCCGGGAAGGTCTGCGCGCCCCAGAAGTGGCCGCCCGCCCGGACCAGCGAGATGTTCTGGAACTGGGTCGGCGGGCTGGCCCCGAACCCGATGAACGGGTAGCCGAAGTCCAGCGAGCTGATGGTGATGCCCGAGTACGTCAGCATGTCGGCGATGTGGAGGTTACGGAAGATGTTGTCGTAGCCGCCGTACACGGCCAGCCCGGCTGCCCGCCAGGTCAGCGTGGCGGTCAGGTTCTCGAACACGTTGCCGTGATTACCGGTCGACGCGCCCTGGTCGGTCGCCGAGAACAACGCGAACGCGTCGTCCCCGTTGGACCGGCCCTCGCTGTTGGTGACCAGGTTGCCGGTGCTGCCGTTGGTCATGTTCACCCCGTCGGCGAAGGTGTCGCGGAACCGGCTGTCCCGGATGGTCAGGCCACTGACGTGGACCCCCCAGTACGCGCAGACGGTGTGCTCCACCCAGACGTTGTCCAGGGTGAGGTTGTTGACGTCCTTCAGCTCGCCCCACACCTTGCCCGGTCCGTCGATGCGGTTGGTGTAGTTGCCGAAGAAGGACAGGTGGGAGAAGGTTGACCCGCTGGCCGAGGGCTCCACCCGGAAGCCGGCGTCGGTGTTCTGCTGCGACGGCGGCGTCTGGAAGCGGGTGTACCACATGCCCGCGCCGACCACCTTGACCGCCTTGCCGTACACCTGGAACTTCTGGGCGGTGTCGTAGGTGCCGGCCGGCAGGTAGACCCCGACCAGGGTGCCGGTGGTGTCCATCCGGACGGCGTCGAGGGCGTTCTGCACGTCGGCGTGGCTGAAGCCGTTCGGCACCTTGTAGCGGGCCGGGTCGGGGTTGGGCCGGGCCGACACCAGTTCGGTGTTGATGAAGTCGATCGCGTACGTGGTGCTGTTGGCCGGGTCCTTCTGCAGGCGGATGGTGCTGCCGGCCGGGACGGTCGAGTTCAGCATCACGTTGGCCTCGTCGTACAGGTGCCGTGGCGGGCCCGCGCTCGGCGAGTCGCTCGGGCTCGCCTCGGCGCCGTAGAGCCAGATGTGCTTCGAGGTCAGGTTGATCGGCTTGTGCAGGACGCCGTTGACGTAGATGTTCAACGTCGAGTCGATCCCGCCGCCGCCGGCGGAGTCCGGGATGGAGAAGCGGGTGACCAGGGTGTTGGTCGCCGCCCGGGTGGTCCACTCCACGTACGCGCCGGTGCTGTTCAGGGTCACCGCGCGCCGGCCGGACGCCTCACCGGCCAGGGTGCCGATGTCGCGGTTCGGCCCGATCACCTGCGCCCCGCCGCCGATCCGGCCGTCCTCGGCCTCGTACATGTCGTAGGGCAGGTTCGCGCCCCGACCGACGAAGAACGGCCGGTCGCTGGTGTTGTTCTGCTGCTTGACCGGCAGCTCGTTGGCGTCGACGGCGAGCGCCACCCGTACGGTGTACTTGCCGTTGGCCGCCGTCCAACTGCCCAGGTCGACCGGCGGGCTGGTCGCCCCGGCCGCGAGGACACCGGTGTAGGAGCCGGTGAAGGTGCGGACCACCGCGCCGGTGTCGGAGAGCAGGGTGAGGGTGATGCCGTGCGCCCCGCCGGCCGAGGCGATGGTGCCCTGGTTACGGATCGACACCGCGAAGCTCACCGCGATGCCGGCGCTCGGCGTGCCCGGCGACCAGGTGACCGCCCCGGCGACCAGGTCGGAGCTGGCCACCGGGCTGACGGTCAGCGAGCCGGTCCGGCTGTTGTTCGACTCGTCCTGCTCGATGACCGTGTTCGCCTCGTCGACCGTGGCGGTGACCTCGTAGCTGCCGGCGTTGCGTACGCCGATGTCGGCCGAGACGGTCGCCGAGGCCCCGGCGGCCAGGGCGCCGACGGCGGCGGTGCCGACCTTGGTCGTACCCAGGTAGAAGGTGACCGCGGTGGCGGTGGACGCGGCGGTGCCGATGTTGCGGACCGTGGCGGAGAGGGTGATCGGATCGGTCTCCACCGGCGCTGCCGGCGCGGACGACAGGCTGGTGACGGTCAGGTCCGGGTTCGGCGCGGGCGTGCCGATCACCTGGAACTCGGCCACCTGGCCGTTGGACGAGCCGGAGTTGGCGGTGAACTGCAGCCGCACGTCGGCGGCGGTGGCGGTCACCGGGATGGTGACGGTGTTGCTGCTGGCCGGGTTGAACGAGTACGTCGCCGAGCCGACCAGGGTGCTGAACGTCGACGCGGACTGCTCCCGCCCGAGCACCTGGAAGGTCTGCGTACGCGGACCCCAGATCGGGTCGGGGTTCAGCTTGACCACGATGGCGGTGACGCTGGCGTTGGCGCCGAGCGCGACGGTGAGCGTGCTCGGGTACGCCCCGGGCGCACCCTCCCAGTAGGTCGTCACGTCGTCGTCGTTGGCGTTGACGGCGTTGAAGATGTGCACCACCGAGGAGGCGGTGATCGGCTTGCCGACGGCCAGGTTACGACCGGTCGGCGTGCTGCCGGTCCGGGTGACGGTGTTGGAGGTCGCCGAGACGTTCCCGGCGGCGTCCCGGGCCCGGACGTAGTAGGAGACGGTCGCGCTGTCCGGCTGGCTGTCGGTGTACGTCAGAGTGGTGCCGTTGACGGTGGCGCGCAGCGCGTTGTTGGCGTAGATGTCGTAGGCGGTGACGCCGACGTTGTCGGTCGACGCCGTCCAGGTCAACCGGATCTGCCCGGACCCGGGCTGGGTGTACGCCAGGTTGCCGGGCGCGGTGGGCGGCTGGGTGTCTCCGGTGTTGCCGGTGCGGGTGACGGTGTTGCTGTTGGCGGACTGGTTGCCGGCGGCGTCCCGGGCCCGGACGTAGTAGGAGACGGTGGCGCCGGCCGGCTGGGTGTCGGTCCAGGTCAGGGTCGACGCGCCGACGCTGGTGCGCAGCGTCCCGTTGGCGTAGACGTCGTAGCCGGTGACGCCGACGTTGTCGGTCGACGCCGTCCAGGTCAACCGGATCTGGTCGGGGGCCGGTTCGGTGAAGGCGAGGTTGCCGGGGGCGGTCGGCGGCTGGGTGTCCCCGGTGGCCGGGCCGTAGATCTCCAGCTCGGCGAGCTGCCCGGCCGGCCAGCCGGTGTTCGCGGTGAACTGCAGCCGGACGTAGCGGGTGTTCGCGGTGGCGAAGTTGATGGTGACGGTGTTGCCGCCGCTCGGGTTGAACGCGTACCCGGCGGAGGCGACGAGGGTGCTGAAGTTGGTGCCGTCGGTGCTGCCCTGCACGGTGAGCGTCTGGGTGCGCGCCGGCCAGCTCGTGGGGAGCTTGAGCACCAGCTTGTTGACGCCCACGGTGCCGCCGAGGTCGGCGCGGATCCACTGCGGGAAGGCGTTGTTGGCGCTCTCCCAGTAGGTGGCCGGGTTGCCGTCGTTGGCGTTGCCCGCGCCGTACACGTCGGAGTGGCTGCTCTCGGCCATCGGCCGGCCGAGAGCGAGGTTGGTGGTGGAGCTGGTGACGCCGTACACCTCCAGCTCGGCGAGCTGCGCGGCGGGCCAGCCGGTGTTGGCGGTGATCGCGACGCGGACGTACCGGGCGGTGGCGCCCGCGAAGGTCAGGGTCACGGTGTTGCCGTTGGCCGGGTTGAACGTCTGCCCGGCCGAGCCGACCACGGTGGTGAAGGAGCTGCCGTCGGTGCTGCCCTGCACGGAGAGGGTCTGGGTACGGGACTCCCAGCCCGTGGGCAGTTTCAGGACGACCTGGTCGACGGTCTGGGCGGTGCCGAGGTCGACCTGCGCCCACTGCGGGAAGGAGTTGTTGGCGCTCTCCCAGTAGCTGCCGGCGTTGCCGTCGGTCAGGTTGCCCGCCGTGTAGGCGCCGTTGGCGCTGCTGGCCGTGGCGGACCGGCCGAGGGCGAGGTTGGGGCCGCCGGCCGCGGCGGCCGGGGACGGGGGCGGGGCCGTGACGGCCAGCCCGACCGCGGCGAGCACCGCGACCAGGCGGGTACGGAATCTGGACATGACGGAGGAACACCTTCTTCCGGGGGTGGTGGAGAGGTGGGTGGTGGGGGGTGGGGTGGGGTCCCCGCCGCGCCGCGGGGACCCCGGGTGGTCAGCTGGCGTACGCCTCGAACTCGCTGAGCTGGCCGGCCGGCCAGCCGGTGTTGCCGGTGAAGGTCAGCCGCAGGTGCCGCTGGCTGGTGGCGGGGAAGGTGATCGTGGCGGTGTTGCCGGTGGCCGGGTCGAAGGTGTAGCCGGCCGACGCCTTGACGGTGCTCCACGTCGACCCGTCGGTGGAGCCGAGCACGGAAAGGGTCTGGGTCCGGGTCTGCCAGGCCGGCGACGGTGGCAGCTTCAGCACGATCCGGGACACCGCGTACGTCGCGCCGAGGTCGACGGTGAGCGACTGCGGGAACGCGTTGTTGGCGCTCTCCCAGTAGGTACCGGAGTTGCCGTCGACCGCGTTGGCCGCCACGTACACGTCGGCGTGGCTGGTCTCGGTCACCGGCCGCCCGGCGGCCAGGTTGCCACTGGGTGGTGGGGCGGTGGTCGGGGACGGGGCGGTGGTCGGTGGGGTGGTGGTCGGTGGCGGAGTGGTGGTCGGGGGCGGGGTGGTGCCGGTACCGCCGTACACCTCGAACTCGGCGACCTGCCCGGCGGGCCAGCCGGTGTTGGCGGTGAGGCTGAGCCGCACGTACCGCCGGTCCCCCGCCGGCAGCGGGATCGACACCGTGTTGCCGCCGGCCGGGTCGAAGGTGTAGCCGGCCGACGCCTTGACGGTGCTCCACGTCGACCCGTCGGTGGAGCCGAGCACGGAGAGGGTCTGGGTACGCCGCTCCCAGCCGGGTGGGAGTTTCAGCACCACCCGGTCGACGGCACGCGCCGCGCCGAGGTCCACGGTCAGGGTCTGCGGGAAGGAGTTGTTGGCGCTCTCCCAGTAGCTGCCGGAGTTGCCGTCCACCGCATTGGCCGCCACGTACGTCTGGGTGGTGCTCGACGCGGTGACCGGTCGGCCGAGGGCGAGGTTGCCGCCCGGCGGCGGCCCGGTCGGTGTCGGGCTCGGCGTCGGGGTGGTCGGCGTCGGGCTGGGCGGGGTGGACGGGCCGTTGCCCCACTGCGGCTCGGGCCACGGCCCGCAGTACGGGTTGGCCGAGTACCAGCCGGAGTTGCCGGCGCCCTGGGTGATCTGGAAGGCGCTGCCGACGCAGTTGTACATCGGGTTGGCCTGGGCGATGCCGGTGGCCCGGACGTTCGTGAAGTTGACCTGGCTGGGGGCCTGCACCTGGAGGGCGAACGTCCCGGCCCCGTCGATGCGGACGTTGTTCAGGTTGATCCCGCTGGTCTGCCCCTCGATCCAGTGCAGGGCAGCGTACGAGCTGTCCAGGATGTCGGTGTCGGTGACGTTGACGGTGGCGCCCTGGATCGGCTCGTTGAGCGCGGAGAACCACAGCGCGCCGACGCCGAAGCGCCAGTTGTAGTCGGAGTTGCCGTTGCGGATCAGGGTGTTGCGGGCGACCGTGATCGTGCCGGCGACCGCGGTCGGGCCGTTCACGCCCGGGTAACGGTTGGCGACGTGGATGCCGCCGCCGTTGGTGACCGAGTCGGCGGTCACGTTGTCGGTGATCCGGATGTCCCGGCCGCCGTAGGTGACCAGGTTGTTGGCCAGGATGGTGACGCCGACGGTGTTGAAGGTGAAGGAGTTGTTGACGTTGGGCACGTTCTGCGCCCACATGGCCAGGCCGTCGTCGCCGGTGTTGCGGACGAAGGTGTTGGTGACCGTGGAGTTGGTGACGCCCCAGTGGAAGTTCACCCCGTCCGCGGTCTGGTCGAGGATCCGGCTGTTGCGGATGGTCAGGTTGTCCATCGGCCCGTCCATCCAGGCGCCGACCTTGGTGTGCTGCAACCAGAGGTTGTCGACCACCGAGTTGGACATCGCCCCGCCGAGGGCGTTGACCTGGTCCTCGTCGACCCGTTCCCGGATGTCACCGATGATCGCGAAGTCGCGCAGGGTGACGTTGCGGCTGGGTCCGCCGGCCTCGTGCGACCGGATCTCTCCGCTGTAGCCGCCGCCGGCGACGTACTTGCCGTAGATGCCGGCGGCCCGCTTGCGGTCGGTGGGGTGTCGGCCGCCGAGCACCGAGTACCAGGGGCCGGCGCCGCGCAGGGTCACCCCGTCGACCACCACGTGGTCCCAGAGGGTGAAGGTGCCGGTGGGGATCCACACGGTCGTCGCCTGCGCCTTGCCGGCGTCGACGGCGGCCTGGAACTTCGCGGTGGAGTCGGTGGCGCCGGTCGGGTCGGCGCCGAAGTCGGTCACCACGTCCAGCACCCCGGCCGGCTTGGTGATCGGCCCGCCGACCAGCTCGAAGTCGGCCAGGTCGATGGTGAAGGTGGGTGACTGCGCGGTCGAGGAGACCTGGAGGCGGATCTTCGTGCCGGCCGGGTAGGTGGTGCCGAACATGGTTCGGGTCTCGTCGTAGAAGTGGTGCGGGTTGGTGTCGCCGGGGTTGTTGTTGAACGGGTATCCGCCGTAGAACCAGCCGTACCGGGAGGTGACCGGGACGGCCTTGACCAGGTTGCCGTTGGCCCGCAGGTCGATGGCGGCGTCCCGGCCGGTGCCGGCGGCGTTGTCCGGCAGGCTGTACCGGAAGGTCATCGCGTCGGCCGGGGCGGTGAGGGTGAACTCGACGTACTCGCCGACGGCGTCGAGGGTGACCGCCTCCCGGCCGGACGCCTCCGACGGCAGGGTGCCGTAGTGCCGGTCGGGGCCGATCCGGGTGCCGTTGTGGACGACCCGCTCCGCCTCCTGCTCGACGAACGGGACGGTGGCGCCGCGGCCGGCGATGTCGAACGGGGACAGCCCGGCGGCCCGGGCCGGGGTGGCGGTGGAGGTGAGCGCCACGACGGTGACGGAGGTGGCGGCCAGCGCGGCGCCGGCGAGGGCGGCCAGGCCCGCGCGGAGCCGGTTTCTCGGATGGTGCGGGGTGGTGTGATCGGCCATGAGGGGGGTGCTCCCTTTCGTCGGATGGCCCGGTCCCCCGTGCGTCTTTCCGCTCATACCTCCTTCCTCGCGTCGACGGTGGCGGCGGCGCCGGCGGCCGGGACGGGCCGCCGGCACCGCGACGGATCAGCGGGTACGCAGCCAGACGGCGGTGTCCGGCGGAAGCAGCTCGTCGACGGGTCCACTGGCCAGCAGCAGCCGGTCGTGGTCGGGCAGCGGCACCGCCGCGTCGGAGAGGTTGACCAGGCAGGCGAAGCCGGGCTCGCGGGCGAAGGCGAGCACCCGGTCGGGGGCGGGCAGCCAGGTCAGCGTGCCGTCGCGGAGGGCCGGCTCGCTGCGACGCAGCGCGATGGCCGCCCGGTACAGCTCCAGCATCGAGTACGGGTCGCCGGTCTGGGCCCGGACCGTACGGTCCTTCCAGTCGGCCGGCTGGGGCAGCCAGGGTGCGGTCGCCGCGCCGTCGGGGCTGAACCCGAACGGCGGGGCGTCACCGGTCCACGGCAGCGGCACCCGGCAGCCGTCCCGGCCGGGGTCGACCCGGCCGGAGCGTTCCCACATCGGGTCCTGGCGCAGCTCGTACGGGATGTCCTCGACCTCCCAGAGGCCCAGCTCCTCGCCCTGGTAGACGTACGCCGCGCCGGGCAGCGCGAGGGAGAGCAGCGCGGCGGCCCGGGCCCGGCGGGTGCCCAGTTCCAGGTCGGTGGGGGTCCCCTCACGCTTCGCGGCGAAGCTGAACGTGGTGTCCGCCCGGCCGTAGCGGGTGACGTGCCGGGTGACGTCGTGGTTGGAGAGCACCCAGGTTGCCGGCGCGCCGACCGGCGCGTGCGCGTACAGCGTCCCGTCGATGCTCTCGCGCAGCGCCGCGGCGTCCCAGGCGCAGCCGAGGAAGTCGAAGTTGAACGCCGCGTGCAGCTCGTCCGGGCGCAGGTAGTTGGCGAACCGCTGCCGGTCCGGCAGCCACACCTCGCCGATCAGCGCGCGGTCGCCGGGGTACTCGTCGGCGACCCGCCGCCAGGCGCGGTAGATGTCGTGCACCCCGTCGAGGTCGCGGAACGGGTGCGGCCGCTCCGGCAGCGTCTCGGGCAGCGTCCCGTCCTTGACCAGCAACCCGGCCGAGTCGATCCGGATGCCGTCCACCCCCCGGTCGAACCAGAACCGCAGGATGTCCTCGAACTCGGCCCGGACCCGGGGGTGGTCCCAGTTGAAGTCGGGCTGTTCGGGGGCGAACAGGTGCAGGTACCAGTCGCCGGGGGTGCCGTCCGGGTTGGTGGTCCGGGTCCAGGTCGGGCCGCCGAACTCACCGACCCAGTCGGTGGGCCGCTGGTCGCCGTTCGGGCCCCGGCCGGGACGGAACCAGAACAGCTCCCGCTCGGGCGCGTCCGGCCCGCCGGCGAGTGCCGCCTGGAACCAGGGGTGCGCGGCGGAGCAGTGGTTCGGCACCACGTCGACGATGGTGCGGATGCCGAGCGCGTGCGCCTCCGCGATCAGCGCCTCCGCCTCGGCCAGCGTGCCGAAGACCGGGTCGATGTCGCGGTAGTCGGCCACGTCGTAGCCGGCGTCCGCCATCGGGGAGGGGTACCAGGGGCTGAACCAGATCGCGTCGATGCCGAGCGCGGACAGGTGATCCAGCCGGGAGCGGATGCCGGCGAGGTCGCCGATGCCGTCGCCGTCGCCGTCGGCGAAGCTGCGGGGGTAGACCTGATAGATCACCGCTCCACGCCACCACGGACTGTTGTCTGCTGTGGACACGAGCACCTGCTTTCTGCGTTGGTACGTCGGCGGGTTCGCCGGCCCTGAGGGGTGTCGGGCGAACGGTCGTTGTTCGCGCGTCGGCGTCTTCGGGGCGGGGCGCTCGACGGGGCCGCCCGGGGGCGGGCCGTCGGCTATCCCTTGAGGCTGCCCGTGGTCAGGCCGGACATGATGTTCCGTTGGAAGATCAGGAAGATGACGACGGTCGGGATCGCGGCGATCACCGACGCGGCGATCACGACGTTCATCGGCGTGCCGCCGGAGAAGGCGTAGATGCCGACGCTGACGGTCCGGGTCTCCGGTGACGGCATGACCAGCTTCGGCCAGAGGAAGTCCTTCCAGACCGCGGTCACGGCGAAGATCGAGACCACGCCGAGGATGGGGCGCGACATCGGCAGGATGATCGACCAGAGTGTGCGCAGCGGCGTCGCGCCGTCCATGACGGCGGCCGACATCAGCTCCTCGGGGATCGAGTCGAAGAACCGTTTCAACAGGAAGATGTTGAACGCGTTCGCGACCAGGGGCAGCCAGATCGCGAACGGCGAGTCGAGCAGGTTGATGTGCAGGATCGGCAGGTCGATCACGGTCACGTACTGCGGGACGATCAGGACCATCGCCGGGATCATCAGCGTCGCCAGCATCATGCCGAGGATCACGTTGCCGAACACGGGCCGCAGCTTCGACAGGGCGTACGCCGCGGCGGTGTCGAGGACCAGCTGGAACAGCAGCGCCCCGGCCGCGTAGTAGAACGTGTTGAACAGCAGCTTGGCGAGGTCCAGGTTGGTCCACGCGTCGGCGTAGTTCCCGAGCTGGGGGTCCTCGGGAAACAGCGTCGGCGGGGTCTGCGCGATCTCCTGGCCGGATTTGAGCGCGCCGGTGACCATCCAGTAGAGCGGCCCGAGGAAGACGATCGTGAACGCCAGCACGACGACGGAGAGCAGCGTCCAGTAGATGATCCTGCCGCGCCCCCGCTGCAGCTGGGCGTGTGAGATGAGGGTCCGGGTGCCGGAGTCCTGCGCCATGTCTCGCCCGTCCTAGTCCTGTTTCGAGGTCAGCCGCACGTAGACGGCGGAGAAGCCGGCCAGCACCACGAGCATGATCACGCCGAGCGCCGCGGCGCCGTTGAGGTCGTTCTGGAAGAACCCGTGCTGGTAGATGAGGTACGCCACCGAGGTCGCGGAGTCCTCCGCGCCCGCGCCGTTGGCGAGGATGAGTGGTTCGATGAAGAGCTGCATCGTGGCCACGATCTGCAGCATCGCCATGAGCGCGAGGATCAACCGGGTCTCCGGGATCGTCACGTGGCGGATGCGCCGCCAGATTCCGGCGCCGTCCAGCTCGGCCGCCTCGTAGAGGTCGCCGGGGATGTTCTGCAGCGCCGCCAGGTAGATCAGCACCGCGCCGCCCATGTTCATCCAGGTCGACGCGACGACCATCGCCGGCATCGTCATCCCGGGCGACTGCATCCACTCCGACGTCGGCAGGTGCAGCGCCTTGAGGATCGCGTTGAACAGGCCCGCGTCGCTGGGGTCGTAGGCGTAGAACTTGAAGAGGAAGAGCGCCGAGGCGGGCGGCAGCATCACCGGCAGGTAGACCAGGATCCGCAGGTACCCCTTGGCGTGGCGGAACTCGTTGAGCAGGATCGCCACGAAGAACGGCACCACGTACCCGAGGACGAGCGCGAGGACCGTGAAATAGAGGGTGTTCTTCCAGGCGGTCCAGAAGCTGGGCTCGTGGAGGATACGGACGTAGTTGTCCCAGCCGACCCAGGTGGTCTCGCCGCGCCGGGTGCGCTGGAAGCTCATGACGACGCCGCGGACCATCGGGTACCAGGAGAAGACGGCGAAGCAGAGCACCGCTCCGAACAGGAACGTGTGTCCGGTGAGGTTGTCCCGTACCTTGCGGCCGAGACTGGTATGCCCGGGCCGGGTCGGGTACGGCCGCGCGGGGCGAGCCGGTTTTCCGGTGGCACCCGGGGCGGTGGTGATCGCCAAGGCAACTCCTGCGGAGGTCGGTGGCCGGACGGTGGTGGCGCGGTGGGTGGGGGCCGGCGCGCCGGCCCCCACCCGTCGGATCAGCTCCCGGCGGCCAGGAGCTGGTTCACCTTGTCCTCAGCCGTCTTGAGCAACGCGTCGATGTTCGCGTTCGGGTTCGTCAGCACCCCGGACATCGCGGCGTCGAGCACCGCGTAGATCGCCTGCGCGTTGCGTGGCTCACCCTTGATCGGGACCGGGTTCGCCTCGAAGGCCGCGAAGTTCGCGGTGTCGACGTTCGCGTTCGCCTTGCGCAGTTCGAGTTCCTGCTTCTGGGCGTCGCTGCCGTTGGCGAAGAGCAGCGGCTGGGGCAGGCCCACCGGGTAGTTCTGCGGCTTGGCCCGGGCGTAGTCGAACTGGCCCTTGCCCGGCGTCAGCTTCTGGTACGCGATCCACTTCAGTCCGGCCTTGACCTGGTCCGGGGTGAGGTCCTTCTTGAAGAAGTAGCCCTCGCCGCCGCCGAGCGTCCCCTTGGCCGGGCCGTCCTGGCCGGGCAGCGGGCCCATCGCCCAGTCCTCGAACTTGCCCTGGAACTGGCTGACGATCGCCTGGGTGGTGTCCGGGGCGCCGATGAACATGCCGACCTTGCCCGCACCGGCGTTGGTCAGCAGGTCACCCCACTGGAGCAGCTGGCGGGCGCCCATGCTGTTGTCGCCGTACCGCATGTCCTTGAGGTTCTGCAGGACCTGCTTGCCCATCGCGTTGTTGAAGTCGGCCTTCTTGCCGTCCGGGGTCAGCATCTGGCCGCCCTGGGAGTAGAGCAGGGAGGTGAAGTGCCAGCCCCCGGTGTTGCCGGCGCTGTACTCGGCGTACCCGGCGATGCCGTTGCCGAGCGCGGAGATCTTCTTGGCGGCCTCCCGGACCTCGGCCCAGGTCTTGGGCGGGTTGTTCACGTCGAGTCCGGCCTGCTGGAACAGGACCTTGTTGTAGACCAGGCCCATCGAGTAGTTCTTCACCGGTACGGCGTAGAGCTTGCCGCCGTCGGTGAAGACCTCCTTGAGCGCCGGGTCGACGCTGTCCCAGGTGGGGATCGTGTCCTTGTTGGCGTACTTGGTGATGTCCATCGCCTGACCGGAGTCGAGCACCTGCTGAAGGTCGGTCATGTACCCGTAGAACACGTCGGTCTGGGTGCCGCCGGCGAGGCGGGCGGTGAAGTCCGGCGGGTTGTTGCACTGCTCACCGACGCTGACGCTCTTGATGACGATGTCGGAGTTCTGCCGCTGGAACTCGGCCACGTCCGCGTTCCAGTTCTGCAACAGCTCTTTCTGGGCGCCGACCGGCTGGCAGTCGACGGTGATGGTGACCTTGCCGCTGGCGTCGTTCGTCGCCTTGTCGCTCTTCGTGGAGCAAGCCGCAAGAGTGAGCCCCAAGCCGGCCACGAGCGCTAGCGCCGCAGCCTTCCGGTACTGCGGTACGGACATCTGTCCATCCCTTCGGGAACGGGTGTCTCCATGGCCTTCGCTGAACTGCGGTGATCACCACCGCACAGAGATGCCCTGCTATCGATCTGGATCCGCCAAGCAACCTCTCCCCGGGTAGCCGCTCCGGGGCCAGGCTGTGAGTGGAGTCACTGTAGCTAGGCGAACTCATTTCAGCAAGATGTCGACTGTGTTTTGAAAGGACACGACATCGCAGCAATGGATCACGACAGGGCCGGGAAACTGCCCGGATCTGGGATCTTCGCCCCTTTCGGCGCTCGCGCCCGGCCCCCACCCGCGCCGCAGGTCCGCGGCGGCAAAGACGAAGCGGCCGGCAACGACAAGACGGCCGCCGACCGCGGGCAGCGGTCGACGGCCGAGGCGTCGTTCAGCGGGTCAGGCGGGCGATCAGCGGTCGGGGGCCGGGGCGGTGGAGCCGCGTACCACCAGCTCGGGCTCGAACAGCAACTCGTCGTGCAGTACGCCGGCCCCCTCGATCTGGGTGACCAGCAGGTCCACCGCGGCCTGCCCCATCGTCTCGATCGGCTGCCGCACCGTGGTCAACGGCGGGTCGGTGCAGGTCATGAACGCGGAGTCGTCGAAGCCCACCACCGACACGTCGGTCGGTACGGCCCGACCCAGCCGCCGGGCGGCCCGGATGGTGCCCAGGGCCAGCACGTCACTGGCGCAGATGATGCCGGTCACGCCGCGCTCGACCAGCTTGGTCGCGGCGACCCGCGCCCCCTCCATGGAGAAGCTGGAGCGCTCGACGTACCGGGTGTCGTCGGCCCAGCCCGCAGCCTGGATCATCGCGCCCAGCTTGCGCCGGGACGGCACGTGCCCCTCCGGGCCGAGCACCATCCCGATCCTGTCGTGCCCGAGTGAGCGCAGGTGCCCGTACGCCTGCTCGACGGCGACCGCGTCGTCGGTGGACACCCGGGGGAAGCCGAGTTCGTCGACGCCCGCGTTGACCAGCACCACCGGCAGCCCCCGGTCGGTCAGCCGCCGGTAGTGCTCGTGCGAGGCGTCGGCGAGGGCGTACGACCCGCCGGCGAAGATGACCCCGGAGACCTGATGGTCGAGGAGCATCTCGACGTAGCCGGACTCGGGCACGCCGCCGATGGTGCGGGCGCAGAGCGCGGGGGTGAACCCGCGCTGTGCCAGCGACCCGGTCACCACCTCGGCCAGCGCCGGGAAGATCGGGTTCTGCAACTCGGGCAGGACCAGGCCGACCAGCCGGGCCCGTTCGCCCCGCAGCTTGGTCGGGCGCTCGTAGCCGAGCACGTCCAGGGCGGTCAGCACGGCGGTCCGGGTCGCCTCCGACACGCCGCCGCGCCCGTTGAGCACCCGGCTCACGGTCGCCTCACTGACGCCCGCCTTGCGGGCCACCTCCGTCAACCGTTTCGTCACGGCCGCAATCGTACGTCGCCTTCTTGCAAGAAATGAACTGCCGGCTGCTCGGTCACGGCAACAGCCTCCCGCCGCGCGGGTCGCTCGATGGCCCTCGGCACGGGCACTTCCGGCCGGACCGGCCCTGCAAAATCCCGACAGAGGACCGCTTGAATATAGACAAGTGACCGGAATAACATGAGGCACCCCGGAGCCGGGTATGGCGTCCCGGGTCTCCGGCGGGCGGGTCCAGCCGCGCCGGCACCACCACCGTCTCCCCCGTCCCCCAGAGAGTGGGTAGTCCGATGCAGCGGAGCGTGGACGACGGCGCGGCGGGCCCGCGCCCGCACGTGCCGATCGCCAGGATCATCGCGACGGTCACCGCCGTCGCCCTCGCCGTACCCGGCGGAAGCGCCGTCGCGGCGGGCCGCACCGCCCCCGCCGGCCCGGCCCCGGCGGTCACCCGGGCCGGCCTCGACCCGGCGCTGGTCGTCGGGCGCGGCGCGCGGGTCGACTTCGTCGAGCAGGAGGCGGAGAACGCCCGCACCACCGGCACGGTGATCGGACCGGACCGGACCGCCTACACCCTCGCCAGCGAGGCCTCCGGCCGCCGGGCGGTCCGGCTCACCCCCGGCCAGTACGTCGAGTTCACCCTCCCGGCGGCGACCAACGCGATCACCGTCCGCTACAGCATCCCCGACTCCCCCACCGGTGGCGGCACCACCGCGCCCCTGGCCGTCACCGCCGGCCACGGCCCCGCCCGCACCATGACCCTGAACTCGCAATACGCCTGGCTCTACAACCAGTACCCGTTCTCCAACGACCCCGGGGCCGGGCTGCTGCACCCCGACTGGTGGATCACCGAGTGCTCCTGCGTGCCGGCCGCCACCACCCCGCCGCCGACCATCGCCAAGCCCTTCCGGCCCCACCACTTCTATGACGAGCAGCGCCTGCTGCTGGGCCACACGTACCGGGCCGGCGAGGTGATCCGGCTGACCGCCCCGGCCCGCGGCGGCGCCGCGTGGACGGTCATCGACCTGCTGGACACGCATCTCGTCGCCCCGCCCCGGGTGGTCCCGGGCGCCGTCAACGTGCTCGCCTTCGGCGCCGACCCGACCGGGCGGCGGGAGTCGGCCGACGCGTTCGACCGGGCCGTCGCGTACGCCCGCCGGGTGCACCGCACGCTCTACCTGCCGCCCGGGACGTACCAGGTCAACCGGCACATCATCGTGGACGACGTGACCATCGCGGGCGCCGGGAGCTGGTACACCGTCGTCCGGGGCCGCGAGATCACCCTGGGCACCCCCGCCCCGGACGGCTCCGTGCACACCGGAGTCGGCTTCTACGGCCGGGACGCGGCCGACGGCGGCAGCAGCAACGTCCACCTCTCCGGCTTCGCCGTCGAGGGCGACGTCCGCGAGCGGATCGACACCGACCAGGTCAACGCCATCGGCGGGGCGCTGAACCACTCCACCATCGACGGGCTCTACCTGCACCACACGAAGGTCGGGATGTGGTTCGACGGGCCGATGACCGACCTGCGGGTCACCAACACCGTCATCGCCGACCAGATCGCCGACGGGCTCAACTTCCACACCGGCGTGACCCACTCCTCGGTCTCGCACACCTTCGTCCGCAACACCGGTGACGACGGCCTCGCCATGTGGTCCGAGGGGACCGGCAACGCGCACAACACCTTCGACCACAACACCGTGCAGTCGCCGGTCCTGGCCAACGGCATCGCCCTGTACGGCGGCACCGACAACACGATCTCCAACAACCTGGTCGCCGACCCGGTACGCGAGGGCAGCGCGATCCAGGTCGGCTCCCGGTTCGGCGCCGAGCCGTTCACCGGGCACCTCTGGATCACCGACAACACCACGGTCCGCGCCGGCAGCTACGAGCTGAACTGGAACATCGGTCTCGGCGCGATCTGGTTCTACGCGCTGGACCGCAGCATCGACGCCGACATCCAGGTGGTCGGCGACGCCTTCCTCGACAGCACGTACAACGCGATCATGCTGGTCAGCGACTGGCCGGTGAAGGACGCGGTCTCGATCAGCAACGTGCACTTCCGGGACATCCGGGTCGACGGGACCGGCACCTCGGTGGTGAGCGCCCGGAGCGCCGGCTCCGCGTCCTTCGCCAACGTCGACGCGCGCCATGTCGGCGCGGTCGGGGTCAACAACTGCGGCTCGTTCCACTTCACCCCGGCCGGTTCGGAGTTCACCGTCACCGACCTCGGCGGCAACGACGGCGGATGGCTCGCGCCCTGGCTGCTGCCCAACACCATCACCTGCGACGACCGCCCACCGGTCGTGCCGCCGCCGGCCCCGGCGCAGTGGTGAGCCCGCCCGGTGGGGCTCAGGCCCCCGGCAGGCCCTGGTGGTTGAGGTAGAGCACGACGCGGAACCGCTCGCCGTCGTCGTGCAGCAGGTACGACGACGCGAGCCGCACCGGTGCGCCGCCGTCGACGCGCGGGGCGTCCCAGTCGGTACGGACCAGGACGTACCGGTCGTCCAGGCGGTGGCAGGTGATCTCGGCCAGCGCCGCGGGGCCGAGGCCGGCGTCGGCGAACAGCCGCTCCCGGCGGGGCAGCGCGGCGAGGAAGGCGGCGCGGGAGACCGGCCGGGCGCCGGTCTCGTCGGCGAGGAGGAACGGGTCGGCGAAGCGGGCGCCGACAGCGTGGGCGTCCACGCTGTCGGCGTCCGGCGTCAGGCCGGCGAGGAAGCGACGGACACGGGTGTCGAGAGCGACGGTGGCTGCCTCTGGCACGCGACTGGTCCTTTCGGGGAGCCGACCGCGCCGTGGACCGGCGCGGCTGAGTGGACGCTCCCGGGGGCGCGGTGACCGCGACCCCGGGAGCGCCGCCACGCTATCAGTCTGAACCGGACATAATACCATATGAGTTCACAAAGATCAAGTACCTGTCGGCTCGTCCCGCCTCCGCCCTACGGGCCGACGCCTCACCGTCGACGCCTCACCCGTCGAGGCCCGCAGCCCCGGCGAGCGCGGCCAGGCGGCCGATCTGGCGCGGGTCGGCCAGCGCCGACCCGACCGCGACGACCCTCACCCCGGCGGCGAGGAAAGTCCGGCGCGTTGTCCGCGTCGATCCCGCCGGTGGCCACGAAGGACGCCTCGGGCAGCGGCCCGGCGGCCTGTCCAGCGACACCAGCCACGGCACCGACTACTACGACGGCCTGCTGGACATCACCCACGGGTCGAACTTCGTCACCGTCTCCTGGAACCGGCTGCACGACCACGTGAAGTGCTCGCTGGTCGGGCACAGCGACAGCAACTCCGGCGAGGACACCGGCAAGCTGAAGGTGACCTACCACCACAACGTGTTCAGCAACTGCTTCCAGCGCAACCCGCGGGTCCGCTTCGGCAACCCGGTGCACGTGTTCAACAACTACTACGTGAACACCGCCAACCCGTCGTACAGCTACGGCGTCGCCACCACCTGCAACGCCGGCGTGCTGGTCGAGGGGAACTACTTCGAGATCATGACCGACCCCACGCACGTCGGCGAGGGCTCCTCGCCGACCGGCAACCTGGTCCAGCGCAACAACGTGTTCGTCAACTCCGGCACGCCGCAGACCGCCGGCAGCGTCGCGGCCATCCCGTACGCGTACACCGCGGATGCCGCGAGCACGGTGAAGTCCACGGTGACCGCCGGGGCCGGCACCGGGAAGATCAGCGGCTGACCCCCGCCCCACCCGGGCCGGCGTCCCCGGGCGCCGGCCCGGGTACGGCCGGCCGACACGCGCCGCCGGGCGGCACCGGGCCGGGTCAGCGTCGCCCGGCGGACGTCTTGCGCGCGCGGCGGGCGGCCCGCCGGGCCCGGAGCAGCCGGACCAGCACCAGCAGCACCACCAGGGCCAGCAGCGCCTCGCTGCCCCAACCGAGCCGCCGCTCCAGCAGCCGGTACGACGCCCCGAACAGGTAGCCGAGCACGGCCACCGTCACCGCCCAGAGCGCGCCGCCGGCGACGTTCGCGACGGTGAACGTGCGGTGGTGCATGCCGCTCATCCCGGCCAGCCCGGGCACCAGCGCGCGCAGCGCCGCCACCCAGCGGCCGAGCACCACCGCGAAGGCGCCCCGGCGACGGATCAGCGCCAGTCCCCGGCGTACGTCCTCGGGGTGGACGAGCCGGCGGGGCGCGCGGTCGAGCAACCGGTGGCCGTAGCGGCGGCCGACGAGGTAGCCGACCTGGTCGCCGAGCGCCGCCCCGGCGATCGCGGCCACCGCCACGGCCCACAGCGGCAGCCGCCCCTCGTGGGCGAGCACGCCACCGACCAGCACCGCCACCTCCCCCGGCACGACCAGCCCGAGGAAGGTCGACGCCTCCAGCGCCGGGAGCAGGAAGACCAGGGACAGGACCAGGGCCGGCGGCAGCGCCACCAGCACACTCACCACCCGGTCCATCCGCCGATTGTCACCCACCGGCCGGCGGTCCGCCGGTGCTGTCGCCGCTCGCGGCCGGCACGGAGGAGGACGTACGCCTGGTCACGCGCCGCCGCGGCGACGGCCGACGGCCGTCGGATGACCGACGGCCGGGTCCCGACCGCCAGCGAAGATCAGCTATAAGGAACGCATGGAGTTTCCCGCCTACCTGGCCAGCATGCCGATGCACGCGATCACCGAGATCCACGGCGAACCGGGCCTGCTGGAGCGGTTCCGCCTGGAGATCCGGGCGTTCGACGCCGCCGCGCGGGACCGACTCACCGCGGCCCTCGACCTCGCCGCCGAGCTGCACCGCGACGACCGGCGGGTCCGCGAGCCGTACCTCAACCACCTGCTGCGGGTGGCGATCCGGATGATGCACCACTACCAGGTGCGGGACGTGGACGTGATCGTGGCGGGCCTGTTGCACGACGCGGTGGAGGACCACCCGGTGGAGCTCGCCGGCCCGGACGCCGTCGACGACGATCCGACGGCGGCGGCGCTGGCCACGCTGGCCGACCGGTTCGGCACCCGGGTCGCCCGGCTGGTCGGCGCGGTCACCAACCCGGCGTACGACCCGGGACGCGACCGGCACGTCCAGTACCGGGAGCACGTCGCGGCGAGCCTGGACCGGGAGCCGTGGGCCCGGGTGATCAAGGTGTCGGACTTCACCGACAACGGGGTGGGTGTGATCCACACGGTCGGGCCGAAGGTGGCCCGGTCGGCCGCCAAGTACCGGCCGCTGGTGCCGGTGTACCGGGATCTCATCGCCCGGCCGGACACGCCGCTCTCCGCGCCGGTGAAGCGGCACATCTTCGCCCAGCTCGATCTGGCCGAGGAGCGGTTCAGCGCGATCCTCGACGGGCCGAACTGATCCGGGTGGGTGGGACGGTCACGGTCGGGGTGGGCCGGCGTCCCGCCCGTCGGGGCCGGCCGGCGGGGCGGCCGGGGAGCCGGGTGGGACGGCGACTCCGGCGAGGGCCGACGCGATCCGCCGCCGTACGGCGGGCAGCCGTTGCGCCCGCTCCCGCAGCACCAGCCGCAGCGGCTCGTGCCCGCCGGCGGCGACCCCGCCCAGCACGTCGAGGAAGGTGCCGAGCTGCGCGGGCGGCTCGTCGGCCAGCAGTTCCGCCGCGTCGCTGACGATCAGGACCAGTGGGCCGGCGTCGAGCCGGTCGGCGAGCACGTCGGCGAGCGCGTCCCAGTTGCGTCCGAACCAGTCGGGCAGGGCGAGGGCCGTGGCCAGGGCGTCGAAGAGGCCGGCGCGGGTGCGGGCCGCCGTCCCGGCGAGGACGACCCCGGTGGGGTCGGCCTGCGGCCCGGTGTCGAACGCGAGCCAGGCCGGCGGGTGCGGCTGCGCTGCGGCCATCGGTCCCTCCAGGGCGGTCGGTCGGGTCGGGCCGCCGGGCGGCCCGACCCGCACCGTGTCACGGTCAGAGCAGGTAGAAGTTCACGTAGTGGTCGGGCGAGAACCAGGTGGCGCCGGTGCTCTTGTTGACCACGATCCGGTACGCGTCCCGCGCCGCGCCGTAGGCGCGCGGGTAGACGTCGTACTCGTAGTAGGTGGCGTTGGCGGGGAGCTGCCCCTCGCGGTTGTAGAACTGGCCGCCGGCGTAGTTGTACTGCCCGCCGCTCCAGGAGTACCAGCCGCGCGTGGTCGGGAAGCCCTTGCCGGACCAGCCGGAACGGGCGGTGCGGGCGTCCGCGCAGCGGCTCATCGTGCAGGAGCTGTAGACCGCGGCGTGGGCGGGCTCGGCGAGCTTGGTGGAGACCACCGACGGGCCGACGAGCCCGGTGGCGACCATGGCCGTGAGCAGCGCGAGCGCGCCGAGGATGCGGCGTACGCGGGTGGCGGGACGCGGGGTCGCGAGCGTGGTCAAGGGATCCTCCCTGTCCTGAGGCGACAAGATATCGATCGGCTTCGTTTCCGATCGCGCCCCAGTCTGGCGGTGATCCTCTGCGCCGTACAGGCCCCGGACGGAAACCGGGCCACAATCCCCGATGAACGCTTGATGATCAGCCGCGGGCCGGGCGCCCCGCGTCCGGGTCGCCCGGCCCGGGTCGGTCAGCAGCCGAGCCGGGTGCTGCCGAGCGCCACGTCGTCGAACCAGAGCGTGTCCGCCGCCCCGCCGTAGCTCTCCCAGCCGAGCTTGAGGTCGGTGAGCCGGGGCCGCCAGGTGCGGTTGTACCACTGCCCGTCGATGTCGTGGGTGGGCACGCCGTCGGCGGTGAGCCCGGCGACCGCGACGCCGTCCAACCAGGTGCGCAACTGCCCGGTGGTCCCGTCGACCATGAACTCCACACACGACCAGCGCCCGGTGGGCAGCGGCACGCTCAGCGCCACCCCGGCCGGGCTCTGCTCGGGCAGGGTGGCGTCGTCGGAGGCCCGGTTCCACTGGAGCGCGCCGTTCTGGCCGCCCATCCGGAGGTCCCGGTTGCCGTCCGCGGCGTCGGTCATGGCGAGCAGGGTCACGTGGTCGGCCGGGAGCGCGGTGGTGTGCCGTACCCAGAGCCGCCCGTAGCGCAGCGCACTGAGCGTACCGAGGTCGCGGTTGGACCGGACGAAGACGTGGTTGCAGTAGCCTCCGGCGCCGTTGATCCGGATCGCCCGGGAGCCGGTGTGGACCGTGGCGGTGTCGACGACGGCGGTGCCGGCCCCGGCACAGTCCGGCTGGACCACGCTCCAGTCGCCCGCCGGGGCGGGCCCGGCCTGGTTCTCGAAGCCGTCACAGAGCACCGCGGCGCCGCAGCCGGCCGGCGGCGTGCCGGTGGGGGTGGGCGTCGGCGTGGGCGGCCTGGTCGGGGGCGGGGCGGTGGGGCTCGGCGAGGTCGTCGGCGGCGGACTGTTCGTCGGCGGGGCCGTGGTCGGGACCGGCGGGGCGCCGTTGCACGGTACGCCGTTGAGCGCGAAGCCGGTCGGGGCCGGGCCGGTGGTGCCGGCCGTACCCTGGACGCCGAACTCGGTGGTGCCGCCGGCCGGCACGCTGCCGTTCCAGGCCGCGTTGCGGGCGGTGACGGTCTTGCCGGACTGGCTGACCACGGCGTTCCAGCCGCTGGTGATCCGCTGGTCACCGGGGTACGTCCAGGTGACCGTCCAGCCGTTCAGCGGGGTGTCGCCGGGGGCGACGCGGACCGTGGCGGTGAAGCCGCCGGGCCACTCGTTCGGCAGGTAGTCGATCTGGCATCCCTGGGCGGCGGTGGCCGGTCCGGCGGCCACCGGGGTGACGACGGCGGCGGCGACCAGGGTGGCCGCGGTCGCGACGAGCGGGGTGAGACGGGCGCGGGAAATCCTCATCGGGGGTCCTCTCGGCGGGCCGCCGGTCGGTGACCGGCGGTACGGAGTTGCGAAGACCTCGCGTGCCGACGCGACGGCGCGTACGGGAATGCCCGGCTCAGGCGCGACGTGCAGCCGCCCTGCGGCGGCGCCCGCCGGTCAATGTAATGACTTATGTCGATTACTGGCAAGGGCGCGGACGTCGCCCTCGGCGCCCGCCGCGATCTCGGGCCATGACATTTGTCAGCGGTCCGCGCGCCCGCCCGAGGCTACCCTTGAGCGATGTCCACGACGCTCCGGGCTAGCCGCACGGCGGTGCTGGTCTGCCAGGGCCGCGCCGCCGCGGACGGCTTGATCGCTCCTGACCGCTTCGCCGACCCGACGGCCGCACGCCTCCTGCGCCCCGACGAGCGTGAGGCCGTCGAGCGGGTACGCGACGGCGCCGCGCCGCGGGAGTGGCGGCAGCGCGTCGACTACGAGACGGTGCGGGCCGCTGCCGAACTGATGGTGCCCCGGACGGTCGCCATCGACGACGCCATCCGCGCCCGTCCCAACCCTCAGCTGGTGGTTCTCGGCGCCGGGCTGGACGGGCGCGCCTGGCGTATGCCGGAACTCGCCGGGGTGGCGGTCTTCGAGATCGACCGGCCCGCCTCGCAGCAGGACAAACGCGACCGCGCCGCGGACCTGTCCGGCACCCCGCCGACGTACGTCCCGGTGAGCTTCGGCCGGGACCGGCTCGACCATGCGCTCGCGGCCGCCGGCCACCGGGTCGACCAGGCCACGACCTGGGTCTGGGAGGGGGTCGTCCCGTATCTGACCAGGACGGAGGTCGCCGCCACCGTCCGCGCCGTCGCCGCCTGCTCGGCGTCGGGCAGCCGGCTGATCGTCAACTTCCAGACGCCGTCGGCGTTCGCGGCGCTCGGCCGCCTCGCGGCCCGGGCCCTGAGCGCGTCCACCCGTCGCGCCAGCGTCTGGGCGGACGAGCCGTGGCGTTCGACCTGGACACCTGCGGCGATGGCGGGCCTGCTCGGGCGGCACGGGTACGCCGTCACCAGCGACGGTGACCTGCTCCGGACGGCGAAGGCGCTGGCGACATCGACCCACCACCACAGGTCGCTCGGCATGAGCCGGGTCACGGTCGCCGACCGGCGCTGACACCCGGCGTACCCGACCTGTGGCCCCGGTAGCGGGCGGCGGTCGGGGCGGTGTCCGCCTCTGCGGCGGCGGATCGCGGGAAGCGATCGGGCTCGTCAGCCGGTTTCGGCCATCGCCGCGAGGCGGCGGGCGAGCCGGGCGGCGGCCTCCCGCAGTTCCGGAGGCTCCAGCACCTCCGCGTCGAAGCCCAGCCGGGCCACGTGCGCGGCGAGCCAGTCCAGGTTCTCCCCGCCGACGACGAGCACGCACCACCCGTCGCGGTCGTCCTCGACGCGCCCCACCTGGGGCGGCACCAGCTCCCGCACCTGGTCGGGCCGGGCGTGCAGGCGCACCCGGGCGAGATACCGGTACGGCGCTCCGGTCACCGACCGCTGCACGTAGGCAACCGGATCCGGATGCTCCTTCGTCCGGAAACGCCAGGCCGTCGCCACCACCTCGCGCATCCGGTCCAGCCGGAAGGTACGCCAGTCGTCGCGGTCGACGTCGCGGGCCATCAGGTACCAGCGGCGACCGGTGGTGACCATCCGCACCGGCTCGACCGTGCGTTCACGCTCCCCACCGTCGCGGCCGGCGTAGCGGAACCGCACCCGCACGGCGTCGCGGCAGGCCCGCGCGAGCGTCACCAGCAGTTCCGCGTCGATCTCGACCCCGGGGCCGACCAGGGTCTCGGTGGCGCCGTGCACCGCCCGCACCTCGGCGCGCAGCCGGGACGGCATCACCTGGTCGAGCTTCGCGAGCGCCCGCAGCGCCGCCTCGCCCGCCCCGGCGACCGTGCCCCCCGACGCCATGCGCAGGGAGACCGCCGTCGCGATCGCCTCCTCGTCGTCGAGGAGCAGCGGGGGCAGCCGGGTGCCCGCGCCCAGCCGGTAGCCGCCGCCGACGCCCGCCGTCGCGTACACGGGGTAGCCGAGCGCGCGCAGCCGCTCCACGTCACGGCGTACCGAGCGGTCGGTGACCGCCAGCTCGGCGGCGAGCTCGGCGGCGGTCCAGGACGACCGCCGTTGCAGCAGCGCCAGCATCCGCAGCACCCGCTCGGTCGTCGCCTCGGCGGTCACGGACTCATCGTCGCACGGATCGCGGAACGATCCTGTCCGCTATTGGGGGGAGGCTAGGGCTACGAGCAGCGCACGCGCTGAGGAGAGGGGTCTCATGGCACTCGGTTGGAAACTGGTTCTCGACACGGGCGACCCGCACCGTCAGGCCGTGTTCTGGGCGGAGGCGTTGGGTTATCAGGTCGAGGACAACAGCGACCTGATCGAGCGACTGCTGGCCGCCGGGACGGTCGACGAGAGTCTGTGTGTCGAGTTCCAGGGGCGGCTGTTCTGGCGGGACGCCGCCGCTGTCCGGCATCCCGACGACCCGTTCGACCCGGTCAGCGGTACGGGCCTGGGCCGACGCCTGCTGTTCAACCGGGTTCCGGAGCCGAAGACGGTGAAGAACCGGCTGCACGTCGACATCCATGCCGATCAGGGCCAGCGGGAGGCGATGGTGGCCCGGCTGCGGGAGCACGGCGCGACGCTGGTCCGCCACGTCAAGGAGCCGGGGGGTGAGTGGACCGTGCTCACCGACCCGGAGGGCAACGAGTTCTGCGTCGCCTGAGCCAGGGCGGGCGGCGAGACGTACGGCGGGGTCGGCTCCGCCCCCGACGGTCAGGCGGCTGCGAGGTCGGTGCAGTGGGCGATCGTCGCGTCGTCCGCCGCCACCGCGTCGCGCGCCTCCGCCTGGCGGACGCGACGGATGATCTCGGCGGGTCCGTTCGACGCGAGGACGGCCATGACCCCCGGCCAGTCGGCGAGCCGGAACCGGTCCACGATGCGGCTGGCTCCATTGCTGAGCAGGACGGCGCCGGTCAGCTCGGCGATCGGGCAGCGTCCGGTGATCGCCTCGTCCGCCGCCCGCGGGTCGTCCTTGGCCACCCAGAAGCCGCCCGGCTGGTTCCGCTTGGCACGCAACTCTCGCAGGACTCGGCGGTGCTCGTCGCTCCCCGCGGGGGTGGCCTCGATCAGGGGCTGGTACGACCGGCTGATGATCACCTCGCGGGGATCGGAGACGACGAGCGGCACGCCGTCGGCTCTGTCGAGCACGAGGACCGAGTCACCGAGCACCAGGTACTCGACGAGGCCGTCGGAGAGGCGCAGCATGGCCACCGTCGCCGACGGACTGATCGGATCGGTGACGTCGCAGGTGCCCCGGTGCTCGTCCGTCACCCGCGAGATGGCCTCGGCGAGCAGTGCCGGAAGGCCGCGGTCCGGCACGACGGACAGCAGGCTGAGGAGGCTGCCGCCCAGCCGGGCTGCGTACCAGGCCACGCCGTGTCGGCAGATCGATTCGGCGCCGGGGATGCCGGCGCCGTCGATCAGCACCGCCGCCGTCGGCACGGCGCCGGTGAAGTCCTCGTTCACGCGCCCGGTCCGTGCCGCGGCGCTCGCCATCGTCACCCGCATGTCCCGCCGCCGCCCTCCCGCCGCGTAGGGCGTCGACGCTACAACCAGCACCGGACCGGGCGCGCCCGCGACCCTCGTCACCTGCGCCCGCGCGACCGAATCCCAAGGGGTGGCGACCGTACTCGGTAGACTGTCGTGCCCAGGCCGTTGCCGGTGCCTGCGATTACGGCCGTCGGGGAGGTGTCGCGATGAGGGTCCGCCGGGAGGGCGAACGTCACCGTTCCGCCGCGTGGGCCCTGGCGATCGCGCTGGCCGTGGTCGCCGGCGTCGGGATGCTGCTGATCGGGATGAGCGCCGCGCCGGAGCTGAGACCGGGCGACGCGTTCCAGGTGAAGCCCCGATCCGCGGCGGGCGCGACCGCCACCGGCGTTACCGTCTCCGGGACGGCCGCCGCCTGGACGCCGTCGGGCACCTGCGACCCGCCGTACGGCAAAGCTGCTGACGGCGACGGCGGGCTCCACGCGGTGTTGCCGCCCCGGGCCCACCTCGACCCGACCGACCACGTCGTCGTCCTTCCCGGCGCGGGGATCGCCGCGCCGCCCGCGCGCGCCCCGGTCATCGTCGGCTGCCGGGGTCCGCCCGCCTCCGTGACGCGCTAACTCTCGACGTCACCCATTTCACCGCCGCCGGTCGGCTGGCGGCGCGTCACTGCTTTCGGAGGCTTTTTTGTACCGCCAATTCGCGGTACGGGTCATGCTGCCCGTACCGCCATCAGCGCATACCTGGACACCGAATCCCCATCCGCACGCGACCTCCCGCCCCATGACCGACGGGCCACCGGGGGGTCGGCCATGAGCGCCGTCGCCGCCATCGTCATCTTCGCGGTGGCCTTCTTCTTCATCGCCACCGAGAAGATCCACCGGGTCGCCGTGGTGCTGACCGCCGCCGGGTTGATGGCGCTGCTGCGCCTGGTACCCGGCAACGACGTCTTCTTCTCCGAGCACGCCGGCATCGACTGGAACGTCATCTTCCTGCTGCTCGGCATGATGATCATCGTCGGTATCGTCAAGCGGACCGGCCTGTTCGAGTTCCTCGCGATCTGGGCGGCGAAGAAGTCCGGGGGCCGGCCGTACCGGCTGATGGTGATGCTCATGTTCATCACGGCGGTGGCGTCGCCGTTCCTGGACAACGTCACCACCATCATGCTCGTGGCACCGGTGACCCTGCTGGTCTGCGACAAGTTGGGCGTCTCCGCCGTGCCCTACCTGATCGCGGAGGCGCTCGCCTCGAACATCGGTGGCGCGGCCACGCTGATCGGCGACCCGCCGAACATCATCATCGCCAGCCGAGCCGGTCTCACCTTCAACGACTTCCTGGTGCACATGGCGCCGGTGGTCACCGTGGCGTTCATCGTGTTCGTGGTGATGTGCCGGTGGCTGTTCCGTCGCTCCTTCGAATACCACCCGGAACGGGTCGCGGAGGTGCTCGCCCTCGACGAGCGTGAGGCCATCACCGACGTCCGGCTGCTGGCGCGCTGCCTGGCCGTCCTCGGTCTGGTCATCGCCGCCTTCTCGCTGCACACCGTCGTGCACCTCGAGCCGGCCATCGTGGCCCTGCTCGGCGCGGGCGCGATGGTCCTGGTCACCCGCTCCACCCCGGAGCAGTTCCTCCCCGAGGTGGAATGGTCCACGCTGGTGTTCTTCATGGGCCTGTTCATCATGGTCGGCGGGCTGGTGGAGACCGGGGTGGTCGGCGCCGTCGGCCACTGGGCGGTCGGCGCCGTCGGCGACGACTATTTCGCCGCCGCGTCCTCGCTGCTGTTCGGCTCGGCCGTTCTCGGGGCGTTCCTGGACAACATCCCGTACGTCGCCACCACCGCGCCGATCGTCGAGGACATCGTGGCGGAGAGCGGCAACCCCGCCGCCATGCAGCCGCTGTGGTGGGCCTTCGCCCTCGGCGCCGACTTCGGCGGCAACGGCACCGCGGTGGCGGCGAGCGCCAACGTGGTGGTGCTCGGGGTGGCCGCCCGCGCCGGCCACCCCATCGGGTTCTGGCAGTTCACCAGGTACGGCATCGTCACCACCGTCGTCACCACCGTGGTCGCCTGGGCCTACGTCTGGCTGCGCTACTTCGCCTGAGTTCGGATGGCGGGACACGGTGACCGTCGGCTACGTGCCGTCACCGGCGGTTCGCTCGCGGTACGCCGTCCTCACCGAGGACGACCGTGGGTCCGACCTGCCTTTCCGCAGGCCCGACCCGTCGCTGTAACGGCGGACGACGGACCAGCGCTGACCCACAAGGGACGGCCGCGACGCGTGACCGAACCCCTCGCCGGACGGGCCATGGGACCCCCACCCCTCCCCCTCGTCCCGTCCGGCGCCGCCCCCGGGTCCAGGCACCCGGGTGGCTGAACGCCGGACCGAAGGTCGACCCGGTCGGTCACGCGCCGGAGTGACGCGCCTCGGGGCTCTGGCCGGCGAACGCCCGCAGCAGTGTCGCGATCGCGACGGTCAGGTCCGCGCGGTTCGCGGCCGTTCCGGGTGGGGGCGCGGTGCTGGCGCCCGCCCCGGCCAGCCGGTCGAACAGCAGGCCGTCGATGCAGGCGACGAGATGGTCGCCGGCCCGCTCCGGCTGCCGCGCGCCGACGGCCGCCAGCATCGACCTCGACTGGACGCGCGAGGCTTCGCCGTGCACGAGGATGGTCCGCAGTTCGGGGTGGTGGGTGGCCTCCAGCAGGCAGGCGTAGCGGGCGAGGGTGCGGTTGCGTGCCGTGCTCATCCACCGGTCGAGGATGGCGGCGATGCCGGCGGCCACCGCGTCGACGTCGTCCATCGCGAGCGTCGGGGCGCCGGCTTCGCCCGGCAGCCGGGCCGCGTCCAGGTCCGCCCGGTCGAGGTCGGCGAGCCGGCGTACCACCGCCTCGATGAGCGCCTTGCGGGTGCGGAAGTACGCGGACGTGGTGCCCTGCGGCAGCCCGGCCCGCGTGTCGACGGCGCGGTGGGTGAGACCGCGCATCCCGAGTTCGGCGAGCACGTCGATCGCGGCGTCGGTCAGGACCGCGAAGCGGTCGGTCGGCATGTCTTGCCACCCCCTTCTACGGCTGTAGTATGGACTTCTACACCTGTAGAAGGAGTGCGCCATGGCGCGGACGGCGGTGGTGATCGGAGCCGGCATCGGCGGGCTGGGCACGGCCATCGGCCTGCGCCGCGCCGGCTGGCAGGTGACGGTGCTCGAACGGGTCGCCGCCTTTCGCCCGGTCGGGGCGGGCCTGGTCCTCCAGGCGAACGGGCTGCGCTGCCTCGACGCGCTCGGCCTCGGCGCGGTCGTACGGGAGCAGGGCCAGGACGACGTGTCCGGCGGCACCCGCAGATCCGACGGCCGGTGGCTGGCCCGCATCGAGGCCGGCGAACTGGAACATGTGCTCGGCACCTCCGCGATCGGCATCCACCGCGCCGCCCTGCACGAACTCCTGCTCGGAGCCCTGCCAGACGGCGTCGTCGTCACCGGCGCCGAGGTCCGTGCCGTCACCGTGGACGGCGACGTCACCTATCAGACCCAGGACGGGCCGGTCCGGGTCACCGCCGATCTCGTGATCGGTGCCGACGGCATCCACAGCACCGTGCGCGAGCTGCTCTGGCCGGAGGCCGCCGTACCGACCCACATCGGCGTGCGAGCGTGGCGCGGGGTCACGCCGGCCTGGAACGGCGACCTCGTCGTCGCGATCAGTTGGGGCCGGGGCGCCGAGTTCGGCATGGTGCCGCTCGTCGACGGCCGCGTCTACTGGTACGGCGCCGTCAACGCCGCGCCCGGCGGACCGGCCGGCGACGAGACGGCCCGGGTCCGCGCCCGGTTCGGCGACTGGCACGACCCGATCCCGGCCCTCATCGCCGCGACCGGCACCGTCCTACGCGACGACCTCGCGTGTCTCGACGAGCCGCTCACGACATACGTCAAGGGCCGGGTCGCCCTGCTCGGCGACGCCGCCCACCCGATGACACCCCACCTCGGCCAGGGCGCCAACCAGGCGCTCGAGGACGCCGTCGTCCTGGCCTCCGTCGCCCACCGGCCCGACGGGCTCGCCACCTACGACCGGCAGCGCCGCCCGCGCAGCCAGCAGGTGGCGAAGGCATCCCGCGCGATCGGCCGCTTCGGCCAGCAACTGGACAACCCGGTCGCCGTTGCCACCCGCAACGCCTTGCTGCGGCTGACCCCGCCGCGGCTGGCGCTGCGCTCGATGGCCCGCTACGCCGGCTGGCACCCGCCGGTCATCGCGGCCGACGGCCACACACCATGACCAGCACCGGCGGCCGCCCACCGGGCCACGACGCTCACTGGCTCGCCTGCTGCCTTCCGGTACGAGCCGGCCGCTCAAGAATTCGGTAGGCCGGGTGGCGAGGTGCGATCTGGCGGAACCTCGCCAGCGGAGCCGTCGGCTCAAGCCCGAGATGCGGTCGCGCGCCGGGGGCGATGGCGAGGTAGCGACGCAGAATCTCAGCACGGCGCTCGGGTGGGACTTCCTCCAGCACGACCGGAGTCTCGCGACCGTGGCGACAGAGAGCAGCCTTGCCGCCCGCGGCGTGGACGTTGCGCACCCAGTTCGCGTCCGGCCCGAGCATCGACACGAGGAATTCGCCGCCTTGATGCTCGGTGACCGCGACCGGGACCGAGGTGATGCTCCCACTGCGCCGCCCCACCACCTTGAGCACGGCGGCATGGCGCGGTGACAGGAACCGGGACCGGTACACCACGGCGTCGAGACGGTTCACGAGCCGGGTGAACGCGGTGGGCCGTCCGCCTCGATACATCGAGCGCTTGAGCGCGGCGGCCCCGCGTACGACGGCACGGCCGATGGTCCGAGGCCCCATCCGCCTGGCGGTCACGCCGCCCTTCTCCAGAGCAGCACGACCGCTGCGAGACCGGGTAGGCAGGGAAGGACCAGGAGCCAGCCCAGCAGCGGCGCGAGACCGACGTCACCCGAGGTGTCCTTGGTGGTCGCAGCCGCGATCGCGACGCAGGCCCCGATCGCGAACATGGCGGTCGCCATCAGGCGGGCCCAGCCCTTGCCGGCGCGGACCGCCCAGCCGGTGCCGAGCCAGCCGAGGAGTCCCAGCACCCCCACCACGGCAAGAATGATCGTGTACGCGGTGACGGCGGCGTTGATCTCCCCCGCCCCGTATGCCGGGTAACCCTCGCGGACGTGGTCCGCCAGGACGGTCGTCGTGGCCTGGTCGATGAACGGAGAGAGGGCAGCGATCACGGTGAGCCCGGCACCGGCGTACATCGTTGCGAGGGCTGCCTGGTTGCCCGGTTTCGTCGCCGGCTTGGTCATGGCATGGGTCCTTCCAGGTGAAACGTGGTGGTAACGGACGTGGAGGGGCAGGCCGTCGTCACCCCGCGAGCGCCCGGCGCAGTCGGGCCGAGATCGCCTGCTCGCCGTACGTCGCCTTAGAGACAGTGACTGTCAGCGCCAGCGACTCTAGGCCGCCTCCTACAGATAGTCAATGCCATCTGGGAGTGACTGCCAGAAGCGCGTGACCTCCTGATACTCTCGTCACATGACCGGGCTTCGTGAGCGCTGGCGACTCAAAGCGATGCGCACCATCCAGGAACGCGCTCTCGATCTGTTCGACGAGCGAGGGTTCGGCGCCGTGACGATCGAGGAGATCGCGGCCGCGGCCGAGGTCTCGCCGTCGTCGGTGTACCGCTACTTCGGCACGAAGGAAGGGCTCCTCGTCGCCGACGAGTTCGACAGCATGAGCCGAGAGATGCTCGAAGACCTCCTTGATCCCGGGGATCCGATCGGCAGCCTGCTCCGCGCCGTCCGGGCGTACGAATCCGCGCCGGAGGCAGCGCCTCGCCCCGAGGACGCGGAACGGGACCCGCGGGCCGCACGCAGCCCGTGGCGCAGGGTTCGTTACTTCTTCACCGAACCATCGGTGCGGATGGCCGCCTGTGCCGCGCTCGACCGGGCGAGCCAACGGATCGCTCCGCTCATCGCGGCGACCGGAGAGCTGAGCGACACGCAGGCGCGCGTGGCCGCGAACGCCCTCGCGTTCGGCTACTTCGCCGCACTCGAGCAGTGGTACCTCGACGGGGGCGACCGTCCCATCGCCGACTACGTCGAGGAAGGCATGCGACCGCTACGCAGCATCTGGTCGCCGACCGACCGCGCGCGTCTCGTATGACAACGATCCGTGATCAGTCGGCGCCGCAGACATCCCGGAGCGTCTGGGCGTCCCGGCTGGTCCTGGCCTGCGCCGCGGCGTAGTCTCCGGACACCATGCCCGTCAGGATGAAGCGCATGTTCGAGAAGTCCTGCGACAGCGCCACCGTCACCTGATAGACGGCCCCCTCCGCGGCCAGGCTCGCGCGCATCATCCCCTGGTACGCCTCCGTCGCGGCGGCCTCCTGGCTCAACTCGGTCGATCCGGCGCTCCGGTAGTACCTGTCCACGACCGCGAGTGCCTCCGGGCAGCCGGGTCGGGGCAGCGGCTCCAGCGACAACGGCGGCCTGGTTGAGGGCGTCAGCGGCGTCGTCCTGATCGGTCGAGGGGTCGTCGCGTCAGGTTCGGGCCCTGTCGTCCGCGGTGCCGCGGTGCTCGGATCAGGGACAGGTGTGGTCTGCTCGGGTACCTGGGTGGACGCGATTCCCGCGTCCTGGGCCGGAGGCGCCGGGGAAGGTGCCCGCGGCAGCGCGTAGGCGAAGAAGGCGACCACGGCCGCGGCGACCCCACCTAGCGCCCCAACCGCAGCTTAGTCCAGCCTGAACCCCGCGGAGCCCCTCCCGGCGCCTGTCATCAGTCGAGTATCGATGCCCCAACCGTAGGTTGCTGTCGCTACGGTGCTGGACGACCGGGTTGGGTCGGCGGCGAATCACGGGCCGCCCGGCGAGGTGCGGCACTCGCCGGGCCGGCGTGACAACATCACGAGTCGAGGCTCAGCGCAGACGGGTGCACTCCAATGTGCCCATCCCGAACAGGGGATCCGAGGTGCATGCCTTGGTCAAGCGGTTGTAGCTGAACATGGTCGTCCACTTCACGCTCTTGTTGTACGCGATGTAGGCATCCCACTGCCGCGAGATGCCGTTCCCGTTACTGTCGAGCAGCCACAGCTTGAGATTTCTCTGATATGTGCCACTGAACGTGCCGCGGGCCCACACCGTGTGGCAGGTCGCCGAGTACCGAAGCTCCACCTTCATCCGCGACAAGGTGCCCGTGATCTCCTCAAGGGTCTGCACGCCCGAGGCGTCACACCCGGTCGAACTCGGATCCTTGTACTCGCATTCGGTGCTCCAGCAGCTGGCGGCCTGAGCGGCACCGGGCTGGACGATCACGGCGGCCAATACCGTGACGGCGAACAGTGCGAGTGCACTCGCAATCTTGTTTTTGAACATGCACCTCAGGGTTCCATGACCCCCTTGCCGCATCCTTGCACCCAGCCAGGTTGCGCGGCGGTGGCCGATTCACGAGTTGCGGCAATGAGCGCCGACGATCAGCGCCTGCCGCGGCGCGACCCCGTAGCCGTTCCGTCCAACCATTTCGGGGTGCCATTTCCGCGCGGCGCCGGGATGAACGGCGTGCCGGGCCGAGTGGCTCAACCGGCGGAAGGTCACGACATCGACGTCACGCTCGTCGGCGGGTGGCGCGTACGCCGTTCGGGTGGCGCACGACCTCGGAGGGTAGTCCCCTCCGGACGGTTGACCGCAGCCGGCCGGCCCATCCACCACGGGAGCGCCGCGAGGATGCTCCGACGCCTTGCCCACGAAATGACGATCCGAGGACCCCGCCAGAAAACGGCCAATCGTCCGATCTCGATGCATTATTGCCCCGACACCGCTACCTCGCGACTTTCTTGCCACCGCCGGTTCACGGCGATATCGTCGCTGATGCTGGCCGGGGGGCGGTGAGATCAATTGTTGGAGATCCGTCTGCTCGGGGCGGTCGAGCTGTACCGGGACGGCGTTCGCGTCGAGCTCGGCCGTCGTCAGGAACGGTGCGTGCTCGGCCTGCTCGCCCTGGACACGGGCCAGATCATCGATGCCGGCCGCCTGATCAGCCGGGTCTGGAACGATCGGCCGCCCGAGTCGGCGCGCGCCGCCCTGCAGACCCTGATCGCGCGTCTGCGGGGGCGGCTCACCGCGGAGCACCCGGTGATCCTGACGAGGGGCTCCGGCTACCTGATCGACATTCCGCCGGAACAGGTGGATCTGCACCGGTTCACGGCCGCGGTGGCAGCGGCGCAGAAGGACCCGGATCCGGCCTCCCGTTCGGCCACCATCGCCCGCGCGCTGACGACCTGGCGTGGGCCGCTGCTGGCCGGCGCGGCCGAGGGGCCGCTGTTCGCCCGGCTCAACGCCGGCCTCAAGGACCAGTTCCTGCTGGCGCACGAGCTTTACGCCGAGGCCGAGCTGGCCACCGGCCACCACCATCAGGTGCTGAAGACGCTGCCCGACCTGCTGGCACAGCACCCCGGCCGGGAGCGGACGGCGGCGCTGCTGATGCGCGCGCGCTACGAGGCCGGCGACATCGCGGGTGCGCTGTCCGCTTTCGACACCACCCGGCGCTACCTGGCCGACGAGCTCGGGCTCGACCCGGGCGCGGAGCTGGTCGCGCTGCAGCGGGCGCTGCTCAATCGGGAGGGCTCGGCCGACTCTCCGGTACTCCTTCAGCCGCCACGGCCGGCGGCCGCGACCCTGCCCCTGCCCCGGCAGCTGCCGCCCGACGTACGCGGCTTTGTCGGCCGGAAGGCCGAGCTGGAAGCGCTCGACCACCTGCTGACGCCGGACGGGCAGCGGCCGGCGACGGCCATCGTCGTCTCGGCCATCGCGGGCACGGCCGGGGTCGGCAAGACCACCCTCGCCGTGCACTGGGCGCACCGCCTCACCGACCGGTACCCCGACGGCACTCTCTACACAAACCTGCAGGGCTTCGATCCCACCGGCATGGTGACGACGGCCGATGAGGCGCTCCATGGCTTCCTCGACGCGCTGGGCGTCGCGGCGCAGCAGGTTCCGCCGACCCTGCGGGCCAAGACGGCCCTGTACCGCAGCCTGCTCGCCCAGCGGCGCATGCTCGTGGTACTCGACAACGCCCGCGACGCCGAGCATGTCCGGCCACTGCTGCCGGGATCGCCCGGCTGCCTGGTCATCATCACCAGCCGGTACAAGCTGACCGGGCTCGTAGCCGCCGAGGGAGCCCAGCCGCTGGAGCTGGGCCTGCTCGACCACACGGAGTCGCTGCGGCTGCTCGCCGGGCGGCTCGGCGAGGCCCGCGTCCGCGCCGAGCCGCAGGCCGTCGAGGAGATCGTGACCGGCTGCGCAGGGCTGCCGCTGGCTCTCGCCCTCGTCGCCGCGCAGGCCGCCTCCCATCCGCAGATCCCGTTGCAGCGCTTGGCATCCGAGCTGCGCTCGGCACCACGGCCGCTGGACGCGTTCAGCAGCGACGACACACCGACCGACGCGCGGGCGGTCTTCTCGTGGTCCTACGCGGCGCTCAGTCCCGGCGCGGCAGAGCTGTTCTGCCGGCTCGGCCTGCATCCCGGGGCGGCCATCTCCGCCCGTGCCGCGGCAAGTCTCGACGGCATCGAGCCGGCCCGGGCTCGGGCGCTGCTGACCGAACTGGTGCGCGCGCACCTGGTCATGCACGAGTCTCCGGACCGGTACACGTCGCATGATCTGCTCCGGGCGTATTCGCGCGAGCTTGCCGGGGGCGGCGACCCGGCCGGCAACGACCGGACCGTCGACCGGTTGGTGGATCACTACCTGCACACGGCGCATGTCGCCGATCGCCTGCTCGACCCGCATCGCGACCACATCGTCCTGCCCGAGCCGGTGCCGGGCGCGGTCGCGGAGCCGCTCGGCTCGCACGACGAGGCACTCCGTTGGTATGTCACCGAGCATGCCGAACTGCTGGCGGTCTTCGGGCTGGCGTGCGCGCGGCGGCTCGACCGGGTCGTGTGGCAGCTGGCCTGGAGCCTCGGGAACTACTTCGAGCGGCAAGGACATTGGGAAGTCTGGACGGAGACGCTCACCGCGGGGCTGCTCGCGGCCGAACGGCTCGGCGACCGCGCGGCACAGGCCCGTTGTCTGCGATCGCTCGCCCGGGCATCCGCCCGACTCGGCGACCACCAGCGCTCACTGTCCTATTTGGACGGGGCACTGAAGTTGTACGCCGACCTGGGTGACGAGGTGGGCGAGGCCTACGTGCACCTCAACCTCAATGTGATCCTTTCCGATTTGCGCCGGTACGACCACTCGCTGTCGTGCGCCCAGCAGGCCCTGACTCTGTACGAGAAGGCAGGCCACCAGGCCGGGCTGGCGCTGGCGCTCAACGCGCTCGGCTGGTGCCACGCACAGCTCGGCAACCCGGCCGCCGCCCTTGAGCACTGCCAGCGGTCGCTGGACCTGCACCAGCGTATCGGCCACACCGCGGGCGAGGCCGACACCTGGGACAGCGTCGGTTACGCCTATCGCGCGATGGGCGACCTGCCCCACGCCGCGGCCGCGTACCGGCAGGCATTGGGGCTCTTTCACGAGTTGGGAGACCGGTACAACCAAGCCACGGCGCACATCTGCGTCGGCGACATCGAGCAGGCTTGCGGCCGTACGACGGAGGCCCGGCAGAGCTGGATCTCGGCCCTGGCCATCCTCCGCGAGCTCAGCCACCCCGATACCGAAGCCGTACGCGCCCGCCTCGCTCCACGCGGGTCCGATGTGGCGCCGCCCCCTGCCGACCACGAAGCGCTCTCGCGAAGGCGGGCGGCGCGGTGGGTGACACCGCGCCATACTTGATCGCGTGCGGGCAGCTCGGGTGGGACGCTGGACCGGTCTCCTCGTGGCCGGCGTCATGTGCGCCACGCTGGGCCCCGGGACGCGGCCCGCCCCGAAGGACGAGACGCCCAGTGCGGCGACAACCGCACTCCGGGCCGAGCCCCGGCTCACCGGCTCGCTGCCCTGTTCCGACAGTGCCGGCTTCACCTGCTCGTACCTGACGGTGCCGCTGGACCGCGGTGGCGGCGCACCGGGATCGCTGCGGTTGCGGGTCGCGACCGCCGACAACGCGGCCGCACCTCGTGGCACGCTTCTGCTGCTCACCGGCGGGCCGGGACAAGCGGGCGCCGGCCTGCTTCCACGGCTTCGTCAACGCTTCTCCTACCTTCTCGACGACTACCGGCTCGTCATGATCGACCAGCGGGGCACGGGGGCGGGCGCCCTCGCCTGCGAGCCGCTCCAGGCCGAGGTGGGCTCGTCCGACGTCACCGTGCCGACGCCCGAGGCGGTACGCGAGTGTGCGCGCCTGCTCGGCTCGAACCGTGACCACTACACGACGGCGGATACCGTCGCGGACCTGGAGGACCTGCGTCGGGCGCTCGGCGTACCGCAGTGGACGCTGGACGGGGTGTCCTACGGATCGTTCGTCGCCCAACACTACGGACTGACGTTTCCACACCGGGTACGCCGGATGGTGCTCGACTCGGTGGTCCCGCAGGACGGGCCCGATGCCCTGTATGTCGCCGGCCTGCGCCGCGCCGGGTGGACGCTGCGCCAGGCATGCCAGGAACAGGGCTGCGGTTTCGACCCGGCGGCGGCGCTGGCCGACGTCGTTCGCCGCTACGACAACGGGGTCGGCGTATTCGACCTGATCGTGGTCGCGAGCATCGTCGATCCGAAACTGACCGGCACGAGGTTCGTCCCGGTGCTGGCGCTCCTGCGGCTGGCCGCCCAGGGGGATCCGGCCCCCCTCAACGAGGCCATCGCCGAACTGCGGGGCGGCGGTGGCACGCCCCCCGGGCAGTACAGCGCGGGCCTGCACCTGGCGACACTCTGCGCGGACCTGATCCACGCACCGTGGGGAGACTCGACGACACCGTCGGGGCAGCGGGAGCCGGCCGTCGACCAGACGGTGCGAGAGCTGCGCACCGATCAGGTGTGGCCGTTCGAGCCGCGGACCGCGGTCGGACACGGCGTCGTTCAAGGCTGCCGGCACTGGCCACCGTCGCGCCCGAACCCGCAGCCACCGCACCCACGGCTGACCATGCCCGTACTCCTGATCAACGGTGACCGGGACCTCTCGACACCACTTGAGTGGGCGGTCGAGCAGGCCGCCCGGACGCCGCACGGCAAGCTGGTCACCGTCCCGGGCATGGGACACTCGATCCAGGGCCGCAACCCGGTCGGCGATCGGGCCGTACGCGACTTTCTGCTCGCCTGACGCTCACCCACGTCCATCGCCCCGCGCGGACCGCGGGGTCGCAGCTTTCACAGCGTCTTCAGACCTGAGCCGGTCAGCGGCACCACGACCTCGGCTCCGGCGAGCTGGTCACGCAACAGCGGCAGGGCGGCGACGGCCACCGCGCTCGTCGGCTCGACGGACAGGCCGGCCCCCCGCAGATGCCGCTGCGCGGCGCGGACCTCATCGTCGGCGACGCTGACCGCCGCCCCGCCGGTGTGGCGCAGCACCCGGAGAATCTCGTCGCCGCGTACCGGACGGCTGGTCAGAATCCCCTCGGCGATCGTCACCCCCTCGTCGACCGCCACCGGCTGCGGCCAGCCCGCTCGCCAGGCCTGCGCCACGGGCGCGCAGGCCGCCGACTGCACGGCGTACATTCTCGGCACGGCGGCCACGAGCCCGGCCCGTCGCAGCGTCGCGAACCCGCGGGCCAACCCGAGAAAGAGGTTGCCCTGCCCGACGGGGCAGACCACGGCGTCGGGCACCGAGCCGCCGAGCTGCTCCCAGATCTCCCAGGCGCAGGTCGACTGCCCGCTGAGGAAGAGCGGGTTCCAGCAGTGACTGGCGTACGCGGCGGCGCCGGTGTCCTGCCGGCAGGCGACGGCCGCGGCGCCCCGGCCGCCCGCCACCTCGACGACCTCGGCCCCCATCTCGGCCATCTGGCGTTTCTTCCCCGCACCGGCGTGCGCGGGTACGAACACCCGGGCCCGTACCCCGGCCGCCGCCGCGTACGCCGCCAGCGACGCACCGGCGTTACCCGAGGAGTCCTCGACGGCCTCCTCGATGCCCAGCGCTCGCAGGTGGCTGACCACCACGGCGGTCCCACGGTCCTTGTACGAGCCGGTCGGTGACAGGAACTCCAGCTTCGCCAGGAACTCCCCCTCGGGCACGGCGACCCGCACGAGCGGCGTGCCGCCCTCGCCGAGGGTGATCGGCGGTACGGCCGGCAGCATGGCCGCGTAACGCCACAGCGACCACGTGGTGGTGTCGATCGCCTGTGGATCGAACTCCGGCGAGGTGGCCAGTTCCCAGGGGGCCTCGCAGTCCGGACACCGCCACAGCGCCGGGTCGGACGCGGCGTGCCCGCCGGCGCACCGCAGGCTCACCCACGGCGCGTGCCGGTGAGCACCGCGCAGGTGGGCGGTCGGCGACGTCACCGGGCGGCCGATCCGACCGGTTGCCCGCTCGCCAGCGCACGCCGATCGATCTTGCCGTTCGGTGTGCGCGGCAGTTCGTCGAGGACCGCGAACTGCTCCGGCACCAGAAAGTCGGGAAGCCGGGCACGCAGGTACGCCCGGACGTCGTCGAGGTCGACCTCGGTACCGCTGACGACGGCGAGCAGCCGGACCGGCTCTCCGTCGGACAGCACCGCGGCGTCGCGGACCGCGGGGTGGCCACGCAGCAACCCTTCGATCTCGCCGGGCTCCACGCGCTGGCCGCGGATCTTCACCTGATCGTCGATGCGGCCGTGGAACTCCAGCGCACCATCGGCACGCACCCGGCCCTGGTCACCGGTCCGGTACATCCGGGCACCCGGCTCGGCGCCGAACGGGTCGGGCAGGAACCGGGCGGCGGTCTCCACCGACCGATGCAGATATCCCCGCGCCACCCCGACGCCACCGATGTATATCTCGCCGATCTCACCGACCGGGACCGGCTGGAGTGCGTCGTCCAGCACCCGGACCCACGCGCCGCCGATCGGGCGACCGAGCGGCACCGGGTCGGGCACCGGAGCGCCCGCCGGCAGGACCGAGTACGTGGTGGTCATCGTGCACTCGGTCGGCCCGTACTGGTTCACCAGGCACACCCGCGGCCCGAAGATGCGGCGCGCCGCGGCGCAGTCGGCGGCGTGCAACCGTTCCCCGGCGAAGAGAACCAGCCGCACCGAGGGCGCGGCGCCGGTGGCCAGATCGGCCATGCCCCGCAGCAGGGTCGGCACGACGGCGAGCAGGCAGGTCACCCGGTGCCGACGGATCAGCGCCAGCATCGCCGCGGGGTCCTTCGCCTGGTCGGGTTCGAGCAGCACCACCCGGGCGCCGACGCTCAGCGGGCCGAAGAGGTCGCGTACCGAGGCGTCGAAGGCGAGCGAGGCGATCTGCAACACCGTGTCGGCCGCGGTGACCCTGTGCTCGCGCATGATGTACCGCAGATGGTTGACGATGCCCCGATGGTGGGCGAGCACCCCCTTCGGGGTGCCGGTGGAGCCGGAGGTGTAGACGACGTACGCGGTGCGCTCCGACCCACCGTCGGCCGACGCGAGCGGCGCGGACCCGGCGGACGACGCGGCCTCGGCGAGCAGGGTCGCCTCGTCCACGACCGGGCAGGACGCCGCGCCGTCCACCAGCTTCCCGTCGCCGAGCAGCAGCACGGGCCGGGCGCTGTCGAGGATCGACGCCAGCCGCCCCGCCGGCTGGGCGGGATCGAGCGCGACGTACGCGCCGCCGGCCTTGAGGACCGCGAGCGCCGCGACCACCATCGCCACCGACCGGTCGATGGCGATGGCCACGAACGCCTCCGGGCCGACCCCCCGGGCCCGCAGGGCCGCGGCGAGCCGCCCGGCTCGGGCGTCGAGCTCGCCGTACGTCACCCGCTCGGTGCCGCTGATCAGGGCGATCGCGGACGGCGTACGGGCCGCCTGGGCGGCGACCAGCTCGTCGAGCCGGGCGGCCGGTGGGTCGGAGACCGGCTCTGTCGACTCGGGCCGGCGTAGCTGCTCCACGCCGACGAGATCGTCGGGCGGTGCGTCGGGCACCTGCTGGTCGAACCGGGCGAGCGACGGGACGAGCCTGGCCGCCGCGGTCAACGCCAGCATGGCCACCGCCAGTGCCAGGTACAGCAGGCCGATCCCGCGCCCGGGGCCGACTCCGATGACCGCGCCGACCGTCGACGCGAGTGGCCCGCCGGCCGCCATCAGGGGTTCGAGCAGGCGTCCACCCAGCGGGCCCACCACGGCGTACCCGATCGGCAGCGTCCCCCAGGCGATCATCTGGTTGAGCGCGAAGACCCGGCCGTGGAACCGCTGCGGGACCTTCACCTGGACGATCGTGGCGTAGATCCCCTGGGTCACCGAGAGGGCCAGCCCGGCACCGAAGAGCCCGGCGGCGACCAGGAGCAACGCCGGACGCAGGCCGACGAGGAGGTAGCAGGCCGACATCGCGGCCGTCGCGATGAGCACGCCGGCCGCCCGCCGCCGGGTCGGCCCGCCCCAGACGATCACCACCAGCCCGCCGAGCGCCGCGCCCACGCCCTCGGCGAACGCGACCTGACCGACCTGGGCAAGCGAACCGAAGCCCAGGACCAGCGGCGACACCATGATCAACGCCGCGCCGAGGAAGACGTTGAGCGCGGCGAAGAACAGCAGCATGCTGCGCAGCCCACGAATGCCCCAGGTGAAGCGCAGCCCACCGAGAATCGCGGCCAGCAGCGGCTCGTCGCGGATCCGGCCCATGGTGGACGGGAAGCGCACGACGAGGAGAACGGCCACGGCGAACACGTAGCTCACCACGTCGACGAGCACGATGCCGCCCAGCCCGAGCAGCCCCAGCAGGCCGGCGCCGAGCAGCGGCGCCACCAGGTTGGCGAAGCCGGTGGCGAGCTGGTTGACGCCGTTGGCGTGGCCGAGATACGCCTTCGGCACGAGCTGAGGGGTCGCGGCGAGGAAGGCGACACGCTGGAACGACGCCGCTGTGGTCAGGCAGACGACCAGCACGTAGAGGTGCCACACCCGCAGGTTCCCGCTCCACAACAGCAGGCCCATGGCCAGCTCGGCCAGCCCGGCCGCCAACCCCGCCAGGAGCATCACCCGACGCCGGTCGAGCCGGTCGACCAGCGCGCCGGCCAACGGGGAGACCAACAGGGTGGGCACGATGCCGAGCGCCGCGAAGAGGGCGAACGAAACGTACGAGCCGGTCTCCAGGTAGATCCAGACCGGGATCGCCCACTGGGTCAGCGCCGAACCGGTCAGCGAGGCGAGCTGCCCGGCGGCGATGGCCAGGTAGGTGCGCAGGTTCCGCGGCGCGGCCGACGCTCCGGCCGCCTTGTCGGCGGCACCGGCCGGGGCGGCCGTCGGCGGACCGGCGCCGGCTCCGGCCGTCGCCGGATCAGGGTCGGCTCGATCGGCCGTCGATGAACCCGCGCTGGCCGGGACAGCCGCCAATGAGCCGGCGGCCGGGTCGTGGTGCACCGCGTGCGCCCGCCAGCCGGTCTCCGGGCCGCCGAGACGGGTGAACCCGCCCGCCGCGATCGCCCGGTGGGTGCCGGTCAGGATGTCGGCCAGTTCGTCGGCACGGTGGGTCAGGAAATAGTGTCCGGCCTCGTCGATCACCACCACGGCGGTCGTGTCGGAGACGACCTGCCACTCGCGGAACCGTTCCTGGTAGAACTCGGTGACCCGGTCACGTTCCCCGACCACCGAGATCACCGGTGCGCGCAGGCGCGGACCGGGCTCGGCGAGCAGGCCGGTGAAATACTCCTCCGCGGCCTCGCCGTCGCGGCGCATGTTCGCCACGATCCGGTCGGCCTGGGCCGGCTCCAGCTCCGACAGGTCGACGCCCATACCGGTCAGCCAGTTGGCGTAGACCCGGTTGCTCGCCAGCCCGTCGAGCCGGCGCAACACCTTGCTCAGCACGCCCTTGGCCCGCGCGGCCGGGAACACCGCCCCGAGGTACAGCGCGTCGACCGGCCGGCCGGCCGCCTCCAGCCGGCGGGCCAGCGCCACGGCGAGCGCGCCACCGACCCCGCAGTGTCCGTACAGGACGACCGGGCCCGGCACCCGGTCCAGGATCTCCGCCAGGCAGGCGTCGATCAGCTCGTCGAAGGGCAGCGCCGCCTCGTCGAGCCCCACGTCGTGACCGGGGATGGCGAGGGCGTAGAGCGCGTGTCCGGGTGGCAGGGCGTCGGCCAACGTCTGGTAGACCGCGGCGCTGCCGCCGCCGTACGGCACACAGACGTAGGAGACGACCCGGTCCCCGGGCGGGGTCAGCTCGTGCAGGAGCTGGCGGCCACCGTCCTGCGCACCGTCGACGAGCGCCGCCAGCCGGCGGATCGTCCGGCAGGTGACGACGTCCATGACCCCGATCTGTCGGCTCCGGCCGGCGGTGAGCCGGCGCAGCCGGGCCACCAGTCGTACCGCGAGCATGGAGTGCCCACCGACGGCGTAGAAGTCGTCGTCGAGGTGTGCCGAGGCAACCCCGAGCACCTCCGCCCAGATCTCGGCGATCGCCCGCTCGGTGGCGGTGCTCGGCACCGCCTGATCGACCGGTGCCGGTTCCTCGACCGAAGGTGCGCCGTCGCGGGGCGGCCCGGCGGGCAACGGGTCCGCCGCGAGGGCGACGAGGTCGATCCCGCCGTCCACGGCGCGCGGCAGGGCCGACACGTGAACGAGGTCGGGCGTGAGGTGGGCCGGCAGCATCTCGGCGAGCGCCGCCCGTACCTTGGCCAGGTCACCCACGGGTCGGGCGACGTATCCGACCAGCCGGGGACCGGTGGGCGTCTCGCGTACGGCCGTCGCGGCGTCCGCGACGCCGGGCGCGGCCCGCAGCGCCGCCTCGATCCGCTGCCGCCAGCGCAGCACGTTCAGCAGCGGCCGGTGGGCCGACGGCCCCAACGCCTCCACCGTGCCGTCCGGCCGCCGCAGGCCGAGTTCCCCGGTGGGCAGCTCCCCCACCACACCCACCGGCACCGGCTGCCCGGCCCGGTCGACGACCGGCGTGCCGTCGGCCCGCTCCCACGCGTCCAACCGGGTCCGCTCGGCCGGGTCGAGCAGCGGCAGCGACCAGAGCGGCGTCTCCGGCGCCCGGACCGCTGCCGACAGCAGCCGCAGATAGCGGGCGACCAGCGTACGGGCGGTTTCCTCGGTGAAGAGCGTGGCGTGGTACTCCAGCCGGACGTACCGGTCGGTCACGCCGAGCATCAGGTCGTCGCGGGCCACCCCGTTGCCCGTGCCGGTGCCGACGTCCGGCAGATAGTTGAAGCCGAGCTGGTACAGCGGCGGCACGCTGGGGTCCCGGCGCGGCGCGACCGCCTCGACGACCTTCTGGAACGGCGTGTCCTGGAACTCCCACTCCTCCCCCAGCCGCCCACGCACCCGGTCGACCAGCGCCGCGAAGCTGGGATCGCCGGACAGGTCGAGGCGGAGCACGAGCGTGTTCACGAACATGCCGATCAGGGGCTGCACCTCGGGCAGCTCCCGTCCGCCGACCGGTACGCCGACCACCACCTCCCGATCGCCCGACAGCCGGTGCACGAGGGTCGCGTACGCGGCGAGGAAGAGCATGAACGGGGTGGCGCGGAGGCGCCGGGCCAACTCGGCCACCGCGGCGGCGAGCCCGTCGGGAAGGTCGACGGCGACATCCGCGCCGGGGGCGGGCCCGCGCGCCGGCCGGGGCCGGTCGGTCGGCAGCGTGTGCACGAACGGCGCGCCGTCCAGCGCCGCCCGCCAGTGGCGCAGGTGCGCCGCCAACGCGTCGCCGCTGAGCTGATCGCGCTGCCAGGCGGCGAAGTCGGGGTACTGGATCGCCAGCTCGGGTAGGCGCGCCGGGCTGCCGTCCACGGCCGACCGGCACAGCTCGGTCAGCTCGGTCCGCAGGTTCGGAATCGAGGCCCCGTCGAAGATGGCGTGGTGGGCCACGAAGACGAACCGCCACTCCGCCTCGGCCAGCCGCACCAGCGTCGCCCGCCACAGCGGTGGCGCGTCCAACGGAATCGGCCGTACGGCCTCCGCGTCGTAGCGGGCGGTCAACGCCTCCGGCGGCTGACCCCGCAGGTCGACCTCGGCCACCTCGACCGCGACGCTGCCGTGCACGACCTGGCGCGGCTCACCGTCCACCGCCCGCAACGACGTCCGCAACGCCTCGTGCCGGGACACCACCTCCCGGAACGCGCCCACGATCTCCCCGGCGGAGAGCGGGTACGGCAGGTGCACCGAGGTGATGATGTTGAAGGCGGGTGAGTTCGGCTCGACCTGGTCGACGAACCACAGCCGCTCCTGCCCGTACGAGGCGGGCACCACCCAGTCGTCGTCCGGCACCGGGGTCCTCTGCTCCTCGCTCATCGGCCGGGCCTGGCCAGTCGCGGAATCGTCGTGGGCGCGGCCGTGGACCCGGCGGGCGGGTCCGGCTTGTCGTCCGTCCTGGACACCAGCTCCGCCATGGCGGCCACGGTGGGCGCCGCGAAGAGGCTGCGCATCGGGAGCTTCACCCCGAGCGCGGTCCTGACCTGCCCGATGAGCTGCACCGCGACCAGCGAGTTGCCACCCAGTTCGAAGAAGTCGTCCTCCGCGCCGACCTGGTCCACACCGAGCACCCGGCCCCACACCTGTGCCAGGGCCGCCTCCAGCTCACCGCGCGGAGCCACGTAGTCGGTGCCGGCGGGACGCTCCTGCGGCCGGGCCTGGTCGGGCTGCGCCTCGACGGCGTCCACGGTCAGCTCCCGGGCGGCGTGCAGCGCCTCGTCGAGCGACCGGGCCGAGACCACGACCTGCGGCCCGAGGTCGGCGGCGAGCAGCCGGTGCAGCGCCTCGACACCGTCCGCCGGCCGGATACCCGGCCCGTCGTCCCGCGCCGCCGTGCCCGCCGGCGCCGCCGTACGGGCGGAGTCGGTCAGCGCGGTGGCGTCGACCCGGCGCAGCGTGAACTCGCCGACCTCCACGACCACCCGGCCGGTCTCGTCGAGCAGCGTCACGTCGGCGACCAGCTCGTCCTGGTCGTACGAGCGAGGCACGACATGGCTGAACAGCCGTTCCGGCAGCGGCCCCCACACCCGCACCCGCCCGTACCCGAACGGCAGGTAGCCGCGCGCGTCGCCGAGCCACCCGAAGGAGACCGCCTCGTCGAGGACCGCCGGGTGCAGCGGCCAGCGGGACAGCTCCGCGCGGACCGGCTCCGGCACCGCCAACTCCAGCAGCGCCTCCACCGGCCCGGAGCCGGTGGCCGCCGCCAGGCCGACCCGGCGCAGGCAACGCCACCGGGGTCCGTACCGCAGCGCCGAACCACCGCGCTCCGTCTCCGGGTCGTACACCCGCTCCTGGGCGCAGCGGGCGCGCACGGCGGCGATATCCCGCACCGGCGGTGCGCCGGCCACCCACGCGGCCTGGCCGCGGGCGTGGACCAGCGTCCCGGCCGCGCCCTCGCTCGCCACCTCGACCTCGGGCCCGGGGCGCCCGTCGGAGACGGTGACCCGCACCGCGACCTGGTCCCCGTCGGCCACCGTCAGCGGCTGCAGCAGGGTGACGTCGCGCAGCTCGACGGCGCCTCCCGGGGCGGGTGCGGGGACCGTGGCCGCGAACGCCGCCCGGACCAGTTCCAGGTAACCGGTGCCGGGCACCATCGGTACGCCGCCGAGCCGGTGTTGGTCCAGCAGCCAGTGGGTACGTGGCGACACCGGACCGGACAGGACCGCGTCACCGTCCTCGCCGGCCTGCCGTCGGACCAGGACGGGGTGGTCCACGACGGCGGCGCCCGCGCCGAGCATCCGGGCGAACGCGGCCGGCACGACGGTCTCCGCCGCCATGCCGACCTCACGCCAGGCACCCCAGTTGACCGCGACCACCCGGCCTCGCCAGCCATGGTCGCTCTGCGCGTACGCGTCGAGGAAGGCGTTGGCGGCACAGTAGTCCACCTGCCCGAATCCCCCGGTCAACGCGGTGACCGAGGAGCACAGCACGACGAAGTCGAGGTCGAGGTCGCCGAAGACCCGCTGGAGCGCGAGCGTGCCACGCAGCTTCGGCGCCAGCACCTCCTCCGCCGCCGCGCGCTCCTTCACCTCGGCCATTCCGCCACCGGGCAGGCCCGCCGCGTGGATGAGACCGTCGACACGGCCGAACCGGCTCAGCGCCTCGGCGCGGACCCGCCGCAGATCGTCGACGCTCGCCACGTCCGCGGCGCAGACCAGGACCTCCGCCCCGGCCTCCTCCATGCGTCGGATGGCCGCGACAGCCCGACCCACCCGGCCGGGTACGCCGTCGTGCGCGGCCCACTCCTCCCGGGGCGGCAGCCCGCCACGGGACACCAGCACCAGACGGGCTTCGGTCCGCCGGGCGAGATCCTCGGCGACCGTGATGCCGATGCCGCCCAGCCCGCCGGTGACGAGGTAGACGCCCTGCTCCACGAGGGCCGGTGAGGGGCCGGCCGGCACCGTCACCGGCTGGTGGTCGGGCACCCAGCGGCGCCGTCCGCGCAGCGCCACCAACTCCTCGTCCGCGCCGTGCAGCAGCTCGGTGACCGCCGCCGCGGGCCGGTCCGCGTCGATGTGCCGCACCGTGAGGGCGGGCAGTTCCCGGGGGACGACCTTGGCGATGCCGGCGACCGTGGCGTGTTCGGGACGGCTGAGGCCGGCGCCGGTCACGTCGACCGCACCCGAGGTCACGACGTCGAGCCGGATCGGTCCCGGCGCGGCGGCGAGCGCCTGGACCAGGTGCAGCAGGCTGAAGAACCCGAGATCCTGGGCCCGCCAGGCGGCCTCCGGGTCACGCCCGGCCGGTACGGCGCCGGCGGTCCAGGCGTGCACCACCCGCTCGGGCGTCCCGCCGTCGGCGGCCAGCTCACCGAAGAGCCGACCGTAGTCGGCCGGGTGTCCGGGCCGGACCCGGAAACCGGAACCGTCACGGGCGTAGTCGGTGCCGGGCCGTACCTCCACCACCTCGATCCCGCGCTCGCGCAACGGGTCGGCGACGCCCTCGCCGTCGGTGAACACCAGCCACGGCCCGGTGGCAGGCCCGGCGGCCGGTACGGCGTCGAGCGGGCGGACCCGCCATGCCGGTACGGTGAACCACTCGTCGATCGGCACCACCGCGCGGCGCGGACGGGGTGGGACCGAGGTGGGCGTGCCCCGCTCGACCCAGTGGCGGCGCCGCTCGTACGGGTAGCCGGGCAGCGCGAGCCGCCGGCGCGCCGGTGCGGTGTGCTCCTGACCAGCGATGTTCCGCTCCGCTCCGGCGAACCGCCCCCGGTCGAGCGGGACTCCCCGCGTCCACAGCCGGGCGGCGGCCGTGTACAGGGTCGTGCAGTCGCCCAGCCGCTCACCCGGCGCGGGGAGGCTGGTCAGCGGCGGTGGCGCGGTGCGCGGCAGCTGCATCCGGACCAGCGAGGCGAGCTGGCGACCCGGCCCGCACTCGACGAACGTCCATCGGTCCTCGGCGACCAGGCGGGCCACCGCGTCACCGAAACGCACCGGCTCGCGCAGGTGCCGCACCCAGTAGTCCGGATCGGTCGCCTGCTCCGCCGTGATCCAGTCGCCGGTGCGGTTGGACAGGAACGGCACCGTCGGGGCCTGGCGCGGGGTGGCGGCGACCCGCTCTCGGAACGCGTCGAGGATCGGTTCCATCATCGCCGAGTGGAACGCGTGCGAGGTGCGCAGCGCCTTGGCGTTCACGCCCGTGGAGCGCAGCCGCGCGCCAAACTCCTCGACCAGCGCGGACGGGCCCGCCACCACACAGATCCCCGGGCCGTTGACCGTGGCGACGTCGAGCCCGGCCGGCAGCATCGCGGCGATCTCGTCCACGCCGCGCGACACGGCGAGCATCGCGCCCGCCGGCACCGACGCCATCAACCGGCCCCGGGCGGCCACCAGACTCAGCGCGTCCGGCAGCGCGAACACGCCGGCGAGGGTCGCGGCGACGTACTCGCCGATGGAGTGGCCCAGCATCGCCGCGGGACGCACGCCCCAGGACGCCCAGAGCGCGGCCAGCGCGTACTCCACGGTGAACAGGGCGGGTTGGGTGTACTCGGTCCGGCCGAGCAGTTCGGCGGCGTCCGGCTCCCGGCCGAGGATCACGTCGAGCAGGTCGCGGTCGAGGTGGCCCCGCAGCAGCCGTACGCACTCGTCCACGGCGGCCCGGAAGACCGGCTCGACGGCGTAGAGTTCCGCGCCCATGCCGGGATGTTGCGCGCCCTGGCCGGAGAAGAGGAACACCAGCCGCTGACCGTCGGCGGCCAGGCCGGTGTGGCGCCGCTTCGGGTCGGTGAGCGCGGCGGCGGCGTCGGCCGGATCGGTCGCCACCACCGCGGCGCGGTGCGGGTGCGCGGTACGGCCGACCCAGAGCGTGTACGCCACGTCGGCGAGGTCGAGATCGGGACGCGTACGCAGCTCGTCGGCGAGCCGTGCGACCCCGGTGGCCAGTCCCGTCTCCGTCCTCGCCGAGACGGTCAGCACCTGCGCCGGCCGGATCGGCTCCGGACCCGGGACGCGGACGACCGCCGGCGCCTCCTCGACCACGAGGTGGGCGTTGGTGCCGCCGAACCCGAACGAACTCACCCCGGCCCGGCGCGGCCCGACCTCGGACACCCACTTCGTCAACGCGGTGGTCAGGTAGAACGGGCTGTTGGGCAGGTCGAGCGCCGGGTTCGCGGCCTGCACGTTGATCGTCGGCGGGATCACCCCGTGCTCCAGCGCGAGCAGCGTCTTGATCAGCCCGACGACACCGGCGCCCTGACTGAGGTGCCCGATGTTCGACTTGACCGAACCGATGCCGCACCACTGCCGGTCGCCGCTGGCCCGCGCGTACACCTCGCGCAGCGCCGCCAGCTCGATCGGGTCGCCGACCTCGGTGCCGGTGCCGTGCGCCTCCACGTAGGTGATCGTGCGGGGATCGATGTCGGCCAGCTCGACGGCCTGCGCGACGACCTCCGCCTGCCCGTCGATGCTCGGCGCGCTGAAACTCACCTTGGCGGAGCCGTCGTTGTTGATGGCGTTGCCGCGGATCACGCCGTAGATGTGGTCGCCGTCGGCGACCGCGTCGGCCAGCCGCTTGAGGACCACGATCCCCCCGCCCGAGCCCCACATGGTGCCCGACGCCGTCGCGTCGAACGGCCGGCAGTGCCCGTCCCGGGAGATCACCCCGCCGTCGAGGACCAGGTGTCCGCGCCCGTGCGGCAGCTCCACGCACACGCCCCCGGCGAGCGCCATGTCGCACTCACCGCCGCGCAGCGCCTCGCAGGCCAGATGGGTGGCGACCAGCGACGTCGAACAGGCGGTGTGCACCGTCAGGCTCGGCCCGTGCAGGTTCAACTTGTACGAGGTCAGCGTCGCCACATAGTCGGGAAAGTTCCACATCGACAGGTCCATGTGGAACTCGCCCGCACCGCTCGGGCGCAGATGTTCGTAGGCGTACGTCTCGCCGCCGGTGCCCGCGTAGACACCGACGGACCGCCCGCCGGCGAACGGGTCGTAGCCCGCGTGCTCGAGCGCGCTGTGCGCCAGCTCCAGGAAGAGCCGATGCTGCGGATCGGCCACCTGGGCGTCGCGGGCGCTGAGGCCGAACAGCGGCGCGTCGAACGCGTCGTACTCGTCGAGAACCGGTGCGGCGGGCACGAAGTGGGGATCGTCGACCTCGTGCTCCGGCACGCCGAGGGCGAGCTGGTGCGCCCGGTCGAACCAGGTGACCGACTCGACCCCGGCCACCAGGTTGTGCCAGAACTCGTTGACGTCCTTCGCCCCCGGTACCCGGCACGCCATGCCCACCACGGCGATCGGCTCGACGCCGTAGGACTGCGGCTCCTCAATCGGCATTGTTTGCCCCCCTCACTCGATTCGCCGCCCTGGCCTCGCGCCGGCCGCGGGTCCGTTCCCGGCGGGTGGTCGCCCGCTGTACGGCCAGGTCGATCCCGTCCACGCCGGCCGCACCGTCCAGGTAGGCGGCGAGGGCCCGCACGTTCGGGTAGCGGAACAGGTCCACCAGCGGGATCTCCCGCCCGAGCGCCTCGGCCAGCCGGTGCTGGACCACGGCCATCGCGAGGCTGTGCCCGCCGATGTCGAAGAAGTTGTCGGTGGCCTGGACCCGCGGCGCGTCCAGGGCCTCCCGCCACACCCGGGCGACCAGTTCCTCGGTGACCCCGGTCGGAGCCGCTGCCGCGCCGGACGGTGACGGCCCGGCGGGCACGGCGCCGGAGTCGGGCTCCGGTGGCCGGTGCGGCGCACCCGTCGCCTGGACCGCATCCCGCGCCGCCCGCCACAGCGCGCCACCGACGCTGCCGGCGGCGGAAGCCGCGGCGGTTTCGTCGTCCGTCCCGTGGTCGCCGATCACACCGATCGGCGACTCCGGCCCGGCGGCGAGCAGGTCGAGCAGCTCCAGGTAGCCGTCGAGGAGCGCGGCGATCCGCTCCGCCGCGAACAGATCCGGGTTGTAGACCGCGTCGAGCGCCAGTACGCCGCCCCGCTCGACCAGATAGACGGTGAGGTCGAAGGGGGATCCCGGCAGGCCGGCGGGCACCCGCTCCGTGGTGATCTTCGGCAGGTCGAGCGCCGGCTCGGCGAAGTTGAACACGTTGAACAGCACCTGCACCAGGGGCGAGCGGGTCGTGTCGCGCGGCACCGCCAGCGCCTGGACGATCCGCTCCAGCGGCGCGTTCGGGTGGGCCAGCACGTCGAGCAGCTCCTGCCGGCACCCGCGCACGTGATCGGCGAAGGTGCCCGCCGGGTCCGTACGCAGGCGGACCGGGACGATGTCGACGAAGAAACCGACGAGGTCGGCGACGGCGGCCAGCCGACGGTCGGCGACGACCGCGCCGACGACGTGGTCGGCCCCGCCGGTCAGCCGCCGCAGCACCTCGCCGAAGGCGGCGAGCAGCACCGTGGCCGACGTCGTGCCGAGCGACGCGGCGAGCCCGCGTACCCGGGTGTCGACCTCGGGCGGGAACGAGGTGGTGGCGAACGCCCCGCGATACGTCTGGGTGGCCGGGCGGACCCGGTCCGCGGGCAGCTCCAGCACGGTCGGGGCACCCGCCAGGTGCTCCTTCCACCAGGCGAGATCCTGCTCGCCCCGAGCCCGATCACGGGCGGTACGCCACACCGCGTAGTCGGCGTAGCCGGCAGGCAGGGAACCGAGGACGGCAGCGGCGGAGTCGCCCGCCGAGTCGCCGGCCAGGGCCGCCGCGTAGGCGGCGCCGAGCTGGTCGTAGAAAACCGCCTGCGACCAGCCGTCGAAGACCGCGTGGTGGAACGCCATCGCGAACACGTGCTCGTCGTCGGCGAGCCGGTACAGCCGTGCCCGCCACACGGGACCGGTCGCCAGGTCGAACCGGGTCGCCGCACCCGCCTGAAGTCCCGCGCGCAGCTCGGCCTCGCGCCGGTCCGCGTCCAGGGCGGACAGGTCGACGACCGGCAGCGGGACGTCGCCCGGCGGGTCACAGGTCACGTGCGGGGCGCCGGCCACCCGGGTGATGCGCCAGCGCAGCACGTCGTGCCGGTGGACGACCGCGGTCAACGCGGCGCGGAGCGTGGCCGGGTCGAGCGGGCCGCGCAGCCGCTCCGCCATCGCGGTGTTGTACGCGGCGGAGTCGGGCGCGAGCTGGTCGAGGAACCACAGCCGGCGTTGCGCCGGCGAGAGCGTCGGCGGATGGCCCACGGTCAGCTCGGGCTCGGTGAGCGGCGCCGTGGCGGCCACCCGGGCGGCGAGAACGCCCAGCGTACGGGCGTCGAACACGTCCTCAACCGCGACTTCCCGGCCCAGCTCGGCGCGGAGCGTGGCGACCAGTCGCATCGCGGTCAGCGAGTCGCCGCCGGCGGCGAAGAAGTCGTCGTCCGGGCCGGCGGGGGCGCCGAGTATGCGTCCCCACACGTCGGCGACGACGATATCGAGGTCGCTGGCCGCACCGGCGTCACCCGGTGTCGCCGGCTGGTCCCCCGCACCGGCGGTCGCGATCTCGCGCAGCCGGGCCGCGTCACGTTTGCCGGCGGTGTTCAGTGGCAGCGCGGGAACCTGGACGACGCGGCGCGGCACCATCACGTCCGGCAGGCGCCGTCGCAGGTACGCCAGCACGTCGTCGTCGGACGGTTCGCCGGCCGGCACGAGCACCGCGACAAGTTCCGGGCGGGTGTCCGGCCCCACCGCGACGACCGCCGCCTCCCGTACCCCCGCATGTGCACACACGACGTGCTCGATCTCGCCGAGTTCCACCCGCTGGCCGCGGATCTTGACCTGCCGGTCGGTCCGGCCGAGGAACAGCAGCTCGCCGTCGGGCAGCTGGACGGCACGGTCGCCGGTACGGTACAGCCGCGCCCCGGGCTCGGCGGAGTACGGGTCGGGCACGAACCGTTCCGCGGTCACGCCGGGCCGGCCGAGGTAGCCACGGGCCACCCCGACACCGCCGATCAACACCTCGCCGGGCGTGCCGGGAGGCACCTGCTCACCGTGCTGGTCCACCAGGTGGATCCGATGGTTGGGCAGCGGGCGGCCCATCGGCAACGGCCGGTCCCAGTGGCCGGTCGCGGTGAAGCTGGTGACGCAGACGGTGGCCTCGGTCGGGCCGTAACCGTTGGAGAACCGGCGTACCGAGCGGTCGGCCGGTCCGGCCCACCGCTCCACCTGCGCCGGATCGGGCGCCTCCACGCCGGTGAAGACCGTACGCCAGTGCGGCAGCTCCGCCGGTTCCAGCAGCGGCAGCAGCGCCGCCGGCAGGCATCCCCAGGTGACCTCGTGCGCCTCGGCGAAGCGTTGCAGCCGCGCCGGGTCCACCCGGTCGGCGTCGGGAACCAGCGCGATCTCGCCGCCCGCCACCAACGGGATGAACAGGTCCTGCACGGAGGCGTCGAAGCCCAGCGACGCGAAGCCGAAGGCGCGGGTCCGTTCGTCGGCCCCGGTGTGGGCGCCGAACGCGGTGACGTGGGCGACCACGCTGCGGTGGCTGACCACCACGCCCTTCGGCCGGCCGGTGGAGCCGGACGTGTAGAGCACGTACGCGGCGTTGTCCGGCACGGCCGGGCAGGACGCCGGGCCCACCGGCGCCGGGGCGGTCGCGGCGCGCTCCACGGCTGCCGCCGGGACGTCGACCAGCGTCACCGCCACGTCGGACAGCGCGTCCCGGCCGGCCTGGTCCGCCACCACGACCTTGATGCCCGCGTCGGCCACGATCTCGGCCCGCCGCCGCCACGGATGCCCGCGATCCAGCGGTACGTAGCAGCCGCCGGCGAGGAGCACGCCGAGCACCGCGACCAACAGGTACGGCCGGCGCTCCGCGCAGATGCCCACCGGCGTCTCCGGCCCGACGCCGAGCCGGCGCAGCCGCACGGCGAGTACCGTCGCCCGTTCGGCGAGCTCGGCGTAGCTGAGCACCTCGTCCCACTGCCGCACGGCGACCGCGTCACCGCGCCGGGCGGCGGTCGACAGGATCAGGTCCGCCAGGGTGCGCTCCGGATATGGCAGCCGCTCGCCGGAGATCTCGCTGTTCGTCACTGGCTCTCTCCCCAGGTGCGGGGCCGCGCCGGGTCGACCACCTGCAACCGCAGCTCGGACTGGTATCGGCGACCGTGGGCGTCGGGAACCCAGGCCTGGTGCGGCCCGGGCAGCGCCTCGCTCACGACGAGCGCGACCCCGCCACCGGCGCGCTGCCGCGCGGCCCGCACCATCGCGCACAGCGACGAGGCGAACAGCGGGCTGGACAGGTCCACGTAACAGGGCTTGATCTCGGTCGCGAGCTTCACGTAGACCTGTTCGGGCAGATTGAGCGTCCGGCGCCAACGCCGGACCGCGAGGTAGCGCCCGAGGCTGCCGGTGGCGTCGGCCAGCCCGCACTCGTCGGCCGTCGTCCGCCAGCTCTCCCGGACCACCACCAGCCGATCGATCATGATCCGGGGTGTGTGCGCCGCCGTGCTGACCAGCTTGAACGCCTCCGACGCGTGCATCGACAGCAGCTCGCTGAACATCTCCACCAGCGGTATCGGGGGCCGGCCGGGGCCGTCCACGACCAGCTCGCCGGCCACGTCGCGGACCCGCAGTGCGGTGATCGGCACGAGCCGGGCGTCGGCCCCCGGCGCGGGAAGGAACCCGAGCCGGGTGTCGGTGTGGTGGTGCAGCCGGAAACCGACCCGGGCGGTGAGTCTCGGCGACGACGAGGGGAACAGCAGCCGTACCCGGCCGGCGCCGAGATCGGTGGCGAGCCATTCGCGCAGCCGGTCGGGTGCCTCGTGGCCGGAGACGAACACCCCGCTGTCCAGCGTGGACCACGCCGCGTGCAGCTCGCCGAGGACGGCGAGGCAGTCGCCGCGGGTCAGCGCCGCCACGCTGTCCGCGCAGAACTGCAGGTCGGGGCTGTGGATCCGCCCCGCCGACCAGCCCGGACCGCTCGCCGGGAACACCTCGGCGATTCGCGCGGCCAGGTCCTCCGCGCGCAGCCGCACCACGCTGGTGCCCGCCGGAACGTCGTCGAGGCCGGCGAGGGCGGCGAAGCGCGCGGCCAGCTCGGCCGACACCGCGTCGACCGGCCGGTCACCCGTACCGAACAGCAGGCCCTGGGCCAGATACCACAGCTCGGCGAAGGGCACCTCGGCGGTACCGAGCTCCGCCGCGAGTTCCTCGTGCAGGCCCCGGAAGGCGGCGCCGTAGGCGTCGGCCAGTTCGACGGTCAGCCAGCGCGCCACCTGGAGAAGTACGCCGAGCGGGGCGGCGAAGCCACTGAGCACCGACGCGCCCAGTTCGACGTCGAGGTCACGGACGGTGTCCTCGAAACAGACCGCCCGGCCGGCGTACGTCTCGCCCGCCCGGTGCAGGGCCGGCGCGCCGGTCACCGCGACGAACTCGGCGTGCAGCAGATCCAGCGCGGCACGCAGTCGATCGGGATCGCCGGCGGCGTCCGCGACCACGTCCCGAGCGGCGCGGAGTCGGGCGAAGTCGGCCGCGACCACCGCCCGGACGTCCTGGTCGCCGATGCCCTCGATCAGCTCCGCCAGCCGCGCCTCCGCGCCCGCGTCCAACGGCAGGTCGCAACCCCACCACACCAGTCCCCGCTCGACGAGTTGGTCGAGCACCAGGTGGACGTCGTCGGCCTTGCGCAGTCCCGACCCCCGCTCGGGCTCCCGCGCCACGAGTTCCGCCGCCACCTCGGTGACGGGACGCCGCCCGTCGAGCAGGTCGACGACGGCGGCTTCGGCCGGGGAGAGTTCCACCGGCGGCGCCGCCGGCCGCAGAACCCGCCGGTCGCCGTCGCGCCAGAGGTGCACGTGCAGACCCGCGGGCAGCCAACGCCGTACCGCCGGGTCGGCGGCGAGCCGGTCACCGAAGGCGGACAACGCCCGCCACTCGAAGGTCACCATCCGCTCGCGGGTCAGTGCCGGGCCGGGGACGACCGTGGTGGCGTCGGTCGCCGAGATGCCGATCCAGCAGATCGGCCCGAAGAACCCGATGGTGTCGTTCTTCGCGGCGTACCGCTGCCAGTAGCGCCCGATGACCTGCTCCCGGGCGCGGCGCTTGACGTGGCTGCGTTCGTCCGGCCCACCCCGGCGCACCGCATCGAGCGCGACCAGGGCGTTGAGGTTCTGCCAGGTCACCGCCTCGCGGAAGCGTGGATCACCGGCCAGGTCGTAGATCACCTCGCTGGTGGCGCCGACCGTGCTGGAGAGGACGGCGAGCAGCCGCTCCTCGGTCGCCGCGCCGTCGAGATGAGCGTCGGCAACGGCGGCCAGTTCGGGTGCGGACAGGCGCAGCACGTCCTCGGCGGGGAATCCGGCGGCGCGCAGGACCGCCTCGCGCCATACCGTCCATCCCCCGTCGCCGAGCGGCACGAGATGGTCCGCCGGCGCCGGATGACGGGCCGGCGCACCCGACGGGACGGCGCGACCGGTCTCCGCGGCCCCCAGCACGTCGGCGGCGACGAGCGCGGCGACCTCGGGTGCCCGGTCCTGAAGGAACATGTGTCCGCTGTCGACGGAATGCAGGACGAACTCCTTTGTGGTGTGCCGGGCCCACTCCCGCATCTGGCTCGGCCCCGCGTCGACGTCGTCGCGCCCGGCGAGGCACACCAGCGGCACCGGCAGCGGCTCCTCCTCGCGGTACGCGTACCGGCGCAACCACCGCAGGTCGGCCCGGAGGACCGGTACGAAAAGGTCGAGCAACTCGCGGTTCACGCGTACGAAGTCGGGCAGCCCATCCATGGCGGCGACGCGGGCCAGCAGCTCCGGCTCCGGCGCGTCGGCCAGTTCGGCCAGTGTCTCGGGCAGGTGCGGTGGCCGGGTCGCCCCGAGGTAGAGCCGGCGCGGCATCGGACCCCGACGCCGACGCAACTCGCGGACCACCTCGAAGGCGAGCAGGCCGCCGAGGCTGTGCCCGTACATCGAGAACGGCCGGTCGGCGCGCTGCCACACCGCGTCGACCACCTGATCGAGGGTGAACTCCGGCGGCTCGCCGATCCGCGCCTCCCGGCCGGGCAGCGCCAACGCCTGCATCTCGATCGCGGCGGGCAGGTACGCCGGCCAGTCGCGGAAACCGCTCGGGCCGGCACCGGCAGGTGGCAGGCACAGCAGCAGTTCGGCGCCGTCCGTGCGGCCCCCCACCCCGGCGAACCACCGTACGGTCCCGGCCGGCGACGTCGCGGCCCGCACTACCGCCCCCCGGCCAGTTGCGGAGTGCCCACTCGGTCGATCCAGTGCCGCCGGCGCTGGAACGGGTAGCCCGGCAGCGGCACCCGCCGGCCGGCTCCCCCGGGGAGGTCGCCGCCGGCACGCCACCCGGCGGCCCGGTCACGGAACTCCCCCGGCGCCTCGGCCGGCGGGGACGGGGCACGTCCGTCGGCGACGGCCCGCAGCGCCCCCACCGCCTGCGCGACGTCCCGGGCGACGACCGCCTCGCGGTGGGGCAGCCGCCGCCGGCCGACAGCGAGCGTGTACGCCACGTCGGTGAGGGACCATGCCGCGTCGGCGTGCGCACCGCCCGGTTCGCCGGCGAGGTGGTCCGCCAGCCGGGCGGCGAGCACCCGCAGCGCCTCGTCGGTGGCGGCGCTGAGCGGCAGCACCGCCCAGTCGGCGTTGGCGTCGTACGCGAGCGGCGTCGGGGCCTGTTCGACGAGTACGTGCGCGTTGGTGCCGCCGAGCCCGAACGAGCTGACCCCGGCACGGCGGGCACCCGTCCAGGGCCGCGTGTCGGTGGTGACGACGAACGGGCCGCCCGCGAGGTCGACGTCGCGATGGGCCCGGGTGAAGTGCAGGGTTCCCGGGATCACGCCGTGGTGCACCGCGAGAACGGTCTTGATCAGGCCGGCTACGCCGGCAGCCGCGTCGAGGTTGCCCACGTTCGACTTCAGTGAGCCGAGCGCGCAGAAGCCGCGTCGGGCCGTACCGGTCCGGAACGCCCGGGTCAGCGCGTCGATCTCGATCGCGTCGCCGACCGCGGTGCCGCTGCCGTGGCCCTCGACGTAGCCGAGATCGTCCGGGTGCCAGTCGGCCGCGGCGAGCGCCTCGGCGACCACCGCGCTCTGGCCGACCACCCCGGGTACGGTGAAGCCGGCGCGATCGGCACCGTCGTTGTTGACCGCCCAGCCGGCGAGTACGGCGTAGACGTGGTCGCCGTCGTCCACGGCGTCAGCGAGCCGCTTGAGGACGACCGCCCCCGCCCCGTTGCCGAAAACCTGCCCGGTGGCGTCCGCGTCGTACGGCCGGCACACGCCGTCGGCCGCGAGCGTCCCACCGGCGCGGTACCGGTAGCCGGTCTGGTGCGTGGAGACCACCGACGCGCCGCCCGCCACCGCCACGTCGCACCGGAAGTCGAGCAGGCTCTGCGCCGCCTGACAGACCGCCACCAGTGAGGAGGAACAGGCGGACTGGATGGCAACCGCCGGCCCGCTCAACCCGAGCGCGTACGCCGCGCGGGTCGGCAGGTAGTCGCTGGAGGCACCGGCCAGGATGTCGTCCCAGTCGTCGCAGAACCCGCCCGCCGGCCCCACGGCGGGGTTGCCGAGCAGGTGGTGACGGAGGTACCGGTTGACACCGCAGCCGGCGAACACCCCGACCTGGGTGGTCGCCTCGACCCGACCGAGGCCGGCGTCCTCCAGGGCCCACCACGTGACCTCGAGGAAGAGCCGATGCTGTGGATCGAGCAGCGCCGCCTCGTCGTCGCGGTAGCCGAACAGCCCGGCGTCGAAATCGGTGAGCCCGTCGAGGTGGCCGAACGCCGGCACGAAGCTCGCGTCGTCGACGACCTCGGCCGGCACACCGGCGGCGAGCGCCTCGGCCCGGGAGAACCGGCGCACCGAGTCGACACCGCTGCGGACGTTGCGCCACAGGGCGGCGGCGTCGACGGCGCCCGGAACCCGGCAGGCCAGGCCGATCACCGCGATACGGTCGTCGTCGTCGCTGATCATCGCCGCTCCCCCGAGCGCGCCTCGCGGCGGCGGCGCATCCGGCCGGCGACCCGGGCCAGACCCGCGTCACCGTCGAGCGCGGCGGCGGGTGCGTCGACCGCTCCGCCGTCGTGGGCGGCGTTCGCCGGCGTGCCGACCGTCCGCAGGTACGCGGCGAGCGCGGCCACCGTCGAGAACTCGAACAGCCGCGCGAGCGGCACCCGGTGGCCGAGGCCCGTTTCGAGCCGCTCCTGGACGAGCGCCAGCAGCAGGGAGTGCCCGCCCAGCTCGGTGAAGCTGGCGTCGCGGTCGACGTGGGCCAGGCCCAGCACATCGGCCCAGATCGCGGCCACCGCGCGTTCGACCGGGTCGACCGCCGCCCCCTCCGCCGAGGACACCGGGGGCGCGGGCAACGCGGCGACGTCGAGCTTGCCGGTCATCCCCATCGGAAGCGCGTCGACCAGCACCACGGCGCGGGGCACCATGAAGTCGGGCAGGCTCGCGGCCAGTGCCGCCCGGAGGACGGCGGGGTCGAGGTGGTGCTGTGCGGCGGCGTCCCGGCCGGCGGGCGGCTCGGCGCGTGCGGGTACGACGTACCCGATGATCTCCTTCTCCGTGCTGTCGGCGCCCCCGCTGCGGGGTCGGGCCACGACGGCGGCCTGGCCGACCCCCGGCAGCGCCGCGAGCTGCACCTCGATCTCGCCCAGCTCGACGCGGTAGCCGCGGATCTTTACCAGGCGGTCGGCGCGGCCCAGGAACTCCAGGCGACCGTCCGGCAGCCGCCGGGCGATGTCACCGGTCCGGTACGTGCGGACGCCGTCACGCTCACCGAAACGCTGCGCGGTCAGCTCGGGCTGCCGCCAGTAGCCGAGCGCCACGTGCGGGCAGCGCACCACCACCTCGCCGGTGTCGCCCGCCGCGCCGGTCTCGTCGATCAACAACACCTCGATGCCGTTCAACGGGTGGCCGATCGGCACGACCGTACGGTCGAGCGTGGCGTCGGCGGGCAGGTGGTACTGCGCCGCGAAGCTGATCTCGGTGGTGCCATAGCCGTTGACGAACACGGTGTCCGGCGTGAAGTGACGCCGGGCCAGTTCCACGTCGTGGCGAGTGACCTCCTCGCCGCCGAGGAGCACCGCGCGGATGTCGGGCAGCGTGCCGGTCGGTCCGAGGCTGGCGCACAGGTAGCGGTAGACGGTCGGGGTGGAGTGGTAGACGGTGACGCGGTGCCGGGCCAGGGCACGCGCCAGGTGACCGAGCCCGTGCGTACGGATGTCGACCGGTACCGCGGCGGCGCCCGACAGGATGGCGCCGAACGTGTCGGTGACCGCCATGTCGTAGCCGAAGGACGTCAGCACGCTGGTCCGGTCGTCCGGCGTGATCGCGAAGTTGCGCACGTGGTTGGCGATCCCGAAGAGCACGTTACGGTGGCTCTGCACGACGCCCTTCGGCGCCCCGGTCGACCCCGAGGTGTACAGCACGTAGGCCGGATCGTCCGGTGCGGCGGGACTGGCGAGCGCGGCGAGCACCGCGTCGAGATCCGGGGCGGCACCGGGGCCGGTGACCTCGACCACCCGCGGCCCGGGCCGGTCCACCAGCCGCACCAACCGCTCGGCCCGCTCGGCGTGGGCGGCGTCGACGAGCAGCACGTCGGCGGCGCTGTCGGCGAGGATGTGCGCCAGCCGGCGGTCCGGGAAGGTCGGCTCGAGCGGCACGTACGCCCGGCCGGTCACCAGCGCCGCCAGCAGTGCGGTGACGGTGGTGACACCGTGCCGGCACAGCAACGCGACCTGTCCCGCGCGGGCGGGCCCGATGGTGGCCGCGGTCGCCGCGACGGCCGCGGCGAGCTGCCGGTACGTCACCGCGACGTCCTCGGCCAGCACCGCGGGCCGGTCCGGATGCTGGCGTACCTGCGCGGCGAAGGCCGCCGGAATCGTGTCGCCCGTCATGGTTTGGCCCACACCGCCGCGGCGACGTCGTCGACCGTGGACACCTCGGCGTCCGCCTCGGCCGGGACGAAGTCACTCCCGCCGTAGCAGCCGCTGCCGTGCAGGACGATCTCGTGCCCTGCCGGGACCAACCCCCGGTCGATGGCGTTGAGCACGCCGGTCAGTCCCATGACGATCGACCACTCCCGCAGCTCGTCCGGATCCGTCGGGAGCATCGGGCGGTCGCCGTCGAACCAGTCCCGCAGCATCGGGTAGCGCTCCAGGCACTCGCGCCGCGACACGACGATCCCGTCGCCGCCGAACCGCCGGATCAGCTCGTTCATCGCCGGCGAGGTGGCCGGCTCGTGGGTGTAGAAGGTCGGGTCGAGCACCTCGGCCGGGTCGTCGGTCACGGCCGGGAACCGGGGGTCGGCGTCCTGCACCGTCACACCGCGCACCGGATCGAGCCGGTACGCCGGCATCTTCGCCCGCGAGAAACCGCCGTACCGCAGATTGAGCACCATGTCGGGGGTGCCCAGGTGCTGCACGAGGAGGAAGCCCGGACGATCGGTGCTCCGCGCCCGGCCGGCCGCCTCGAGCACGTCCCGGCCCAGGTTGTAGCCGAGCAGGCCGTACGCGCTGGACACCGAGTGGGCGTGCCATCGGGGTCGCTCCGCCGACGGGGGCGAGACGTCCGCCTCGAAGGCGGCACGGGCGGCGTCGGCGACGAGGTAGTTGCGCAGGTCCAGCGAGTACCAGAGATTCACCCCGTGCCGGTCGTACGCCTCCGCGGCGTACTTGTCCACGAAGGCACGCCCTAGTGCCTTGACGTCCTCCGGGGCGCCGCCGACGTAGCGCAGCAGCGGGTTCGCCGCCCGCAACGCCGGGTCACCGGCGAGCCGGTCCTGACGGAACTTGTGACGCGTGGCGGCCGGGGCGAGCACGACGACGGAAAGCTGATCGGGCTCGACCAGCCCGGCCTCGATGGCCCGGCCGACCGCGTCGCGCAGCGCGATGCCCTTGTTCGCCGACGTGGGGGTGAAGATCCTGATCGCCTCACCGGTACGCCGGATGTGCTCGACCGCTCGCGCCACCATCACCAGGGAGGCGAACGTCTTCGTCGTCCGGGTGCCCGGGTTGCCGGTGAGATCGAGGAACTGGATCGGGTGGCCGCCGTACTCGCCCAGCCGCCGCCAGCCGGCGGTCGCCGCCGCGAAGAAGTCCCGGACGTTGTCGGTGAGCGCCGGCAGGTCGAACGCGGGCGCGAAGCTCGGCGTACCGGACGCACCCGTGGGTGGCGGCGCGCACCGGGCGACGGCGGCGGGGATCAGGTCGTAGTAGTCACTGATGAGGTTACGACTGGTCGTCATTGACACTGTCGAGTCCATCTACGCTCATGCTCCTTAGGTTGTGCCTGTCCCGACGGCCACGACCGGGGCCGCCGGCGCGAGTCGCAGCCGTCGTCGCAGCTCGGTCAGCCGCTCGATCACCTCGTCGAGGGCGGCGACAGGCCACCCCGCCGCCAGTTCAGGCAGGTACGGCGCGAGCGCGTGGGTCGCGCGCGGCGAATAGCCGACCCGTCCGTCGACCACCTCCACGCCGTCGTCGCGGCCGACCCGCAGGTTCCACGCGACCGCGTCGGCACGGGTGACCGCCGGCGGGAGGCGCAACGTGACGGACCCGTCGGCCACGGTGACCGGGTATCCGCCGGGAAGCCCGAGCGGTCCGGGGAGGCTGGTGTGGAACTCGGTGCCGGCGACGAGGGCGAGCAGCAGTCGGGCGGCGGCGTGCCCGGCGATGGCGTTGAGTTCGCGCCGGTCCAGGGCGCGCGCGGCACTCAGCAGGCCGGTCACGTCGGGCAGTTGGCGCCCCTCGTGCCAGGCCAGCACCTCGTCTTCCGGGCGGCCGGGCTCGGACAGGTGGACGTGGTGGCCGAGCACGGCCAGGTCATCCTGGTCGGCCAGGCCGAGGGCGGCCTGGAGGCAGGCGGCGAGGGTCGACACGTTGCCGATGCCGCAGGTGACCGGGGCCTTGAGGGCGGCCAGGAGCGGGTTCACCACATCGGGAAAGCAGCCGTTGACGACCAGCGTCCGAGGGCTGGCCTGTGCGACGGCACGAGCGAGCCGGGCGATCAGGGCGGCCTGCAGGGGCAGGGTGACGCCGAAGCCCGCACCCGCGATCAGGCTGGTCCACGCCGACGGCGCGGTGGTCCTCTCGTACGGGGACTGCGCCGACGCGCAGCAGACCAGCACGCCGGGTTGAAGTCGCGCCAGCGCCTCGACCTCGTCGCGCGGTGACTCGGCCGCGAACGTGGCGCCGCCACCGGTCACCGCGGCGCGGATCTGGCAGATACGGGCGATGTCGCTCGCGGCGCCACCCCGCGCGAGCACGGTGACCCGGATCGGTGCCGCCGGTGCCGGTGCAGAGAGTGCCGCCAACGAGTAGCACACGGAGCGGGCCAGTGCACCACTGCCGACGACCGCGATGTGCGGATCGATCATCGAGGCGATGATGAGGAGGCCACCACGTGCGACCCGTCACCGAGCACCAACGCGCGAAAGAATGGCATAGCCAATGCGGCCTCCCCCACAGCCCAACCGGCGCACCTGCCGAACGCAGGCCGCCGAAACGGCCACGAAAAGGGGCAACGTCCCTAGTGGAGGCCGTTGGGTGGTGATGATGCCACGAAATTCCCACGCCTGGTAGCCCATTGCTGTCACATGCAAGGCGATAGCCGAGATCCGCCCAGACGCCACTTTGCGCTACAAATTGATATATTTAAGTGGCCTACCCGCCCCTCACCCGCCCCCACCAGGCGAATCCACGACAATCTTTTAATTTAAATATTTATTGCTAGCGATAGGCTCCCCCGCGCCCGGTCGGGTCCGGCCGCGACAGGTCCGTCCGGCAGCACATCGACGTCTTCCCCTGGCCACCCAATCGGTAAGGATCGCGATAGGGTGCCGACACGGCGGGCCGGCGCGACGCGTCCGATCGCCCGCCCGGACGAAGACTCCGCAGCTCCCAGTACCAGCAAAAGGCCACGAGCCGGGCCTGGATTGGATCGCCAGATGACGTTGGAAGTGACAGCCCGCAACGGTCTCCAGGTGGCGGACGCGGTCGCGACGAGCCTGGCGCGGCGCGCTTCCGGGCCCTTCTACTTCACGCCGGACGGCCTGCAGGCACCGCTGCTCGAACGACTCGCCGAGCTCGTCCCCGCACAGAACGTCGTTCGTGAGGACACCGCGGTGGCGATGGCGGCCGGAGCATGCCTTGCCGGGCGTACGCCGGTGGTGCTGATGCAGAACTCCGGCCTCGGGCAGAGCGTCAACGCCCTCGCCTCCCTGGTGCTGCCGTACCGGCTCGCAATGTTGCTCGTGGTCGGGATGCGGGGGACGGATCTCGACACCACCGAGGAGAATCTGGTCATGGGAGCCATTACCGAAGGGCTGCTGACCGCGATGGGGATTCCGGCGCACCGATGTGGTGAATCGGATCCGGAAGGCGATGTGCGGACGGCACTCGCCGACGTCGACGCGGGACGAACCGCCGCCCTGTTGATTGAGCCTGGCCTGTTCGGATGGGGTGCCTCCAATTGACGTCCAAGAGGCAGGCGATCGCGGCAATCCTCAATGCCGCCGGGTCCACCCCGGTGATCTGCACAACCGGATACACCTCCCGCATCGCGCAGAGTCTGGGCCATCGTCCCCACAACTTCTACATGACCGGATCGATGGGGCTGGCGGCAGCGCTCGGCGCCGGAGTCGCGTCGGCCACCGCACGCCCGGTCATCGTCATCGACGGGGACGGGAGTGTTCTCATGAACACCTCGGCGCTGTGCACCATCGGCTCCATGCCGGCGCTGCCCCTCACGCACATCGTCCTCGACGACGGCCGGTACGCGTCGACGGGCGGACAACCGACCTACTCCGAGCGCCACGACCTCACGGGCATCGCGTCGGCGGCGGGCTATCCGTACGTCATGTCGACCGCCGAGCCGACCGAGCTCACGGCGACGGTCGCGCGACGTGCGACGGGGCAGGCGGGTCCGCTGTTCCTGCACTGCCGATTGTCGACGTCGGCGGAGGACCCGGGACCGCGGGTCGCGGAGGCGCTGCACGAGCATGCGGCCGGGTTCCGGCGGGCGGTGCTCGGCCAGGCGACCGAATGACCTCCACCGGTCCGGCCGGCTGACGCCACCACGGCGCATGGAGAACCTACGCTTCCGGCTGCTGCGCCCGTTGGAGGTATGGGATCGCGACGGTCCGGTCGATCTCGGTGGCCTGGGCCAACAACTCCTCCTCGCGGTGCTGCTGCTGAACGCCAACCAGGTCGTCACCATTCAGCGCCTGGTGGACGCCCTCTGGGGCCTGCCGATCCACTGGGTGATCGCGCTGGCCGGCGCGGGCGGTGTTCTCGCGGCCCTCGCTCTGGCCAGGCACCTCGCCCGCTGATCCCCGCCGGGCCCGGTCGCTCTGCGGGCCTTTCGCTGGGCCTCAGTTCGTCGGTGCCGGGCTGACCGCCGCACAGGCCAGGAGCGCCTCCTTCGTCTTCGCGTCGGACGGGTCGAGATGGTCCAGATCGACACCGCGCCCGCTGAGGCAGGTGCGGTAGGCCGTACCACGCCCGTCGCCCGGCGCGGCCGAGCCGCCGGGCCCGCCCCACCCCCCGGGCCCTCCGGTCGGCCGCACCGAGGCGCACGCCTCCTGCGCCTTCTGCCAGGTGGCCTCGTCGACATCCGCCGGCCGGCCCATCCCCGGGAACCGGCGTCCCTCGCCACCGGACGGCCGATCCGTCGGGAACCCGGACGGGAACCCGGAGGGCCGAGCGGTCGGGAAGCCGGACGGCCGGGTGGTCGGGAAGCCGGACGGCCGGTCCCCCGGGGAGCGGCCCGGGCCGCCCGAAGGCAGGGTGATGCCGTTGTCGCGAAGGCAGTTCTGGTACGCGGCGAAGGGGTTGTCCCCTTCGGCACCGGTCGCCGCGGTGGTGGGGGTGCTGTCCCCGCCGCACGCGGTCAGCAGCGCCGACGCGGCGGCGGTCAGGACGGCCGCCAGTAGGCGGCTCCTTCCAGTCTTCGACACAGAGACTCCTCAGCCGTTTCCGGAACCCGCTCAGGTAACCGGCCACAGCTCCGGGCCGCCTCGGACCGGACTGGGAGTTGCCTCGGAGCCTTGCCGGCGACGCCGAGCCGAGCCGCCGGCAGGGCCGCTGCTTTGAGGCAACTCCCAGCGGGAACCGAGCCGCTGGAGAGGAGCGGTCGGCAGACTGACCCGTCATGAAAGACGGCCAGACCCGACTGTGGCGTACCCGACGGGTTCGCTGGGGCGCCGCCATCGCCGGGGCCACGCTCGTGCTCGGCGCCGCCGGGGCCTGGGCGTTCACCGGGGACGACGGCGAGGTACCGACCCGGCGGGCCACCGTGGCGGTCGACCGGGGGCCGGTCGAGATCGAGGTCGCCACGACCGGCACGGTCCAGCCGGCGACCACCCGGGCGCTGAGCTTCACCGTTTCCGGCACGGTGGCGAGCGTCGCCGTTCGGCCCGGCACCGTGGTGCGGGCCGGGCAGAGGCTCGCCACCCTCTCCGACGAGGACGTCGCAACGGCGGCCGACGCGGTCGGCCGTGCCGAGCAGGATCTGGCGGACGCCCGGAACGCGCTGACCAAGGCACGCGAGTCGACCGACGCCGCGTCGAGCTGCGCGACCGCAGCCGTCCGGCCCGTCGCGTGGACGTCGCCGCAACCCACCGAGACGGCGAGTCCGACTCCCTCGGCGCCATCGGGTTCCGCGACACCGACCACATCCCCGAGCGGCGCGCCGCCCGCCTCCCCCACCCGCACTGTCCCCACCCACCCCGCTCCCACCCGCCCCGCCCCCGCTCGGACCGGGGCCGAGCAGCCCGGTGCGCCGCCCGCACCCGGCGGAACCGCCTGTCCCGGCGGATCCCAGGGCGGCGGTGACCGCATCCTCGACGCGCAACGCCGGGTCAACCAGGCCGAGGCGGCGGTCGCGGAGGCGGAGAGCACGCGGTCCGGTGCCACCATCACCGCGCCGATCCGGGGCACCGTCCTGGCCGTCGCGGGAAAGGTGGGCGGCACGGTCGGCCGAGGCGCCACCTTCATCACCCTGGCGGACACCTTCGGCATGCAGGTCGAGGCGAAGTTCCCCGAGGCGGACGCGGCGGCCATCGCCGTCGGGCAGTCGGCCACGGTACGCCTCGCCGACCGAGCCGGCCAGACGTTCCCGGCGACCGTCGTGCAGGTGGACCCGGCCGGCACCGCCGACGGCAGGATGGTCCGCTACGGCGCGGTGCTCTCGTTCGCCGACGCCCCGGAGAGCCTGCTGATCGGGCAGACCGCGGCGGTGACGGTGCGTACCGGGTCGGTCCCCGACGCGCTGCGCGTGCCGTCCACCGCGGTGCACGATGTGACGGACGACCGCGGCACCGTACGGGTCGACGCCACCGGAGAGTCGCGCACAGTCACCATCGGCCTACGCGGTGACCAGTACACCGAGGTCACCGACGGGCTGACCGCCGGTGACCTCGTCCTCCGGTCGTGGTGACAGCTCGGGCACAGGTTCCACACAGGTCGCTCCGAGGCAGGCCCGGTAGGCAGATCCGGTGCAAACCGACATCCTCCGACCGCCCGGGGACGGCCCGGCTCCAGCTCTCGACGGCATGACCGGCACCGCCCGGGTGCTGGTGGTGGACGACGAGGCCAACATCTCCACGTTGCTGGCCGCCGCGCTGCGCCTGGTCTCGTATGACACCCGGGTGGCCGCCACCGGCCGAGCGGCACTGACCTGCGTCGAGGAGTTCGACCCCCACCTGGTCGTCCTCGACGTGATGCTGCCGGACCTCGACGGATTCGAGGTGGCCCGGCGGCTACGCGCGGCCGGGCAGCCGGTGCCGGTGCTCTTCCTGAGCGCCAGGGACACGGTGGAGGACCGGGTGACCGGGCTGGTCGTCGGCGCGGACGACTATGTCGCCAAGCCGTTCAGCCTCGAAGAGGTGGTGCTGCGGATCCGAGCCATCCTGCGACGCAGCCGACCGGAGTCACCGACGGTGCCGGAGAATTCGACGCTGCGCTACGCCGACCTGGAGCTTGACGACGGCGCGCACCAGGTACGCCGGGCGGGCCAGCCGGTGGACCTGTCGCCGACCGAGTTCCGGCTGCTGCGCTATCTCCTGCTCAACGCCGGCCGGGTGGTGAGCAAGGCACAGATCCTCGACCGGGTGTGGAACTACGACTTCGGCGGTGACGGGCGGATCGTCGAGTCGTACGTGTACTACCTGAGACGCAAGGTCGACCGCCTCGGACCTCCACTCATCCACACGGTTCGCGGCGTGGGGTACACCCTCCGGCTGCCACCCGGGGACGAGTGAACCGCCGGCTGCGGGTGCGCCGGTGGGCACACTGGACCCTGCGCTCCCGGCTCGTGGTCGTGGTCGGTGCGCTCACCACGCTCGCCCTGCTCGGCGCGAACACGGCCGGATTCTTCCTGCTTCGCGGCTATCTGCTGCAACGGATCGACGACCAGTTGACCGCGCAGGCCCGGCCACTACACAGCGGGCCCTGGCCGGGGACGTCGCCCAGGCCGGGCGGTGCCACCCCGCCGGCCGTCGCGGCGTCCGCGAGCCCGCCCGTCGCGGCGGCACCGGAACCCGAGCCCGGTGCCGGACGTGGCGTGCCCGGGCGCTTCGCCCGCCTGGGCCAGGACCAGATGGTCCTGGTCTACCGCGCGGACGGCACCCGGGACACCGAACGCAGCAGCACGCCGACGGCGGCAGCCCCGGATCCGGGCACTCTCGCCGAGGTGACGGCGCGGGCCGCGACCGGCCGGCCGTACACCGTTGCGGGCGGTGACGGCGCTGCCGAGTGGCGGTTGCTGGCCGTGCCGGTCGGGCCGGACGGAGCGATCGTGGTCCTCGGCGTGTCACTGAGCGAGGCGGACCGGACCGCCGACCGGCTGCTGCTCATCGACGTGGCGGTCACCGGCACCGTGCTGCTCGCGCTGGGCCTGCTCGCGGCCTCGGTGGTCCGGCTGGGCCTGAGCCCGCTGACCAGGATGGAGGGCATCGTCGCGGGGATCACCGGGGGCGAGGTCAACCGCCGGGTCGACGGGGCCGACCCGCACACCGAGCCGGGCCGGCTGGGCGCTGCGGTGAACTTGATGCTGGACCGGATCAGTGCCGAGATGACGGCCCGCGCCGCCTCCGAACGGCGACTGCGTCAGTTCGTCGCGGACGCCTCGCACGAACTGCGTACTCCCCTGACCTCGATCCGGGGCTTCGCCGAGTTGTACCGGCGCGGTGGCGCTCCACCGGGGCCGCTGCTCGACGAGACGATGAGCCGCATCGAGGGCGAGGCGGCCCGGATGGGGGTGCTGGTCGAGGACCTGCTCCTGCTCGCCCGGCTGGACCAGCAGCGGATTCCGGCGCTGCGTCCCGTTGACCTGCTGGAGATAGCGGCCGACACCATCCGCGACGCGCACGCCCGGACGCCGGAGCGGCGCGTCCGGCTGACCACCCTGGCCGACCGCGACGACTCGTTCGAGCCGCCGAGCGTGCTCGGTGACGAGCACCGGCTCCGTCAGGTCGCGGCGAACCTGGTCGGCAACGCGCTCCAGCACACCGGGCCGGACGTGCAGGTCACCGTCCGAGTCGGGCGGCTGCCCGCACCACCGGCCGACCCGGCCGTCCGATCCGCCCCACTGCCCGCGACGACCGGCGACGGGCTCGCGGTGATCGAGGTGCACGACGACGGGCCGGGAATACCGGCGGAGCACGCCGGCCGGGTGTTCGAACGGCTCTACCGGGTGGATCCCAGCCGCGGGCGGGGCAACGGCGGCGGCTCCGGCCTGGGACTCTCCATCGCCGCCTCGATCGTGCACGCCCACCTCGGCTGCATCGAGCTGGACACCGCCTCCGGTACGGGAACGACCTTCCGGGTGCTGCTGCCCGCCGCGCCCGACCAGGCCGCCGGGAATCCGGACGCCGCGCTCCTTGCCGTCGACGGTGAGCCGGCCGACCCGCCCGAGTTTCGGACGGCGATTCCGAGCCAGCTCTGAGCTTGCCTGGAACCTCCTCCCAGCCGACCAGTGGAGGCTTTCGGCCATGCGAGTGCGCCTGCCGGCCGTCCTGTACCGGCCCCCCGTGGCGGTGAACACCGCACTGGCTCTGCTGCTGCTCGGCGGCGGCTACTGGGGCTGGTCGTCGGTGGTCGGCGACTCCGCCGCGCAGGCGGAGCCGGGCCGGGCCGCCCGGACGGTCCTGGTGGCGCGGGGGACGGTGACCGCCACGGTCACGGCGGACGGCTCGGTCGAGAGCGCCACCACGGCGAGCGCCAGCTTCGCGACCCCCGGCACGGTCACCGACATTCGCGTACGGGTCGGGCAGCAGGTCAAGAAGGGGCAGCTGCTGGCGACGGTCGATCCGGCCGCCGCTGAGCGAGCGCTCAAGGTTGCCCAGGCGAACCTGGATGCCGCCGAGGGCGCGCTGGACCGGGCCCGCGCCGCCGACAGCGACACCTCGTCCGCCGAGAACGCGGTGACCCAGGCGGAACTCGCGGTCGACGAGGCCAAGGCCACGGTGACCGGGACGAAACTCACCGCGCCGATGGCTGGCACGGTGGTCGCCGTCAACGGCACGGTCGGCAGTTCGTCCGGCGGCTCCGGCGGCGCGTCGTCCGGCAGTTCCGGCGGCCAGCAGGGCGGTGGCGCGTCGAGCACGACCTCCGGGTTCGTGGACCTCGCCGACCTGTCCCACCTCCAGGTCAGCGCGGCGGTCGCGGAGGCGGACGCCACCCGGCTCAAGAGCGGACAGGCGGCCACCGTCACCTGGAACGCGTTGTCCGGCGCCCGGGCCACCGGCAAGGTGGTGGCGATCGACCCCCAGGCCACCACCAGCAACAACGTGGTCACCTACGGTGTGACGATCGGCCTGGACGAGCTGCCCACCGGCGCCAAGCCGGGACAGACGGTCGCGGTCAGCGTGGTCACCGGCACCGCCCAGGACGTGCTGATGGTCAACTCGGCCGCGGTCAGCGGCAACGGCGACCGGCGCAGCGTCACGGTGGTCACCGAGACCGGCCAGGAGAGCCGGCGGGTGCAGGTCGGACTCGCCGGCAACCAGGCGTACGAGATCACCTCCGGACTGGCCGAGGGCGACCGGGTCGTCCTACCGGAGAGCACCGGGACCGGCAGCAACGGCGGCGGCCTTCGGGGCGGCGCGGGATTCCCCGGCGGTGGCGGTTTCCCCGGCGGTGGCGGTTTCCCCGGCGGTGGCGGCCTTCCCGGCGGTGGCGGGTTCCCGGGCGCCGGTCAGGGCGGGCGACCGGCCGGAAACGGAGGCGGCTGATGGACCTCCGGGGCGCGCCGCGCCGTCCGGTACTGGACGTCCGCGGGCTGACGAAGGTGTACGGCGAAAGGGACGCGGCGGTGCACGCGCTGCGCGGCGTCAACCTCTCGGTCGAGGCGGGCGACTACGTGGCGATCATGGGATCGTCAGGTTCCGGCAAGTCCACCCTGATGAACATCCTCGGCTGTCTCGACGTGCCGTCGGGCGGACGCTACCTGCTCGACGGGGTCGACGTGAGCAGCCTCGCCGACCGGCAACTCGCGCTGGTACGCAACCGGCTGATCGGCTTCGTGTTCCAGGCGTTCAACCTCATTCCCCGTACCAGCGCGCTGGCCAACGTGGAACTTCCGCTGGCGTACGCCGGTGTCCGGGCGACGCAGCGCCGGCGTCGGGCGATGGCCGCGCTGGACGCCGTCGGCCTCGCCGAGCGGGCCGACCACCACCCCAACCAGCTCTCCGGCGGGCAGCAGCAACGGGTCGCCGTCGCCCGGGCGCTGGTCACCGAGCCGGCTCTGCTGCTGGCCGACGAGCCCACCGGCAACCTCGACAGCCACTCCACAGAGGACATCCTGGCCATCCTCGACCAGCTCAACGCCGCCGGACGGACGATCGTGCTGATTACCCACGAGACGGAGGTCGGCGCCCGGGCGCGTCGTCTGGTACGGCTCTTCGACGGTCAGGTCCGCGCCGACGACCGGCAGGACGCGCTGGGCCGGCACGCGGTGGGGGTGCCGCGGTGACGCTGGCCGAGACCCTCCGCTTCGCCCTCCGCGGGATAGCCGCCAACAAGCTGCGCTCGGCGCTGACGATGCTCGGCATCCTGATCGGCGTCGCCGCGGTCATCCTGCTGGTCGCGGTGGGCAACGGGTCAGCTCAGGCGATCACGAGCCGGATCGAGGCGCTGGGCACCAACACCCTCACGGTGACCGGCACCAACCGGGGTACGGGCACCGGTGGGCTCACCCTGGACGTGGCCGACGCGCTGACCGACCCGGTGCTCGCCCCCGACGTACGATCGGTCTCCCCGCTGGTCACCACCTCAGCCACCGTCACCTACCAAGGCGCGGAGCACGAGGTCGGCCAGTTCGTCGGCACCCGCCCGAGCTGGTTCGACGCCTCGAACTCGCCGGTCGCCAGCGGCACGGCATTCAGCGTCGACGACGAGGCCCAGGGCCGCCGGGTGGTGGTCCTCGGGCGTACCGTCGTCGAGGAACTCTTCTCCGGCGTCGACCCGATCGGCCAGCAGGTCACCGTAGGCGGCGCGCTGTTCACCGTGGTCGGCGTACTGGCGCCGAAGTCCTCGACCGGATTCCAGGACGCCAACGACACGGTGATCGCGCCGTTGCGCGCGGTACGCGAGGTGCTGACCGGTTACGGCACGCTCAGCTCGATCCTGGTCGAGGCGAAGAACCCGGAGCAGGTGGAAGCGGTCCAGGCGGAGATCACCACGGTGCTCGCCCAACGCCTGCCGAGCACCGGCACCGGCAGCGCGCCGTACCGGATCCAGAACGCCGCGCAGCTGCTCCAGACGCAGACCGAGACCGCCGAGACCTTCACGGTCCTGCTCGGCGCGGTCGCCGCGATCAGCCTGCTCGTCGGCGGCATCGGCATCACCAACATCATGCTCGTCACGGTCACCGAGCGGACCCGGGAGATCGGCATCCGCAAGGCGCTGGGCGCCCGACGGCGGACCGTACTGATCCAGTTCCTGACGGAGGCGACCCTGCTCAGCCTGATCGGCGGGGCGTTGGGGGTGGCCGCCGCGCTGATCGGGTCCCGGTTCGCCATCGTGGGCGTACGGCCGGTGATCGTGCCCAGCTCCGTCGTGCTGGCCCTCGGCGTGTCGGTCGCGATCGGGCTCTTCTTCGGTGGTCTGCCGGCGGCCCGGGCGGCCCGGCTGCGCCCCATCGACGCCCTGCGTTACGAGTAGCCCATCCGACAGAGGCGAGGACATGGACACCACCGACACCGTCATCTTCGAACGGGTGGGAGACCCGGCACCGGGGTCGCCGATCGGGCCGGCGGAGCCCGACCGGGATCTCTCCGCCGCGGTCGCGGCCGCCGCGCCGCGCCGCTGGTGGAACCGGGGCACCATTGTGCTGGCCGGACTGCTGCTGGTGATGGTCGGCTTCCTGACCGGAACGCAGGTGCAGCAGCGTTGGGGGGACACGCCGGCGACGGGGATCGGCCGCACGGGGGGCTTCCCGGGGACGCTGCCCAGCGGGTTCCCCGGCGGAGGCATGGGCCGCGGAGAGCCCGGCAGCGGGTCGGCGCCGACCTCCGACGCGGCGGCCACCACCGGGAAGGTGAAGCTCGTCGACGCCGGTGTGCTGTACCTGGAGACCTCCGACGGCACCGTGGTCACCGTGCGGACCAACGACCGCACCTCCGTGCAGACCAGCCGGAAGAGCGAACTGGCGAAGCTCAAGGCCGGACAGACCGTGAGCGTGCAGGGCGACCGGTCGGCGGACGGCACGGTCACCGCCACCACCGTCACCGCCGCAGGCTGAACCTGCGGCACCCGGCCGCCGCGAAACAACGGCTTCGGCGACAAATCGCTTGGCCGGCCCGTCGGAATGCATAAGTCAGGCGACCCGGGGGTAAACCCGCCCGGCGCGCGCCTGCCCGACGCCACCGGAAGACGGGGACAGCATGCCGAACCAGTTTGCGCTCGATGTGACCAAGATCCGGGACGACGCTCGCCGCCGGATGCAGGAAGGCCCGGTTACCGCGACCTACGGCGGCGACACCAACCCGGTTCTGGACATTCTCAACCAGGTCGTCGCGACCGAGATCGTGTGCTACCTGCGTTACATCCAGAACTCGATCGCCGCTGCCGGCATCGACCGTGCGCAGGTCGCCGCCGAGTTCAAGGAGCACGCCGCGGAGGAATTGCAGCATGGCCTGCGTGCGGCCGAGCGGATCAATCAACTCGGCGGGGTACCCGACTTCGACCCCGGTACGCTCGCTCGGCGCGCCCACACCGAATACTCCGCGCCGGCCGCGACCGATCTGGACACCATGCTGCGGGAGAATCTCGTCGCCGAACGTATCGTCATCTCCTCGTACCAGGAGATCATCCGCTGGCTCGGCGACTCCGACCCGACCACCCGCCGGCTGATGGAGGACATCCTGGAGGAGGAGGAAGAGCACGCCAACGACCTGACGGATCTGCTCGGCGTCCAGGGCTGACCGCCTCCGGTTCGAGTCGCGGACGCTGGCGGACTCGGCCGGCGACGTGGTCGGTGTCTTCCGAATCTCCACCGGCCTGGGCAAGATCACTCGAAGTGTTCCCACAGGCTCGGCCAGTCGCGGTCGGCCGGGCGGCCGGGCGCCTGCTCCAGCAGACCGGCCAGCCAGTGCAGTACGGACGCCCGGCCGATCTGTAGCAATACCGAGGTGGCCGCTGATTCCGGCTGCCTGACCGGTTGGATCTCGCCGTCGAGCCCGAGCCGCGAGACCGCCCTGGTGAACCGCTGGATCGCCGTTGTGAGTTCGGAATCTTCCTCCGCCGGATCGAGCCGGCCCGGCGGACTCATCCGGCGCCCTCGACCACCGGTGGCCGGCTGGCCGTGTGGTCGTTGTTCGGGTGCGCCCAGCGACGCATGACGGGTTGCTCGACGAAGGTGTAGAGCACGCCGGCGACGAACAGCGACAGGAGGAACGCTCCGACCAGGAACAGAATTCCGCCGGGGATCGTGAACTGTCGGGCGTCGTACAGGTATCCGACCCACGTCTGCCCGCTGTACGCCGCGTGCACGGCCACCAGAACCGTGAAGTGCACGAGATAGAAGGCGTAGGTCAACTCACCCGTCCGGACCAGCCACGGGCGGGTCAACAGGCGGGATCGCCCGGCCAGATCAGCCGCCGCGTACGCGGTGACCAGCAGGGCGAGCGGAATCAGGAGGAGCGACTGGTAACCGCCCATCAGCTCGATTTCGAGCGTTGCCACGTACACCCCGATGACGAGCGCCACGGCGACGATCGGGCGGATGCGCGGCCACTGTCCGGTGATCAGGATCCGGGCCATGAGCATGCCGACCAGGAACTCGAATAGCCGGGCGACCGGTGAGGCGTAGAGCAGCCACTGTTGGATCGCGGCCTCCGTGGTGACGCTCTGCGACTGGTACGGCCAGTACTCGTTGACGATGAAGGGCATCGCGATCGCGACGCCGGCGATCAGCGCCGCCGCCCACCACAGGTAACGCTTCGGAATACGGTTGACCAGGGCCAGTGTCAGGGGAAAGGCGAGGTAGAGCAGCAATTCCACCGAGAGCGACCAGGTGGGGATGTTCACCGCGTTCTGCCACAGTGTCGGGTGGGGCAACCAGGACTGCACCAGGAAGAGGCTCGCCAGGGCATCCGTGGTGGCGAGGCGCCCACCGGCGGCCACAATCATGAGCAGGATCGCGGCGTAGACGAGTACGTGGTTGGGGAAGATGCGCAGCAGCCGACGCCGCCAGAACTGCCCGGAGGTGTCCTCTGGGCGGTGCGACCAGACCAGAATGAAGCCACTGAGGACGAAGAAGTAGGAGAGCCCGACCGGAGAGGCGTTACGGGACAGGTGGAACATGGATTGATTGACATCCGGGTCGGCGAATATCTGCAGCACCGCCCCATGGCCGAAGAAGACCAGGCTGGCCGCGATAATTCGCAGACTCGTCAACGATGGCAGGGCCCGCCCGGCCACTTTATTCATCATCGCCTGAACATAGGTTCATGGCCGGTTCCATTCATCTTCGCCGGTGCGCGAACAAGCGTAAGTGGCTGCGGGGAGATCAGGTAATGGCTGATCTTGATTGTTGGTGCGGCCAGGGAGCGCTATTCATCGCGGGTTTTACGGGTCTGGACGCAATAGGGACTTTTCATTTGTGATGCCACTGGTCACGATGGGCGTGAAAGGCCCGCGTCGAGACGGGACAGGGGAACGGTGGCGCAACGCCTACCAGGCCACTTCAGCTGAGAGCGCTCTCGGGCCTATCGTTCGGGACGCCGCGGCAATCAGGCGCCGCGACGGAGAGTGCAGGCCCCCATGAGCAGGCTCAAGCCCACGATCGAGGACGTCGCGCGTGTGGCCGGAGTGTCCCGCGCGACCGCGTCTCGCGCGATCAACAACGCACCCGGCGCGTCCGAGCCGCTGCGCGCCCGGGTCCACGCGGCCGTGGCCAAGCTGGGCTACCAGCCCAACGAGACCGCCAGAGCCCTGGCCTCCGGCCGCCAACGCGCCGTCGACGTCATCGTCGTGACCTACGGTCCCGGCATCCGCTGGCTCAGGGCACACCCGTATTTCAGCCGCGTCCTGGCCGGCATGATGCCCGTCCTCGAAGGCGCCAACGCGCAACTGCGGCTGCACGCCGTCGGCCATGCGGCGGCCACCGAGGCGATCGACGAGATCGCTGCGAACACCACCCTCGGCGCGGTCCTCGCCGACATCACCCCGGCCTTGGCGAACCGGTTCTACAGCCGGTGCCGCCGCACGGTTTCGATGGTGCCCACCGCCTCATCCGTTCCCGCCATGCAAGCCGACAACATCGGCGGCGCGTACGCCGCGGTCAACCACCTGCACCAGCTCGGCCACCGGCGGATCGCCGCCGTACACGGGCCCGCGCTCAACCCCTGTGCCGTCGACCGCCGCACCGGGTACCTGCGAGCCGTCCGGAAACTTGGCCTGACCGAGGTGAGCGCCGACGGCGACTTCCGCCGCGAAGGCGGCTACCACGCCGCCAAAACGCTGATCGAGCAGCACCCCGACATCGACGCGATGTTCGTCGCCTGCGACCTGATGGCCGCCGGAGCCGTACAGGCCGTCACCGCCAGCGGCCGACGCGTCCCCGACGACGTGAGCGTCATCGGCTTCGACGACAGCATCGCCGCCGTGTGCACCAACCCGCCGCTGACCACGATGCGCCTGCCCGTCGAGGACATGGCGGTCGCCGCCACCCGCCTGCTCCTGGAGGGCACCCCGGCACCGGGCCATCGACAGCGCTTCCCGGTCGACCTCGTCGTCCGCGACAGCGTCCGACCCTAGAACCGCGGAGGCAGCAGGGTTGGCACCCAGCGAACAGGTCGAGGCCACCGAACCGGCGGTGGCCGAGCCTGTGCTCCACGCGTCGGCGCTGCGGCTGACGCTCGCCTCGCCGCTCTACCGTGGCGCCACCGTTTCGGTGTTCCTGTCCGCTCTCGGGTTCTCGGCCGCCGCACCGCAGATCGCGTCGTTCCTCGTCAACGACCTCGGTGCCTCGCTCAGCGCAGCCGGGCTGTTCTACCTCGCGAGCCTGACCGCGCCCGTGGCCGGTTATCTGATCGGCAGACGCTCGGACCGCACCGGCCGACGTCTGGGCCTGTTCCGCCTCTGCGCCGTCCTGGGCTTCGTGGGCTGGCTCGGCATCGCCTACTCGACCCACCTCTGGATGCCCTACGTCATCAGCGCCGTCATCGGCGGGTTCGGCGGCGCCGCCACCTCCCAGCTGTTCGCCGCCATCCATGACGAGCAGGTAGCCCACCCGAGTCCGAGCAACGACGGGGTGGTCGCCGTGGTTCGGATGGCCCTGACCGGCGGCTGGGTGGTCGGCCCGGTCGCCGGGTCGTTCCTGGCCGCCCACACCTCGCCGCACACCATGCTCCTGGCGACGGCGATCTGCACGCTCGCGCAGATCGTCCCGCTGGGGACGCTCAGGCCACCACCGGCCGGCGCCTCCGCGCATCGGACGGCCGAACCCGGAGCACGCGGGCCCGGCATACGCGACATGCTGCCGCTGCTCGCGTTCACCGCGCTCTACGTACTCGTGTACGCCGGAGAACCGATCAAGTACGCGTACCTGCCGATCTACATGAACGGGCAGCTCGACTTCCCCGCCGGGCTCAGCGGCGCGATCATCGGGATCCAGCCACTGGTCGAGATCATCCTCATGCCGCTGGCGGTTCTCGTGGCACGCCGGATCGGAATGATGCGGCTGATGGTGATCGGTGCCGGCTTCGGCGTCGCCGCCAACATCTGCTTTGCCGCCAGCGGCAAGGCCGCCGGTCTGTTCGCTGGGCAGATCCTCATGGGCGGCGTGTGGGGAGTCTTCGCCGCACTCGGGATCATCGTCGCTCAGCGCCTTCTCCCCACCGCCGTCGCCACCGCCTCCGCCGTCTTCCTCAGCTCCACATCCCTGGCCTCGGCCCTGGGCGGAGCCGCCGGAGGACTCGGAGCCGACGCCGTCGGACTGCCCCTGGTTTTCCTCATCCCGGCCGCCCTCGGGCTCCTCGCCGTCATCGGCCTGGCCGTCATGAGCCGCTGGCCGGGAGCCGAATTCTGATCCTCGGCCCGAGCACCAAGGCATGCCGGGGGCAGGGCGCCGCCGCGTGGCTTCAGCCGTAGGCGGCCCGGGCCAGCGCGAGCAGCTCGGGCAGGCGACTTGGCGGGTCGTCCCGCCACCACGCCAGCCTGACCTCGATCGGCGGGGCGTCGCGCACCACGCGGTAGGCGACACCCGGCCGAGGGTTCTGGTTGGCGGTCGCCTCCGAGGTGACGCCGACCGCCTGGCCCGCGGCGATCAGTGTGAGCCACTCGTCGACACCGTGCGACTCGCGGGTCGAGGCCGGTGCCGCGCCGGGCGGCCACAGACCGGGCGTGGTGGTGCCGGTACGGCTGTCCAGCGCGACCGTGTAGCGGGCCAGGTCAGCCATCCGCACCGAACGCCGCCGGGCCAGCGTGTTGTCGGTGGCGACCGCGGCGTACCGAGCCTCGGTGCCGATCAGCGCGGTGTCGAACCGGGCGTCGTCCAGCGGGCGGCGCAGGACCGCGACGTCGGCCAGGCCCTCGCCGAGCCCCGCCGTCTCGGTGCCGGACTGCACGAACACCAGCGGCACGTCCGGGTACGCGGACGCCCAGGCGCGTTGCAGCCGCCGGGTGTGCCGGCCCAGCGCCGCCCAGGCGTAGCCGACCCGGAGTTCGGCCTCCGACCGGTCGACCGTGCGCCGCAGGTGGGCGACCTCCTCCAGCACCCGACGGGCGGCGGGAAGCACCCGGGTGCCGGTGGCGGTCAGCGAGACGTGCCGGGTGGTGCGCAGCAGCAGGCGTGCGCCGAGCGCGGCCTCAAGGCCGGCGATCGCGCGGGACACCGCGGCCTGGGAGAGGCCGAGCGTGGCCGCCGCGTCGGTGAACGTGCCGGCGTCGGCCACCGCGACCAGGGCCTGGAGCTGGCGCAGCTGCACATTCATACGCGCAGCGTATAGGTGGAGCGGCTCCCGCATTTCTCTTCCGGGGCGCGACCGCCGACGCTGGGCGCATGAACGCCAGAACCACCGCGGGGATCACCACCATGCTCGGCAGCGCGGCGAGCAACCAGGTCGGCGCGGCCGTGGGCGCGCACGCCTTCGCCACCCTCGGGCCGGCCGGCGTGGTGGCCGTGCGCCAGTTCGTCGCCGCCGCCGTCCTGCTGCCGGTCGCCCGGCCGGACCTGCGCCGGTTCACCTGGGCGCAGTGGTGGCCGACGCTGCTGCTCGGCCTGGTGTTCGCCACGATGAACCTGAGCCTCTACACCGCCATCGACCGGGTCGGACTCGGCTTGGCGGTGACGTTGGAGTTCCTCGGGCCGCTGGCGGTGGCGTTGGCCGGATCGCGTACCCGGATCGACCTGCTCTGCGCGGCGACCGCGTGCCTCGGCGTCTACCTGCTGGTGCTGCCCGGCCCGTCCAGCGACTACCTCGGCGTCGGGCTCGGACTGCTGGCGGCGGCGTGCTGGGCCGCGTACATCCTGCTCAACCGTCTGGTCGGCGCGCGCCTGCCGGGACTGCAGGCGCCGGCCGCGGCCACCTCGGTGTCGGCGCTGCTCTACCTGCCGGTGGTCGCGCTGCATCCGCTCGACCTTCGCGGGGTCAGCTACGCGGTCGTGGCGGGCGTGCTGAGCTCGGTCGTGCCGTACGCCGCCGACCTGATCACCCTGCGGTACGTGCCGACCCGGCTGTTCGGAGTGTTCATGAGCATCCACCCGGTGCTGGCCGCGCTGGCCGGCGTCGTGCTGCTCGGCCAGGTGCCGCGTTCGCACCAGTGGGCCGGGATCACGCTGGTGGTGACGGCCAACGCGCTGGCCGTCACCGCCGCGCGCTCACTCGGGCGGCCGGGCGGAGACCCCGCACCACGCCGGTGGCACATCCGGCGTCCGACGGTGGCGCCGCGGATCATGTCGCGGGCCGTTTGCCACCGGACGCGTGGGGCAATCGCCCGGGCAGACACCGTGGGAGGAGCAGGCAATGAAGATCCACGACCCGTCCAGTCAGGCGATGCAGAAGGACTACGACGTCACCGACATCGAGCGTCTGATGGGCAAGCGGGACTGGAAGAGCTTCGACGACGTGATCGGCTGGCTGAAGAAGTCGGGTGACGAGGACCGACGGTTCACCCCCGGCGAGGTGCAGCACATGATCGACGACTTCTCCCGGTTGCGCGACAAGGGCATGGAGTTCGTGCGTGATCCCGAAAAGCTCTGCGACCAGCTCAAGAACAGCCGGTAGGAGGCCGGTTTCCGACCCGTTGCCGCGCGTCCGGATCGCGCCCAGGGCCCGGCGCGACCGGTACGCGGGGGGACAGCCAGGGACGAAGCACTGGTGGAGAGCCGAGGGGCGTGATGCGGCGCAACGTCAGAGTGGAACCGAAACTCAGCGGCGGGGAATCGGTCGGGCTGGCCGACGTGGTGTGGGACAACGCGCGGCGGGACCCGGGCGCGGTGCAGTTCCGACGCCCGGCCCCGGACGCCCGGTCGTGGCCGTACCCGGCCGGTGACGCGTCCGTGGTCACCAGCCGGCAGTTCCGGGACGACGTGCTGGCCGTGGCGCGCGGGCTGGTCGCGGCGGGCGTGGCGCCAGGCGACCGGGTGGGACTGATGAGCCGCACGCGATACGAGTGGACCCTGGTCGACTACGCGGTGTGGGCGATCGGCGCGGTGACCGTTCCGGTCTACGACACGTCGAGCGCCGAGCAGCTGGCCTGGATCCTCGCCGACTCGGGCGCGGTGGCGTGCGTGGTGGAGCTGACCGACCACGCCGCGCTGCTGGCCGGCGTACGTGACGGGTTGCCGGACCTGCGCCACGTGTGGCGGATCGACTCCGGCGACCTGATCCAGCTCGCCGAGCAGGGCCGGGCCGTTGACGCCGACACCGTCGAACGGCGGCGTGCCGCGGTCTCGGGCGCCGACCCGGCCACGATCGTCTACACCAGCGGGACCACGGGCCGACCCAAGGGTTGCGTGTTGACCCACCGGAACATTTACCTCGACGTCGGCAACGCGGTCGCGGCGCTGCCGGAGCTGTTCAACCGGACGGCGTCGACGGTGCTCTTCCTTCCGCTGGCGCACGCTTTCGCCAGGATGATTCAGGTGGGGATGGTGCAGGCCCGGGCGACGACGGTGCACAGCCCCAGCGCGCGCGGCGTGCTGCAGCAGTTGCAGCGGTACCGGCCGACATTCGTCCTCGCGGTGCCGCGCGTGTTCGAGAAGGCATACGACGGGGCGCGGCAGAGGGCCACCGAACAGCATCGGGGGTGGCTGTTCGACGTAGCGGACCGGACGGCGGTGCGGTACAGCCGGGCACTCGACACGCCATCCGGCCCCGGACCAGGTCTCCGGTTGCTGCGGGGTCTGCTCGACCTGCTGGTCTACCGGGAGCTGCGGGCCGCGTTCGGCGGCCGGTGCCGCGTCGCCGTCGTCGGCGGGGCTCCCCTCGGTGAGCGGCTCGGGCACTTCTTCCGTGGCGCCGGCCTCCTGACCCTGGAGGGGTACGGGTTGACGGAGACGTCGCCGGCGCTGGCGGTGAACCAGCCCTCGGCGATGCGGATCGGCACCGTCGGCCGGCCGCTGCCCGGCGTGGAGCTGACCATCGCCGACAGCGGGGAGATCCTCGTCCGCAGCGACGTCGTTTTCAAGGGCTACTGGAACAAACCGGACGCGACCAGCGACACGTTCACCGCCGACGGCTGGTTCCGCACCGGCGACCTCGGCAGCCTCGACGACGACGGCTATCTGCGGATCACCGGACGCACGAAGGACATCATGGTGACCGCGGAGGGAAAGAACATCGCTCCCGCCCCCCTGGAGGACCGGGTTCGGGCACATCCGCTGGTCAGCCAGTCCATGCTGGCCGGCAACGGCAAGCCGTACGTCGCCGCCCTGGTCACCATCGACCCGCAGGCGTGGTCCCGGTGGCGCGACGCGCACGGTCACCCGCGCGCCTCGGTCGCGGAGCTACGCGAGGACCCCGCCCTGCGCGGCGAGATCCAGAACGCGATCGACCAGGCGAACCGGTCGGTCTCCCACGCGGAGGCGATCAAGACCTTCCGGATCCTGCCCGATGACTTCACCGAGGCCAACGGTGAACTCACCCCCACCCTGAAGATCAGACGCGACGTGGTGCAGCGGCACCGCGCCGCCGACATCGACGCCCTCTACCGTGGCCACTGATCGCCGGAACCCCTGATCACCGCAGGTGAGCGGCGAGGACGACGAAGACCGCCCCGATCAGCGTGACCAGCGCGCCCAGCCCCGCGACCAGGGCGGTCACCTGCCACGCCTGGTACGCCCCGAGCAGCGCCCCGCGCAGGGTCTCCCCCATGAAGGCGGTCTGCCGCAGCCGGTCGAGCCGCTGGTCGCCGCGGCCCGCGCCCATGCACTCCTCGGCGATCTCCGCGTACGTCCGGCCACCGGTGGCCTGGGCCACGTGGTCGGCGATGAGTTCCGAGTAGGCGCGGGCCTGGGCCCCGGTACGGACCGGGGTCCGGGCGTAACTGGCGAGCGGCGCCGGCAGGTCGGCGGCCGGAAAGGCGATCCGCTGACGGGTCAGCTCATGGACGACGCTGCGCCGGCCGAGGACCCCCTGGGCAATCATGACCGGTCCGGCGACCAGCAGCACCACGCCGGCGAGGGCGAGGAGGAGAGTGATCATGTAAGTCAGCCTGCCCGTACGATCCGCCGACCGGGAGGGCAGCAGGTCCCGACGGCGACCGGGTCCCAGGTCCCGACCGCGCGGTTCAGGCAGGTCTCCGACCCCAGGCCGAAATCATCGGCGAGGTGGCGAGGTCGAGGAGTCCGGCCGCGATGTTGTCGAGATGCTGGTCGATCTCTTCGTCGGTGGCCAGGCCGGCGGAGACCAGCCGATCGCGGATCTGCCGCACGGTGGCCTGTTCCAGCAGGGCGCAGGCGGGCCCGGTGATCGGAAAGAAGGCGTCGGCTTCGACCTCGGTGAGTCCCGCGTCGCGCAGCAAGGGCGGCAGCCTGCGCCCGTAGGCCAGGTCGACACCGCGCTGGGCCATCAACGTACGGAGGTCACGCTTGAGCTTGTTGGCCAGCCGCTGGGCCGGACCTGACTCGTCCGGGCAGACCAGCGGCTGCATCATCGGGTCGGCCTCCTCCACCAGCAACCACCCGCCGGGCCGCAGCGCCGAGGCCATGGCGGCGAGCGCCGCGGCGCGCCGGGGCACGTGTACGAGGAGCAGGCGCGCGTGCACCAGGTCGAATCCGTCCCCCGGCGGTGGATCGACGCCGACGTCGTGGCAGCGGACCTCGTATTCCGCGTCGGCGGTCAGCCACGAGACGTCGATGTCGGTGGCGAGCACGTGCCCGGTCGGTCCGACGCGCGCGGCGAGCCAGGACGGCACGCTCGCGCCTCCCGCGCCGACCTCCCAGCATCGCCAGCCTTCCGCGATGCCGAGCGCGTCGATGTGCCGAAACGTGGACGGGTTGAACAGCGTCGCCAGGGCGTCAAAGCGGACGCCTGCCTCCGCCTGCTGGTTGTCGAGCAGATAACCGCCGTCGTCGGCCACGTTCGCATCATCTCAGGCGTCGGCGTTCCCTGCCCGGCGTCAGCCGGTCCGCCGGCCGGTGAGCCACCTCGGGCTCGTTCGTGGTCACCTGTCACGGCCCCGCCAAGAAGATCACTCAGTCTCGTGTCGAGAAAATTAAGTCGCCAACCTTGCTTACTTAAGAAAGTCAAGGTACACATTAACTATCGATAGTGGATGGGTGATCGGAGCACCGGATGGACTGGCAGGAGCTGACCAATCTGACGGGCGGCCAGCCGTTTGTGGTCGAGCGGGTGCGTCTGACCGCGCGGGGCGTGGCCATCGAGGGTGATTTCGAACCTCCGCAACTTGCCCAACTGAGCATCGAGGACCAGGTGTTCGTCACCGCGTTCGTCCGCTGCCATGGCTCGATCAAGGAGATGGAGCGGATCTTCGGGGTGAGCTATCCGACGATCAAGTCCCGGCTCAACCGGATCGCCCAGGGGCTCGACTTCGTCGACACCGATCCGGCTCCATCGCGGGCCGACGTCATCGACCGACTGCAGCGGGGCGAGATCAGCGCACAGGAGGCGTTGCGAGAGTTGGAGGCGCCGAAGTGATGCCGCAGGTGGTGAGCGTACGAGTCCGCAACGAACGAGGTCGGCGGGTACGGCTGTGGATCCCGGTCCTCCCGGTGCTGCTGCTCCTGTCACCGGTGCTGTTGCTCGTGCTGGCGTCGGCGGCGATCGCCTGCCTGCTCTGGCGGATCAACCCGATCCGAGCGCTGTACGCCAGCTGGCGGTTGCTGTGCGCGCTGCGCGGCACCCGGATCGAGATCGAGCAGAACCGCACGGCCGTACTGGTCGACATCAGGTAGGAATGGAGCGATCATGAGTGAGCAGCGCAGGCAGATCCTGCAGATGCTGGCCGATGGAAAGATCACCGCGGACGAGGCCGAGCGGTTGATCGCCGCCCTGGAGCGGGACCAGCCGACTTCCTCGTCCTCGGACACCGAGCCGGGGCAGAAGCCTCGGCGAAGGTACCTACGGGTCGTGGTCGACTCGCCGGAGAACTTCGGCGGCGACGGACCCGGCAGGGTCAACGTTCGGGTACCGCTGCAACTGCTGCGGGCCGGGGTACGGCTGGCCAGCCTGATCCCACCGCAGGCGCTCAGCCAGGCCAACGAGGAGTTGACGAAGTCGGGTGTGCCGATCGACCTGACCCAGTTGAAGCCGCAGCACATCGAGGAACTGATCGAGCATCTTGACGAGATGACCGTCGACGTCGACCAGCCCGACGCGAAGGTGCAGGTGTTCTGCGAGTGAGTCCCGAGCCTCTTCGTCCCTGATCGAGCCGACGCCACGGTCGAGTCGAGCACTCCGGTTCCCGGCCGGGAACCGGAGTGCTCGACCGCCGGCACGGTGAACTCCCACGCAGCGCTGTCGGGGACCGCGCCGACCGTCCCTCACCCGGCGGCACCTGCCCGTTGGATCTTGGGCCTAGGATGCGGCGATGCAGATCTCCATGTCGGTCCCCTACGACGAGAAGCAGCTACGGCGTACCCTCCGGTTCGTGCTCCGTCCGCAACTGCGGACCATCCGCGTCCTGGGCGGCGTGCTGTTCGTCCTCGGCCTCGCCCTGGTGGCGCTGAAGCCGTCGATGTCGCTGGCCTACGCCGCCCTGGTCCTCGGCCTGCTGTTCGTGGTCGCGATCCCACCGATCACGGTGGCCCAGTCGATGCGTGTGCAGTCCGACGTCATCCGGGACGGGCTCCACATGACGCTGGACGACGAGTGGCTCACCCTGACCTACCCGCTCGCCGAGTCGCGGTTCCGGTGGAGCGGCCTCGGCCGCGTCATCGAGACCCCCGAGGTCTGGTACGTCATGTTCGGCAAGACCCAGGCGATCACGATCCCGAAGGACCCGATGACCGAGGAGCAGCGGGCCACGTTCAGCGCGTTCGTCAACGGCCTGCGGCCCGCCGACGCGACGCCCGCCGTCCGGCGAGGATCGACCATCTAGACCGCGCCGGACAGGTACTCCCCACGTCGCCGCGGTTCGAACTTCTCGATCGCGTACCGCAGCATCACCCGGGGCATGACCCGGTAGTGGCGGGCCAGGAACGCCTCCTCCGCCCCTCTGTCCCGGTTGCCCACCTCGCGCAGCATCCAGCCCACCGCCTTGTGGACAAGGTCGTGCGGGTCGCGCAGGAGCCGTTCGCTGAGCCGGAAGGTCCAGTGGAAGTCACCGGCCTTGATGAAGGCGAACGTCGCCATGACGGCGATCCGTCGATCCCACACCAGGCTCGAACCGGCCAACCGATCCAGTACGCCCCGGTCCTTGTCGATCAGCCAGGGGCCGACGATGTACGGCGCGGACGAGTCCACCAGGTCCCAGTTGTTGATGCGGCCGGTGTGGGCCAGGACGAGGTCGAAGATCCCGCCCCGTTCCGCCTCGTCCCCCTTGACGAACTTTCGCACCAGGATGAACAGCGACGTCAGTCGCTCCTCGTGCACGCCGCTCGTCAGCAGGGTCGTCGTTTCGGCCAGGGAGAGGTCGCGCCAGTACCGGCCGGCAACCCTGCGCTGGTCCGGCACGGGAACGCCGATGGCCCGGTCGCCCTCGCCGTACCCGCCTGGCGTCATCTGCAGGAACCGGCTCACTCCCTCCGCCCGGCGGGGGTCCGCGAGGCTGGCGAGTTCGTGACGGACGTCCGCGATCGTGGCCATGACTGTGCAACGTACCGCGACCGCCGGTGCCCACGATGCTGTGCTGACGGAATCTCAGACCCGTGGTGGCGGAGCCGGCCGACCTCACCTCGCTCAGGACCTTGGCGCGGCGTCGGACGCTGCGCACGCTGGCGAGCGCGGCGTTGTCGTCCCGGTCGGCTCGTTGGCGACACTGTCAAATCGGCGGGGAGAAGCCTGCCGCGTCTCGCCGCGCCAGGGTCTCGGCCCGGTTATCGGGCGTCGTCGGGCTTGGTGGCCGCGTCGCGGACCAGATGGTTGGCCTCCTGGGGGGTGACGTCGGTGGCGCGCAGCAGGTCGCTGGCGGCGCTGCGGATCTGCAGCATGACGGTCTCGCCGAAGGTGCAGGTCTGGTGTCTGCTGGCATGTCCGGCCAGGCGCGCGGCGTCAAGAACCGCCTGGCGCGTGCGTCCCGATGCTCGGGCGGTGGTGCAGTCCCGGTGGAGATGGGCCAGGGCGTCGCCGAGGGTGTCGATGGCCTGGTGCAGTGGGGGCGGGACGGGTTCCTGGTATTCGAGCAGGGTGGCAACGCGGCGGGCCATGACCCGGATGTCGGTGGTGAAGGCGCCGAGTTGGTCGACGGCCGCCCGATACTGCTGGTAACGGCGGCGCCGGTGGCGCCACCACGGGGCGATGCTGACGGTTTCCTCGGCGGCTTGCAGCGCTTCGTTGAGTCGCACGGTATCCATGTCGATCTTGTCGAGGCTGTCCAGAGCCCGTACTGCCAGGTTCCGATCGCCGGTGGCGAGGGCCCGGGCGGTGGTGTGAATGGCGGCGGCCAGGTCGGTGAAGAACGGCTTGGCGGCCCGGTCGACGGCCCGTAACGGGTCGACAGGCCGCAACAGCGCCACGGCGAGGAAGCCGATCGACGCACCCACGGCGGCGTCGATGATCCGGGGTAGCTCGAGACTGCGCTGGTTCCCGGCGAGCGTGGCGAACAGGGTGGCGGTGGCGCCGGCCTGACTGACCAGAGCGCCACTGCGCCCGGCGACCAACAGGCCGAGCGCGATGGAGGCCGAGACGACCAAGGCGATCTGCCACGCCCCGCTGCCCACGAGATAGAGCAGGGCGTCGGCCACCGTGATGCCCAACCCCACGCCGATGAGCAACTCCACCGTCTGCCTGGCGCGTTGCCCGGTGGCCGAGGCGATCGTGGCGAGAGCGGCCACCGGAGCGAAGACCGGCGCGTCCTGGCCGAGGAAGTCAGAGGCGACGATCCACGCGGCGGCGGTGGCGAGCCCGCCCTGGGCGGAGAGCAGCGCGATGGCGGTCAGCTGCCGGGTGGCCAGAAAACGCCGTACGGCCGACTGCACCCTCGCCTGGCCGAAGCGTCCGGCGAAGTGGCCCGGCTCCCTGCCACGACCGCCCGGAATGGCCATGCCGGGGCCTTCCCGCTCCGGCTGGAATTATTCCCCACCTTAGGGGCTTGATGCCGCAATTCGACCGGATGACCAAACCGGGCGGGCACGGCCGACGGCTACGCCCCGTCGAGAGGGAACTCGTCGAAGAGCACCGCCGTGGCGTTCGGTTCGACGGTGTCGAAGCGATACGAGCGGACCAGCCCGTCGGCGGTGTCCAGCAACGTGAAGACGGTGATCTCGTTGCTGGCCACGTACGGCAGGGCGGTGCCGTCGGGGCCGGCCAGGGGCGCGACGGTGGGGACGATGGGGGCCAACCCACCCGGGTCGCCGTGCTGGACGTACCCGTCCGGCAGCCCTCGCGACCGACCGGACGTGACGTCGTAGGCGCCGTAGCTGTTGCCGACGTTGGAGGTCTCCAGCCAGTGCACCCCGGCGGCGTTGCGGAAGCGGTTCCACAGGTGTGAGTGTCCGTTGAGGACCAGGTGGACCCGTGCCTCGTCGAGCAGCGGCTCGACGTCGCGCAGGATGTGGTCGTCGGCGAGCGGATAGTGGTAGGAGATCCCACCCGGCCGTACGGTCGGCACCGGGTCGGTGAACGGCGGTGCGGAGTGGTGACCGAGCCCGTGGCTCGGGTGGTGGAACATCACCACCCGGTACCGGGCGGCCCGTGCCGCGGGCGAGGCCAGCTCGTTCACCAGCCAGCGGTACTGCGCCGAGCCGCGGGCGACCGGTTCGAAGATGAACTGGCCGTTCCCCCACCGGCGCGGATGGTCGACGTCCTCGGCGGCCTCCTGGAACTTGCCCCGCCCGGTCAGCTTCGGTGAACGCCAGACGGCCGTGGCGAAGAGGCTGATCAGGTGGACGTCGCCGATCGTCCGCGACCACCAGCGCGGGCCGCCCGCGTCGCTGCGCGGCACCGGAAAGAGCTCCGCGTAGGTGGTGACGTCCCAGTCGCCGGGCTGGGGGTCGTTGAACTGCTCCTCCAGCGACCCGGTCGCCGACCAGCGCCCCATGACCTCGTGGTTGCCGATGGCCGGATAGAGCGGGGTGTTCGGCAGGATCGACGCGCCCGGCCAGCGGCCGGCCGCTCGGCCGGCGAAGCTGGCGAAGAACGCCGGCCGGCGGGTGCTGTCGAACCAGTCGCTGGCCCGGTCCGGCACGTTGACCATGTCACCGGCCATCAGCACGCCGTCGAGGGCGGTGCCCGCCGTCTCGCCGACCGTGGCCAGGTTCGCGGGAACCATCGGCATGAGCTGGTGGTCGCTGGTCAACAGCAGTCGGACCGGCCGGCCTGGCGACACCGCCGGGGCCAGGCTGTAGGTGGCCGTGACGGTGGCGTGCCCGCCGTCGTCGACCGACACGACCCGGTACGGCGTGCGCCCGGCCGGCAGTCCGCCGACCCTGGCCAGGTGCCGGTACACCCGGCGCGGGGTCACCCCGGCGTACGTCCGGCCCGGCACCGACGATTCGGCGTCCTCGCGCATCCGCGACAGGGGCCGGGTCTCGGCGGCGAACCGCCGCCACCCGTCACCCGATTCGGCGGGGCCGGTCGCGGCGGCGTACGCCTGCTGCTCGGTCAACCGTGGCACGTCCACGCCGACCAGCACGACCTGGCACCGGCCGACCTGCTCGGTGTGCCACAGCACGTGGATGCCGTCGGGCTGCGGGTCGAGCAGGTACGGTTCGCAGAGCAACGTCACGGCACGAGTATGCCGGCCGCCCCGCCCCGCCCCGCCCCGCCGGCCGGTGGATCTGGAATCCGCGCCCGGATACGCGACGTGCACGCTGCCTGGCGCGACGGTCTACCGACGTGCTCGTGGCGTTCGCTACCGGCCGGCGGCTTCTGGCAGGCCCTTTCCCCCGTACCGGGCGCCGGCGTGGGGTGCCCGCCGGGCGAGGAGGTAGACCGCGCCGGCCACGACCGCCAGGGCGAGCACCTCACCCAGGAACGACCAGGCGCCGCTCTCGATCCGCTCGTTCAACCAGAGCAGCCCGACCGCGATGGCCACCAACGGGTCGGTGACGGTGATGGTGGCCAGGGCGGGTGCCCCTACCGGGCCGGCCTGGTAGGCGTTCTGGCTCAACAGCACGCCGAACGGACCGAGCACCATGAGGGCGTAGGTCTGCCATTGTCCGAACACGGCCAGCGGGGCCTCGTGGAGGTGGGTCAAGCTGCTGATCAGTCCGGCGGTCACGCCGTAACAGATGCCGGCCGCGAGGGCCAACGGCAGCGGACGCCACCGTTGATCCAGTCGCAACGCCGCCAGCAGGCAGAGCCCGACGGTGGTCGCCACGGCGGCAAGGAGCAACACCGCGGGCCAGAACGAGTCGAGTCCCCGGCCGTGGCCGGGGGCCGGCCGGGCGATCAGCAGGAAGGCGCTGAGCCCGAGCAGGCACAACGCCGCCTGCACCAGCAGCGGCCGGTCGGGCCGAACGTGCCGGCTCGCGGCGAACAACAGGATGTACCAGATCAGCCCGCTCACCAGCAGTGGTTGCACCAGGATCAGTGGCGTCCGGCTCAACGCCGCGACCTGGCAGGCGAACGCCACCGCCGCGAGCACCACCGACCAGCGCCAGCTGGCCACGCCGAGCAGGTGCACCAGCAGCCGCGGCCGGCCGGCCCGCTCCTGCGGCACCTGCCTGGAGGCACGGAACTGCAGCACCGACGACGCCCCGAACGCCGCGGCGGCGGCGAGAGCCAGTGGTACGCCGATCGTCAGCTGTGCCGCGCCGCTCACCATGACGACGGCGGGCATGGACACCACGACCCCTCCCCCGCCCGTCATCCGCTCACCCGGAGTCCCGTACGCCCCAAAGTACCGGAGATGGGCGGAGACGGCCGATAATATTATGTTCCATCCGCACCTGAGCGGCCCGGTCGCCGGGTGGCGGCACGCCTGGCGAGCAGGAGGTCGGCGCGGTGGTCGTGCTGCGATCGGCATCCGTACGCCTGCCGGCACTCCTGGCCCTGACAACGCTTCCGCCGGTGCTGGAGGCGGTGCTGGCGACCCGCTTCGGCCTCCGGTCCGCGGTGGGGCTGGCTCCCCAGGCGAGCGCGCCGACTCCCTTCGCGATCTTTCACGACCTGCGATGGGTCTCCGTCTATCACGACTCGTGGCCGCGGTTCGCGGCGGAACTGATCGCCACGGTGGTGGCACGCGGGGTGTGGATCGCCGCCGTCGTGCTGGTCGCCTGGCCGTCAGAGGCGGCACGGCGACCCGCGGTGGGCCGGGCACTGCTCACCGGCGTCACCGGCACCGCCGCCCTGACCGTTTTCCTGCTGCCCTGGGCCGCGCTCTCGGTGGCACTCAGCGCGACCTCGCTCTCCTGGCTCTTCGTCGCCGACGTCGGTGTGGTGTTCGTACTCGTCCTCGTCGTGCAGCGGGCCGGCCTGGTGCCGGACTGGTGGCGGGGGCTGCCGCCGCCGGCAGCCGCGCTCTGGGCCGTGGTGTCCTTCCTGGTCCTGACCGTTGCCTCCGTGCTCCTGTCCGCCGCGCCGGGCCCGTTGCCCATCGTGCTGGCCGCCGGCGCCGGCGCCGTGAACGGCTGGCTCTGGCGGCGTCTGCTCGCGGCGGTGCTGGCGGCCCGCATCCGGCTGGTCCGGGTCCCGGTGGCCCCGCTGGTCGCCGTCGGGCTGCTGCTCGGCATCGCCCCCGCCGGCTTCCTGTCCAGGGCCGCTGTCCAGGAGGCCGAGCAGCCGCCACCCCCGCTGGCCGCCGGCCCCGGCGGCAGACCGCCGCAGGCACTCATCTTCGTGGGCGGCTACGACTCGGTCGGCGACGGAACGCCAACGGGCGGCACTCCGCAGACCGCCGACAGCATCCCGTTCGAAATGTTCTCCTACGCCGGCCTAGACCCCAGCGGGCGTCCGCTGCCGTATCGGGCACGGCAGACCCAGCAGTCGCTGGAAGTGAGCGCGAGACTGCTCGACGCCCAGGTCGCCGAGTTGCACACCCGCACCGGCAAGCCGGTGGCCCTGCTCGCGGAGAGTGAGGGAACCCTCGTCGCCCGCACCTACCTGGCAACTCGTCCGCACCCGGCTGTGGTCGCGGTCATCCTGCTCAGCCCAGTACCCAACGCCGCCGCGGCCACCTTCCCGCCGTCCGGCGCCGGTCACGGCTGGGGACTGGCCGCGGGCGCGCAGCTACGGGCGATCCTGGCGGTGGCCAGGTGGTCCAGCGGCCTGCCGATCAGCACCGACGAACCGCTCATCCACTCACTCCTGGGCAACCCGCAGCGCTACCGCGATCAGATGTTCTGTCCGGTCCCGGGGGTACGCATGATGGCGTTCGTAACGCTGAGCGATGCCCTCGCCGATCGACCGGGCAATCCGTTGGGCGTGCCCTTCGTTCTGGTGGTCGCCGTGCACGGGGACGACTTCGACCGTAGCCGGGTGCAGCGGGAACTCGTCGCGTTCCTCCATGGTGAGAGGCCGCGGACGACGGGCGCGTGGCTGTACCGGCTACTGCGGGCCGCGGCGGTCGCCTGGCAGGCTCCGCCGTTACGGCTCTCGCTCATCCCGCCCGGACCGGCCGGGTACGAGACACCGCGCTGTCACGGCTGAACCCCGCTCTCGGCACCGCCGGCCGGGCCTCGCCGGCTTCGGCGCGCACCGGCCCGACCAGCACCGCCGGCATGCCGACCTCGGCTCCGGGGGCCCCGCCCGGTCCGGTGAGTGCCGCCGGCCGCTACCGACGGCACGCACTTACGGCAGCCCGGCGCGACGGGCTAGACCGGGATGACCGCTCGCCGGATCGGTCGCAGCATGCCCGGAAGGGGATCGAGCATGGCGCGGACCCACCGCCCCAGCCCGCGCCTCGGCACCGAGCCCGGGTGCTGCGGCTTGACTGTCCGCGGCGGCCCGCAGGATCCAGGAGGCAGACCGGCGGAGCAGGGCGTCGACGTCCCGGCCCGGCACGCCGGCGCGGACGTCGCCACGGCGGCGCTGCTCGCCATCGCAGCGGCCGCCGCCGTCACCCGCCGGCGGGGACACCGCGGATCATGAGAAGACCGGAGCGGCGTACGCGCCGACCGCGCGACCGCGCCGACGACGACCGGGCATGAGGGAAGGCCGGGGCCGGGAGGGGCTTCTCATCAGCACGCTCACCGTCACCGCGGCCGGCACCGACGCGCTGAGCTTCCTCGGCCTCGGCCAGGTCTTCCCCGCGAACATGACCGGCAACACCGTCCTGCTCGGCCTCGGCGCCGCCACCGGTGACTGGCCCGCCCTCAGTCGATCCGCGACCGCGCTGGGCGCGTACGTCCTGGCCGCGGTGGCCCTCGGCGCCGCCGTACCGGACAAGCCGAGGCCGCACCACATCCGTGCGGCGCTTCTGGTCGAGGTGGGTCTGCTGCTGGCCGCGGCGGTGTGGTGGAACCTGCTGACCGGCCGTCCGACCGGTGCGCCGCGGTACGGGCTCGTCGCCCTCGCCGCCACCGCCATGGGGATGCAGAGCGTCATCGCCGCCCGGCTGCGCCTACCCGGCGTCGCCACCACCTACATCACGGGCACCTGGACCGGGCTCAGCATGGGCATCGGCGAACTGCTGCGCCGCCGAGGCGGCGGCGGACGCCCGGACGGGCAGACAGCGCGGGGCCTCGTCGTCGTCGCGTATCCCGCCGCCGCGTTCGCCACCGCCGCCGCCTACACCGCTTGGCACAACCTCGCCGCCCTGATACCGGCGGCGTCCGTGGTCCTCTCCGCGCTCATCTGCCGAGGTTGTGTCGGCAGATCGGCCGGCTGACCGACCGCGCCTGAGGGTTGCACGGGTGCTGATATGCGCACCCGACAGCTAGACGCGCTTATTGCAAATGACTACCGTTTCGCTCATCCGATGAGCAAGGAGCGGTTGTGACCCTATCCATCCGTATGCTCGGCACCGTCCTGGCGATGGCGACGATCGGCGCCACCGCCGGCTGCGGTTCCGACACCGACACCGCGACCGCGACGAAGAGCGGCACGATCAGCGTGGTCGCCACGACGCCCGAGGTCGCCGACTTCACGCGCAACGTCGGCGGCGACGCCGTCAGCGTCACCCAGATCATCAAGCCGAACGTCGACCCCCACGACTACGAGCCCACCCCCGCCGACATCCAGGCCATCGGGGCCGCCAAGCTCGTCGTCAAGAACGGCGTCGGACTGGAGGAATGGCTCGACGACACCATCTCCTCGGCCGGCTTCAAGGGCACCGTCGTCGACACCTCCCAGGGCGTGACCCTGCGCATGGGCGACCCCGGCGACGAGGAGACGAAGAACGGCGACCCGCACATCTGGCACAACCCCCGCAACGCCAAGATCATGGCAGCGAACATCGAGAAGGCCCTCGTCACCGCCGACCCCGGCCACGCCGACGCGTACCGCGCCAACTTCCAGACGTACGCGGCGAAGCTCGACAAGCTCGACGCGGAGAACGAGCGCAAGTTCGCCGCCCTGCCGGCCGACGATCGCAAACTGGTCACCAACCACGACGCGTTCGGCTACTACATCGACCGCTACCAACTCCAGTTCATCGGCTCGGTGATCCCCAGCCTGGACACCAGCGCCGAGCTGTCCGCCACCCAGATCAACGACCTGGTGGCGAAGATCAGGGCCACCGGCACCAAGGCGATCTTCAGTGAGAGCTCGCTGCCGCCCAAGGCCGCCGAGGCGATCGCCCGGCAGGCGGGCGTGAGGGTGGTCGGCGGCGAGGACGCCCTCTACGGCGACAGCCTCGGCCCCGAAGGCACCCCCCAGGGCACCTATCTCGGTGCCGAGGAACACAACACCGCCACCATCGTGGCAGCCCTCGGTGGCTGAGCCCGCCCGCGCGCCGGTAGCCGACGCCGTCCTCCGCCTCGACGGGGCCGGCGTCGGCTACCGGCGCCGCGCCGTCCTCACCGACGTGGACCTCACCCTGGCGCCCGGCCGGATCGTCGCCCTCGTCGGCGCCAACGGCGCCGGCAAGTCCACCCTCATCAAGGCCGTCGTCGGGCTCGCCGACATCCTCGCCGGCACGATCACCGTCGCCGGACGGCCGGCGCGGCAGGCGCGCGGCACGGCCGCCTACGTGCCGCAGGTCGACACCCTCGACGCGGACTTCCCCGTCACCGCCGCCGACGTCGTGCTCATGGGCCGCTACCGGCCCGGCCGCTGGCTACGGCAGATCCGCGCGACCGACCGCGCCATCGCCACCGACGCCCTGGCCCGGGTCGGGCTGGCCGACCGCGCCCGCACCAGCTTCGGGCAACTGTCCGGAGGCCAACGCCAACGGGTCCTGCTCGCCCGCGCCATCGCCGCACAGGCCCGGCTGATGCTCATGGACGAACCCTTCAACGGTCTCGACGCCACCAGCCAGGACGTCATCGTGGCGCAACTGCGCGACCTCGCCGCCGCCGGCACCGCCGTTCTGCTCAGCACCCACGACCTGCGCCTGGCCCGAGACCTCGCCGACACCGCCTGCCTCGTCCACGGCGGCCGCGCCGTCACCGGCCCCACCGAACAGATCCTCGCCGAGCTTCCCGGCACCTACGGCTACGGCAGCCAGGCCGCCGACCTGCACGCCGCGCGGCCCGGACGGTGACGCCATGAGTGATCTCGTCGCGCCGTTCAGCGTGCCGTTCATGGGCCGCGCCCTCGCCGAACTGCTCCTGCTCGCCGTGGTGTGCGGGCCGGTCAGCGTGCTGGTCTTCCTGCGCCGGCTGGCCTTCGTCGCCGACGCGCTGACCCACACCGTCTTCCCCGGCGTGGTCATCGGATTCCTCGTCGCCGGCTGGACCGGCATCGCCGGCGGCGCGCTCGTCGCCGCGCTCCTGACCGCGGTCACGCTCACCGCGCTCACCCGCTGGGGGCGGCTCAGCGACGACACCACCGTGGCCATGCTGCTGACCGCCATGTTCTCGCTCGGCGTGGTGCTCGTCTCCCGTCAACACTCCTACACCAGCGACCTGACCGCGTTCCTGTTCGGCCGGCTGCTCACCGTCACCCCCGCCCAGCTCGCCCAGACCGCCGTGCTGGCCGCGATCGTGCTCACCGGCCTCGCCGTCACCGCCCGGCCGCTGATCCTGCGGGCCTTCGACCCCATCGCCGCCGCCACCGCCGGATACCGCCTCACCCTGCTCGACCTCGGGCTCAACACCGCCATCGCGCTGGTCGTCGTCGCCGCCGCGCAGGCCGTCGGCACCATCCTGGTGATCGCCCTGCTCATCGTGCCCGCCGCCACCGCGCGCCTGCTGACCGAACGACTCACCGCCATGGCCGTGATCGCCACCGCCGTCACCGGCGTCGCCGCGTACCTGGGCCTGCTGGCCAGCTGGACCGCCTCCGTCCGATACGGCATCCGGCTCACCTCCGCCGCCGCGGTGGTGCTCACCCTCGTGGCCTGCTACCTGCTCGCCCTACTCGCCGGCCACCTCCGCCGCCGGCCGCACCCACCCGCCCCGACGGTGGCCCGATGAGCTGGCTGCTGCACGACACCTTCGGCCGCGCCCTGGTCGAAGCCATCACCGTAGGGGTGCTCACCGGACTGGTCGGCGTGCACGTCGTGCTACGCCGACTGTCGTTCTTCACCATGACCATGGCCCACGCCACCTTCCCCGGCGTGGTCGCCGCCTCCATCCTCGGCGTCAACATCTACCTCGGCGGCGTGGTCGCCGGGCTGCTGACCGCCGCCGCCGTCGCCGCGCTGGCGCGTACCCGTGGCCAGGAGGCCACCGCCGCCACCGGCGTCATCCTCTCCGCCGGGTTCGCGCTCGGCGTCGCGCTGGTCGCCACACAGAACGGTTTCAGCCGGGACCTGTCCGCCTTTCTCGTCGGCTCGATCCTCACCGTCACCACCGAGAACCTGGTCGTGAACGGCGCCCTGCTGGTGATCACCGCCGCCGCGCTCACCGTCGGCGGCCGGCACCTGCTGTACGTCGGTTTCGATCCCGCCGGCGCCCGCGCCGCCGGGTACCGCGTCCGGCTGCTCGACCTCGCACTCCTGCTGCTGGTCGACCTCGTCGTCGTCGCGATCGTGCCCGCCGTGGGCACCATCCTCGCCCTGGCGCTGATCGTCGCCCCCGCCGCGGCCGCCCGCGCCTGGACCGACCGTCTCGTCCCCATGACCGTTCTCGCTGCCACACTCGGTGCCGGCAGCGCCGCGGCGGGACTGTGGTTCTCCCGGCTGTGGGATGTCGCCGCCGGTGGCAGCATCTCGCTGACCGCCGCCGCCGTCCTGCTCACGTCGCTGGCGGCGCACCGCCTGCGCACCGGGTTCCGCACGATCTCCCTCACCGCGCCGTGACCGCGCCACCGCCGCGGAGGCCGGGCACGCGCCGCCGGTAGGCCGTGGGCAGGCCGACACGGCCGACTTCGTTGCCGTCCCGGGCCGCCTCCGATGTCGAGGCCCGCCGGAAAGCACACCCGCGCGTCCGCGCCGCGGCGAGCCCGGCCGGCGAGAAGATCCTCGCGGCCGGGCTGGTGGTGGCGCGTCACGGCTTCCCGGCCGCGCCACCACCGCACGACGTCGTCCGGATCGGCATCGTCAGCGCAGGACCGGTTCCGGCTGGTCGTGGTCGTGGAGGTCGCCGAGGCCCCATTCGGGGAACGGGTCGGGCAGGGCCCGCCAGGTGTCCTCCCCGGCGGAGATCTCCCTGTCGGACAGCAGGCAGTCGGCCAGTGCGGCCCGCAGGCCGTCGGCGTCCAGACCCACGCCGATGAGGACCAGCTCCTGCTGCCGGTCGCCGAAGACGGGATGCCAGCGGGACTCCAACTCGGCCCGCTCGTCAGGATCGTCCGGCCATTCCCCGGACACCGCGACCGGCACACCGACCGGGTCGCAGCGTCCCGACGGCCCGGCCTGGGACCACAGGGCCTGCACGTCCGGGCGGCTGGCCAGCCACAGGAACCCCTTGGAACGCACCACCCCGAAGGCGTCCAGGCCGCCGGCCAGCAGGTCCCAGAGCCGCTGAGGGTGGAACGGCCGGTGATCGCGGAACACGATGCTGGAGATGCCGTACTCCTCGGTCTCCGGCACGTGCTCGCCGTTGAGCTCGGCCACCCAGCCGGGCGCGGTCTCGGCGCGGTCGAGGTCGAACCGGCCCGTGTCCAGGATCTCCGCCGGCGGCACTCGGCCGTGCGTCGCCCGGACCTGCCGGGCGGCCGGGTTGAGCCGGGTCAGCAGCGCCTCCAGCACCGCCAGGTCGTCCGGGGCCACCAGGTCGGTCTTGTTGACCACCAGCACGTCAGCGAACTCGATCTGGTCGACCAGCAGGTCGGCGATGCTGCGGTCGTCTCCCTCGTACGCGGCCAGCCCGCGCTGTTCGAGGGTCTCGCCCGCCTCGATGCGGGCCAGCAGCCCGGCGGCGTCCACCACGGTGACGGTGGTGTCCAGTCGAGCGAGGTCGTCGAGCACCTGCCCGTCCTCCACCCCGAAGGCGAACGTGGCGGCCACCGGCATCGGTTCGGAGATGCCGCTGGACTCGATCAGCAGGTAGTCGAACCGGCCCAGCCGCGCGAGTCGGACCACCTCGTCGAGCAGGTCGTGGCGCAGGGTGCAGCAGATACAGCCGTTGGTCAACTCCACCAGCCGTTCCTCGGTCCGCGACAGCGACCCGCCGTCACGGACGAGGGAGGCGTCGATGTTGACCTCGCTCATGTCGTTGACGATCACCGCGACCCGCAGCCCGTCCCGATTGGCCAGGACATGGTTGAGCAGGCTGGTCTTGCCAGCCCCGAGGAAGCCGGAGAGCACGGTCACCGGCAGGCGCCCGGTCACGGCTCCTCCACCACCTGACGCCCCTTGTAGAGGCCGCAGTGCGCGCAGGCACGATGCGGCACCACCAGTTCCTTGCGGGGACAGGGGCACGGGGTGAGCTGCGGCACCTGGGCCTTCCACCGCGCCCGCCGGTGCCGGGTGTTCGATCTCGACGTCTTTCGCTTCGGTACGGCCACAGCAGGTCTCCTTCACTCGTCGGACCGGTCCCGACAGATCCTGCAAACGATAACGTTTTTCGTTAGAGCCTCCGACGGTGGGGCCGCCGCAGGCGACGGACTCCACACGCTGTGGATCGTGATCGTCGGGATGTTGCCCCGGCGCGGCGACGATCTGGACCTGTGGTCCAGGTATCTCATCTACGCCAGCGCGGTGCCCGTCTTCATTGTCGTGGCCGTTGGGCTCACCCTCGCACCACTGGGTTCGCGCCATGCCCCACTGGGGATCGGCATGGTGGTCGGCGCGGTCGCGTCTCCCCTGCTGTGGCTGGTCAGTGGGTCCGCCTTGCACAGCGGTTAGCGGCCTCGCTTCGACGCGACCTCTTCGTCCCGAAAGTGTGGTCACGGCCCACGTCGATGCTCTACGCTGCCGGCTCCGCCAAGCACCGGGCTCTGGCCGTGTCCTCGGTCGCCTTCCCTTGCCCGCCCGCATGATCCATCCTGGTGCTTCCGTTCGCAATCCGCTGACGGACGGCCTTGTGGCGTCGTACGGGGAGCATCCGAGCGGCAAAGGAAGAAGGGTGGGGCGTGCCATGACCGGTCAGCTCTCCGAGAATCAGCGAGGGTACAACGTTCTGGCGATGACGGCCTGTTGCATGGGCCTGGGATCGATGCTGTACGTCAGCTCGGGTCTTGCTGGGCTGTCGGAGCTGCCAATCAGAGCTCTGATCCCCATGCTGCTGGTCGGCGGATGCGCGGTTGCCCTGGGCGGAGTGGCCCTGAAGCAGATCAAGACGGCCGGGCAACGTGGTCGCGGGCTGGCGATTGCCGGGTGCGTGGCGGGCGCGGCCGTGTTTGCGGTCCTGGCTGTCGTCGCCGTGGCTCTGCTGGGAGGGCTGGTCGGCTGACCGCGCTTGCCCCGCGATCACCGCCACCGATCGCACGTGGATCAGACGAGCCCCCGCCCGGCCCGTGCGGCACGCACCACGCCCATGACGCCGGCCTCGGCGCGCAGCCGCCCTCAAAGGTGTGCCGGCCGACGCGCACCGCGCCGAACGTGGTGAACCCGACCGCCGCCGGCTCGGGCGGCGGCTGCCGCCGACCACCGGTCCGGCAGACGACCTGTTCCATTGCCCTTCAGGGCGGCCCGTGGCAGCAGAGGGCGCAGTTCGCCTGCGGTCCACCCGCGAGCGTCCAGTTCGTAGGGCCGGCGAAGAAGCCGGCCACGGCCACTCGCTGAGGGATGCCTCGCGCCCCGGATGCCGACGGATCCACGGATCGACCGCCGAGCCGCCTCGTCCGGGCACTCGCGCCACGCCATGGTCCGGAGCGACGGCCCGACGGTCGTCGCACCCGGGCGCATCCGCGAGTGTCCTCATGGCGATCACCCGGCTGCCCTCTCCCAGCGACCATCGGAATCGAATCGCGCGATCCGAGTCCGAAACTTTCGGCAACATCGGCGCATTTATCAGCGATCCGGCCAGCAACCCGTCGATGGACACCCTGATCCCCGCTAGACTTACAGGCCGAACATCCAGGCCAGGCATCTTTCGGGACGCCAGCGCCGAGAATGGGCTTTTCGAAAGCCTTCCGGAAGTTGTTGACAACATTCCGAGGCGGTCCAATACTGCCAGCATTGATGAACTTCAACGACTGCCGACCCCAGGCCACGGCCGCGACCTGGTCCTCCGCTCATCGACGGAACCACGATCCGGTAATCCGCGGCGTGGTACGAACCCGACGGTGGTGGTCACGCGTTGGCGCCCCACACCACCGTCGAGTCGCGTCACGCAGTCCCGGCCTCCGGGCCGATCCCACAAGAGGAGGCGCACATGAATGACACCCCCACCCACCCGAAGCGCCGCGGGCGCGACCGCATCAGGCTGCTCATCGGCAGCGCCTGCGCCGTCGTGCTGGCCGCAGCCTCGTTTACGTTGGCCGGCGTCGCGCACGCCGAGGCCGACCGGACCCTCACCTCGAACTCAACCGGCACCCACAACGGGTTCTTCTACTCGTACTGGAAGGACAACGGCAACGTCACCATGACCATGGGCGCCGGCGGCCAGTACAGCGTCCAGTGGAGCAACATGAACAACATGGTCGTCGGCAAGGGCTGGAACCCCGGCTCGAGCCACACCGTGAACTACTCGGGCACCTTCAGCCCGAACGGCAACGGCTACCTGGCGCTGTACGGATGGACGACCAACCCGCTCATCGAGTACTACGTCGTCGAGAACTTCGGCAGCTACAACCCGAGCACGGGCGCCACCCGGCTGGGCTCGGTCACCACCGACGGCAGCACGTACGACATCTACCGCACCCAGCGCGTCAACCAGCCCTCCATCATCGGCACCGCGACGTTCTACCAGTACTGGAGTGTCCGGCAGCAGAAGCGGACCGGCGGCACCATCACCACCGCCAACCACTTCAACGCGTGGGCCAGCCTTGGCCTGAACCTCGGCACCCACAACTACCAGATCCTCGCCACCGAGGGCTACCAGAGCAGCGGCAGCTCCAACATCACCGTGAGCGAGGGCTCCGGCGGCAACCCCCAGCCGACCCCGACCACGGCCTCGCCGCGCCCGACGACGTCGAGCCCGCCGCCGGGCGGCGGCGGACCCTGCCGAGTGACCAACGACGTCAACGCGTGGAACAACGGCCTGACCGACAACATCACCATCACCAACACCGGCACGTCCACCATCAACGGCTGGTCGCTGAAGTTCAACCTCGCGTCCGGGCAGACCATCACCTCTGGCTGGAACGCCAACTACTCGCCGACCAGCGGCCAGGTGACCGCGACCAACGTCAACTTCAATGGCACCATTCCGCCGGGTGGTTCAACGGGTATCGGCTTCCAGGCCACCCATAACGGCAACGGCGCCGCGCCCAGCGGGTTCACCCTCAACGGCTCCGCCTGTAGCTGAGTCCCTGCTGTGCCGGGTCCGGTATGCCGGACCCGGCACACGGCCCGGCGATGTCCTGCTCGGAGTTCTCCGCGACGTCGAGGAGGATTCGCAGCAGGTGCTCCGGAGCATCGCGCATCATGTTGTGGCCGCTGGCCAGCGAGTGCGTCCGCCAGCCGGATGCCCTGCGCAGGCTCTCGTAGACCGGGGTGAAGGGCGACTGCCCGTCCCATCCCGCGGCGTACACGTAGTCCTTGCGGCGGATGTGGGCGAGGTCGCCGGTCAGCCGTAAGGGCTGGAGCAGCGAGGCGATCGGGTGGGGTGTGGCTCGCGCGTCGAAGAACGGCAGCGGCCGCGTCGCGTACCCGTTCTCCTCGACCTGTACGTACCACTGCCGCTCCTGGTCGGAGACCAGATTCCAGCAGGAGTCGCCGTTCCCCGGGACCATGGCGTCCAGGTAGACGAGCGAGTCGACTCGTTCGGGTGCGCGGTCCGCGACGCCGCTGATGACCATTCCGCCGTAGCTGTGACCGACCAGCACGGCGTCGGTGACGTCCTCGGCGGCAAGCACGGCGGTCACGTCCTGGATGTGCGTGTCGAGGTTCACGCCACCGTGCAGCAGGTGACTGCGCTCGCTGAGCCCGGTCAGGGTCAGCGGATACACCGTGTGCCCGTCGGCACGGAGTTGCCGGGTCACCTCCTCGAAGCACCAGCCACCGTGGCACATACCGGGGATGAGCACGAAGTTCGCCATTTCCTTCTTCCTCTGATAGCAACGTCGGCGGTCTAGCGGGGGCTGCTCTCGTACGCGTCTGTGCCGCTGCGGATCGGTGCGTCGAGCCGTCTGCGGCCGGCGGCGACGGAAACCGCCCCGGCGGCGGCGCACAGGATCGCGGTCCAGGACAGGGTCGCCCTGGTCGAGGTGTGGTCGGCGAGTACGCCGGCGAGGACCGGGCCGGCGGTCTGCCCGATGGCGAACACCGTGGTGAACGCCGCGAGCGTGGCGGTCCAGTCCTCGGGCGGGGTGCGGGCCCTGATGAGGGCGGTGACGGCGGCGGGCACGCCCATGAAGGTCGCCCCGTAGACCAGCGCGGAACCGAGGACGACCGGCGGCGCGGACGACGTGAGGGCCAACGCCGCGCCACCGCTCAGGACGGTGAGCAGGGCGGTCAGGGGGCGGGTGCCCGACCATTCGATGATGGGTCGGCTCCACAGCGCGGGCGCCATGACGACGGCGAGGCCCAGCACGGTCCAGGTGAGCATGACCTGGGTGAGTGAGGCATGGTGGTCGACGAGGTACGCGGACAGGAACGTGATGTAGGTGATGTAGCCGGCGGCGAACAGCAGGTAGGCCAGCGCGACCTCGCGGAGGGGGCGTATCCGGGCCTGCCCGCGCGCCGGGTGCCGCCCCTGGTCGTCCCTGCCTGTCGCGCTCCAGCTCACCGCCGTCGCCAGGGCGGCGACGGCCGCCAGGCCGAGCCAGGCGAGGCGCCAGCGTTCTCCCAGCGGGGGAACGCTGACCCCGCTGATGACGATGCCCAGCCCGGTGCCGCCGAAATACACGGTGATGGGCGTGGCCGAGGCGATCCGCGCCGCGAGACGTGAGGCGATCACGCCGCCGACGACGAACACCACGGCTCCCGACGCCCCCGCAGCCGTCCGCGCCAGCAGCAGAAAGAGAAAGTTCTCGCTCGCGGCGGTGGCGGCCAGCGAGCCGGCCGTGAGTGCCATCGCGGCGCGGAACGCGACGCCTGTTCCCCATCGGCGGACGACCGCGGCGGTCATCATGGCGCCGACCAGGTACCCCAGCCCGTTGGCGGTGCTGGCGGCGCCGGCCTCGGCCAGACTCCAGTGCAGATCGGCGCGCATCTCCGGCAGGAGCAGCCCGTAGCCGAAGCGCGCGATCCCGAGCGCCGACGCGGTGCCGAGCGCGAGGCGGGCCGCCTGCCAGGTCGCCGTCCGCGGCGCCATGTCAGTCACGTCCGGCGTCATCGGCAGCCCTCCGGAGACATCTGACGCTGCCGGCCGGCTCAGCCGGGTCCGGCGGAGCGACGCTTCCGTCTGGCATGACACCTCCAGTGGATAGAACCGATCGGTTCGGCCTCGGAGACTAGCAGCAGAACGAACCGGTCGGTACCATCTAGTTCGTGCCAGTACCCAAGGGCTCGACAATCGACCCGGAACGCACCCGCGCCGAAATCCTCAGCGCGGCCACGCCACTGCTGTACGAGCGAGGGCTCGACGGTGTCGGCGTCGCCGAACTGTGCACCAGGCTCGGCGTGTCCAAGGAAACCCTCTACCGACACTTCGGCACGAAGGACGGCCTCATCCAGGCGGTTCTGGAGGCGCGCAGCCGGCGAGTGGCGACCTGGTTGGCTCGGGCGGTCGCGACCGCCGGTGACGACCCGCGCGATCAGCTCGCCGCGGTGTTCGACGTCCTCCAGCAGTGGTACGACGAGCCGGTCTTCCGGGGCTGCGCGATGCTGAACGCGGCGGCCCAGCACCACGTGCCGCCCGTCCGCGCCATCACCACGCGCCACCTGGACCGTTATCTCGATCTTCTCACCGGCATCGCCGGCCGCGCCGGCGCCGCCGATCCGCACGCACTCGGGCGTCAACTGCTCATGTTGGTCGAGGGCGCGACCGTCGTCGCCGCTCATCACGACCGGGCCGGCACCGCCGCGCACGCCCGCCGGGCGGCACTCGCCCTGCTGTCCGCCGCCACCACATGATCCGAACTGTCCTGGCCGGACTCCGCACGGCACACCTCGCCGACGTCGCCGCACCACTGGCCCCTGGCCGGTGCCGGCACCACCCTGGAAGGCAGCAATGACCGACTTTCCCCGCCCCGCACACGCCGACCTCCGACGGGCCGACGCCACCGAGCAGGTGACGCTGGGGTCGGGCAGCACCGCCCGCTTCGTCGCGCCGGGCAGCGCCACCCAGGGCAGGTTCGGCCTGTTCGAGTGGCTGATGCCCCCGCGCATCGGCGGCACCGACACCCACTTCCACAAGACCTTCGCCGAGTCGTTCTACGTCACGGCCGGTACGGTGACCCTCTACGACGGGCAGCGGTGGGTGACCGCCCGCGGCGGCGACTTCCTGTACGTGCCCGAGGGCGTCGCGCACGGATACCGCAACGAGACCGACGAACCGGCGGCCATGCTGGTGCTGTTCACGCCCGGAGCGCCGCGGGAGACGTACTTTCGCGAGCTGGCCGAGATCGCCACGAGCGGGCGCGAGCTGACGGACGCCGACTGGCTCGAGCTGTGGGCCCGGCACGACCAGTACCCCGTACGCGACTAGGACCCGCGGACAGCGGACTCGACACCGCCTCCTCGGCCGCCCGGCCGGGCCGTTCGCCTCCGCCCGACCGGCCCGTACCGAAGCCGTCCCGGACGACGAAGCCGGTGCCACCGTCACCGCCGCCGACCGGGCAGGACTCGACGGCCGCCGACTGGAACCCGACCAGGGACGACTGGGGACCGTCCCGCGACGTCGGCTACGCCTCGTGGTGGCCGGAGGCCAACAACGACGCCGTGATCAGCCGCAACGATCCCGCGTACGCGGCGGCGCTGCCGGGCACCGGGCCGTGGCAGCGCGCCGACTGTGTCCGCGCGAGGTACGGGGATCCGTCCACCCGCCCGATCGGGGATCGGCTCCTGGAACGACGGGGGATCTGCGTCGTCACCTCGGCCGGCCGATACGCGCTGCCGGTGGTCACGAGAGCGACCCAGGGACAGCTCACCGTCCGGGTCACCGTCTGGGAGTGACCCTTCCAGGATCGCCGTTCTGCCGCTCCCGCCCTTTCGCCGCGGGGCGTGCGGGTCGCAAGGACCCGCACGCCCCGTTGGTGGCCAGCCGCCGGTCGTCAGCCCTCCCGCACGGCCAGGTCGGCCAGCTTGACGCTGGTCATGAGGGCTTCGACCTCGGGCAGGCTCTCCACGTACTTGCCCGTGGCCAACTCGCTGGAGTGCAGGGCGTACCGCTGCCCGAGGGCGTCGGTGCGTCGCTGGGCCACGGTGACCAGGCAGTTGCCCAACGGTTCGCCGGGCAGCCGATTGCCGTCGAGCGGACATGCGTACGAGTACTGCGGCTGGTCGTCGAACGGGTGCTTCGGGATGCCGGTGCACGCCCCACCCACAGTCGTCGGCTTGCATGCCTGGTAGTTGGCCGCGGCGACGCGGTACGCCTCCGTGAAGTGCGCGGCCCCGGCGATGTCCGCCGGCAGGTGCCGGCCGCCGTTCAGCAGTCCGTTGAAGAGGTCGTCGTCCTGCAGGGCGACCTTCCAGCCGAGATCGGAGTACGCCTGCAACAGCTTGACCGCCTCGGTCACCTTGCCGTTGGCGCTGGCCAGGGCGCCAGCACCGGTGAGCCGAGCGGCGACCGTGTCGTAGTAGAGCTTCTGCTTGCCGTTCAACACGGCCTGTGCCCGGGTCTTGGTGTTGCTGAGGGTGGCGGCGTCGGTCGTGGCCCAGGACGGCTGCGCCATGATCGTGTCCCAGTACGCGTTCAGGAACGTCACCCCGCCGACCATGCCGTCCACCGGTCCGTACGTGAAGGTCCGACTCCGGATCGGACGAGGTGCCTCACCCGGCCAGTTCAGGTAGTTCGTGAAGGTGACCGTGGCCGCGTAGACCTTGCCGAATCCGTCGCTCTTGTTGGCGACGGAGACCTCGGCGGTGCACCTCCAGGTGATGGTCGGCGCGACGTCCTCCTTGGGCACATACGCGGCGAGCAGATAGACCGGCGCCAGGTCGTTGTTGCGTACGCTCGACGGCCATGACTTCACCGGCGTGGGCCCGCTGGGCGTGTTGCACTCGCCCTTGGTGGGCGCGTCCGGGATTGGCCATGCGGCCTGGCGGGCCTGATCGGGGGTGCCGAACAGGTCGTACTGCCTGCCGTCCTGGACCTCCACGGAGCGAATCTTCGCCAACTCGTCTGAGAAGTTGTTGACCGCACCGCGGTAGTTGTCCATCAGGCCACGGAACAACCGGTTGGTGCCGCCGTCGGTGGCCGGCTTGCTGACGGCCTGGGCTGCCCGATTGATCTCCAGGCCGACGTTCCTGACCTGCTGGGCCCGGGAGGCGCTGACCCGCTTGGCGTAGTCGAGGTTCTGCAGAGACAGCGTCGCGTAGGATCTGGCGCCCAGCGCCCAGACGCTGGGATTGGCGACCTTGCCGGACAACTGCGGGAACGTCGGGTCGTAGCGTTGAGCGAGCCAGGTCAGGTAGTTGATGCTGCCGGCCGGCTGGTAGCTGTTGACCACCGTGGACGGGTCTGCCGAGGCGAACGCGCTCGACGGCAGCGTGAATGTGTCGTCGAAGGACAACCCCGTCGCGGTGAAGTGGAAGGAGTTCTCCGGCGTGGTGTACTCCTGATAGGTGGGAATGTCCTGCCCGTAGTTCTCCTTGTAGCTGACGTACCGGTTGATGTTGCCGCGGACGTCCTGGGTCGCGATCGAGGTCAGCGCCGCCTGGGTCGCGGCGGCGAAAGTGTCGATCTTGTCGTCCAGCAGGAAGAGCCGGTGCTCGATGTCGGCAAGGTTGTCCCGCACCTTCTGGAACTCGTCGAACACTCGGCCGAACTGGACGAGCATGTCGCCGTACATCTGAAGCAGGGCCGTCTCGATCCGGTCGAACCGGGCGGTCATCCGGTCCTGCAACTGGGCGATGTCCGTGCGCAGCCCCGCGAGTTGCTCCATGATGAGCTGATCGGGAGACCGATCGTTGGTGAACATCGGCAGCAGGGTCATCACCGAGCCCACGATGTTGCCGGTGAGCACCAGGGTGCTCGCCGAGGTGAGCGCCTGGCCCAGCTTGAGCCCCACCACTGTCGGCAGGTAGCTGTTGACGGACGAGGCGATGGAGATCGCCGCCTTGCCGACCAGGCCGATGTCCCGCCCGAGTTTGGGGTCGACGAAGCCGGCCAGCGTCGACAGGATGCTGACGGCGGCACCCGCCGCCTCGATCTGCGCCTGGAAGTTCGCGGCCTTGGCCTGCGCCGCGGCCTGGTCCTCGGCGGTCGGCGTGGGTCCCCCGACCACGGCCGGGTACTTGTCGGACAGGGCGCCCAGCTCAGCGATAAGCTGGTCGATCTTGCCGTCCACCTGCCCGAGCGCCCGCTGGAACGCCTCGCGCACCTCCTGCAGGTAGATCGCGGAGTTCGTCTGGTTCTCCAGGATGGTGTGCAGGTTCAGCCAGTTGGTGAGCCCCGGGTCGGCGGCCAGCTGATCGAAGCTGGCATTCACGCTGACGTTCAGCCGGCTGCCGAAGTAGCCGTCCCAGGCTGCCGCCAGGGCGCTGTCGGACTGACCGCGGCGGCCCAGTTCCCCCCAGACGCGGTCCTGCAGGCCGTAGTACCGCTGCATCCAACTGAAGGTTTCCTGGCTGCTGGTCATGGCGTCCGTGAGGTTCTGCCACCGGGCATAGGACTCGCCGCTGCTCGACTCGAGGTACGCCTTGATCGCCGGAGTCCCGACGCTGACGCCCGGGATGCCGGCCATGGCGTCCAGCACCTTGAGGAAGCCGTAGTAGTTCGCGACGTTCTGGTCGACGCCCTTCAGCTTCTCGTCGAGCTGCTGGCGGACCAGTTCGGCGTGCCGGACCAACTGGTCGGTGGTGGCGGTGGGATTCTGTTGCCGCCAGTACATCAGGTTGTCGCTGAGCACAAGATCCTTGAGGCCGGGCAGGCCCCGGTCGTACATGCGCATGTGCGCGCCGAAGAGCTTGACGCGGAGTGCCTCCTGGTCGTACTCGACCGGATTGTCGGCCCGCGCCGGCAGGCCCAAACCGCCGATCAACGCGGCCGCCGCCGTGACGAGCACGAGCAGACGCCGCGCTCCCCTCCGCATGCTCCACCTCGCGGGTGGCGGACACGGCCGGGCGTCGGCCGGATAGGTGGTCTCGTTCATCAGTCCCCTTGCGATCGGCGATGGCCCTGCCCGTGCCGGGCAGGGCCGTGGTTGCCCCGCACCATCGCAGCGGCCACTTACCTGCCACTTGCACCGCACTTGGATACGGACGGGGCTGCCTTGCGTCTCACCCGCGATCGGCAAGCGGACGGCCGGCGCGACCGCGGCGGCTCGTGCCGGTGCGCTCGTCGGATGCCGAACGCCGGTCCTCCAAGTCGCGTCCAAGTCGCGGATGGCACCGTCCGGTGTGGCCCAGTACGAAGCCCCGAGCACGCTGCTCCTGCGCGTCATGGGACCGGAGCGGGCCGCCGCCGCGTTGCGGATGTTGCATGGCGCGCTCCCGTCGCGTACACCTGGGTAAAGCCAGAAGGCTCGCCGGCGATGTCGTGGGCGCCCGGGCCGCGCTGAACGAGGCGGTCGCGCTCGGCGCACCGGACCCGGCCCACCTCTATGACACGCTCGTCCCCTCGCCGACCGGTTCGTCGCCGTCGGCTCCGGCGGCGCCTCGTGGGCTCGAACCACTACGCGCTCGCCGAACTCGCGTACCGGCTGGGCCGGCCCGAGCAGGCGGTCAGGCACGCCCGCGCCGCGTTCGCCGCGCATCGGCGGGCAGGCGTGGCCCACCTCGTCGAGGCGAGTCTCCGCCAAACAGCGCGGATCGGTGCCTGACCGCGACCGCGTCGGCTGACGTTCCACCCGCGCCGGCTGTCCCCGACGCGGTCGCGTCGTACGAGAAGGGCCCTTGCCGGCACCTCAGCGGCAGGGTCTGCCGTTGAGGGTGAAGCTGGACGGCGCGGGGTTCGGGCCGGTGTTCGAGGCGAGGAAGCCGAACTCGGTGCTGCCCCCGGCTGGGATGTTCGGATTCCAGTCGGCGTTGCGCGCGGTCGCCACCGCGCCCTGCTGGCTGCCGAGGGCGTTCCAGAAGGTGTCGGCGCGCTGTGCGGCGGGGAAGGTCCAGCCCACCGTCCAGCCGTTGATCGGTGCGGTGCCGGTGTTGGTGACGACCACCGTGGCGGTGAAGCCGGTCCCCCACTGCTGGTCGACCCGGTAGCTGATCGTGCAGGCCGCCGGCGGGGCGGTGGTGCCGAACGAGATCCGGTGCAACTGGCCGGGAAGATCGTTGACCAGGTACAGCTCGCCGTTGGCATCCTGGCCGAGGCTGGTCGGCTGGATGGTCAGCTCGGTCAGCGCCCGGGTCGCGTACGCGCCGCCGGGGCTGGCCGGTGGCCGAACCACGAACGCCGTACCGGAGCAGTAGTCGGTGGCCAGGTACGTCCCGGCGGCGATGTCGGCGTACGCCTGACCCCGGTAGACGTACCCACCGATCACGGCGCAGCCGTCGAACGAGGTGCGGTACGAGTGCACCGGCTCGACGTAGGTGGCGCCGGCCCGGCACCGGTCGGGGTTGAAGACCTGCGGACCCTCCCGGCAGGACCAGCCGAGGTTGGCCCCGCCCCGGTTCCCCGGCAGGTGGTCGATCTCCTCGAAGGTGCCCTGGCCGACGTCGGCGATCCAGAGCGAGCCGTCGCCGCGGAGGTCGTGCGAGAACTTCCACGGGTTCCGCAGCCCGTACGCCCAGATCTCCGTCCGTGCCCCGGCGGTGCCGACGAACGGATTGTCGGCGGGTACGCAGTAGTTCCGGCCGCCGCAGGAGCGGCTGACGTCCAGCCGGAGGATCTTGCCGAGCAGGGTGCCGAGGTTCTGCCCCGAGTTGAGTACGTCGTCCGCCCCGCCGCCGTCCCCGATGCTCCAGTAGAGGTAGCCGTCCGGGCCGAAGGCGACCTGTCCCCCGTTGTGGTTGGAGAACTCGGCGTGCGGCTGGGTGAGCACCACCTGCTCCCGGGCGGCCGGGATCGGCGTCTGGCCGGCCGTGTCCAGGGTGAACCGGGACAGCGTCACGGTGCCCTGGGGCAGCGCCGTGTAGGTGACGTACAGGGTGCGGGTCTGGGCGAAGTTCGGCGAGGTGACCACGCCGAGCAGGCCGCGTTCGTTGCCGGAGGTGTCGACCCGGTCCCGGATGTCGAGCAGCGGCTGCGCCGCGAGCCCGGTGTTCGGGTGGTAGACCCGGATCGTGCCCTGCTTCTCGGTGATCAGCAGCCGGCCGCTGCCGTCGTCGGGGGCGAAGATCGCGGTGGGTCGTTGCAGCCCGGAGGCGACCTGGGTGGTGCTGACCGTGAGCTGGTCGAGCGGCGGCACGGCGGCGACCTCGACGCGGTCCGGGGCGGCCCGCCCCGGCGCGGCCTGCCCCACTGCGGGTGCCCCGGTCGCCCCGGTCGCCACGAGCGGGGCGACCAGGGCGGCCACGCCGGCCGCGCAGAGCCGCCCGAGCGAAGAACGTCGCAACATATTGACCCCTCTCGCTTAACAGGACGGTAATGCCGCAGGCGACTCACCAATCCACGCATCCCGAACTATGGGAACGCTCCCAATCGGATCGGACGGCAGGCTCCCGAGCGGAACGCGTGGCAACACGGCACAACCACGGCTTGGTGCTCCCGGTCCGCTCCGGGTTCAGGCGGTCGGACCACGTGGCAGGTCGAATTCGCGGTCGCGCACACGGCAGCGCGTACGACGCACCGGCGAAGCCGCCAGCGGCCCCCATGTCGCTGATCATGCCGGCTGCACGGGTTCCTGAACATGCCTTTCGCCGCGTACGGCGGCCGGGTCAGACGGGCGGAGCTGGTTCCTCCGACGTCCGGCCGCGGGCGCGGTACGCGTCCGCCACGGTGATCGCGAACAGGACGGCAACGGTCGCGGCGCCGGCAGCCAGGGTCGGCAGCACCAGCAACGCCGGGATGAGGAGGCCGAGGCAGAGCAGCCCGGCCACCCGGGCTCGGGAGATCCGGCCGAACACCTGGTACTCGAAGGCGACCCGCCCGGCGAGGAACAACGCGGGCCCGCCGATGATGACGGCGAGCCAGCCGGGCTCGGTGTGCCCGAGCGGATGGTCGATGTACAACTCGTAGCCCACCCCCGAGACGATGATGCCGGCAACCATGGCCAGATGGGTGAACGACGCCGAGCGGCCGAGTCGGACCGGTTCGCGGGCCCTGGTGATGGCGAGCGGCAGCAGGCCGCCCGCCCGGTAGAAGTAGATCCGCCAGAACTGCACGGTGGTCAGCATCGCCAGCGCGAACGCGATCGTACGGTCCCGGGTGAAGCCGGGACCGCCGCTGAAGGTGATGCCGATGGTGAGGATCGACTCACCGAGGGCGATGAGCAAGAACTGCTGGTACCGCTCTCCCAGGCGCTCGCCTGCAATGCTTTGGCCGGCGACCTGGGAGCGGCCGAGCCAGGGCACCGGCCAGCCGAGAGCCAGGCCCACGTAGTCCAGGGCAAGCGCGATGCTCCACAGCACCGCCCGGACCCCCTGCTCATCGGTTATCCCCCCGACCAGCCACGGGGCCGCGGTCAGGCCGGACCAGATGAGAACCCGGAGCAGCGGCGCGGGATTCCCCGGACCCGACCGGCCCCGGGTCGCGACGAGCAGTGCCAGGCCGCGGCCGATCTGGACGGTCAGGTAGGCGCCGGCGAAGATGAGCGCCCGTTCGTGGAACCCCTGCGGCGCCGCGACGGCCATGACCATGCTGCCCGCCATCGTCAGGATCATGACGAACTGCACGACCGACGTTTCAGGGTCGAGTCTGCTGGTCAGGAAGGCGTTCGCCATCCAGAGCAGCCAGAGAGCCAGGAACAGCACCACGGCCTGACCGGTCTGGTCGAACGGCATCGGATACCCCGCGGTGAAGCCCACGGCAAGGCTCTGGGTGACCCGGTTGAGCGCGAAGACGAAGACCAGGTCGAGGAAGAGCTCCAGGAAGGTCGCCCGCTGCGTCTCGGCCTCGATCCCGCGCAGCCCGGCCGCACCCGGGCTGTCACCATCCGCCGCAACCATCCCCTGCGCCCCCGTTGATGCCGCTGATCCGATCACTCAACGAGGCACGGGCAACCCTGTTGCGCGACCGAAGCCTCGTCGATCACGGATGATCTCGCCGGGACCAGCGGTCGGTCTCGGCCGCCTCCAGGATCTGCTTGATCTCGATGATGCCCCGCTCGACCCTGGCCCGCACCGCGTCCCAGACGCGCTGTGCGGGAACATTGATGTCCGTTTCGACCCGGACCGTGGCCACAGGCAGTCCTCCCGTTGTTTGGTTCGTGCGCGGCGCCACCGGCCGACGCAGCCTACGACCACCCGGCGGGCTGCGCCGCAACCCGTGTCGCCGGGCGGGTGCGTGCGTCCATGGCGGGAACATCGGACCAGGCCGGGATCGTGACCGGGGCGGACGGCACCTGTCGGCATCGGCGTCCGGCATGGCGGGAAGACTCTGGGGCCGGGAAGACTCTGGGGCATGGAGTTCTTCTGCTACCACCGCGACCGGCCCGGCTCGATGGCACTGCGCCGCGAGTTGCTGGAGGAGCACTGGTCCTACATGGACCGGTACGCGGCACAGCTGATCGCCCGCGGCCCGACCCTCGGCGGCGACGGCGACACGCCAACCGGCAGTGTGCACATCGTCGACCTGCCCGATCCCGCGGCGGCGCGCGCGTTCGCCTTCGACGAGCCCAACTATCAGGCCGGCGCGTACCGGGACGTGCTGCTGCGCCGGTGGCGCAACGCGCTGGGGCGTACCATGTGGGACTTTCCCGGCGGCCGGACCGGCGGTAACCGGTACCTGGTGCTCGGCCTGGGTGCGGGGCAGGCCGCCGACCTCGACGTGCCGGCGGACCGGGACGAGCTGATCGCGTACGGGCCGCTGCTCTCCGACGACGGCACCGTCTGGCTGGGTACGGCGGCGCTGGTCAGGGCGCCTGATCCGGACCGGGCACGCGCCGTGCTGACCCCGCACCGGTACGCCGATATCGAGGTGCACAACTGGCAGTTCGGCGGACGGCCGTCATGACCCGGGGCTGACCGGGGACAGGTCCGGGTCACCGCGGTCGAGCCGTCAGCCGAGACCGCGGTGGGCGGCCCACAGCGCGCCGGCGCGGCCGGCGGCGGCGTCGACGAGGGCCACCAGCTCGGGCGTGTCGGGCAGGGGGAACGAGACGTACGTGCCACGGCCGCCGCCGGTCGGCCTGCCGTACGCCTTCGCCGCGAGGCGCCCGTCCGGGAGGAGCCGGACGTTGAGTGTGGTCAGTGTGAACTCCTCGCCGCGCCGGATGTCGGTCCAGCGGAGCCGCTCCGGGATCGTCACGTTGATCGCCAGGGCACTCACCTCGGGGAGCATGTCGCTGCTCATCGACGCATGATGTCACGCGGGCCGAGATACCTGCGCGCTGATGCGATCGTGGCGGCTCCCATCGCCCCGCCCACCCGGCACGGCTCGGCGGCGACGCCTGGTTGTCGCCGAGGGTGGCGCGAATCACTTCGGCAGGGGCCGACTGGATTGTCGACTTGAAGAGGTCTTCAATTGCCTAGGCTGATAGTCGGTTGGGAGGTCGTATGGTGCTGCCGCTGTACGAGCGGAAGGCGGAGTTCTTCCGCACGCTCGGGCACCCGGTGCGTATCCGGGTGCTGGAGCTGCTCGGTGACGGGCCGATGACCGTGCGGGACCTGCTGGCTGACGTGGACATCGAGGCGTCGAGTCTGTCCCAGCAGCTCTCGGTGCTGCGCCGGGCCGGGATCGTGACGTCGAGGCGGGACGGGTCGGCGGTCATCTACGCCCTCGCGGGACCGGACGTCGCGGATCTCATGCGAGCGGCCCGCCGCTTCCTCACCGAGATGCTGGCCGGCCAGGCGGAGCTGCTCGACAGCCTCCGTGGGGACCGGGCCGACGACGACGAGTCACTGCCGGTCCCCCGGTGAGTGCCGCCGTCTTAGCCCGGTCGGCCTGGCACCAGGTGGTTGCTCTGCTGCCCGGGCGGGCGGATCTCGCGGCGATGCGCAGGCAGCCCCGCCGCGACCTGCTCGCCGGGCTCACCGTCGCGGTGGTGGCGCTGCCGCTGGCGCTGGGCTTCGGGGTGTCGTCCGGTCTGGGGGCGTCCGCCGGCCTGGTGACGGCGATTGTCGCCGGCACCCTCGCCGCGCTGTTCGGTGGGTCGAACCTGCAGGTGTCGGGGCCAACCGGGGCGATGACCGTGGTGCTGGTGCCAATCGTGGCGCGGTACGGGCCGGGCGGTGTGCTCACCGTCGGAGTGATGGCGGGCCTGATCCTGCTGGCGCTGGCCCTGCTCCGCACCGGGCGGTACGTGCGTTACGTTCCGGCGCCGGTGGTGGAGGGCTTCACCGTGGGTATCGCCGCGGTGATCTTCCTACAACAGGTGCCCGCCGCGCTGGGCGTGCCGAGCCCGGAGGGCGAGAACGTCACCGTGGTGGCCGGGCGGGCACTGGCCGGGTTCGCCGGCAGTCCGCACTGGCCCGCGCTGATCGTGGCGCTCGGGGTGGCGGCGGTGATGCTGGCCGGCGCGCGTTGGCGACCCACGGTGCCGTTCTCACTGATCATGGTGGCCGCGGCAACCGTGCTGGCGCAGCTGCTGTCGCTCGACGTCGCCCGCATCGGCGTCCTGCCCGCCATGCTTCCCAGCCCGTCGCTGGGCTTCCTGGACCTGGCCGCCGCGCCGACCCTGTTCACCTCGGCGCTGGCGGTCGCCGCCCTGGCCGCTCTGGAGAGCCTGCTGTCGGCGACCGTCGCCGACGGGATGACGGTGAATCAGCGCCACGACCCGGATCGGGAACTGTTCGGCCAGGGGGTGGCGAACCTGGTGACCCCACTCTTCGGCGGCGTGCCGGCGACGGCGGCGATCGCCCGTACTGCGGTCAACGTCCGCTCCGGCGCCCAGTCGCGACTCGCCTCGCTGACCCACGCGGTCGCCCTGGCGGTGATCATGCTGGCTGCCGCTCCGCTGGTGGCGTACATCCCGGTCGCCGCGCTCGCCGGGGTGCTGCTGGCCACGGCGGTACGGATGGTCGAGGTGGGTTCGCTGACCGCCCTGGCCCGCGCGACCCGCTCCGACGCTCTCATCATGGCGCTGACCGCGGTGGCCACCCTTGCCCTGGACCTGGTCGCCGCCGTCGGGATCGGCCTGCTCGTCGCCGCCGCGTTGGCCATCCGCAAGATCGCCGGTGCGGCTCGGCTGGTGGAGGTCCCGCTCGACATCGCGGACCACCACGTCGAGGAGGCCGCCCTGCTCAGAGAGCACATTGTGGCCTATCGCTTCGACGGGCCGCTGTTCTTCGCGGCGGCCCACCGGTTCCTGCTGGCACTGTCCGAGGTGGCGGACGTGCGGGTGATCATCCTGCGGATGTCGCGGGTGTCGACGATCGACGGCTCCGGGGCGCTCGTGCTCCGCGACGCGATCGAGCGGCTAGAACACCGCGACATCGCCGTCTGCGTCTCCGGCGTCCGCGCCGACCAGGAGAAGATCCTCGACGCGGTCGGCGTGCTCGATCGGCTACGCGCCGCGGGTCGCGTCTTCCCCGGTACGACGGAGGCGATCGACGCGGCGCGTGCTCATCTGCGTCGCACCGGCGTGCTCGCCGTCGGCGAACCGGACGTGCTCGACCCCGCCGGCCAGTAGTGACGGCGGCGGAACTGCGCCAGGAAGGCGAACGCGGAGATGGATCCGGCCCGACGTGCGGCGTGGGACGCCTACTTGACGGTACGGGTCGGCCTGCTGCCCGACCTCGAGGTTCTGCGGGTCGAGGATCGTAGGGTCGCCGGGAAGCTGGCGGGGCTCGCGGTTCGCCTCCGCCAGCAGGCTCCGCTGTGGCCCGCGTACGGCGAGCGACTCGTCATCGTGGTCAGTCGCGCCCGTGAGCTGCAGCGCGCCGGCGACCGTACCGGCCTGACCGCGGTGCTGCGGATCATGCTCCGCTGGCTGTTCAGACTCTCGCGTGGTGCGGCCCGGCTGCCCGGCGGCCAGCACTAGGATCCGCCCCGGTCGGCCCCGGCGGTCGACCGACCGGACGGGCGAACCTCCGGGGACGGCGGGCGACCCACCGCACCCCGGAGGCTGTCGCCAGTGGTCAGCGCGCCTCGTACGCCTTCGGCAGCCGCATGCCGCGCTCGGCCATGATCTGCCGGACGTGGTTCGGGTAGTTCGTGATGATGCCGTCGATGCCCATGTCGATCAGGGCCTCGACGGTCGCCGGGTCGTCGCAGGTCCACGGAATGACCTTCATGCCACGGGCGTGCGCCGCGGACACCATCGCCTCGTCCACGTAGAAGCGGAAGTTCGGGTCGCCGATCGTTCCGTTCTGCGGGAACCCGTACACGGGAGACAGGGCCGTGACGCCCGGGATGGTGGCGGCGGCCCTCACGAAGTCACCGTCGAAGTCGTCGGCGTCGAGGCCACCGAGCCAGGGCGAGGCGCCGGGCTTGCCGACCTGGAGGAAGTCGTAGTTGGTCAGCGCCACCAGCGGCCAGGTCGGCGCGAGGCGGTGCATCTCCTTCAGTGCGCCCCAGTCGAAGGACTGGATGGTGACCTGCTTCTCGATCCCCGAGGCGTGGATCTCCTCGTAGACGCGACGGACGAACAGCTCGCGCGGCGCGGTCTGCTCCGGCGCGCCGGCCTCGACCTTGGTCTCGATGTTCAGCTTGATCTGGTTCGCGTGGTAGCTCTTGACGAGGTCCAACACGTCCTTGAGCTCGACCATCCGGAAGCCCTTGATCTGCTCCTGCTCGGGGAAACCGGGCAACTGCTGGTAACCGCAGTCCATGGTCTTGAGCTGGGCCAGCGTCAGGTCCTTGATGTACTTGCCGACGTACGGGTACATCGGGTCACCGGGCGTGACCGGTGCGGTGTCGCGGCACTTCTGGGCGCTGATCTGCCGGTCGTGGTTGACCACGACCTTCTCGTCCCTGGTGACGTGGGTGTCCAGCTCCAGGGTGCTGACCCCGAGCCGCATCGCCTTGGCGAACCCCTCCAGCGACTCCTCGGTCGTCATGCCGATGCCGCCGCGGTGGGCCTGCAGGTCGAAGTGGGTCTTCTGCGGCAGCACGACGTAGGGGTTGTTGGGCGACGCGGACGCGACGGTGGGTACGGAGAGCGCGGCGAGCGCCGGCAGCACGGCCAGGCTCACCAGAACACGACGTACGGACATCAATGACCTCAGCTCCGTTCGGATCATCACATTGACGGCGCGACGCTAGCCCGCCAGCCGGCCCGCAGCGTGGCCTCGGCGTGATGGGTTGCTGAACGTAGGCGGAACGCGGGTGCCCCGCAGCCGCCCCGGGATACGGGACCGGGAATGTCGATCGTGGACGACCCGGTCGCGGCGCACGGCGATCGGCTTGAGACTGGCGACGCCGGCACCCTCGCGTGAACGGCATGGCCCGCCGTACGAGAGATGGACCGGCGGGCCATGCCGGGTCAGTGGGCCGCCACGTTCGGCGGGGTTCCCGTCGGCGGGGCCGCGGGTGGTCGATTCCCGGGACCGGCCGATCCGGTTCACAATGCCTGGGCGGCGATCGGCTACCCGACGCCTCAAGACTTGCCAACTTTAGCAAGTCGTTAGATGCAACTGGTTGCCGGTTCCCAAACCGGGAAGCATCCGGCGGCAGCCGCCGCCCCGCGTACCCGACTTCCGCCTCGACGGCACCGCTCCCGGGATGAGGTGGGACCGGCGGCGGCGCCGCGGGTGGCGGGCAAGCGGGTCAGGCCGGCGCGGCGGACCGCGATCGGTACGGAGCGCGGCGCTGCCGCCGGTGGCGGAGGTCGCGCGGGGCGGAGGTCGCGCTCGCCGTGGCGGCACGCTCGCGGCCGAAGGTCGGCGAGGTCCCCGTTCGGCGACCGGTGGCGCACCCCGGCAACGAGCGGATCGTAGCGTGTCTCCCCAGAAAGGGGTGGGCCCGTGAGTACGCCGCTGTATCAGGCCAAGGCCGAGTTCTTCAAAACACTGGGGCATCCGGCACGGATTCGCGTGCTGGAGCTGCTCGCGGAGCGGGAGCACGCGGTGTCGGAGTTGCTGCCGCAGGTGGGCATCGAGGCGGCGCACCTGTCGCAGCAGTTGGCGGTGCTGCGCCGCGCGAACCTGGTGGTGACCCGCCGGGACGGTTCGACCGTGTACTACTCGCTGGTCAGCCCGCAGGTGGCGGAGTTGCTGGCGGTGGCGCGGCGGATCCTGACCGAGGTGTTGACCAATCAGGCCGAACTGCTGGGTGATCTGCGGGCCGCCGAGCGGGCCGATCCGGCGTGAGCCGACCCGCGTTGGCGCCCGCCGTAACCGTCGCCAGCCGCAACCACTCCCGGCCGTAACCGCTGCCGACACCGGGCGGATCGGCGCAGCACCTCGGCCGCGCGCTCGCCGTAGCCGCACAGAATTTCGGGTGCCTTGACAACGCTAACTAAGGTTAGGTTAACCTAACCAACATGAGTGGTGGGGGCGGTCGCGCCGAGGGACTTCGGGGTGTGGACCTGCGTCTGGGTTACCACGGCGCGACCGTGGTGCACGACGCGGCGATCACGCTGCGCCCCGGCGCGGTGACGGCGCTGGTGGGGCCGAACGGCAGCGGCAAGTCGACGCTGCTGCGCGGGTTGGCCCGGCTGCACCCGCTGGAGCGCGGCGAGATTCTGCTCGCCGACGGCGCCCCGGCCCGCACCCTGTCCGCCCGGGAGTTCGCCCGCCGGGTCACTCTGCTCGCCCAGAGCCGCCCCACCCCCAACGGGGTCACCGTGCGGGACGTGGTCGGCTACGGGCGGCACCCCTACCGGGGACGCTGGCGGGCCGACGACCCCGACGGTCCGGCCGCGATCGGTCGGGCCATGGCGGTCACCGGCGTCGCCGCGATGGCGGACCGGCCGGTCGACGAGCTCTCCGGTGGGGAACTGCAGCGGGTGTGGCTGGCCACCTGCCTGGCTCAGGACACCGCCGTGCTCCTGCTCGACGAGCCGACCACCTTCCTCGACCTGCGTTACCAGGTGGAGATCCTCGACCTGATGCGGGACCTGGCCGACACCGACGACGTCGCCGTCGGGGTCGTGCTGCACGACCTCAACCAGGCCGCCGCCGTCGCCGACGACGTGGTGCTCCTGCACGGCGGGCGCGTCCGGGCCGCCGGCCCGCCGCGGGACGTGTTCACCGAGGACGCCCTCACCGACACGTACGGGATCCGCATCGAGGTGACCGCCGACCCGATGACCGGGCTGCTCTCCACCCGGCCCGTCGGGCGACACACCACCCGGGCCGTCGCCTGACCTTCCCAACCGATCCACGAACAGAGAAGAAAACCATGATGCGTACGCGCGCGACCGTCCTGGTCGCCGCCGCCGCGCTGCTGCTCAGCGCCTGCGGCACCACCGAGACCCCCTCCGCCGACCCGTCCGCCTCCGGCGCCGCGCCGAGCGGCCCGGTCACGGTCACCGACAGCCGTGGCGAGACCGTCAGCCTGAAGGCCCCGGCCACCAAGGTCGTCGGGCTGGAGTGGGGCGAGGTCGAGATGCTCGTCGGCCTCGGCGTCATGCCGGTCGGCGTCGCCGACCCCAAGGGGTACGCCACCTGGGTCAGCGCCGCCAAGCTCGACGCGAGCGTCAAGGACGTCGGCACCCGGGGCGAGCCCAGCGTCGACTCGATCGTCGCGTTGCAGCCCGACCTGGTGGTGATGGAGGCCGAGCGGGGCTCCGCGCTGGTCACCCAACTCGAAAAGTACGTGCCGGTGCTGGTCACCAAGGGCAGCGACGCCTCGGACAATCTCGGCCGACTCCGCTCCGACCTCAACATGATCGCCACCGCGACCGGAAAGACCGCCGAGGCCCAGAAGCTCCTCGCCGACCTCGACGCCGCCATCGCCGACGGGAAGAAGAAGATCGCCGACGCCGGCGCGGCCGGCCAGCAGTTCGCCATCGCCGACGGCTGGAAGGAGGGAAGCACCGTCTCGATCCGGATGTTCGGCCAGGGCGCGTTCGTCTCCCAGCTGGGCATCCAGCTCGGCCTCAGGAACGCCTGGGCCGGCAAGACCGACGAGGCGTGGGGGCTGGGCCAGACCGACGTCGAGGGGATGACCGTCCTGAAGTCCCAGGACCTGCACTTCTTCTACAACGCCTCCGACGGCGACGACGTCTTCGCCAACGGGCTGGCCGGCAACGCGATCTGGAAGTCGCTGCCGTTCGTGCAGCAGCACAAGCTGCACCGGATGCCCGACGGCATCTGGACCTTCGGCGGCCCGCTCTCCGCCATGCAGTACATCGACCAGTTCGTGAAGGTCTACGCGGCTTGAGCCAGCTCAGCGCACCAGCCCGGTCGGAGCCGGCCACCCAGCCGGCCCCGGCCGGGCCACTCTCCCGCCGCCGGGTCACCGGCGTGTTCGTCCTCGCCGCCGCGCTGCTCGTGGTGATCACCATGGTGCACCTCACCCAGGGCACCTCCTCGGTCGGGGCGCTCGACCTGTTGCGCCTGCTCACCGGCGCCGACGACGAAACCGCCCGCGTCCTGATCGCCTCCCGCATCCCGCGGCTGCTCACCGGGCTGGCCGTCGGCGTGGCGCTGGGCTGCGCCGGCGCCGCCCTCCAGTCGCTGACCCGCAACCCGCTCGCCTCCCCGGACACCCTCGCGGTCAACGCGGGGGCGCACCTGGCGATCGTCGCCTCGGCGGCGTTCGGCCTCGCGCTGCCGGCGTTGCCCGCCGGTGGGCTCGCCTTCGGCGGCGGGCTCGCCGCGGCCGGGCTGGTGCTGGCACTGTCGGCCGGCGGTCAGGCCGCGACGACCCGGCTGATCCTCGCCGGCTCGGCGACCGCGATGGCCCTCAGCTCGCTCACCATGCTGCTGATGCTCCTCTTCGAACAGGCCACCATCGGCCTCTTCGCCTGGGGCAACGGCTCGCTCGTGCAGGCCGACCTGGCCGCCTTCACCCAACTCGCCCCGGTCATCGGCCTCGCCGTGGTGCTGCTCGTCGCGCTCGGGCACCGGCTGGACATCCTCGCCCTGGGCGACGACACCGCCACCGTGCTCGGGCTGGACGTACGGCGTACCCGGCTCGTGGTCGTCCTGCTCGCCGTCCTGCTCTCCGCCGCCGCGGTGACCCTGGCCGGGCCGATCGGCTTCGTCGGGCTCTGCGCGCCGGTCATCGTACGGCTGCTCGGCCGGGTGGTGCCCGGGGTGCACCGGCACCGGATCCTCCTGCCGCTGTCGGGGATCGCCGGGGTGGTCATCGTGCTCGGCTCCGACGTGCTGCTGCGTGCCGTGCTCGGCGGCCAGGCCGGCGTGGACGTGCCGACCGGCGTGGTCACCACCCTCTTCGGCGCGGCGCTGCTGGTCTGGCTGGCCCGACGGCACCGCGACGCGGGTCCGACCCGCCGGCCCCCGGGCGGGCACGCCGCCGTCCGGTCCCGCGCGTTCCACCTCACCGTGGTCACGGTGTGCGCGGTGGTGGCCGTCGGGGCGACGGTGCTCGGCATGCTCGCCGGGGACACCTGGGTCCTGTTCGGCGACATCGTCAACTGGGTGCAGGGGCGCACCGGTCCGGCGTACACCTTCGTGCTGGACCAGCGGTGGCCGCGGGTCGCGGCGGCGGCGCTGGCCGGTGCGGCGCTCGCGGTGGCCGGCACCACGGTCCAGGCGGTGTGCCGCAACCCGCTCGCCGAACCGGGCATCCTGGGCATCACCGGCGGGGCCGGGATCGGTGCGGTGTCCCTGCTGACCTTCGTCCCGCTGGCCGGGGTGGCCGCCATCTCCGGGGCCGCCGGCGTCGGCGCGATCCTGGCGTTCGCGCTGGTCTACGGCCTGGCCCGGCATCGCGGCCTGAGCTCCGACCGGCTCGTGCTGATCGGCTTCGCCGTATGGCAGGGCGGCACCGCGATCATCACGTTCATCATCGTCACCTCGGACCCGTGGAACACCGGCAAGGCGCTGACCTGGCTCTCCGGCTCCACCTACGGGCGCACCGCGCCGCAGGTGCTGCCGGTGGCGATCGCCCTGCTGCTCAGCATCCCGGCGGTGATCGCGGCCCGCCGGGAACTCGACCTGCTGGCGTTGGACGACGACACGCCCCGGGTGCTCGGGGTCCGGCTGGAACGCGCCCGGCTGCTCGCCCTGGGCGCGGCGGCGCTGCTCACCTCCACGGCCGTCTCCGCGGTCGGCGTGATCGGCTTCGTCGGCCTGGTCGCCCCGCACGCGGCGCGGGCCCTGGTCGGCGGCCGGCACGCCCGGGTGCTACCGGTCGCGGTGCTGCTCGGGGCGGTGGTGGTCAGCCTCGCCGACACCCTCGGCCGCACCGCCATCGCGCCCGCCCAGGTGCCCGCCGGCCTGGTCGTGGCCATGATCGGCACCCCGTACTTCGTATGGCTGTTGTGGCGCTCGCGCGGCACGGCGGCCCGCCCGATGAGATTCTGTCCACCGTACGGCGGGTCCGCCGGACGGTCGGCGCCCCGCTAGAGGAAGGCTGCCATGCCGAGCACCGTCTCCGTCGCGCCCTGGCGCGTCTTCACCGTCGAGGTCCGCGCGCTGCGTCGGCTCAGCCCGTCGTTCCTGCGCGTCACCTTCGCCGGCCCGGATCTGGACCGGTTCGCCGACAACGGTTACGACCAGCGGATCAAGGTGGCGCTGCCGCTGCCCAACAACCGGGTGGCGGACCTGCCGGACGGCCCCGACTGGTACCAGCGGTGGCGGGAGCTGCCCGTCGGGCGGCGCAGCCCGGTGCGCACGTACACCGTCCGCGCGGTCCGTCCCCAGGCGCAGGAGGTGGACGTCGACCTCGTCCTGCACGGCGACGGCGGCCCGGCGACCCGATGGGCGCGGCGGGCCCGGCTCGGTGACCGGCTCGCCCTGGTCGGGCCGGACGCCGAGTACCCGGGCAGGCACGGGGGTGTCGAGTTCCGGCCGCCGCGAGGTGGGACGCTGCTGCTCGCCGGGGACGAGACCGCCGCGCCCGCGATCTGCGCGATCCTGGAACGGCTGCCGGCCGACGCACACGGCCACGCGTTGATCGAGGCGCCCGATCCGGGGGATGTGCTGCCGGTGACCACGCCGGCGGGTGTCTCCGTGACCTGGCTGGCCCGCACCGGCGGCGAGTACGGCAGCCGTCTGGTGCCGGCCGTGACGGCGCTCGCCGCCGAACTGCTCCCGGCCGACCGGTCGGTCCTCGTGCCGGCGGTGGCCGGCGCGCCCCGGGCGCTGACCGACGTGGACGTGGACCAGGAGATCCTCTGGGAGGTGCCGCCGTCGTCCGACCCCGCACCGCTGTACGCGTGGCTGGCCGGCGAGGCGGGCGTCATCCGTCGGCTGCGCCGGCACCTGGTCGCCGAACGGGGCCTCGACCGGGGCGCGGTGGCGTTCATGGGCTACTGGCGGCTGGGCCGCGCCGACTCCTGAGCCGGCGGGCCGTCGGGCGGGGCTCGCCGGTGGTGCGGCCCCGCCCAGAGCGACCCGGGCCGGGTCGGTCAGCGGTCCAGGAAGAGCAGCCGGGCGCGTTTGTCGGGCAGGTCGATCCGCGGACCGGGTACGAAGCCGGCCCGGACCAGCCGGGCGATGGCCTTGTCGTTGCGGGCGTCCGGCTCGGCCACGATCCGTCGGTGGGCCGGGTCGGCCAGCACGAACTCCAGGAAGGCGCCGAGGACGGCGCCGGTGAAGCCCGGTTCGGCGCCGCCGTCCGGCGGGGCGATCATCAGGTGGATGCCGAAGTCGCCGGGCTGGACCTCGTAGCACTCGCCCACCGGGTCGGCCGCCGGCTCGTACGTCTGGAACAGCCCCACCGGGCGGCCGTCGCGGTGGATCAGGTACGCGTGGTGGGTGGCCAGCGAGTCCACGTAGGAGTAGATCTCCCGTACCCGTTCCCGGCTGGCGCCGCGCATCCCCCAGAACCGGGCCCGGTCCCGGGTGACCCAGTCGTGGATCAGGTCGGCGTCGCTCGCCGGGTCGACCGGCCGGATCAGCACCTCCCCGAAGCCCTCGACGTGCCGCAGCCAGGTCGGGTCAGTGGTCGTGGTCATCTCGCTCCTCGGTGAGCCGGTGCCAGTCGGTGACGACCGGGATGAGGTCGCCGCGCAGCCAGTACGGGGACTGGTCACGCTGGTGCGGGTCGCCGGGCACCCCGGAGGCCCCGAACGGGACGATCCATCGACTGTCGTCGCGCCGACCGAGGTCCCAGACGTAGCGGGCGGCGGAGGCCCGGAAGCAGTGGTGGGTGACGCCGGGCACGCTGGAGGTGGCCAGCACGCAGTCGTGGTCGCCGGAGAGGCCCGGGGCCGGCGCGGCCGGATCGGGCAGCGCCTGCCAGGGGGCGAGCCGGTGCAGCTCGCCCCAGGGCACCGGGGTCGCGTGCGCCGCCTCCTCGACGGCGGCGCGGGCCGCGTCGGCCAGGTCGGCGGCGGGCAGGAGGTCGGCCCGCAGCAGGGTTTCCAGGGCGAAGCCGGCCCTGGACGCCAGCGCCAGCCAGGGATGGAAGAGCGGCGGGTAGTGCGACGGGTCGGCCAGCGGGGTCAGTGTCGGGTGGGCGGTCAGGCAACGTACCAGGGCGGCGCGGACGGTGGCGAAGGCGGCGGCGTCGACGCTGTCGGCGCGCATCTCGCGGTCCCAGCCGAGCAGCCGGTCGCGCAGCGCGACGGCGGCCGGGCTGAGCCCGTCCAGGTCGGCGAGCCGGGCCAGGAGCGGTTCGGCCGACGCCAGCCGGGTGTCGGTGTGGACGCTGGTCAGGTCCTCGGCGGACCAGTCCTTGCGGCCGGTCAGCAGGGCTCGGATCCGGTCCGCCCGGTGCGGTGGGGCGAACTCGACGCCGAGCGGCGTGGCGATCCCCCGCTCGTTCGCCATCACGGCGAGGTCGGTCACGTCGGCGCGGGGCATGGCGTGCCAGCCGCGCCACTCGTGTCCGGGCTCCCAGCCCGGCACGACCAGCAGCCTGTTGGCTCGGTCGCGGACCGGCACGGCTCCGGCGGCCCGGTGCAGCAGCCCGCCCGTGGTGTCGGCGGCGAGCACCACGTTGACCGGTTCCACCCAACGGTCGAAGGCGGCGTCCACGTCGGCGACCCGGGTGGCGGCGAGCAGGGCGGGCAGCGCGGCGAAGCCGAGGTCGCCGCGGACCCGGGGCGGGTACCGGAGGCTGACCGCCAGGTCGGCGTCCGGTCCGCCGACGACGACGGGGCCGCGTTCGGTCTCGATCACCTCGATGTCGACGGGGTCACCGCCGGCCACCGCGATCGTCTCGACGTGGGCCTCGGTGGGGCGCCAGCCGGCCGGGCCGAGCGCCTCGACCGTCCCGTCCCGGCGGCGCAGGCGTTCGGCGTAGAGGTCCTGGTAGTCGGCCATGGCGTTGGTGATCGCCCAGGCCACCGTGCCGCTGTGGCCGAAGTGGGCGATGCCGGGCACGCCGGGCACGGCGAGGCCGACCACGTCGTACGCCGGGCAGGAGAGCCGGACCTGCTGGTAGACGCCCGGGTCCTCGATGTAGCGGTGCGGGTCACCGGCGACGATCGGCGCGCCGCCGGCGGTGCGTGTCCCGGTGAGCAGCCAGCCGTTGCTGCCGGAGGTGTCCGGACCGTCGGTGGCGAAGCAGTCGACCGCGTCCTCGCCAAGATGCCGGGCGACCTCGGTGCGCCAGAGCTTGGCCGGGAAGCCGGCGAAGAGGACGTGGTGGGTGAGCCAGACGGCCAGCGGGGTCCAGGGCCGCCACCGGCCGGGGGTCAGCCCGACCTCGGCGAACTGCGGGGCCCGCCGGGCGCCCGCGGCGAGGCCGGCGTTGACCCCGTCGACGTACGCGTGCAGCCAGGCGGCGGTGTCCGGGTCGAGATTGGCGTGACAGCGGCGGGCGGTGTCGTCCAGTCGGGCCTGTCGGGCGAACCGGTCCCAGTCGACGGCCTCCGGGCCGAGGAAGGACGCGCCGGTCCCCTGTGACCGGTGCCGTTCCACCTCGATCTGCCATGCCCGGTCGAGGGCGGTGACGCGGCCCTGGGCGTAGGCGAGCGTACGGGGGTCGGCGGCTCGCAGGTGGGGGATCCCCCACGGATCGCGGTAGACCCGATGCGCCAACTCCGCCCCCTCGTCTATTAGGTTTGCCTAACCTACGAAATCTCTCCAGCGGACGCAATCCGCCCCGTTCGGTGACCCCCCGCGAGGCGGCGACAACTCCTTGACAGAAAGTTAGGTTAGGGTAGCCTAACTTCGGCTCGCGTCGACCGCCTCACCGGCCCGTCGGCACGGCCGTTCCACCGTGTCCACGCGACCGTTGAGGAAACCGCCATGACATTCCAGGGGCATCCCGCCGAGGCCGCACCGAGCCCGACGAGCGGCCGGCCGACGGCCGCTCGCGCACACCTGTTCCACCAGGGCACGGTCGACAGCTACCGGCACCTGCTGGCCGCCGCGGTCGACCGGGTCGCCCACCGGGTCGCCGACGTCGACCGTCCCTTCAGCGGGGTCACCCCGGCCCGACTCGCTCCCGAGGTCGACCGGGTCGACCTGGACCGGCCGCTGACCGACCCGGCCGCCGCCCTCGACGAACTGGAATCGGTCTACCTGCGCGACGCGGTCTGGTTCCACCACCCCCGCTACCTGGCACACCTCAACTGCCCGGTGGTGATCCCGGCGCTGCTCGGCGAGGCGGTGCTCAGCGCGGTGAACTCCTCCCTGGACACCTGGGACCAGAGCGCCGGAGGGACCCTGATCGAGCGCCGCCTGATCAACTGGACGGCCGACCGGATCGGCCTCGGCCCCACCGCCGACGGGGTGTTCACCAGTGGCGGCACCCAGTCCAACCTCCAGGCCATGCTGCTGGCCCGGGAGGAGGCCCTGGCGGCGGTGGCCCGACCGCGCGAGGACCTGCTGCCCCGGCTACGCATCCTCACCTCCGAGGCCGGGCACTTCAGCGTGCAGAAGTCGGCAAAGCTGCTCGGCCTGGCCCGGACCGCGGTCATCCCCGTCGAAGCCGGCCCCGACCGGCGGATGCGGACCGCCGCGCTGGCCCACGAGATCGCCCGCTGCCGGCGCGACGGCCTGATCGTGATGGCCGTGGTCGCCACCGCCGGCACCACCGACTTCGGCACCATCGACCCGCTGCCGGCCATCGCCGACCTGTGCCGGGCCGCCGGGGTCTGGCTGCACGTCGACGCCGCGTACGGCTGCGGGCTGCTGGTCTCGCCGACCCGCCGGCACCTGCTCGCCGGCATCGAGCAGGCCGACTCGGTGACCGTCGACTACCACAAGTCCTTCTTCCAGCCGGTCAGCTCCAGCGCACTGCTCGTCCGCGACCGCGCGGTGCTGCGACACGCCACCTACCACGCCGACTACCTCAACCCGGAGCGGATGGCCGAACAGCACATCCCCAACCAGGTGGACAAGAGCCTGCAGACCACCCGCCGCTTCGACGCCCTCAAACTCTGGCTGACCCTGCGGATCATGGGTCCGGACACGGTCGGGACGCTCTTCGACGAGGTGCTCGACCTCGCCGCCGACGCCTGGCGGCTGCTCACCGCCGACCCCCGCTTCGAGGTGGTGACCCGGTCGCAGCTCAGCACCGTCGTGTTCCGGTATCTGCCGACCGAGCACCACCTGGCCGACGACGCCAACCTGTACGCCCGGGAGGCGCTGGCCGCCTCCGGTGCCGCCCTGGTCGCCGGCACCAAGGTCGACGGGGCGCACTACCTGAAGTTCACCCTGCTCAACCCGGAGACCACCGTGGACGACATCGCCCACGTCCTCGACCTGGTCGCCGACCACGCGAGCCGGTACGTGCGGACGAAGACCGCCGCCGAGACAGCCGTGCCGCCGGCCGGCGTCGCCGCCCAGCCCTGCCACGTCGGCTGACCACCCGCGTCCCCCGTTTCCCCGCGTCCCGCGCCCTGGAGAAAGAGCCGCATGTCCACCACCCACGACTTCGTCGCGATCGGCCTGGGCCCGTACAACCTCGGGCTGGCCTGCCTGGCCGAGCCGATCGCCGACCTGGACGGTGTCTTCCTGGAGGCCCGGTCGGAGTTCGACTGGCACCCCGGAATGCTGCTGGAGTCGAGCCGGCTCCAGACGCCGTTCATCGCCGACCTGGTCAGCCTGGCCGACCCGACCTCGCCGTACTCGTTCCTCAACTACCTGAAGGAGTCCGGACGGCTCTATCCGTTCTACATCCGGGAGAGCTTCTATCCGCTGCGCCGGGAGTACAACGACTACTGCCGCTGGGCGGCCGGAAAGCTGCCGGGCCTCCGCTTCGGCCACGAGGTCACGTCGGTCCGGTACGACGACGACGGGTACACCGTCAGTGCCACGGTCGGTGCGACCGGGAAGACGAGGGAGTTCCGCGGGCGGCACCTGGTGCTGGGCACCGGCACCCCGCCGTACCTGCCGGCGGCCTGCGCCGGGCTCGGCGGGGATGTGATCCACAACTCCCGTTACCTGGAACACCGGGACACGCTGCGGGCCAAGGACAGCATCACCATCGTCGGCAGTGGACAGAGCGCCGCCGAGATCTACCACGAGCTGCTCACCGACCTCGACAACCACCACTACCAGCTCAACTGGGTGACCCGGTCGCCCCGCTTCTTCCCCCTCGAATACACCAAGCTCACCCTGGAGATGACCTCCCCCGACTACGTGGACTACTTCCACGCCCTGCCCGAGCCGACCCGCTACCGCCTGGAGTCCGAGCAGAAGGGCCTGTTCAAGGGGATCAACTCCGACCTGATCAACGACATCTTCGACCTGCTCTACGCCCACGGCCTGGACGGGCCGGTACGCACCCGGCTGCTCACCAACACCGAGCTGACCGACGCCCGGTACGACGAGTCGACCGGCGGTTACACGCTCGACCTGCGCCACGTCGAGCAGGAACGGGACTTCACCCTGGACACCGATGGGCTGATCCTGGCCACCGGCTACCGCTACCAGGTGCCGGACTTCCTGGAACCGGTGCGCGACCGGCTCCGCCGGGACGCGCACGGCCGCTTCGACGTGGCCCGCAACTACACCATCGACCACGCCGGACGGGAGGTCTTCCTCCAGAACGCCGGCACCCACACCCACAGCATCACCTCGCCCGACCTGGGCATGGGCCCGTACCGCAACTCGTGGATCATCCGGGAGCTGACCGGACGGGAGCACTACCCGATCGAGAAGCGGATCGCGTTCCAGGAGTTCGGCGTGCCGGCGGGAGCGTCGTCGTGACCACCGTCGTGTACCGCCGGAACGACCGACGGCTCGGCGCGTTCGCCCTGCGTACGCTCGACCCGGACGCGGACGCCGCGCTGCTGCGTGGCTGGGTGACCCACCCGAAGGCCGCGTTCTGGATGATGCTCGACGCCGACCTGGCCGCGGTCGCCGGCGAGTACCGCCGCATCCACGCCCACCCGCACCACGACGCCTTCGTCGGCCTGTGGCGGGACCAGCCGGCCTTCCTCGCCGAACGGTACGGCCCCGCGCACGTCGAACTGGTCGGCCTGCACGACGCGGCGGAGGGCGACGTCGGCATGCACTTCCTCTGCGCGCCCACCGACACGCCGGTGCACGGCTTCACCCTGGCCGTGATCACCACGGTCATGGCCTGGCTCTTCGCCGACCCGGCGACCCGACGGGTGGTGGTCGAACCGGACGTGCGCAACAGCGCGGTGCACGCCCTCAACGCGGCCGTCGGCTTCACCGTCGTCGGCCCGATCGCCAAACCCGAAAAGGACGCCCTGCTCAGCGTCTGCACCCGCGCCATGTTCGAGAACGCCACCGGCCTGACCACCGGCGGTCCGGCCACCCCCGGAGGAGTGCCCGCGTGAACCCCGTCCAGTCCCCCGCTCCCGACCTGTCGCCCGCCCCGGACCGGTCGGTCGCGCACCTGACCCCGGCGCACTGGGAGCGGGCCAACCGGCTGCTGGTCCGCAAGGCGCTCGCCGAGTTCGCCCACGAACGGCTGCTCACCCCGGAACCGATCGGCGCCGACCGGTACGTGGTGCGCGGCGACGACGGCACCGTCGAGTACCGGTTCACCGCCCAGGTGCTCACCCTGGAGCACTGGCACATCGACCCGGACAGCATCACCCGACACCGGGACGGGCGGGAGCTGCCGCTGGACGCCCTGGACCTCTGCACCGACCTGCGCGGCGCGCTCGGCCTCTCCGACCGGGTGCTGCCGCTCTACCTGGAGGAGATCACCTCGACGCTGGCCGGGACGGCGTACAAGCTCAGCCGGCCGCCGGTGCCCGCCGCCGAGCTGGCCCGAGCCGACTTCCAGGCCATCGAGACCGGCATGACCGAGGGGCACCCCTGCTTCGTCGCCAACAACGGGCGGCTCGGCTTCGGCATCCGCGACTACCACCGGTACGCCCCGGAGGCCGGCCGGCCGGTCCGCCTGCTCTGGCTGGCCGCGCACCGCGACCACGCCACCTTCACCTGTACGACGGACCTGGACTACGACACCCACCTCCGGCAGCAGCTCGGCGACGAGACCCTGGCCCGGTTCGCCGCCACCCTCACCGGCCTCGGTCTCGACCCGGCCCACTACCTGCTCATCCCGGTGCACCCCTGGCAGTGGTGGAACCGGATCTCGGTCACCTTCGCCGGCGAGGTGGCCACCCGCCGGCTGGTCTGCCTCGGCGAGGGCCCGGACGAACACCTCGCCCAACAGTCGATCCGGACCTTCTTCAACATCACCGCGCCGCACCGGGACTACGTCAAGACCGCCCTGTCCGTACTGAACATGGGCTTCCTGCGGGGGCTGTCCGCCGCGTACATGGCGGCCACCCCGGCGATCAACGACTGGCTCGCCGACCTCCTCGACGGCGACGACCTGATCAAGTCGACCGGCCTGACGATCCTGCGGGAACGCGCCGCGATCGGGTACCGGCACCGGCAGTTCGAGGCGGCCACCGACCGGTACTCCCCCTACCGGAAGATGCTCGCCGCGCTGTGGCGGGAGAGCCCCGTGCCGACCCTGGAGCCGGGTCAGCGGTTGGCCACCATGGCGTCGCTGCTGCACACCGACGCCGCCGGCCGGTCGCTGGCCGCCGCGCTGATCGCGGAGTCCGGGCTGTCCGCCGAGGGGTGGCTGCGTCGCTACCTGGACGCGTACCTGGTCCCGCTGCTGCACACCTTCTACGCGTACGACCTGGCGTTCATGCCGCACGGCGAGAACGTCATCCTGGTGCTGGACGGCGGACGCGTGGAACGGGTGATCTTCAAGGACATCGCCGAGGAGATCGTGGTGATGGACCCGGCGATGACGCTGCCCGAGCAGGTACGCCGGATCCAGGCGGACATCCCGGAGGAGACGCGCCTCCTGTCGATCTTCACGGACGTGTTCGACTGCTTCTTCCGGCACCTGGGCGCGCTGCTCGCCACCGAGGGCGTACTGGCCGAGGAGACCTTCTGGCGGACCGTGGCCACCTGCGCCGCCGACTACCGCGACCGGATGCCCCACCTGGCCGACCGGTTCCAGCGGTACGACCTGTTCGCCGACGAGTTCGCCCTGTCCTGCCTCAACCGGCTCCAACTCCGCGACAACCAGCAGATGGTCGACCTGGCCGACCCCTCCGCCGCCCTGCAACTCGTCGGCACCCTCCGCAACCCGCTCGCCGCCTGGCCCCCGTCGACCCGGGCAGGCACCGACTGACCGATCCGGCGTGGCGCCCGCGGTCATGTGGCGTGCGCCACCGGCTGCGGGTGTCACACCGGCGGCGGGTGCCGGCGTCTCGTGTGTGTGGCAGGGTCGGCAGTGAACAGGCAGGAGCCAGCGGTGAGCGAGCGAACAATGGACACGACCGAGCCGCTCGCGTCCGGCGATCCCATGGACTCCGCCACCGAGGCGTTCCTCGCCCACCGAAACCTGCTCTTCACGGTCGCGTACGAGATGCTCGGCTCGGCCGCCGACGCGGAGGACGTCCTGCAGGAGACCTGGCTGCGGTGGGTGGGCGTGGACCTCGGCGTGGTGCGGGACCAGCGCGCGTACCTGGTCCGGATCACCACCCGTCAGGCGCTGAGCCGGCTGCGAACGCTGCGCCGGCGCAAGGAGTCCTACGTCGGCCCCTGGCTGCCCGAGCCGCTGCTGACCGCGCCCGACGTGGCCGAGGACGTCGAGTTGGCCGACAGCGTCTCGATGGCCATGCTGCTGGTGCTGGAGACCCTCACCCCGACCGAGCGGGCGGTGTTCGTACTGCGCGAGGTGTTCGACCTGGCGTACGACGAGATCGCGGAGGCCGTCGACAAGAGTCCTGCCGCGGTCCGTCAGATCGCCCACCGGGCCCGGGCACACGTCGCCGCACGTCGACCGCGCGGGGTCACCTCCGCCGCCGAGACCCGCGACGCGATCGAGGCGTTCCAACGGGCGGTCGAGACGGGCGACCTGCGGCAACTGCTCGACATCCTCGCACCGGACGTCGTCCTGATCGGTGACGGCGGCGGAGTCGTGAAGGCGGTCCTGTCGCCCGTCGTGGGGGCCGACAAGGTGTGCCGCCTGCTGACCGCCGGGCTGGGCAGGATCGCCGCCGCGGTGTCGCCGCATCCGGCACAGGTCAATGGTTGCCCGGCGCTGATTCTCCGGATCGACGGTGAGATCGACACCGTCGTCGCGGTCCGCGTCGACGACGGCCTCGTCACCGGGCTCTACGCCGTGCGTAATCCCGCGAAGTTGTCCCGTATCGAGCGGGAGACGGCGGTCAGCCGTTGAGCCCGAACGACGCCGCCGCGTCCGGCAAGGATCAAGTCAGTCGGTGTCGCGGATCCTCGCCAGTTCCGCGGCGAACTCGGCGTCGGTGAGCGCGCCGCGCTGGTGCTGCCGGGTCAGCGTGTGGATGTCGCGCCGCCTGTCGTCGGTCGAGGCATCGCGGGCCGTGGGTGCCCGGCCGACGTCGGTGGACGGGCTCGCCGGCCCGGCGGCGGAAGGCTGGGCCGGCCGATCGTCGGACGCCGTCTGCCGGCGGCGCCGCGCGTCACGGTGGTGGGCCTGCAGTGTCGCCAGGATCTCGTCGTAGTGTTCCGGCCAGGTGGCCACCTGGCCCAGGTTGAGCCAGAACAGGAACGACCGGACGAGGCCGCCGCGCTGTATCGGAGTCGGTACCGAGACTCCGTCGGTTCGTTCGATGGTGATCGCGGTGCGGCCCTGATCCAGGCCCGCCACGATGGCCGCGCCGCTGCGGACGGCCGATACCGACGCCCACGGCACCGTGGTCGTACGCAGCATGGACCGGGACCGGATCCCGTCGTCACTGACGTAGACCCCGAGCATCGCCCGCCGCGCCGTGACGGCGACGGAACCGGTCAACCACACCCCGAAGAGGATCGCCAACGGTGTCGGCACCTCCTCGCGGGCAAACATGACCACGAGGAACGTGCCGACACCGACCGCCGCGACCAGTCCCTGCACCGCGAAGCCGGACACGGCGTCGAGCGAGTACGGGCGTTGCCATCTGCGCATGCCGCCATGGTGACCAGCGGCGTCCATCCGCCGGCCCGGAATGCCCTGGTTCGCGGGACCTGTAGCCAGTTTCCTCGTCGGCTGCGGCGCTGGTCCGGCCTCGCCGGCCTCGACCGGCACCAGCCACGCCGACGCGAACAGGAGGGCAGCGCAAGGACAATTCGGCTCAATACCAGCTAGATACTGCCTATCTGCGGCACGGTCGATGGTCGATAACATGTGGGCCGGATGCCACGTCAGTAGGAGGAGTCAGATGGCTGCCAAGCGTGGCATGCTCGCGCTCGCGCTCGCGGTTGTGCTGCCGATCGCGGGCCTGACCGGGTGCGCGTCGGACAAGGCGACCCCCGGCGCCAGCAGCGCGGCAGCGGCGAAGGCCGCACCGGCTCGGGTGTTCGGCGTCGCCACCGACCCCTGGAAGGTCGACGACTGGGCGGCCGCGGTCGGCGAGAACCCGACCATGGTGATGGAGTTCGAGGCCTGGAGCCGCGACCGCACCATCGACAACCACTTCGAGGAGCTGCGGCGCAACGGCGTACAGACCTTCATGTTGACGTGGGAGCCGTGGACGACGGTCAGCGCGGCGGAGGGCAAGGAAGCCCAGTACGCCGAGCAGCCGGAGTTCAGCAACGCGGCGATCGCCGCGGGCAAGAAGGACGCGTACATCCGGGCCTTCGCCGAGTCCATCGCCAAGTCCGGGCTGAGGGTCTACGTCCGGTTCGGGCACGAGATGAATGGCGACTGGTACCCGTGGAGCCGGGATCCGGCAAACTACGTGGCGGCGTGGCGAAGGATGGTGGACATCTTCCGCGAGGCCGGCGCCGACAACGCCCGGTTCGTGTTCTCGGTCAACCCGTCGCTCTTCGAGCCGCTCGCCACCTGGGAGGCCACCGTCCGGCGGTACTGGCCCGGCGACGAGTACGTCGACCTGCTCGGTTCCACCATGATCAACTTCGGTGGCAAGAAGGAGTACACGGTAGGCGAGTTCGTCGAGCGGTTCGAGCGGGCGCGGCAGCTCTTCGGCAAGAAGCTCATCATCACCGAGATGAACACCGCGGCGCAGGGTCGCGTGAAGTGGCTGGTCGACCTGCGCACCTGGCTCGCCACCACCGGCGCCTCCTGGGTCGAGGGCGTCGTCCTCTCCCAGGCCGAGTCGCGGGGCGCGGCGCAGCTCGGCAACAAGGTCGGAAACCTGTCCTGGAATGTCACGACCGACCCTGAGACGCAGCCCGTCATCCGGGGCATCATCAAGGACTGCCAGGCGGCCCCGGCCGCCTGATCGGAGAATGCCGGCTGAGGCCGGGCACGCCGCCGCCCCGTCCCGGCTCCGGGACGGGGCGGTTCATTACTGGCGTGGTTGTCGCGGCGGGCCGCCACCGTCGCCGGCGTCTACCGGTGCCCCGGCCGCGCCCGCCGGCGACGGCGGTACCCGTTCACAGCTACCCCGCGGCCGGCCCCGGGGCCGGCTTCAGGGACTTGAGGCCCGCCTTGAACGCCGTGGTCGCCGCGGGCGTGGCGGTGTACCGCCAGTCGGCCGAGCCGCCCTGCTCCTTGCTGTACTCGAACCAGATGAAGCCGATGACATCCGGATGCTTGGGCAGCCAGGCGAAGAAGTTCGTTATCCACCCGACCTTGCGCGGACCGGGCTGGACCCCCGTCTCCGTGATCACGATCGGCTTCTGAGTCACCTTCCGGATCGCCTTGATGGTGGGCTCGAAGACCGGCGCGGCGGTGCTCTCCTTGACCGCGTAGCCGACCATGCCCGCCCAGTCGACGTAGTCGTCGCCGGGGTACAACGCGGCAATGCTCACCTTCGGCACCGGGCGGAGGATGTTGGGGCTCCAGATCCAGATGACGTTGGTGGTGCCCACCTTCTGGAAGATGTCGTGCACGTGCCGCCACGCGCGCACGTACTGGCCCTTCTTGTTGCCGGACCGACTCTCCGACCACGGATACCAGGAACCGTTCATCTCGTGGGCGAACCGGATCGCGACGGGCCAGCGGGCGTCGCGTACCGCGGTGGCGAACCGCGTCACGTACTCGTCGTACGACCCGTCGATGATCTTGGACAGTGCGTACTTCGGCTGACTGGTCCCGCTGTCGTTGCCGGCCCAGGGCTCCCAGGAGAGGACGGGCAACGCCCCCCGCTCGTAGCAGAGTTCGATCGGTTCGACCCGGAACTCCTCGGTCCACTTGACGAAGACCATCATCATCGACGGATTGGCCCCGGCGGCGGTGGACAACCGTTCGGTCTTCGCCGCCGACCACGGCACGTCCGGCGCGCTGAGTCCGAAGCGCTGGCCCTTGATGCCCATGATCTCGGCCTTGGTCGGGATCGGGACCTCGGTCGGCGAGGGGGTGGCGCCGGCAACGCCGGACGGCGGCTTGGTGCCGGCGACCGTCGGGTCCGCTTCGCCGGGCCGGAGTAGCCAGCCGGCGATCAGGGCGAGGATCACCCCGTTGGCGGCCATCCAGATCCAGAAGGTGCGCCGCGAGCGACGCCCATGCTCAGACACCGATCATCACCGATGCGGCCAGCATCAGACTCCCTAGCACGTACGGCACGATCAACTGCGGGTTGCGTTCCTTCTCGCCGGCGAACCCACCGGCCCGCGTGCCCCAGCCCGCGTTGTGCGCCATCCGGAAGAACCCGAGCACCCGGATCGGCATCAACATGAGGGTGTTGATCAGCATGAACGCGGGCAGGTGCAGCATGTCTCTCGGCCGGTACGCGAAGTGCCGGCCGAAGCGCACCGCCAGCGAGAGGGTGGTCATCAGCCCGGCCAGGAGCAGGATCGAGAGCACCGCCACCAGCGGCTGGGAGGGCAGCGGCAGGGAGTTGTACAGCTCCGAGTTCGCCCCCGTCGCGAGCGTCACCCCCCAGGAGACGAAGGAGCCGACGAGGACGAAGGGAACGATGATGTCGGCGATGTAGAACACGGCGAGCAGGGGGGTGTTCCGCAGCATCCACGGCAGCATGCGCAGGGTGTTGTACTGCGACCCACGCGCCCAGCGGTACTGCTGCTTGGCCAACTTCTTGAGCTGCGTCGGCGCGTCCGTGTAGACCAGCGACGTCGACTGGTACACCGTCCGGAACCCGCTCAGCAGCGTGTAGTTGGTCAACGTGCGGTCGTCGCTGACCTCAAGGAACACGCCGAGGAAGCGTTCGGTGAGGAAGCGGTCCATGCAGCGCACCAGAATGGACCGGCGGAACGCGATGGTCCGGCCCGGCAGGCAGCCGACCGTGCCGAGCACGCTCATTGCCGGCATCGAGTACTCGTTCCGGACGTTCTCCAGCCAGTCGGCCCACCGGGTCAGCACCGTGCGGCCCGGATCGAGGATCCGCTGACGGGTCGTGACGCCGCCGACCTTCGGATCGCGGAACGGCTTGACCAGTTCCGACAGGGTGTGGCTGGACCAGACGGTGTCGGAGTCGACGAGCACCGCGATGTCGGAGGTGGCCATGCCGATGCCCACCTTCAGGGCGTTGCGCTTACCCGGGATGTCCGTCCAGACCCAGCGCACGCCCAGATCCGTACAGATCTTTTCGAGCACCTCGTTACGCGGACCGTTGATCACGACGATGATCTCGGTGGGGCGTTGCTCGATGATCCGCCCGACCACCGACCGGAAGAGGTCCTCGGGCTCGTCCACCACCGGGATGATGACCGACGTCGTCACCTCGTACGGCTCGTCGACCGGACGGTAGTAGGCAGCGAGACACACCCGCAGGATCCACAGCAGCCAGATGCCCAGCATGAAGAGGGCGAACAGGAAGAATTCACCCGTCTCCGTCCAGGCCCTGAGCTGGAGGAGGAAAGCCAACATCGCTCTGGTCCTCGCTATCGTCGGGCGGTCGTGGGGACGAGCGCGAAGAGCGTGAGCGTGAGCCCGGCGGGCTGCCACGTCCGCTCGGCGGCGTACGCGGTGCGGAGCGGCCCGTCCTTCGTCGCCGGCATGCCCTCCAGTGGTTCATCCGTCGCGCCCGCGCGGAGCAGCCACACCCGGGGCGCGACACCGAGGCACTTGGCGACGTCCGGGCACTCCTCGGCGAAGAGCGCGCCGTCGGTGCGTGGGGCCCGCACCGCGAGGACGTCCTTGGGCCGCGCGTCGGGCCGCACGTAGCGCGCCAACAGGTCACGCCCGATCTGCCCGTCGCGGTCCGCCGGACCGAAGACGATCACGTCGCCGGGCTTGACGTTCTCCGTCAGCACGGCGGCGAACTCGGCCCCGGCCAGCCCGTGCCCGTCCGGCTGCCGGATCTCGACCTGTTGCGGCACGGCCAGCACCGTGGCCACCACCGCGACGACCACTCCGCGGAACACCGGGGCGTGGTTGAGTGCCATCGCGGCCAGCAGCGTCCAGGCCGGGAGCGTCAGGAGCAGCGACTCGACGTTCCAGAACGGGGTGAGAGACGACACCAGGTAGAGCACGGCGCCGGTCCCGACGGCCCAGGTGGTGAAGACGATGCCGGGCTTGCGCAGTGAGACGCTCAGCAGCCCCAGCCCGATGAGGATGCCGCCGAGCAGCGGCACCCCGAAGAGCACCTCGGGCAGCCGGGCGACCTCCGACAGCGCGGCGGCCTTGCCGTCGCCCAGGTGGAAAACCGTCGAATTCAACGCGTACGCCACGGCGCCGATCGGAAGGAGCGCGACGAGCACCCCGGCCAGCCATCCCAGGAAGAGCCGCCGCCGCATGACGAAGACCGCCACACCGTGCGCGAAGACCAGGCTCACCGCCGGGGCGCTGACCACCCCCAGCAGTACGACGACCAGGGAGTAGCCGGCCACGCGAAGTGCCTTCGGCCGCTCGAACAGCCAGACGAGCGCGGCGGTGGCGAGGGCGGCGAGGCAGATGATGAGCGCCTGCGGACCGATCTCCTGCGCGTAGCGGGACGTCGTCGGCAGCAGCGCGAACAACAGGCCGGCGATGAAGCCGACCCGCGGCGTGGCCAGGCCGGTGCCCACCCTCGCGCAGAGCGCGGTGGCAACGGCCATCGCGAGCACCGACGGCAGCCGCAGGGCGAAGTCAGACGTGCCGAGCAGCTCCGCCCACCCCTTGAGCCCGACGTAGTAGAGCGCCGTGGTGGTGTCCAGGCCGTCGAGCAGACGCATCGCCTCGGCCCACGGCCGGGTCACGAAAGCCCAGTGGTCGAGCTCTTCGGGCCGCTGGCCGGGCCAGGTGGCGCGGACGATGCCCAGCCCTGCGACCAGCAACGCGGGAAGCACCCACGCCAGGGTGCTCAGCGCCCGGCGCCGGGTGGCCAGGCTCCGCTCCTCGTGGCCGCCGTCTCCCTGCCGGTCCCAGGCGTCCGCCTGCGGCGTGTCTGGGACGGGATCCCGCCGGCTGGGAATCAGCGCAGTCTGGGCGTCGATTGACATCTATATTCACCATGCGTGTGAGGGGCGTACGGAGGCACGATTGAGCGTCCGACCCAGGTCGACGCGAAGGGGGACTCGACCTGGGCCAGTGCAGGATACAGCGGCGCGTCCGTCCGCAGGCGGACTGTCGAAATGGGTCGAAATGGCCAGCCATATTGCAGCGGCGTTAATAGGTCATGTCGCCCAAATGACGGAAACGGCTTCGAAGCGGCCCGGCTCCAGCCACGCCTGCCTGCGGCGGAGAGGCCGCGCTGGCCGAGCGGAGGCGGCAACTGACCCACGTGGTCGAACAGGCGCATGCCAGGCGGGTGGACGCGCCGATAATGCCCCACCGCCAACATTTCGACATTCTCCGATGGGTGACGCGCGCCCTGGCGGTCAATGCGCGAGAACCGCGGGGCGAACCACGATTCGGCGCGGGCCCGGAAAGCATTGACGATCCGGGCCCGCGCCGTTGTGCGATCAGCTCATTGTGTCGGCGTCGTCACGGCTGCGCGGCCCAGAGCAGCGCTCGACCCAACTGCGGCTGCAGGCCCTTCCGGTGCAGCCGGAACGTCGGGGCGGTACCGAAGAGCACCACACCGTTGCCGCCCGCGCTGACGCTCCGGATGATGCTGGCCTGGTTCGCGGCGGCGCTCTGCCCGTTCGTACCGGCGCCGGTTGCCGCCCACCAGCCGGCGAGCGGCGGGTCCGCGGCGTACGACTGCTCGACCGTCACCTCGGTGCCGAGGTTGGTGAACCAGACCGGCTGGCTGATGAAGGAGTGCGGGACGGCGCCGGAGGTGACCGGGCCGTCGTGGTTGACGACGTTGGCCACTCCGCTGGCCAACGACGGCCCGGCGGTGGCGGTGACGCTCAGCAACGAGGTGGCCCTGCCGAAGCTCGCGCCGGCGGTGCCCAGCCCGACGACGCCGCCGCCCCGGGCCAGGAACGCCTCCAGCGCGTTCCGGTTCGGAGCCGTCAGGTTCGCCAGATTGACGTTGCTCGCCACCAACAGCACATCGACCTCGTCGGTCAACGTGCCGGCCAGCGTCGCGGCGGTCACCGCCCGGGTCGCGAAGCCGAGGTCGATCAGGGTGTCGCGTTCCTCGACGCTGCCCAGGTAGCCGACGACGATCTCGTTCAGCGGCGTCCCGTGCCAGCCGGCCGGGGCACGCTGGAAGGTGACGCCATGCGCACGGACCTCGTCCTTGAGCAGTTGACGGCTGCCCGGGGTGGCCGGAATCGCCACCGACCCGTCGGCGAGCCGGCACACCCGGACACCCTTGCGGATCAGCGAGTTGACCGCCAGCAGGTCGGCGGCGTCCTGGAGGTCCAGGCGCAGGTCGGTGTCGGCGGACGGCAGTTCACCCTGGGCAACGCCGTCGTAGATCCGGGTCAGCTGTACGTTCGGCAACCGGTCCCAGAGCGGTCGACGGTGGCACCCCAGGTCAACCCCTGGCTCCACGCGGCCGGGCCGGCGTAGAGGTCGTTCACCCGATCGGTGATGTCGGCCCCGGGTTCGAGCAGCGAGTTGACCAGGCCGCGCTTGGGCTGGTGCAGGTCGACGACATAGGAGCCGGCCCGGTAGCTCCTGCCTCCGGCCCGGAAGTCGTGCTTGGCCCGCCACACCCGGCCGCCACTGCCGATCAGCAGGTCGACGAGACGGGCGGCGGCTGGCTCGGAGTGCTGGCCGGGACCGGTCGGGATGACGTACGACCGGGGGAAGACCGTGTGGTCTGGACGTACGGATCGTCGCCGGAGCGGTCGAGCAGCTCGCGGCCACCCGGGCGGGACGGCTGCGTATCGCACTCCCCCAGACGGCACCCGGACTGGCGGACGCGCTGCGCGAACTTCGCACGGCCGGGCTCGGTGTGGAGCCGGCGCGGTGAACGCCCCGGACCTCCTCGACCTGCTCTGGCAGGGGCTCGGCGAGACCGCGTACATGGTCGGGGTCGCGACCCTGCTCTCTGGCGCCGGCGGGCTGCTGATCGGCGTGCTGCTGGTCCTGACCGACCGCGGCGGCCTGCTGGCGGCGCCGCCGCTGAACACGCTGCTCGGCCTGATCGTCAACATCGGACGGTCGCTGCCGTTCATGGAGGAGTTGCTGCACTCGCCCGAGGTGAAGACGTTCATCGAGGACAAGTACAAGGGCTCGGTCCTGCCCGCCTTCTGACGCAGGAGCGAGCCGCCCCGGCAGTGACGCGGGGTGGGCAGTTCGCCGGAGCAACGTGAGCGAGCTGCCCGCCCGCTTCCCCGCCACGCGCCTCAGTGCGCCGGTCCCTGGCGTCCAAAGAGATCAAAATTCGCCAACTGTTTCGGACGACAAGCGGCAATAGGGGCCTAATGTTCCTAACATGACACCCCATCCCTCACGCCGGCGGTCAGCCCGTCCTGTCGGGCTGCTGGCCGTACTCGCCGTGGTGGCCGCACCACTGAGCACCCCTCCGGGTGCGCTGCCCGGCACCGGACCGCTGCCGGCCTACGCCAACGCCTCAGCCGTCGACCACGATCACGAGCACGACAAGGAAGGGCATCGCCCGCCCAGCGGTCCGGTCGTACCCGTACCGCCCGAGGACGGTGCGATGGTTTCCGCGGCCGCACCGGCGGCGGCGGACACCGCCTGGCTGCCGGTCAGCCACCGCGTCGAAGAACTCGCCCCCGGCGTCACCCTCAGCCGCGACCGCAGCTACGACAGCGGCGGCTTCGTGGACAGCTTCCTGCTCACCACCGACCTCAAGGGCCCGACGAAGCCGAAGCTGCTCGCGGAGAGCGTCAGCGGCGCCATGGTGCCCACCGAACTGGCGGACGCCGCCCGCGCCGTCGCCGGCACCAACGGCGACTTCTTCGCCATCAACGGCACCAACGCGCCGATCGGCGGCGCCGTCCAGGACGGCGAGCTGATCAAGGCGGACCGCTCCGGCGGCACCATGGTCGGGCTCGACGCGGACGGCGTCGGCCAGATCACCGACATGTTCCTGGAAGGCACCGCCACCGTCGGTACCCGCACCTTCGCGCTGGGCGGCCTGAACAGCAACGGCGTACCCGCCAACTCGGCGGTGCTCTACACGCCGAAGTGGGGACCGGGCGACCGCGGGTACGTCAGCAGCAGCGGCGCCGTCGTCGAACTCGTCATCAGGCAGGGCACGGTCACCGAGGTACGCCGGGCCAAGACGGCCGAGCCCGTACCGAGCGACGGGTACGTCCTCCTCGCCGCCGGGAGCCTCGCCGACCAGCTCGCCGGCACCGCCCCCGGTACGCCGGTCACGGTCGACCACCACGCCCGTTCCGACGCGCCCAACCCGTACTCGCTGGCGCTCGGCGCGCACCTGGTGATCCTGCGGGACGGGGTGACCCAGCCGATCAACCCGGGCGACACCAACAACCCGGCGCTCAAGCCGCGTACCGCCGTCGGCTGGACCGCCGACGGGAAGCTCCTCGTGTACGTCGCGGACGGCAGCTCCAGCCGCTCGCGTGGGCTGACCGCCTTCGAACTCGCCGACCGGATGAAGGCGGTCGGCGCCGTCGACGCGGTGATGCTCGACGGTGGCGGCTCGACCCAGCTGGTGACCCGCCGCCACGGCGACTCGGGGGTCAGCGTCACCAACGTGCCCTCCGACGGCACCCAGCGTCCCGTGCCGAACGGCATCGGCCTGATCCCGCCGAAGGGTAGCGGCGAGCTGCACGGCATCGACGTACGCCTGCGCTCGGACCGGGTCTTCCCGGGCCTGTCCCGCGACGTCGCCGCCGCCGGCTACGACGAGACGTACGGACCGGCGCCGTTGACCAACGTGAAGTGGCAGTCGGTGCCGGGCAGCCTGGTCAAGCCGGACGCCCAGCGGGGGCTGCGCGGATTCCACAGCGGAAGCGGCAAGCTCGTCGCCCGCTCCGGTGGCATCCGGCAGGAGGTCGACCTGCGGGTACTCGGCGACCTCGACCAGCTCGAGGCCGACGTGCAGGCGCTGGCCCTCGAACCGGGCGACCACCGGGACGTGACCGTCACGGGCGTCGACGCGGAGGGTTTCCGCGCGCCGATCGAACCGCGCGACATCACCTTCGACTACGACCGGTCGGTGCTCGACGTCAGCGCCCAGCCGAACGGCACGGTACGGATCAACGGCCTGGACGCCGCCTCCGGCAGCGGCACGATCGTGACCGCCACCGTGCAGGGGCACGTGCTGCGCATCCCGGTGACGATCGGCCTGAGCGACGTACGGCTGTCGTCGCTGGCCGACGCGACCCAGTGGTCGTCGGCGGCGGTGCTCGCCAGGGCCGGCGTCGCCTCGGTCGACACCAGTGACCGCCCCGGCGCGGCGCCCGGCGAGAGGGGCCTGCGGCTCAGCTACGACTTCACCAACCAGGCGGCGGGCACCTCGGCGGCGTACGCGGTGGCGAAGACCCCGCTGCTGATCCCGGACGGCGCGCAGCGGCTCGCCCTCTGGATCAAGGGGGATGGGCACAAACACTGGATGCGGGCCACCATGGCGGCGCAGGGCTCGACGAACGTGCCGTTCACGTTCGCGACCGAGGTCGACTGGACCGGCTGGAGGCGCGTCGAGGGCGCGATCCCGACCGGGTTCAGCGCGCCGATCACGCTCAGCCGCATCTACGTGGTGGAGACGGACACCAACAAGCGGGACGTCGGCCAGCTCGATCTCGCGCTGCTCGACGCGCGGGTCGGCGTGGCGCTGGACGTGCCGGACGTGCCGGACCAGCCGGACCCGGCGGTGCTGGAGCAGACCGACGGGCAGGCGGGGGACGGCCGGCGCGGATGGCGCTTCGCGGTCCTCTCCGACACGCACATCAACGCCGACGGCGGCACCACGTCGTACGCGTACACCCAGACCGGCCGGGCGCTCGACGAGATCGTGGCGGCCGAGCCGGACTTCGTGCTGCTCTCCGGAGACGGGGTGGACAGCAACCGGCCGCAGGACTTCGCCCTGTTCCAGCGGTTGCTCAGCGAGCATCTGCCGGAGGACATCCCGCTGTACTGGGCGGTCGGCAACCACGAGTCGGGTGCGACGGCCACCGGTACGCTCAACCAGTTCACCGCCTCCACCGGGCGTCCGACCCGGCAGGTCTTCGACCACGCCGGCACCCGGTTCATCCTGCTCAACACCACGCTGGCCTCGCTGCGACTGTCCGACTGGTCGCAGGTGCCGTGGTTGCGGGCGCAACTCGACGCCGCCAGGACCGACCCGTCGATCTCCTCGGTGGTGGTGTCGGCGCATCACCCGGTGCTCGACCCGACCGGCACCGGCTCGTCGCAACTGTCCGACCCGTACGAGGCCGAGCTGCTGGAGCAGTGGCTGGCCGAGTTCCGGGCCAGCTCCGGCAAGCAGGTCGCGCTGGTGACCGGGCACGCGCACACCGCGCACGTCCGACGGGCCGACGGCGTACTGGAGTTCAACGCGCCGGTTGTCGGCAAGGTTCCGTACGGCGACGCCGGCCACGGCGGGTTCGCCGCCTGGTCACTGGTCACGGTCGACCCGAGCCGGGCGACGGTCGACCCGGACCGGATCGACCCGCGGGGCTTCGGCTGGTTCCAGGCGGACGTACGGCCGGTGCTGACCCGGGTGGAGCTGCACGCGCCGGAGCAGGTGGCGGTCGGCGCGACCGCGCGGGTGACGGCCGACGCGATCGACGAGGGCCAGAACGGGCGTAACGTGCCGCTGCGCTACCCGATGTCGGTGACGTGGGCGGGCGACCCGAACCTGGCGGTCGTCGAGGACGACCGGGCGCTGTCGCAGGCGCTCAGGAGCCCCAAAGTCGTCGCTGTGCTCGACATCCGCTCGGGCACGCTGACCGGGGTCCACAGGGGAACGGTTCGGATCGCCGTACGGGCAGGGGCGATGGGCGCCACCGCCACCGTCACGGTGACCTGACGTAACCGTGCGCGCGAGCGGTGCCCCGTGACACCGGGGCACCGCTCGCGACCGGCGGTCACAGGTGGCGGCGGCGCCACTCGCTCTCCGCCCCCTCGACGGCGACCTGCTCCTCCAGCGCAAGCCCCCGGATCCGGCGGCGCAGCCCGTCCTCGCGTAGGGTCTCCGCGACGGTGGCGCCGACGCACAACGCCGCCAGCATCACCAGCGCCACCAGTTCCGGCAGCCGGGCCGCCGCGGGCGCGACCAGGACGATCACCACCACCGCCCCCAGCAGCGGCCAGTGCACGGTCCGCAGCGCCAACCGCGCGCAGCCGGCCAGGCTGAGCAGGTAGAGTGCGACGCCGCCGTACAGCACGATGATCCGGAAACCGCCGAGCGGCTCGCCCCAGGGCGGCGTGCTGGGTGAGGCCGCCTCGGAGAGCTGATCCTTGAGCCCGAGCGCGAAGAAGATGATCCCGGTGATCATCGGCAGGTGCAGGTACGTGTACGCGTTGCGGGACAGTCGGGCCCGGGTGGCCGGCTCCCGGGCGTGGTGCATCACCTGCTCGACCCCGAAGGCCAGGGTGTCGAAGTACGCCCACCAGAGCACCGCGGCGGTCGCGATGCCGAGCACCGCGGCGGTCATCACGGGCACGGTCAGCGGCGGGGCGTTGCCCCCCACCCACCCCAGCCCCAGCGTGATGATCGACTCGCCGAGCGCGATCAGGATCATCAGCGCGTGCCGCTCCGCCCAGTGCCCGGCGGAGATCACCACCCAGTACGAACCGCCGAGCGCGATCCCCGCCACGTACTCGACCAGCACCGCCGCCGTCCAGAACCCGAGCTGCAGCCCCGTCGCCACGGTGGAGTCGGCGACCCGGTGCGGCACCTGTCCGGCGGCGACCAGCAGCGCGGTGGCGATCACCGCCACGGCGGCGAGCTTCAGCCAGCGCCGGAACGCGGCCCGGTCGGACCGGGCCACCCACCCGAAGACGGCGAGCTGCGCGGCCCGGACCAGGAAGTAGCAGCCGGCGAAGACGAGCGGACCGTTCAGCCCCGTGGATTCGCCGACGAACGCCCGCGGGATGCTCAGCACCAGCAGGAAGATGCCGGCCACGGTGACGAAACCGACCACCGGCAGCACACCCTGGTCGGCGCGGACCATGTTGCCGAGGCCGGCGAATCCGGTCCAGCACCACCAGAGCAACGCCAGCACCAGCAGGGCCTGATAGAGGTTGATCCAGGACGGGTGGCTCGCGGTCAGGTGGGTGACGTTGAGGAACGCCAGCACGAAGACCAGGTCGTAGAAGAGCTCCAGGCGGGTCCCCCGGGAGCCCGGCGCGCCGAGCATGATGATGCGCGACCACCGGCTGCCGTCGTTCGCCCCCGACCCGGCCGAACCCTCCGGCCCGGCCGGGGTCCGCGCAGGTCCGTCCACCGGCGCAGTGTCCCAAGGACGGGGTCGCCACCGCGTGCGGATCGGTCGATCGACACCGGAACGGGTACGCGCTTTCGGCCCGGACGATCACCGACGGCGGCCGGCCGCTCCACCGGGTCGGCGACGTGCGGGAGGTCGCTCAGCCGCCCAGGGCGAGGTCCGCCACCTCGGCGGCGCAGCCCCAGGACAGGGTGACCCCCGCCCCGCCGTGGCCGTACGCGTGCACGAGCCGGCTGCCGGGCGGGCCTGCCGGGTCCGGGTCCATCTCGACCCGGGGGCCGCCGTGGCGGGCCGGCCGCAGCCCGATCCGCTCGCCGAGCACCGGCACGGCGGCCAACTCCGGCACCAGCGCGACGCAACGACGCAGGATCGCCGCCGCCGTGTCCGGGTCGGGCGCGGTGTGCCCCACCCCCCGCTGGTACGTGCCGCCGAGCACCACGTCGTACCGGCGCGGATGCACGTACGTGATCCCGGCCGGGTCGTCCTCGTCGCGCACCGAGACGGTCAGCCCCGGGTTCGCCACCAGCACCAGATGCCCGCGGACCGGATGCACGGCCGGGTCGGCGGCGAGCCGGCCGGCGGCCAGCCCCGTCGCGTTGACGACCACCGGCGCGGTGTCGTACGCGTCGACGAGCCGTCGCACCCGACGGCGCAGCACCCGGCCGCCGCCGGCCGTCAACCGCTGCCGCAGCCAGGCCAGGTACGGCGTCATCTCCACCATCGGCACGGTGAACCGCAGCAGCGCCGTGTACGGCGCCCGCGCCGACTCGGCCACCAGGTCCCCGCACGCCTCCGCCCACCACGGCGGCTCGGCGTACGGATGGCGCAGCAGCATCCGGGTCGGCCGGTCGACCACCCCCGGCACGCCGTCCGCCGCCTGACGGCCCAGCTCCCGGTGCGTCTCCACCGCCCAGCGCAGCACCCGCGGGTCCTGGTCGGTGTGGCTCGGGTACCAGACCGCGGCGGCCACCGTGGAGACCGTGTCCGCCGGGTCGTCGGCGGCCAGCACGGTCACCCGCGCGCCCCGCTGCTGAATGGTGACCGCCGCCGTCAGCCCGATGACCCCGCCGCCGACCACCACCACGTCCGTCGCTGCCGTCATCGTCCGCTCCCCTCGCTAGTGTCGTTGGCCTCGGATCGTCGCTGTCGCGGTGGCCCGCCGTCCAAGACGAATCGGGCAGCCGGCGATAAGCGGTGCTTATGATTGGTCCATGTCCGACACGCCGATCCCGGACGCCTGGTCGGATCTGCGGCGGCTGCGCTACTTCGCGGTGCTCGCCGAGGAACTGCACTTCACCCGGGCCGCCGCCCGGCTGAGCATCGCCCAACCCGCGCTCAGCCAGCAGATCCGCGCCCTGGAACGCCAGCTCGACGTGCCGCTCGTGCACCGCACCAGCCGGGGCTGCACGCTGACGGAGGTGGGGGCGCGGGTCGCCGACGAGGCCAACCGGCTGCTCGCCGAGGTAAACGCGGGAACCTCCCGGATCCGGGATCTGGTACGCGGGCGGGGCGGCCGGCTCCGGTTGGCGTACACCCGATCAGCGCGCGGCGGCCGGGTCGACGCGCTGGTCGCCCGGTTCCGGGCCGCCCACCCGGACGTCGAGGTGGTCCCGGAGACGGCCTGGACGGCGCCGAACGTGGCCGGCCTGCTCGCCGGCCGGCTCGACGCGGCGTTCGTCCGCCCACCGGTCGACGAGCCGGCGCTGGCCTGCCGGGCGGTCGACACCGAGGAGCTGCTGCTGGCCCTGCCCGCGGGCCACCCCCTCGCCGCCGGCCGCCGCCGGATCGGCCGGGCCGAGGTGGTCGACCTGCCGGCCGTGATGTGGCCGCGCGAGAACGGGCCCGGCATGTTCGACCGGACGATCGCCCAGGTCTGGCCGCGCGGTGGCTTCCGGCTCGTCCGACAGGAGCCGGACGACGAGCAACTGCTGCGGGCGGTGACACAGGGGGACGTGGTCGCGGCCGTCCCCGCCGGCCGGGCCCGCGCGCTGCGGCTGCGCGGCGTACGGCTGCGCCGGTTCACCGCCCCGACGCCCACCGTGGACGTTGCCCTGGCCTGGCCGCGCGACAGTACGAACCCGGCCCTGCGCCGCTTCCTCGCCCTGCTCGACTGAGGCGGAATCCACGCGGCGGCCGAATCTCGTTGACCTGGATGTCAGCGACAGCCGGCGCGGCGTCTCGGCAGATGTCCATGCGGCACGCCGCGGACTTCGTGCATCTGCCTGATGACGATCAATCGACCTCTTTCTAGGGTGCGCTTAGTGATCGAGTCGGCGCGCCAGGTGAGCGCCGTCCGCACCGGATGAGGGAGGAAACATGAGGGCGATCGTTTCGGTCGGCACAGCGATAGCGCTGCTAACCGTGACGGCGCCGGCGGTCGCCGCCGAGCGGGTCGAGACGCCGACGATCGTCGTGGAGGACGGAGTCACCCAGCCGGCATTCGGCTACGCCAGTGCCATCCGCGAGCGGGTCTGGGTCGAGACCGACTTCGACAGCGACCGGGACGGCGTCAAGGACGTCATCCGCGTCGACCTCATCCGGCCGGCCGCCACCGAGCAGGGCCTGAAGGTGCCCGTCATCATCGACAACAGCCCGTACTACACGACTCTCGGGCGCGGCAACGAGTCCGAACTCAAGGCCGACCTCGACGGTGATGGCCTCCTCGACCGGTGGCCGCTGTTCTACGACAACTACTTCGTGCCCCGTGGCTACGCCGTCGCGCTCGTCGACATGGCCGGCACGGCCGGCTCCACCGGCTGCCCGACGATCCAGGGCGCGAACGAGAACGCCTCCGGACCGACGGTCATCGACTGGCTCAACGGCCGCCGCGACGGGCACGACTCCAACGGTCACCGGGTCGTGGCCGACTGGCACAACGGCAAGTCAGGGATGATCGGAAAGTCGTACGACGGGTCACTGGCGATGGCCGCGGCGGCGTCCGGTGTTGACGGCCTGTCCACCGTTGTCCCCATCTCGGGGCCTTACAACTACTACGACTACACCCGCAGCAACGGGATCGTGACGCGTGGCAACGACTACCTGGTGTCGCTCGCCCGGACCATCACCGCTGACGACCCGGCGCGTCAGGCCAGGTGCGCGCCGGTCTGGAAGGAGATGGCGGCCAACGACGGCGACGAACACGGCGACTACACGCCGTTCTGGCACGAGCGGAACTACCTGGACGACGCCGCGAAAATCAAGGCCAGCGTGTTCCTCGTCCACGGAATCCAGGACGACAACGTCCGCGCCGACCACTTCAGCAAGTACTGGCAGGCGCTGAAGACGTACGACATCCCGCGCAAGCTGTGGGTCGGGCGGGTCGGTCACATCGATCCGTTCGACTTCCGCCGGGACGTGTGGGTCGACACGCTCCACCACTGGTTCGACTACTGGCTCCAGGGGATCAACAACGGGATCATGAGCGAGCCGAAGGTCGACGTGGAACCGTCCGTCGGCGTCTGGGAGCAGCACGCCGACTGGCCGATCCCCCGCACCGGGAACGTCAACATCTGGCTGCGCCCGGGTGCCGACAGCGCCGGAGACCTCGCACTCACCCCGGCCACGGGCGCGCCGACGACCCGTTCGTTCGTCGACAACCCCAGCCAGACCGAAGCGACGATGATCGACAACCCGAGCCGGTCGAACGCGAACCGCCTGGCCTTCCTGTCCCCGCCGCTCGCCGAGGACCTGCGTATCTCCGGCACTCCCGTGGTCAGCCTGACCGCGTCGTCGAGCCTCGACAGCGCCTACCTCGGGGCGATCCTCGTCGAGTATGGGCCGAGCACGCAGAACAGCCGGACCGGCGACGGAATCCTCCAGACGACGCTGCCCGAGGAGTGCTACGGCGAGTCGAGCCCGTTCGACGACGGGTGCTACCGGCCCGTTGCGTACCGGCCGACCAACGTCACGCAGTGGCGGGTGAGCAAGGGGATCCTCGACGGGCGGAACCGCAACTCGATCGAGGCCGCCGAGCCCATGACACCGGGCACGACATACGAGATGAGTATTCCGCTACTGCCGGAGGACTACGTCTTCTCCGCCGGCAACCGGATCGGCGTCATCATCGTCGGCAGCTACCGCGGCTACTCGGCCGAAACGCTCACCTCGCGCCCGACCATCACGGTCAACACCAAGGTCAGTCACATCTCCCTGCCGGTGCTCGGCGGTCAGCAGGCCGCTCGTCTCGCCGGGATCCCGCTTCGCTGACGATCCGCTGACTCCGAACGACAACCAGCAATGCAATTCGCAAGAGGCACCCTCGGGCGAGGGTGCCTCTTGCGCACGGCGATACCCCAGCCGTGGCCACTACCCGACTCCATCTCGGGTCGAATCGTGTGGCGGCCCGCTTTCCACCCGGTCAAGCCACCGAGGATGACTTCGTGGGTGCGCGCGGTGCGCCCGCGCGGCTGCGGGCGGCTGGCCGTCCGCCTTGTTAGCGTGGGTCGACGTTCGTCATCGTCGACACGTCCCGGCTGGTCCGCGCCGACGGCGCGACACCCCTCGACCAGTCACCCGCCGCCGGACGGTGGCACCGGCTGACGGTGCGGAGGAGGGGTGACATGACCGACGCGTCGGGCGGGAAGGCGCACTCGCCGGGCCGGCGGCAGCGGTGGATCGACCGAGGGCGCGAACAGGCCCGCCGAGCGGGCCCGCGTTTGCTGGCGGTCGTGCGTACGCTGTGGGGTCATCTGCTGCCGGCCTGGCGGAGGTTGCAGGCGGCGGCGGAGGGCGAGGTGCTGTCTCCCCCGCTGGACGAGGTCGTGGAATACCGGGAGATGGCGGGCCCGATCACCGTCGCCGCGAAGGGGCATGTGTTCACGTTCGGTGTCCGGGCCGTGCTCACCTGGTCGGCGACCGGCCTGCGCACGGAGTCGCTGACCTGGTACGCACGGTACTTCCTGCCGGCGGTGATCCAGCGGTTGCGGCGGGCCGCGGCGGACCGGGCCCGCGACCTGCCCCCGCACCGGGCGGGCGACCTGGAGGTGGCCCTCCAGGCGGCGTTCGCCACGGAGGAGCCGTGGCGGTACACGCACGGCGGGGTGACCGTCGAGTGCCGACCGGAGGTGTGGGTACGCCACGACGAGCGGGTCCGGCAGGCGCTGCGGCCGTACTGGGAACGCATGATCGAGTTGGAGTGCCAGTACGAGTTGTACCTGAAGCGGGCCCGGTACGCCGAGGAGCTGAACCGCCGCTGGGTGACGATCGCGAAGGAGTTCGTCGACGACCCGGCCGGCGGCGAGGAGGCGAAAACGATCAGCGAGGAGCTGGCCCGGGCCCGGCGGCACATGGCCGCGGAACGGCAGGCCGCCGCGCGGTGGAGCGCCGACCTGATGCGGGACCGGGACCGTCAGGCGGGAATCTTCGAGCCGTTCACCGCCATCGACATCGTCCCGCAGCAGACATCGGGGGCGGCGGCGAAGCCGTCCGGGTCGGCACCGAAGGCGGCCGGGCCGACGAGGAAGGCACCCGGGAGCACGACGGACGCGGCCGGGCGGGCCGCCGGGGCCCCGCCGGCCGAGGGCGGCCCGCCGCAGCCGGGCCGGGAGGAGCGGCGCTGAGGCGGTTCAGCCCTGTGTCACGCCGCCCGGCTGGGCCTGCCGGGCGCGCAGGAACGCGCTGAGTCCCAGCCCGTCCTCGGTGGCCAGGAACACGCCCCGCACGTTGAGCAGGATCTCGTCGGCGTGGGCCAGGCAGCCCCACACCGTGTCGCCCCAGGAGTCGGCGAGTTTCAGCTCGGCCGGCGCCGCGCACGCCTCGCCGCGCGGGCCGCCGATCTGGCAGCGGGGCGGCGCGCCGCCCCGCTGACCGACCCGCTTCGCGGCCTCGCGGATCAGCGAGAACCGGGCCTGCCGGCCGTCCTGCGGGCCGCGCGCCTGCTCGGGTACGGCCCGGCGCTGTCCGAAAACGATCACATTGCCGTCGGGGTCGGTGGTGCGGCACTCGCCGCCCGGGGCGTGCTCGGGGTATCCGGCCCGCTCGACGGCGTACCCGACGGCGGTCAGGCGGTCGGTCGTCGCGTCGAGGTCGTCGACGTAGAGGTAGATGAGCAGGGGCAGCTCGACGGTGATCAGGCGGGGGGTGACCGCGGCGAGCAGCAGGGTCAGCTCCGCGCACTGCAGGTACGACCAGCGGGACTCGCCGTCGCCCCCGCCGCGCAGCTCGGAGTAGCCGAAGCGCTCGTAGAAGCGACGTGCGGCGTCCAGGTCCGCGACGTACAGCACCGGCACCTGGGCCTGCACTCCGTTCTGCACCGCGCCACTCTACCCATGATGGATGTGTAAATCATGTGTTGGAGATCGGGTTTTCACCGGCTGTTCGACTGACCGGCCGCACGCGGTGTCAGGCGCGCGGGTGGGCGACGAAGAAGTCCCAGCTCAGGCCGCTGGCGTCCGGACCGGACGGATCGCCGTAGAGGCTGCACCAGCAGCCGCCCGGGTAGACGTGCCCGGCCCCGTCGATCAGGTACTTCTCGATCAGCACCGTCCCGTCCGGGCCACGATGGATCGAGTGGGTGAAGCTGCGACCGCCGGGCACCTGCCCGCGTTCGACGAGGGTGGGAGTGGCGGTGACATCGTCGTCGTCGCGGCCGTCGATGGCCAGGTCGTCGGTCTGCGCCCACTGTCCGACGATCCGGTCGGCGGTGACGGGAGGCACCACCAGGTCGGCGCCGCCCTGGAAGACCAGCACGGGCACCGGACGGGCCCGGCTGCCCATCTCCCGCCAGGCGTCGAGGCCGGCCTGGTCGGGCGTACGGAGCCGGAGCACGTCGCACTCGTACTCGCAGCCGGCGACGGTGGCCGCGGCGGCGTAGAGGTCCGGGTAGGTCACTGCCATGATCATGGACATGACACCGCCGGCCGAGACGCCGGTGACGTACACCCGGGCGGGATCGACCGTGTAGCGCGAGCGCATCAGGTTCGTGATGCCGGCGATGATCGACGGCTCTCCCAGGCCGCGGTGCTGGTTGATCGAGAGGGGCCAGTTCCAGCACTGGGCCGGGTTGGCGAAGGTGGACTGGTCGGGGAAGACGACGAGGAAGCCGCGCCGCTCGGCGAGCGCGCTGAGCCCGGTGAGCAGGTCGAAGCCGACGTCGTTCTCGGTGCAGCCGTGCAACGCGACCAGCAGTGGGATCGGCGTGCCGGTGCGGTAGGTCGAGGGCAGGTAGCCGTGGTAGTCACGGGTGCCGGCGAGGTTGGTGTAGGTGCCGTGGAAGTAGCCGCCGGTCGCGGCGCGGGCCGGGGTGGCGGGGGCCGCCACCAGCGCGAGCAGGGCGACGAGAAGGGTGGCGGCGATACGGCGTGCCCGGGTGGGGAAACGCCGCGCGGGAACCGGATCGGGCATGACCGTGCTCCTCTGCTGGGCGGTGTGACTACCGATCGATCGGTTGGGAAAGTGATGGTGGTCACTATCCGCCCGGTCCACTACGGTGTCAACCAATCGTTCGGTTGGGACGACCCCGAAGGAGCGCCGCCGGTGACGCAGACCCCCTGGGACCCCCGTCGACTCACCGCCGTCGCCGCCGACCTGCCCGAGGGCGTCACCCCGCCCGGCACCCGCGGACGCATCCTCCAGGCGGCGCTCAAGCTCTTCGCCGAGTACGGCTTCCACGGCGCCTCGATCCGGGACATCGCCCGGGTGGTCGGCATCAACTCGGCCACCCTCTACGCGCACTATCCCGGCAAGGAGCACCTGCTGGCCGAGCTGATCCGGCTCGGCCACGAGGAGCTGCGGCACCGCCTCGGCGAGGCGTACGCGGGGGCCGGCGACGATCCGGCGGCGCAGCTCGCCGCCCTGGTCCGGGCGCAGGTCCTGGTGCACACCGACCACCCGCTGCTGGCCCTGGTCGCCAACCACGAGCTGCACGCCCTCTCGCCGGAACGCGCCGCGCCCGCGCTCGCGCTGCGCGAGGAGGCCCGGCAACTGCTGGGGGCCGTGCTGGAGCGGGGGGCCGCCTCCGGCGCGTTCGACGTCGGCGACGTGGCGCTCACCGGCATCGCCATCGGCAGCCTCGGCATGCGCGTCGCCAACTGGTTCGGCCCCGACCAGCCGTACACCCGTGAGCAGGTCGCCGACGCCTTCGTCGGCTTCGCGCTGCGTCTCGTCGGCAGTCCGCTCCCCCGCGGCTGACCGGGCATCCCTCAGGAAAGGTTGACCCATGCAACAGGTGAAGGTCGAGGTGCCGGACGGCACGCTGACCGCCCTCCGGTTCGGCACCGGCCCGAAGATCGCCGTCGCCGCGCACGGCATCACCGCCTCCGGCATGGCCTACCGGGCCGTCGCCCGGCAGTTGCCAGCCGACTGGAGCCTGATCGCGCTGGACCTGCGTGGCCGGGGCGGCAGCGCCGCAGCGCCCGGCCCGTACGGCATGTCCCGGCACGCCGAGGACCTCTGCGCGGCCGCCGTCCAGTTCGGGCAGGGCCGGCCGGTCGCGCTGGTCGGCCAGTCCATGGGGGCGTACGCGGCCCTGCGCGCCGCCGCCCGCCGGCCCGAGCTGTTCAGCCGGCTGGTGCTGGTCGACGGCGGCCTGCCGCTGCCGGTGCCCGCCGGCGCCGACCCGGACGCGGTCCTCGTGGCCACCCTCGGCCCGGCCATCGCCCGGCTCAGCGACACGTTCCCCTCCGAGCAGGCGTACGTCGAGTTCTTCCGCGCCCACCCCGCACTGGCCACGGAGTGGACCGACGACATGACCGAGTACGTCCGGTACGACGCCACCGGCGAGGCGGGCGCGATCCGCTCCCGGGTCAGCGGGGAAGCGGTCCGGGCGGACGGCCGGGACCTGCTGGTCGACGCCGACTCGTTCGGGGCCGACCTGGTCGGGCTGACCGTCCCGGTGGTGCTGCTGCACGCCCCGCGTGGCATGTTCGGCCAGGCCCCCGGGCTGCTGCCGGAACCACTCGTCACGTACTGGCAGGAACGGGCGCCGCACCTGGTCACCGAACTGGTCGACGCCAACCACTACACGATCCTGATGACCGACGGCCCGGCCGCCGCCATCGTCCGGCACCTGACCGGCGCGTGAAGGAGCAGCAGATGACGAACCTCGCCTCGATCCTGGTCGACTCGGCCGCCCGTGACCCGCGCCGGCCGGCCCTCAAACTGGGCGACCGGACGGTCAGCTACGCCGAGCTGGACGACGCCTCGGCCCGGTGCGCCGGCTACCTGCGCGCGCACGGGGTGGCCCCCGGTGACCGGGTGGCGCTGATGCTGCCGAACGTGCCCGAGTTCGCCGTCGGCTACTACGGCATCCTGCGCGCCGGCGCGGTGGTCGTACCGATGAACCCGCTGCTCAAGCCCCGGGAGGTCGACTACTTCCTGGAGGACTCCGGGGCGCGCGGCATCCTCGCCTGGCACACCACCGAGCAGGCCGGCGTCGACCGGGCCGACGGGGTGAGCACGGCCGTGACGCCCGACGGTTTCGCCGCGCTGCTGGCCGGGTACGAGCCGGCGGCCGGGCTGACCGAGCGGGCCGGCGACGACACCGCCGTCATCCTCTACACCTCCGGCACCACCGGCCAGCCGAAGGGCGCCGAGCTGACCCACGACAACCTGCGCCGCAACGTCGAGGTCACCCGGTCGACCCTGCTCGAACTGGGCCCCGACGACGTGGTGTTCGGCGCGTTGCCGCTGTTCCACTCGTTCGGCCAGACCGTCGCGTTGAACTGCGCGGTCGCGGCCGGAGCCGGCCTGGCCCTGCTGCCCCGCTTCGAGGCCGCGCAGGCGCTGGAGATCCTGGTCCGCGAGCGGGCCACGATCTTCGCCGGCGTGCCGACCATGTACGCGGCGCTGCTGGCCGCCGCCGGCGACGACGAGCCGGACCTGTCCGCGCTGCGGACCTGCGTCTCGGGTGGGGCGGCGCTGCCGGTGGAGCTGCTGCGCCGGTTCGAGGAGAAGTTCGGCTGCGTGATCCTGGAGGGCTACGGCCTCTCCGAGACCTCCCCCGTCGCCTCGTTCAACCATCCGGACCGGCCGCGCAGGCCGGGCACCATCGGCACCCCGATCGACGGGGTGGAGATGGACGTGCGCACCGCCGACGGCACGCCGGCCGCGACCGGCGAGGTCGGCGAGATCGTCATCCGTGGCCACAACATCATGAAGGGCTACTGGCGGCGGCCGGAGGCGACCGCCGAGGCAATCGTCGACGGCTGGTTCCGCACCGGCGACCTGGGCACCCGGGACGCCGACGGCTACTACCGCATCGTCGACCGCACCAAGGACCTGGTGATCCGGGGCGGCTTCAACGTGTACCCGCGCGAGGTCGAGGAGGTCCTCTACGAGCACCCGGCCGTCGCCGAGGCGGCGGTGCTCGGCACCCCGCACCCGACCCTCGGCGAGGAGGTGGTGGCGGTGGTCGCGCTGCGTCCCGGGGCGTCGGCCACGCCGGAGGAGCTGCGGGAACACGTGAAGGCGCAGATAGCGGCGTACAAGTACCCGCGCCAGGTGTGGATCGTGCCGGCCCTGCCGAAGGGACCCACCGGCAAGATCCTCAAGCGGTCCATCACCGTCCCGCCGCCGGCGGCCGGCTGAGCGTCGCGCGCCGGGGGCGGCCACGACGGTCACCTCAGGCGTGGCCGGCCAGCAGATTCCGGGCGCGGCACAGGTGCGCCCGCTCGGCGTCGTTGTCGGTGTTGGCGATCGCCGCGTCGTAGGCGGCGACGGCCTCGCCGGGCCGGCCGAGGCGGCGCAGCAGGTCGGCGCGGACCGCGTGGAGGACGTGGTAGCCGGCCAGGTCCAGCGCGTCGACCAGGGCGAGCGCGGCCCCCGGCCCGGCCACCTCGGCCAGCGCGACCGCCCGGTTCAGCGCCACCACCGGCCCCGGCGAGTACGCCATGAGCTGGTCGTACAGGGCGAGGACCTGGGCCCAGTCGGTGTCGGCCGCTGTCGGGGCGTCGCTGTGCACGGCGTTGATCGCCGCCTGGATCTGGTACGGGCCGGGCCGGTCCCGCCGCAGACAGCGGCGCACGAGCGCCTGCCCCTCGGCGGTCAGGGCGTCGTCCCACCGGTCCCGGTCCTGCTCGCCCAGCGGCACCAGCACGCCGTCCGGCCCGGTACGCGCGACCTGCCGCGCCTCGACGAGCAGCATCAACGCGAGCAGCCCGAGCACCTCCGGCTCGTCCGGCATCAGCTCGGCCAGCAGCCGGCCCAGCCGGATCGCCTCGGCGCACAGCTCGGCGCGGACCAGCCGCTGCCCCGAACTGGCGGCGTACCCCTCGTTGAAGACCAGGTAGACCACGGCCAGCACCGCCGGTAGCCGGTCCGGCAGGTCCGCGTCGCGCGGCACCCGGTACGGGATGCCGGCGTCGCGGATCTTGGCCTTGGCCCGGACCAGGCGCTGCGCCATGGTCGCCTCCGGTACCAGGAAGGCCCGGGCGATCTCGGCGGTGCTCAGACCGCCGAGCAGCCGCAGGGTCAACGCGACCCGGGCGGCGACGCCCAGCGCCGGGTGGCAGCAGGTGAAGATCAGGCGAAGCCGGTCGTCGTGCACGGGGCCTTCCTCGGCGGGCGGGTCGGGGGCGTGCAGGAGGGCGGCCTGGGCGTGCCGGTCGGCGCGGGACGCCTCGCGGCGCAGCCGGTCGACGGCCCGGTTCCGGGCGGTGGTGATGATCCAGCCGGCCGGGCTGGGCGGCGAACCGTCCACCGCCCAGCGTTCGACCGCGGTGGTGAAGGCGTCCTGGACCGCGTCCTCGGCGAGCCCGATGTCGCCGAGCACGCGGACCAGGACGGCAACCGCGCGACCGTACTGCGCCCGGAAGATCCGTTCGACGTCGGCCGGATCCGTCATACCTCGCCCTGGAACGGGCGGACCTCGATCGGCAGGGTCGTCGCGACGGCGTACCGGCGGCCCCACTCCAGGGCGGCGTCGAGGTCGGGCGCGGTGATGATGGTGATGCCGCCCAGGTACTCCTTGCCCTCGACGAACGGCCCGTCGGTGACCAGCACCTCTTCTCCCTTGGGGCGCAGCACGGTCGCGGTCTCCGGCGCGTGCAGGCCGTTGCCGAAGACCCAGGACCCGGACTCCTTCAACTCGCGACCGATGGCGTCGACTTTGCGCATCACCTCGGCGAGGAACTCCGGGGCGGGCGTCCCCGCGCCGGCCGGCTGGTAAATGCTGATCAGGTACTGCCTCATGCGATCCTCCTCGTCCTGGGGGCCCGCTGCCCCCTCCACCCTCCATACGAACGGGCGGCGTCGGGATCGACACGCCGGCCGCCACGGGTTTCGCCGGTCCTCGCCGTGCCGCCCGCTCGGCAAGGTGCCGCGCCTGCGCCGAGCCGGCGCGGCCACGACCGTTGCCGGGGGCCGAGGGCTGCCTTCGCCCGGCTGATACCTCAAGTTAAGAGATGATCTTCCATACATCTATTGAAATTTGTCTCCAGCTTGTGACCTAATACTGACAGTTCCTTTCACCCGCCGCACCGCGGCAACCCCCAGGGAGGAAAGATGAAGCGTCCCCTGCGAACGGCGCTGCGTACGGCCGGCGCCGCCCTGATCACCACCGTCGCCATGGCCGCCTCGGCCCTGGTCGGCGCGACGCCCGCCAGCGCCGCGCCGGCCGGCCTGCCCGGCATGGACGTCTCCAGCTGGCAGGGCAACGTGAACTGGCAGGGCGCCTGGAACAACGGCGCCCGGTTCGCGTACGTCAAGGCCACCGAGGGCACCGGCTACACAAACCCGTACTTCGCCCAGCAGTACAACGGCTCGTACAACGTCGGCATGATCCGCGGCTCGTACCACTTCGCGCTGCCGAACCAGTCCAGCGGCGCCACCCAGGCCAACTACTTCGTCGACCACGGCGGAGGCTGGTCCAAGGACGGCAAGACCCTGCCCGGCGCGCTGGACATCGAGTACAACCCGTACGGCGCGACCTGCTACGGGCTGAGCCAGGCGTCGATGCGTAGCTGGATCGCCTCGTTCGTCAACCAGTACTACGCCCGCACCGGCCGGTGGGCCACCATCTACACCACCACCGACTGGTGGAGCACCTGCACCGGCAACACCTCGCAGTTCGCCGCGAACAACCCGCTCTGGATCGCCCGCTACTCCAGCAGCGTCGGCACCCTGCCGGCCGGCTGGGGGACGTACTCCTTCTGGCAGTGGGCCGACTCGGGCACCTTCCCCGGTGACCAGAACGTCTGGAACGGCACCCTGGACCGGCTCAAGGTGCTGGCCTGCAACGGAACCTGCTGACCCGTACCGGTGGCGGGCTGCCCTCCGGCCACTGCGGCTCGGCGTGTCTGATGCCACGCCGCGGCCCGGAGCAGCCGCCCGCCACCGGCGGCGTCCATCCCCGATGAGGAGGCACCGATGTCCGTTCCCGTCCCCCGCCGGGCCGTGCTGCGCGGCGCGGTCCTGCTCGGCGCCGCCGCCGGCGCCACCGCACTCACCCAGGTCGGCGGCGACCACGACGCGCGGGCCGTCGCCACCCGGGTCGACCAGCCGGATATCGCCAACTGCGCGACCTGGGGCGCCCGCCCGCCCTCGACCAACGTCAGCGTGGTGCAGAGCCGGCCCAACAAGATCATCATTCATCACACGGCGTTCCCGAACACCACCGACTACAGCCTGGCGCAGGCATACCGGAACTCCCGCGACATCCAGAACCTGCACATGGACACCAACGGCTGGCTCGACTCCGGGCAGCACTTCACCAACAGCCGTGGTGGATACCTGACCGAGGGCCGGCACGGCAGCCTGTACGCGCTGCTGCACGGGCAGACCATGGTCCAGGGCGCGCACTGCGTCGGTCAGAACAGCCAGGCCATCGGCATCGAGAACGACGGCATCTACCTCGACGTGCAGCCACCGAAGGCCCTCTGGGACAGCCTGGTGTGGTTCTGCGCGTTCACCTGCCAGCAGTACGGCATCCCGTCCAGCGAGATCTACGGGCACAAGGACTTCAACAGCACGCAGTGCCCCGGACTGCTGCACGACCGGCTGCCCGAGCTGCGCAGCGCGGTCGCCGCCCGGCTCGGCGGCTGAAGGCTTCGCGGGGCGTCGCCGGGGGCGCCCCGCGACCGCCGGCTCAGCCGGCAACCAGGGAGGCGAACTGTCGGTGCCCTCGGGCACACTGTCCATCGTGTCGCCCCGATCCGTCGCCGAGCTCGTCGCCACCGTCCGGTCCGGCCGGCCGGTGAAGTTCCTGCATTTCTGGGGCCACCGCCCGCAACGCGACGGCAGTGTCGGCGCCGGTTGCCTGAGCCAGTGGTGGCCGGCTCCGTTCACCGTGGACGGCCGGACGTACGCCACCGCCGAGCACTGGATGATGTGGCACAAAGCGAGCCTGTTCGGCGACGCGGAGATCGCCGAGCGCCTCCTGACCACCGGGCATCCGCACCGGGCCAAGGCACTCGGCCGACAGGTGCGCGGCTTCGACGAGGCGACCTGGGCGGCACGCCGCTACGAGATCGTGGTGGCCGGCAGCGTGGCCAAGTTCGGCCAGCACGAGGACCTGGGCCGGTTCCTGCTCGGCACCGGGGAACGGGTGCTGGTCGAGGCGAGCCCGGTGGACCGGATCTGGGGCATCGGCCTGGCCGCCGCCGACCCACACGCCGCGGATCCGGCGCGGTGGCGGGGCGAGAACCTGCTCGGCTTCGCGCTGATGGACGCCCGCGCCGCGCTGCGCGAGTCCCGGCCGTGACCGGCCCGGGCCACGACGGGGTCGGGGCGGACGCCTGACGCCCCGGGGGCCGGGCGGGTAACGTGCTGCGGCGTGACCCTCGTACCCCACTCGTACTGCTCGTACTGCGGCGCCGCCTACCCGGCGGAGGCCGGCTGGCCGCGCGTCTGTGCGGCCTGCGGCGGCACGATGTGGCGCAATCCGCTGCCGGTGGCGGTGGCGGTGCTGCCGGTACGGACGCCGACCGGGCTGGGCGTGGTGGTGGTCCGCCGGGACATCGAGCCGGCCCGCGGCCAGCTCGCGCTGCCCGGCGGCTTCATCGAGTACGGCGAGGAGTGGGACGAGGCGCTGGTCCGGGAGCTGCGCGAGGAGACCGGCCTGCTGGCCGAGTTCGGCCAGGCGCGGCTCTTCGCGGTGCACGGGGCGCCGGCCGGGGGCACCATGATGGTCTTCGGCGTGCTGCCCGAACGTGCCATCGGGGACCTCCCGCCGTCGGCGCCGACCGAGGAGGCCACCGAGTGGCTGGTCGTCACCGAGCCGGTCGAGCTGGCCTTCTCCACCCACACCCGGGTGCTCGCCGACTTCCTCGCCGGCCAGTCGCCGGCCTGAGCCACCGGACCGTGACCCGCGCGGACGGGCGGCTCACCCGGGTCAACCCCGCGCCGAGACCGGTACGGCGGCCGCCTGCGGTGTGAACGGGATGCCCGCCGGGGCGGTGGCCGTCTCGCCGGCCGGGTGCCGCCACAGCCCGCGCCGGCGCAGGATGGGCAGCACCCCCTCGCCGAACCAGTACGCCTCCTCCAGGTGCGGGTGCCCGGAGAGGATGAACTCGTCGATCCCCAGGGCGTGGTACTCGGCGATCCGATCGGCGACCTCGGTGTGGCTGCCGACCAGGGCGGTGCCCGCGCCGCCCCGGACCAGTCCCACCCCGGCCCACAGGTTCGGCGCGACCTCCAGGCCGTCGCGGGACCCGCCGTGCAGTGCCGACATCCGCCGCTGGCCCTCCGACTCGCTGCGCCGCAGCCCTTCCTGGACGGCCCGGACGTCGGCGTCGGCGATGCGGTCGAGCAGCCGGCGGGCCTGGGCCCACGCCTCGTCGGTGGTGTCCCGCGAGATGACGTGCAGCCGGATGCCGAAGCGCAGTTCCCGGCCGGCCTCGGCGGCCAGGCCCCGGATCCAGTCCAGCTTGCCGGCCACCTGCGCCGGTGGCTCGCCCCAGGTCAGGTAGACGTCGCTGTGTCGCACCGCCACCGGCCCCGCGGCGGCCGACGAGCCGCCGAAGTAGACGGGCGGCACCGGGTCGGGCAGCCGACTCAGCCGGGCACCCTCGACGTGCAGGTGCGCGCCCGTGTGGTCCACCTGCGCGCCGCGCCAGAGCGCCCGGACGACGTGCAGGAACTCGTCGGTGCGCGCGTACCGGGCGTCCTTGTCGAGGAAGTCGCCGTACGCCCGCTGCTCGGCCGACTCCCCGCCGGTGACGACGTTGAGCAGCAGCCGGCCGCCGGAGAGCCGCTGGAACGTCGAGGCCATCTGCGCGGCGAGGGTGGGTGAGAGCAGCCCGGGGCGGAAGGCGACGAGGAACTTCAGCCGCTCGGTCACCTGGGCCAGCATCGCGGTGCTCAGCCAGGCGTCCTCGCACCAGGCGCCGGTCGGGGTGAGCACGCCGACGAAGCCGAGCTGCTCGGCGCCACGGGCGATCTGGCCGAGGTAGCCGACGCTGGCCGGGCGGGCGCCACCGGCGGTGCCGACCGGTACGCCGTGCCCGCCGCCCACGATGTTCCGGCTGTCGCCGTAGGTCGGCAGGAACCAGTGGAAGGTGAGCGGCATCGGGACCTCCGGGGCGGTGGGGGCCGCCTCCTGAGGGATGGGACGGCCACGCCGACAGACTACCCATAAATCCTATCGGGTTGATAGGTTACTTCAGCTCGCCGGTTGCTCGACCGCCTCGGCGTAGCCACCCCTGAACCGCAGACCGGAGACGCCATGACCCGCTGGACCCCCGACCCGAGCTTCTACCCGTCGCCCCGCGAGGCGGCCACCGCACCCGCCGAGAAGCTGGCGTACGTCGCCGCCTTCGACCGGGCGGGGCAGCGCCCCGACGCCATCGCGGTGCTCGACACCGACCCCGGCTCCGACGCGTACGGGCAGGTGGTGGGCTGGACCGAGCTGCCCTTCACCGGCGACGAGCTGCACCACTTCGGCTGGAACGCGTGCAGCAGCGCGCTCTGCCCGACGGCGCCCCACCCGCACGTCGAACGGCGCTACCTGATCGTGCCCGGGCTGCGGTCGTCCCGGATCCACGTCCTGGACACCCGGCCCGACCCCCGACAGCCCAGGCTGGTCAAGGTGATCGGTCCGGAGGAGTTGGCCGAGCGGGCCGGCTACTCGCGCCCGCACACCGTGCACTGCGGCCCCGACGGCATCTACGTCTCGGCGCTGGGCGGCGCCGACGGGCAGGAGGGGCCGGGCGGCATCGCCGTGCTGGACCACACCTCGTTCGAGGTACGCGGAGCGTGGGAGGCCGACCGGGGACCGCAGTTCCTGGCGTACGACTTCTGGTGGCACTACAACCGGGACGTGCTGGTCACCAGCGAATGGGGCACGCCGTCGATGATCGAGGACGGCATCATCGGCGAACTGCTGCTCGGCCGCCGCTACGGGCACGCCATCCACTTCTGGGACCTGGCGAAGCGCCGGCACGTGCAGCGCGTCGACCTCGGCGACCAGTACCAGATGCCCCTGGAGCTGCGCCCGGCGCACGACCCGACGAAGACGTACGGGTTCGTCGGCGTGGTGATCAGCGTGGCGGACCTCTCCGCCTCGATCTGGCTCTGGCACCGCGACGGCGACGCCTGGGCGGTGACCAAGGTGATCGACATCCCCGCCGAGCCGGCCGACCCGGCCGACCTGCCCGACCTGCTCAAACCCTTCGGCGCGGTGCCGCCCCTGGTCACCGACATCGACCTGTCGGTGGACGACCGGTTCCTCTACGTCTCCTGCTGGGGCACCGGTGAGCTGATCCAGTACGACGTCAGCGACCCGTTCCACCCGGTGCGAACCGGCTCGGTTCGGCTGGGCGGCATCGTCGCGCGGACCGCCCACCCCGCCTACCCCGACGAACCGCTCTCCGGCGGCCCGCAGATGGTCGAGATCAGCCGGGACGGACGCCGGGTCTACGTGAGCAACTCGCTCTACGGATCGTGGGACGACCAGTTCTACCCCGACGGGGTGGGCGCCTGGCTGGCCAAGCTGGACGTCGACCCGGAACGCGGCGGGCTGGCCCCCGACCCGCGGTTCTTCCCGCGGGGCGACGACTTCCGGGGACTGCGGGTGCACCAGACGCGGTTGCAGGGCGGGGACGCGTCCTCCGACTCGTACTGCTTCCCGTGACCGGCGCGACCTGGGCGGCGCTGGCCGGCCTCGGCGCGTTCCACGGCGTGAACCCGGCGATGGGCTGGCTCTTCGCGGTCGCCCGGGGCCTGCAGGAACGCCGCCGGGCGGCGCTGTTGTGGGCGCTGCCGCCGATCGCGGCCGGCCACCTCGCCTCCGTCGCGGTGGTCGCGGCGCTGGTCAGCGCGACCCGCTCGGTGACGGCGAGCACGGCGGTCGCGGTCGGCGGCGGCGTGCTGCTGGTCGGGTTCGGGCTGTGGCGGCTGCTCTCCGAGCGGCACTTCCGCTGGGCGGGGATGCGACTGTCACCGCCCCAGCTCACCGCCTGGTCGTTCCTGATGTCCTCGGCGCACGGCGCGGGGCTGATGCTGCTGCCGGTGCTGCTCGCCGAGCCGGCGGCGGACGCGGGATCACACGCCGGGCACCTCGCCGCCGCGCCGGCCGGCGCGCTGACCGGGCTGGCGGCGGCGGGCGTGCACACCGCGGCCATGCTCGGCGTCGCGGCCGCGGTCGCCCTGCTCGTGTACGAGGTGCTCGGTGTCGGTGTGCTGCGCCGCGCGTGGTTCAACGTGGACCGGCTCTGGGCCGGCGTGCTGGTGGCCGCCGGTGTGGTGACGCTGATCGGCGCGACCTGAGCCGCCAGACCTCCCCGTCGACGGTGACCGCGGCTATGGAAAGCTCAGGTACGCGGGCGGCACCGCGTCGGTGAGCCAGACCCCGTTGGCGCTGCGGTAGAAGACGTATCCGTTCTCGGCCATGGGGGCGGCGTCGACGGTGAGCACCACCACCGCGCCGCCGCGCCGGGCGCCCACCCGCCGGGCCGTCTCCACGTCCGGTGACAGGTGCACGTGGTGCCGGCGACCCCGGCGCAGCCCCTCGACGCGGATCGCCGGCACCACGCTGTCGCTCGTACCGTGGAACAGCCGGTCGGGCGGCGTGGCCGGGGCCAGCCCGAGTTCGACCGGGACGGAGTGGCCCTGGTTGGCCCGGACCCGGTCGACGCCGTCCGGCCCGCGCTCGACGGCGAAGCGCTGCTTGTCGTTGCCGGCGACCACGGCGTCGAGTTGGCGACGGGTGATCCGCAGCGCGGCGAGCAGGTCGGCGACCGGCACCCAGCCGGCCCGGTCGAGCGCCAGGCCGAACCGGTCCGGGCGGTGCCGCAGCGCGAGGGACATCTTCTTGCTCACCCGGACGAGGTCACGATGATCCACTCCACCAGTGTGGCACCGTCCCCCGTGTCGTGCGCCGATGATGCGCCCGCTCTCCCGTCCCTCGCGCGGCAGGTGATGGGACTACTTCGCGGTGCCCAGCGCCTCGCGCATCCGGTTGATCTCGGCGCTCTGCTCCGCGATGACGCTGGTGGCCATCTCGTTGATGATGCCGTCGACCCCGAGCGCCAACACCTCGCCCGCCATGTCGATCGCACCCTGATGATGCTCGATCATCATCGTGACGAACATCCGGTCGAAGTCGGCGCCCCGGGCGGCGGTGAGCAGCTCCAATGCCTCCGCCGACTGTATGCCGGCCATGCCGTGCTGGTGGCGGCCGCCTGAGTTCCGGTCCAGGCCCCGGTCCGTCAGCCAGGTCTCCAGCACCTTGATCTCCGGTTCCTGGGCCGCCAGGATCCGGTCGGCGATGATCTTGAGTTGCGGGTTCTGCCCCCGGTCCGCCACCAGCCTGGCCATCACGAGCGCCTGCTCGTGATGCGGAATCATCATCGTCACGAACCGGATGTCGGCGTTGTTGTGCGACCGGCGCGGCAGGGGCGACATCTCGTTGGCCTGGAGGGTTTTCGCCGGCTCACCGGGAGCCCCGGGCAGCAGCACCGGCGCGGTCGCGTCGGGCACGCCGGGCAGGGCGAGCGGTTCCGGCGGGTTCGCCTTCGCCACCGGCTTCGGCTGGTCGTCGGGCCACCAGACGACCGCCGCGACCCCGGCGGCCACCACCGCGAGCACGACCAGCTCGACCAGCACAATCGCCCGCGACCGTCCAAAAAGAGCCCGGATCCGTACACCTAGCACAACTTGACTCCCGCCGTCCGTCGAGGATGGCCGGGATCGTAACGCGGGGTGACCTGCACCGGGAGGATCGCGGGCAGCGAAAAGATTCTATTTTGGTCCCACCTGCGGTTATTCGCGTCGCCACGCCACCACCACATTCACCTAACCGTGACCACGAGCCGGCACAGACTGTGACCTGGATCACAATATGAGATCGATCTCCGGGTTAGGGTCCCGCTACCCTGCTCAACCCCATGACGAAGGGTGTCCATACATGTTGGAACCAACCCCACGAGGAAGCCGAAGGCTGGCCATCACCCTGGCCGCCACAGGCGCCCTTCTTCTCACGGCCGCCGTGGCCGCGGCGCCGGCGAGCGGCGCCACCGAGACCACAGACGTGTGTGACTCGTTCGAGGCTGCCGGAGACAACTTCGCCGAGTACTGCATCGCCGAGGAGGCGGCCAACGACGCGGTCGCCGCGAACGCCATTCCGGGCGTCGACGAGATCGTCAGCAGTCCCAACATCCGGCAGATCGCCAACTACCCGAAGTTCGGCGGGTTCGCCAGCGAAGGGGCGTACAACTCGGACCTGGCGTTCCAGGGCAACTACGTCTTCGCCGGCAACTACGAGGGCTTCAGCGTCTTCGACGTCAGCAACCCCGCCTCGCCTCAGGTGGTCAGCCAGGTCGTCTGCTCCGGCTCGCAGGGCGACCCGTCGGTCATCGGTAACCTCCTGTTCCTCGCGGTCGACCAGGTACGGACCAACGACTCGTGCACCAGCGCGGTCGGCTCCGTGACCAACCCGGCCCACTGGGAGGGCGTCCGGATCTTCGACATCAGCGACAAGGCGCACCCGCAGTACATCAAGTCGGTCCGCACCGACTGCGGTTCGCACACCCAGACGCTGGTGCCGGGCAAGGACGGCAAGACCGCGTACATCTACGTGCAGTCGTACAGCCCGTCGGCCAGCGCCGCGTACTGCAAGCTGCCGCACGACAAGATCTCGATCATCAAGGTGCCGCTGGACAACCCGACCGCTGCCGCGGTGGTGGCCACCCCGGTCCTCTTCCCGGGAACCACCGGTGCGAACTCCACCAGCGGCTGCCACGACATCACCGTCTACCCGGAGCTTGACCTGGCCGCCGGCGCCTGCATGGGCGACGGCGTCCTGATGGACATCTCCGACCGCGAGAACCCGGTGATCATCAGCCAGGTCCGGGACACGAACTTCGCGTTCTGGCACTCGGCCACCTTCAACAACGCCGGCACCAAGGTCGTCTTCACCGACGAACTCGGCGGCGGCAGCAGCGCGATCTGCACCAGCAGCTACCGGGCCAACCAGGGCGCGGACGCGATCTACGACATCGTCGGCTCGGGTGCGGACCGCAAGCTCGTGTTCCGGAGCTACTTCAAGATCCCGCGGCTGAACAGCCCTCGGGAGAACTGCGTGGCGCACAACGGCTCGCTGATCCCGGCGATGGGCCGCGACATCATGGTCCAGGCGTGGTACCAGGGTGGGATCTCGGTCTGGGACTTCACCGACTCGGCGAACCCGGTCGAGATCGCTTACTGGGAGCGGGGCCCGCTCTCGGAGACCCGCAACATCCTCGGCGGGGCCTGGTCGACGTACTACCACAACGGATACATCTACTCGAACGACATCCAGAAGGGCCTCGACGTCATCAAGCTGGACGACCCGCGGACGAACAACGCCCGGGCGATCGCGTTCGATGAGCTGAACGTGCAGACGCAGCCCAGCTACCCGGCCTGCACCACCATCCTGACCAACCGGCAGAACGGTGGGCTCGACATCAACTCCGGCATCACCTGCCTGGACGGGGTGACGGTCAACGGTGCGACCAAGGTCGCGCCGGGCGCCGGTCTGATCGCCTTCAACTCGACCCTCAACGGCTCGGTCACCGCGACCGACGCCTCCGTGGTGTCGATCGTGGAGAGCAACGTGAACGGCTCGGTGGCCGCCGTCGGCGCCACCGTGCGGGACAGCAAGGTCACCGGATCGGTGAAGACGAGCTGATCCCCGGCCCGTCAACGGCACCAGAGCTCCGGCCCGGCGGAATCCGCCGGGCCGGAGCCCGGAGTGTTCAGGCGGCGGCTCGGTCGGCGAGGGGCCGGCGCCGCGCGGCCCGATCGGTGAGCACCGGCGGCGACCAGGCACCGTCCGGCTGGTAGAGGTTGGTGCCGGGCGGGACGATCTCGTCGATCCGGTCCAGGACGGCGTCGTCGAGGGTGAGCGAGGCGCCCTTGAGCAGCCCCTCCAACTGCTCCATCGTGCGCGGTCCGGTGATCGCCGAGGTGACCGCCGGGTGCGCGACCGTGAACGCGACAGCCAGTTCCGGCAGGGTGCAGCCGACCTCCTCGGCGAGCACGGCCAGGTCCTCCACGGCGGCGTACTTGGCGGCGTTGCCGGGCAGCGCCGGGTCGAACCGGGCCGGGGTGAGCGCCGGCCGCCCGGCGGTCAGGTCCACCGACCGGCCCTGCCGGTAGCGGCCGGACAGGAACCCGGAGGCCAGCGGGCTCCACACCAGGACACCCATGCCGTAGCGCTGGCAGACCGGGAGCACCGCGGTCTCGATCCCCCGGGCCATGATCGAGTACGGCGGCTGCTCGGTGCGGAACCGGCCGAGCGCGCGCCGCTCGGCGACGTGGTGCGCCGCCACGATCTCCTCCGCCGGGAAGGTGGAGCAGCCGAAGGCGCGGATCTTGCCGGCCCGTACCAGATCGGTGAGCGCGCCGAGGGTCTCCTCGACGTCGGTCGTGTGATCGGGCCGGTGCACCTGGTAGAGGTCGATCCAGTCGGTGCCCAGCCGGCGCAGGCTCTCCTCGACCTCCCGGACGATCCAGCGCCGCGAGTTGCCGCCCCGGTTGGGGCCCTCCCCCATCGGGAAGTGCACCTTGGTCGCGAGGACCACGTCGTCCCGGCGACCGCGCAGCGCCTTGCCGACGATGACCTCAGACTCGCCGGCGGAATACATGTCGGCGGTGTCCACGAAGTTGACGCCCTGGTCGAGGGCGGCGTGGATGATGCGGACGCAGTCGTCGTGGTCGGGGTTGCCGACCGCGCCGAACATCATCGTGCCGAGGCAGTGGACGCTCACCTGGATGCCGGTGCCGCCGAGCACTCGGTAGCGCACGGGTTGCTCCTTCCGATGGACCCGCCGGATCGGACGGCGGGCGGTCCGGCCACCGTAGGATTTCGAGTGCACTCGAGGTCAATCGGACCGACCGGGTGGCGGCGTGGGTCGAACAGGCGTCCCAACGGCGGCCGGTCGACATCCGACGTCCAAGGGATGGGCGATGTCGGGTCGCGTCGCGCCGGCCTCCTTCGGGTGGCAGGCTGATGGGGTCGCCGCAGCGGGGCGACGACGGCCCGCTGGCAGACCTCGTCGTGAAGGAGAGATCGACCCGATGGCTGTGGACGTCACCACCACGGACGAATGGCAGGCCCTGCGCAAACATGCCGAGGCGCTGCGCGACACCCACCTGCGGGAGCTGTTCGCCACCGACGGGCAGCGAGGTGCCCGGCTCACCGGCGACGTCGCCGACCTGCACGTGGACTACAGCAAGAACCTGGTCACCGACGAGACGCTGCGCCTGCTCACCGCGCTCGCGGAGCGGGTCCGGCTGACCGACCGGATCGCCGCCATGTTCGCCGGCGAGCACATCAACTCCACCGAGGACCGCGCCGTGCTGCACACCGCGCTGCGCCTGCCGCGCGACGCCTCGCTGACGGTCGACGGGCAGGACGTGGTCGCCGACGTGCACGCCGTGCTCGACCGGATGTCGGCCTTCGCCGACCGGGTACGCTCGGGCAGTTGGCGTGGATACACCGGCGAGCGGATCACCACCGTGGTCAACATCGGCATCGGCGGCTCCGACCTCGGGCCCGTGATGGCGTACGAGGCGCTGAAGGCGTACCGGGACGCCGGGATCTCCTGCCGGTTCGTGTCCAACGTCGACCCGACCGACATCCACGACAAGACCACCGACCTGGACCCGGCCAGCACGCTTTTCGTCGTGGTCTCCAAGTCGTTCACCACCCAGGAGACCCTGGCCAACGCCGACCAGGCCCGGCGCTGGCTGCTCGCCGGGCTGGACGCGGAAGACTCCGCGATCGCCCGGCATTTCGTCGCGATCAGCACCAACGAGCAGCGGGTCCGCGACTTCGGCATCGACCCGGAGAACATGTTCGGCTTCTGGGACTGGGTGGGCGGCCGGTACTCGCTGCCCTCGGCGGTCGGGCTGTCGGTGATGCTGGCGATCGGGCCGCAACGGTTCCGGGACATGCTGGCCGGCTACCACGCCGTCGACGAGCACTTCCGCACCACGCCGGTCGAGCGGAACCTGCCGGCGCTGCTGGGCCTGCTCAACGTCTGGTACACCGATTTCCTCGGCGCGCAGACCCACGCGGTGCTGCCGTACGCGCAGTACCTGCACCGGTTCCCGGCGTACCTGCAACAGCTCACCATGGAGAGCAACGGCAAGTCGGTGACCGTCGACGGCACCCCGGTGACGTACCCGACCGGGGAGATCTTCTGGGGCGAGCCCGGCACCAACGGTCAGCACGCCTTCTACCAGCTGATCCACCAGGGGACGCGGCTCGTCCCGGCCGACTTCATCGCGTTCAGCCAGCCCAACCACGACCTCGGGGACATGCACGACCTGTTCATGTCGAACTTCCTCGGACAGACCGCCGCGCTCGCGTTCGGACGTACCCGGGAACAGGTCGAGGCGGAGGGCACCCCGGCCGACGTGGTGCCGCACCGGGTGATGCCCGGCAACCACCCGACCACGTCGATCATCGCGCCGAAGCTGACCCCGTCGACGCTGGGCCAGTTGATCGCCCTCTACGAGCACATCGTGTTCACCGAGGCGGCGGTCTGGGACATCAACGCGTTCGACCAGTGGGGCGTGGAACTGGGCAAGGTGATGGCCAACCAGCTCGCGCCGAAGCTCACCGGAAGCGCACCGGACCTCGGCGACGTGGACTCCTCCACCGCCGCGCTGATCCGCCGCTACCGCGCCGAGCGCGGCCGGGACTGACCCGTACGCCGGCGGCGGCGACCTCGACCCGGGTCGCCGCCGCCGGCGCGGTCAACCGGCCGCAAAGGTCGGCGTGGGCCGCCCTCCGGCTGCTCTGTCGGCGTCAGTCGCTCGCCCTTCGCGGCGGCACCTCCAGCCGGCCGGAGCAGCGGCCGTCCACCGGCTCGGGTCGTTGCCGCGGCATCATCCAGTCCAGCGCGGTCCGCTCGACCGGCCAGCCCTGGACGGTGACCTCGCTGACCGGCAGCCGTTCCGGGCCGGGGCAGAGAATCTGGGCCCGAACCTCCTCGTTGGGGAGGAAGCGGACCCGGCCGTGGCTGTCCATCACGATCGTCATCCGGTCGGTCACCGTGATCGCCTGGCCGGGCACCACCTCGACCGCCGGCTCGGGCGGCGGCGGCCCGACCTCGACCGCCACCGGCGGCAGCAGCGGCACGCGCAGGAACACCGTGCCGCTGACCAGCGGCACCACCGCGGCCATCACGTAGGACGCCAGCTGGGTCAGCAGCGGCGCGGACCGGCGCGGGATCGGCCCGGTGAGCACCACGGCCGCCGCCGGGGGCACCCCGAGCAGCGCCGCCGTGGCCAGCTCACCGTGGCGCAGCGCGGCGACGATCGCCGGGGCCAGCCAGACGTACGCGACCAGGCCGGCGAGCAGTGGCAGCACCAGCCCCAACGCGAGCAGCAGGTCGACGCGGTCCGGGTACCGGTGGCGGACCCGCAGCCCGACGAGCCACAGCACGATCATCAGCAGCGCCGGCAGGAAGCGCATCTGCCAGGTGAGCGCCGCCAGCACCGACGCCGCGGCCAGCACCCAGCCCGGGGTACGCGCGGTCGCGTACGCCAGCAGCGACCGGTCCGGGTCGAACCGCTCCGGCGCGCTGACCCGCAGCACCGAACCGAGCACGCCCGTGCCGAGCACCACCAGCGGAAACGCCCAGACAAGCGCGATGAGCAGCGCGCTGAGCAGGCCGAGTGGGCTGACGTACTGCACCAGCAGCAGCATGGTCGGCATGTCCTGCCGACTGAGCTGCCACAGGCGCAGCACCAGCAGCAGCACGGGGAACGCCGGCAGCAGCGTCAGCAGCCACTGCTGCCCCTGCCGCGCGCCCGGCCGGCGCGCCGGGCCACCCGACGGGCGGGACCCGAGGGGACGAGGACCATCGACTCCCACGGCCACTGGCGTACCTTCACCTTCCGACACTCCGGCTGCTGCCCCACCGCCACCTGCTGCGGCCCGTTGGCGGGCTGCTCCCGGGCCAGGTTCGCTTCGAACGCGGCGTCCCAGGCGTCCTTACCGGGCCGGGAGGCGGCCTGGTAGAGGGACCAGTCGACCAGCTCCCTCATCGCCGGCTTCGGGCCGGTGTTCACCCCCCACTTCTCCTCCAGGTCCTCACCGATGTCCCAGTGCCGCAGCGGCTTCACCCCGCGCAGCGGGTACTTCGGGGCCGCGTCGGGGGCCAGCGGCGCCACGAAGCCGGACAGGATCGCCGCGTCCGTGGTCACCGCGTCGACAGTGCCGTCGTAGAGCTCCTGCACGCACTCGCTGATCCGGTTCTTGCCACTGGCCTCGGCCCCGTACGACCGCAGCCGCAGCTCCGAGGTGGAGGTGGCCAGGGTGCAGACCTTACGGCCGCGCAGGTCCCCCAGCCCGTCGACCCGGCCCGGGTAGTCGCGCAGCGTCAGCACCGACTGTTCCGTCGCCAGGTACGGCTCGGAGAAGACAACGCCCTGCTCCCTGCGCTGCTGGGTGATGCTGTACGAGGCGATCACCAGGTCCACGGTGACGAACTTCGTCCCGTCGTACGCCTGCCGGCGCGCCCGGTCCTCGCTCTCGATCGGCAGGAACCTCACCTGCCGGCGCTTGAACCCCAGGTCGGCCGCGATCATGTAGGCGATGTCGATGTCGAAGCCGCGGTAGCTCCCGTCCTCCATGAGTTGGGAAACCCCGGGCTGGTCGTCCTTGACCCCGATCAGGAGTTCCTGTTTGCCGTCCAGGCCGGCCTGGCTGCGCAGCTCGGCCAGCGTGGGTGGACCGGTGGCGGTGGTCACGCCGACCACCGCGACCCCGAGCAGCACGAGCACCAGCAGCAGGGCCGACAACCGAAGCTGCCGGAACCGGGCGGCGCCGCCCGAGGCGACGAGCTGCTCCGGCGGGCCGATGCCCGGTTCGCTGATCTGGCTCACGTCCGGCCTCCCGCCTCCGCCGCTCGGAACGAGGCTCCATTGTGGCCGACCGGGCCCAGCGGCCGTCGGACCTGCGCCGGTCAGTCCCGCAACAGTTCGGCGTGGGCGGCGCGGAGCCGGGCGAGTGCCGGGTCACCGGCCGGGGCGCGGCGCTCCAGCTCGGCCCAGACCTCGGCGAGAGCGTCGGTCAGCGCCCGCCGCTCGGCCGCGTGTCGCCGGCTGCTCTGCCGGTGCAGCTCCTCGAGGCGACGGGACCAGCCCGCGTTGATCGCGGCCAGCCGTTCGACGTCGGCCCGGGCCTGCGCCGCGGTGCGGGCCGTCGAGGCGGGCACGATGGCGGCGACCGGACGCGGGTCGCCGTCGCGGGTGACCACGGTGATGGTGTCGGTCAGCTCGGCGAGGGCGACGAGCTGGGTGAGCCGGGTGCGGACCTCGCGCAGCGGCAGGGCGCGCGGCTGGGGGGACCGATCGGCCAGTGCGGGGGCAGCCATGGACAGATGTTCACGTACGGGTATGACAAAACTCCCCCGCGTGGTCCCCGTCCGGCCCGCGGCGACCGGCCCGTCAGGGCTTCCATTCCGGGGCCAGCACCGACCAGACCTCCATGTCGGCGCGGCCGGTCGGCCCGGGTACGGCGTCGCGGAGGACGCCGTCGCGCCGCATGCCCAACCGCCGGGCGACGGCGATGCTGCGGTCGTTGCCGGCCTTGGTCACCCATTCCACGCGGTGGATGCCCCGCTCCCGGATCGCCCAGTCGATGATCACGCGGGCGGCCCGGGTGATCAGGCCCTGCCCCTCGGCGGCGGCCTCCACCCAGCAGCCGGCCTCGCAGACGCCACGGGCGGCGTCAAACGACACGAACATCACCCCGCCGACCAGGGTGCCACGCTGCCAGATGCCCCAGATGCCGCCGCCGTCGCGCGCCCACCGGTCGGCGTAGTTCTGCAGCACCCGGCGGGCGGAGTCGGCGTCGGTGGCGACGAAGGACGCGCCCACCCAGGGGGCGATGCGCTCCCGGCAGCGGTCGAGGTTGGCGAGGAACTCGTCGGAGCGCCACGGGTCGAGCGGCCGCAGCTCGGCGTCGTCGGTCAGGGGTAGGGCGAACACCGGAGAAACCTAGCAGCCCGACCGGACCGACGTAAGGCGCGGCACGTGAGGGTGGTCATAACGGCTGGACGCCCCGGGTGGCGCTGCTGCTAACGTGATCGCCAGGTCATGAGCGCCAGCGCCAAGCCCCGGCTCGCTGGCCGGCAACCCTCCTCCGCGGTGGGGTGCCCCGGGTGAGGACCAGGCACCGGCAGCACGCCGGTGCAAGCGTGGCCTGGCACCCAGGTCATCACCGACCAGAGGGAACCATGTCTGCTCAACTCCGCACCCCGCCCGTCGACGGCGTCGCCTACCCGGCCGACTTCGCGCTGGTCAAGCGTCGGCACGTCGATCTGATGCGGGTGTGCAGCGACTCCTGTCGCCGCGCCGGCGCGCGCTGACGCACCACCTCCTCCTTTCCCTGAACCACCCCTCGCGGCTCGCCCGAACCCGGGCGCACCGTTGGCGGCGTGCGCCCACGTCGCCATCCGACCCTGGAGAAACCTGTGCGATTCCTTCCCGCCCTGACCCGCGTCGCCGCGCTCGGCGCCGCCGCCGTGCTCGCCGCCACCGGCCTTGCCGCCTGCGGCGACGGTGGCTCCACCGACGGGACCGCCAACCCGTACGGCCTGCTCCAGGCCGGCGTGCTGCGGGCCGGCACGCTCACCGACGCCCCGCCGAACGTGTACCTCAAGGACGGCAAGTTCACCGGCTTCGACAACGACCTGCTCACCGCGGTCGCCGCGAAGGTGGGCCTGAAGGTCGAGTTCGTCGGCACCGACTTCTCGGCGCTGCTCTCCCAGGTCAACAACCACAAGTTCGACGTGGGCAGCTCGTCCATCACGATCACCGAGGCGCGCAAGAAGACCGTCGACTTCGGCAACGGCTACGACTTCGGCTACTTCGGACTCGACGTGCCGGCCGGCTCCTCGATCAGCGGTTTCGACCAGCTCACCGGCAAGCGGGTCGTGGTCGTACAGGGCACGGTGCAGGACGACTACGCGACCCGGGAGAACCTCAACCCGGTACGGGTGCCCGACTACAACGGCGCGATCAACCAGCTCAAGGCCGGCACCGCCGACGCCTGGATCGCCCCGGCCGAGATCGGCGACAAGTCCGCCGCGGACAGCAACGGCAAGATCACGGTGGCCGCCAAGCAGCTCAGTCCGGCCCCGACCGCGTACGCCGTGGCCAAGGGCAACGACAAGCTGCGCGAGGCGCTGGACAAGGGCCTCGACGAGGTGATCGCCGACGGCACCTGGAGCAGGCTCCAGGCGCAGTACTACCCGGGCCGGCCGATCCCGGCCGACTTCAAGCCGGGCAGCGGAACGGTCGCGGTGCCGTCGCCGTCGGCCGCTTCCTGAGTAGTCCGGACGAGCGAGCGGGGCGGTAGGAGAAGACGATGGATCCGTTGCGCACCCTGTGGGAGACCTTCTTCGACTGGGACGCCATGCGCGAGGCGCTGCCCGAGATGCTGACCGTCGGGCTGCCCAACACGCTGATCCTGGCGGTCTCCGCCGCCCTGCTCGGCTCGGTGCTGGGCATGCTGCTGGCCGTCGCGGGCATCTCGCGTACCCGATGGTTGCGGTGGCCGGCCCGGGTCTACACCGACGTGTTCCGCGGCCTGCCGGCGGCGGCGACCATCCTGCTGATCGGCGTCGGCCTGGCGCCGCTCGGCATGCAGGTGTGGGGGCCGAACCCCTACCCGCTGGGCATCCTGGCGCTGTCGCTGATCGCCGCCGCCTACATCGGCGAGATCTTCCGCTCCGGCATCCAGAGCGTCGAGGCCGCCCAGCTGGAGGGTGCCCGGGCGCTCGGCTTCTCCTGGGGCGAGGCGATGCGCCTGGTGATCGTCCCGCAGGGTGTACGCCGGGTGCTGCCCGCCTGGGTGAACCAGCTCATCGCGCTCATCAAGGACTCCAGCCTGGTCTACTTCCTCGGGCTGGTGGCCAGCGAGCGGGAGCTGTTCCGGATCGGTCAGGACTACGCGGCCACCACCGGCAACGAGTCGGCGCTGCTGCTGGCCGGGCTGTTCTACCTGGTACTGACCGTGCCGCTGACCCACGCGGTCAACTGGATCGACCGGCGGCTGCGCCAGGGCCGTACGGCCGCCCTCCCCGACCCGGACCTCGACCTCGCTCCCGCCGGCACGGCGGCCCCGCCCGGAAAGGACGCGCGTTGAGCACCGTCACCGCCACCTCGGTCAGCCTCGCCGTCCGGGACGTACACCTGGCCTTCGGCGCCCATCAGGTGCTGCGCGGCGCCGACCTGGACGTGGCCCGGGGCGCCACCGCCTGCGTGATCGGCCCGTCCGGCTCCGGTAAGTCGACCCTGCTGCGCACCATCAACCGGCTCATCGAACCGGACCGCGGCGACGTGCTGCTGGACGGCCGCAGCGTGCTCGGCGACGACCCGGACGCGCTGCGCCAGCGCATCGGCATGGTCTTCCAGCAGTTCAACCTCTTCCCGCACATGACCGTGCTGCGCAACATCACCCTCGCGCTGCGCAAGCTCAAGAAGCTCGGTGAGGACGAGGCGGCGCAGGTCGCCCGGGAACAACTGGACCTGGTGGGGCTGGCCGGCAAGGCCGACGCCCGGCCGGCGCACCTGTCCGGCGGGCAGCAGCAGCGGGTGGCGATCGCCCGCGCGCTGGCCCTCCGCCCGCAGGTGATGCTCTTCGACGAGGCCACCTCGGCGCTCGACCCGGAGCTGGTCAAGGGCGTGCTCAAGGTGATGGCCGACCTCTCCGCCGCCGGCATGACGATGGTGGTGGTCACCCACGAGATGGGCTTCGCCCGCGAGGTCGCCGACACGGTGGCCTTCATGGACGCCGGCGTCGTCCTCGAGGCCGGCGAGCCGGCCGCCGTCTTCGAAGCGCCGGAGCACCCGAGGTTACGCCGCTTCCTGTCCCAGGTGCTCTGACCCCGGTGCTGCCCGGCCCCGCCGCCTCGTCCTCCGGTAGCGGGGCCGGGTGGCGCGCCGCTCACCGCCGGCACGGCCCGGGTCGAAGCCGGGGGCGTCCAGCGACCGGGTCAGCCCGGCGGGCAGCGGTCGGAGAGGGCGTACCGGGTGAGCACCACGTCGTCGATCTGGCGTACCTCGACGACCCGGGCGCGGCGGCCCGGACGCCAGGGGAAACGCCCGTCCCCGACGAACCGGGGCGCCCGGCGGTCGCCGACGAAGAACGGCGCGACCACCAGGTGCAACTCGTCGGCGACGCCGGCGGTGAGGAACTGGCCGTGCACGCTGCCGCCGCCCTCCACCATCAGCCGGCGGACGCCCCGGACGGCGAGGTCGGTGAGGATCGCCTGCGGGGTGACCGGTTCGCCGACGTCGACCACGGTCGCCACCTGGCCGACCTGCTCGCGGGTCTTCTCCGCCGCTCCGGTCGGGCAGTAGACCAGCTTCACCCCGTCGCCGAGCGCGAAGAACCGGGCCGTCGGGTCGAGGTCGCCGCTGCCGGTGACGGTGACCTTCACCGGCGACGGCGGCAGGCCGCGCGCCACCCGGTCGGCCCGCCGCGTGTCGGAGCGCACCAGCAACCGTGGGTCGTCGCGGCGGACGGTGGCCGCGCCGACCAGGATGGCGTCGCAGGCGGCCCGGACCGCGTCGATCCGGTCGAGGTCGGAGTCGTTGGAGAGCAGCAGCCGATCGGTGGTGGCGTCGTCGATGTAGCCGTCGATCGACATGGCGCAGCTCAGCAGCACGTACGGCCGGGCGGTCACGGCACGAACGGCAGGTCGAGGGCGTGGTCGGCATGGGTCGCCTTCGCCGCCAGGTAGTTGGCGTTCGCCGGGGACAGGTGCACGCCGGTCGGTACCCGGTCGACCACCGTCACGCCCAGCCGGTCGAGCTGGGCCGCCTTGTCCGGGTTGTTGCTGAGCAGGGCCACCCGGCTCACGCCCAGCGCGGCGAGCATCTGCGCGGCCACCGTGTAGTCACGCTCGTCGGCGCCCCGGCCCAGCGCCACGTTCGCCTCGTACGTGTCCAGACCCCCGTCCTGGAGGGCGTACGCGTCGAGTTTGGCGTACAGGCCGATGCCCCGGCCCTCCTGGCGCAGGTAGAGCAGGTATCCGCCGGCCTCGGCGATCCGCTCGACCGCCTCCCGCAGCTGTGGCCCGCAGTCGCAACGCTGACTGCCGAACACGTCCCCGGTGAGGCACTCGCTGTGCGGGCGGACCAGCGGCGGTACGACGTCCGGCGCCGGGCGGTCCTCGGCGGCGGCCCGGTCGCCGAGCCCGAACGCGAGGTGCTCCCGACCGTCGACCAGGCCGTGGAAGGAGTGCAGCCGGGCGGTCGTGACGTACCCGTCGGGGAACCTCAGCGGGACCGTGACCTGGGTCCGAACCGTGGCCGTGGGCAGCGTTTCGTCCATCGTTCTCCTTCGTCCGGGGCTGCCGGACGCGCCGGCAACGAGCACCTCGCACCCTCACCGTAGGCGGGATGACCGACAGTTGCCGGCCTCCCGGCGGGGGATCCGGCGCAGCAGCACCGCCGCGCCGGGCAGGCTGGCGACCAGAACCAGCGCGCCGTACACCGTGGCGGTGGCGACGCCCTGGGCGGCGGTCAGCCCGGCGGCGGCGAACGCCCAGGCGGCCACCCCTTCACGCGGCCCGAAGCCGGCCACGTTCGCCGGCAGCCCCATGGCCAGCAGCGCGAGCAGGGCCAGCGGCAGCAGCCGGGGCAGCGGCGCGTCGGCGCCCGCGGTGCGCGCCGCGAGCACGAAGGTGGCCAGGTGGCCGGCGACCACCACCACCGACGCCGTGACCACGCCGAGCCAGGTACGCCGGGCCAGCAGGCCGGCGCGGACGTCCGCCACGGCGGTACGCGCCACCCGCGCCCAGCGGGACGCGCCGGAGCGGGGCACCGCCCGGGCCAGCAGCACCAGCGCCAGCCCGGCGACGGCCAGCCCGGCCGCCAGCACCGGCAGGTACGCCCGGACCGGCGACGGCAGCACCGTCAGGACGCCCACCGCGATGCCGAGCTGGACCAGCTGACCGGCCGTACGCTCCCAGACCACGGCCCGGATGCCCCGGGCGATGTCTCCGGCGTCGCGGCCGTGCCGGAGCGCCCGGTGCACGTCGCCGAGCACCCCACCCGGGAGGGTGGAGTTGAGGAAGACCGCCCGGTAGCAGTGGGCGACGGCGGTCGGCAGCGGCAGCCGTACGCCGAGCCCGTCGGCGACCAGCGACCAGCGCCAGGCGCTGCAGACGGTGGTGACCGCGCCGATGGCGAGGGCGGCGGCGAGTGCCGGCGCGTCGATCATCCGCAGCCCGGTCAGGAACGGGCCGGCGCCCACCGACCAGACCAGGACGCCGAGCACCGCGAGCCCGCCGAGCGCCCGTACCCACGGCCAGGGCGACCGGACCGGTCGCGCCTCGGGCCCGGCGGGCGCGGCGGGTGCGGGGCGGACGGTGGTGGTGGTGATGGCGGGTGCCAAGCGGTCCTCCCTCGGTCCCCTGATGTCACGGGCCCCGGCGCGGGGTGGTTCACCCGGCCAGCAGGTCGGCGTGGTGCAGCACCACGCGCAGTCGACCGGACGCCGCCTCCGCCAGCCGCCGCTCCCGGTACGCCCCGGCCGCGCCGGCCAAGTCCGGCCGTTCCTCGACGGACGCGTCGAGCCAGCCGGCCAGCCACTCGGCCGTCAGCGCCGGCTGATCGGGGCCGAGCCGCCAGGGGCTGGACCGGATCTGGACGTCGACTCCCCGGTGGCGGAACGCGGCCACGGTGGCGGGCACGGCGTCCGGCCCGAGCAGGGTCCGGCCGTCGACGGTGCGGCGCTGGTGGGCGTTGAACGCGGCGGTCAGCTCCGCGTCGAGCGGGTCCGTCGGGGTGAACTCCACCCGGCCGACCACGGTGAGCGCGAAGAGCGTGGGGCGGCCGGCGCAGGCGGCCACGGTCCGTTCGACCTCGTCGGCGGTGAGCATGTCCAGCAGCGCCGACGCGGTGACCAGGTGGGCGTCGGCGAGGTCGGCGGCCCGCAACCGGGTGATGTCGGAGCCCCGGGTCGCCACGGTGACCGGCCCGCCGTCGGCGGTGTCCCACTCGGCGGCGGCGCGGGCCAGCAGGTCGGGGTCGCGCTCGTGCAGCACCCAGTGCTGCGGGCCGGGCAGGCGGGGCGCGAGCCAGCGGGCCATCGAGCCGGTGCCGCTGCCCAGGTCGTGCACGACCACGGGCCGGTCGGCCGGCAGCCGGCGGCGGACCGCGTCCACCAGGTCGACCGAGCGGGCCGCCGCGTCGGCGGGCTCGCGCAGCCACAACCAGTCGGCGAAGTCGGGGGGAAGTTGGATGGTCAAGCCGACGCCGCCTCCTTCAGGGCCGCCGCGAGCCGGTCCACGGTGACCGTCCAGCCGGTGAGGGTGTCCCGCCGCCGCCGGGCCGCGCGGCGCAGCCGGTCCCGCAGGGTCGGGTCGGTGAGCCAGCGGCGCAGCGCGCCGGCCAGCGCCGCCGGGTCGTCGGCGGGCACGAGCAGGCCGGGCCGGTGGCCGTCCGGGGTGTGTCCGAGCGCCTCGGGCAGCCCGCCGGTGTCGCTGCCGAGCACCGGTACGCCCCGCGCGAGGGCCTCGGTTACCACCATCCCGTACGTCTCCCGCCGGGACGGCAGCACCAGCAGGTCGGCGGCGGCGTACGCGGCGTCCCGGGCGGCCCCGGCCCATGGTCCGGGCAGCCGGACCCGGTCGGCCAGGCCGGTGTCGGCGAGCTGCCGGCACAGCCGCTCGACGAAGCCCGGGTCCCGACTGAGCGGACCGACGCAGTCGCAGGTCCAGGGCAGGTCGGCGAGGGTGGCCAGCGCGGCGGCGAGCACGTCGTGCCCCTTGAGCGGAGTGACGGCCGCGACGCAGAGCAGCCGGGTGCCGGCCGGCGAGCCGGGGGCGACCGGTGCCGGGTCCGCTCCGGGCGCGGCGACCCGTACCCGCCCGGCGGGGAGCCGATGGCGGTCGAGCAGCCGGCGGCGGGTCCACTCACTGGTGGCGATCACGCCGGCCGCCCCGGCCAGCGACCGGGCCTCGGCCTCGTCCCCGGCGGGCAGGTGGACGAGCACCACCAGGCGCAGCCGCCGGGCGTGCGGGGCCAGCACCTCCGGCACCACGGCGGCGACCAGGCCGTCGAGCAGGACGAGCGCGGCGTCGGGCAGCGCGGCGAGCAGTCCGGCGAGGGCGGCCCGCGCCGCCGGCTCGGGATGCGGCCAGCCGCCGGGCACGGGGTGCTCCCGGACGGTCCAGCCGAGGGCGGCCAGGCCGTGACAGACCCGCCGGTCGTACGCGTTGCCCCCGCTGGGGTCGGCCGGGTCGTCGATGTCGCCGGGCAGCACCACGTGGACGAGCGTCATCCGGCTACAGGGACCTTTCGTAGCTGGCCCAGGCGACGTGCGACTCGTGCAGCGTGACGGTGATCCCGGCGAGGCCGTGGGCGCCGTCGCCGAGGCGGCCGGCGTGCACGGCCTCGGCGAGCCGGTCGGCGACCGTGCGGGCCAGCACCTCGGTGGTGGTGTTCACCCCGGCGAAGGCCGGCTCGTCGTCGAGGTTGCGGTAGGTCAGCGCGCCGAGCACGGCCTTGAGCTGCTCGGTGGCCAGGCCGATGTCGACCACGATGCCGTCGGCGTCGAGTTCCGGCCGGCGGAAGGTGGCGTCGACGACGAAGGTGGCGCCGTGCAGCCGCTGCGCCGGCCCGAACACCTCGCCACGGAAGCTGTGGGCGACCATCATGTGGTCCCGGACGGTCACGCTGAACACGATTCACTCCTCGGCGTAGGTGATGAGGTGGCAGAGCGCGGGCAGCCGGCCGGCGGCGAGCCGGTCGAGCACGTCGGGCAGGTCGGCGAAGCGGGACGGGCCGGTGAGCAGCGCGTCGAACACCGGGTCGGCGAGCAGCTCCAGGGCCAGCGCCAGCCGGTCGGCGTAGCCGCGGTCGGCCCGCCGGGGCGACACGGTGCCGACCTGGCTGCTGCGGATGCCGAGCCGCTTCGAGTGGAACGCCCCGCCCAGGGCGAGCGTCACCGGACGGTCGCCGTACCAGCTCAGCTCCAGCACGGTGCGCTCGGGGCGGAGCAGGTCGAGGGCGCGTTGCAGCCCGTCGGCGGTGGCGCTGGCGTGCACCACGAGGTCCCGGTCGCCGGCCGCGTCGGCGGGCACGGCGAACCCGACCCCGAGCGCGGCGGCCACCGCGGCCCGCGCCGGGTCCGCGTCGACGAGTTGGACGCGTACGCCGGGGAAGCGGGCGAGCAGGGCGGCGACGCAGCAGCCGACCATGCCGGCGCCGACCACGGTCACCCGGTCGCCGACCAGCGGCGCGGCGTCCCAGAGCGCGTTCACCGCCGTCTCCACCGTGCCGGCCAGCACCGCCCGGGCGGCCGGCACGTTCTCGGGTACGACCACCACGGCGTCGGCCGGCACCACGTACGCGGTCTGGTGCGGGTGCAGGCAGAAGACCGTACGCCCGAGCAGCCGGTCCGGCCCCTGCTCGACGACACCGACGCTGAGATAGCCGTACTTGACCGGGGCCGGGAAGTCGCCCTCCTGGAACGGGGCGCGCATGCTGGCGTGCTGGTCGGCGGGAACCCGGCCGGTGAAGACCAGCGTCTCGGTGCCCCGGCTGACGCCGGAGTAGCGGGTCCGGACCAGCACCTCCCCGGGGCCGGGCGACGGCAGCTCGACCCGGCGGATCTCGCCCTCGCCGGGGGCGCGGAGCCAGAATGCCTGGGCATCGCCGGTCACGAATTTCCTCTTTTCCGACTGTGGACCGAACCGGACGGCCGGTTATCCCGTGTTGAGTAACAGGGTTGTCGATCATAGACACGGAGGCCGGGTGTCCACGGTTCGAAATGGCCCACTGGTCGGGCTGATCGTCCAGTTCGTCCTGTTGGCGGGGCTCGCCGGCACGACGGAGATCGGGGTGTCGGGGTGGCTCGCCGGCCTGGCGTACGGCGTGGCGCTCGGTGGCCTGCTCCGGCACGGCCTGCGGGCCGTCGGCGCGGACCGGCTCGGCCCGGCCGACCGGGTGACCCTGGCCCGGGCGCTGCTGGTCGGCGGGGTGCTGGCCCTGGTCGTGTCCGGCCGGGGCGGGACGGCGCCGGTGGCGGCGCTGGTCCCGCTGACCGCCGTGGCGCTGGCGTTGGACGCGGTCGACGGCCGGGTGGCCCGGCGTACCGGCACGACGAGCGCCCTGGGCGCGCGCTTCGACATGGAGGTCGACGCGTTCCTGATCCTGCTGCTCAGCGTCCACCTCGCACCGTCGCTCGGCGGCTGGGTGCTGGCCATCGGCGGCATGCGGTACGCCTTCGTCGCGGCGAGCCGGCTGCTGCCCTGGATGCGGGGCACGCTGCCGGCGCGGCACTGGCGCAAGGTCGTCGCGGCGACCCAGGGCGTGGTGCTGCTGGTCGCGGCCGGCGGGGTGCTGCCCCCGGTGGCGGCCACCGCGCTGGTCGCGGGCGCGCTGGCCCTGCTGGTCGAGTCGTTCGGCCGCGACGTGGTCTGGCTGTGGCGGCACCGTCCCGCCGTCGCGGCGGTCGAGGCCGTCCACCCGTCCCGCCGCCCCCGATCGGCACCCCTGGCCGCGCGACAACAACCCCTGGCCACACGGCCGGCACCCCTGGCCACACGGCAGCCGGTGTGACACCGGGCCCACCGCCGCCCGCCAAGAAGGACATGACTTGCCACTCCTCGCCCGCCCCCGCCGGCCCGCCGGGAACCCGCCGACCGGACCGTCCCCCACCACCACCCCGGCCACCCCGCCGGACGGGACCGGGCCGGTGGGCTCCCCGGCGTCGCCGACTCGGCGGCACCGGTTCGCGGCCGGCTCGCTCACCGGTCTCGCCGCGCTGCTGGTGCTCGCGGCTCTCGTCGTACCGGGTCAGCCGGGCCGAATCGGGCCGGCCGCGTTCCTGCGGATCCCGGTGGAGGGGCTGATCGCCGCGGCGCTGCTGCTCGTCCTCCCGGCCCGGGTACGCCGTCCGGTCGCGGTGCTGCTCGGCCTGGCGCTCGGGCTGCTCGCCGTGCTCAGGCTGCTGGACCTGGGCCTCTTCGTGGCCCGGGACCGGCCGTTCGACGTGCTGCTCGACTGGGGGCTGGTCGACGACGGCTTCGGCTTCGTCGCCGACTCGGTCGGGCGGGCCGGCGCGGTCGCCGCGGCGGCGGGGATGCTGCTCCTCGCCGTCGGGCTGCCCGTCCTGATGACCGGGTCGGTGCTGCGGCTGACCCGGCTCGCCGTACGGCACCGGGCCGGCGCCGTACGGGTGGTCGCGGCGCTGTCCGTGCTCTGGCTGGGCTGCGCCCTGGCCGGCGTACGGCTCGCCGGTGGCGTACCGGTCGCCGGCCGGGACGCCAGCACCCTGGTCGCGGCGCACGCCGGTCAGGTACGCGCCGGACTGCGCGACCGCGCCGCGTTCGCCGCCGAGGTGGCCGCCGACGCGTACCGGGATGTGCCCGGTGACCGGCTGCTGACCGGGCTGCGCGGCAAGGACGTGCTGGTCGCGTTCGTGGAGAGCTACGGCCGGGACGCCGTCGAGAAGCCCGAGCTGGCACCGGGCGTCAACGCGGTGCTCGACGACGGCTACCGCCGGCTGCGTGCGGCGGGGTACGACGCCCGCAGCGGCTTCCTCACCTCACCCACCTTCGGCGGCGGCAGCTGGCTGGCCCACGCCACCCTGCTCTCCGGCGTGTGGATCGACAACAACCAGCGGCACGGCGAACTGCTGGCCGGCGACCGGCTCACCCTGAACGGCGCGTTCCACCGCGCCGGCTGGCAGACCGTCGGGATGCTGCCCGCCGCCACCGAGCCCTGGCCCGAGGGCGGGTTCTTCGGCTGGGACCGGTACTACGACGCGGAGAGTCTCGCCTACCGGGGGCCGCGGTTCAGCTACGCGCCCATGCCGGACCAGTACACCCTCGCGACCTTCCAGCGGCTGGAGCGGGCCCGGCCGCACCAACCGCTGATGGCAGAGATCCCCCTGGTCTCCAGCCACTCCCCCTGGTCGCCGATCCCGAAGCCGGTCCGCTGGGACGCGGTCGGCGACGGAACGATCTTCCACGAGGCGTCCACCGGCGCCACCGACGCCCGGGACGTGGTACGTCGGGACGGCGCGCGGATCCGCGCCGACTACCGCGGCGCCGTCGAGTACACGCTCGGCACCCTGGTCTCGTACGTGCTCACCTACGGCGGGGACGACCTGGTGCTGGTCTTCCTCGGCGACCACCAGCCGGCGGCCCCGGTGACCGGGGCGGGGGCCAGCCGGGACGTGCCGATCACCATCGTGGCGAAGGACCCTGCGGTGCTGCGCCGGGTGGCGGGCTGGGGATGGCACGACGGGCTCCGCCCCGGACCGCACGCCCCGGTGTGGCGGATGGACACCTTCCGGGACCGCTTCCTCGCCGCCTTCGGCCCGGAGACCGGTCACTGACCGCCCGTCCCCGGCCGCCCGGGGACGCGGCGACGCCGGTCAGGCAGCCTCGCGCCGCCAGTGCCACTGCGCGGCGATCGGCGCGGGCCCCGGTGCCCCGCCACGGGCCAGGAGCATCGCCCGCCGGGCGTTGACCAGTGGCGCACAGGGCGCGCTCTGGCCGGCGCAGAGCAGGCTGGGACAGCGGCCCTCCGCGTCGGGCTGGTGCGCCACGGCGACGTCGTACGCCATCCGCCACAGCAGCGGATCGGTCACGTCCTCCGGCAGGACTGCGTCGTGGCTCGGCCAGTTGCGGGTCGTCTCGGGCACCCCGTACCCCTCTCGTCGGCACTCCCCGGTTCGATGACCAGGCAGAACTCAACTCTCCCCGGGCAAACCGCGGTGAGCATGTGTCGTTGGTCACGCCGGCCACGGCGACCTGGGCCGCGCCTACGCCGGCCCGAGCGAACGACGAATCGATCAGGCCGGATACGCCCGCGTCTCCGCCGCCTTCACCGCCGCCCAGACCGGCTGGCCGGGGTGCAGCCGCAGGTGAGCCGCCGCGGCGGGGGTGACGTCGGCGGCGACGGCGATCGGCCCGTCGAGCTGGACACGCAGGTTGTCGCCGTGCCGCTGCACCCCGGCCACGCTGGCCGGCCACACGTTGCGCGGGCTGCCGTCGGGGCGGGTGGGGTGCAACGCCACGGCGGCGGGCGCGAAGGCGACGAACGCGTCCCCGTGCACCCGGTCGGCTGCGGTGAGGGTGAGCCCACCGACGGTGACCGTGTGCCCGTCGGCGCGGCCCCGGTGCAGGTTGAGTCCGACCAGCCGGGCCACGTAGTCGGTGCGGGGCCGGGCGGTGACGGTGGCCGCGTCGCCCTCCTGCACCACCCGCCCGTGCTCGACGATCACCAGCCGGTCGGCGAGCACCAGGGCGTCCAGCGGGTCGTGGGTGACCAGCAGGGTGGCGCCGGGATGCTCGCCGAGGTGCCGCTGGAGTTCGGCGCGGGTGTCCAGCCGGGTCCGGGCGTCCAGCGCCGCGAGGGGTTCGTCGAGCAGCAGCAGGGTCGGCTCGACGGCGAGCGCCCGGGCCAGGGCGACCCGCTGGGCCTGCCCGCCGGAGAGCTGGCGCGGCTTGTGCCGGGCCTGCCCGCGCAGGCCCACCCGGTCCAGCCAGCCCTGCGCCCAATCGCGGGCGGTACGCCGATCGGCGCCCCGCCGGCGCGGCCCGAACGCGACGTTGTCGAGCGCGGTCAGGTGCGGGAAGAGCAGGTAGTCCTGGAACACCACGCCCACCGGCCGCCGCTCCGGCGGGATCCACGTCCGCCGCTCGGGCCGGTCGAGGTCCACCCCGTCGAGGGTGAGATGCCCGGCGCCGAGCGGATGCAGCCCGGCCAGAATGCGCAGGGCGGTGGTCTTGCCGGCGCCGTTCGGGCCGAGCAGGGCGACCACCTCGCCGGCGGCGATCCGGAGCCGGACGTCGAGATGAAAGGCGCCCCGGTCGGCGACCAGGTGCGCGTCGAGCAGGGGCCGCGCCGTCACGGGGCGCTCACCCAGCGGTCACGCAGCCCGGCGAGGATGGTGACCGAGACGGTGAGCAGGATGAGGCTGAGCACGATCGCCGCCTGAAGGTCCGTCTCCAGGGCCAGGTAGACCGCCAGCGGCATGGTCTGGGTCCGCCCGGGATAGTTGCCGGCGAAGGTGATGGTCGCGCCGAACTCGCCGAGCGCGCGGGCCCAGCAGAGCACCGCTCCGGCGGCCACGCCGGGGGCGACCAGCGGCAGGGTGACGCGGGTGAAGGTGGTCCAGCGCCCGGCGCCGAGGGTGGCCGCGGCCTCCTCGTACCGGGGATCGGCGCCGCGCAGCGCGCCCTCGACGGCGATGACCAGGAACGGCATGGCGACGAACGCCTCGGCGAGCACCACCCCGGCGGTGGTGAACGGCAGGGTCACCCCGAAGGTGGCGTCCAGCCAGGAGCCGAGCAGCCCGCGCCGGCCGAAGACCAGCAGCAGCGCCACGCCACCGACCACCGGTGGCAGCACCAGCGGCACGATGACCAGGGCCCGGACCAGCCGCCGGCCGGCGAACTCGACCCGGGCGAGCAGCCACGCCAGGGGTACGCCGAGGGCGACGCAGAGCAGCGTGGCGAGGGTGGCCGTCTCCAGCGACAGCCGCAGCGCGGTGAGCACGCCCGGCTGGGCCAGCCGTCGGGGCAGGCTGGCCCACGGGGTGCGGACCAGCAGCCCGAGCAGCGGCAGGACGAGGAAGAACAGCCCGAGACCGGCGGGAAGCAGCAGAGCCAGCGGCACCCGTTGCCGGGGGCGCGCGGTCATTGGTTCTGCGGAGCCTGGAAGCCAGCGTCGGTGAGCACGGCCCGGCCGGCGTCGGAGCGGACGTAGTCGACGAAGGCCCGCGCGCCGTCCGGATTGCCGGCGTGCTTCAGCACGACGATCGGGTAGTCGTTGACCGCCTGCGCGGACTCGGGGAACTCGACCGCGTCCAGCTCGGCGGCGGCCGTGCGGACGTCGGTGCGGTAGACCAGCGCGGCGTCGACCTCGCCGAGCCTCACCTTGGCCAGCGCGCCCTTGACGTCCTGTTCGAGGGTGGCCGGGGTGAGCTGCACGCCGGCCGCGCCGAGGGCCTTCTTCGCCGCCGCGCCACAGGGCACCTGCTCGGCGCAGAGCGCCACCTTCAGCCCGGGCCCGGCCAGGTCGGCCAGCCCGCCGACCCGCTTCGGGTTGCCTCTGGCCACGGCGATGACCAGCTGGTTGCGGACCAGGGTGACCGGGTCACCGGCGGCGTCGCCGGCATCGGTGACAGTCTTCATGGTGGCCGGCGAGGCCGCGGCGAACACGTCGGCCGGGGCGCCCTGGGCGATCTGGGTGGCGAGCGCGGAGCTGCCGGCGAAGTTGAAGGTCACGGTGGTGCCGGGGTGGGCGGCCTCGAAGTCCTTGCCGAGCTTCGTGAACGACTCGGTGAGCGAGGCGGCGGCGAAGACCGTCACCGGGCCGCCGCCCTTCTTGTCGGCCGGCGCGTCGTCGCTGCCGCCGCAGCCGGTCAGGGCGAGGGTCAGCGCGGCCGCCCCGGCTAGGGCGGCGCGGATCCACCGTACGGTCACGGGCTGGTCCTTCCTCTCGGGGCGGGAGCGCGCTCCACCACGACGGTCGTCGACTTGATCACGGCGACGGCCACCGAGCCGACCTGGAGGTCGAGGTCGTCGACGGCTTCGCGGCTCATCAGCGACACGATCCGGAACGGCCCGGCCTGGATGTCGACCTGCGCCATCACCGTGTCCTTCACGACGGCGGTGACGATGCCGCGCAGCCGGTTACGGGCGGACGACAGCTCCGGGTGCCCCGGGGCGCGGACGAACGCGGCCAGGTCGACCCCGTCGACGACCCGGTGGCCGTGCTCGTCACGGGTCGCCGGCAGCCGGCCCGCGTCGATCCAGCGGCGGACCGTGTCCGCGCTGACTCCGAGCAGCTCGGCGGCCTCACCGATCCGGAACACCGTCACCCGATCACCCTAACGGCCCGCACATGCCATCTGGAAGACCGGGGATCCCTCGCAGCAGATAGGGCCGCAGGGCGGAGACTCTCGCATCTGCGGAAGCCCGTATGACGTTGAGTGCCACCGCGATCTGGGGCCGCAGTGCCCGGCCGGCCCGCTCAGTACCGCCGGCCCCGCTTCGCGGTCACGCTGTCGCCCGGACGGGGCGACGCCCACCGGGTTAGCCTCGGAACACGGCCGGCCGGAGGAAAAATGAGCGACCAGAGCACGGACACCGTGATGCCGGCGGCGTTCATCGGGCACGGCAACCCGATGAACGCCCTGGAGGTCAACCGCTACACCGCCGCGTGGCGGGAGTTCGGCCGGGCCGTGCCCCGGCCACGAGCCATCCTGGTGGTCTCCGCGCACTGGTACATCGGCGCCACCGCCGTCACCGCCATGCCCCGGCCGGCCACCATCCACGACTTCTACGGCTTCCCCCAGCAGCTGTTCGACGTGCGCTACCCCGCGCCCGGGCTGCCCGAGCTGGCCGAGGAGATCAGCGACGTGGTGCATCCCACCTGGGTCGGCGCCGACGTGGACTCGTGGGGCATCGACCACGGCACCTGGTCGGTGCTGACCCACGCCTTCCCCGACGCGGACGTTCCCGTGGTCCAGCTGAGCATCAACGCGTTCAAGCCGCTGGACTACCATCTCGACCTCGGCGCCCGGCTCGCGCCGCTGCGCGAACGCGGCGTCCTGGTGGTCGCCAGCGGCAACGTGGTGCACAACCTGGGCGGGGTGGACCCCCGCCTCTCCGACGAGGGCTTCGACTGGGCGCGGCGCTTCGACGACGCGGCCCGGGAGATGATGCGGGACACCCCGAGCGAGGCGGCCCGGCTCGACGGACACCGCGACTACGAACTGGCCGTACCGACCCCGGACCACTTCATCCCGCTGCTCTACCTGGCCGGGCTGGCCGACTCCGCCCGGGCCCGTCCGGAGGTGCTGGTCGACGGGTACGCGTACGGGTCGCTGTCGATGACCGCGTACACCCTCGGCCTCACCTGCGGGCCGGAGCAGCCGTCCCCCGGTGCGCCCGCCCTGCCGGACGACGTGCCGGCCGACTCGGCCAACATCTGACGGCCGGCGCCCCGGCAGCCCCGGCCGGGACGCGTCGTCACCGGCCGTTCCGGCCGCTCACCGGGCCCTTCCCCTGCCACGGCCAGCGGCCGTCCAACTCCACCTCCAGGGAGAAGCTCAGGAAGGTGCGGACCAGCACGATCAGCGCCAGCACGCCGACGCCGGCGAAGGTGGGCGAGACCGCCACCGTACGGATGATGTCCCCGCCGACCAGGAACTCCAGCCCGAGCAGGATGGCCCGACCGACGCCCTGCCGGTAGGGGCGGTAGGCGTCGACGAGCTGACGCGTACGCCACCACCGGATCACGAACGCGACCGTGGCGACGGCGACACCGATGGCGATGACGAGGACCCCGGCGAGGTCCAACAGCTCCCCGACCCGCTGGATGATCTCCTTGGTCGGCACCCGACCCCCTCCGCAACCGGTCCCGCTACCGCCGTGGCCGATCGGTCCCGGAGCCTCGGCCGCGCCACCCGCCGGCGCCGCCGAACCGGCCGTCGCCGGACGAGGCCGACCGAACCCACCATCCCGCAGGTTCCGCCGCCGGCAGGTCCTTTTCGGTGCTTCCGGCACGGGCACGACGGGCGCTGAACGCCTGCGGCGGCCTCCCGCGTCGGCCTAGGGTGGGTACGACGGGCCGCCCGGCCCGGCCGCGGTCAGCATGGCCGGGCCCGCCCGGCCCGGCCACGGTCAGCACGGCGACGGCGACGACGAGGAGCCAGACGTGACGGAGCCCGAAGAGGAGCAGGAGAAGACCGGCAAGACCGACGACGTGCTCTTCTCCCCGGATGGGGATCCCCATCACACGCTGGCACAGGCCCCGCAGCCCGACGAGCACCTGGCCGCCCGGTTCCAGCACGACGGCGAGACGGAGACCGTCGGCGACGAGTGAGGCAGGCCGGAAGCCCGGTGAACGTCAGTGGACACCAGATAGGGGTTGTCCCATCGGTACCGGTGGGGTTGGCTGACGGCGATGGTCGCGGCGGGGTGCCGCAGCCGCCCGCCCCCGCCGGGGCGCCCGAGCCGGGAGGACGCCCATGGCCGAGCGGGTGCCATGGCCCTGTTGACGGCACTGTCGCAGACTCCGGACGAGCGTCCGGACGCGATCCGGGTCGCCGGACGGTCGATCTCCGGCGTACACCTGTGGGAGAGCGCGTCCGCGGTGGCCGACCGGATCCGTGGGATGGACCGGATCGCGGTGGTGGCGACCGCGACCCTGGAGACGGTGGTGGGCGTCGTCGGGGCGCTGCTGGCGGGCGTGACCGTGGTGCCGGTGCCCCCCGACGCGGGGCCGATGGAGCGTGACCACATTCTGCGGGATTCCGGCGCGGAGGCGGTCCTGGCGCCGGTCGGCGTCGCCGCGGACGGCGGCGACCTGCCGGTGGTGCCGGTGTCGTTACGCGCCCGGTCGGCGAGCCGCCACCCCGAGCCGGCGGACGACCGGCCGGCGCTGATCCTCTACACCAGCGGGACGACCGGGCTCCCGAAGGGGGCGCTGCTGTCCCGCCGGGCGATCGCGGCCTGCCTCGACGGCCTGGCCGACGCCTGGTGCTGGACGCCGGACGATCTGCTGGTGCACGGGCTGCCGCTGTTCCACGTCCACGGTCTGGTCCTGGGCGTTCTGGGCCCGCTGCGGCTGGGCGGCCGGCTCGATCACGTCGGGCGCCCCCGACCGGAGCGGTACGCCGCCGCCGGCGGCACCCTGCTGTTCGGGGTGCCGACCGTCTGGTCCCGGGTCTGCGCCGATCCGTCCGCCGCCCGGGCGTTGCGGAGTGCCCGGCTGCTGGTGTCCGGCAGCGCGGCGCTGCCGGTGGCGGTTTTCGACGGCCTCCGCGCGCTCACCGGGCAGCGGGTACGGGAACGGTACGGCATGACCGAGACGCTGATCACCGTGAGCGCCCGGGCGGACCGGGCACCCGTGGCCGGCACGGTGGGATGGCCCCTGCCCGAGGTGGAGACCCGGCTGGTCGACGAGCACGGCGTGCCGGTGCCCGCCGACGGGAACGGGATGGGCGAGCTGCTGGTACGCGGGTCCACCCTGTTCGACGGCTACCTCAACCGGCCGGACGCCGACACCGCCGTACGCACCGACGACGGCTGGTTCCGTACCGGTGACATCGCGACCGTCGCGGCGGACGGCCGGCACCGGATCGTGGGGCGGGCCTCCGTCGACCTGATCAAGAGCGGGGGCTACCGGATCGGGGCCGGGGAGGTGGAGGAGGCGCTCCTGGCCCACCCGGCGGTACGCGAGGCGGCGGTCGTCGGCGTTCCCGATCGGATGCTCGGGCAGCAGGTCACGGCGTACGTGGTGGCGGACGGGGCCAGCGAGCCGGAGCTGATCGACTTCGTGGCACGGCAGCTCGCCGTCCACAAGCGCCCCCGCCGGGTCCACTTCCTCGACGCGTTGCCGCGCAACGCGCTGGGCAAGGTGCAGAAGTCACGGCTGGGCTGAGCGGCCCGGCGCGATCGGTGGCTCAGCCGATGGTCCAGGTGTCGCCGCTGGCGAGGAGGCCGGTGAGTTGTTGTTCCGGGGTTTCGTCGGTTTTGGCTTTGGCGGTGGTGACTTGTTCCTGTACTAGTGCGTCGTAGGTGGGGCGGGTGATGGAGCGGAACACGCCGATGGGGGTGTTGCGTAGGTTGAGGTCGGGTAGGCGGGTCAGGGCGAAGGCGTAGGCGGGGTCGGTGACGCCCTGGTTGTGGACCAGGATCTGGTCGGTGGGGGTGGTGGCGGTGTCGCGGACTTCGAGGCCGAAGCCGCCGGGTGGGTGGACGACGCAGTGTTGTCCGTCGGTGCCGAAGGTGATCGGTTGGCCGTGTTCGAGGCGGATCAGGTAGTCGTCGCGGGTGGCGGGTTCTTTGAGTGGGTCGAAGGCGCCGTCGTTGAAGATGTTGCAGTTCTGGTAGATCTCGACGAACGCGGAGCCTTGGTGTTGCGCGGCGGCGCGTAGGACCGATTGGAGGTGTTTGCGGTCGGAGTCGATGGTGCGGGCGACGAAGGTGGCTTCGGCGCCGAGGGCGAGGGACAGGGGGTTGAACGGGGCGTCCGCGGAGCCGACGGGTGTGGATTTGGTGATTTTGCCGGTTTCGGAGGTGGGGGAGTACTGGCCCTTGGTCAGGCCGTAGATCCGGTTGTTGAACAGCAGGATTTTGAGGTTGACGTTGCGGCGTAGCGCGTGGATGAGGTGGTTGCCGCCGATGGACAGGGCGTCGCCGTCGCCGGTGACGACCCACACGGACAGGTCCGGGCGGGTGGCGGACAGGCCGGTGGCGATCGCGGGGGCGCGGCCGTGGATGGAGTGCATCCCGTAGGTGTTCATGTAGTACGGGAAACGTGATGAGCAGCCGATCCCGGAGATGAACACGGTCCGCTCGCGGGGGATGCCGAGTTCGGGCATGAAGCCTTGGACGGCGGCGAGGATGGCGTAGTCGCCGCAGCCGGGGCACCAGCGGACTTCCTGGTCGGACTTGAAGTCCTTCGCGGTCAGCTTGAGGGCGACGGGCTCAGACATTCTTGCAGACCTCTTCCAGCATCGTCTCCAGCTCGGCGGCGGTGAACGGCAGGCCGCGGACCTGGTTGTAGCCGATCGCGTCGACCAGATATTTGGCCCGGATCACGTGGGCGAGTTGGCCGAGGTTCATCTCGGGAATGACCACCCGGTCGTAGGCGGCGAGTACGTCGCCGAGGTTGCCCGGCATCGGGGCGAGGTGCCGCAGGTGGGCTTGCGCGACGGGCAGGCCCCGCTGGCGTAGGCCGCGGCAGGCCGCGCCGATCGGCCCGTAGGTGGAGCCCCAGCCGAGGACGAGGACGCGGGCGTCACCGTCGGGGTCTTCGACCTCCACGTCGGGCACGGGGATCGTGTCGATGCGGGCGGCGCGGGTGCGGACCATGAAGTCGTGGTTGGCCGGGTCGTAGGAGATGTCACCGGTCTTGTCGGCCTTCTCCAGGCCGCCGATACGGTGTTCCAGGCCGGGGGTGCCCGGGACCGCCCACGGCCGCGCGAGGGTGTGCGGGTCGCGTAGGTACGGCAGGAACGTGGTGCCGTCCTCACCGTTGGGGGCGGTCGCGAACCGCACCCGCAGGTCCGGCAGCGAGGCCACGTCGGGCAGCAGCCACGGCTCGGAGCCGTTGGCGACGTAGTTGTCCGACAGCAGGATCACCGGGGTGCGGTACGTCAACGCGATCCGCGCCGCCTCCAACGCGGCGTGGAAGCAGTCCGCCGGGGACCGGGGGGCGATCACCGCGACCGGGGCCTCACCGTGCCGCCCGTACAGGGCCATGTTCAGGTCGGCCTGCTCGGTCTTGGTCGGCATGCCCGTGGACGGGCCGGCCCGCTGCACGTCCACGATCACCAGCGGCAACTCCAACGCCACCGCCAGGGAGATCGTCTCACTCTTGAGCGCCACACCCGGGCCGCTGGTCGTCGTCACACCCAACGAGCCGCCGTAGGAGGCGCCCAGAGCCGCACCCACCGCCGCGATCTCGTCCTCGGCCTGCATCGTGACCACACCGAACCGCTTGTGCTTACTCAACTCGTGCAGAATGTCCGACGCCGGCGTGATCGGATACGCCCCCAGGAACACCGGCAGCCCCGACCGCACCCCCGCGGCCACCAAACCCAACGACAACGCCTGGTTACCGGTGATGTTCCGGTAGGTGCCCGCCAACATCCGCGCCGGCGCCACCTCGTACCGGACCGAGAAATCCTCCGTCGTCTCCCCGAAATTCCAACCCGCCCGGAACGCCGCCACGTTCGCCGCGACCAACTCCGGCCGGGCCGCGAACTTCCGCTCCAAAAACCGCAACGTCGACGCGTACGGCCGCGAATACATCCACGACAACAAACCGAGCGCGAACATGTTCTTCGCCCGCTCCGCGTCCTTCTTCGACACCGCAAGCTCCGCCAACGCGCCGATCGTCATCGACGTCAACGCCACCGGATGCACCACATACCCGTCCAACGACCCGTCCTCCAACGGCGAGGACGTGTAGCCGACCTTCGTCAGGTTCCGCTTCGTGAACTCATCGGTGTTCACGATGATGTCCGCCCCACGCGGCAGATCCGCCAGATTCGCCTTCAACGCCGCCGGATTCATCGCCACCAACACGTTCGGCGCATCACCAGGAGTCAAAATATCGTAATCAGCGAAATGCACCTGAAAACTCGACACACCCGGCAACGTCCCCGCAGGCGCCCGGATCTCCGCCGGAAAATTCGGCAACGTCGAAATATCATTACCCAACTGGGCCGTCTCCGACGTGAACCGATCACCAGTGAGCTGCATACCATCGCCCGAATCACCAGCAAACCGGATCACCACCCGATCCAACTGACGGATCTGCTTGCCACTGATCGGTGCCAGGGTCATGTCGGTCCTCCACCCGGTACGGCCGGTCCGCCGTGTCGGTCTACGCGGCGCGCGACGCCCCGGGTCGGCCCCCGTCGGCCGACCGGTCGCGGTGGCACCCGGTCCGCCGACGCGTACGGGCGCCGGGGACAGCGAATCGCGTACGCCGGGATTCGGCAACCCCTACTCCGTTCCACCGAGCCGCCCCCGGACCGGGCCCGACTCTCCGATGGGCCAGGGGTTCAGCGGCGACGGACGACGTCGTCAGCGTGAGCCGCAGGCCCACTCCGGCCCGCGCCGCGGAGGATCACCCTGACGGTCACCACCACCTCGCCCCGCGCCGACGAGACGTCCACGTCGACCGGCTCCGACCGGCGCCCCACCAGGAACGCCGGTCGACGACGGCCGCACCGCGCCGGCCTCCGCGGTCGCGGCGAGGTCCACGGGACGGACGGGTGACCGGGGTACGCCGCCGCCCGCGTCGTGGCGACGCCGGGCCCGCTACGTGGCCGGCGGTCAGCGCGGGAGCGCGGTGAGCACCTCGGTCACCACCGCGAGGACGTCCTGCATCCGCTCGCTGAGATAGAAATGCCCGCCGGGGAAGTACCGCACGTCGGTGGGGCCGGTCGTGTGGGCCCGCCACGCCTCCGCCTCGTCGGGCGTGACCAGCGGATCGGCCGTGCCGACCAGCACCGTCAGCGGGCAGCGGAGCCGGGTGTCCGGGCGCGCCCGGTAGGTCTCGATGGCCCGGTAGTCGGATCGCAGCGCGGGAAGGATCATGCCGAGCAGTTCCTGGTCCTCCAGCAGCCGGTCGTCGGTGGCGCTGAGCCGCCGCAGCTCGGCCACGATCGCGTCGTCGCCCCGCTCGTGCAGGTCCTCGACCCGGATCCGGCTGGGTGCCCGGCGTCCGGAGGCGAAGACGTGCAGCGGCGACAGCCCACGGCCTCGTTCGAGCCGGTGGGTCACCTCGAAGGCCAGGGTCGCGCCCATGCTGTGCCCGAAGAAGGCGGTCGGCCGCCCGTCCCCGTACGGGAGCGCCTCGGCGATCTGGTCGGCCAGCTCGTGGATCGAGGTGACCGCCGGGTCCCGGCGCCGCTCCTGGCGCCCGGGATACTGCACGGCCAGCACCTCGACGCGCGGCGCGAGCGCGCGGGACACCGGGAAGTAGAAGCTGGCCGACCCGCCCGCGTGCGGGAAGCAGATCAGCCGCACCGCGTCCGGACCCGCCTCGTGGTAGCGGCGCGTCCAGACGTCCTGGGAAAAAGCCGTCGTCACCTGCATTCACCGTCCTGAAAGGGGGCCGGCCCTGCCCGGTCCGGGAACCTGGCCGGGCGGCGGCGATACCGACTCGGTGGATTGTATTTGTTGGCCGACCCTGGGCCGACCGGCCTGTCGGCGGCCGTGGCCGCCATTTCCCCAGCCCCACCCCAGGATAGGGGTGCATTACGGGTGCACAATCTCACAACCACCAGCGATGATGAAAGCCGTCAATTCGCAAACATTTCCCGCAGGCTGGGGGGCAGCGATGACCAGTTCGTCCGAAAACGTCATCGAAAACATGATCGAGGCGGTTCTCGTCGGCGGACCGAACGACCTGCCGGTGACCGCGCGGACCCAACGACTGCCGCGAGACGGCCAGAAGGTGAAGATTCACCACCGGGGCGGTTACGAACACTTCGAACGGGACGGTGGCAGCTCAGCGACATCACCGAGCCCGGTGGTGTTCCGGTGGACCACCCGCACCCGCGTGGCCGAGTGACCGACGGCGTCCCGACCGGCGCGTCCCGGTCGGGTCGCGCCGTCTAAACTAGACAGACCACCCAGGTCCGTCATACCTTGCCCAACGCGCAATTCCCGGCAGAATGCCCGGACGCCACCAACAACCCATTTCCCACCGGTTCGGGAGAATATCACGGCCGAACCGCCTGCCGCCGGCCACGCACCGCGATTGACACCTCACGCGGTGCTAGGATTGCGGTAGCATCTTGGCGCGGTACGGGCCATTCTTCCGTTTGGCAACGGTGAAGCACGCCTTCGTGGAACTGTCGTCGACTCCAGCCCGCTTGACAGTGATCTGTGCGCGTTCTGGCAGCGGACGACAGGAGACTCGCCGTTAGGAAACCGATTTTCTTTCGGGGGGCGACGTGAAAGACGGCATCCGCCGAGCCATTGACGCCATTCGCGACCGGTACGAGGAGCCGTTGAGCCTCGACGACCTGGCCCGGTCCGCGATGATAAGTAAGTTCCACTTTCTCCGGACCTTCCGAAGGGTCACCGGCGTCACGCCGGGGCGCTTCCTCTCGGCGGTCCGCATCCACGAGGCGAAACACCTGCTCTCGACCACCACCCTGAGCGTGGCCGACATCAGCATCCAGGTCGGTTACGGCAGCCTGGGCACCTTCACCAGGCGGTTCACCGAGTGCGTGGGGCTCTCCCCCACCGCCTACCGCCGGGTCGCCCAGGGCGAACCGCTTCCCGAGGACGGCGCCACCCACCCGCTCCGCGATCGCCCCGCCGGCAGCCTCTCCGGCCGCATCCACGCGATCCCGCCCGCCGAGTCTCCGATCTTCGTCGGCGTCTTCGACAGCCCCGTCCCCCGGGGGCGCCCGGTCACCTCGAGACTGATCGAGCAGCCGGGGCCGTTCCGGCTGACCACCGTGCCGGCCGGGCGGTGGCATCTCCTCGCGGCCGCCGTCGGGCCGACCGCCGACGGCCATTCCGTACCGTCACTCCTGTTGGGGATGTCCGACGAACTGCGGATCACCCCGGGGCGGCACGTACAGGTCGAGCTGACCATCCGGACGCCCGACTGGCGGTATCCCCCGCTGCTCTCCGTGCTGCCCGGCATCGAACGGCTGCGCGTCGCCGCGTAGCGGCCTCACCCACCCGGCAGCCACGGCCCGCGCTTCGGAACACACGGCGCGGGGCGACGCCGACCTCCGGGCCGCCGACACGCGTCCGGGCGGGTCGGCGATCCGACCCGCCCGGACCGCCCGGACGATCAGCGTCGGGTGCAGCGGGAGGTGCCCACCGGGAACAGCTGCTCCGGAGCGGACTCCAACGCCATCGAGATGTCGTTGTAGAGCTTGCCCGGGGCTGGCGAGTAGAGGTCGTCCCGCCCGATGTGGCGGAAGCCGTTGAACAGGTAGGTACCGGTAAAGACCGCGTGCCCCGCCGTCACCTGCGGAGCCGTACCGGCGCCCTGGCCGTCCGCGTCGTCGAAGTAGTAGGTGGTGAACTGCTGCGCCGCCGGATCCCAGCCGTAGACCTGCCGGCCGACGAGACGCTGGGGGTTGGCCGCGGTCGGCAGTTGGAGCGAGCGCAGCTCGTACCAGTGGCCGCCGAGGATCGACCGGACCGAGACGTAGGTCGTGCCGGTCTGCGGCGGCTGGCCGTGCGCCTGCGTGGTCACCACGCACTTCCAGTTGCCGAGCATGAAGTCGAGCTGACGCATCTGGGCCGGCGGCGCGGCCGCGGAACTGCTGAACGCGTCGTCGCCGAGGTCGGGGAAGGTCTCCGGCGCGGCGGTGCTCGGCGCCCCGGGGCCGAGCACCATGGCGCCGAGCACCGCCGTCGCGCCGAGGGCCAGGCCACGGCGCAGCCGCGACCAGGTACGGCCCGGAACCGCCGCTTTCCGAGAATTCATTTTTCCTCCCGAATGGTTGGAAGCGGATGCCGACACCGGTCGACCGGCCGCAATTCCTCGCCCCGCGGGAACGCACGGCCTGAAGCGCCGGCGACGTCGTTCGCCGCGATCGGGAGGAAGCAACGGGAAGGCCCAGCCGGCACGAAAAGGTGTCGAACGGGAACGTAATGAAGGGCTCTCGGCGAGTCAAGGCACAAGCGCGGGGATTGGCGCGGTGTCGGGCACCACGTCGCGGCCCGCGTCGCGTAAAACTCTTGCAGGACTGGGGTGAGCAGGGGTTGCACGCCGCTGCCACGGGGTCGAAGTAGGGGTGCTAGGGGCTATCCCGGCCCGATTGCCGCTCCCTATCCTTGTCGACTGGGCAGGAAATTGTCGAGGCCGACGCCACACCATCATATCTGCGGTCAGGCCGGACTTTCCTGCCCCCTCACAAATGTGGAAATGCGCCTCCGGGAAGGCATATCGGATTGCGTCGCCCGTCCACCAGAAGAGGAACCGAACATGGGGGAAGGCAGATGACCGGACCTGACGCCACGGCTCCCGAGGGAACCGGTCGACCGTATCCGGTGGCGGTGGTCGGGCTGGCCTGCCGGCTGCCCGGCGCGGCGGATCCGGGTGCCTTCTGGCGATTGCTGAGCGCGGGCACCAGCGCCCTGGGAGAGGTCCCCCCGGACCGGTGGAGCGGCCCGGTCGACGGCGGGACCGTACGACAGGGTGGCTTCCTCGACGACATCAGCGGCTTCGACGCGGACTTCTTCGGCATCTCGCCGCGCGAGGCCGCGGCGATGGATCCCCAACAGCGACTGGTGCTGGAACTGGCGTGGGAGGCGATCGAGGACGCGGGGACCACGCCGGCAGCCCTGGCCGGGACCCCTGCCGGCGTTTTCGTGGGTGCGATCTGGGACGACTACGCCCACCTCACCTATCGGGGCGGGACCGAACTGATCACCCCGCACACCGTGACCGGCCTGCACCGCAGCATCCTCGCCAACCGGATCTCCTACCTGTTCGACCTGCACGGTCCGAGCCTGGCGGTGGACACCGGTCAGTCCTCCTCCCTGGTCGCCGTTCACCTGGCCTGCGAGAGCCTGCGTAACGGCGAGTCCACCACGGCCCTCGCCGGAGGCGTGAACCTCGCCGTACTGGCGGAGAGCGCGATCGGCGCCGAACGGTTCGGCGGCCTTTCCCCCGACGGGCGGTGTTTCACCTTCGACGCGCGGGCGAACGGGTACGCGCGAGGCGAGGGCGCGGCGCTCGTGCTGCTCAAGCCGCTGGCGGACGCCGTCGACGCCGGCGACCGGATCTACTGCGTGATCGACGGCTCCGCGGTGAGCAACGACGGCGCCACCGACGGGCTGACCGTGCCCGGCCGGCAGGGGCAGGAGCAGGTGCTGGCCACGGCGTACCGGCGCGCCGGGGTGGACCCCGCCGAGGTGCAGTACGTGGAACTGCACGGCACCGGGACCCGGGTGGGCGACCCGGTGGAGGCAGCCGCGCTGGGTGCCGTCCTCGGCCGCCGGTGCGGCGCGGCCGGCCCGTTACTCGTCGGCTCGGCCAAGACCAACATCGGGCACCTGGAGGCGGCGGCCGGCGTCGTCGGCCTGGTCAAGCTGGCGCTCTGCGTACGGCACCGCAAGCTGCCACCGAGTCTGAACTTCGCCTCGCCCAACCCGGACATTCCGCTGGAGGATCTGGGCCTGCGGGTGCACCGGGAGCTGACCGACTGGCCCTCGCCCGACCGGCCCCTGCGCGGCGGCGTGTCGTCCTTCGGCATGGGCGGCACCAACTGCCACGTGGTGGTCCGCGACGCTCCGGCCCGGGACACCGTCGAGGCGGCCGGGGATGACGGCTCGTCGTGGGTGCTGTCCGCGCGGACCGAGCCGGCGCTGCACGCGTACGCCCGGCGGCTCGGGTCGTGGCTGACGGGGCAGGACGACGTCGTGCCGACCACGGTCGGGGCGGCGCTCGCCCGGCGGACCCGTTTCCCGCACCGGGCGGTGGTCACCGCCGCCGGCCGGGACGAGTTCGCCGCCGCGCTCGACGCGCTCGCCGGGGGACGACCGCACCCCCTCGCCGTCACCGGGGTGGCGGCCGACGCTCGGGGCACCGCCTTCTGTTTCACCGGTCAGGGCAGCCAGTACGCCGGCATGGGCGCCGACCTGTACGCCGGCGACCCGGTCTACCGGGAGGCGTTCGACCAGGCGTGCGAGGCGTTGAACCCGCACCTGGAGCACCGGCTCCAGGACGTCGTGTTCGCCGAACCCGGTACCGACCTCGCGGCGCTGTTGGATACCACCGCCTACACCCAGCCGGCGCTGTTCGCCCTGCACGTCGCCCTGCACCGGGTCGCCACCCGTACGTGGGGGCTGCGCGCCGACCACCTCACCGGGCACTCGCTCGGCGAGATCAGCGCCGCCCACCTCGCCGGGGTGTTGACCCTCACCGACGCCGCTCTGCTCGTGGCCACCCGAGCCCGGTTGATGAACAGCGTCACCACCCCCGGCGCCATGATCGCCCTCCAGGCCACCCGGGACGAGGCCGAAACCCTCGTCGTGGGCCAGGCCGGAGTGACCATCGCCGCGATCAACACCCCGCACACCGCCGTCATCAGCGGCGACCACGACACCTGTCACACGTTGGCCGCCCGGTGGCGGGAGCAGGGGCGCAAGGCGACCGCGCTCCAGGTCAGCCACGCCTTCCACTCACCGCACATGGCCGCCATCACCGACGAGTTCCGCACCGTCGCCGCCAACCTCACCTACCAGGCGCCCACCCTGCCCGTCGTCAGCAACGTCACCGGACAACTCGCCACCACCGAACAGTTGACCGACCCCGACTACTGGGTGGAACACGTCCTCGCCCCCGTCCACTACGCCGACGGCATCACCACGCTGCACGACCAGCACGGCGTGCAGACGTTTGTCGAACTCGGGCCGGACGGGACGCTCACCACCCTGCACGTCCAGACCTTGCCGGGCACGGTCACCGCGACGCACGTCCTGCACCCGGATCAGCCCGCGGATCGTACGTGGCGGACCGCCGTCGCGACGGTGCACACCGTGGACGCCGGTCACGTCTGGCCGGTCGACACCGCCCGGTACGACCCGCCGCACCTGCCGGGCTACCCGTTCCAGCGCCGGCACCACTGGCTGGGCACGCCGGCCGGGGCGCCACGGCCACCCGTACCGGTTCCCGGGACGACGGGCGGCTCGGACACGCCGGCCCAGGCCGTGGTCGACATACCGCCCCTGGGCGACCGGGTACGCGCCCTCGACGAACCGGGTCGGCGGCGGCTGGTCCGCGACACGGTGCTCGACCGGCTCGCGTTCACTCTCGGCCACACGACGAGCGGCGGCATCGACCCGACCCGCACGTTCAAGGAACTGGGCTTCGACTCGCTGATGGCGGTGCGCTTCCGCAACGATCTCGCGGCGGCGACCGGCTTCGACCTCCCGGCCGGGGTCACCTTCGACCATCCGACACCGGACCGGCTGGTCGACTTCGTCCACCGGTTGGCGGTCGGCGGCCCGGGGCCCGAGTCGGCACTCGCTCCGGCGGTTCCTTTGGACGAGCCGGTGGTGATCGTGGGAATGGCCTGCCGGTACCCGGGTGGGGTCGCGACGCCGGAGCAACTCTGGGAGTTGCTGGCGGAGGGCCGGGACGCGATCGGGCCGCTGCCCACCGACCGGGGCTGGGACCTGGCGGGCCTGTACGACCCGGACCCGAACACGCCCGGCGCCACGTACGCCCGCGAGGGCGGGTTCCTCACGGACGCCTCGGGCTTCGACGCGGAGTTCTTCGGGATCAGCCCGCGTGAGGCGATGGCGATGGACCCGCAGCAGCGGCTCCTGCTGGAGACCGCGTGGGAGAGCGTCGAGCGGGCCGGCATCGACCCGACCGGCCTGCGCGGCGAGCGGATCGGCGTCTTCGTCGGCGCCATGCCGCAGGACTACGGCCCACGGATGCACGAGGCATCGGGTGACGTCGGCGGGTACGTGCTGACCGGCAACACACCGAGTGTGGCGTCCGGACGGATCGCGTACGTGCTGGGGTTGGCGGGCCCGGCGGTCACCGTGGACACGGCGTGTTCGTCCTCGCTGGTGGCGATGCACCTGGCGGCGCAGGCGATCCGCAACGGCGAGTGCGACCTGGCCCTGGCCGGGGGCGTCACGGTGATGGCCACCCCGGGCATGCTCGTGGAGTTCAGCCGCCAACGCGGGCTCGCCCCCGACGGCCGCTGCAAGCCGTTCGCCGCCGCCGCCGACGGCACCGGCTGGGGCGAGGGCGTCGGCCTGCTGCTCCTGGAACGGCTGTCGGTCGCGCGGGAGCGCGGCCACCGGATCCTCGCCGTCATCCGCGGTTCGGCGGTGAACCAGGACGGGGCGAGCAACGGGCTGACCGCGCCGAACGGGCCGTCGCAGGAACGGGTGATCCGGCAGGCCCTGGCCAATGCCCGCCTCACCCCCGCCGACGTGGACGTGGTCGAGGCGCACGGCACCGGCACGACCCTGGGTGACCCGATCGAGGCCGAGGCGCTGCTCGCCACGTACGGGCAGGATCGGCGGGACGACCAGCCGTTGTGGTTGGGGTCGATCAAGTCGAACATCGGGCACACTCAGGCCGCCGCCGGGGTGGCCGGCGTGATCAAGCTGGTCCTCGCCCTGCGGCACCACCGGCTGCCGCACACCCTGCACCTCGACGCGCCCACCCCGCATGTGAACTGGGACGCCGGGAAGGTCCGCCTCCTCGACCAGCCGGTGGACTGGCAGCCGGGTCCGCGGCCTCGTCGGGCGGGGGTCTCCTCGTTCGGTGTGAGTGGCACCAACGCCCACCTGATCATCGAGGAGTTCCCGGCCCCGGCGGACCCGGTCGCCGTACCCGTCGTGGACGTGCCGGACGAGGTGACCGACCTGCCCGGTGGCGGCTGGGTGCCGTGGCTGCTGTCCGCGAAAACCGAGCCCGCCCTACGGGAGTACGCCCGCCGCCTACGCGACTGGACCACCGACACGGACGACCTCGACCTCGTCGGCGTCGCCCACGCCCTCGCCAACCGGTCAGCCTTCCCGCACCGGGCCGTCGTCCTCGGCCGCACCGCCAACGAAATACGCGAGGCACTGACCGCGCTGGTCGACGGCGTCGAACACGACAACCTGAACGTCGGCGAAGCCCACGACAGCGGAAAAATCGCGTTCATCTACCCCGGACAGGGCAGCCAATGGCCCACCATGGCCCACACCCTCTACCGCACCTCCACCGTCTTCCGCCACAGCATCCAGGCCACCCACACCGCCCTACGCGAACACGTCGACTGGTCACTACTCGACATCGTCCTGCAACGGCCCACCGCAGCCAGCCTCGACCGAGTCGACGTCGTCCAACCCGTCCTGTACGCCGTCACCACCGCACTCACCGCACTCTGGCGACACCACGGCATCAACCCCCACGCCGTCATCGGCCACAGCCAAGGCGAAATCACCGCCGCCCACACCACCGGGACCCTCACCCTCGACCACGCGGTCCGGCTCATCACCCACCGCGCAAAAGCACTCACCACCATCGAAGGCACCGGCGGCATGCTCGCCATCACCGGCCCCACCCCCGAAGAACTACCCGACCTGCTGGCCCGACTCGTCCCCGAACACACCGCCGAACTCCACCTCGCCGCCCACAACGCACCCACCACCTGCGTACTCTCCGGCACCACAACCGCCATCCACGCCGCCCACACAGCACTCACCAACCACGGACTAACGGCGCGGATCATCCCGGTCAGCTACGCCAGCCACTGCCCCCACGTCGACCCGCTCGAATCCGAGTTGCGCGCTGTCACCACCAACCCCCTGCCGAGCGACATCGCGTTCTACAGCAGCACCAGGCAGCGGACCGTCCAGGGCACGGAGCTGACCACCGACTACTGGTGGCAGAACCTGCGGCAGCCCGTCCACTTCCACCCGACGCTCAAACAACTGGCCGCCGACGGACACCACACCCTCATCGAGATCAGCCCCCACCCCCTACTCGCCGCCACCATCGACACCGAGTCGACCACCGTCTGCCACACCCTCCGCCGCGACACCGACCCCTGGCACACCCTCCTCACCAACACCGCCCACCTACACACCCACACCACCCACCCCATCACCTGGACCCACCTGCTGCCCGCCGCGAGGGCACACGCAACCCCGCCCACATACCCCTTCCACCACCGGTCCTACTGGCTCACGGCCCCTCCCGTCGCGGACACGCAGCACCTCGGACTGCGGCCCAGCGGGCACGCGCTCCTCGGTGCCGCGCTCACCAGCGCGGGCAACGGTGAGGACCTGCACACCGCCCGACTGTCCACCCGCACCCACTCCTGGCTGGTCGACCACACGGTCGGCACCGGCTGTCTGCTGCCGGCGACCGCGTTCGTGGACATCGCGTTGCACACCGGGGCGGCCAGCGGGCACCACCACCTCGACGAACTCACCCTGCACAGCCCGCTCGGCCTCGGCGAGCAGCCGACCGACCTTCAGGTCGCCATCGGCGCCCAGGACGAGCGCGGCCGGCGGCAGCTGACCGTCCACTCCCGGCTCTCCGACGCGCCCGCTGAGGTCACCTGGACCCACCACGCCACCGCCGTCCTCGACAACGGCACGGGCGAGCCGGAGCCGGTGCCACCGGCGACCTGGCCACCCTCCGGTGCCACCCCGGTCGACCTCGACGACCTGTACACGCGGCTCGCGTCGAGCGGCTACCACTACGGACCGATGTTCCAGGGCGTACGCCGGGCCTGGCGGTCGGGCGAGGACCTGTACGCCGAGGTCGCGCTGCCCGAGGCCGGCGACACCGACGGGTACGGCATCCACCCGGCGTTGCTGGACGCGGCGCTGCACCTGGCCGTTGACGCGATCGTGGCCCGGGAACCCGGTCGACTGTGGCTGCCTTTCTCCTGGTCCGGGGTACGCCGGCTAGGAGGCACCAGGGCGACCACGGCGCGGGTCAGTCTCGGCTGGCGGGGGCGGCATGAGGTCGGCCTCACCGTGCACGACCACGCCGGGCAGACGATCCTCTCGGTGGACTCGCTGGCCTTCCAGTCGGTCACCGCGGCGCAGCTCGACGCGAGCCGGCAGACGTACGACGGTCGCCTGTGGCGGCTGGACTGGGTGCCGGTCGCACTGCCCGCCGTTCCGGCCACGATGCAGGGGTGGGTGACGGTCGGCGGCCCGGTGCCCGGCTGGGATCTGCCCTGCTACCCCGACCTGGGTGCTGTTCAGCATGCCGTCGCCGACGGCGAAATCGCAGCCCCCGCACAGGTCGTCGTCCCGCTGCCCGACCACATCGCCGACGACGACGTCGACGTGCCCGCGGCCGTGCACCAGACCACCGAACAACTCCTGCACACCCTGCAAGCCTTCCTCACCCAGCCGGCCCTCACCGGCGCCCGGCTGACCGTCCTCACCACCGGCGCGATCAGCACCAGAGCAGACGACCAGCTCACCAACCTGCCCGCCGCCACCTGCTGGGGACTCGTCCGCACCGCCCAAACCGAACACCCCGACCGCATCACCCTCCTCGACACCGACCACACCGACGAAAGCGCCGCCGCGCTGCCCGCCGCTGTCGCCAGCCCTCAACCACAACTGGCCCTTCGCGGCGGCACCCCCCACACCGCTCACCTGGTACCCGACACCACCTCACCGACGGCTCAGCCCTTCGACCCGAACGGCACCACCCTCATCACCGGCGGCACCGGCACCCTCGCCCAACACACCGCCAACCACCTGATAGCCCACCACAACGTCAAACAACTCCACCTCATCAGCCGACAAGGCCCCCACCACCCCGACACCCCCCACCTCATCCACCACCTCACCAGCCTCGGCGCAACCATCACCATCACCACCTGCGACACCACCAACCGCAACCAACTCCACAACGTCATCAACCACATCGACCACACCAACCACCCCCTCACCGCAGTCATCCACACCGCAGGCACCCTCCACGACGCCACCCTCACCAACCTCACCCCCCACCAACTCCACACCACCCTCAACCCCAAAACCGACGCCACCTGGCACCTCCACACCCTCACCCACCACCACCCCCTCACCCACTTCCTCCTCTACTCCTCCATCGCCGCCACCCTCGGCACACCCGGCCAAGCCAACTACGCCGCCGCCAACACCTTCCAAAACGCCCTCGCCCAACACCGCCACCAACACCAACAACCCGCCACCAGCCTCAACTGGGGCTACTGGACCCACACCAGCACCCTCACCGCCCACCTCCACACCACCGACCTCCAACGCCTCCACAACACCGGCATCACCCCCCTCACCACCCCCCACGCCCTCACCCTCCTCAACACCGCCCTCACCACCACCAACCCCACCCCCATCACCGCCCACCTCAACCCCACCAACCTCCCCACCCACCTCACCCAACCCACCAAAACCACCGCGTCCACGGGCCGGTGGCGGGAGCAGGTCGCCGGCCTCCCGAAGCCGGCCCGCGAGGAGGCGGTACGCGAACTGGTGCGGAACGCCGTGGCCACGGTGCTCGCCCTGCCGGCCGCGTCGGCCGTACCGCTGGACCGGGCTTTCAAGGAGCTGGGGTTCGACTCGCTGGTGTCGGTGGAGCTGAGGAACCGGCTGAGCACCGCGACGGGTCTGCGGCTGCCGGCCACGCTGGTCTTCGACCACCCCACCCCCACTGCGGTGGTCGGTCAACTGCTGGCCCGGCTCTCCGCCGTACCGGAAGGGGTGGAGCGGACGGCAGTCGCGCCTACGCCGGCGACGCCGCTGGACGACCCGGTGGTGATCGTGGGGATGGCCTGCCGCTACCCGGGCGGGGTGAGCAGCCCGGAGCAGTTGTGGGAACTGGTGGTCAACGACGGTGACGCGATCGGCGGGTTTCCGGAGGACCGCGGCTGGGATCTGGCCGGTCTCTACGACCCAGATCCGGAACGCACCGGGACGACGTACACCCGGCACGGCGGCTTCCTGTACGAGGCGGCCCGGTTCGACGCGGAGTTCTTCGGGATCAGCCCGCGTGAGGCGACGGCGATGGATCCGCAGCAGCGGCTGCTCCTGGAGACGGCGTGGGAGTGCGTCGAGCGGGCCGGCGTCGACCCGACCAGCCTGCGCGGCACCTCGACCGGCGTCTTCACAGGGGTGATGTACGACGACTACGGAGGGCGGATCCAGCGGGCGCCGGAGGGTTTCGAGGGCCACCTGTTGACCGGGAGCATCAGCAGCGTCGCCTCGGGTCGGATCGCGTACACCCTGGGGTTGGAGGGGCCGGCGGTCACCGTGGACACCGCCTGTTCTTCGTCGCTGGTGGCTATGCACCTGGCGGCGCAGGCCATCCGCAACGGGGAGTGCGACCTGGCCCTCGCCGGCGGGGTCACGGTGATGGCGACCCCCACGGTGCTGGTCGAGTTCAGCCGGCAGCGGGGCCTGGCACCGGACGGGCGGTGCAAGCCGTTCGCCGCCGCCGCCGACGGCACCGGCTGGGGCGAGGGCGTCGGCCTGCTGCTGCTGGAACGGCAGTCAGCGGCGCGGGAGCGCGGTCACCAAGTCCTGGCCGTCCTTCGCGGTTCGGCGGTCAACCAGGACGGGGCCAGCAACGGCCTCACCGCCCCGAACGGACCGTCCCAGGAACGCGTCATCCGCCAGGCCCTGGCCAACGCCCGCCTGAACCCGGCGGACGTCGACGCCGTCGAGGCCCACGGCACCGGCACCACCCTCGGCGACCCCATCGAAGCCCAAGCACTCCTCGCCACCTACGGACAGGACCGACGCGACGACCAGCCCTTGTGGTTGGGCTCGATCAAGTCGAACATCGGCCACACCCAGGCAGCCGCCGGCGCCGCCGGCATCATCAAGATGGTCCTCGCACTCCAGCACGACCTGCTGCCCCGGTCGCTGCACATCGACGCCCCCACCCCGCACGTGGACTGGGACGCCGGCAACGTCCGCCTCCTCGACAAGGCCGTCGAGTGGAAGCCGAACGGGCTGCCCCGGCGGGCCGCCATCTCCTCCTTCGGCATCAGCGGCACCAACGCCCATGTCATCCTCGAAGAGGCAGCCGCCGACTCGCCGCCGCCGACCTCGCCGGTCGCCGACCTGGTGCCGCTGGCCGATGTCGCGCCGGTCTTGAAGACGGCGGCCGTGCAGGCCGGCAACCCGGCAGACGAGGCCGTGCCCGGTGCGACATCATCAAACGCCGCGACGACGATCCCCGTGTCGGACGGTGCGGGGCTGACGGACCTGCCCGGTGGCGGGTGGGTGCCCTGGCTGCTGTCCGCGAAAACCGAGCCCGCCCTACGGGAGTACGCCCGCCGCCTACGCGACTGGACCACCAACACGGACGACCTCGACCTCGTCGGCGTCGCCCACGCCCTCGCCGGGCGTACCTCATTCCCCCACCGGGCCGTCGTCCTCGGCCGCACCGCCAACGAAATACGCGAGGCACTGACCGCGCTGGTCGACGGCGTCGAACACGACAACCTGAACGTCGGCGAAGCCCACGACAGCGGAAAAATCGCGTTCATCTACCCCGGACAGGGCAGCCAATGGCCCACCATGGCCCACACCCTCTACCGCACCTCCACCGTCTTCCGCCACAGCATCCAGGCCACCCACACCGCCCTACGCGAACACGTCGACTGGTCACTACTCGACATCGTCCTGCAACGGCCCACCGCAGCCAGCCTCGACCGGGTCGACGTCGTCCAACCGCTCTTGTTCGCGATCAGCACCGCACTCACCGCACTGTGGCAGCACCACGGCATCACTCCGCAGGCAGTCATCGGCCACTCCCAAGGCGAAATCACCGCCGCCCACACCAGCGGCATCCTCACCCTCGACCAGGCCACCCACCTCATCACCCACCGCGCAAAAGCACTCACCACCATCGAAGGCACCGGCGGCATGCTCGCCATCACCGGCCCCACCCCCGAAGAACTACCCGACCTGCTGGCCCGACTCGTCCCCGAACACACCGCCGAACTCCACCTCGCCGCCCACAACGCACCCACCACCTGCGTACTCTCCGGCACCACAACCGCCATCCACGCCGCCCACACAGCACTCACCAACCACGGACTGACCGCACGGATCATCCCGGTCAGCTACGCCAGCCACTGCCCCCACGTCGACCCGCTCGAATCCGAGTTGCGCGCTGTCACCACCAACCCCCTGCCGAACGACATCGCGTTCTACAGCAGCACCAGGCAGCGGACCGTCCAGGGCACGGAACTGACCACCGACTACTGGTGGCAGAACCTGCGGCAGCCCGTCCACTTCCACCCGACGCTCAAACAACTGGCCGCCGACGGACACCACACCCTCATCGAAATCAGCCCACACCCCCTACTCGCCGCCACCATCGACGCCCAGTCGACCACCGTCTGCCACACCCTCCGCCGCGACACCGACCCCTGGCACACCCTCCTCACCAACACCGCCCACCTACACACCCACACCACCCACCCCATCACCTGGACCCACCTGCTCCCGGCAGCCACGACACCCGCAACCCCACCGACCTACCCCTTCGAACGGCGGCACTACTGGCTCAACGCGAGCCCGGCCACCGACACCCACCACCTCGGACTCCGGCCCAGCCCGCACCCGATCCTGCCGGCGGCCCTCGAACTGGCCGGTACGTCGGACGTCGTGCTGACCGGCCGACTGGGCGTCGGCGAGCAGACCTGGCTCGCCGAGTACCGGCTGCGAGGCACGGTGCTGCTGCCGCCGACCGTCATGCTCGACCTGGCGCTGCACGCGGCGGACCAGGTGGGGTGCGACCAGGTCGACGAGCTGACCGTGCGGGAGCCGATGGCGCCGCCACAGCGGGGACACGTACGGGTCCAGGTGACCGTGACCGCCGCCGACGAATCCGGCCGACGGCCGATCACGATCCACGTGGGGACGACGGACGACAGCGCCGAAGCAGAGGTGGTCTGGAGCCGGCACGCCACCGGCCTGCTCTCCTCGTCGGACGCGCCGGCCCGCGACACGCGGGCCGCCTGGCCGCCGCCGGGGTGGGCCGCCGTCGACCTGGTTGCGTTGCGGGACCGGGCGGCGGCGGACGGTTGGGAGCTGGGCGTCGACCGCCTGGTCGCCGGCTGGCAGCGCGACGGGGAGTTCGCCGCAGAGGTACGCGTCGACGGCGCGGACGGTCACGTCCTGCACCCGACGCTGCTGGACGCCGCGCTGCGGCTCGTCACGCCGGACGGCACCGTTGGCAAGGGCACGGTGACGCTGCCGATGGCCTGGTCGGGCGTACGGCTGCACGCGGCGGGAGCCACCGACCTTCGGGTCCGGCTACGCCGCGACGGTACGGACGGGTGCTCGCTGGTCGTGGTGGACGGGACCGGGTCGCCGGTGCTGTCGGTGGCGAGGGTGGAGTTCCGGCCGGTGCCGGTGGACGACCTGCCGGGGCAGGCCACCGCACGGGGACAGGTGTGGCGGCTGGACTGGGTGCCGGTCGCACTGCCCGCCGTTCCGGCCACGATGCAGGGGTGGGTGACGGTCGGCGGCCCGGTGCCCGGCTGGGATCTGCCCTGCTACCCCGACCTGGGTGCTGTTCAGCATGCCGTCGCCGACGGCGAAATCGCAGCCCCCGCACAGGTCGTCGTCCCGCTGCCCGACCACATCGCCGACGACGACGTCGACGTGCCCGCGGCCGTGCACCAGACCACCGAACAACTCCTGCACACCCTGCAAGCCTTCCTCACCCAGCCGGCCCTCACCGGCGCCCGGCTGACCGTCCTCACCACCGGCGCGATCAGCACCAGAGCAGACGACCAGCTCACCAACCTGCCCGCCGCCACCTGCTGGGGACTCGTCCGCACCGCCCAAACCGAACACCCCGACCGCATCACCCTCCTCGACACCGACCACACCCCGCGAAGCCTCAACGCACTCGCTGCCGCCGTCACCAGCGGTCACCCACAACTGGCCCTCCGGACAGGCACGCCGCACGCCGCCCACCTCACCCCCGACACACCGTCACCGCGCAGCCATCCCGGCGCGGCCGCCGAGCCAACACCCCGACCGTTCGACCCGAACGGCACCACCCTCATCACCGGCGGCACCGGCACCCTCGCCCAACACACCGCCAACCACCTGATAGCCCACCACAACGTCAAACAACTCCACCTCATCAGCCGACAAGGCCCCCACCACCCCGACACCCCCCACCTCATCCACCACCTCACCAGCCTCGGCGCAACCATCACCATCACCACCTGCGACACCACCAACCGCAACCAACTCCACAACGTCATCAACCACATCGACCACACCAACCACCCCCTCACCGCAGTCATCCACACCGCAGGCACCCTCCACGACGCCACCCTCACCAACCTCACCCCCCACCAACTCCACACCACCCTCAACCCCAAAACCGACGCCACCTGGCACCTCCACACCCTCACCCACCACCACCCCCTCACCCACTTCCTCCTCTACTCCTCCATCGCCGCCACCCTCGGCACACCCGGCCAAGCCAACTACGCCGCCGCCAACACCTTCCAAAACGCCCTCGCCCAACACCGCCACCAACACCAACAACCCGCCACCAGCCTCAACTGGGGCTACTGGACCCACACCAGCACCCTCACCGCCCACCTCCACACCACCGACCTCCAACGCCTCCACAACACCGGCATCACCCCCCTCACCACCCCCCACGCCCTCACCCTCCTCAACACCGCCCTCACCACCACCAACCCCACCCCCATCACCGCCCACCTCAACCCCACCAACCTCCCCACCCACCTCACCCAACCCACCAAAACCACCGCCGCCGCCACCACGCAGTGGGCCCCCCTGCTACGCGACCAGGACGGCACCGAGCAGCAGCGCACGCTTACGGAGCTGATCCGCGGGCAGTTGGCGAAGGCGCTCGGGCATGCCGACACCGCGCGGATCGGGGAGAACCGGGGCTTCCTCGAACTCGGTCTCAACTCGCTGACCGCGTTGGAGTTCCGCAACCAGCTCAGCCGGCTCACCGGTCTGCCGCTGCCCGCCACCGTCGTCTTCGACCACCCGACTCCGGTCGCGCTGGCCGCGTACCTGCGGGACCAGCTGACGCCGCGGCAACCCGACCCGGCGGAGTTGGCCCTGGCAGAACTGGACCGGCTGGAGACGGCGGTACGGGCCCTGAACGGCGACGCCTCGGACGGACGGGACGCCCTGGTCACCCGCCTTCAAGGACTCCTGCACCAGCTCACCGGCGTGCAGCCGGGGCCGACGCTCGCCGGCGACATCCTCTCGGCCACGCCGGAGGAGCTCTTCCACCTGCTCGACCAGGACCTGGACGTTGAACTCACGCAGCTCGATCTCACCGGTGAGGTGGCCACGGATGGCGAATGAGGAAAAGCTGGTCGCGTACCTCAAGCGGGCCACCGCGGACCTGTACCAGACCCGCCAGCGCCTGCAGGAGGTCGAGGAACGCGCCCGGGAGCCGATCGCGATCATCGGGATGGCCTGCCGCTACCCGGGCGGGGTCACCTCCCCTGAGGAGTTGTGGCAACTGCTGGCCTCCGGCACCGACGCGGTCGGCGGGTTCCCCACCGACCGGGGCTGGGACCTGACCGCCCTCTACGACCCGGACCCGGACACGCCGGGCACCACGTACACCCGGGAGGGCGGCTTCCTCTACGACGCGGGTGACTTCGACCCCGGCTTCTTCGCGATCAGCCCCAGGGAGGCGTTGGCCACCGATCCGCAGCAACGGCTGCTGCTGGAGGCCGCCTGGGAGAGTATCGAACGGGCCGGCATCGACCCCACCACGCTGCGCGGCACCAGCACCGGCGTCTTCACCGGAGTGGTCGCTCAGGACTACGGGCCCCGGCTGCACGAACGGCACCAGGCACCGGAGGGGATCGAGGGCTACCTGCTCACCGGCAACACGTCCAGCGTGGTGTCCGGGCGGGTGGCGTACGTGCTGGGGCTGGAGGGGCCGGCGGTCACGGTGGACACCGCCTGCTCGTCGTCGCTGGTGGCGCTGCACCTGGCCGGCCAGGCCATCCGCAACGGGGAGTGCGACCTGGCCCTCGCGGGCGGTGTGGCGGTGATGACCACACCGGACAACTTCGTCGAGTTCGCCCGGCAGCGGGGGTTGGCCGCCGACGGGCGGTGCAAGCCGTTCGCGGCCACGGCCGACGGCACCGGGTGGGGCGAGGGCGTCGGCCTGGTGCTGGTGGAACGGCTGTCCCGGGCACGCCGGCTCGGGCACCCGATCCTGGCGGTGGTCCGCGGGTCGGCGCTGAACCAGGACGGCACCAGCAGCCAACTCTCCGCACCGAACGGGCCGGCGCAGGAACGGGTGATCCGGCAGGCCCTGGCCAACGCCCGGCTCACCCCCGCCGACGTGGACGCGGTCGAGGCCCACGGCACCGGCACCACCCTCGGCGACCCCATCGAAGCCCAGGCGCTGCTCGCCACGTACGGGCAGCAGCGGCGGGACGACCAACCGCTCTGGCTCGGGTCGATCAAATCGAACCTCGGCCACGCCCAGGCCGCCGCCGGTATCGCCGGCGTGATCAAAATGGTCCTGGCGATGCGGCACGGCACGTTGCCCCGCTCGCTGCACATCGACGCCCCCACCCCGCACGTCGACTGGGACAGCGGCAACGTACGGCTGCTCGACCGGGCGGTGGACTGGGCACCGGGCGGGCAGCCGCGCCGGGCCGGGGTGTCCTCGTTCGGCATCAGCGGCACCAACGCCCACGTCATCCTCGAAGAGGCGCCACCGGCGGAAGCCACCGGGCCGACCGTCGACCCGTGGGACGGGTGGGCGTCGTGGCAGTTGTCGGCCAGGACCGAGGCCGCGCTCCGCGACCACGCCGCCCGCCTGGCGGCCTGGCTGGCCGAGCATTCGGACGTCGCGCCGGCCACGGTCGCGGCGGCGCTGGCCCGGCGTGCCCGGTTCGCGCACCGGGCGGTGGTCACGGCCGCCGGCGGCGAGGACTTCACCGCGGCGCTGACCGCGCTGGCCAACGGCGAGCCGCACCCGCACCTGCACACGAGCGCGGTGGACCAGCCCGGCAAGGTGGCCTTCTGTTTCACCGGCCAGGGCAGCCAATACCCGGGCATGGGCGCCGACCTGTACGCCACCAACCCCACCTACCGACAGGCGTTCGACCAGGCGTGCGAGGCATTGAACCCCCACCTCGAACACCGCCTCCAAGACGTGGTTTTCTCCGAGCCAGGCACCGACCACGCGGCACTACTGAACACCACCGCCTACACCCAGCCCGCACTCTTCGCCCTCCACATCGCCCTGCACCAGGTCGCCACCACCCAACTCGGCCTCAAACCCGACCACCTCACCGGACACTCCCTCGGCGAAATCACCGCCGCCCACCTCGCCGGAGTCCTCACCCTCACCGACGCCGCCCACCTCGTCACCACCCGAGCCCGACTCATGAACAGCATCACCACCCCCGGCGCCATGACCGCCCTCCAAGCCACCCGAGACGAAGCCGACGAATTGATCGCCGGCCACGACGGCGTCACCATCGCCGCCGTCAACACCCCACACACCACCGTCATCAGCGGCGACCGAGACGTATGCGAACAACTCGCCGCCCGCTGGCGCGAGCAAGGACGCAAAACCACCGCACTCCAGGTCAGCCACGCCTTCCACTCACCCCACATGAACGCCATCACCGACGAATTCCACACCGTCGCCGCCGGGCTCACCTACCAGGCACCCACCCTGCCCGTCATCAGCAACGTCACCGGACAACTCGCCACCACCGAACAACTCACCAACCCCGACTACTGGGTGGAACACATCCTCGCCCCCGTCCACTACGCCAACGGCATCACCACCCTCCACAACCAACACGGCGTCCGCACCTTCGTCGAACTCGGACCGGACGGGACGCTCACCGCGCTGCACCAGCAGACGTTGAACGACGTGGTGGCCGTTCCCACCCTGCACCGCAAGCGGCCACACCAGCACACCCTCCTCGCGGCCGCCGCCATCGTCGGCGGCCGGCCCGCCGACGCCGGTGCCCACCTGGACCTGCCCACCTACCCGTTCCAGCACACCCGGCACTGGCTGGTGACCGGAGGCGGGGCCGCCGCCCGCCCAGGCGACCTCGGGCTGCGGCCGAGCACCCACCCGCTGCTCGGCGGGCGGCTCGACCTGGCCACCGACGCCCGCACCGTCCTCACCGGGCGGCTGTCGCCGGGCACCCATCCGTGGCTGGTGGACCACACCATCGCCGACCGGTGCCTGCTGCCCGCCACCGCCCTGATCGACATGACGCTGCACGCCGGGTTGGCCGGCGGGCATCCGTACCTGGAGGAATTGACCCTGCACAGCCCGCTGGAGCTGCCGGCGGACGGTGCCGTGGAGGTGCAGGTCGTCCTCGCCGAACCGACGGACGGGCAGCGGGCGGTGGAGGTGCACTCCCGCCCGGCCGGGGAGACCGACGCGGCCTGGACGATGAACGCCGCGGGCCGGCTGACCACCGCCACCGCGACCGGGGCGGCGGACCGGCCGACCGCGTGGCCGCCGGCCGGGGCCGTGCCGCTGGACGTGGCCGGCCTGTACGACGAGTTGGCGGGACTGGGCTACCAGTACGGGCCGGCGTTCCAGGGCCTGCGTCGGGCGTGGCGCTCGGGTGACGACCTCTACGCGGAGGTGACCCTGCCGGAGGGCGTACGCGCCGACGTCGACCGGTTCGGCGTACACCCGGCGTTGCTGGACGCGGCGTTGCACGTCCTGGGGGTGACCGACGACGTGCGGGACGGCGTCTGGCTGCCGTTCGTCTGGTCCGGGGTGCGCCTGTACGCCACCGGGGCCACGTCGCTGCGGGTACGCCTGTCCCGCGCCGCGTCCGACCGCGCCGAGCTGGCCGTGCACGACCCCGCCGGGCAGCCGGTGTTGGAGGCCCGGTCGCTGGTGCTGCGGGAGATACCGCGCCGGGCCGGCGGGCCGGCCGCGCCACGGCTGGATCCGCAGTGGCTGCTGCACGTGGACTGGCCCGTCCTTCCCGGTGTCGAGACGGCGGGGGAACCTCCGGAGACGATCGGCCTCGCCGCGATCGGCGTCGACGAGACCACCGCCGGCCTGCTGCGCCGTACCCTTCCGGCGGCGCGGATCGCCGACTCGGTGCGGAGCGTACGCGCCGTCGGCGCGGAGGCCGTGGTGGTGCCGTGCTGGACCCCCGGCGGCGAGGCGGAGCCGGCGGCCGACGGCGATGTGCCGGGGGCGACGCACCGGTTGACGGAGTCGCTGCTGCGGGTGTTGCAGGAGTGGCTGGCCGAGGAGTCGCTGGCCGACAGCCGGCTGGTGGTGCTGACCCGGGGTGCGGTGAGCACCGGGGTGGACGACCGGATCAGCGACCTGGCCGGGGCCGCCTGCTGGGGGCTGGTGCGTTCCAGCCAGACCGAGCACCCGGACCGGATCACCATCGTCGACCTCGACGCGACCGCTGTCGACGACGTGTCCGAACTGCTGACCCGGGCGGTGGGGTGTGGTGAGCCGCAACTGGCGATCCGCGACGGCCGCCTGCACGTCCCCCGCCTCCAACCCGCCCACACCACGGCCGGCCTGCCCCTACCCGACAGCGACACCTGGCGACTGGAAACCACCTCCGGCGGCAGCCTGGACAACCTCAACCTCACCCACTGCCCCGACTACACCACACCCCTACAACCACACGAAGTCCGCGTCCGCCTCCACACCGGCGGAGTCAACTTCCGCGACGTCGTCGTCGCCCTCGGCATCGTCAACGACCCCCGCCCCATCGGCGGCGAAGGCGCCGGCACCATCACCCACACCGGCACCGCCGTCACCAACCTCCACCCCGGCCAACACGTCATGGGCCTCTTCAACGGCATCGGCCCCACCGCCACCACCGACCACCGCCTCGTCACCCCCATCCCCGACGGCTGGACCCTCACCCAAGCCGCCACCGCACCCATCGCCTACCTCACCGCCTACCACGCCCTCCACGACCTCGCCCACCTCCAACCCGGCGAACACCTCCTCATCCACGCCGCCACCGGCGGCGTCGGCCAAGCCGCCATCCACCTCGCCCGCCACCTCGGCGCCCACATCCACACCACCGCCCACCCCACCAAATGGCCCACCCTCCACCAACTCGGCATCACCCCCGAACACATCGCCAACAGCCGCACCCTCGACTTCGAAAACCACTACCGCACCCACACCCCCGGCATCGACGTCATCCTCAACAGCCTCACCGGCGAACACCTCAACGCCTCCGGCCGCCTCCTCACCCCAGGCGGACGCCTCATCGACATGGGCAAAACCGACATCCGCCACCCACAGACATGGACCACCGAACACCCCCACACCACCTACCAAGCCTTCGACCTCATGGACCCCGGCGAAAACCACATCGCCACCCTCTACCAACACCTCCAACCCCTCTTCCAAAACGGCACACTCCCACCCCTACCCACCCGCACCTACGACATCCGCCACGCCCCCACCGCCTTCCGCTACCTCGCCAACGCCCGCCACACCGGCAAAATCGCCCTCACCCTCCCAACAGCACCAGCCGACCACGGCACCACCCTCATCACCGGCGGCACCGGCACCCTCGCCCAGCACACCGCCGCCCACCTCGTCACCCACCACGACACCCGCCACCTCCACCTACTCAGCCGCCAAGGGCCGAACCACCCCCACGCACCCACCCTCATCCACCAGCTCACCGGCCTCGGCGCCACCATCACCATCAGCCGCTGCGACACCACCGACGAGGCGCAACTCGCCGAGATCATCGACCACATCGACCACACCGGCCACCCACTCACCGGCGTCATCCACACCGCCGGCACCCTCAACGACACCACCCTCACCAACCTCACCCCGTCGAACCTCCACACCACCCTCGCTCCCAAGGTCGACACCGCCTGGCACCTCCACAAGGCCACCAGGAACCGCCCCCTCACCCACTTCGTCCTCTTCTCGGCGTTCGCCGGGACCCTGGGCACCGGTGGACAGGCCGGGTACGCGGCCGCGAACACCTTCCTGGACGCGCTGGCGGAGTACCGGCGCGCCGACGGGCTACCGGCGACCGCGCTGGCCTGGGGTTACTGGAACGACACCAGCACGATGACCGCGCACCTGACCGAGGTGGACCGGGCGCGGATGGCGCGGGCCGGCAGCCTCGGACTCGACACGGACGAGGGCATGGCCCTCCTCGACGCGGCTCTGACCCACACCCACCCCGCCCTCGCCCCCGTCAAACTCCACCGCCCCACGCTGCGCAACCAACCCCACGTTCCCGCCATCCTCACCGCCCTCGCCGGCGCGCCCACCCGGCGCGCGGTCTCCGGGTACGGGGACGACGCCGGGGCGTCCCTGATGGACCGCCTGACCGGGCTCGGGGCGGACGATCGGCGGGCGGCGCTGGAGGATCTGCTGCGTACGACGGTGGCGGTCGTGCTCGGCCACGCGACGGCCGAGTCCATCCAGCTCGGGCGGGCCTTCCGCGACCTCGGGTTCGACTCGTTGACCTCGGTCGAACTGCGCAACCGGCTGAGCACGGTCACCGACCTGCAACTGCCGGCCACGCTGGTCTTCGACCACCCCACCCCAGCGGCCGTCGTGGAGTACCTCGCCGGCCGGCTGCCGGGCCGAGCCGGGCAACCGGCCCCAGCGACGCGGGTGCTGCCGGCCACGGCCGCCGACGAGCCGATCGCAATCGTGGGGATGGCGTGCCGCTATCCGGGTGGGGTCAGCGACCCGGAGGAGTTGTGGGAGCTGCTGGCCTCGGGCCGGGACGCGATCGGGGAGTTCCCGACCGACCGTGGTTGGCGGTTGGAGCGGCTCTACGATCCGCGCCCGGAGCACGCCGGCACCACGTACGCCCGGGAGGCCGGGTTCATCGCCGGGGCCACCGACTTCGACGCCGCCTTCTTCGGGATCAGCCCGCGCGAGGCGACCGCGATGGACCCGCAGCAACGGCTGCTGCTCGAGGCCGCCTGGGAGAGCATCGAACGGGCCGGCATCGACCCCACCACGCTGCGCGGCAGCGCCACCGGTGTCTTCACCGGCCTGGCCTTCGACGAGTACGGGCCCCGGATGCACGAGGCGCCGGAGGCGTACGAGGGGTTCATGCTGACCGGCAACACGACGAGCGTGGCGTCCGGGCGGATCGCGTACCTGTTGGGGTTGGAGGGGCCGGCGGTCACGGTGGACACCGCCTGCTCCTCGTCGCTGGTCGCCATGCATCTCGCGGCGCAGGCCATCCGCAACGGCGAGTGCGACCTGGCCCTCGCCGGCGGGGTCACCGTCATGGCCACCCCCGGCATGCTCATCGAGTTCAGCCGCCAGCGCGGACTCGCCCCCGACGGGCGGTGCAAGCCGTTCGCCGCCGCCGCCGACGGCACCGGCTGGGGCGAGGGCGTCGGCCTGCTGCTGCTGGAACGCCTCTCCACCGCGCGGGAACGCGGTCACCGCGTCCTCGCCGTCGTACGAGGTTCGGCGGTCAACCAGGACGGGGCCAGCAACGGCCTCACCGCCCCGAACGGACCGTCCCAGGAACGCGTCATCCGCCAGGCCCTGGCCAACGCCCGCCTGAACCCGGCGGACGTCGACGCCGTCGAGGCCCACGGCACCGGCACCACCCTCGGCGACCCCATCGAAGCCCAAGCACTCCTCGCCACCTACGGACAGGACCGACGCGACGACCAGCCCTTGTGGTTGGGCTCGATCAAGTCGAACATCGGCCACACCCAGGCAGCCGCCGGCGCCGCCGGCATCATCAAGATGGTCCTCGCACTCCAGCACGACCTGCTGCCCCGGTCGCTGCACATCGACGCCCCCACCCCGCACGTGGACTGGGACGCCGGCAACGTCCGCCTCCTCGACAAGGCCGTCGAGTGGCGACGGAACGGACACCCACGGCGCGGAGCGGTGTCGTCGTTCGGTGTCAGCGGAACGAACGCGCACGTGATCCTTGAGGAACCACCCGCGACGGAGCCGGCCGCCACGCCGAACGTCGACCCGTGGGACGGGTGGGTGTCGTGGGTGCTGTCGGCGAAGACCGAGCCGGCGCTGCGCGCGTACGCCGGGCGGCTGGGCGGGTGGCTGGCCGACCACGGGGCGGACGTGACGCCGGCCGAGGTCGGGGACACGCTCGCCCGGCGGCCCCGCTTCCCGCATCGCGCCGTGCTGGTGGCCCGTACCCGCGACGAGTTCGCCGCCGCGCTGGCCGCGCTCGCCGAGGGGCGACCGCATCCCGTCGTCGTCAGCGGCAGCACCGGCGATCCCGGCCGGATCGCCTTCTGTTTCACCGGTCAGGGCAGCCAGTACCCGGGCATGGGCGCCGACCTGTACGCCACCAACCCCACCTACCGACAGGCGTTCGACCAGACGTGCGAGGCGTTGAACCCGCACCTCGAACACCGCCTCCAAGACGTGGTTTTCTCCGAGCCGGGCACCGACCACGCGGCACTACTGAACACCACCGCCTACACCCAACCCGCACTGTTCGCCCTCCACATCGCCCTGCACCAGGTCGCCACCACCCAACTCGGCCTCAAACCCGACCACCTCACCGGACACTCCCTCGGCGAAATCACCGCCGCCCACCTCGCCGGAGTCCTCACCCTCACCGACGCCGCCCACCTCGTCACCACCCGAGCCCGACTCATGAACAGCATCACCACCCCCGGCGCCATGACCGCCCTCCAAGCCACCCGAGACGAAGCCGACGAATTGATCGCCGGCCACGACGGCGTCACCATCGCCGCCGTCAACACCCCACACACCACCGTCATCAGCGGCGACCGACACGTATGCGAACAACTCGCCGCCCGCTGGCGCGAGCAAGGACGCAAAACCACCGCACTCCAGGTCAGCCACGCCTTCCACTCACCCCACATGACCGCCATCACCGACGAATTCCACACCGTCGCCGCCGGGCTCACCTACCAGGCACCCACCCTGCCCGTCATCAGCAACGTCACCGGACAACTCGCCACCACCGAACAACTCACCAACCCCGACTACTGGGTGGAACACATCCTCGCCCCCGTCCACTACGCCAACGGCATCACCACCCTCCACAACCAACACGGCGTCCGTACCTTCGTCGAACTCGGACCGGACGGGACGCTCACCGCGCTGCACCAGCAGACGCTGGGCGAGGTCGTCGCGGTGTCCGGCCTGCACAAGGACCGGCCCGGCCCGCGTACCCTGCTCGCGGCCGCCGCGACGCTGGACGCCCGCCCGGCCGGCGGCCACCCCCACCTCGACCTGCCCACCTACCCGTTCCAGTCCACCCGGCACTGGCTGTCCGACACCCACCGGACCAGCCCCGCCGACCTGGGGCTGCACCCCACCCGGCACGCCGTGCTGACCAGCCGGCTCGACCTGGCCACCGAGGGCGGCACCGTCCTCACCGGGCGGCTCGCCGCCGGCACCAGTTGGCTCGACGACCACCGGGTACTGGCGACCCGACTCCTGCCGGCGAGCGGTTTCCTGGACCTGGCGCTGCACGCCGGTACCGGCACCGGGCACCCGTACCTCACGGAACTGACCGTGGCCGCGCCGCTGCCCGTACCGGACGGCCGGGCCGTGCAGGTGCAGGTCACCGTCGCGGAGGCCGACGACGCGGGCCGGCGTACCGTGACCATCCACGCGCGGGACGCGGAGTGCGAGCCGGACGCGGCCTGGACCCGGCACGGCGGCGGCGTCCTCGGCACCACCGCGCCGGCCGCGCCGCCGGTCGGGCCGGTCTGGCCGCCGGCCGGCGCCGAACCGGTCGACGTCGCCGAGGTGTACGCCCGGCTCGGCGCGGCGGGCTACCGGCACGGGCCGGCCCTGCGCTGCCTGTGGGAGGCCTGGCGACAGGACGGCGGACTGTTCCTCGAGGTCGGTCTCGACGAGGAACAGCGGGCGGAGGCCGCGCAGCACGCGCTGCACCCGGCGCTGCTGGAGGCGGCCCTGCACCCGCTGCTGGCCGACCTGCGGGACCGGCGGCCCGACGCGGTGCCGACCGTCACCGGGTGGTCCGAGGTGCGGCTGCTCGCCGCCGGCGCCACCACGCTACGGGTGCTGCTGCGGCCGACCGGGGACGGCCAGTTCACCCTCGCCGGCTACGACCCGACCGGTCAGCCGGTGCTCACCGCCGCGCTCGACACCGGGGCGCTGCCCGTCGACCGGTTGACCGCCACCGGTCCCGCGCCGGAGCTGTACGCCCTCGACTGGGAGCGGTGGCCGGTGCCCGAGTCCGCCGGGGTGCCCGATGCCGCCGGCACCATCTGGTCGTACCGGACACCGGAGGCCGAGCTGGCCGATCCGGCAGGTGCCGCGCACCGGGCGGTGGCGCTGCTCCAGGCGGCGGTCGGTGACCCGGCCGGGCCGCCGCTGGTGGTGCTGACCCGGCACGCCGTCGCGGCGCTGCCCGGCGAGGACCCGCGCGACCTGCCCGCGGCGGCCGTGTGGGGCGCCGCCGGCGCGGCGCAGGCCGCCGAGCCCGGCCGGATCGTCCTGGTCGACACCGACGGGCATCCGGAGAGCGAGGCGGTCCGGGACCGGGCGGTGGCCGCCGCCGTCGCGGCCGGCGAACCCCGGCTCGCCCTGCGCACCGGCACGGTGTTCCTGCCCCGGCTGGTCCGCGCGACCGTCAGCGCCCCGGACCCCGCCGGCCTCGGCCCGGACCTCGCCGGCCTCGGCCCGGACGGCACGGTCCTGGTGACCGGCGACACGCGGGCCGTCGCGGCGGCGCGGGACCTGATCACCCGGCACGGGGTACGGCACCTGCTGCTGGCCGGCGCCGTCGACGTGGCACCGGCGGTCGGTGCGCTGACCGGGCTCGACGCCCAGGTCACCGTCACCGGCTGCGACACCACCGACCCCGGCGCCCTGGCCGACCTGCTCGCCACCGTCGATCCGGCCCGCCCGCTCACCGCCGTGCTGCACGCCGGGGGCGACCCGGCGACCGGGTGGGCACTGCACGAGGCGACCCGCCAGCTCGACCTGGCGGCGTTCGTCCTCCTCTCCGACGTGGCCGGCACGCTCGGCACCGTCGGGGCGAGCGCCCGGGGCGGCGACGCCGCGTTCCTCGACGCGCTGGCCCACCACCGGCGGGCGTACGGGCTGGCCGCGGTCAGCGTGTCCGGCGGGGCGGCCGACGCGCCACGGCCCGACGGTGTCGTTCCGGCACCCGCGTCGGGCCCGCTCGACCTGGCCCTCGCCACCGGCGCGGCGGTGCTGCTCGCGGCACGGGTCAGCGAGCCGGCCGGCCCGGTGCCCGCGCCGCTGCGCGGGTTGTTCCGCGCCGGGCTGCGGGACGCCGCCGCCGACGCCGGCCCGCTGACGTACGCGCAGCGGCTCGCCGCCCGCCCTCCGGCCGAGCAGCGCAGAGCGCTGCACGACCTGGTGCTGGGGGCCGTGGCGACGGTGGCCGGGCTGGAGTCGGCGGAGGCGGTCGACCCGGGGCAGGCGTTCAAGGATCTCGGGTTCACCTCTCTCACGGCCGTCGAGCTGCGCAACCGGATCGGCGCGGCCACCGGCCTGGCGCTGCCGGCGACCCTGGTGTTCGACCATCCCACCCCGACGGCGGTGGTCGACCACCTGCGGGAGCTGGTCTCCGGGGTCCCGACGGCCCGTACCACGACGCCGGTCCGGGTGGCCGCCGTCGACGAACCGGTGGCGATCGTCGGGATGGCCTGCCGCTATCCGGGCGGCGTCGGCTCACCGGAGCAGCTGTGGCAGCTGGTGGTCTCCGAGGGCGACGCGATCAGCGAGTTCCCGGACGGACGGGGCTGGGACGTCGAGGCCATCTACCACCCGGACCCCGGCACGCCGGGGACCACGTACACCCGGCACGGCGGGTTCCTCGACGACGCCGCCGGTTTCGACGCGGCCTTCTTCGGCATCAACGGCCGGGAGGCGGCGGCGATGGACCCGCAGCAGCGCCTGCTGCTGGAGACCGCGTGGGAGGCCGTGGAGCGGGCGGGCATCGACCCGGCCGGCCTGCGCGGCACCGCGACGGGCGTCTTCACCGGGGTCATCGACAACGACTACGGACCCCGGTTCGACGAGGTGCCGGAGGACTACGAGGGCTACCTGATGACCGGGGCGACGACCGCGCTGGCGTCGGGCCGGATCGCGTACACGCTGGGGTTGGAGGGCCCGGCGATGACCGTGGACACGGCATGCTCGTCGTCGCTGGTGGCGATGCACCTGGCGGCGCAGGCGATCCGTAACGGCGAGTGCGACCTGGCCCTGGCGGGCGGGGTGACGGTGCTGGCCACGCCCGGTGGCTTCGTGGAGTTCAGCCGGCAGCGGGGACTGTCGGCGGACGGCCGGTGCAAGCCGTTCGCGGCTGCGGCGGACGGGTTCGGGTTCGCCGAGGGCGTCGGCCTGGTGCTCCTGGAACGGCTCTCCGTGGCCCGGGAACGCGGCCATCGGGTCCTCGCCGTCATCCGCGGTTCGGCGGTGAACCAGGACGGGGCCAGCAACGGCCTCACCGCACCCAACGGGCCGGCGCAGGAACGCGTCATCCGGCAGGCCCTGGCCAACGCCCGCCTCACCCCCGCCGACGTGGACGCGGTCGAGGCGCACGGCACCGGCACCACCCTCGGCGACCCCATCGAGGCCCAGGCACTCCTCGCCACGTACGGACAGCACCGGCGGGACGACCAACCGTTGTGGCTCGGGTCGATCAAGTCGAACATCGGCCACACCCAGGCCGCCGCCGGGGTGGCCGGCGTGATCAAGATGGTCGTGGCCATGCAGCAGGGCATGCTGCCCCGCTCGCTGCACATCGACGCCCCCACCCCGCACGTCGACTGGGACAGCGGCAACGTACGGCTGCTCGACCGGGTGGTCGACTGGAAGCCGAACGGGCACCTGCGGCGGGCGGCGGTGTCGGCGTTCGGGATGAGCGGCACCAACGCCCACCTGATCATCGAGGAGTTCCCGGCCCCGGCGGATTCGGTCGCCGTACCCGTCGTGGACGTGCCGGACGAGGTGACCGACCTGCCCGGCGGTGGGTGGGTGCCGTGGCTCCTCTCCGCGAAAACCGAGCCCGCCCTACGGGAGTACGCCCGCCGCCTACGCGACTGGACCACCGACACGGACGACCTCGACCTCGTCGGCGTCGCCCACGCCCTCACCGGCCGGTCGACGTTCCCCCACCGGGCGGTGGTCCTCGGCCGCACCCTCGACGAACTACGCGAGGCGTTGACCGCCCTGGTCGAGGCGGCCGAGCACCCGAACCTGACCATCGGCGAAGCGAGCGACGGCGGGCGGGTCGCCTTCATCTACCCGGGTCAGGGCAGCCAATGGCCGGCCATGGCCCACCAGCTCTACCGCACCTCCCCGACCTTCCGAAACAGCATCGACAGCACTGAGGCGGCGCTGCGCCCGCACCTCGACTGGTCACTGCTCAGCGTGGTTCTGGAACGACCCGACGCGGCCGGCCTGGACCGGGTCGACGTCGTCCAGCCAACCCTGTTCGCCGTCACGACGGCACTGACCGCCCTGTGGCGGCACCACGGCATCACGCCCGACGGGGTGATCGGCCACAGCCAGGGAGAGATCACCGCCGCCCACGCTGCCGGCATCCTCACCCTCGACCAGGCCGCCCGACTCATCGCCCACCGCGGCCGGGCCCTCACCTCCATCGAGGGCACCGGCGGCATGCTCGCCGTCACCGGCCCGGCCCCGGAGGAGCTACCCGCACTGCTCGGGCGACTGGTCCCCGGGCACGCCGCCGAGCTGCACCTCGCGGCCCACAACGCCCCCACGAACTGCGTACTCTCCGGTGCCCCCGACGCCATCGAGGCTGCCCACCAGGCGCTGACCGGGCAGGGTTTCACGGCCAGGATCATCCCGGTCAGCTACGCCAGCCACTGCCCCCACGTCGACCCGCTCCACGCGGAACTCACCAGCGTCACGGTCGATCCGCAGGCCGATGGCAGCACCTTCTACAGCAGCACCCGGCGGCGGACACTGTCCGGCACCGACCTCACCACCGACTACTGGTGGGCGAACCTGCGCCAGCCGGTCCACTTCCACCCGACCCTCCAGCAGATGATCGCCGACGACCACGGAACCCTCGTCGAGGTCAGCCCGCACCCCCTGCTCGCCCCCGCCGTCGACGACGTTACCGCCCTGCACACCCTCCGCCGGGACGCCGACCCCTGGCACACCCTGCTCACCAACACCGCGCTGCTGCACACCCGGACCACCCGTGCCGTCGCCTGGACGCGCCTGCTCCCAGAGACCCGGGCACACGCGGCCCCGCCCACCTATCCGTTCCACCACCAGCCGTACTGGCTCACCGGGCGGCGCAACCGGCGCCAGGACGGGCCGCAGCATCCGCTGCTCACCGGCCAGCTGGCCACCCCCACCGGCCAGCGCCTCCTCACCGGACAACTCTCGACCCGCAGCCACCCGTGGCTCGTCGACCACGCCATCACGGCCGGCTGCCTGCTGCCGGCGACCGCGTACGTGGACCTCGCCCTGCACGCGGGGGCCGGCACGGGACACCGGTACCTCGACGAGCTGACCCTGCACCAGCCGCTGTTCCTCACCGAGCAGCCGACGGACGTGCAGGTCACCCTCGACCCGCCGGACGAGGAGGACCGTCGTCGCGTGACCGTCCACTCGCGTCCACGGGGACGCACCGACGAGACGGCCTGGACGCACCACGCCACCGCCGCCCTCACCGTCGAACCCAGCACCGCGCCGCCCGCCACCCGCACCGAGTGGCCACCGGCGGGTGCCGACCCGCTGCCGGTCGACGGGGTGTACGAGTGGCTGGCCGAGCTGGGTTACCGGTACGGGCCGGCGTTCCAGGGCCTGCGTCGGGCCTGGCGTACGGGTGACGACCTGTACGCCGAGGTGGCGCTGCCGGAGCCGGTCCGGGGCGACGTCGACGGGTACGGCGTACACCCGGCGCTGCTGGACGCCACGTTGCACGTGCTGGCCCTCGCCGCCGAGGGTGACGTGAGCCGGGTGCAGCTGCCGTTCGTCTGGTCCGGCGTACGGCTGCACGCCACTCGGGCGACCAGTGTCCGCGTACACCTGGTACGCCGGGGCGGTGATCAGGCCGCGCTGGTCGTCTACGACCCGGCCGGCGAGCCCGTGCTGGACGCTCGGTCACTGGTGCTGCGCGAGGTGCCGGTCGAGGATGCGGAACGCGGCGGCGTACGGGTGGATCCGCAGTGGCTGCTGCACGTGGACTGGCTGCCGGTCGAGCCGACGGAACCCGTCGAGGTCGGCCCGGTGGCGGTGCTGAGCGACGACCCGGACGCGGTCGATCGCTGGTCGGCGGCGTTCGGGGCGGTGTCGGCGTACCCGACGGTGGCGGCGCTCGGTGAGGCCGGCGCGGCGGCGCGGACGGTCGTGCTGCCCTGGCCCGGCGTCGGGCCGGTGGTCGACGGGTTGGACATGCTGGCAGCCACCCACGGGTCTACCGAGTCGTTGCTGCGGGTGTTGCAGGAGTGGCTGGCCGAGGAGTCGCTGGCCGACAGCCGGCTGGTGGTGCTGACCCGGGGTGCGGTGAGCACCGGGGTGGACGACCGGATCAGCGACCTGGCGGCCGCCGCGTGCTGGGGCATGCTCCGCACCGGCCTCGCCGAACACCCAGACCGGATCACCGTGGTGGACCTGGACGAGAAGGCGGAGAGCATGGCCGTCCTCGGCCGGGCGGTGGGGTGTGGTGAGCCGCAACTGGCGATCCGCGACGGCCGCCTGCACGTCCCCCGCCTCCAACCCGCCCACACCACGGCCGGCCTGCCCCTACCCGACAGCGACACCTGGCGACTGGAAACCACCTCCGGCGGCAGCCTGGACAACCTCAACCTCACCCACTGCCCCGACTACACCACACCCCTACAACCACACGAAGTCCGCGTCCGCCTCCACACCGGCGGAGTCAACTTCCGCGACGTCGTCGTCGCCCTCGGCATCGTCAACGACCCCCGCCCCATCGGCGGCGAAGGCGCCGGCACCATCACCCACACCGGCACCGCCGTCACCAACCTCCACCCCGGCCAACACGTCATGGGCCTCTTCAACGGCATCGGCCCCACCGCCACCACCGACCACCGCCTCGTCACCCCCATCCCCGACGGCTGGACCCTCACCCAAGCCGCCACCGCACCCATCGCCTACCTCACCGCCTACCACGCCCTCCACGACCTCGCCCACCTCCAACCCGGCGAACACCTCCTCATCCACGCCGCCACCGGCGGCGTCGGCCAAGCCGCCATCCACCTCGCCCGCCACCTCGGCGCCCACATCCACACCACCGCCCACCCCACCAAATGGCCCACCCTCCACCAACTCGGCATCACCCCCGAACACATCGCCAACAGCCGCACCCTCGACTTCGAAAACCACTACCGCACCCACACCCCCGGCATCGACGTCATCCTCAACAGCCTCACCGGCGAACACCTCAACGCCTCCGGCCGCCTCCTCACCCCAGGCGGACGCCTCATCGACATGGGCAAAACCGACATCCGCCACCCACAGACATGGACCACCGAACACCCCCACACCACCTACCAAGCCTTCGACCTCATGGACCCCGGCGAAAACCACATCGCCACCCTCTACCAACACCTCCAACCCCTCTTCCAAAACGGCACACTCCCACCCCTACCCACCCGCACCTACGACATCCGCCACGCCCCCACCGCCTTCCGCTACCTCGCCAACGCCCGCCACACCGGCAAAATCGCCCTCACCCTCCCAACAGCACCAGCCGACCACGGCACCACCCTCATCACCGGCGGCACCGGCACCCTCGCCCAGCACACCGCCGTCCACCTCGTCACCCACCACGACACCCGCCACCTCCACCTACTCAGCCGCCAAGGGCCGAACCACCCCCACGCACCCACCCTCATCCACCAGCTCACCGGCCTCGGCGCCACCATCACCATCAGCCGCTGCGACACCACCGACGAGGCGCAACTCGCCGAGATCATCGACCACATCGACCACACCGGCCACCCACTCACCGGCGTCATCCACACCGCCGGCACCCTCAACGACACCACCCTCACCAACCTCACCCCCGCCCAACTACACGCCACCCTCGACCCCAAAATCGACACCGCCTGGCACCTCCACAAGGCCACCAGGAACCGCCCCCTCACCCACTTCGTCCTCTTCTCGTCCAGCTCGGGGACCATCGACACCCCGGGGCAGGCGAACTACGCGGCGGCCAACGCGTTCCTCGACGCGCTCGCCCAACATCGGCGGGATCTCGGATTGCCGGCGACAAGCACGGCGTGGGGCTACTGGACGCAGAAGACCGGCATGACCGGGCATCTGACCGAGGTCGACCGCGCGCGGATGGCCCGCGCCGGCAGCCTCGGCCTGGAAACCGAGGAAGGGCTCGCGCTCCTCGACGTGGCTCTCACCCACACCCACGCCAATCTGGTGCCGGTCAAGCTGCACCTGCCCACCCTGCGAAACCAGACCCGCCTCCCCGCCGTCCTCGCCACCCTGGCGGGCAGCCCCGCCCGGCGCGCCGCCGAGGAACAGGTGGTCGGCGGCCGGTCGCTCGCCGAGCAGCTCGGCGCGCTGCCGGCCGGCGAGCGGCCCCGGTTGCTGCTGGACCTGGTACGCGGTCACGTGGCGGTGGTGCTGGGGCAGGGTTCCCCGTCCTCGGTGCCGGCGGGCTCGCCCTTCAAGGACCTCGGCTTCGACTCGTTGACCTCGGTCGAACTGCGCAACCGGCTGCGTACGGCGACCGGGCTGCAACTGCCGGCCACGCTGGTCTTCGACCATCCCACCCCAGGGGCGGTGGCGGAGTACCTCGCCGGGCAGGTCGCGCCGGCGCAGCAGGCGCCGCCGACGTCCGTACTGGCCGAACTGGACCGGGTGGAATCGGCGCTCGCGGTGGCCGCGATGGACGAGGCGGAACGACGCCGGGCGGAGACCCGGCTGCGGGACCTGTTGCGCCGGCTGGACGGTCTACGGCCGGTCGGCGCGGACCTCGACGACGTCGTCGACCTGGAGTCGGCGACCGACGAGGAACTGTTCAGCGCACTGGACAAGGAACTCGGCGGTTCCCCGTCGTGACCCGATTGTTGATCGCTTCTGCCGGCTCCGACCAGGGGGACGCACGATGAACGACGAAGACAAGCTCCGCAGCTACCTCAAGCGCGCCACCGCCGACCTGCGCTCGACGCGGCAGCTCCTACGCGAGGTGGAGGACCGGGCACACGAACCGGTGGCGATCGTCGGGATGGCCTGCCGGTATCCGGGTGGGATCGACACCCCGGAGCAGCTGTGGGACCTCCTCGCCGCCGGCGGCGACGCGATCGGACCGTTCCCGACCGATCGGGGCTGGGAGCTGGACTCGCTCTACGACCCGGACCCCGACTCGCCCGGCACGACGTACGCCCGCGACGGCGGGTTCCTCGCCGACGCCCCCGGGTTCGACGCCGCGTTCTTCGGAATCAGCCCGCGTGAGGCCACGGCGATGGACCCGCAGCAGCGACTCCTGTTGGAGACCGCCTGGGAGAGCGTCGAGCGGGCCGGCATCGACCCGGCCAGCCTGCGCGGCAGCGCCACGGGTGTCTTCGCCGGGGTGATCTCACAGGACTACCTGGCCCGGATGAGCGAGCCGGATCCCGACCTGGAGGGATACCTGGTCACCGGCAACTCGGGCAGCGTGGCCTCGGGGCGCATCGCGTACGTGCTGGGGCTGGAAGGTCCGGCGGTCACGGTGGACACGGCGTGTTCGTCGTCGCTGGTGGCGATGCACCTGGCGGTCCAGGCGATCCGGGGCGGCGAATGCGACATGGCGCTCGCGGGTGGCGCGACGATCCTCGCCCTGCCGCGCCCGTTCATCGAGTTCAGTCGGCAGCGGGGCCTGGCGCCGGACGGCCGGTGCAAGCCGTTCGCCGCCGCCGCCGACGGCACCGGCTGGGGCGAGGGCGTCGGCCTGCTGCTCCTGGAACGGCTGTCGGTCGCGCGGGAGCGCGGCCACCGGATCCTCGCCGTCATCCGCGGTTCGGCGGTGAACCAGGACGGGGCCAGCAACGGCCTCACCGCACCCAACGGGCCGTCGCAGGAACGGGTGATCCGGCAGGCCCTCGCCAACGCGAGGTTGACGCCGGCGGACGTGGACGTCGTGGAGGCCCACGGCACCGGCACCACCCTCGGCGACCCGATCGAGGCGCAGGCGCTCCTGGCCACGTACGGACAACACCGCCGCGACAACCAGCCACTCTGGCTGGGGTCGATCAAGTCGAACATCGGCCACACCCAGGCCGCCGCGGGGGTGGCCGGGGTGATCAAAATGGTCCAGGCGATGCGGCACGACCTGCTGCCCCGCTCGCTGCACATCGACGCGCCGAGCCCGCACGTCGACTGGGACAGCGGCAACGTCCGCCTCCTCGACCAGCCGGTCGACTGGCGGCAGAACGGGCATCCACGCCGGGCGGGGGTGTCCTCCTTCGGCGTCAGCGGCACCAACGCACACCTGATCATCGAAGAGGCCCCCGCCGATGAGCCGGTAGGCGGCGGGTCGGAACAGACCGGGTCGGGCACCACCATGACGTCGGCGACGCCGGCCGGCGGGGACGGTGCGGAGCTGACCGACCTGCCCGGTGGCGGCTGGGTGCCCTGGCTCCTGTCCGCGAAAACCGAGCCCGCCCTACGGGAGTACGCCCGCCGCCTACACGACTGGACCACCAACACGGACGACCTCGACCTCGTCGGCGTCGCCCACGCCCTCGCCAACCGGTCAGCCTTCCCGCACCGGGCCGTCGTCCTCGGCCGCACCGCCAACGAAATACGCGAGGCACTGACCGCGCTGGTCGACGGCGTCGAACACGACAACCTGAACGTCGGCGAAGCCCACGACAGCGGAAAAATCGCGTTCATCTACCCCGGACAGGGCAGCCAATGGCCCACCATGGCCCACACCCTCTACCGCACCTCCACCGTCTTCCGCCACAGCATCCAGGCCACCCACACCGCCCTACGCGAACACGTCGACTGGTCACTACTCGACATCGTCCTGCAACGGCCCACCGCAGCCAGCCTCAACCGAGTCGACGTCGTCCAACCCGTCCTGTACGCCGTCACCACCGCACTCACCGCACTCTGGCGACACCACGGCATCAACCCCCACGCCGTCATCGGCCACAGCCAAGGCGAAATCACCGCCGCCCACACCACCGGGACCCTCACCCTCGACCACGCGGTCCGGCTCATCACCCACCGCGCAAAAGCACTCACCACCATCGAAGGCACCGGCGGCATGCTCGCCATCACCGGCCCCACCCCCGAAGAACTACCCGACCTGCTCGAACGGCTGGCCCCCGAACACACCGCCGGACTCCACCTCGCCGCCCACAACGCACCCACCACCTGCGTACTCTCCGGCACCACAACCGCCATCCACGCCGCCCACCAAGCGCTGACCGAGCAGGGCTTCACCGCCAAAATCATCCCGGTCAACTACGCCAGCCACTGCCCACACATCGACCCCCTCCAGGCCGAACTGACCAGCGCCACCGTCCACCCCCAAGTCAGCGACACCACCTTCTACAGCAGCACCCGACAGCAGGCCACCCCAGGCACCGAACTCACCACCGACTACTGGTGGGACAACCTCCGCCAACCCGTCCACTTCCACCCCACCCTCCAACAACTGGCCGCCGACAACCACCACACCCTCATCGAAATCAGCCCCCACCCCCTACTCGCCCCCACCATCGACACCGAGTCGACCACCGTCTGCCACACCCTCCGCCGCGACACCGACCCCTGGCACACCCTCCTCACCAACACCGCCCACCTACACACCCACACCACCCACCCCATCACCTGGACCCACCTGCTGCCCGCCGCGAGGGCACACGCGACCCCGCCCACATACCCCTTCCACCACCAGCGGTACTGGTCGACCGTCGCGCCGGCCGCCCACCCGCGCCGCCTCGGCCTGCAAGCCACCAGCCATCCCCTGCTGGCCGCCACCATCACCACCGCCACCAGCGGCGAACACCTCTTCACCGGCCATATCTCCAGCCGGGCGCAGCCCTGGCTCGCCGACCACACCATCGCCGGTGCCGGCCTGCTGCCCGCCACCGCCCTGGTCGAGTTCGCCCTGCACGCGGGCTCCGTCGCCGGGTATCCACTACTGGAGGAACTGACCCTCGAAGCGCCGGTGCCGCTCACCGACGCCGCCACCGACCTCCAGGTCACCGTCACCGGATGCGACCAGCCGGGCCGGCGTACGCTCGCCGTCCACACCCGACCGGCCGACGAGCCGGACGCGGCGTGGACCACCCACGCCACCGGGCTGCTCACCGGCGACGACGACGGCGAGTCGAGCGTGCCGCCGCTCGCCGCCTGGCCGCCGGCCGGCGCGGAGCCGATCGACCTGGGCGGGGCGTATCCGCGGCTGGCCGAGGCGGGTTACCGGTTCGGGCCGGCGTTCCAGGGCCTGCGTCGGGCCTGGCGCGCCGGCGACGACCTGTACGCCGAGGTGGCGCTGCCCGACCAGATGGACGTAGCGGGGTACGCGGTGCATCCCGCGCTGCTCGACGCGGCCCTGCACCCGGCGGTACTGGCCGTCCTCGACGAGGACGCGGACACCGTCCGCCAGGCGTTCGCCTGGGAGCAGGTCCGACTGCACGCGACGGGGGCGACGGCGCTACGGGTACGCCTGACCCGCCAGTCACCGGAGCGGTTGGCGCTGGAAGCCCACGACCTGGCCGGTGAGCTGGTGCTGAGCGCAGCCGGAGTGCTGTCCCGGGCCACCTCGGCCGAAGGGATCGCCGCCGGGGCCGCCCGGCCGGACCGGCTCTTCCGGATGGAGTGGGTGCCCGTCCCGCCGGCGCCCGCCGAGTCGACCTCGTCCTGGGTGCTGGTCGGCGCGGACACCGCTCGGGCGTCCGGCGGGCTGCCGGGCGTACCCGTGATCGCGAAGTTCGGGGAGGCGGCGCGCGACGACGCGACGGCGCCCGCGGTGCTCGTGCTGCCGCTGCCCCCCGGTGACGACGGGGACGTGCCGGCGGCCGTGCACGAGCGGACCGGTCGGCTGCTCCGCACGGTGCGGGACTGGCTCGGCCGGGAGGAGCTGTCGGAGAGCCGGCTGGTCGTCCTCACCAGCGGCGCGGTCAGCATTGGGGCCCGAGAGCCGGTGACCGACCTGGCCGGCGCCGCCTGCTGGGGGCTGCTGCGCTCCGCCCAGACCGAACACCCCGACCGGCTCATCGTGATCGACACCGACCACAGTCCGGAGAGCGCCCGCGCGCTGGCCGCCGCCGTCGGCACCGCCACCCTGCGTGCGGAGCCGCAGCTCGCGCTGCGGGCCGGCGGGCTCCGCGCGCCCCGGCTGACCCCGGCCACGGTCGCGCCGGTCGCGCCGGTCCCGCTCGGTCCCGAGGGCACCGTGCTGGTCACCGGAGGCACCGGAACGCTCGGCCGGCTGACCGCCCGGCACCTGGTCACCCGGCACGGCGTACGCCACCTGCTGCTGGTCGGCCGGCGGGGCCCGGAGCACCCGGACGCCGCCGCCGTCGTACGGGAGCTGGGTGATCTCGGAGCCGCGGTGACCGTCGCCGCCGGGGACCTCGGCGATGCGGCGGTGGTCCGTGACCTCCTCGCCGGCATCGACCCGGCGCACCCGCTGACCGCGGTCTTCCACGCGGCCGGGGTGACCGACGGCGGACCGGTGGAACGGCTCACCGAGCGGCAGTTGCGCGACGTGCTGGCGCCGAAGGTCGACGCCGCCTGGCAGCTGCACCGGCTCACCGACGCGCACCTGGTGCTCTACTCCTCGATCGCCGGCAGCCTGAACACCAGCGGAGTGGCCAACTACGCCGCCGCGAACGCGTTCCTGGACGCCCTCGCCCAGCACCGGCGCGCGCAGGGTCTGCCCGCCACCGCCCTGGCCTGGGGCTACTGGGACGTCGAGACCGGGATGAGCGGGGCCATGTCGGAGGCCGACCGGCGACTGCTGGCCCGGGCCGGGCTCGCGGCGCTGCCCGTCGAGGAGGGGATGCGGCTCCTGGACACCGCGCTGGCGACCGACCGGCCGGTGCTGGTGCCGGCCGGCATCGACCGGGCGGCCGTCCGCGCCCGGGCCCGCGCCGGTGACCTGCCGGCCGTGCTGCGCGCGTTCGCCCCGGCCGGGCTACGGCAGGCCGCGACGACCGCACCGACGGCGTCCCCGCTCGCCGGACAACTCGCGGAGCGCTCGGTAGACGACCAGTTGTCGGTCCTGGTCGACCTGGTCCGGACGCACGTAGGCGCGGTGCTCGGGCACGTCGACCCCGCCGCACTCGACGCGGGGCAGGACTTCAAGAGCCTGGGCTTCGACTCGATGACGGCGGTGCAGCTGCGCAACCGGCTCCGGACCGCCACCGGGCTGCGGCTGCCCGCGACGCTCGTCTTCGACCACCCGACGATGCGGGCGGTGGCCACACTGCTCCGCACGCTGCTGCTCGACCTGCCCACCGAGCGGCGGGCAGCGGCGCCGGCGGTGACCGCCACGGCCGAACCGATCGCGATCATCGGGATGGCCTGCCGCTACCCGGGTGGGGTCACCTCCCCGGAGGAGTTGTGGCAGCTGCTCGCCTCCGGCACCGACGCGGTCGGCGGGTTCCCCACCGACCGGGGCTGGGACCTGGCCACCCTCTACAACCCGGACCCGGACACCCCGGGCACCACGTACGCCCGAGAGGGCGGCTTCGTCCGGGACGCCGCCGAGTTCGACCCGGCCTTCTTCGGGATCAGCCCGCGCGAGGCGACCGCGATGGATCCGCAGCAACGGCTGCTGCTGGAGGCCGCCTGGGAGAGCATCGAGCGGGCCGGCATCGACCCCACCAGCCTGCGCGGCAGCGCCACCGGTGTGTTCACCGGCCTCACCCATCAGGAGTACGTCGGCCGACCCGGCGCCTCGGCGGATGCCGAGGGCTATCTGCTGACCGGGAGCACCACCAGCGTGGCGTCCGGGCGGGTGGCGTACACCCTGGGCCTGGAGGGGCCGGCGGTCACGGTGGACACCGCCTGCTCGTCGTCGCTGGTGGCGGTGCACCTGGCGGCACAGTCCCTGCGTAGCGGTGAGTGCGAGCTGGCGCTCGCGGGCGGGGTGACCGTGATGGCGAGCCCCACCGGTTTCATCGAGTTCGCCCGGCAGCGGGGGTTGGCCGCCGACGGCCGGTGCAAGCCGTTCGCCGCGGCGGCGGACGGGTTCGGGTTCTCCGAAGGGGTGGGCCTGCTCCTTCTGGAACGCCTCTCCACCGCGCGGGAACGCGGTCACCGCGTCCTCGCCGTCGTACGAGGCTCGGCGGTCAACCAGGACGGAGCCAGCAACGGCCTCACCGCCCCGAACGGACCGTCCCAGGAACGCGTCATCCGCCAGGCCCTCACCAACGCCAGGCTGACACCAGCCGACGTGGACGCCGTCGAGGCCCACGGCACCGGCACCACCCTCGGCGACCCCATCGAAGCCCAGGCCCTGCTCGCCACCTACGGGCAGCAGCGGCGGGACGACCAACCGCTCTGGCTCGGGTCGATCAAGTCGAACATCGGCCACGCCCAGGCCGCCGCCGGTGCCGCCGGCATCATCAAGATGGTCCTCGCGCTAGGGCACGACCTGCTGCCCCGCACCCTGCACGTCGACACCCCCACCCCACACGTCGACTGGACCACCGGCAACGTCCGCCTCCTCGACGAGCCCGTCGAATGGCGGCAGAACGGCCACCCGCGCCGGGCCGGGGTGTCCTCGTTCGGCATCAGCGGCACCAACGCCCACGTCATCCTCGAAGAGGCGCCACCGGCGGAGGCCGCCGCGCCGAGCGACGACCCGTGGGACGGGTGGACGTCGTGGACTCTGTCAGCGCGGACGGACCGCGCGCTGCGCGACCAGGCGGCACACCTGCTCGACCGGCTGCGCGACGAGGATGTCGCGCCGGCGGCGGTCGCCGGGGTGCTGGCGCGGCGTACCCGGTTCGCGCACCGGGCGGTGGTCACCGCGGCCAGCCGTACCGACTTCACCGCCGCGCTGACCGCCCTCGTCGACAACGAGCCGCACCCGCACCTCACCACCACCGTCAGCACCGACGACGGCGGGAAGGTCGCCTTCTGTTTCACCGGTCAGGGCAGCCAGTACCCGGGCATGGGCGCCGACCTGTACGCCACCAACCCCACCTACCGACAGGCATTCGACCAGACGTGCGAGGCATTGAACCCCCACCTCGAACACCGCCTCCAAGACGTGGTTTTCTCCGAGCCAGGAAGCCGCCTCGCCGGGCTACTGGACACCACCGCCTACACCCAACCCGCACTGTTCGCCCTCCACATCGCCCTGCACCAGGTCGCCACCACCCAACTCGGCCTCAAACCCGACCACCTCACCGGACACTCCCTCGGCGAAATCACCGCCGCCCACCTCGCCGGAGTCCTCACCCTCACCGACGCCGCCCACCTCGTCACCACCCGAGCCCGACTCATGAACAGCATCACCACCCCCGGCGCCATGACCGCCCTCCAAGCCACCCGAGACGAAGCCGACGAATTGATCGCCGGCCACGACGGCGTCACCATCGCCGCCGTCAACACCCCACACACCACCGTCATCAGCGGCGACCGACACGTATGCGAACAACTCGCCGCCCGCTGGCGCGAGCAAGGACGCAAAACCACCGCACTCCAGGTCAGCCACGCCTTCCACTCACCCCACATGAACGCCATCACCGACGAATTCCACACCGTCGCCGCCGGGCTCACCTACCAGGCACCCACCCTGCCCGTCATCAGCAACGTCACCGGACAACTCGCCACCACCGAACAACTCACCAACCCCGACTACTGGGTGGAACACATCCTCGCCCCCGTCCACTACGCCAACGGCATCACCACCCTCCACAACCAACACGGCGTCCGCACCTTCGTCGAACTCGGACCGGACGCCACCCTCACCACCCTGCACACCCACACCCGACCCGAGGCGCTCGCCGTCCACACCCTGCACAGGGACAAGCCGAACCAACACACCCTGCTCACCGCCGCCGCCACCCTGAACGCCCGGCCCACCGGCACCCACCCCCACCTCGACCTGCCCACGTACCCGTTCCAGCGCACCCGCCACTGGCTGCCGACCAGGCCGGACAGCGGACCGCGCCGCGCGCCGGTCGAGCCGGCCGGCGGTCATCCCCTGCTCGGCACGCCGCTGGACGTGGCCGGGGCCGCCGGACGCTGGTTCACCCGGACGGTGGTCCCCGAGCGGCTCCGCTTCGTCGACCAGCACCGGCTGCTCGGCACGGCGGTCTTCCCGGCGACCGCGCTCGTCGAGTGGGCGCTCGCGGCGGCCCGCGGCGACTCCCCGGAACGCCGGTGGAGTCTGACGGGAATCACCTTCGACGAGTTCCTGCGCTGCGGCAACGGTGCCACGCTCGCCCTGCAGTCCTGCGTGGAGCCGGACGGGCCGGGGCACCGGGTGCGCTGCTTCAGCCGCCCGGCGGACGAGCCGTCGACGCCGTGGGCACAGCACGTCACCGTCGCCGCCGTACACGCCGGCACCTCGTCCACGCCGCACCGGCTGCACCTGGCCGGCGTACGGGCCGGCATGGCGGACGAGGACCTCGACGGCTTCTACGACCGGCTCTGGCGGATCGGCGTCGAGTACGGGCCCGGGTACCGGGCGATGAAGCGGCTGCTGCGCTCCGGGGACGAGGCCCTCGCCCTGATCGAGGTGGACGAACCGGAACGGGACGGCGACGGGTGGTTGCTGCACCCGATGGTGCTCGACGCCTGCCTGCACGTGGGGGCGGCCTTCGGGGTCAGCGAGGACGACTTCTGGCTCCCCGCCGGCATCGACCGGATCGAGGTGTACGACCGGCTGCCCGGCCGGGTCTGGTGCCGGGCCCGGTCCCGGGGCGTGCCGGAGGGCGGCGAGCGGGCGATGGACCTCGACCTGGTCACCGCGCTGGGCGAGCCGGTGGCGAGGATGACCGGCGTCCGGCTGCGCGCCGTACCGCGTACCCTCGTCACCGGCCTGGCCGGGTCGCGGCTGCGCCGCTACGACGTGACCTGGCACCCGCTGCCCGGTCGGCCGGCCCGCCGGGCCGAGATGGGCCCACGCGACACCTGGCTGGTCTGCGGCCGGGACGCCGGGATGGTCGCGGACCGGCACGCCCAACTGCTCGGTCTCGGCTGCGCCGCCGCCTCGTTGGTGCTGGCCGACGGCGTCCAGGTGCCGGCGACCGCCTCCCTCGCCGGCGGGACGGTGCGGGTGGATCCGGCCGACGACGCGGCCCTGGCCCGGCTGGTCGACGCGGCCCGCGCCGAGGGCGTCAAGCTGCGGGGGCTGCTGCTCGGCCCGGACTGCGGCCCGGCCGCGGACGACACCGCCACCTCGGCCTACCGGGCCGCACGGGACGCGCTGTCCGTGCTCCGGCAGGTCCTGCGAGGGTACGGCGACGACGCGCCGGACGTGGTGCTCTGCACCACCGGCGCGGAGGCGCCGGCCGTGGACGACGTGCCGACGCCGGCGCAGGCGCTGCTCGGCGGGTTGGCCCGCGCGGTGGTGACCGAGCATCCCGACCTGCGCTGCGTGCAGGTGGACCTCGACCCGGCCGGGCCCGCGCCGGCGCTCTCCACGGTCCTCGACCGGGTCGCCGACGCCGACGGCGCCACCCACCTCGCGGTACGCGACGGCACCTGGTACGAGGCCCGGCTACGGGAACGTGAGCTGCCGGATCCGGGCCCGGGCCCGGTGCTCCGCGCCGACGCGGCGTACCTGGTCACCGGCGGCTTCGGTGGACTGGGCCAGGCGGTGGCCGGCTGGCTGGCCGACCAGGGGGCGACCAACCTGGTCCTGCTCGGGCGGCGGGTGCCGGCGGTCGAACCGCCGCTGCTGACCGCACTGCGCGAACGCGGGGTACGGCTGCGCTGCCTGGCCGTGGACGTCGCGGACGGCGACGCGCTGGCCGCCGCCCTGGCCGGGCTCGCCGGGGACCTGCCGCCGCTGGCCGGAGTGGTGCACGCGGCCGGTGTCGTCGACGACGCCGTCCTGGCCGAACAGGACTGGGACCGGTTCCGCCGGGTGCTGGACCCGAAGGTCCGCGGCGGCTGGCACCTGCACCGGGCCACGGAGGGTCTCGACCTGGACTTCTTCGTGCTGTTCTCCGCCCTCGGCGCGACGGTCGGCTCCGCCGGTCAGGCCAACTACCTGGCCGCGAACGCCTTCCTGGACGGCCTGGCCCGGCACCGGCACGCACGGGGCCTGCCGGCGATCAGCGTCGGCTGGGGGCCGTGGGCGCAGGCCGGCATGGCCGTCGACCAGGACGTGCTGGGCCGGTTGGCCGCGCTCGGCCTGGACGCGATCCCCACCGCCGAGGCACTGGCGGCGCTGGGTACGTTCCTCGACCCGGCGGCCGGGGAGCCGGTCGGGCCGGTGGTCGGGGCGGCCCGGGTGGACTGGCGTCGATCGCTGACCGCGGCGGCCCGCTCCCGGCCGTACCGGCTGCTGGCGGACGTGACCCCGGCCGACCTCGCCGGGGCCACCGAGACGTCGGCCGCGCCGGACCTGGCCGTGCTCGCGGTCACGGACCCGGTGGCGGCGCGCGAGCTGCTGCTGGCCGGGCTGCTGGAGCGGGTGGCGCTGCTGCTCGGCCTCAGCGCCGCCGACCAGGAGTCGATCCGGCCCACCTTCGCCGGGACCCGGCTGAACGAGCTGGGCCTGGACTCGCTGACCACGGTACGGCTGCGCCAGCGGCTACTGGTCGACTACGCGGCCGACGTACCGCCGGCGGACCTGTTCGGCGGCGGTACGGCAGCGGACGTGGCGGAGCTGATCTGCCAGCAGTTGACGCTGCGCAGCGTCGTCGCCGCCGATGACGACGACTTCGACGACGAGGACGCCGAGGTGCTGATCCTGTGAGCACGGACGGTCCGACCTGGAGGAAGGGTGTTGCGGTGAGCGGTGCTGACGAGAGGTCGGGCGGGGTCGCCTCCCTGGTGGCCGACCTGGCCCGGAGCGACGTGCGGTTGAAGCTGGTCGGTGCGGACCAGCTGAGCGTGAGCGCCCCGAAGGGACGCCTCTCGCCGGCCCTGCGCGAGCGGATCACCCGGCACCGGGCGGAGCTGATCGGCTGGCTGTCCCGTGACCGCGACGCCGCCGACGGCGCGGTGGCCCTGCCGGAGATCACCCCCGACCCGGCGGACCGCCACGAGCCGTTCCCGCCGTCGGACATCCAGATGTCCTTCCTGGTGGGCAGCCGGGAGGGCTTGGAATACCACGTCCGGCCGCACCAGTACATGGAGGTGGACTTTCCGGAGCTGGACCCGGCCCGGTTCGAGCGGGCGCTCAACGCGGCGGCGCGGCGGCACCGGCACAGCCTGGTCGTGGTCCGCGAGGACATGCTGCTCCAGACGGTCCGCGACCCGGAGCCGATCCCGGTGGAGGTGATCGACCTGCGGGAGCGGGACGAGGCCGGGCAGCGGGCCGGCATCGAGCGGACCCGGGCCGCGATGCAGCGCCGGGAACTGCCGCTGGACCGCTGGCCCTGGCTGGACGTCCGGCTCTCGCTGTTGTCCGGCGGGCCGGTCCGGATGCACTGGAACAACAACAACTTCTTCAGCGACGCCCCCGGCACCGGCCGGTTCCTCAAGGACCTGCTGCACTGCTACGCGCACCCGGACGAGCCGCTGCCCGAGCTGACCCTGAGCTACCGGGACTGCGTACTCGCGCTGGCCCGGCTGGAGGAGTCGCCGCTGGGGCAGGCGTCGAAGAAATACTGGTGCGACCGGATGGCCGACTGGCCCACGGCGCCGGAGCTGCCGCTGGCCCCCGGCTCGGACACCCGCCGCCGGTCCCGGCTGGAACGCCGGGAGCACGTGCTGTCTCCCGCGAGGTGGGCGGCGTTCACCCGCCGGGCCGCCGAGCGGGGGTTGTCCCAGACCAACGCGCTCTGCGCCGTCTACGCCGAGGTCCTCGGCGCGTGGAGCGGATCCCGGCACTTCCTGATCAACAACATGAACACCCACCGGCTGCCGCTGCACCCGCAGATCGGCGAGGTGATCGGCAACTTCTCCTCGCTGTATCCGCTGGAGGTGGACTGGCGGGCCGGCGGCCCGTTCCACGAGCGGGCGCGCCGGTTGCAGGCCCAGGTGCTGGCGGACATGCAGCACGTCCACTGGAGCGGGGTGAAGGTGCTCCAGGCGGTCAACCAACTCCGGCGCACCCCCGGCCGGGCCGTCTGCCCGTACGCGGTGGGCAGCGCGCTCTTCGTCGGGCAGACCGACCGGCCCGTTTACAGCCTGCTGGAGACGCCGCAGGTGCTGCTCGACTGCGAGTTCTGGGAGCAGCGCGACGGCAGCATGTGGACGGTCTGGGACGTGCTCGAGGCGATGTTCCCGCCCGGCCTGATGGACGACATGCTGGCCGGGTACGGGGCCGTGCTGGAGGCGCTGGCCGACGGCGACGAGGCCTGGGAACGGGAGGCGTTCGACCTGCTCCCGGCCACCGACCGGCAGCGCCGGACCCGGCAGAACGAGGCCGGCCCGCCGGCCCCGCCGGGGCTGCTGCACGCCGCCCTGGCGGAGCGGGCCACGGCCCAGCCGACCCGGGCCGCGGTGATCGCCGGCGACACCACGCTCGGCTACGCCGAGCTGTACCGACGGGCGGGCCGGCTCGGCGCGGCGCTGCGGGCGGCCGGCGTGGCGCCCGGCGACCTGGTCGCGGTGGCCGCCCGGAAGGACTGGCCACAGCTCGTCGCCGTGCACGCCGTGCTGCTGGCCGGCGCGGCGTACGTGCCGATCGACCCGGGCTGGCCGGCCGAGCGGATCGGCTACCTGCTGGCCGACACCGGCGCCACCGCCGTGGTAACCGGCGCCGACACGCGGGAGACGCTCGCCGGCGTGGTGCCGGTGCCGCTGGTCGTGGTCGAGGACGTCGCCGACGACGGGCCGGCGCTCGGGTACGCGCCGCTGCGCGAGCCGGGCGACCTGGCGTACGTGATCTACACGTCTGGCTCCACCGGCCGGCCGAAGGGCGCGATGCTGGACCACCGCGGGCCGCTGAACACGGTTACCGACGTCAACGCCCGCTACGGCGTCACCGAGCGGGACGTGCTGTTCGGCATCTCCTCGCTCTGCTTCGACCTGTCGGTGTACGACGTCTTCGGCGCCGCCGCGGCCGGTGCCACCCTGGTGCTGCCGGACCCCACCCGGCACGACCCGGCCTCCTGGCTGACGCTGGCCCGGGACCGGCGGGTGACCGTCTGGAACTCGGTGCCGGCCCTCATGCAGCTGCTCGTCGAGGAGGCCGAGACCACCGGGGTACGCCTGCCCGACCTGCGGCTGGTGCTGCTCAGCGGGGACTGGATCCCGGTGACCCTGCCGGACCGGATCCGGGCGGTCGCGCCGAACGCCCGGGTGGTCAGCCTCGGCGGCGCGACCGAGGCGTCCATCTGGTCGATCGCCCACCCCGTCGAGCGGGTCGAGCCGGGCTGGGTGAGCATCCCGTACGGGCGGCCGCTGACCAACCAGACCTGGCACGTGCTGGACGAGCGGGGCCGGGACGCGCCGACCTGGGTGCCGGGGCACCTGTACATCGGCGGGGTCGGGCTGGCCATGGGCTACCTCGACGCCCCGGAACGCACCGCCGCCGCGTTCGTGTCGCACCCGGTCACCGGGGAGCGCCTCTACCGCACCGGCGACCGCGGCCGGTACCTGCCCGACGGCACCATCGAGTTCCTCGGACGGGCCGACTTCCAGGTGAAGATCCAGGGGTTCCGGGTGGAGCCGGGCGAGGTGGAGCACGCGCTGCTGGAGCACCCGGACGTGGGTGGCGCGGCGGTGGTCGCCCGTACCTCGGGGGCGGGGCGGCAACTGGCCGCCTTCGTGGTGGGGCGGGACGGCCGGGACCGGCCCGACCCGGTCGTCGTACGCGACTTCCTCGCCGCCCGGCTGCCCGCCTACCTGGTGCCCAGTCACGTGGTGGTACGCGACGGGCTGCCGCTGACCGGCAACGGCAAGGTGGACCGGCGGGCGCTGGAGACGGTCGACCTCGCCGACGGCGGCGGCGAACGCCGGCACGTGCCGCCGGGCACCCCGACCGAGGTGGCGCTCGCCGAGATCTGGCGGGAGATCCTGTCGCTGGACCGGCTCGGGGTCGAGGACGACTTCTTCGACCTGGGCGGGCAGTCCTTCGCGGCGCTGCGGGTGGTCGGCCAGATCGCGCAGCGGCTGGGCCGGCGGGTGCCGCTGGGGGCGCTGCTGGAACGCCGGACCGTGGCCGGTCTGGCCCGCTGGCTGGACTCCGCGCCGGCGGACTGGTCCCCGCTGGTACGGCTCACCGGCACGCCGGACGCCGTGACACCGCCCTGGGTGCTGGTGCACCCGGCCGGTGGTGACGTGCTCTGCTACCGGGACCTCGCCGCCCGGCTCGACCGGGGCTGCCTCGCCCTCCAGGCGCCCGGACCGGCCGTCGGCCGGGAGCCGGTGGCCGACCTCGGCGAGTTGGCCGCGCTCTACCTGGCCGCGCTGCGACGGGACCAGCCGCACGGCCCGTACCTGCTCGGCGGCTGGTCGTCCGGGGCGGTCATCGCGGCGGAGCTGGCCCGCCAACTCACGGAGGCCGGCGAGCAGGTGCGCCACCTCGTGGTGATCGACGCCCCGGCACCGGTGGCGCCGCAGCGGGTGGACGACGCGCGGATTCCCCTGTGGTTCGTGGAGGACCTCGACCGGGGCTTCGACCCCGGCCTGGTCACCCCCGGGCAGCTCCGGGAGCTGGCCGAGCTGCCCGCCGGCGAGCGGCTGGACGGGGCGGTGCGGTTGGCGGCCAAGCACGGCGTACCGGTGGACGACCTGGCGGGCGGCACGCTCGCCGCCACGTACGCGGTCTTCGAGGCGGTGGTGCGGGCGTGCGCCGGCCACCGCGCGGCCCGGATCGACGCGGACGTCACGGTGCTGCGGGCCCGCGACGGCCGGGTCAGCGAGTTCGCCGACCACCCGCACGGCGACCGCCCCGACTGGGGTTGGGCCGAGCTGACCGGGGGGCGGCTGTCGGCCGTGGCCGTCCCCGGCACCCACCACACCGTGCTCACCGCCGTCGGCGTGGACCAGGTCGCCGCGGCGCTGAACGAGGCGACCCGGAGCTGACCGAGGCCGCCCCGGCGGCCACCCGTGTACGGCGTGCCGACCGGCCCGCCGCTCCTACCCACCGGGCGACCGGCGCCGGTGGCCGATCCGCCCTGCCGAGGAGGACTCCGGTGGCCCGTCAGTGGAAGGTCCTGCTGGTCACGTCTGTCGCCGTGATGATGGCGCTGCTCGACGTGACGATCGTCAACGTGGCGATGCCCGCCCTGGGGGCCGCCTTCCCGGGGAGTTCGCTGAACGACCTGTCCTGGGTGCTCAACGCGTACAACGTGGTCTTCGCCGCAGCGTTGATCCCGGCCGGACGGCTCGCCGACCGGTGGGGTCGGCGGCGGGTGTTCCTCGCCGGGGTGGTGCTCTTCCTGGCCGGCTCGGCGGCCTGCGGGCTCGCCCCGGCGGCGGGCGTGCTGATCGCGGCCCGGTGCGTGCAGGCTCTCGGCGCGGCGGCCATCATGCCGACCTCGCTCGGCCTGCTGCTGCCCGAGTTCCCGGTGCGGCGACGGGCCACCGCGATCGCGCTCTGGACCGCGACCGGCACGGTCGCCGGGGCCGCCGGCCCGTCGCTCGGCGGCGTGCTGGTGGCCTGGCAGGGCTGGCGGTGGGTGTTCCTGGTGAACCTGGCGATCGGCCTGCCCGGCCTGCTGGCGGCGGTGCGGGTGCTGCGGGAGACCCGGGACGCCACGCCGGGGCCGTTCCCGGACGTGGTCGGGTCGCTGCTGCTGGGCGGCGGGGTCGGGACCCTGGCCCTGGCGGTGGTTCGGCTGCCGGACTGGGGGGCGACGTCGGCGGCGTTCGGCGGCACGGTCGCCGTCGGCGCGGCCCTGCTGGTCGCCCTGGCGGTACGGTCGGGCCGGCACCCGGCCCCGATCATCGAGCCGGCGCTGGTGCGGATCCGCTCGTTCAGCGTCGCCAACCTCGGCTCGCTGGTGTTCGCCGCCGCGATGAACGCGCTGCTGCTGTGCAACGTGCTGTTCCTGACCCAGGTGTGGCGCTACGACAGCCTGGCCACCGGCGGCGCGCTGACCGCCGGGCCGGTGACGGCCGCGGCGTTGGCCCCGCTGGTCGGCCGGCTCGGTGACCGGTTCGGGCCCCGGGCGGTGGCGCTGCCGGGCGGATTGTTCTTCTGCGCCGGGGCGTTGCTGTTCGCCCGCGCGCCCGGCGAGCCGGACTTCCTCGCCGCCTTCCTGCCGGCGGCGGTGCTGATCGGCGCGGGGGCGGCGTTCAGTTTCCCCGGGTTCGGGCACGCCGCGTTCGCCGAGTTCCCCCGGGCCCGCTTCGCCACCGGGGTGGCCATCGCGTCCTGCCTGCGGCAGGTCGGCGCGGTCCTCGGCGTCGCCGTCCTGATCACCGTCCTGGCCGACGGCAGCGACACCTCGCTGGCCGTGTTCCACCGCGCCTACCAGGTGATCGCCGCGGGCGGGCTGCTCGCCGCCGGGGTGGCGCTCGCCCTCGGTCGGGTGCGGGCGCGGGACGTGGCGCACGTGCCGGCGGCCGGCCCCGACCCGGCGACGACGACGGCGGCGCGGCCGGCCGGTGACGCGGTCGCCCGGTCAGCCACTCGCCCCTGACCGGGCCGGCTCGCGGGGCCGCCGCCGGAGCGGACGACCGATCAGGAATCGAGAAGCGCAGGTCACGGAGCCGCAACTAGCCTGACCGCCATGGACATCGCCATTCGCGCGGCCCGGTCGGGCCGACGTGGCACGACGAGCGTGGAGATCAACTCATGACGTCAGGGCTCAAAACCGTGATCTTTCCGGTGCGGGACCTCGGCCAGGCCAAAGCGGTGTACGGGGCGCTGCTGGGTGTCCCGCCGTACACGGACGAGGCGTACTACGTCGGGTTCCGGGTCGGCGACCAGGAACTCGGCCTCGACCCGAACGGGCACCGGCAGGGCATGACCGGCGCGGTCGGCTACTGGGAGGTCGAGGACATCGCCGCCACCATCGAGGCGCTGACCGCAGCGGGCGCCACGTTGCAGGGCGAGGTCCGCGACGTCGGCGGCGGCATGCTGATCGCCACCGTACGGGACGCGGACGGCAACGCCTTCGGGCTCCGGCAGTCACCGTGAGCCGGCGTCGGCGGCGGCCCGGCCGGCGTGCCGCCGGGCGGGCGCGCCACGCCGGCCGCTGATCAGGTGGACGGCGTACCGTTGCCGCGACGACGCCGACGGGAGAACCAGACGTACCGCGCGAAGCCGGTCGAATCGCAACAGGCGACGTCGACGGAGACCGCGCGTTGCGGCCCCGCCCGACAGATGGAGAAACGATGAGCATGGCCACGACGGAGAGGCAGTCGCCTGTGCCGCACGTTGCCGACAGCCACGATCTGATCCGCGTGCACGGCGCGCGCGAGAACAATCTCAAGAACGTCAGCATCGAGATCCCGAAGCGCCGGCTGACGGTGTTCACCGGCGTCTCCGGCTCGGGCAAGAGCTCGCTGGTGTTCGACACGATCGCCGCGGAGTCGCAGCGGATGATCAACGAGACGTACAGCGCCTTCGTGCAGGGGTTCATGCCGACGCTGGCGCGGCCCGACGTCGACGTGCTCGACGGGCTGACCACCGCGATCATCGTCAACCAGGAGCGGATGGGCTCCGACCCGCGCTCCACGGTCGGCACCGCCACCGACGCCAACGCGATGCTGCGCATCCTCTTCAGCCGGCTCGGGCAGCCGCACATCGGCTCGCCGCAGGCGTTCTCCTTCAACGTCGCCTCGATCAGCGGCGCCGGCGCGGTCACCATCGAGCGCGGCGGCCAGACGACGAAGGAGCGGCGCTCGTTCAGCATCCTCGGCGGCATGTGCCCGCGCTGCGAGGGCCGCGGTTCGGTCACCGACATCGACCTGACCCAGCTGTACGACGCCAGCAGGTCGCTCAACGAGGGCGCGCTCATGATCCCCGGCTACAAGCCGGGCGGCTGGAACTACCGGCTCTACAGCGAATCGGGCTTCGTGGATCCGAACAAGCCGATCGGCAAGTACACGAAGAAGGAACTGAACGACTTCCTCCACCGCGAGCCGACCCGGATGAAGATCGCCGGCATCAACATGACCTACGAGGGACTGATCCCCCGGGTGCAGAAGTCGATGCTGTCGAAGGACAAGGAGGCGATGCAGCCGCACATCCGGACGTTCGTGGAGCGCGCGGTCACCTTCACCACCTGCCCCGACTGCGGCGGCACCCGGCTGAACGAGATGGCCCGGTCGTCGAAGATCGCGGGGATCAGCATCGCCGACGCGTGCGCGATGCAGATCAGCGATCTGGCCGAATGGGTTCGCGGCCTCGACGAACCGTCGGTCGGACCGTTGGTCGAATCGCTGCGCGACACGCTCGACTCCTTCGTCAACATCGGGCTCGGATATCTGAGCCTCGACCGGCCCTCCGGCACGCTCTCCGGCGGCGAGGCGCAGCGCACCAAGATGATCCGCCATCTCGGATCGTCGCTCACCGACGTCACCTACGTCTTCGACGAGCCGACCATCGGCCTGCACCCGCACGACATCCAGCGAATGAACGACCTGCTGCGGCAACTGCGCGACAAGGGCAACACGGTGCTGGTCGTGGAGCACAAGCCGGAGGCGATCGCGATCGCCGACCACGTCGTCGACCTCGGCCCACGCGCCGGCACCGAGGGCGGCGAGGTGGTGTTCGAGGGCACCGTCGAGGGCCTGCGGAAGAGCGACACCCTCACCGGGCGGCACCTGGACGACCGGGTCTCGTTGAAACCGTCGGCGCGGAAACCGGCCGGAGCGCTCCAGGTGCGCGGTGCCGACGCGCACAACCTGCGGGACGTCGACGTCGACATCCCGCTCGGCGTCCTCGTGGTGGTGACCGGCGTCGCGGGGTCGGGCAAGAGTTCGCTGATCCACGGCTCGGTCTCCGGGCGGGACGGCGTGGTGGCCGTCGACCAGACGCCGATCCGCGGTTCGCGGCGCAGCAACCCGGCGACGTACACCGGGCTGCTCGAACCGATCCGCAAGGCGTTCGCGAAGGCCAACGGCGTGAAGCCGGCGCTGTTCAGCGCCAACTCCGAGGGCGCCTGCCCCAACTGCAACGGCGCCGGCGTCATCTACACCGACCTGGCGATGATGGCCGGCGTGGCCGTCACCTGCGAGGAGTGCGAAGGCAAGCGGTTCCAGGCCGAGGTGCTGAAGTACAAGCTCGGCGGCAGGGACATCAGCGAGGTGCTGGCGATGCCGGTGACCGAGGCCGAGGAGTTCTTCGCGGCGGGCGAGGCACACCTCCCGGCCGCGCACGCCATCATCAGTCGGCTCGCCGACGTCGGGCTCGGGTATCTCACCCTCGGCCAGCCGCTCACCACGCTCTCCGGCGGCGAGCGGCAGCGGCTCAAGCTGGCGACCCACCTGGGGGAGAAGGGCGGCGTGTACGTGCTCGACGAGCCGACCACCGGCCTGCACCTCGCCGACGTCGAGCACCTGCTCGGCCTGCTCGACCGGCTGGTCGACTCCGGCAAGTCGGTCATCGTCATCGAACACCACCAGGCGGTCATGGCGCACGCCGACTGGATCATCGACCTCGGCCCCGGCGCCGGCCACGACGGCGGCCGGATCGTCTTCGAGGGCACGCCCGCCGACCTCGTCGCCGCCCGCTCGACCCTCACCGGCGAGCACCTCGCGGCCTACGTCGGCCCCTGACCGGGCCGTCGCCGGACCCGTACGACGAACCGGCGCCCCCTGCCGCTATCCGGCCTGGCAGGGGGCGCCGTTCAGGGCAAAGCCGAATCATATTCATGGTTAACGATGGAATGCCCGCTCGGGATCCCCCGCCCGGCCAGAAGTGCTCCCGGGGCGCCGTACGCCTCACAGGTCGCGGAACCAGGCCGCCCGCCAGGCCGCGCCCAGCGCGCTGACCAGCGCGCCACCCAGGTCAACGGCGGCCGGCCCGGCGACCGGGGCGGTGACTCCGGCCGCCACGGCCGCCAGCTCGGTCCAGGTCGGCTCCGGCGGGGCGACCCGGACCAGGTGGCCGTGGCGGGCCGCCCAGGCGCGTACGGCCGGGCGCCGGGTCGTCTCCGCGCCGGCGGCCAGCACGTGCAGGCGTACGCCGGGCCGGCGCTCGGTGACCGCCGCGAGGAAGTCGGCCAGGTCGGGTGGCGACCCCGACAGCGGGTCACCCGGCCCGCCGACCGGTGACCCGATCGCGGGCCGGTCCGCGCCCCCGTCGGCCGTGCCGCCGCCCGTGCCCTCGGCGAGCGCGAGCAGGCAGTCCCGGTAGTCGCAGTGCACCCCGACGAGTCGCGCGTCGGCCAGCGCCAGGTCGGGCAGTCCGGGCAGGCGGAACGCGGCAAGCTCGGCCGGGCACAGCCCCCACCGCCGCCAGATCCGGGCCACCGTGCCGTTGGACAGGCCGAGGTCGACACCGAGGGCCCGGCTGGACCAGGTGCCGCCGACGGGCGGGACGGCGGTCAGCGTACGCAGCACCACGTCGGCGTCCCGCACCCGCGGCCGGCGGCCGGGGCGTACCCGGTCCCGCAGGCCCGGCACGCCCTCCTCGGCGTAGCGGCGCAGCCAGGTCGCCACGGTGGGCCGGGTGGTGGCCAGCCGGCGGGCGGTCTCCGCGTACGACAGGCCGGTGGCGGCGGCCAGCACGATGGCGGCCCGCAGCGGCTCGCCGCCACGGCGGTGGCCCCGGGAGAGCCGGACGAGAATCTCCCGGTCCTCCGGTGAAATGGCGAACGACCGCCCCTGGGTCGGCTGCCCCATTGGTCCAACCCCCGGAAAATATTCGGCGCACCGACAGTGGACGTTATGCGCGCACGATTTGGACGGTCAATCAAAATGGCACCGCTAGGGGGAATCCGGGCTGGTCAGGCACCACGATAAGGGGGACTCGGACAGGCCGTAGGGGGTTCCTCCACCGCTGCGTGACGGCGGCGTCCCGGTACCCCGGAAACGCACCCCAAAAATTGATGTGTCGTAAATATCTTTACGCTTTCCGTATAGCCTCGCCAGCACCGGGCATCGCACCATGGTGACACCTGCCGGGCGCTTCTGAGGAGTCCGCATGTACGACGCGATCGTCGTCGGTGCGCGCTGCGCCGGTGCCACCACCGCGATGCTGCTGGCGCGCGCCGGGCACCGCGTGTTGCTGCTGGACCGGGCGAGCTTCCCCAGCGACACGATGTCCACCCACTACGTGCACCCGCCGACCATCGCCCGGCTGGCCGGGTGGGGCCTGCTGGACGCGCTGCGGGACAGCGGCTGCCCGCCGCTGCGGGTGTCCCGGTGGCAGCTCGCCGGGGTTCCGGTCACCGGCTGCGCGCCGGCCATCGGCGCCGTCCGGGCCGGCTTCGGGCCGCGCCGGTTCGTACTCGACACCCTGCTGGTCCGGGCGGCCGAGGCGGCCGGTGCCGAGCTGCGCGAGGAGTGCAACGTCACCGACCTGCTCTGGGACGGCGACCGGGTGGTCGGCATCCGGGCCCGGGGGCCGCACGGCGAGTTCACCGAGCGGGCCCGGGTGGTGATCGGCGCGGACGGGCTGGACTCGGTGGTGGCCAAGAAGGTGCAGGCGCCGAAGTACGAGGCGGTGCCCTCGCTCTGCTGTGTCTACTACACCTACTGGAGCGGGTTCACCGCCGACTACGAGGTCTTCGTCGACCATCGGCGGCTGGTCGGGGCGGTGCCGACCAACGACGGGCTCGTGATGGTCGTCGTGCAGGCGCCACGCGAGGAGTTCGACGAGGTCCGCAAGGACATCGAGGGGTCGTACCTCCGCTCCCTGGCCCTCGCGGCGCCGAGCGTGCTGGAACGGGTCCGGGCCGGCCGGCGCGAGGAGCGTTTCGTCGGCACCGGCCGGCTGCCGAACTTCTTCCGCCGGGGCAGCGGACCGGGCTGGGCGCTGGTCGGCGACGCCGGCTACCACAAGGACTCGATCGGGGCCAACGGGATCAGCGACGCCATCGGGCACGCCGCGCTGTTGACCGAGCACCTGCACCCGGCGCTGGCCGGCGAGCGACCGGTGGACCGGGCCCTGATCGACTACACGGTGCGACGGGACCGGGAGTCGCTGCCGCTGTACCACTTCAACCTGCAGGCGGCGCGGCTGCAGCCGACCGACGAACTGCTCGACGTGCTCCGGGCGATCCAGGGGCACCAGGAGCAGATGGACCGCTTCTTCGGCCTCATCGCCGGGATGTACGGCTGGACGGAGTTCGTCGACGGGGTGACCGCGGCCCTGGGCACCCCGGTCGGCTCCCGGGCGGCCGGATGACCGGACGGCCCCGGGCGGGTGCCACCGCCGGCGCCCGTCCCCCCGCCCCGACCGACCCCGCCGGGTGAGCACCCCGGCCCCCGACACCTGGCAGGAGAGATCATGACGGCGCCTGACCTACTGTCCGAACTGCACCGCCGCGGCGTGCGGCTGCGCCTCGTCGACGACCGGCTGGACGTCCGGGCCGCCACCGGCGCGCTCACCCCGCAACTGCGGGAGGAGCTGCGGGAGCACCGGGACGCGCTGGTCGCGCTGCTGCGCCGGATGACCGACAGCGGGTCGCCGCCGGAGATCGTGCCCCGGCCGGAGCAGCGGTACGAACCCTTCCCGCTGACCGACATCCAGCACGCCTACTGGGTGGGGCGCAACCCGGCGCTGCAACTCGGCGGCGTCGCCACGCACTACTACTTCGAACTGGACGGGCTCGACCTCGACCCGGGCCGGCTGGCGGCGAGCCTGCGCAAGGTGATCGACCGGCACGACATGCTGCGCGCGGTGGTCGACCCGGACGGGCGGCAGCGGATCCTGGCCGAGGTGCCGCCGTACGACCTGCCGGTGGCCGACCTGCGCGCGGTCCAGGACGACGAACGTCGGGCCGCGCTGGCCAAGACCCGGGCGGAGATGGGGCACCAGTTGCTGCCGCCGGAGCACTGGCCACTGTTCGACCTGCGCGCCTCGCTCGTCGACGAACACCGGATCCGGCTGCACATCAGCATCAACGTGCTCATCATGGACGCGTTCAGCCTGCAACTGCTGTTCCGGGACTGGCGGCGGTGCTACACCGAACCGGACCGGACGCCCGAGCCGCTGGCGTTGTCCTACCGGGACTACGTCCTGGCCGAGGAGGCGGCCCGGGACGGTCGCGAGTACCGCGCCGCCGAGGCGTACTGGCGGGACCGGCTGGACAGCCTGCCGCCCGCGCCGGCCCTGCCGCTGCGCGCCGGGGCGGCGGCCGGCGGCCCGGGGGCGGCACCCGTGGAGTTCGTCCGGCGCAGCGCCCGGCTGCCCCGCCCGCTCTGGGACGCGCTCAAGCGCACCGCCCAGCGGTACGGGGTCACCCCGTCGGTCGCCGTCATGTCGGCGTACGCGGAGATCCTGCGCGCCTGGTCGCGGCAGGCGGACTTCACCCTCAACCTCAGCCTGTTCAACCGGCGGCCCCTGCACCCGCAGATCGGCGACGTGATCGGCGACTTCACCTCGGTCACCCTGCTCGCCGCCACCGCCGAACCCGGCGAGTCGTTCGCCGACCGGGCCCGCCGGCTCAACCGCCGGCTCGTGCAGGACCTCGAACACTCCGCCTTCAGCGGGGTGCGGGTGCTGCGGGAACGGTCCCGGCGGCTCGGCGGCGGGCCGGGCGCCGCGATGCCGGTGGTCTTCACCAGCGCCCTGGCGTTGGGCGACCGGGAGAACCGTACGCCGGACTCCCGCTTCTTCGGCGAGTTCGGCTACGGGATCAGCCAGACCCCGCAGGTCTGGCTGGACCACCAGGTGACCGAGGAGAGCGGCGACCTGTGCCTGGACTGGGACGCGGTGGAGGCGCTCTTCCCGGCCGGGCTGCTCGACGACATGTTCGACAGCTACCAGGCCCTGCTGCGCCGGCTCGCCGGGGACGAGACGGGCTGGGACGCGGTGGACGCCCCGGTGCCGTTGCCGGCGCACCAGCTGGAGCAGCGGCGGCGGGTCAACGACACGGTCGCGGACCTGCCCGCGCGTACCCTGTGCGAGCTGGTCGAGGCGCGCGCCGCCGGGCAGCCCGAGGCGGTCGCGGTGATCGCGCCGGACGGCGAGCTCAGCCACGGCGAGGTGGTCGACCGGGCCCGCCGGCTGGCGGTCCGGCTGCGCGACCTCGGCGCGGGCACCGGCGAGCTGGTGGCGGTGGTGACGGACCGCTGCGCCGCCCAGGTGCCGGCCGTGCTGGGGGTGGTCCGCGCCGGGGCCGCGTACCTGCCGATCGAGCCGGCCTGGCCGGCCGCCCGCCGCGCCGACCTGATCGAGCAGGGTCGGGTGCGGATCGTGGTCACCACCCCCCGGCTGCGCGACGAGCTGGACTGGCCGGCCGGGCTGCGCCTGGTCACCCTCGACGATCCCGAGGTGCGGGCCGCCGACCCGGCCGGGGTGGGCCCGGGCCCGGCCCCGGACGACCTGGCGTACGTCATCTTCACCTCCGGCTCCACCGGCCGGCCCAAGGGGGTGATGATCGACCACCGCGGCGCGGCGAACACGGTGCAGGACGTGAACGCCCGCTTCGGGATCACCCCGGCGGACCGGGTGCTGGCGTTGTCGGCGCTGAGCTTCGACCTGTCGGTCTACGACGTGTTCGGCGCGCTCGCCGCGGGCGCCGCGGTGGTGCTGCCCGCGCCCGGGCGGGCCGCCGACCCGGAACACTGGAGCGACCTGGTACGCCGACACCGGGTGTCGGTGTGGAACTCGGTGCCCGCGCTCATGCAGGCCTGGGCGGACGCCCCGGCCGCCTTCGCCGACCCGGCGGACTCGCCGCTGCGGGTGGTGCTGCTCAGCGGCGACTGGATCCCGGTGCGGCTGCCGGACGCGGTGCGGGCCCGACACGCGAAGGCCGCGGTGCACAGCCTGGGCGGGGCCACGGAGGCGTCGATCTGGTCGGTGCACCACCCGATCGAGGTGGTCGGCACGGACTGGACGAGCATCCCCTACGGACGCCCGATGGCGAACCAGACCATGCACGTCTACGACGCCGGGCTGGCGCCCTGCCCGGTGTGGACCCCCGGCGAGCTGTACATCGGCGGGGTGGGCGTGGCGCTGGGCTACTGGGCCGACCCGGTACGCACCGACGAGCGCTTCGTACGGCACCCGGTGACCGGCGAGCGCCTCTACCGCACCGGCGACCTCGGCCGCCATCTGCCGGACGGCACCATCGAGTTCCTCGGCCGCGACGACGACCAGGTGAAACTGAACGGCTTCCGGATCGAGCTGGGCGAGATCACCGCGACGCTGAGCCGGCAGCCGGGGGTGGCCGAGGCGGTGACCGTGGTGGACACCAACCCGGGCACCGGCCGCCGCCAGCTCGTCGGATACGTCGTGCCGGCCGACCCGGCCACGCCGCCGCCCGCCGAGACGCTGCGTGCGGGGCTGGCCCGGGTGCTGCCCGACTACATGGTTCCGCACCACTACCCGGTGCTGGACCGGATACCGCTGAGCGCGAACGGCAAGGTGGACCGGGCGGCCCTGCCGTCGCCGTGGGAGTCGCTGCTCCCGGCGGGGCACCGGCCCCCCGCCGACGAGGTGGAGCGAACCGTACACGAGATCTGGCGCGAGACGCTGGGCCGCGACGACTTCGGGGTGGCGGACAACTTCTTCGAACTGGGCGCCGACTCGCTGCACGCGGTGCGCATCCTGGGCCGGCTGCGCGAGGAGTTCGGCATCGAGCCGGACGCCGACGAGGGCCTGCCGATGCTCTTCGACAGCCCGACCGTGGCCGAACTGGCCGAGACGGTGCGGAGCCTGCTCCGGGAGCGACCGTGAACGCGCGACGGGAGCGGACCGTGCGGGGCCCGAGGGAGGCGGTGTGACCGGCGAGCCGGGCAGCGGCTGGGACGACGTGGTGGTGGGCGCCGGATCGGCCGGCGCCACCCTCGCCAGCCGCCTCTCCGAACAGTCCGGGCGGCGGGTGCTGCTGGTCGAGGCCGGACCGGAACGGAACGGAACGCAGCGCGGTCCGGAGCAGCTCGGCCGGCCGACGCTGGCGGGGTTGAACTGGGACTACCAGACCGCCGACGGGGAGCGGCCCGTCCCGTACCGGGTGGGCCGGGTGGTGGGCGGCTCGTCGGCGGTGAACGGCGCGATCGCGCTGCGCGGCCTGCCGGCCGACTTCGACGAGTGGGCGGCGGCCGGCAATCCGGAGTGGGCCTGGTGGAAGGTGCTGCCGTACTTCGTCCGGCTGGAGACCGACCACGACGTGACGGGTCCGGAGCACGGCGACCGGGGGCCGGTCCCGATCCGCCGGCTGGCCGCCACCACGCCGATCAGCGACGCCTTCGTCGACGCCTGCCGCGAGCAGGGCCTGCCACCGGTGGCCGACCTGAACGGCACGCCGACCCCCGGCGTGGGGCCGCTGCCGACGAACTCGCGGCACGGACGCCGGATGGACACCGCCGAGACGTACCTGGCCGCCGCGCGGGGCCGGCCGAACCTGACCGTCTGGCCGGACTCCACCGCGCTGCGGCTGCTCGGGGACGGCTCCCGGGTCACCGGGGTCGAGGTACGGCGGGACGGCCGGCCGGTGCGGGTCGAGGCCGACCGGGTGACTCTGTGCGCGGGCGCGGTCAACAGCCCGCTGCTGCTGCAACGGTCCGGCATCGGGCCGGCCGACCGGCTGGCCGCGCTCGGCATCCGGCCCTGGGTGGACCTGCCCGGCGTCGGCGCGAACCTCAGCGACCACCCGCTGCTGGGCATCTGGGCGGTGCCGCGGGCCGGGCTGTGCCGGGCCGGCGACCCGTGGCACTCGGTGGTGGCCCGCGCGGCGAGCGACGGCGTCGACCCGGACCTGATGGTCTTCCTCAACTGCAACGTCGCGCCGGAGGACGTGCCCACCCTCGGCCCGATGCTGCGGGGACGGCCCGGGGTGTCGGTGGCGGTGATGCTGATGAGCAGCGACTCGCGGGGCAGCGTCCACCTGCGCGACGCGGCCCCGGACACCCCGCCGGAGATCCGGCTCAACCTGGCCCGGGAACCCCGCGACGAGCAGCGGCTGATGACCGGCGCCCGGCTGGTCTGGTCACTGCTGCGGGCGCCGGCGATGCGCGACCTGCTGGACCGGGTGCTGCTCTGGACCGACCGGATGGTGGCGGAGGAGCCGCTGCTGCGCCGGGCGGTACGCACCTTCACGGCGCCGTCCTGGCACCCGACCGGCACCGCCCGGATGGGGCCGGACGACGATCCGGGAGCGGTGGTCGACCAGTTCCTGCGCGTGCGCGGGGTGGCCGGGCTGCGGGTGGTGGACGCCTCCGTGCTGCCGGCCGTACCCCGGGCCACCCCCAACCTGACCTGCGTGATGCTCGGCGAACGGGCGGCCGACTGGTTGTGCTGAGCCCGGTGACCGGGTGACAGCGATCTGTGCGTCGTCTGCCAGCACCGGTTGCGAACCTCGCCGCATGAGTGACGCCTTCCAGGCCCAGGGCCTGGTCAAACGATTCGGCAAGACGGTGGCGCTGGACGGCATCGACCTGACCGTGCGCACCGGCGAGGTGCACGGTTTCCTGGGTCCCAACGGCGCGGGCAAGACGACCACGATCCGGGTTCTGCTCGGCCTGCTGCGCGCCGACGCGGGCGCGGTACGGCTGCTCGACGGCGACCCCTGGCGGGACATCACCCGGCTGCACAAGCGGCTGGCGTACGTGCCGGGCGACGTGAGCCTCTGGCCGCGGCTCTCGGGCGGGGAGACCATCGACCTGCTCGGCCGGCTGCGCGGCGGGCTGGACCCGGCCCGCAAGGCCGAGCTGCTCGACCGCTTCCAGCTCGACCCGCGCAAGAAGGGCCGGGCCTACTCGAAGGGCAACCGGCAGAAGGTCGCCCTGGTCGCGGCGTTCGCCTCGGACGTGGAGCTGTTCATCCTGGACGAGCCCACCTCCGGTCTCGACCCGCTGATGTCCGAGGTGTTCAGCCAGTGCGTGAGCGAGGTCCGCCGGGAGGGCCGCACCGTGCTGCTGGCCAGCCACATCCTCGGCGAGGTCGAGAAGCTCTGCGACCGGGTCAGCATCATCCGCTCCGGGCGGATCGTGGAGACCGGCTCGCTGAGCGACCTGCGCCACCTGACCCGCACCACCATCCACGCCCGGCTGGGCCGCCCGGCCGACGGCCTCGGCGAGCTGCCCGGCACGCACAACGTCACGGTCGACGGCGACCGGATCAGCCTCCAGGTCGACCCGGACGCGATGCCGGCGGTGCTGCGCCGCCTCGGCGAGTACGAAACGCGGGAGCTGGTCAGCCAGCCGCCCACGCTGGAGGAGCTGTTCCTGCGCCACTACGACGTGGGCCCGCACCAGAGCGGTGAGAAGGTCGGTGCCCGATGAGTGAGCTGGTGGGCACGTGGCGACTGGCCCGGCTCGCGCTGCGCCGGGACCGGATCGGCCTGCCGGTGTGGATCCTGCTCGCGATCAGCCTCGCCGCCGGCCCGGCCGGGTCGCTGGCCGACGTCTACGCCAGCGCGGAGAAGCAACGCGAGTACGCCGAGGGTGTCGGCAGCAACCCGGCGGCCGCGGTGTTCAGCGGGCCGAGCCTCGGCGTCGACGGCCTCGGCGGGATCGTGGTCAAGGAGAGCGCGGTCTGGGTGCTGCTGCTGGTCGCGATCACCAGCCTCATGCTGGTCGTCCGCTACACCCGTACCGAGGAGGAGAGCGGCCGGGCGGAGCTGGTCACCGCCGCCGCTGTCGGCCGGCACGCCCGGCTGGCCGCCGCCCTGCTCGTGGTCGGTGCCGCCGACCTGCTGATCGGGCTGGGCACCGCGGCCGGCCTGATGGGGGCCGGGCTGCCCGGCGCCGGCTCGCTGGCGTACGGGCTGGGCGTCACCATGGTCGGCTGGGTCTTCGCCGCCGTCGCGGCGGTGAGCGCGCAACTGGTGGAGGCCGCCCGCACCGCCAACGGCATCGCGCTGGCCGTCTTCGGCGCCACCTTCCTGCTGCGCGGCGTCGCCGACTCGGCGTCGGTGGCGAACGACGGCACCGGGGGCACCCGGCAACTCGCCTGGGTCTCCCCCACCGGCTGGTTCTACCAGCTCCGGCCGTACGCCGGAGAGCGCTGGTGGGTGCTGGCGCTGGCGGTGGTGACCGGGGCGGTGCTGACCGGCGCGGCGATCATGCTGAGCCAGCGGCGGGACATCGGCGCGGGCCTGTTCGCGGCGCGGCTCGGCCCGCCGGACGCCCGGCCCGGACTGGCCACCCCGCTCGCCCTGGCCTGGCGGCTGCAGCGCAGCAGCCTGATCTCCTGGGCGGCCGGCGTGGCGGTCGGCGCCGCCGTGCTCGGCTCGCTGGCCCACGACATCACCGACATGGTGGGCAACAACGACACCGCGGCCAAGGCGATCCGCCAGCTCGGCGGCGCCGACGTGCTGGTCGACAGCTACCTGGTCTGGGTGCTGCGGATCCTCGGCCTGGCCGCCGCCGCGTACGCGGTCTCGGCGGTGCTGCGGCTGCGTTCGGAGGAGTCCGGGCTGCGGGCGGAGCCGGTGCTGGCCGCCGCGGTGACCCGGACCCGGTACGCGCTCAGCCACGTGCTGGTGGCCGTGTTCGGCGTGCTGGTGCTGCTGGTCACCGCCGGTCTGGTGGTCGGGCTGGTGCACGGGGCGCGGTCCGGGGACGTGGGCGGCGAGCTGCCCCGGATCCTCGGCGCGTCGCTGGTGCAGCTGCCCGCGGCGCTGCTCCCGGCCGCGCTGGCCGGGGCCCTGTTCGGGCTGCTGCCCGGGGCCACGCTCGTCGCCTGGCTCTTCGTCGGGGCGATCCTGCTCATCGCACAGCTCGGCCCGGTGCTGGAGCTGAACCAGTGGGTCATGGACGTCTCCCCGTTCACCCATCTGCCCCGCCTGCCCGGTGGCGACGTGACCGCGGCGCCGCTGGTGTGGCTGGGGGTGCTGGTGCTGCTGTTGGGGGCGGCCGGTCTGGCCACCTTCCGGCGGCGGGACCTGGACACCGCCTGAACCCTGCTCACCCCCCTGCGGGGCCGTGGTCGACTCCCCCCGTGGTCGGCCACGGCCCCGCCCCTTTGTGACCAGGTGACAGCGATCTGTGCGGGCTCTGCCAGCGGGCGCTGCCAGCATCGGCTCATGCAGTACGGATTCCAGGCCGAGGCCCTCGTCAAGCGTTTCGGCACGAACACAGCGCTCAGCGGCGTCGACTTCGCGGCCCGGGCCGGCACGGTCCTGAGCGTGCTGGGCCCCAACGGCGCGGGCAAGACCACCGCGGTACGCATCCTCGCCACCCTGCTGCGCCCGGACTCGGGCACCGCGATGGTGGGCGGGGTGGACGTCGTCCGTCACCCGGCCCGGGTGCGCCGGCTGATCGGCATCGCCGGTCAGGACACCTCGGTCGACGAGGACCTGACCGGCACGGAGAACCTGGTGCTCATCGGCCAGCTCCTCGACCTGCGCAAGGCCGAGGCGACCTCCCGGGCCGGCGAGTTGCTGGAGCGGTTCGAGCTGACCGAGGCGGCCGGTCGCCGGGTCGGCACCTACTCCGGTGGCATGCGACGCCGGCTCGACCTGGCCGCCAGCATGATCGGTCGACCCAGGGTGATCTTCCTCGACGAGCCGACGACCGGGCTCGACCCGGCCAAGCGGGAGGAGGTCTGGCGGATGATCCGGACGATGGCCGGCGACGGCACCACCGTCCTGCTCACCACGCAGTACCTGGAGGAGGCGGACACCCTCTCCGACGACATCGTCGTGCTCGGCCAGGGCAAGGTCATCGCCAACGGCAGCCCGGACGAGCTGAAGCAGGTCGTCGGCGGGCAGACCATCCAGCTACGCGCGGCGGACCCGGCCCAGCTGAGCGAGGCCGCGGCCATCCTGGGCAGCGTCGCCGGGCACGTGCCCGAGCAGGTCGGTCCCGGGGTGCTCACCGTGCCGGTGGTCGGCGACTCCGCGTTCACCGAGGTGGTCCGCCAGCTCGCCGCGGCGAACATCGCGGTGACCGAGCTGTCCCTGCGGCTGCCCAGCCTGGACGAGGTGTTCTTCACCCTCACCGGCCGGCACACCGCCGAGCCCGAGCGCGACAAGGAGGTGGCGGCGTGACCGCGACCAGCGTCCCCAACCAGTCCGCCGGCACGATCACCGAGCCGGTCCGGCGCCCGTACGGGCTGCTCCGGCACAGCCTCGCGCTGGCCCGGCGGAGCCTGATCAAGGTACGCCGCACCCCGGAGGGCCTCGCCCACGCGGTGCTCATTCCGGTGATCTTCCTGGTGATGTTCGTCTACCTGTTCGGCGGCGCGGTCTCCGGCAACACCAAGAACTACCTCCAGTTCATCTTCCCGGCCGCGCTGGTGATGACCGTGATCATCTCGGGCATCATGATCACCGGGGTGAACCTGAACGCGGACATCCGCACCGGCGTCTTCGAACGGTTCCGCAGCCTGCCCATCGGCCGGTCGGCACCGCTGATCGGCTCGGTCCTCGGCGACCTGATCCGGTACGTGATCTCGCTGGTCACCGTGTTCGCGTTCGGCTACCTGCTCGGCTTCCGGGTGGAGACCGGCTTCCTCCAGGCGCTGGCCGCCTGCGCCCTGACGGTCTTCTTCGGCTTCTGCCTGAGCTGGGGTTACGTCCTGGCCGGTGTGGTGTCCCGGGACGCCGCCGGGGTGCAGGGCATCGTCACGCTCACCATGTTCCCGCTGGCCTTCGGCACCAACATGGTGGCGCCCACCGACACCCTGCCCGGCTGGCTGCAGGCCTGGGTGAAGATCAACCCGGCCAGCCACGCCATGGAGGCGTGCCGGGGTCTGCTGCTCGGCGGGCCGGTGGCCGGGCCGGTGATGCGGACGTTGCTCTGGTCGTTCGGGCTGCTGGTGTTCTTCGCGCCGCTCGCCGTCCGGGCCTACCGACGCCGTACCTGAGCGCTGATGAGGGCGAGGGCGTCCGCCCGGTCCCGTGAGCGTCCCCGCTCGACGGCGACCGCGTGGACGTCCCCGCCCAGCGCCCCGGCGAGCCGCCGGCCCAACTCGGTCGCGTCGGGGTGGAACGAGTCCGGGCCCCGGTGCAGGGCGCTGGCGGCCCCCAGCAGTTCGGCGGCCAGCTCCGCCTCCCCGCACGCCAGGCAGGCCGCCGCCGCGGCCACGCCGATCTCCGCCAGCACCGGGGCGTAGCCGGGTTCGGCGGCGATGGCGAACGCGGCGGCGAGGTGCTCCCAGGCGGCCTCCTCGGCTCCCCGGGCCACCGCCAACTGGGCCGAGGCGCACAGGTGCATCGCCCGGTACACCGCGGCGTCGAAGGTGAGCCGATCCAGGTCCACCCGGGCCCGGTCGTACTCGCGGGCCGCCTCGTCGAGGGCGCCGTCGTAGCGGGCGAGGTGACCCAGCCAGATGTGGGCCAGCACCTGGTAGCGGGCCGCCACGGGTCGGGCGGCGGGCGCGACGAGCGCCCGGAGTTCGTCGCGGGCCCGGGCCAGGTCGCCGTGCCAGGTCAACGCGACGGCGAGCATGACCCGCTGCAACGCGGCGTCGTCCGCCGGGTCCAACGTGTGCAGCAGGGTACGGGCCTCCTCGGCGGCCGTCATCGCCGCGGGAAAGTCGCCGAGGACGAGCTGGACGTGCGCCTCGAAGGTGAGGGTCATCGAAAGCCCCCACCGGTCGCCCGTCTCGCGGAACGCCGCCGCCGCCTGCGTCAGGTCGGCGTGCATCGCGTCGGTCTCGCCGTCCTGGCCGTGCAGCAGGGCGGAGAGCAGCATCAGGGCGCCACGCGCCCACCGGTCGGGGTGGTCACGCAGCCGGTCGATGGCCGACAGGCCAGCGGCGGTGTCCTCCCGCAGGAACGCCAGCGCCGGGTCGAGCAGGGCGACGATCGGATGGTCGTCCGGGCCCTCGGAGCCCGGCAGCCGGGCCAGCAGCGTGTCGATCGGGACGTCGCCGCCGACCCGACCGCCGGAGAGGACGGTGTTGAACAGGTAGGCGGCGGTGGCCACCCGGCGCGCCCGTGGCGGCGCCTCGCCGGGCAGTTCGAGCACCGCCCGCAGCCAGGCGGCGGCCTCGCCGTGATTGCCCTGCACCGTCCAGAGCGGGCTGACGGCGGCGGCCAGCCGGACCGCCACCGCCGCGTCGCCGGTATCGCAGGCGAAGTGGAACGCCGCGAGCAGGTTCTCCCGCTCGGCGGTCAGCACGGGCAGCCAGGTCACCTGGTCCGGCCCGCGCAACCGGGGCTCCGCCTGCTCGGACAGTTGCAGGAAGTACTCGGCGTGCGCCTGCCGCGCGGCGGCCACCTCACCCTCCTCGGCCAGCCACTCCAGGCCGTACTCCCGGATCGTCTCCAGCATCCGGTAACGGGGTCGGGGGCCGTCCAGCCGTTGCAGGAGCGACTTGTCCACCAGCGCGGCCAGCAAGTCCAGCGGGGCCGGCGTGACCGCGGGTGGCAGCGCGCAGAGGCGGGCCGCGCTCTGCGGGGTGATGGCCCCGGGGAAGACGGCCAGCCGCCGCGCCAGCCGCCGCTCGTCCTCCTCCAACAGGTCCCAGCTCCAGGCCACCACCGCGCGCAGCGTCCGGTGCCGGGGCGTGGCCGTCCGGCTGCCGCCGGTGAGCAGCCGAAACCGGTCGGAGAGGCGGGCCGCCAACTCCTCCACGGGCAGCGTACGGGTCCGGGCGGCGGCCAGCTCGATGGCCAGGGGGAGCCCGTCCAGCCGACGGCAGATCTCCACCACGGCGTCCACGTTGGCGTCGGTGACCGCGAAACCGGGCCGGACCGCCGACGCCCGGTTGACGAAGAGTTGCACCGCCGCCGACTCGACGGCCTCGGCGCGGGTCGCCGCCGGACGGGGCAACGCGAGCGGCGGCACCGGGCACAGTGCCTCGCCGACGATGCCCAGCGGCTCCCGGCTGGTCGCCACGACCCGCAGCTCGGGGCAGCGGCCGAGCAGCTCGTCGACCAGCCGGGCGGCGGCGTCCACCAGGTGCTCGCAGTTGTCCAGCACCAGCAGCGTCGGCGCCACCGAGAACGCCTCGACCAGTTGCTCCAGCACGTCCCGGGGGGCGGGGCCGTCCAGCAGGCCCGCCTCGCGCAGGCCGAGCGACCGCACGATCACCTGCGGCACGTCGTCCGGGTCGGTGACGGCCGCCAGTTCCACCAGCCACGCGCCGCCGGGGTGGGTGGCGGCCAGCGATCCGGCGAGCGTGCTGGCCAGCCGGGTCTTGCCGGCGCCGCCCGGGCCCACCAGGGTCACCAGCCGCCCGTCCCGGAGCTGGTCGCCGAGCCGCCGCAGCTCGCCGCCGCGGCCCACGAAGGTGGTCAGCGGGGCGCGCAGGTTGCCGGGCGGGGCGACCGGCCGGGCGGCCGCGGGTGCCGGCGGCGACCCGACGGCCCGACCGGCCGGCGTCGGCCCCGGCGGGTTCGGCGACGCGGGTCCGGCAGCCGGCGAGGGCGCGGCGGCGGGCGACAGCGCGAAGTCGCCCCGGAGCATCGCCACGTGCACGTCGCGTACCCGGGGAGACGGGTCGATGCCGAGTTCCTCGGCGAGCCGGGCGCGGAACTCCTCGTAGGAGCGCAGCGCCTCGGCCTGTCGCCCGGTGCCGTAGAGCGCGCTCATCAGCAGCGCCCGGATGCGCTCGCGCAGCGGATGCCGGGCGGCCAACTCCTCCAGCTCGGCGACGAGTTGGTCGCCCCGGCCGGCGACCAGGTCGGCCTCGGCCCGGTCCTCCAGGGCGGAGAGCCGCAGCTCCTCCAGGCGGGCCGCGGCCGCCGCGGCGTACCGCGCGTCGATCGCGTCGGCGAGGGCCGGCCCGCGCCACAGGGACAGCGCCTCGTCCAGGCGGGTGGTCGCGGTGGTCGCGTCCCCGGCCCGCAGCGCCCGCTGCCCCTCGCGGGCCAGCCGCTCGAACCGGTACGCGTCGACCGCCTCCCGGGGCAGCGCCAGCCGGTAACCGCCGTGCGCGGAGTGCAGGGCCGTGGTGACCGGCAACGCCCGACGCAGCCGGGACACCAGGGACTGAACGGCGTTGGTCGGGTCGCTGGGGGCGGTCTCCGCCCACAGTGCCTCGGTCAGCGCCTCCACGGTCACCGTGCGGCCGACCTCCAGCGCGAGCAGGATCAGCAGCCGGCGCAGCCGGGCACCGCCGATCTCCACCTGCCGCCCGTCGGCGGCCACCACCAACGGCCCGAGGATGCCAACCTGCATACCCTCATCATCTCACCGAGTACCCGACCGCTGACGAAGCGTCCACGCCGTGGCGGGGGAAGGAGAGGCCACGGGGCGGCCGGGCCGGTCAGGCCGGCGTGTCCGGCGTGGTCACCCGGCCGAACAGGTACGTGTAGAGCACGGCCGAGTTCACCCCGTCCAGGCCGAGCGCGCCGTGCAGCGCGTCGTCGTAGAAGCCGCACAGGCCGACGCTGGACAGACCCAGCCCGGTCGAGACCAGGGACAGGTTCTGCGCCAGGTGCCCGCCCTCCAGCAGCACCAGCCGGTACGACCGCATCCCGTAGTGCAGTCGCTGGTAGGTCAGGTCGGCGACCAGGAAGAGCCAGAGTGGACACCCGGCCGCGTCGATCTTGCCGCCGGCCTTGGTGGCGGGCAGCCTCGGGTCGGTCGCCGGCACGGCCGGGATCAGCTCGCCGGTCAGGTCCCGGTCGCCGAGCGGGAGCAGCGCGTGCGCGTCGGCGTCGTGCAGGTAGAGCCCGCGCGGCACGCCCTGGACGTCGTGGCAGTAGAGCAGCAGTCGGAGCGGGTAGCGGCTGCCGCCGCTCGGGTGCGGCCGGACCCGCAACGGTGCCTCCGCGCCCGGCATGCTCTTCTCACCGGTGACCGCGGCGGCGTAGAAGAGCAGCCGGCCCAGCTCGTCGACGGTGAGCGGACCCTCGTACGTGCCGTATGCGCTGCGCCGGGCGAGCAGCGTCTCGGCCAGTCCGGGCAGGTCCGACGGTGGCCCGTCCGGCCGGGCCAGCGGCAGCGGGGCACCGCGCGCGGGCAGCGGCTGTCGGCCCTCGGCGCCGGCGCCGACCAGGTCCGGCATCTGGTCGAGGATCGTCGCGGGCGCGTACTTCGTCTCCTCGTGCAGGCGCCGGTCCAGGGCCTGCGGGCCGTCGGCGAAGAACGGGCCCCGGGGCGCGGTGCGGAGCAGGGTCAGGGAGACCAGCCAGCCGGCCTGGGCCCGTTCGGCGGCGGTGAGGCCGAGCCGTTCCTGGTGCAGCCCGACCAGCCGCCGGAAGACCGACCCGGCCGGCGCGTCCAGTCGGTCGGCGCGCTCCAGGCGGCGCAGCTCGGCCAGCGTGTCGGCGAGGTGCCGATGCCACCGCCCCAACCCGGTCCCCGCCGACCCGATCTCCTCACGGGTCCGGCGGTGCCAGGCCGTCCACTCCGCCTCGTTGCGCAGGAAGGCCGCCTCGGCCGCGGCGCGCCCCTCGGCGGCCGGCCCGGCCTCGGCGGCCGGAGTCCGGGGCGTCCCCTCGTCCGGGGTGTCGGTGGCCGGGTCCGCGTCGCCCCGCAGCCAGGCCAGCGACTGCGCCCAGTCCAGCCCGGTGGCGCTCACCGCGGCCAGCAGCAGGCCGGCCGCCGCCCGCAGCCGGGTCGGCGCGGACCGGGCGTTCGCCCAGACGGCCTGCTCCAGCTCGGCCGCGCCGGCCAGGTGCCGGTCGAGGACCTCCGCGGCGTCCGGCTGGCCGTTGGCGGCGACGGGTCCGGGGGCGGCGAGCGGCCCCTCCGGTGGGGCGGAGGCGGTGAGACTCATCGACGTACGCTCCCTCGACGACGGGCGGGGTGAGCGAACGATAGGCAGCCGGAACGGCCGGTCACAAGCCGCTCTGACCTGCCGAATCAGGGCAATCTGGGAGGTGCCCCGGCACCGTCTCCCGGGCACAATCCGCCCTCCCGTCGGGCGGGCGAGGAGGGGTCGTGACCGGCGGGGCGGACGGCGACGGCACCGGCCGCCGGGCGGGTCGCGGGCGGCGTTGCCGGGGGCTGCGGGAACAGCAATCTGCGCGAAGACAGCGGGGCCGGGGAGGCGCACCCTCTAGGCGCACCGGGCCCGGGCCCGGTGCCCAGCATCCCGCGTTGACCAGGCCAGATCCGCCGGCCGTCGCGGCCCCGAGGCACCCGGAGAACCCCTACCGACACCCGTACCCGCCGGAGAACCCTGTGACCACGGACCCCCAGTCGCGGCACCCCTTCCCGCTGACCGACCTCCAGGCCGGCTACCTCGTCGGCAGCAGCCCGTTGATCGAACTCGGTGGCTTCCGGCCGACCATGTACGTGGAGCTGGACGTCGTCGACTTCGACCCGGACCGGGCCCGGGCGGCGGTCGACCGCCTGATCGACCGGCACGAGCACCTCCGGACGGTGATCCTGCCGGAGGTCGCGCAGCGGGTCCTGCCGGACGAGCGGATCACGCCGTTCCCGCTGACGGTGACCGACCTGACCGGGCTGGCGGCGGCCGGCCGGGAGGCGGCGCTGCGCGAGGTCCGGGACCGGATGGCCGAGCAGGGCGTGGAGCCGACCGGGTGGCCGCTGTTCGAGGTGGTCGCCCAGCGGCTGCGTCGGCACCGGTGGCGGCTGCACCTGGCGATGAGCCTGCTGCTGCTCGACTCCACCAGCACCCGGCACCTGCTCGGCGAGTGGTGGCAGCTCTACCAGGATCCGGCCGCCGCGCTGCCGCCGGTGACCCGCACCTTCCGGGAGGGCGTACGAGACCTGGTGGCCTGGCAGGAGAGCGAGCCGTACCAGGAGCACTGGCGGTACTGGGAACGGCGGCTGGACAGCCTGCCGGACGCCCCGCGGCTGCCGCTGGCCCGCCCACTCGCCGGCATCGACCCGGTACGGATGGTGCGCCGGGTCTGCCACCTGCGCCGCGCCGAGTGGGACCGGCTCTGCGCCACCGCGCGACGCCAACGGGTGCTGCCGCCGACCGCGCTGCTACAGGTCTTCGCCGAGATCCTCGGCGGCTGGGCCGGGCAGCCCCGGTTCTGCCTGAACGTGCTGCACCAGAACCTGCCCAGCCTGCACCCCGAACTGTCCGGTGTGGTGGGCCAGCTCAGCGCCACCCTGCCGCTGGAGGTGGACCTGCGGGTCGCCGACGACTTCTGGGAGCGGGCCCGCCAGTTGCAGCGGCAGCTCTGGCGGGACATGGCGCACAGCGACGTCACCGCGGTACGGGTCACCCGGGAGCTGGCCGCCCGTCGTGGCTGGACCAGTCGCGCGGCGCTGCCGTACGTCTTCAACAGCATGCTCGCGCCCCGGCGGCCCGGCGGCGACGCGGTGGGCCGCCCGGTCTGCCGGCAGGTCGACAGCCACCTGCGTACGCCGCAGGTGCTGGTCGACAACCAGTTGCAGGACACCCCGGACGGGGGCGTGGACTGCATCTGGGACGTGGTGGACGATGCCTTCCCGGCCGGACTGGCCGACCTGGCGTTCGAGGCGTACGAGCGGATGCTGCGGGCGTTGGGCGTGGACGCCGCGACCCCGGTCGAGCCCGTCCCGCCCGCACACCTCGCGGTGGTGGCCCGGGACAACGCGCCGGCCGGTCCGCCGCCGGCCGGACGCCTGGAGGACGGCTTCCTGCGCCGGGCCGCCGAGCGGCCGGACCACCCGGCGGTGGTCACCGACGCCCGTACGCTGAGTTACCGGGAGTTGGCGGCGACCTCGGCCGGCGTGGCCGAACGGCTGCGGCGGCGCGGCGTGGGGCCGGGTGACCTGGTGCCGGTGGTGATGGCGAAGGGCTGGGAGCAGGTGGTCGCCGTCCTCGGCGTGCTGCGCGCCGGCGCCGCGTACTGCCCGGTCGACGTCGCGCTGCCGGCCGAGCGGATCGGCCACCTGATCGACGAGTGCGCGGCCCGGGTGGTGCTGGTCCAGTCGCACCACCCCGCCGACCTGGCCGGGCGGGACGTCACGACGGTCGAGGTGGACCGGCTCGCGTCCATCCCGGACGCCGCGTCGGCCGCCGGGGAGCCGGCCGCGCCCGCCGGGGCGGAGACCGACCTGGCGTACGTCATCTACACCTCCGGCTCGACCGGTCGGCCGAAGGGGGTGGCGGTGGAGCACCGGGCCGCCCTCAACACCGTGCTGGACATCAACCACCGGTTCGGGCTGGGCCCGGACGACCGGGTGTTCGGCATCTCGTCGCTCAGCTTCGACCTCTCGGTCTGGGACGTGTTCGGCGCGCTGGCGGCCGGGGCGACGCTGGTGCTGCCCGCCGGGGGCAGCCGCCCCGACCCGCTCGGCTGGGCGGACGCCGCGACCCGGCACGGGGCGACCGTGTGGAACTCGGTGCCGGCGCTGGCCCAGATGCTGGTCGAGGTGGTGGCGACCCGGCCGGCCGGGGACCGGCCGCCGATCCGGGCGTTCCTGCTCAGCGGCGACTGGGTGCCCACCGGGCTGCCCGACCGGCTGCGCGGCACCTGGCCGGGCAGCCGGGTCACCGCGCTGGGCGGCGCCACCGAGGCGGCGATCTGGTCCAACAGCTACGACATCGGTGCCGTCGACCCGGCGTGGCGGAGCATCCCGTACGGCCGCCCCCTGCCGAACCAGACCATGCGGGTGCTCGACGACCGGCTCCGGTTGCGTCCGCCCTGGGCGGTCGGCGGCATCTACATCGGCGGCACGGGGCTGGCCCGGTGCTACTGGCGGGACCCGGAACGCACCGCCGAGCGGTTCGTCACCGACCCGGCCACCGGGGAGCGGCTGTATCGCACCGGTGACCTGGGCCGGTACTGGCCCGACGGCACCATCGAGTTCCTCGGCCGGGAGGACCGGCAGGTCAAGGTGCAGGGTTTCCGGGTCGAGCCGGGCGAGATCGAGGCGACCGCGGGTACCCATCCGGGCGTACGGGACTGCGCCGTCACCACCCAGCAGGTCCCGGGCGGGCAGCGCCGGCTGGTCGCGATCGTGGTGCCCGAGACCGACGCCGCGCCGGACCCGGCGGAACTGCGGACGTACCTGCGCGAACGGCTGCCGGCGTACCTGGTGCCGGCGCGGATCCATTTGCTGGACCGGCTGCCGCTCAGCGGCAACGGCAAGGTGGACCTGGACCGGGCGCTGGCGGCGGCCACGGCACGGGCCGACGCGCCCGACGAGGCCACGGCGGGCTCCGCCCCGGCCGACGGGGACCGCCCGAGTGTCCTGACCGAGCGGCTCTGCCGGATCTGGGCCGACCTGCTGGAGGTGCCGATTATCCGGCCGGACGACGACTTCTTCGCCCTGGGCGGCAACTCGCTGCTCGCCCTGCGCCTGGTGCAGCGGCTGCGCGGCGAACTCGGCACGGAGGTGCCGTTCGGGCAGATCTTCGACGCGCCCACGGTACGCGGCCTGGCCGCCCGGCTCGCCGCCGGCGACGGCACCGTACGCTGCGCCGTGCCGCTGGCCGATGGCACCGGCCGGCCGCTGTTCCTGTGCCATCCCGTCGGCGGATCGGTCGCCCGGTACGCCGACCTGGCCCGCGCCTGGACGGGCCCGGTCCACGGCTTCCAGAGCCGGGCCCTGGCGGGCGACGACGGCGTGGCCGCGCCGAGCCTGGCCGCCATGGCCGCCGGATACCGGGCCGAGCTGCGCCGGCTGGCGCCGCACGGGCCGTACCTGCTCGCCGGCTGGTCGATGGGGGGTGTGCTCGCCCACGAACTGGCCGCCCAGTTGCGCGACGAGGGCGAGGCGGCCCAGGTGGTCCTGGTCGACAGCGACATCCGGACCCTGCGCGTGCCGGCCGACGACCGGGAGCGGCACCGGGAGTTCGTCACCGACCTGGCCGGCGGCCGGCTGCCCGAGCCGGTGGCCGCCACGCTCGCGACCGCACCGGAGGCCGGGCTGGCCGGCGCGGCGCACGCCGCTGCCCGGGCGGCCGAGCTGCTGCCGGCCGAGGTCGACGAGGCCGGATACCGCCGGCTGGTCCGGGTACACGGCGACAACCTGGCCGCACTCGCCGCGCACCGCCCCGCCCCGGGCGTGGCGCCGGTGCTGCTCATCGTGGCCGACCGGGTGGACCGCCCCGACCCGGTGCCCGCGTGGCAGGCGGTCTGCCCGGACCTGGCGGTCGAACGCTGGCCGGAGGACCACCACTCGATCGTCTCAGCCGCCTCCTCGGCCCGGCTGGCCGAGCGCATCGCCGCGTTCGCCGCCGAGACCGCGACCACCGGCACGCGGGCGACGACCGACGCCGCGCCGGACGCGCTCGGCGTACCGTCCTGAACGGAGCCCCGGGTGCCCGGTCATCCCTGACAGGCTGCCCGTAGGGAAGTCGGGAGGCTGCGCCCGCCCGCCGATACTGCGCCGCCGCGCCGCGCAACATCGTGCTGCATCCCGGATGTAGTGGCATCCGAGCCACACCGAGGCCACTACATCCGGGATCGAGCGGCCTCCCTGGTCCAGCCGAGGAAGCGGCGGTGCAACACGCCGGCCGGCGCCCAGGGCATGTCCTCGGTGGCCTGGACGAGGTAGGAGGCGAGATAGAGTGCCAACGACACCGGAGCATCCGAATACGCCGCCCGCAGCTCCCGCTTCCGCACCGGGCACGGCCAGGGCAGGCCGCAGCCCCCGCAGCTCCAGATCGGCATGACGGGGCCATGGCTGGTCACCGCATCCCACCCAGAAACCGCGCCGCAACCGTCCAGGCCTGCCGACTGGTCGCCCAATCCACCTGCCAACACGGGTACGGAGTCAGCCGCGACCACCACGCCCGGCAACCGACACACATCCCGTCAAGACCGCGCACGTGCACGGCAAGGATCATCTGTTCCTGATAGGCGTCCACTCGGCCTCTCCGTGCGGCCAGTGGCCACGGTTGATCGGAATCCGGTGCCGGGCATGGCAGGGCAGTTCGCCACCGCATCGGCAGACCCGCCGCCAGTTCTGCCAGGACCAGACCGGTCGATGCCGTCGGGCGAGGGTCAGGGCGGTCGCGAACAGATACTCGTCGTACGAGACGCGCCGCCTACCAGGAGTCGGCTCGCCGCGAGAGCCGGCCCCCACCCGGCTCACCCCTGGTCCCACACCCGCTCCGCCCGGTCGAGCAGCCGCCGACGCGCCGCAGCCTGCTCGCTCGCCTGGTACCGCTGCCCGGTGCCCGACGGTGGTGGCGGCACCGGCCGCCGGAACAGCCACCGCACCAGCCTGCACAACTCGGACCAGACCGCCACCAGTTCCGCCTCCTCGTCCAGCGTCTGAAGGCGGCGGCGGGGATCTCGTCAGCCCCATCGGGTGTCGGGTCGGAAGGAGCCCCGCCGCCAGTAACCCGGACGCTACGAGCCGTAACCGGCGATGGCGGGGACAGTTTGTACCCGAGGTAGCGCTACCCCGTCACCCCGATCGCGAGAGCCAACTCCCGCGCGTCCTCTCCGACCGTGCCCGGCCGGCTCGACAGCTCCAGGGCGACAGTCCGCGCGAACGGGTGGTGCCGCACCGTGTCCACGCTCTCGCGGAGTGCGCGGCCGAGCAGGTGCATCGCCGCGACCTCGCCCCGGTTCAGCAGGTGTGCCCGGGCGGCGTCAATCAGGGCGGCGGCCCGACGCGTGTGCGACGGCAGCGCTCGGTAGTCCGCCGTGTCGGCCCGTCGGACAGCCTCACCAGCTCGACACAAGTCCGTCTCGATGGTAACCGCGTACGCCGCGCAGGCCACCGGCCCGAACATCAGCCAGGGATGGGCGTATCCGCTGCCGAGGCGGCTCGCCGCCCCGTCGGCGGCATCCCACGCGCGCCATGCCTTCCCGGCCCGCCCGGCTTTGCTGTGCCCGAGCGCGATGCCGAGTTGCGCCTGCCCCCAGCGCGCCAGTTGCTCGCCACCCGCTGCAAGGTCGACCAGGCCGACGGCGTCAACGAGCACCTGTTCGGCGGCGTCGACCTGGTTCGCGCCCCGGTAGACGTGGGCGTAGTACCAGGCGGCCACGGCGATCGCAGCCGGGTCGTCGGCTCCCTGGGCGGCGAGCATCGCCCGGTCGGCGGCGAGCCACACCAGTTCCGGATACGGCTGATGGGCCAGGTACAACTGCGCAAGGTGATAAACGCGCGCCAACTCGACCTGCGCCTGCCGGCGTGCCGGGCCGTCCAGCCGTCGGACGCTGCGTTGCGCCTCCGTCAGCAGCCCGGGAAGCACCGCGGCGACCGCCGTACGCTCGACGGTCGAGCGGTGCCACCGCGCCCACGCCTGATCGACCAGGCCGCGCAGCACGTCGACGGACATCGCGTCGCCGACCGGCACCGTAGTGCGCTGCATCGCGGCAACGACGTGGTCCACGTCGGGGTGGCCCGCACGGGTCACCGACGCCACCGGCAGGGACTGGTCGCCGGTCAGGTCCGCCAGATCGGAGATATCGAGCACCTCGGCCAGGCGGAGCAGCATGGGTAGGCGGGGCGGGAGAAGGCGGCCGTTCTCCAGCGCCTTGACCCATTCGGCGCTGCGGCCGACGAGCCCACCGAGAACTGGACGCGTTTTGCCCGCACGTTCGCGGTGGGCACGAAGGCGCGTACCGAAGGTCGTGGCGTCGGTCATCGTCGTCTCCCAGATAGCGGGCCGGGCGACGGGCCGCCGGCCGCTGCTCCGGCGGATCGCCACAGTCGACGGTACTCGCGCGGCAGCCCCGACGCGTTCCACCGCCGCGGTTGAGGCGGCGGCCGGGAGACGAGGCGGCGGTCAGGACCAGTCGAATGCCTGCGCGTCGGAGAACAGGTAGCTGCCGTCGACGGAGTCCGACCAGGTGGCGTAGCGGCGCAGCCCGTACAGCAGGGGGCGTTGCGGACGCAGCCGGGTCACCGCGCGGACCCGGCCCAGCACCACGGCGTGGTCGCCGACCACGCTGTCCTCGACCACCTCGCAGTCGGCGATGGTGTGCGCGGCGTCGAGCAGGTGCGGACCGGCGGCGTCGCCGTCGGCGCTCCACCGGACCTGCTCGAAGCGGTCGACCGCGCCGGAGGCGAACAGTTCGGCGAAGGCCCGGGCCTGCTCGTGCAGCAGGTTGACGGCGAACGACCGGCTGGCCGCGATGGCCTCCAGGGTGGGGCTGCCACAGCGCAGGCAGACCAGCAGGATGGGCGGGTCGAGGGAGACGCTGCACAGCGACGTGCAGGTCATCCCCCACGGCCGGCCGTCGCTGTGCAGCGCGGTGGTCACCGTGACGCCGGACGGGAAACTGGCCATCAGGGGCCGCATGTCGACCGGTACGCTGGTGCTCGGCGCCGACGCGGGATCCGCCGGGACGAGCCGGTCCGTCGTGTTCATGGTGCACTCCTCAATCCGGGTGACGCGGCCCCGGCGGCGACCACGCCGGGCGTGGGCCGGGGGGTGGACCGGAGCGTCGCGCGGATCTCCGCCACCAGCGCGGCGGTGAAGGACCCGAACGCGGCGCCGAGAAAGTGGAAGTGGCCGCCCGGAAAGAGTATCCGCCGAAACGGGCCCGTGGTCTCCCCCGCCCAGGCCGCGATCGCCGCCGGCGGGGCCCAGTCGTCGTCCGTACCACCGAAGGCGGTGAGCGGCACGGCCAACGGCGGCCGGTCCGGCGTCGGCGCGTACGCGGCCAGCGCGCCGAGGTCCGCGCGGACCAAGCGGAGCAGTTGGGCGCGGAACTCCGGCACCTCGTGGATCCGGTCCGGCATGCCGCCCAGCGCGAACAGGTGCCGCATCATCTCGTCGTCCGAGACGTCGTACGGCAGGGACGCCTTCGGCCCCCGGTAGGCGACGGCCGGCCGGCCGGAGACCCCGACCCAGACCGGTTCGACACCGAGCGCGCCGAGCGCCCGGGCGGTCTCCGCCGCGACCACCGCGCCCAGGCTGTGCCCGAACAGGGCCAGTGGCGCGTCGGCCCAGTCGAGCAGGTCCTCCACCAGCCGCGCCACGATGGCGGGGATGTCCCGCAGCGGCTCCTCCCGATGGCGGCGGCCGCGACCGGGCAGGTCGGGCAGGAGCAGGTCCCATTCCGCGGGTACGCCCTGGCTGACCGGGAAGTAGGCGCTGCCGGAACCGCCGGCGTGGTGGAAGACCACCAGGCGCAGGTCGGGGTCGGGGACCGGTCGCGGCCGGAGGAACGCGCTCATCGGATCACTCCCGTCCCCCGGCCGCGACCGGGCGGCCGGTGATGTGGTCGGCGATCGTCGCCAGCAGTGCCGCCAGCGGGCGGTCGATGGGCAGGTCGTCCGGGGTGAGCGCCACCTGGAACCGTTCCTCGATCCGGGTCATGAACAGGGTGGACACGAAGGAGTCGCCGCCCGTCTCCAGGAAGGACCGGCTCGGGTCCAGTTCCTCTTCGGCGTGCAGCACGTCGCGCAGCTCCGACATCAGGTACGCCTCGATGCCCGCGCGGTCGGTGGGCAGCGGCTCGTCGCCGCCGGCACCGGACTCGGCGTACCCGGTGGACGCCGCGCCGACCGGCTCGTCGACCCAGAACCGGCGGCGCCGGAACGGGTACGTGGGCAGGTCCGGCCGGAACCGGGCCCCGGCCGGTCGCAGGTGGTCGAAGCGGACGTCGAGCCCGGCCAGGAAGAGGGCGGCGAGAGCGTCGAGCAGCAGCCCGGGAGCCGCCTCGGGCACGGCGGTGACCAGCGGCGCGACGTACGCCGTACCGTCCGCGTCCGGCCACTGGAGACGGGCCGCGTCGGCCGGTCGACCGGTGTCCCGACGGCACCGGACCCGTACCCCGAGCCGGCCGAGCAGGGCCACCCACCGGTCGGGGGCCGCCGCGCCGGCGTCGGGCGGCAGCAGCCCCGGATAGCGGGCGTGGACCGCGTCCAGCGCCACCGCCAGCGCGGTGTGGTCGGAAGCGACCCAGAGCGTGACCGGACGCGGCCGGCCGGCCGGTTCGGCCGGACGCCGCACCGCCGCCGCCACCCGGACCGCGAGGTCGTCGGCCGTGCCGCCGACGACGGCCACCCGGTGTCCGAACGGCGCGCGCCCGCTGCGCAGGGTGTGGCAGAGCGCCGGCAGGTCGGCGGGATCGGCGGTACGCAGCCGCGCCACCACCGCCGCGCCGAGGGTGGCCAGGGCCTGCGGGTCCCGGGCGGAGAGGGTGAGCAGCTCCGGCCCGCCCGCGGCGGCCGGCCCGCGCTCCTCCCCCGTCGGCTGGTACGCCTCCAGCACCACGTGCGCGTTGGTGCCGCTCATCCCGAACGAGTTCACCCCGGCGACCCGGCGGGGCAGCTCGGCCGGCCAGGGCGCGTTGCGCCGGGGCACGGTGAAGCCGAGCCGGTCCCACGGAATGTGCCCGTTGAGCGGGCCGTCGGCTTCGCTCGCCGCCGCCGGGATCTCGCCGTGGTGCAGCATGAGCACGGTCTTCATCAGCCCGGCCACCCCGGAGGCGGCCTCCAGATGGTTGAGGCGGGCCTTGACGCTGCCGATCCCGAGCGGTACGCCGCGCTCGCGGACCGCGTCGCCGAGCGCGGCGTCCAGCGCGCCCACCTCGACCGGGTCACCGAGCAGCGTCCCGGTGCCGTGCGCCTCGACCCAGCCCACGTCGGCCGCGCCCACCCCCGCGTCGGCGAGGGCCGCCCGCACCACCTCCTGCTGGGCGGGGCCGCTCGGCACGGTCAGCCCGGACGCGGCGCCGTCGTGGTTGACCGCGCTGCCCCGCACCACGGCCAGGATCGGGCGGCCCTCCCGTTCCGCCTCGTCGAGCCGCATCAGCACCAGCACGCCGACGCCCTCGCCCCGGCCGTACCCGTCGGCCGAGGCGAGGAACGACTTGGAGCGGCCCTCGGGGGAGAGCGCCCGGCTCTGGCACAGCGACACCATCAGGTTCGGCGACAGGAGCAGGTTGGAGCCGCAGACCAGCGCGTACCGGCACTCGCCGGACCGCAGCGCGCGGCTCGCCAGGTGCAGCGCGACCAGCGAGGACGAGCAGGCGGTGTCCACGCTGACCACCGGGCCGGCGAAGCCCATCACGTAGCTGATCCGGCCGGCGCCGAAGCAGAGCCCGCCACCGGTGGCGTAGTACGGGTCGAGCGGCGTCTTGTCGTCCTGCACGGCGAGCCGCTCGCCGTACTCGGAGGCCATCATGCCGAGGAAGACACCGACGTCCAGCCGGTCGGCGCGGCGGACCGCGACCCCGGCGCGCTCCAGCGCCTCCCAGGCCGTCTCCAGCAGCAGCCGCTGCTGCGGGTCGAGCAGTTCGGCCTCGCGTTGGGAGATGCCGAAGAAGTCCGCGTCGAAGTGGCCGATGTCGGTCAGGAAGGCCGCCCGGTCCACGTAGGAGCGGCCCGGCCGGACCGGTCCCGGCCGGTACGCGGCCCGCAGCCCGGGCCGGTCGTCCGGGACGCCGGTGACCGCGTGCGCGTCCCCGCGCAGGAAGTCCCAGAGCTGTTCCGGCGTACGCAGGTCGCCGGGGAACCGCAGGCCGAGCCCGACGACGGCGAGCGGTGGCCGCCGTTCCCGCTCCAGCTCGCGGATCCGGGCCTGCTGCCGGCGGGAGAGCCGCAGCTGTTCCTCCACGAGTCGCCGCAGCTCGGTCGCGTCCATGGTCACGTCCCTCACTCCTCCATGGCCAGGTCCGCCCGGACGGCCCGGACCAGCTCGTCGATCGACAGGTCCGCCAGGTCGTCGGCAGTCCCAGCCGGGTCGTCCGCCGCGTCGGGGTACGCCGGGCCGGGGTGCGCCGGGCCGTCGTGTGCCGGGGCGGGCCAGCCGTCGACGCGGGGCGACTCGCCGGCCGGTTCGTCGTCGGGATAGAGCAGATCGATCGCGTACGCGGCGACCTGCGCGATGGTCGGGTGGTCGATGGCCACGGTCGCGGGCAGGTCCGCCGCGAGCGCGTGCGACAGCCGGGTCCGCAGGTCGATCACCATGATCGAGTCGAGGCCGAGGTCGGCGAAGCCGGCCTCGTCGTCGAGCGCCCCCGGGTCGCCCAGCGCGTCGCCGGCCACCCTGCGCACCGCCGCCCGGAGCCGGTCCTCCCGCTCGTCGGCGGCCGTCCGGTCCAGTTCCTCGCGCAGCCAGCCGCGCGGCGTCGCCGGTGCGGCGACCGGCGCCGGCCGGGCGCCCCGGTCGAGCAACGGGAGCAGCAGCGCCGCCCTCGGGTGGCCGGCCGCCCGCTCGACGTACGCGCGGGCGTCGACGGCCACCGCGACGAGCCGGTCCCGCCCGGCGGTGAGCGCGGCGCGCAGGATGGTCTCGGCCTCCTCGTCGGTGAGGGCCCGGACACCCAGCCGGTCGATCGCCCGCCGGGTCGCCTCGGTGGCCGCCAGCCCGCCCTTGACCCGGGGCGTCCACGGTCCCCAGTCGATGCTCACCGCAGGCAGGCCACGGTCCCGCAGCCGGGTGGCGAGGCCGGCGAGGTAGCCGTTGGCGGCGGCGTAGTTGGCCTGGCCGGCCGAGCCGAGCACCGCCGAGACCGAGGAGAAGTGCACCAGTGCCGCCGGTCGCCGCCCGGCCATGGCCTCCAGCAGCCGGTCCGCACCGGCCGCCTTGCCGGCGAACACCTCCTCGAACGCGGCCTCGGTGAGCTGCGTGAAGGCGCCGTCGGCGGTACGCCCGGCGAGGTGCCAGACGCTGCCGATCGTGCCGTCGCGTTCCGCCTCGGCCACCATCCGGCGGCAGTCCTCGGCGTCGGTGACGTCCCCGCGCACCACCCGGATCCGGGTGCCACCGGCGGTGAGCTGGTCGATGGCCGCGCTGGCGGCCGGGTCGGGGGCCGAGCGGCCGACGAGGGTGATCGCGGGGACGCCCTGCCGGGCGAGGAAGCCGGCGACGCTCAGCCCCAGCGCGCCGAGCCCGCCGGTGACCAGCGCGGTGCCGGCGGTGACGGCCTCGGGCAGGTCGGCCTCGGCGGCCGGCAGGGGCCGCAGGCGGGCGACCTGGAGCCCGTCGCCGCCGATCCGCAGCCGGGTCTCCGGCAGGCCGCGCCGTACCTCGTCGAGGAGCAGCCCGGCGGCGGCCCCCGGATCGGCGTCGGCGGCGAACACGACCCGGACCAGGCGGCGGTCCGGCTGCTCCGCCTCGACCGCGGCGAGCATCCCCCACAGCGCCTCGCGCACCGGCGCGGCCTCGGCGCCGTCGGCGCAGACCACCAGGTACGGCACGGACTCGGGGGCGGCCCGCAGGTCGTCGACGAGCCGGCGTACGGCCTGCCGGGCCGCGTCGGCCGACACCTGCGGCTCGGCGGCGGCGAACCGCAGGTCGAGCACCAGGTCGGGCGGCTCTTCCCCGGGGTACGCGGCGAGTTCCGCCCGACCGGCGACCGCGTCGGCGAGCGGGGGCAGGCCGTCGCCTCCGAGCACGGCGACGCGCGCCGGCGCCGTCGGGGCCGGCGCCGGCCGGTCCGGCTCCGGTGTGGTCCAGGTCAGCTCGTGTACGTGGACGGCGGTGTCCCGCAGCGACCGTTCCAGCAGTTCCCGGGGGGCGTGCCGGATCCGGAACCCGTCGACCGCGAGCACGGTCCGCCCGCGCCCGTCGAAGAGGTGCAGGTCGGCCTCGTGCACCTGCCGGCCGCCGTCCGGGCCGGTGGTGGCGTGCCGGGCCCGCACGTGTCCCCAGAGTTCGCCGGCATGCTCGGGCCGTCGGGCCAGGATGAGCCGGGCGGCGGCGAACGGGATCGCCAGCCCGCTCCGGCCGGCGTCCGCCGCCGTGCCGTCCGTCAGGTGCGGGGCGACGCCGAAGGTCACCGTGCTCTGCAGGCAGGAGTCGAGCAGGCCGGGGTGGATGATCCAGCCGGCCGGGTTCTCGTTCATCCGGTCCGGCTGGGCGTACCGGACCAGGGCCTCGTCGCCGCGGATCCACACCTCGTCGATCCAGCGGAACGACGGGCCGAGCAGGTAGCCCATCTCCCGGAAGTGCTGGTAGAAGTCCGTACCGGCGAGGTGCCGTTCGGCGGCGGCCTGGAAGGCGGCGAGGTCGGGCACCGGTCGGGGTTCGCCCGGCGGATCCGGCAGCAGCCGCGCGGAGAGGTGCTCCTGCCAGCGGTTCCGCTCCGGGTCGACCAGGCTCTGCACGCTCACCGTCCGGCCGCCGTGCTCCGGCTCGGCCTCGATGACCTGCAACTCGTAGCGCTCGCCGTCGTGCAGCACGAGGGCCCGGGGGAACACCAGGTCGGCGAGGGCGGGCGGGGTGCCGTCCCCGGCCAGCGCGGAGAGCACGGTGGCGGTCTGCGACGCGCCGGGCACCGAGACGGTCCCGTACAGGCGGTGGTCGGCCAGGTGAGGCGGGTACGCCGTGCTCCGCTCGGTGTGGAACACCCGGCCGCGCAGGGCCGGCGAGCGGACCGGCGTACCCCAGGCCGGCGCGTCGGCGGCCGCTCCGGCCGGCGCCGGCTCCCCGGCCGGCGCGGCGGGGGCCCAGTACCGGGTCTCGGCGAACGGGTAGCGCGGCGCCTCGACGCGCCCGCCCGGTCGCGGGCGGGGTTGCACCCGGTCCCAGGTCACGTCCTGGCCGAGCGGATAGAGCGCGGCGACCGCGCCGAGCAGGGCGGCCCGGTCGGCCGAGCCGCGGCGCAGCGACGACGCCAGCCCGCCGCCGGGCGCGAGGCCCGCGGCGCGGACCAGGTTTACCAGGGTACGGTCCGGGCCGATCTCCAGGCACACGTCCACGTCGAGCGCGGCGAGCCGCCCCGCCCCAGTGTGGAAGCGGACCGGCTGGCGGGCGTGGCGCACCCAGTAGTCGGCGTCGTAGGTGTCGGGGCCGGCGACCGCACCGGTCAGGTTGGAGATGACCGGGATGGTCGGCGGCTGGTGGTCCAGCCGCGCGCAGACCGCCCGGAACTCGTCCAGCGCCGGGTCCAGCAGCCGGGAGTGGAAGGCGTGCGAGACGCTCAGCGCCCGGTGCCGTACGCCGTCGGCGCGCAGCCGGTCGGCCAGCGCCTCGATCTCCTCGGGCAGCCCGGAGACCACGGTCGCCTCGGGGCCGTTGACCGCCGCCACGTCCAGGGCGGTCCCGGCGAGCAGGTCACGGACCTGCTGCTCGGTGGCGGTCACGGCGAGCATCGCGCCCGGCCGGGTGGCCTGCATCAGCCGAGCCCGTTCGGCGATCAGGTCGAGGCCGGCGGGCAGGTCCAGCACCCCGGCCACGATGGCCGCGGCGATCTCGCCCACGCTGTGGCCCATCACCACGGCGGGGGTCACGCCCCAGGAGCGCCAGAGTTCGGCCAGCGCCACCTCAAGGGTGACCAGGGCCGGTTGGGTGACCCGGGTGTCGTTGATCGCGGTCCGGTCGTCGCCGTGGAACACCAGCTCGGCCAGTGAACGGCCGAGGGCGGGCGCGAGCCGCCGGTCGCATTCGTCGAAGACCGCCCGGAACACCGGCTCGGTCTCGTACAGTTCGCGTCCCATGCCGAAGAACTGGCTGCCCTGCCCGGAGAAGAGGAACGCGATCCGGGGCGGCCGGGACGCCGCCACCGGGTCGGCCGGCGGTTCGGCCACGGCCACGAGTCGGGCCCGGTCGCGGCCGGACAGGGCCACCCGGTACGGCAGGTGGGCGCGGCCGGATCCGGCCAGTGCCGCCAGGGCGGGCAGGTCAGCCTCGGGGCAGGCCGCGACCCGGTCCCGCCAGCGGTCGACCAGTCGCCGCAGCCCGTCCGGGTCCGGTGCGGACAGCGGGACGAGCAGCGGGACGCCGCCCGGGGCCGTCCCGTCCGCCGGGTCGACGTGCCGGTGGCGGGTCGTGGCCGGTTCCGGGTCGGCGAGCAGGACGTGGGCGTTGGTGCCGGTGAACCCGAAGCCCGACACGCCGGCCAGCCGGATCCGGTCGGTACGCGGCCAGGGCAGCTCGTCGGCCACCACCCGCACGTCCATCCCCGTCCAGTCGATGTGCGGGTTGGGCGCGGTGAAGTGCAGGTTGGCGGGGATGCGGCCGTGCCGCAGGGCGAGCACGGTCTTGATCACCGAGGCCATGCCGGCGGCCGACTCGCAGTGGCCGATGTTGCTCTTGACCGAGCCGAGGTGCAGCGGCCGGTCCGGTGACCGGCCCGGACCCAGCACCCGCCAGGCCGCGCCCACCTCGACCGGGTCGCCGAGGGAGGTGCCGGTGCCGTGCGCCTCCAGGAAGTCCACCGCCGCGCCGGCCACCCCCGCGTCGGTGAGCGCGGCGGTGATCACCTGCTCCTGCGCGCGGCCGTTCGGCGCGGTCAGCCCGGAGGAGCTGCCGTCCTGGTTGACCGCGCTGCCCCGGACCACCGCGAGGACGGCGTCGCCGTCCCGGTCGGCGTCGGCGAGTCGTTTGAGGACGACGACGCCGCACCCCTCGGCCCGGACGAACCCGTTGGCGTCGGCGGAGAAGGTCCGGCACCGGCCGTCCGGGGAGAGCATGTGCGCCCGGCTCACCGCCACCGAGGCCAGCGGGTCGACGATGACGTTGACCCCGCCGACGATGGCCGCGTCGACCTCTCCCGCGCGCAGCGCCCGGACCGCGAGGTGCAGGGCGACCAGGGACGACGAGCAGGCGGTGTCCACGGCGAGCGCCGGCCCCGCCAGGCCCAGCACGTACGCCAGCCGGCCGGCGACCGCGTTGAGGGCGGTGCCGGTGCTGTAGTACGCGTCGAGCCGGTCCACCCCGGCGCCGGCCAGCACCCTTGCGTAGTCGCCGTTGCTCACCCCGACGAAGACACCGGTACGGGTTCCGGCCAGCCCGCTCGGGTCGATGCCGGCGTCCTCCAGGGCGTGCCAGGCGCACTCCAGCAACAGCCGCTGCTGCGGGTCGAGGTTCTCCGCCTCCCGGGTGGGGATGCCGAAGAACGCGGCGTCGAAGCGGGCCACGTCGCGCAGGAAACCGCCCTGGTCGGTGGTGATCCGCGGGCCGGTGTCCGGGCCGGCGGCGTGGAAGGTCCGATGGCTCCAGCGGTGCGGGGGCACGGCGTCCACCGCGTCCCGGCCCGAGCGCAGCAGCTCCCACAGCTCCTCCACCGTGTCCGCGCCGGGGAAACGACCGGCCATCCCGACGATCGCCGCCGGCTCGGCCGGGGACGCCACCGCGGCGACCGGGGCCGGCTGCTCCCCGCCCTGCGGGGCGACGGCGATCGGGGTGGCCGCGACGCCGTGATCGGCGGCCTCGATGGACAGCGCCGCGGTGGCCTCGGTGGCGGCCGGTCCGCCGTTGAGCGTCGGATCGACGGCGTGGCCCCGGGCGTGATCCGCCGCCCCGGCACCCACCGCCACGGCCGGCGCGGTGCCGTTCGTCGGGCCGTCGCGCAGGGCCAGCAGGTGCGCCGCGAACTGGTGGACGGTCGGATGGTCGAACACGTCGGCGACCTGTAGCGGGACCTCGAACGCCTCGGCGAGCCGCCGGGCCAGGTCCACCGCCATGATGGAGTCGAGCCCGAGGTCGAAGAAGCCTTCGTCCTCGCGGATGACGTGGCCCTCCGGGTGCCCGAGCTGTGCGGCCAGCAGCCGCGCCACGTGCCCGCGCGCCGCGGCCGGGCGGGCGCCCACCGGCAGCGCGAACAGCTCCGCCGCCACGGACGGCTCCCGCTCCGCCCCGGAGGCGACGCCGACGGCGGTGGACGCGACGGTGACGACGGTGGACGCCACGGCGACAGCGGTGGACGCGCCGGCCGGCGCGGAGGCGAACAGGCCGCGCGGACGCAACCCGCCCAGCACACTGTCCAGCCGTTGCCGGTCGAGCGGGCAGGCCACCAGGTAGCCCTCCGGGGCGGGTACCTCGTCCCGCAGCACCGCGCACCCGGTGGCCGGATCCAGCGCGCCCACCCCGATCCGGGCGAACCGCTCCCGGGACTCGCCGTCGGCCATCCCGGACACCGCCCACGGCCCGTACGCGATGCTGACCGCCGGCAGCCCGCACGCGCGCCGGTACGCGGCCAGCGCGTCCAGGCCGCCGTTCGCGGCGGCGTACGCGGCGTAGCCCTCGGTGCCCCAGAGCGCGGAGACCGAGGAGACCAGGATGAAGAAGTCCAGCGGCAGGTCCCGGGTCAGCTCGTGCAGCCACCAGGCACCGCCCACCTTGGCGCGCAGCGCGGCGGCGACCCGCCCACTGTCGAGTTCGGCGGCGGGCACCCGTTCGATGGTGCCGGCGGCGTGCAGCACCCCGCCCAGCGGCGGCATACCGCGCAACGCGGCGGCCACCTGACCCCGGGAGTCGGCGGTGTCGCACCCGCCGCCGACGTACCCCACTCCGATGCCGTCGTCGCGCAGCCGGACCAACAGTTCCCGGGCGCCGGCGTCCAGCTCGGACTCGGCGCGCCGGCCGACCAGCAGCAGCCGGCGGGCGCCCCGCCGGACCAGGTCGGCCACGAGTTCCCGGCCGACCGCGCCGAGCGCCCCGGTGACCAGATAGGTCGCGTCCGCGCGAACCGGCAGCCGTCCCGGCGTCGCGCCCGCGTCGCGTAACCGGGCGGCCAGGATCCGCCCCGCCCGCACCGCGACCAGGTCCTCCAGGACCGGCCCGGCCGGTGCGGCGAGCAGGTCCAACGCCGGGTCGAGGTCAGCGGGGGCCGGCCGCCACGGCAGGTCCACCACCCCGCCGAACGCCGCGCCGAACTCCAGCCCCAGCACCGGCGCCAGGCCGTGCAGCGGCCCGTGCGTGGTCGCCGGCACCTCGTCCGCCGGCCCGGTTCGGCGGGCGCCCCGGGTGAGCACGACCGCCCGGCGGCCGGCGACGGCCACCGCCGCCACCGCCGTGGTCACCGCCGCGACGGCGTCCGCCGCGCGGCGTACCGGATCGCTCGGGTCCTCGGCCGCACGGCCGACGTCGGACGGCTCGGCTGCTTCGGGCCCGGCCCCGGCCGGGTCGGTGGCTTCGGGCCCGGCCCCGGCCGGACCGGCGGCGCCATACCCGGCGTCGGACGGCTCGGCGGCAGCGCCGGCCGGACCGGCGGCGTCACGTCCGGCGGTCGGCGCCACCTCGTGCCGCGGCGCGGCGTGGTCGAGGACGGGATGCGCGGCGGGGACGAGCACCAGGGTCTCGGCCGGTCCGTCCGGCCGCCCGGCCCAGAACCGCGCCCAGCCCTCGGCGTCGGCCGGCAGCGGCGTCGTCCGCCAGCCGGCCGGTACGGCGACCGGGTCCGGGCTGAGCAGCGTGCCGGACCGGCCCCGGGCCGCCGCGGCGGACGCCAGGTCGGCGAGCAGCGGCGCGTCGTCGCCGGCGAGAATCAGCGGGCCGGCGTGGTCGGCGGCGGACGGCCGGTCCAGCTCGACCCAGACCACCTCGTGGGTGTGCCCGGCGGGCGTCGGACGGTCGGGCTCGCCGGTGGCGGGCCGTTCCGGGGCGTGCCGCTGGCGTTGCCAGGGATACGTGGGCAGGTCCAGCACGGCCCGCCGGTCGGCCGCCGCGACCAGCACGGCGGGATCGACCTCGACCGGCGGGGCGCCGGAGGCCAACGCGGTGAGGGCGGCGTACGCGGCGGCCGGATCGGCGGCGGCGACCCAGGCGGCGACCGGCAGCCGGCTGCGACCGGTGTTGGCGGTGGCGGCGAACGCCGGGAAGTCCGCCGCCGGCAGCCGCAGCACCCGCTGCGCGTACGCGGCGGCCAGCGCCCGCAGCGCCACCGGCGTACGGGCGGAGACGACGAAGCCGGCGACCGGACCGGCCGGTGGTGTCGGCCGCTCGGCCAGCTCGTCCGGCTCGACCGGGCCGAGCAGCAGGTGGGCGTTGGTGCCGCTCATCCCGAACGAGCTCACCCCGGCCAGCCGCCCGGCGCCGTCGGCCCAGTCGACGAGCCGGTCCGGCACCACGATCCCCGTGCCGCCGAGGTCGATGCGGGGGTTGAGGGTACGCAGGTGCACCACCGGCGGCACCTGCCGGTGCTGCACGCAGAGCACCGCCTTGACCAGCCCGGCCACCCCGGCAGCGGCCTCCAGGTGGCCCAGGTTGGTCTTCACCGAGCCGACCGCCAGCGGGGCGCCCCCGTTGCGCCGGCCGAGCACCGTGGCCAGCGCCTCCATCTCGATCGGGTCGCCGAGCGCGGTGCCGGTGCCGTGCGCCTCCACGTAGCCGACGTCGGCGGGCCCGGCCCCGGCCCCGGCGAGCGCCTGCTCGATGAGGGCCACCTGGGAGAGCACGTTCGGCGCGGTGAACCCGCTGGACCGGCCGTCCTGGTTCACCGCCGAACCGCGGATGACCGCGTGGATCCGGTCGCCGTCACGGACCGCGCGCGCGAGGGGCTTGAGCACCAGCGCACCGGCGCCCTCGCCCCGGGTGAAGCCGTTGGCCCGGGCGTCGAACGCCTTGCACAGCCCGTCCGGGGCCAGCGACCGGGTCTGCACGACCAGCCGGGTCGACCGGGGCGACATGATCAGGTTGACCCCGCCGGCGATCGCCACCTCGCACTCGCCCCGACGCAGCGCCTGCACGGCGAGATGCACCGCGACCAGGGACGAGGAGCAGGCCGTGTCGATGGCCATGGCCGGGCCGGTCAACCCCAGGCTGTACGCGAGCCGGCCGGCCGCGAAGCAGTGCCCGTTGCCGGTGGCCCAGTAGGCGTCCGGCTCGCCGGGCAACCAGTCCCGGTAGTCCTGACCGGTGATGCCGACGTACAGCCCGACGGGCCGGCCGGCGAGCTGGTCCGCCGGCGACGCGGCGTTCTCCAGCGCCTCCCAGGCGACCTCCAGCAGCAGCCGGTGCTGCGGGTCGAGCGCGCGGGCCTCCCGGGGGCTGATGCCGAAGAAGTCGGCGTCGAAGTCCAGCACCTCGTCGAGGAAACCGCCGCGTTGCGGCAGGTCCGCCCATTCGGCGGCGAACGGCCCCTGCCGCCGCGACGGCATCGGGCCGACCAGGTCACGGCCGGCGGCCAGGGCGTCCCAGTACGCCTCGGCACCGTCGATCCCGCCCGGCAGCCGCAGACCGACCCCGACGATGGCGACGGGCTGGTCGCCGCCCTGCTCGTCCAGTCGGCGGCGGAGCGTACGGATGGTGGCCAGGGCCCGCTTGAGCTGGGCGTCCTGCCGCTTGGCTGCGGCGTTGTCGGTGTCGTCCATGACCTCGGTTCCTCGCGGCGGGTGCGGTGACGCGGACATCAGCCGGCGGTGCTCGGCGCCTGCCGGTCGGCGGGTTCGCCGTCCGGTCCGGTCCCGGTCTGCTCCGCGGCGGACTGCTCGGCGCTCCGGGCGAGTTGGTCGCAGAGCGCCCCGGCCAGCGCCCGGGCGGTGCCGTACGTCCACAGCAGCGTGGGCGACAGCCGCAGGCCGAACGCCTGCTCCAGCCGGTTGCGCAGTTCGAGGCCCATGAGCGAGTCCAGGCCGAGGTCCTTGAACGGCGTCTCCCGGTCGACCCGGTCGGCGTCCAGCCGCAGCACCCGGCCGGCGAGTTCGCGGACCTTGGTCTCGGCCAGCGGGGCGCGCTCGGCAGCCGGCGCCTGCAACAGCGCGGCCCGGAAGCCGTGCGACGGACCGGCGGCCTCGCCGTCCCGGGCCGCCGCCCGCAGCCACTGCCAGCTGGGCAGCCCGGCCGTGTCCGGGTACGCGTCGAACCAGCGGCGCAGGTTCAGCGGCACGTACCCGACGACCGCCTCGTCGCGGCCGAGCATCCGCAGCAGCGCCGGCCACGCCTCGTCGGTGGCGAAGCTCTCCATGCCCCGCTCGGCGAGCCGGGCCCCCCGGGTCTCGTCGGCAGCGGCCAGTCCGACGTCGCCGAACGGGCCCCACTGCACGCTGAGCGCGGGACGGTTGGCCCGCCGTCGGGCCTCGGCGAAGGCGTCCAGCCAGGCGTTCGCCGCCCCGTACGCCGCCTGGCCGGCGTTGCCGATCAGCGCGGCGGCCGAGGAGAAGAGCACGAACAGGTCCAGCGGGTCGTCGGCGGTGACCGCGTCGAGGGCCAGCGCCCCGTCCACCTTGGGCGCGAGCACCCGGCCCACCTGCTCGGCGGTGAGCGTGCCGACGGTGGCGTCGTCGAGCAGGCCGGCGGCGTGGAACACCCCGCGCACCGGCGGCAGCCCGGCGCGTACGCCGTCCAGCGCCCGACGCAACGCGGCCTCGTCGGCGACGTCGCACCGCAGCACCTCGACGGCGGCCGAGCGACGCAGCGCCGCCACCCGGGCCTGCGCCGCAGCGGTCGGCGCCGAGCGACCGAGCAGCACCAGCGCGCCGGCCCCGTGCGCGACGAGGAACTCGGCGAGCGACAGGCCGAGCGCCCCGAGGCCACCGCTGATCAGGTACGTGTCGGGGCGGAGGCGTCCCGCCGGCAGCGGCACGGCGGTGACCGCGCCGACGGTGGTCGGGTCGGCGACCACCAGTTTGCCGATGTGGTTGCCGTGCGACATCTCCCGCAGCGCCTCGGCCGCCTCGGCGAACGGGCTGACCCGGGTGGGCAGCGGCGGCAGGGTGCCGTCGGCGATCCGTTGCCAGACGTCGGCGAGGAGCCGGGCGAACCGCTCCGGTCGACGGTCCATCAACCCGGCGAGGTCGACGGCGCTGAGCGTGATGCCCTTGCGGAAGGCGTCCAGGCCGATCGGCCGCCCGGCGTAGATGTCCTTCTTGCCGATCTCCACGAACCGGCCGTCCTCGGCGAGCAGGTCCAGCCCGAGCGGGATCGCCGCGCCGGTGAGCGAGTTGAGCACCACGTCCACGCCCCGGCCGCCGGTCGCCTCGCGGACCCGCGCGGCCCAGCCCAGGTCGCGCGAGTCGAAGACGTCGGCGACGCCGAGCGCCCGCAGGTGGGCCCGCTTCGCCTCGCTGCCCGCGGTGGCGACGACCCGACCGCCGAGGGCGTGGGCCACCCGGACCGCGGCCAGGCCGACCCCGCCGGCGGCCGAGTGCACCAGCACCGTCTCGCCGGGCGCGAGACGGCCCAGGTCGGCCAGGGCGTACCAGGCGGTGGCGTAGGCCAGCGGCAGGGCGGCGGCGTCGGCGTCGGTCAGCTCCGCCGGCACCGGGCGGGTGTGTTCGGCCCGTACGGTGACGTGGCTGGCCAGCGACCCGAAGGCGCAGGCGGCCACCCGGTCGCCGGGCCGGGGCTCGGTGACACCGTCGCCCACCGCGACGATCCGGCCGGCGCACTCGCCGCCGAGCGCGTCGGCCCCGCCGGACGGGTCGGGATACGTGCCGACGGCCTTCATGACGTCGATGAAGTTGAGCCCGGTGGCGGTGACCTCCACCTCCACCTCGCCGGGGCCAGGCGCGCGCCGGGCCAGCGGGACGGGGGCCACGGATTCCCACCGTCCCGGCCGGGCGGCGGTGACCCGGAACGGCTGCGCCGCGGTACGCGGGGCGGACAGTTCGCCGCCGTCCTCCTCGGTGGATTCGCCGCGGCTCAGCCGGCCGACCCGGCGCCCGTCGGCGCGCAGTGCCACCTGGTCGTCCTCCCCGCCGAGCAGCTCGGCCGCGCAGCGGGCGGCCCAGTCGGGGGCGGCCGGGTCGACGTCGATCAGCCGTGGGTCGAGTTCGCCGTGTTCCCGGCACAGCGCCCGCAGGTAGCCCCAGTACAGGGCGGCGCCCGGGTCGGGCCGGTCGTCCGGCGTGACCGCCTGCGCCCGCGCGGTGACCACGGCGAACCGGGGCGGGACGCCTCGCCCGGCGCAGGCGCGGGCCACGGCGGTGAGCCGCAGCAGGCCCTGCCGCTGCGCGCCGAGCCCGGCGTCGGCGTCCGGCGCGACGAAGACCACGCCGGCCGTCTCCGCGCGGGTGTCGGTCGCGAGCAGGTCGTTGCCGTCGTCGACCGGGTCCGCGCCGGCCGCCCGCAGGGCGGTGACCAGCTCGCCGCGGGCGGCGGGCCCGCAGACCAGCCACCGGCCGGTGGTCGTCGGCGCGGCGGGCGGCTCGCTCGTCGTCCAGGTCAGCCGGTGCAGCCGCGCGGCGTCGTCATCGCCGGCCACGGTCCGGGTCAGCGGCCGTAGCCGCAGCCCGCGCAGGGTCAGCACCGGCTGCCGCCGGTCGTCGAAGACGTGCACGTCGTAGTGCTCGGGGTCGTGCCGGACCACGTGCGAGTGGACGGTGGTCGGCGGGTTGTCGAGGTCGGCGTGGAGCAGGATCCGGTCGACGGCGACCGGCACCACGGCGTCCTCGCCGGGGCAGAGCGCGAGCGCCACCTGGAGGGCACCGTCGGCGAGCGCCGGATGCGGGGCGTGCGGCCGGTTGCCGGCCCGCAGCCGGTCCGCCAGGACCACCTCGCCGACCGCCTCCGCGCCGTCGGGGTGCACCCGCAGCGCGCGTACCGGGCGGAACGCCGGGCCGTAGCGCAGCCCCCGGGCGGCCCAGTCGCGGTAGAAGTCGTCCGCGCCGGTCGGGGTCACGTCGTCCGCCCAGGCGGGATAGCCGGCGGCCGGGTCGGTGGCCGGCCGGTACGAGGCGCGGGCGGTGGCCGCCGCCGTCCAGCTCCCGCCGCCGTCGGGCAGGTGCAGCAGGCGTACGCTGCCGCCCTCGGTGACGTCGTCACGCCACTCCACGGTCAGCCGGACGTCCTCGCCGGCGAACGTGACCTCCCGGGCGAAGGCCACCTCGTCGAGGCTGCCCGGCCGACCGCCGGTACGCGCCCGCGCGGCGAGCAGCAACAACGCCAGCATGGCGGCGCCGGGCAGCACCACCGCGTCGTGCACCCGGTGGTCGGCCAGCCAGGGCTGCTCGCCCAGCGCCAGCCCGACCGGGGCGTGCCAGGTGTCCACCTGCCCGGGAGCGGGGGTCAGCTCGACCTCGAAGCCACGGCTGCCGCCGCGCCGGGGCCGGTCCGCCGGCCAGTACCGCTCCGGTTGCATCGGGTAGCCCGGCAGGTCCACGCGGCGGCCCCGGGGCAGCCCGCCGAAGGGGGCCAGTCCGGCGACGTACGACCGGGCCAGGGCGCGGGCCATGTCCTCGGCGGTGCCGTTGTCCCGGCGCAGGGTGGACAGCACGGCGACCGGTTCGGCGCGCCCGGCGGCGAGCTGCTCGACCGCGGGGGTGAGCACCGGGTGCGGGCTGATCTCGACGACGTGGGTGATCCCGTCGTCGAAGGCGTGCCGCATGGCGTCGGCGAACAGCACCGGGCGGCAGAGGTTCTCCACCCAGTACCGGGCGTCGAGTTCGGTGCCGCCGAGCAGTCCGACCTGGACGGTGGAGAGCAGCGGGACGGTGCCGGCGACCGGGCGTACCGGTGCCAGCGCGGTGAGCAGGTCGTCGCGGAGTTCCGCCATCTGCGGGCTGTGCGAGGCGTAGTCGACGTTGACCAGCCGGCAGAAGACGTCCTCGGCCTCCAGCAGTTCCTTGAGCGTCAGCACGTCGTCCCGGTCGCCGGAGAGCACGCAGGAGCGTGGCCCGTTGTGCACGGCCAGGGAAACCGTCTCCTCGAAGCCCGCGAGCGCCTCGCGGGCGCCGTCCCGGTCCAGGTCCACCGCGAGCATCAGCCCCCGCCCGGAGGTACGCCGGGCGATGGCGCTGCGCCGGGCCATCAGCAGCGCGCCGTCGGCGTACGAGAGCGCGCCGGCCAGGGTGGCCGCCGTGATCTCGCCCTGGCTGTGGCCGAGCACCAGGTCCGGGTGTACGCCGTTGGCCCGCCACAGCTCGGCCAGCCCGAGCGACATCGCCCAGAGCGTCGGCTGGAGCATGTCGATCCGGGTGGTCCACTCGTCGCCCGCCTCGTCGGCGACGACCGCGGTCAGGTCCCAGGCGACGTGCGGGCGCAGCGCGTCGGCGCAGCGGCGGACCACGTCGGCGAAGACCGGGCTGCGCTTGTAGAGTTCCCGCCCCATCCCCCGCCACTGGGAACCCTGGCCGGGAAAGACGAACGCGGTGCGCCGGTGCGGCACCGCCCGGCCGGTGGGCAGGTCGGGGTCCTCGGGCTGGTCGGCGGCGGCGAGCCGGGCGAGCCCGTCGCGCAGCGCGGCCGGCCGGTCGGCCACCACCGCCGCGCGGACCGGGAAGTGGTCCCGGTGCCAGGCCAGGCCCCCGGCGACGTCGGCGACGTCGGTCTGTGTCCCGGCCAACCGGTCGGCGAGTTCCCCGGCCAGCCGGGCCAGCGCCGGCTGCTGCCGGGCGGAGAGCGGCACCAGCGACGGCAGCCCGGTGTCGGGCGGTTCGACGGGCGCGGCGCCGGCGGGCGCGGGGGCCGGACCGACCACCACGTGGGCGTTGGTGCCGCCCCAGCCGAAGGAGTTGACCCCGAGGTAGACCGGCTCGTCGGCGGGGAGCGCCAACGGCTCCCGGACCACGGTGACGTTCAGGTCGTCGAACGGGATCTCCGGGTTCAGCGTGGCGGAGTGCAGGCTGGGCGGCACCGTGCGGTGCCGCAGCGCGAGCAGGACCTTGAAGAGGCCGGCCATCCCGGCCGCCGCCTCCAGGTGGCCGATGTTGGTCTTGACCGAGCCGATCGGCAGCGGCCCGACGGTGCGGTCCCGGCCGAGCACCTCGCCGATGGCGCCGGCCTCGATCGGGTCGCCGCGGCCGGTTCCGGTGCCGTGTGCCTCGACGTACCCGACCCGGTCCAGCGGCACCGCCCCGTCGCCGTACGCGAGGCGGAGCAGCTCGCGCTGGCCCTCCGGGCTCGGGGTGACCAGGCTCTCCCCGCCGCCGTCGTTGTTGACCACCGAGCGCACCAGCACCCCGTGCACCCGGGCTCCCTCCCGCAGCGCCCGGTCCAGCCGCTTGACCAGGACGGCGGCCACGCCCTCGCCGCGGACGAAGCCGTTCGCGTCGGCGGCGAAGGCGGCGCACCGGCCGTCCGGGGAGAGCCCGCCGAAGTGGGTCAGGCCGATCGACACGTCGGGCGCGAGGATCAGGTTCACCCCGCCGACCACGGCCGCGTCGATCTCCCCGGACCGCAGCGCCTGCGCGGCGAGGTGCAGGGCGACCAGCGACGACGAGCAGCCGGTCTCGACCGTCAGGCTCGGGCCGCGCAGTTGCAGGGCGTACGACACCCGGGCGGCGATCACGTCGAGCGCGTTGCCCACCAGGCTGTGCTGGCTGGTCGGGGCGCCCCGGTCGCGCCGGGCGATCTCGTAGTCGTGCCAGGACGCGCCGACGTAGACGCCGGTGCGGGTGCCGGCGAGCGTGGCGGCCGGCTGCCCGGCGTCCTCGAGCGCCCGCCAGGTCATCTCCAGCATGAGCCGCTGCTGCGGGTCGATGTCCTCGGCCTCCCGGGGCGAGATGCCGAAGAATCCGGCGTCGAACCGGTCCACACCGTCGAGGAATCCGCCCACGGCCTGGATCTCGCGTTCCGGGTCCAGCTGCGCCGTGGCGTCCCACCGCTGCGCCGGTACGCCGACGATGGCGGCACCGCGCCCGTCCAGCAGCCGCCACAGGGCCTCCGGGTCGTCGGCGCCGGGGAACCGACCGGCCATGCCGACGATCGCGATCTGGTCTGCCGTGTCGAAGTCTGCCATCGCGTCCATTCACTGCCTTTTCGTCGACGGGACCACGGCGGAAGATGCAGAAATTGCTGCGTGGGATCGACCGTTCGTCGCCGAGGCTGTGGGTATTCCACGGGGCGGCTGAATTGTCGCCGTCACCAGAATCTACGCGGGCGGCGAATGGGCGGTAACCCCGATTCGACCCGTCCGTACCCGAGGCCAACCCCTATCGCGACCAGCCGCAGACAACGATAAAGACCAATGTGGACGGAGCCCGTACACACGTCGGCGGCGGTCCCGGCGGAAACACCGGGGCCGCCGCCGCGCCGGGCGGGGGTGCGGTCAGGGGCGCAGCCGCATCCTGACCAGGCCGGCCGTGGCCCGGGTCATCATGCCGCCGATCTCCTTCGGAGCCTTGCTCCGGCTCCACACCGCGTTACGCGCCATCTTCGACGGGGAGGCGCTGAAGCAGCGGTTCTCCGGGTTGCCGAAGCCGAACGACGGGGGCAGATAGTCGGCCGAGGCGATCTTGGCGAAGATCCGTGCGGCCCCGTCCTTGGCGGAGAGGGTGCCGGCCTCCACCGCCTGGCAGGTCTGCCGGGTGGTGGCGCCCAACTCGCTGAACTTCTCGCTGACCGGGAACGGCGAGCCCGGGTGCCGGCTGTCCTCCAGGGCGAGGAAGACCTTGTCGTCGCCGCTACGGGAATAGCGGAAGTAGGCATCCTCGATGACAACATTCCCAAGCATGGTGCCGAGCTGCCAGGTGCGGTTCACCGCATTCCACAAATCGTAGTCGCGGAACGCGACGAACGAGCTGTAGACGATGTCGTCGTGGAAGTCGAACAGCCCCTGCTGGAGCGTCTCCAGGTACTCGAACCGCTCGATGGCCCAGTTGCCGTCCCGGGCGGCGGCGATCAGCCGCCAGGCCATGATGTTGATCAGTTCGAGGGTGTTCGTCATGCCGCGCGAGTAGAGCGGGTCGATGAAACCGGCCGCGTGCGAGGTCAGGCAGAACCGCTCCCCCACGATCTGCTTGGCCGAGTACTGGAGCCGTCCCGTGGAGACCCACGGACGCACCGGCTTGGCGTCCTCGAACTGCCAGGCGATGTCCGGGAAGCGGTTCAGGAACTGCCGGAACTCCTCGGCCGGGGGCAGGTCGGTCTTGGGATGCACCCGGGGGTCGAGGGTCAGGCCGACGCTCACCAGCGGGTTGAGCGAGTCGGGGTGGTTGTCGAACGGGATCACCCACATCCACCCGCCGTCGAAGACGTGGTGCAGGGTGCCGTGGTGCCACGGGTTCGGCTGGTCGTGGCCGCGCGCGGCGGCCGGCGACCGGTCGTACGGACGCACGCCGATGAGGTGGGTGAAGACGCTGCGCGAGTGGGTCCGGGCCCGGGTGGGCACCTCGCGCAGTTCGAACTTGTCGGCCAGCGGCGAGCGGAACCCGCCGGCGTCGACCACGTAACTCGCCCGGAACTCCTCGCCCCGGTCCGAACGCAGCACCGCGCCCTCGTCCGGGTCGATCTCGACGTCCACGATCCGGGTGTTCAGCCGGGTGTGCGCGCCGTACTTGACCGCGACCTGGAACAGGTACATGTCCACGTCCTGCCGGAACAGGTGCGACTCGGTACGCAGCATGGACGGGACGACCAACTGGTTGACCTGCTTCGGGTCCTGCGGGGAGCCCTCGCGGTGGTAGACGAAGCCGAAGTTCTGCTTGCGGCCACAGTTGCGCGACACGTGCTTCTGCACGCCACGGAAGCTGGACAGCGGCTTGATCTCCGGTACGCCGTACCGGTCGGCGATGATCCGGGTCATCCCGGACGTGAACGGGATGGTGGACTCCCCGATCGCGAACCGTGGATGGGTGCCGGCGTCCAGCAGCAGCACCTTGACGCCGTTGCGGGCCAGCACCGCACCGAGCATGCCGCCAGCGATACCACTGCCGAGGATCGCCACGTCGTACCGGTCGTCGCGCCCCGCGCCGGAGCTGTCGAGCGGCAATCTTCTCACCTCCTTCTCGTCGGGAAACGGTGTGCGGGGGCCCGGCGACCGGCGGGCGTCAACCCGCCACCGCCATGTCCAGCACGATCTCTTCGGGCAGGTCCGCCCGGGTCTTGACGCCGAGCTTGCGGAACGTGCGGGTCAGGTGCTGCTCCACCGTGCTGACCGTGATGCACAGCCGGCGGGAGATCTCCCGGTTGGTGTGGCCGCGCGCGGCGAGCGCCGCGACCCGACGTTCCGCCCCGGACAGCAGCGACAGCGCGGCGACCCGGCTGACCTGCTCGGCCGGGTCGGCGGGTTCGGGGCGGGGCGGTCCCGCCTCCAGCGGCAGCCGGCGCAGGATCGGCCGGGCCCCGCACGCCCGGGCCAGCCGGGCCGCGGTCTCGACCAGCGGCCGGGCCCGGGCCGGACGGCCGGCCTGGTAGTGCAGGCAACCGAGGTCGCCGAGCGCCTGGGCGAGCTGCGCCTGGTCACCGCAGCCGCGCAGCACCTCGACGGCCTCGGTGAGCAGATCGGCCCGCTCCCCGGGCGGGCTGACCGCGGCCAGCACCCGCAGCGACATCCCCCGGGTCCGCGACGGCCGCGCGCCGACCAGGGCCAACTGCTCGCGGGCGAGGGTCCGGGCCCGCGCCACGTCGCCGGCGAGCAGGTACGCCTGGGCCGCCTCGGCCCGCCACGGCACCAGCGCCGGCCGGTCGAAGCCCCAGGCGGTCATCAGCTGCCCGCAGGTGACGAGATCGTTGAGCGCGGCGTGCGGGCGGCCGTTCTCCATCTGGAACCGGCCCCGGGCGTGCAGGTAGTACAGGCCGAACCGGCTCTTGAACATGCCCTCCGGCACCGGCATCTCCAGGTACGTCGACGCCGCCTCGTGGTCACCGGTGTCGGTGGCGGCCTGCACCAGGTTGGCCAACGGCCCGCCGATGCACACCCCCCAGCTCTCCAGGGGCACCTGCTTCAGCGCCGCCTCGGCGAGCTGCCGGGCCAGCAGCGGGTTGCCCTGGCGCAGCGCGATGCTGGCCCGCATGGAGGCGAACTCGGCCTCCCAGAGCGGCACCTGCCAGGCCCGCGCCTCGGCCAGCCAGTGGTCGCACCAGCTCGCCGCGGCGGGCAGCCGGTCGGCGAACTGGAGGGTGGCCACCGCGCACATCAACGCTTCCTGCGTCTTCTTGGTCAGCCGCATGGCCCGCATGCACGCCTCGGCATCGGCCACCGCCTCGTCCTCGTCGCCCCCGGTAAGCAGGGACGACAGCGCCGCGGCGCTGCGTACCCGAGGGTCGCGGGTGGGCCGGGCGGTCGACCGCTCCTGCGGGCGGAGCCGGCCGGACACCAGGGCCGGGTACGACGCGGCGAGGATCTCGCGGGTCGCGCGCAGCTCGGCCGAGCCGGCCGGGTCGCTCTCCTCGCCCCGGGCGACGATCCGCTCGATCGCCTCCGCCGCCTCGTCGAAGCGGCCGTGCCAGAGCAGGTACTTGGCCAGCATCAACGCGTGCCGGTCGCCGAGCCGCCCCTCCCGCAGCGCGTCGGCCAGCTCCCCGAGGTGCCGGGCGCTCATCGACGGGTTCAGCAGCCAGGCCGCGCTGGTCAGCAGGGCCTTGAGCGGTACGCGCAGACTGTCGTCGTCGCAGATCCGCAGCGCCACCTCGACACAGGCGTACGCGTCCGCGGCCCGGTTCTCCACCAGGTGCCGCTCGGCGGCGGACCGCAGCACCGGCAACGCCCAGGCGGGCAGCCCCCGCTCGGAGGCGACCAGGTGGCGGGCTACCCGGGTCGGCGGCGCGCCGTCGGCGTAGAGCAGCTCGGCCGCGCGCCGGTGCAGCCTGGTCCGGTCGTGCGCCGGCACGGTGGCGCGCAGCGCGGACGCCGCGGTCGGATGCCGCAACGCTCCCCGGTCGAGCAGGCCCGCGGCGTCCAGCGCGTCCAGGCCGCCCCGGACCGTGGCGGGCTCCTCGTCGTCGAGCAGCCGGACCGCCAGCGGCGCGGTGTCGGTGCCCTCGTCGAGCACTGCGAGCGCCTGGGCCAGCCGCATCAACACCGGGCGGCCGCGGAGCACGCAGCTGAGCACCGCATCGCCGTACGCCTCGCCCACCCGCAGCCGGGAGCCGACGGCCGGCGGCCGGTCGGCGGCGCGCTGGTCCTCGACGAGCGCCCGGACCAGCAGCGGATTGCCGGCGCTGACCTGGTGGACCTCGGCGGCCAGTGCGACGGCCGTGTCCGGGTCCAGATGCCGGTGCAGCACCGCGCCCACGCCGGCCGGGGACAGCCGGTGCAACGGGAGCCGGCGGTAGTTCGGCAGCCGCAGCAGCTCCGCGCGCAGCCGCGGGCTGGTCGGCCGGGACAGCACGCACTCGGCCACGACGAGCGCCACCCGGGCGCTGCGCAGCCGGCCGAGAAGCTGGATCAGCCAGTGTTGGGACACCGCGTCGGTGAACTGCACGTCGTCGACGCAGATGAGCACCGGGACCCGTTCGGCCGCCTGGAGCACCTCGGTGCAGAGGTGGTGCAGCGCCGCGCTGGTGGCCGCGTCGAGGGTCTGCGGCTCCGCCTCCGGTACGGGTCCGCCGGCACCGAGCCCGTCCAGCAGCTCGGCGATCCGGCCGGGCGACGCCCATGGCGCCTCGGCGTAGCGGAGCAGCTGCCCGAGGACGCCGCCCGGCGACTCCCGCTCGGCCCAGCAGCCCACCGCGGCGAGCACCACGAAGCCGTCCTGCTCGGCCCGGCTCCGTACGGCGTCGAGCAGTTCCGACTTGCCGCAGCCGATGCCGCCGCTGACCAGGACGGCCCCACCCCTACCCGCCGACGAGGCGGCCAGCACGTCCGTCAGCGCGGCCAGCTCCGGTCCACGTTCGACAAGGTCCATCACTTCTCCTCCTATGCCGACGACCGGGCCGCCGGCACCAGGTCCGACGCCCTCCCCGGGATGGCGATCTCCACCGGCCGGCGGTAGATCCAGGCGAGCATCGGGCCGGTCATCGCCGTGGTGACCAGCGCCATGACGACCATCAGCGAATAGAGGGAGCCGTCGAGCAGCCCGATCCGCAGGCCGACGCCCAGGATGATCAGCTCGGTGAGGCCCCGGGTGTTCAGCAACGTTCCCAGGGCCAGCGACGCGCGGGCCGGCACCCCCTGCAGCCGCGCCGCCAGATAGCTGCCGCCGAGCTTGCCGGCGACCGCCACCAGCAGGATCACGCCGAAGTCCAGCAGCCCGTCCAGTCCCAGTCCACGGAGGTCCACCTTGAGCCCGGCCACCACGAAGTAGACCGGGAGCAGCAGGGCGGTGAGCTGGCCGGTCTGCCGCTGGATGGTCTCGCCGCGCTCCACCGCGCCACCGGTCGGGATCACCAGGCCGAACAGGAACGCGCCGAAGATGAAGTGCATCCCCATCGCCTCGGTGGCCGCCGCCGACAGCAGGGCGCCGCTGAGCACGGCGGCGAGCCGGGGGACGCTGAGCGGACTCGCCGGATCGCCGCCGGCCAGCAGCCGGCCCAACAGCGGGCGGACGACCAGGAACATCACCGCGACGTACGGCACGAGCAGCAGTACCCGCCAGTGCCCGTCCTCACCGCCGATGGACGCCTGTACGGCGGCCAGGGCGACCCAGGCCACCACGTCCACCACGGCGGCGGTGGCCAGCGCGAAGGTGCCGACGGTGGTCCGGGCCAGCCCCCGGTCGGCGATGATGCGCGCCAGCACCGGGAACGCGGTCACCGAGACCGACAGGCCGATGAAGATCACGAAGGCGGCCACGTCCCCGGAGCCGTGGCCACGCAGCAGGTACCAGCCGAGCCCGAGGCCGAGACCGAAGGGCAGCAGCGTGGAGCCGGCCGCCACCACGGCGGTGCTACGACCCATCCCGCGCAGCATGCCGCGTTCCAGTTCGAGGCCGACCACGAACATGAACAGGGCCACCCCGACGTCGGCCATGCCGGACAACAGCGGCCGGACCGGCAGCGGGAAGAGCGTCTCGGCGATCCAGCCCGCGAACAGCGTGGGCCCGAGCAAGATCCCGGCGAAGATCTCACCGACCACCGGCGGCTGCCCCAGCCGGACGGCGAGCACGCCGAACCCACGGGCGAGCAGCAGGATCAACGCCAGGTCGACGAACAACATCTGGATCGTGTGGCTGGTCATGAGGCCCCATTCAGTTCCGGTACGGGGCCACGCGGCAGCCGCCGGGGCGGCTGCCGCGTGACAGGTCAGGCTCCGACCGGGGCGGTCGCCGCGCGCTCGGCGATGAGGTCGTCGACGCTGATGTTGAACAGCGGGTGGCGGCCGCTGAGACCGGAGACCAGGGTGACGAAGTCCTCCCGCGGGTCGCGCTCGCGGTTCGGGTCGACGATCGTCTGGGCCTGCTCCCAGTAGAACTCCTTGTACTTCGTCCGGTCGTAGAACTTCCCGACGAACGTGCGGATCTCGTCGAAGAACGCCCGGTACGCGGTCGCGTACCGCTCCAGCGCGGCCTCCTCGATCTCCGGGTGCTCCAGCACCTTGTCGACGATCTTCGACAGGGCGCTGCCGGCCAGGGTGGCCAGCGCCACCCCGGTGGAGAAGAGCGGGTCGACGAAGGCGGCGGCGTCGCCGACCAGCGCCCAACCCGGGCCGTAGAACCGGTCGCAGGTGTACGACCAGTCCCGGGCGGACCGGAACCCGCTGGACTGACGCGCGTCCCGCAGCAGCTCCTTGAGCTGGCTGGAGCGGGCGAGCTGGGTCCGGAACAGGTCCTCCAGGGAGTCGTCGGCGGCGGCTGCGGCGGCGGACGCGGTGACGTAGCCGACGCTCATCGTGCCCTTGTCGATCGGGATGCCCCAGAACCAGCCACCCTCCAGACCCTCGATGAGGATGTTGGTGTACTCGTCACCGGGGAGCCGGGCCGCGTTGTCGAAGTACGTCCAGACCGCGACGTTGCGCATGTCCTCGTGCCAGTTCACGTTGGTCAGCTTGCGACCGAGTACGCGGGCCTGGCCGGAGGCGTCCACCACCAGCGCCGCCCGGGCCTCCTGGACCTCCTCGGAGCCGCGGATCGTGTAGCGCACGCCGACGATCCGGCCGTCCTCCTCGATGGCCTCCTTGACCGTGGCCTCCTCGATCACGTGCGTGCCCAGTTCCCGCGACCGGTCCAGGATCAGCGAGTCCAGGTCGGCCCGCCGGACGTGGTACGAGTAGCTGTACGGGCCGCCCTCGATGAACGAGAAGCCCCACGGGATCTTCTGCGCGCCCCAGACGAGCGTGCCGCCGTGCTTCTTCTCGAAGCCGCGCTGCTCCAGCCGGTCGAGGAGCTTCAGCTCCTCCATGGGGCGCATGAAGCCGGGGATGAGCGACTCCCCGATGTGGTAGCGCGGGAAGCGCTCGCGGTCCAGGACGAGGACTCGCCGGCCGCGCTCGCTCAGCAGCGCCGAGAGGGTGGCGCCGGCGGGGCCGCCACCGATGACGACGACGTCGAAGTCGCCTGGGATTCCGTAGAGATTGGACGACATTCGCAACTCTCCCTTAATCGGGCCACGGAAGGGGGCGGGCGCCCCGGGAGGACCGATGCCTGACGACCGGCCCCCGCGGTCGCACGAGCGGGTCCCCGGGGTGCGCCACGCCAGTCTGCGGAAACGGCTCTGCAGACCCTCTGGATGCGGTCTTAACGGCGTCTCTCGATGGACGCCGCCACCCGCTCGGCGGCTGGTCGGCATCGGTCGGGGCGTCGCCGACACCCCGCCCGAACCGTGGCGACCACCGGCGTCGGTGCAGGTCAGCGCGCATCGACCCGGTGCCGTTGCACCCTTGCCCGGGTTGGGGACGCCGCTCGCCGATCGGCCCGGCGAATCCCAGCCGGCGGGACCCGGGTGTCCGTCCACCCGAACCAGATCCCGTGGACGGGACCGGCGATAGGGTCGGCCCGGCCCGAAACGGCACCGCACCGATACGCGATCACCGGCCCGGAAGGGCCGGCTGTGGCCCGCCCGGTCCGGCGGCCCGGCCGGCCAGACCTCCGGCGGCTACCGCCTTCCAGACGGCACCAGGGCAGCGTCAGGCGGATCGGTCCGCGACGGCCGACGCGGGCCGCCGTGGTGCCCGGGCCGGACGGTCGGCGGGTGGCCCGAACCGGCCGGTGGCGGCGAGCCCGGCCGCGAGCAGCGCCAGCCCCGCGCCCACCAGCACGGCCGCGTGCAGACCGTCCAGATAGGCCAGCCGGGCGGCCGAACGCAGTCCGGCGCCGGCGGGGCCGGCCGCGTCCGCGTCGTTCAGGGCGACGCCCAGATGCGCGCCGATCGCCGACGGGTGGTCCCGGTACACCAGGCTCAGCGTCGTACCGGCCAGGACCACGCCGACCGCCCCGGCGACCTGGCGGACGGCGGTGGTCCACCGGACCACGCCGAGCAGGTCGTCGGGCGCGTCCGCGGTGGCGGCCCGGAGCGCCGTGGTGAGCATCGCGCCGAGGCCGGCCCCGACCACGACCAGACCGGTGGTGACCCGGGCGGCGGCGGTGGCGGTGCCGACGGTGGCGAAGACGGCCAGGCCGACCGCGAGCAGGAGGGCGCCGCCCACCGCGGGTATCCGGGGTCCGACCCGCGTGCCGAGCCGCTCGCCGAGCGCCGCGCCGACCAGCAGCGCCCCGACCAGCGGCAGCAGCCGTACGCCGGCCGCCAGCCCGCGGGCGGAGCCGACGCCGTCGAGGTACGGGGTCAGCACGAACAGGAACCCGGTCATCAGCACGTAGACCAGCGCCAGCACCACCACGGGGCGGCTCGGTCGACGGCCGGCGCGGGCAGTCGGACGAGGCGCCCGCGACTCGGGGAACAGCGCCAGCACGAGCGCCGCGGCCACCAGCACGATCGGCACGTCCACCAGGAAGACCGAGCCCCACCAGTACCGTTGCAGCAGCGCGCCGGCGACCAGCGGACCGAGGCAGAGCCCGAGGCTGACCGCGGCGGAGGCGGCCGCGAACGCGCGGGCCCGTTCCGCCGGCGGGAAGAGCACCGGCAGCATGGCCATCGCGGTCGGCATGATCACCGCGGCGCCGAGCCCCATGCCGGCGCGGGCGAGCAGCAACGCGGAGACGTTCGTCGCCAGCGCCGCGCCGGCCGCGCCGAGCCCGAAGAGCAGCAACCCCGCCAGCAGGACGCGCCGCCGGCCCAGGCGGTCGGCGAGGGCCCCGAGCGGCATCATCAGCAGGCCGAAGGCGAGCAGGTACGCGACGAAGACGCCCTGGAGCTGACCGGCCGACGCGGGAAGCGCGGTCATCAGCTCCGGCAGTGCCAGGAAGACGGTCGTGGTGTCGAGACCGATCAACAGCAGGCAGGCCACCACCGCGGCCAGTGCCCACCAGCGTCGCGGCCGGGGCGGAGTCGACGGTGGCACGGGGCTCCTCACTCGACGGTGGACGGTCTGGCCGGCGACCGGTGGTCGGGCCGGCGCCAGGCCGCCCGCCCCGTTCGGGAGGGCTCAGGGTGTGGGCGCTTCGATCTGCGCGGCCACCGCCGCCCGGGCCGGCGAGCGGCGGGCGGCCACCAGTGACCGCACCACCGTGCTCGGCCGCAGCAGCGCCGACGGCGGGACGAGCAGATGCTGCAGGTCGAGCAGGACGCGGTGCACCTCGGGCGAGACGTGGCAGGCGAGCATGGCCTCGCGGGCGTACCGGTTGACCAGGTTGGTGCCCAACGGCCTGGGGCCGCTGGTCTCCGGGTACGCGAAGTCGCCGCCGGTGGCCATCCGCCAGGGTGTCTCCAGTACCTTCGCGGCGGCACGGTAGTAGTGGCGGGCCATCTCGGCCGAGGTGTTGCCGAACCTGTCGAGGCTCCGGCCGAGGGCGAGCGCCTCCAGCGTGGCGGCGGTCATGCCCTGCCCGTAGAGGGGGTTGAAGCTGCAGATGGTGTCGCCGAGGGCGACGTACCCGGCGGGCAGTCGGCGGAGGCGCTCGAAGTAGCGGCGGCGGGCCGCCGGGAACTGGCGCGTCTCGATGTCGCTGAGCGGCTCCGCCTTCTTGATCAGGTGGGCGATGTGCGGTGACGGCAGCCCTTCGGCGAAGGCGAGGAAACCGGCCGGGTCGGCGGGCGCGTGATCCTTGTGCCAGCCGCCGATGGTCACCACCCACCGGTTGCCCTCGACCGCGAAGGCGGCGGCGGCCCTCTTGTGGTGCGGCGGCACCGCCGCCATCAGCGCGAGCAGCGCACCGTCGGGCAGGTCGCCGGGCTGGCGGGTGTACAACCGGCTGGTGTAGCCGACGTCGATCCGGACGACGGCGTTCTCCGGGGCCGGGCAGTCGAGCTTCTCCAGCCAGCGGTCCGAGCGCCCGCCGCTGCGGCCGGTCGCGTCCACCACGAGGTCCGCGTCGAGGGTACGGCCGTCGTCCAGTTCCACCCCGTTGACCCGGCCGCTGACTCCGATCAGGCCGGAGACGGCGAGCCGGTCCTGGACGGTCACGTTGGGCAGCCGGAGGACCCGCCGGCGTACGGTCAGTTCCAGGAACGCGCGGGTCTGGCTGATCCCGAGCATGCCGCTCCGGAACCGGACCCGCATCGCGCCCATCTGGTGGAACAGCAGGTCGGCACCGGGGTCGAAGGGCACCGCGCCACCCGCGATCAGTTCCTCGGTCAGGCCCGGGTACAGCTCCTCCAGTGCGAGCCGGCCGCTGATCAGCAGCGCGTGCGCGTGCATCCCGTGCGGTACGCCCCGGCGGTCGCGCGCCTGCTCGGTCGGCAGGCTGTCCCGGTCGATGACGGTGACCCGGTCGAACCGGCGGGAGAGGGCGGTGGCCGCGACCAACCCGCCGATTGAGCCACCTACGACGATGGCGTGGCTACCGATCGTGCTCACGGACTCTCCTCATGGCTAGCAGTCGGGGAGCGGGACCATTGGGTGGCGCCGCCGGTGGGGCTGCCGCCGCTGCCACGAGTCTGCCGCCACGGGTCTGGAGGTTCTCTGGTCGATGTCTGCACGACTCCGGCGAATCACCTCGGGGTCACGGTCAGGCGGCCGTCTCCTCGAACTGCGGGACGCTCTCCTCACGGCGCCGCAGGCCGAGCATCCGGCCCAGGGCCGCCATCCGGCTGGCCCGGGTCTCCAACTCGCTGCACTCGCTGGCGTAGATCCGCACCAGCGGCGGGAACCGGTGCAGGCAGCCGCTCACCTCGTCGAGGAGATGGTGGTCGACGAGGACCTGAAGCTGGTGGTGGGCCTCGGGGTGGGTCAGCCCGGCGAGGGCCGCCGCCATCTGGGTGGTGATCGCCGTGCTCGGGCAGCAGCCCAGCATCCGGAACGCCCGGGCCGTCTCGGGGGGCAGGGCGTCGTAGGTCGCGGCCAGCGCCGCCCGCACGTCGGTGCTCGCGTCACCGCGTACGGCGAGCTGGTCGAGCCGGGTATGTGGAAGGCGGTAGCGGCGGACCAGTTCGGCCGGGGTGAGGCCGGGCTCGGCCGCCAACGCCCCGGCCGCGATCCGCAACGCCAGGGGCAGATGCCCGCAGAGTTCCGCGAGCTCGGCGACCTCCTGCTCGCGGCCCACCAGCCGACCGGCACCGGCCAGGTTGGCCAACAGGTCGGTGGCCTCCGTCGTGGAGACCGGCCCCAGGGCCAGCCGGTACGCCCCGTCCCGCGCGGCCAGCCCGCGCTGCCGGCGCCGGCTGGTGACCAGGACGCAGGCCGGGCCACCGGGGATGAGTTGGCGGACCTGCTCGGCGTCCGCCGCGTCGTCGAGCACCACGAGCATCCGCCGGCCGTGCAGCAGACTGCGGTAGAGCGCGCTGGCGGCGGAGAGGTCTCCCGGCACCCGTCCCCGCTCGACGCCCAGGCTGGCCAGCGCGAAGCCGAGGGCGTCCAGGGCGGACAACGACCCGCCGTCCCGGGCGGAGCCGCGCAGGTCGACGAAGAGCTGCCCGTCCGGGAAACCGGCGGCGATCTCGTGGGCCAGCTCGACGGTGAGCGCCGTCTTGCCGGTGCCCGCGCCGCCCTCGAGCACCGCGACGGTGGTCGTGCCGGGGCACCGCTGATCCCGCTCCACCAGCTCGCGCAGCCGGCCCAGCTCGGCGGCCCGGCCGGCGAAGCCCCTCGGGCGGCACGGCAGCTGCGCCGGCCGGCGCAGATCGCCCTGGCGCGGTTCGACCCCGGCCGGGCCCTCGGTCGTCGGCTCGGCCGGCACCGGGTCGTCCAGGTCGGGATGCCCGACCAGGATCTGGTTGTGCAGGTCGCGGAGTTCCGGTACGGGCTCGATGCCCAGCTCCTCCAGGAGCAGCTGCCGGGTCTCCCGGTACAGGCTCAGCGCGTCGGCCTGCCGGCCGCCGCGATAGAGGGAGAGCATCAACAGTCCGCGCAGCTTCTCGCGCAGCGGTTCCTTGGCCACGGCCTCGGACAGCACGGTCACCGCGTCCGCCGGCCGGTGCAGTTCGAGCAGGAGTTCGGCCAACTCCTCCACCACGCTGAGCCGCAGCTCGTGCAGGCGGGTGCGCTCCACCGCGGCGAACGGTCCGGGGACGCCGAAGTACGCCTCGCCGCGCCAGAGGCGCAGCGCGGCGTGGTAGATCTCCGCCGCGCCCGCGCCGTCGCCCGCCTCGCGCAACCGTCGGGCGCGTCGCCCCTCGGCCGCGAAGAGCGTCGTGTCCAGCGCGTCCGGGTCCATGAACAGGGCGTACCCGCCACCGGTGGAGACCAGGACCTCGCCCAGGTCCCGCCGGCTGCGACCCGGTTCGATGACCCGGCGCAGGCCGGCGATGTAGGTGTGCACCCCGTTCGCCGCGGTTGGCGGGACCTCGTTGCCCCAGACCGCGTCGATGATCTCCTCGAAGCCGACCACGTCGTTGACCCGGCTGGCCAGCAGGCCGAGCACCGCCCGTTGTTTGGGCGGGCCCAGCGTGATCTCGTCGCCGTGCCGCCAGGCCCGCATGGGGCCGAGCACGGCCAGGCACAGTGATTCCTGAAGTTGTCGCACCGAACGCCTCCCCCAGCGTCCGCGCGGAGCCCCGGGCCGATTGGCGACCCGACCCGTGGGCCCGGCGGCAGACCACCACCATCGTTGCCGCCCACCGCGCTCGTCGCGCTCCGACCAGTCGACCCGCCAGGCGACCAGGCTGATCCACGAGCGTCATTTCGATGGGCTGTTCGAATAGGCTGCCCGTGAGCCGGAACGGTCTCGCCCGGAAGTGGACAGCCGAATCCTGTTTGTCGATTCTGGTCGTAGGTGATTGAGTTCCTGCGGTTCCTTTTGAGGCGACGTCGACCGGGACGAAGGCGGCGGTGGCGACGGCGGGACGCCAGCCCCCGATGCCGGTGGCATCACCAGGATCGGAAAAGACTTTGCCAGGCAGCATGCTTCCCGAACGACTCCCAAATTGCTCTGCGCGAGGACATTCTCGCAGAGGGTAGCCATCGGTGATGATATATAGGTGTCGCGCTTCCGACAAACGCCACATGTGGAGTATGTGGCATACGACCGGATGTGCCATCTGCCCGAAACATTTTTTGGCCCGGCGTTTACCGGACACCTCACCGAAAGCTACAAGAAATGCGGGGTGAACAGTTTCGGCGTCAATTCGGAGCGGCCATCACACCGCGCCGCGCGGCGGGATGTTGTGGTTGATCCGGAAGAGGTTCCCCGGGTCGTACACGGCCTTGACCGCGGCCAACTGCTCGTGGACGGCCGGGTCGAAGGCGGCCCGCACGGTGGCCTCGGTGGCGTCGTGCACGCCGAGGAAGTTGAGCAGGCCACCGCCGGTACGCCACGGCCGCAGGCGCTCGTGCAGCCCCTCGTGGGCCGTGCGCAGGGTCTCCAGGTCGGTGCCGTTGACCAGGGACATCGAGGAGACGCTGTAGCCGGCGTCCCGGCCACCGACGGCGTTGGGCACCACCGGCGGGCGGGCGTACGCCCCACCGAGGTGACGCAGTTCGACCGCGTACGGCGCGTGGGCGTCGGGACCGGCCGCGGCCAGCAACGCCTCGACCGCCGGCACCAGCTCGCGCAGGGCGATGTTCCGGCCGTAGCTCGCCGCCGGATCGGTGGGCTCGTGATGGATCGAGCCGACCCGCTCGTACGGCAGCACACCGAGGGTGTCCATCAGCGGGGACGCGGCCTTGCGCAGCGGCTCGACCAGCCGCTCCCCCTCCTCCGGCGCGCCACAGTAGGCGATCCGCAGGTGCATGACGAACCGCCCGCGCAGCGGCGCGGGAGCCGCCTCGATGTCCGGCACCTGGACCAGCAGCACCGAGGAGGTCATCTCGTCCGGCACGGTTTCCGTCCACCCGGCGTACGCGGCCAGCGCGTCGGGGACCGCCTCGGCGCCGTAGTAGAGGCCGCCGCCGTAGAGCTGGGCCACCGGGAAGAGGTCGACCTCCAGCGCGGTGACCACCCCGAAGTTCCCCTTGCCGCCGCGCACCGCCCAGAACAGCTCCGGCTCCCGGTCCGTCGTGAGCCGGCGCACCTGGCCGTCGGCGGTCACCAGTTCGACGGCCCGTACGTGGTCCGCCGCGAAGCCGTACCGCCGGCCCAGCATGCCGATCCCGCCACCGATGGTGTAGCCGACCGCGCCGACCACCGGGCTGGAGCCGTTGAGCGGCGCGAGACCGTGCGGCGCCGCCACGGCCAGCACGTCGCGCCAGCGCGCGCCGGCCGCGATCCGCGCGGTGCGGTTCGCCAGGTCGGTCCGTACGCCGGTCATCCGTCCGGTGTGGATGAGCACCGCGTCGTCGGCCGGCACGGCTGGTCCGTGCCCGGTGGCCTGCACCGCCACCGGTCGTTCCTCGGCGGCGGCGAGGCGCACCGCGGCGGCCACGTCGTCGGCGTCCACCGCCTCGACGACCAGGGCCGGCCGGTGCTCGATGACCCGGTTGTATCCCGAGCGGTGGCTGTCGTAGCCGGCGTCGCCCGGGCGATGGATCGCTCCCGTAATCCCATTCATGGCAGCAACCATAATGGCCACACGGCTGACCGGGGCCCGTGTTACCTCGTCGTGATGAGGCCATGCCGGCTTTTTCGAAAGGAGAACAGGGTGGCGTACATCGATGAACAGGGAACCATCCGACAGATGTCCGGTAGTCGACTCAGCCACGCCTCCGCGCGTCGAGCCGCCGCCTCGATCATCGCCGACAGCCCGCTGACCTGCACGATCGTCGACGATCGACGATCGTGGCCGATCGCCGGGACCGAGGTGACACACGCCCGAAGACAGCAATATGCGCGAAGACTTTTCGCGGACCGAAGGACATGCTGAAGCGGGTCGACCGGGCCGCCGGTGCCGCACCGCGTCCATTCCGCGGCGCCTATGCCCGCGCCACCCGTGTCCTTTTCGCGCGAGTCGGCGGCCCGTGATTGGTGAAACCATGACGACCAATTCGCACCTGGAAACCCGCGACACGCCGGACCTCGGCGACGCCGCCGTCGTCCACCGGCATCTGCTCGGCGCACCCGGGCCGGACGCCCCGGTCGTCCGGCGGCAGGTGGGCGCCCGGATCGAGGCCGCGGACGGCTCCACGTGGCTGGACGCGGCCTCGGCCGGCTTCGGGCCCGGCCACCCGGTGGTGACCGGGCGCCTCGTCGAGCAGGCCGGACGCGTCGCGCTGTCCAGCCGAATCCTGGTCAGCCGGCCACTGGCCGAGGCGGTCACCGCGCTGCACCAACTCTGCCCGGACCCGCTGACGGTGTCGTACCTGTGCAACAGCGGCGCCGAGGCGCTGGACTCGGCGCTCAAGCTCGCCAAGGGCACCCACCGGGCACGGCGTCTGGTGGCCGGCTTCGCCGGCGCGGAGCACGGCACCCTCGTCCACGGGCTGTCGCTGACCCACGGCTTCCCGCTCCTGCCCGACCAGCCGCTACGCCCGGTCGCCGTGCCGCGCGATCGCCCCGACGAGCTGGTCGAACGGATCCGCGACGACGTCGCCGCCGTGGTGGTGGCCCCGGCGGCGCCCGGCCACCGGCTGGCCGACCTGTCGCCCGAGTGGTGGCGGCGGCTACGGGCGGCCTGCGACCGCAGCGGCACGCTGCTGGTGCTCGACGAGCGGCTCACCGGGCCGGCCCGGCTCGGCACCGACCTGGCCGTCAGCCAACTGCCGGTGCTGCCGGACGCGCTGGTGCTCGGCGAGACGCTCGGCGCCGACGCGGTGCCGGTCGGCTGCCTGGTGACCAGCCGCGCCACCTACGACCGGGTCTACGCCCGCCGCAACCCGAGCCTGCACGGGTCGACCTTCGGCGCCAACCCGCTCTCCTCGGCCGCCGTGGCGGCCGTCCTCCGGGTGGCCGCCGACGATCGGCTCGCCGAGCGGCAGCGGGACGTCGCCGGCCTCGCCCGGTCCCGGCTGGCGGAGCTGGTCGGCACCGGCGCGGTGACCGACGTCGGCGCCGACGGCGCCCTGATCTGGCTGCGCGCGGCCTCGCCGGCCGCCGCGCGGGAGCTGGTCACCGAGCTGGCCCGCGAACGGGTGCTGGTGCGTCCGCCGGACGGGGACGTGGTCGCCGTGCTGCCCCCGCTCACCGCCGCGCCGGACGACGCGGCCGAACTCATCGACCGGGTCGCCGCCGCCGGCGACCGGCTCGCGACGACCTGGCCCGACGGCCAGCGGGAGGTACGCCGATGACCTCGCTGGACGACCGGCAGCGGATCTTCTCCGCGCTGGGCCGGCACTGGAACCCCACGGCCGCGACCATGCTGGCCGCCGCCGGGCGGACGGTGGAGAGCCACGCCAGCGGCACCCAGGTGTACGCCGAGGACGGCACCGCCGCGCTCGACCTCGCCGCCAGCTACGGCGTGTTCCTGGTCGGCCACGGCAACCCACGGGTGGCCGAGGCGGTGACCGAGGCTCTCCGCGAGGCTCCGGCGGTCCCGCCCGGCGCGGTGCACCCGGCCACCGCCGCGCTGTTCCGCGCGCTGCTGGACATCCTGCCGGCCGGGCTCGACCGCTTCGTGCTGGGCAGTTCGGGAGCGGAGATCTGCGAGACGGCGCTGCGCGCGGTCCGGCTGGCCCGGCCCGACCGGCAGCGGATCGTGGTCGCGGACGGCAGCTACCACGGCAAGACGCTGGCCGCGCTGTCCCTGCTCGGCCAGCGCAACCACCGTGCCCCCTTCGAGCCGCTCGGCGGGCACCTCGTCGTGGTCCCGTACGGTGACGCCGCGGCCGTACGCGCGGCGGTGGCCGACGGCTCGGTGGCGGCGGTCTTCCTGGAACCGGTGCTCGGTGGCGCACACCTCACCGTCCCACCGCCCGGTTACGTCCGCGAGGTCGCCGACGCCTGCGCGGCCAGCGACACCCTGTTCGTGGCCGACGAGATCCAGACCGGGTTCGGTCGCACCGGGCGGATGTTCGCGGTCGAACACGACGGGGTCCGGCCGGACGTCATGCTGCTGTCCAAGGCGCTCACCGGAGGTTTCGTGCCGGTCGGTGTCTGCGCGCTGAACTCCACGGTGGTGGCGGCCGCCGGCCGGCATCCACGGTGGCACCCGTCCCTGCTGGCCTCCGGCTCCTCGGTCACCGGCGTCGCGGTCGCCGCCGCGGCGGCGACGATCGCCGAGGTCCGCGACCGGGACCTGCCGGCCCGGGCCGCCGAGCTGGGCCCGCGCCTCACCGAGGGCCTGGCCGCCGCCGTACGCCGGCACCCCAAGCACCTGCTGGCCGCGCCCGGGATCGGGCTGATGGCCGGCCTGCGGACGGCCAACCCGGCGGTGGAGCTGATGGTCTCGATCGGCATGGGACAGCGGGGCGTGCACACCGGGCACTCGCTCAACGAGCAGATCAACGAGCCGGTGCTGCGCACGTACCCGCCGTTGACCTGCACGGCCGAGGAGATCGACCAGGCGCTCGCCGCGTTGGAGGAGACGCTGACCTGGCTCGACCGGCAACCCCGCGCGCTCACCCGGGCCGCCACCGCGCTGCTGCGCCGGCAGTACCGGATCCCCCCGCGGCTGATGCTGCGGCTGAACCGTTCCCCGATCCGGATGGACTGGCAGGCGGCATGACGATCACGCGATCCGCCACCGCCCTGGGTGGGCCGGCGGCGACCATCGGCGCGGAGGCCCTGCGGGTCCGCGTCGCGACACCACCGTCACCCGAGTGGGACGCGGCCGCCGCGTTCGTCCGGACCGGGTACGCCGAGATCTACAACGCCCTGATCGACCCGGCGCCGGACCGCTTCGTGGTCGCGACCCGGCAGCGTTCCGGCCGACCCGAGGAGATCGTTGCCTGCGGCGGGATGACCTTCCACTCGCACCAGGGCTTCTTCTCGGAGCGCTACCTGGACCAGCCGCTGGAGGAGGTGCTCCGGCGGGTCGCCGGGGCGCCGGTGTCCCGGGACGACGTGGTGGAGGTCGGCTCCTTCGTGGCCGTCGGCGGCAGCGGCGCCGAGTTGATCCGGCTGCTGCCGCTGATCGCCTGGTGTCAGGGCATGCGCTTCGCGTTGTGCACGGCGACCGCTCCGCTGGCCGCGGCGCTGCCGCAGTTCGGGGTGCCGTTCGTGTCCCTGGGGCGGGCCCGGCCGACCTGGATGAGCGCCGGCGAGCGGCTGCGCTGGGGGACGTACTACGACCAGGCGCCGACCACCGGCCTGGTGCCGCTGGACCGGATCGGCGATCTGGTCCGCGCCTGCACCGGCCGGTACCGCTTCGACAACCTCGACGTGGCGCTACGACGGGACCTGCCCGGGGAGACGGTGACCGATGCTCATTGAGGAACGGCTCGCCCGCCTGGCCACGGACGGGCGCGCGCTGGTGGAACTGCTGGACGACGACGGCGGGGTCGGCGAGGTCCTGTCCTACCGGGACGGGGTCGGCGCGGCCTGGACGCTGGCCGACCGGCTCCGCCTGGCCGACACCCGGCCGGTGGTCGGGGTGCTCACCGGCAACACCCCGGAGTTCGTGGTCGCCGATCTCGCGTTGCTGCTCTCCGGCGCGGTGGAGGTGCCGGTGCCGCTGGCGTTCTCGGCCGACCAGGCGAACAGCCTGCTCCGCGAGGCCAGCGTCTGCCTGGTGGACGAGGCCGGCCGGCGACGCCTGGCGGAGTGGGGCACCGAGCGGGTGCTGCCGCCGGGCTGCCGGGTGGTGCCGGTGGAGCTGCCCGACCTGGTGGCCGCCGCCCGGGCGGTCCCGCCGGAGCAGCCCCGGCCGAGCCCGTGGCGGGACGAGCAGGCGATCTGCAAGGTGGTGCACACCTCCGGCACCACCTCCCGGCCCAAGGGCGTCCGCATCCGCGGGGCCGGCCTGGACGCGTTGCTCCGGTCGCTGGACCGGGTGATGCCGGCCGGCGCGTACGCCCGCTACCTCTCGCTCGCCCCGTTCAGCCTGCTGATCGAGCAGGTGGCCGCGATCTACCTGGTGATCTGCCACGGCGGGACGGTGGTGCTGCTGCCGCCGGACGAGCCGCTCATCGGCACGTCCTCGTTCGCCGCGAGCGGGGTGCTGCGCCACACCCCGGCGGCCCGGCCGACCGCGCTGGTGGCCACTCCCGCGCTGGCCGAGGAGCTGGCCGACCGGGCGGACCGGGCGGCGGCGCTGGGGCGGCCGGTGGTGCCCGAGCTGTTCGGCCGGGACGAGGCCCCGCTGATCTGCTGCGGCGGTGCCCCGGTCGACGCCGGCACCCTGCACCGGCTGGACCGGCACGGCCTGGTCGTGTACGAGGGCTACGGGCTCAGCGAGAACAGCTCGACCGTCTCCTGGAACGCCCCCGGCAACCGGCGGATCGGCACCGTCGGGCAGCCGCTGGACCACGTCGAGGTACGCCTGGCCGACGACGGCGAGCTGCTGGTGCGCAGTTCGTCGCTGTTCGCCGGCTACACCGGCACCGACCCCTCGGCCTGCCTGGTCGACGACGACGGCTGGCTGCACACCGGTGACCTGGCCGAGATCGAGGAGTCCGGCCACATCCGCATCGTCGGGCGGAAGAAGAACGTGATCGTCACCTCCGCCGGGCGCAACATCGCCCCGGAGTGGGTGGAGGCACAGTACGCGACGCTGCCGTTCGTACAGGCCAGCGCGGTCGTCGGCGACGGGCTGCAGACGCTGCACGGGCTCTTCCTCGTCTCCGGCGCGACCGACGACGCGAGCGCCCGGCGCGGGATCGCCGCCCTCGGCGCCGATCGACTCTCCGTGGTGGAGCGGGTCTCCGCCGCCTGTGTGCTGCCCGCCAGCGACGAGCTGTACGGCCGGTACTTCACCGTGACCGGCCGTCCCCGGCGGGACGAGATCCGGGCCGCCATCGCCGACGGACGGCTGCCCTGCCGACCGCTGGACCCGCCGACCGACCGGCCGGCGTCGACGCCCACCCCCATCGACACCATCCACGGGAGATGACGGGAATGCTGACGACCACGTTCGCCATGAGCCGGTACGGCACCGGCAACGGACTGCTCTGCACCGGGCCGGCCATCGCCGACCTCACCGACCTCGACCCGCTGGTCACCATCCGACTGCTGCGCGAGTCGGGCTTCATCCTGTTCCGCGGCTTCCGCGCCGACCTGGAGCTCTTCTCCGCCCTCGTGCACGCGATCTCCGGCCGGATCACCCTCGACCCGGCCCGCGAATTCCACGGCGGGGACGTGGCGCAGAAGGTGGACGCCGGAACGGACGCGGTCGGCCTGCACATCGAGAACGGCAACAGCCCGTTCGCCCCCGATCTGACCTGGTTCTTCTGTGAGAAGGCGGCGGCCGAGGGGTCGGAGACCACGGTCTGCGACGGCTACCGGGTCTGGGACGCCTTCGGCGAGGAGACCCGCGACCAGTTCGCCGCGCAGGACATCGCGTACAGCCGGCGGGTCGAGGAGGACCGCTGGAAGGCGTTCGTCCAGCACCAGCTCGACGGCGGGAAGCCGGCCGAGGAGATCACCGTCGACGACATGCGGGCGCTGGCCACCGGGCCGGGCCGGACCGTCATCGAGCCGCTGGACGGGGGCGCGATCCGCTACGAGTTCCAGGTGCCGGCCGCCCACCCCACCCTCTTCGGGTCCCGCCTGGCGTTCGCCAACAGCATCCTCGGGCCGTCCTACAACTACGAGAAGCCCCGGATCACCTTCGCCGACGGCACCGAGTTCTCCGCCGAACTGACGCGGGAGGTGGAGGAGCGTACGGCGGCCCTGACCGAGAACATCGAATGGCAGGATGGGGACGTGGCGCTCATCGACAACACCCGGGTGATGCACGGGCGGCGGGCGATCCTGGACCCGGCCCGCACCATCTACAACGCCCAGAGCTACCTCTCCGACGAGCTGCGCGCGGCGGTATGACGGAGGTCGTCCAGGAGCGGATCGTCGTACGGGTGCCGGCCGCCGCGGTGTACGCGGCGGTCAGCGACGTCGGTCGGATGGGTGAGTGGAGCCCGGAGTGCGTCGGCGCGACGCTCGACGCCCCGGGCTCCCCGCTCACCGTGGGCAGCACCTTCCGCGGCCACAACCGGCAGGGCCGGTGGCGTTCCTGGACCACCCGGTGCACGGTCACGGCGGCCGACCCGGGGCGCTGTTTCGCCTTCGACGTCCGGCTGGCCGGGACGCTGGTCTCGACCTGGCGGTTCGAGCTGACGCCCGCCGCCGACGGCGGGACGGAGGTCGTCCAGTCGTGGTGGGACCGGCGCGGACCGGCCCGACGCAGGATCGGTGCCCTGACGTCGGGGGTCCGCGACCGGTCCCGGCACAACCGCGACGGGATGCGGCGTACGCTCGCGGCGCTGAAGGTCAGCGTCGAGTGCGTAGCACCGCCTCACCGTTGATCTGCCGCTGCACGAACTCGAACGCGCGGTCGCCGATCTTCCGGCCCATCTCCCACGACGCCTGGATAGCGGCCGGGAAGTGGACCCCGCCCCAGTAGCGACTCATCCCGCAGTCGTGCATCCAGTCGGTCCAGGTGTCCCAGCTCAGTACGAGGTCCTCGCGCGGGGTGATGCCGGGTTCAATCAGCGAGGAGCCGGCCTTCCGCTCGAACCGGAACCGCACCTGGTCGGTGCCGAGGTAGCGGCGGGCCGCCTGCACCTCGGCGGCGCAGAGCGCAGTCGAGCCGGACGGGTACTCCGAGTGGTCGGCCACGAGGAGGTAGGCACGCCACTGCTCGGCGGGCAGGTCGCGGACGGTGCCCTTCCCCGGGCCGCCCCAGGCGGTCACCTTCTGGCCCTGGTAGACGTGGCGGATGGCGGTGAACGGGCGCACCGAGTCGTAGACGTTCTTGTTGTACCAGGCGGCGATGGCGGCGTCGAAGGTCGCGGTCTCCGCTACCGCGTGCAGGTGCACCCATTCGTCCAGGCCCAGCTCGCGGTTCTGGATCGCCGCCCCGACGGCGAGTCCGAGGCTGGCGAACTTGTCGTCGAAGAACTCGGCCTTCGTCTTCTGCTCGTCGGTGAGCCCGGCGGAGGTGGCCAGCATGGCGTCCACCTGCGCCTTGTAAGCCGCCTTGTTGCGGTGGTTGCTGGCGGTCGGCGCCGGCACCAGGAACTCTCTCGGGTCGGTGTAGCTGTACGGGGTGACGTGCTGCAGCTGCGGGGTGACGAACTGCTGCACCTGGAAGATGCCGTTGCCCTTGGTGACGATGGCCGGCTGCCAGTGCGACGCGTCGGTCAGCTCGTACGCGGTGTTGCGGGGCCGGTAGCCGGTGTAGTCGGCGTACGGCTGCCGGTTGTAGACCCGACCGCCGTGGTCGCCGAGCTGGTTCATGCCGTCGTGCTCGCGGGCGGCCGCCAGTCCCTTGCCGGCCAGGTTGCCGATGCCCACCGGGGTGCTCGGATCGGTGCTGTCGTCGGCCGGGTCCAGGTGGACCGACTGGAGCATCTCCCGCCAGGTCTGGGCGTACTGCGGCATGACGCTGTTGAACACCCGGAACGAGGCGTACAGGATGGCGATGTTCTTGTTGCGGTTGGTCGCCGCCTCGGCGCGGGGCCGGCGGGGCAGCTGGGTGTAGATGCCCACGGCCGTCGGGTGGTAGGGGGCGATAGCGTCGAACCAGCACAGTTCGAGCATGTTCGCGAACCGGATGATCAGGGTGGCGTCGCTGGGCGCGACGGTGGCGTAGACCGCCGGGCCGGCGAACGGCCCGAGCACCTCCTCGGCGGCGTTGCCGGTGTCGAAGTCGAACGCCGGCTCCGCAGCCGCAGGGGCGGCTGCGGTGGTCGGGGCGGCCGCCGAGGCGGCGCTGGTCCCGCTGAGGGCCAGGCCGGCGCCGGCGCCGGCCGCGCCGAGTAACACCGAGCGGCGGGAGGTGGCGTGCTGGCGCACCCGGGCCAGCCAGTAGTCCTGCATGGGTTGTCCTTTGGGGAGGGCGCCGGAGATCGACCGACGCGGGCGGGAGTGGTGGACCGGCCGCCACCGCCCGGCACAAAGGGCCGGCGCGACACCTGACGCGCGGTGTCGACGTGGTGGAAGCGGCGACGGGCCGCGCGATCACTAGTGGCGGTTCGTCCGACAAGAACGGTCGGGCTGATCCGGAGCAGCCGGACCGGCGCTGAGCAGCTCATGACCGCTCGGCGCAATTCCCATCCTGGGCAGCAGGGACGATCAATGTCTTCTCCCAGATTGCGGTCGGACGGCACCCCTAAAACCCCTGTCCGAACGACCGTCCCGCCGTCATCCGAGCGGACCACCGCCGCCCCCACGGTCACTGCGCCGCGTGGTAGAAGTACGCGCCCAACCCGACCGTGAACGCCAGCACCCCGTACGCGGCGTGCTCGACCCACACCACCAGCAGCGACCGGGTACGCAGGTAGCGGCGGGCGAACAACACCCCGCCGACCAGGGTCAGCAGCACCGACAGCCAGGAGCCGAAGATGATGTGGGCGAAGCCGAACGCCGCGGCGCTGGCCGCCACCAGGCCGCCGCCCCGGCCGAAGACCGGGGCGTACCGGTGGCAGAGGAACGCCCGGAAGATCAGCTCCTGCGGATAGACGGAGAGCACCGGATAGAGCACCACCACCGCCACCCAGATCACCGGCTGCTGCCGGGGCAGGTCGAACAGCCGCTCCGGCGTCAGCACCGCCACCACCACGACGGCCAGCACGAAGGCGACCGTCCAGAGCCGGAGCACGGCCGGCAACGCCGGTCGCAGGGCGGCCGGCCGGCCGAGGTCGGCCCGGTCGAACGTCGGCTGTCGGCGCAGCCACCACCAGGCCAGCGCGCCGAGCAGGACCAGTTCCGGCACCGGGCCGCCCGGAACGTCCCACCAGGCGAAGGCCGCCACCGCGCCGTAGAAGAGGACCAGATACTCGACGGCGAGCCGCAGTCGGCGCCCCCGCTCCGTCGCACTCCGCCCCGTCGTGGGGCTCGCAACCGTGCCGCTCATGCCGGGCACGGTACGGCCGCGCGGGACCGCCGGGAGCGCTCGCGGGCCGTCGCCGACCGCTGTTCGTCCACCGTTCGCCGGACCGTTCCCGCCGGGACGGCGGACGGGCGCCGCGGCCCCACCACCCCGAGGGGCGTCGCGGTGACCGGCCGTCCGGATAGGGGCCGGCGGCGCGACGCTAGGGGTTGTCCCCGCCGACCCGGTGCGTTTGGCTGAGTTCGGCTCACGGGCCCGCGCCGGTCCGGGCCGGACCGGTGGCGCATCGCCCGCCCGAGCGGGGCGGCCACATCCGGGAGGATCGCATGACGGAACGGGTCGAGGCGGTCGTGGAGGCGCTCTACGACGGTCTGAAGCGGATGGACGCGCCGGCGGTGGTCAGCCTGTTCCACCCCGATGCGGAGATCGTCACGCCGAAGTCGCTGCCCTGGTCCACCGGCCACTACACCGGCCTGGACGGCGCGATGGCGTACTTCACCGGGGCCCTGGAACTGCTCGACGACAACCGCTTCGACGTGGAGGAGGTCCGCGTCTCCGGCGACGACTGGGCCGCCGCCATCGGCATGTGGTACGGCCACTTCCGCAGCGGCGGCGAGTTCAACGTGCGCTTCGTGCACTTCTGGACGCTGCGCGACGGCAAGGTGATCAAGGGCGAGGGCATCTCCGACACCGACGGCATCGTCCGGGCCAGCCGCGGCGAGACCGTGCGCTGACCCTGGTCACCGGACGTCCACTCACGACCGACCGTAGGTCCCAGCAGCCGCGCCCGACCCGCCGTACGGCGGGTCGGGCGCGGCTCGCTCCTGGTCAGTCCTCGGCGCGCCAGCGGTAGAACACCTTGGCCACCGCGTCCTTCGGGCCCCGCCAGGTCTCCGGCCGGTACGGGCCGATGTACGGGCCCAACTCCTCCATGATCTTGGCGAACGCCGGCTTGTCGTGGTTGTGCCGGGCGGCCTCGGCGAACGACGCGTCCTGCTCCAGCAGGTGCACATAGACGTCGTCGATCGAGTACAGCCAGCGCCCGGTCACGCCCATCTCGGCCGGCAGCGGTCCGGCGTCGGACTCGGCGAAGATACGCGCCACGTCGGGCTCGGCGCCCGGCTTGATCCGTCCGATGATCACGGTCAGCGTCGTCGCCTGGGGCGGCTCGCCGTCCGGCTCCCACCGGTAGAACTCCTTGGCCACCGAGTCGGACGGGTTCTTCCAGTACCTCGGGTACGGCGTCACGTACGGCTCGATCGCCTCGGCGATCTTCTGGAACGCGGGCAGCCCGCGGGTCTGGCCCGACACCCTGGGGTCCTGCCTGCGCTCGATGACGTGGAGATAGAGGTCCTCGTGCGACAGCAGGATCCGCCCGATGACGCCGAGGTCCTGCGGCCGGGTGGTCCGGTCGTAGTAACCGAAGACGTCGCCGACGGTGCGTTCGCTGCCGGGGACCATGTGGCAGACGATCACGTTCCGGAAGACCATGACTGCTCCTTGGGTGGGATCGGTTCACGGGAAAGCGCGGGCGGTGCGTACGCCACCTGGTGCGGCAGCGCCGAGGCGGAGAAGGTGACCGGAAGTTCCAACAGCCCCCGGAACGGCGACGCGGCCGGCAGCCGGCGTACCTCGGCGAGCGGAACCGCGAGCCGAAGCCCGGGCAGCCGGCGCAGCAGCGCGCCGAGCGCGATCTGCGCCTCCATCCGGGCCAGCGACACGCCCAGGCAGTAGTGGACGCCGTACCCGAAGCCGAGGTGCGGGCCGCGTACCCGGCGGACGTCCAGCCGGTCCGGGTCGGCGAAGTGCTCCGGGTCGTGGTTCGCCGAGTTGATCACCACGCCGACCACCGAGCCGCTGGGGATGCACACCCCCTGGTACTCGACGTCCTCGGTGGCGATCCGGGGGCTGGCCACCGGCAACGGGCCGTCGAACCGGAGCAGCTCCTCGATCGCCGAGGGCAGCAACCGGGGCGTCACGCGCAGCAGTTCGAGCTGGTCGGGGTGGGCCAGCAGGGCCAGCACCGCGTTGCCGAGGAAGTCCGCGGTGGTCTGGTGCCCCGCGAACAGCAGCAGGAAGGTGGTGGTGACCAGTTCCGGCTCGGCCAGCGTCCCGTCCCGGTCGCAGGCCTCGACGAGCGCGCTGATCATGTCGTCGGCGGGCCGGGCCCGTTTGGCGCGCACCAGGTCGGCGAGGTAGTGGTGCAGCCGCAGTTGGGCCTCCTGCACGGCCGCCCGTTCCTCCTCCGGGCTGCGCCGGGACGACCCGGACGTCCTGATCACCTGGGTCCAGCCGAGCACCTGCCCGTGCTCGGCGGCCGGGATGCCGAGCAGCTCGCAGATCACCGTCATGGGCAGCGGGATCGCGAAGTCCCGCATCAGCTCGGCCCGTCCCCGCACCACGACCCTGTCGAGCAGGTCGTCCACGATCCGCGCCACCCGGGGCCGCAGCGCCTCGATCCGGCGCGGCGCGAACGCCTGGGACACGATCCGGCGCAGCCTGGTGTGCTCGGGCGGATCCGAGTTGAGCATGTTCTTGTTCAGGCCCTCCGAGTTCGGCCCGAAGATCCGCAGGTAGTGCTGGCCGGGGCCGTAGAGGTCCTTGGACAGCCGGGCGTCGGTCAGCGCCGCCCGGACGTCGTCGAAGCGCGTGATCAGGTACGAGTCGAAGCGCGGCGAGCTGACCGGGCACACCGGTCGGTCCGCCCGCATCCGGGCGAAGGTGGGATAGGGGTCGGCGGCGAACTCGTCGGTGTAGATGTCGGACCCGGGTACGACGCTGTCGGTCATCGCGACTCCCCGGCCTCGCCGCGCACGCTGTGCAGCACCTGGTAGGTGTTCCGCTGCGCGGACTCGCGCAGCTCACGGATCACGCGCAGCAGCCGGTCCCGGTGCTCGCCGCGGCCGAAGGCGTCCAGCCGTTCGCGGTCCGCCCAGTCGCTGATGATCAGATAGCTGCGCGGATCGTCGGCGTCGCGCACCAGGTCCTGGTGCAGGCAGCCGTCCAGCGTACGGATCTCCTCGGCCGCCGCGAGCCACTCCTTCTCGAACCGCTCCTCGCAGCCCTGCCGGGTACGCATCGCGAGCACGGTGCGGACCCGGGTCATCGCGCACCGCCGAACACCAGGTGCAGGTGCTTGCGCAGCGCGTCGGCGTCGATCGGCTGGCTGCGGAACCCGACGTGCCCGTCCGGCCGGATCAGGTACAGGGCCGCGCCGCTGACCCCGTAGGCGGCCCGGAACTCGCCGTCGGCGTCGCGCACCACGGGCGGGGCCAGCAGCCGCGGCGCCCGGGCGTTCGGGCTGAGCAGCAGATATCCGTCGATCTCCTCGGCCGCCTGCCGGTGCAGGTCGGCGTACAGCTTCTCCACCGCGGCCAGCGTGCCCTCGTCGGCCGAACCGTCCGCGTAGAGCAGCAGGGTGTGCCGGGTGCCGCGGGTGAGGTCGCGCAGCCGCAGCGGGTGCCCGACCCCCGGCCGGTACAGGCCGGTGACGTCGGGGGCGCGGTCGCCGGGCCGGGGGCCGTCCCGCAGGGCGTCCGGATCGGACACGCACTCCCCCACCAGCGGGCTGTCCGCGTAGCTGAGCAGCATGGACATCTCCTGGAGGAACTGGCGCTCCAGATCCTCGCGGTCCAGCTCGTCGGTGAACGCCATCCGGACCGCGCGCCCGACGATCTCCTCGCCCTCCGGACGCCGCTCGGTCTCGTAGCTGTCGAGCAGCCCCGGCGCCGCGATTCCGCGTACCGCCAGCGCCAGCTTCCAGGCCAGGTTCCAGGCGTCCTGGATGCCGGTGTTCATGCCCTGGCCGCCGGCGGGCGGGTGCAGGTGCGCCGCGTCCCCGGCCACGAACACCCGGCCGTCCCGATACCGGTCGACGATGCCGTGGCTGATCCGGAACACCGACGACCAGCGCAGGTTGGCCGCCCGCGTGCCGGGCGGGGCCAGTTGGTCGAGCGCGGCCTGGACGTCGGCGAGAGTCGGCGCGCCGAGTTCCTCGCTGAACCCTGGCGGGGCGTCCTGCCCGCCGGTCTGCGCGAAGAACCGGGGCGGCGCCAGCGTGGCGATCCGGTACCGGGCCTCGCCGCGCAGCGGGACGCACACCAGCATGCCGTCCATCCGGCCGTCCGTCTCGTGCAGGAACCGGAGCAGGTGACCGTCCGGCATGTCCCAGTCCACGTCGACGTCCCCGAGCATGAACAGCTGCGGGAACCGACCCAGCCCGCCGGTGAAGGTCAATCCGAGCAGCTCGCGGACCCGGCTGTGCGCGCCGTCGCAGCCGACCAGGTACTTCGCGCGTACGGTCTCGGTGCCACCGTCGGCGGTGGCGACCGTGGCGACCACGCCGTCGTCGTCCTGGCTGAACGCGATCAGCTCGGCGCCACGCTGCGGGCGTACGCCGAGGGTGGCCAGGCGTCGGGTGAGGATGCGCTCGGTCTCGTACTGGGGCAGGCCGAGGTGCGCGTACGGCAGGCCCGGCAGCTCCCAGCTCATCCGGTGCGTCTGCACACCGTTGACGAACACCATGTTCCCGGTCAGCCAGATCCCGGCGTCCATCGCCTCCCGCACGATGCCCTGGTCCTCCCAGAGTTCCATCGTGCGGCAGTGCACCCCGATAGCCTTGTCGGCCTGCCCGGCCGGAGTGGCCAGCCTGTCGATCACGCGGCAGTCGATGCCGCGCCGGGCCAGCTCGACGGCGGCGGTGAGCCCGGTGGGTCCCGCGCCGACCACGAGTACGTCCGTTGTCCTGTGCACAGCAGCAGCCTCCCTGCCCGTAGTCGGTTCAGGTCCGCTTCCGGGTTCGGCCGCGACGTGGAAGAGGCGGCGCCGGAAGTCGAGAAGGAACGGTGCGATCGGTCCGGCCTCCTGTTCGGCGTGGGCCGGGTCGCTGATCCAGCGGTGGAACTCCGCCTCGCCGGCCCACTCCGCGAAGATGTGGAAGACGTCCGAGCCGGGCTCGCGCAGCAGCTCCTCGCGCAGATACCCGGGCACCCCGGCCATCCGGGACTTGACCTCGACGTATCCGCCTTCGAACTCGGCCAGCCGGTCGGCCGGCACGGTCAGCTCGACGTCCACGAAGATCCTCGATCCCCCGTGGTCGACGTCGTACATCACCCGGTGGCTCTCCGGCCCGTACGCCTCGACCAGCGGCCGGACGGCGTCGGCGAGAACCGCCGCGACCGGACCGGCCCGGTAGTCGCGCAGTGCCGACTCGTCGGACCATTCGGTGACGACGACGAAGGCGCGCGGATCGATGGCGTCCCGCAGCAGGTCCCGCCGGAGGTTGCCGGCCAGGCCGCCGATCCGCCCGCCGACTGTGCGCCACGCCGACTCCACGGCGGATTCGAGCCCCGGGCGCGCGCGCATCCGGACCATCGTCCTGATCATGAAAGCTCCTTCGACGGCCTGCGGGGAGACGGTCGACCGGTCGAGGCGCGTACGGCCCGAACCACCACGACGTCGTGCTGCGACCCTGCCGGAGGCCGCGTCACCCCGCCGTCACCGCCGGCCGCCGACGAGTCCACGACGGTTGACGCGACGGGGACGCACCGACTGATTCACCCGCGCCGGAGGCGGGCGGTACGCGCGCTCCGGCTCCGTGCCGGGCCGCGGCCGGGCGCAGTGGCCGGGGAGGTCCCGTTACGCCGGACGCGTCGGCGACAGGGCGCGGGTGACCACCGTGACGTCCTCGGCGCCGAATCCCTCGGCCATCGCCCGCCGCCACTCGGCGGCCGTAGGTCAGCGCCGACGATGGCGGCGCCGAATGGCGACACCCCGCGACCGCCGGGGCCGGACCGCCTGGCCGGGCCGGCGCGGGGCGGAGGCGGATGCCGCCGAAGCGGGGGCGCGGGACCGGGCCGCCGTGTCAGGATCACCCTCGCGGGCGGCGACTCGGGTCGCCTTCCGCGGCAGGTGGTCGCGCTGCCGGTACGGCGCCGGCTCGGGTGCGCCCGGCGGCTGGTCGGGAGGTGGCATGAAGTATCAGGAGTTCGTGGCACGGGTTCGCGAACGGGGCGAGTACGACAGCGCCGCCGAGGCGCAGCAGGTCATCAGCGTGGTGGTGACCTGCCTCGCGGAGCGGCTGACGCCGGACGAGGCGAGGCAGCTCGGCTCGCAGTTGCCGGCCGAGATGGGTGACTTCCTGAAGTCGGCGCTCGGCGGCGCGCCGCGCATCGGGGTGACGGAGTTCCTCCGCAAGGTCGGTGACGGGATCGGCGCGACCGAACGCACCGCCGAATGGGATGCGAGTGCCGTCCTGTCGACCATCTCCGACGCCGTCTCCGGCGGGGAGCTCAACGACGTGGTGACCCAACTGCCCTCCGGCTACGCGTCGCTGTTCGGGCGGCCCGGCGTGTCGGGCTGAGACGCGGGCCGGCGTACTGCTCCTGACACCCGGTGCTGCCGCCGCTCAGGGGGCGGTCGTTCCCGCCAGCAGCGCCAGCCCGGTCTCCTGGTCGACCCGCTTGGCCAGGCTCGCCCCGACCTCGGAGATGATGACCTCCAGGGTCGGCCACACCTCGCCGTGGAGCAGGTGGCCGCCGACGGTCGAGCCGTCCCGGCGGCCCAGCACGGCATGCACGTGCAGGGCCGGCTTCCCCTCGTTCTCGGCGATGTCACCGAGCAGCGACAGCACCTCGACCTGTTCCCGGACCGGAATGGTCCGGTAGTCCCGCTTCTCGCGCTCGAAGTAGCCGAGGTCCGCCGAGGCGAACCCGCCGACGGCGGTCACCCGAGCACCCCGGATGTCGTGCCGCTGCGCCACCTCGTTCACGGCGGCCACCGCGTCCTCGCCCTTGTCGACCACGACCACCAGTACGCGCCGGTCGCCGTCGCCCAGTTCGACTTCTCTCATGATCACCCTCATCTCGCCCGCCGGAGCAGCCGAACCTCCGCGCCACACCCGGTACGCCCCGACCCGCCGCCGCGGCCCGGTCACCCGTCACGCTATCGGCGGGGTCGGCGCGGGCAGGCTCGATCGACCGGGTCCGCCCGACCGGTACGGATCGGATGTACCGAAGGTCGGTGGCGTGGGTGGATACGGCGGCCTGCGGCGGGCCAGGTACTGGCGGAGGAGTGGTATCCCCCGTTGCGGCTGATGTCCGGTTCGCGCCCGAACCTCCGGTGGCCGGGTACCGGGGACGCCGGACGTTCGCCCCCGGACCGTCGGGGACTCCGCGGGCGGTTTGCCGCCGGTGCGGTCGGGAAGCCAAGCGGTTGCCACGGCGCGGGTCCGGTAGCCGCGCCGACGTTGAGGCGGGAGGTTGACATGGGTGACCAGGATCGACTCCACGACCTGCGCAAGCAGGCCCACAACGCGGGTATCGAGGGCAACTCCAAGATGACCGAGGGCCAGTTGCAGCAGGCGCTCAAGCAGGTCGGCAAGGGTACGTCGCCGGAGATGGCCAAGCGACAGGCCAAGGGCTGACCGTACGCCTCGACGCCGGCATCAGAAAGGTGCCGGCGTCGCGGCGTGGAGTGGTGCGGAAGGTTCAGCGCCGCCCGATCAGCGGCGCGTAGTCGATCGCGGTGAGCGGCAGCCGGGACAGTGATCCGTCGGCCCGCGGCACGTCCAGCGGCTGCCCGTCGCGGCGGAAGGTGACGCCGTGCACGTCGGCGCGGCTGGTCAGCGTGCAGACGATCTGACCGAACGCGAGGATCTGGTCGCTACGGCCGGTCTCGTCGCCGGCCCCGCCGACCTCGACCTCGGCGACGCCGCCGCTGAGCCGGGCGCCGGCCACCGAGGCGGTGCCGGTCAGCGCGCTGGTGTAGCCGGCGTCCCGTTCCGTGTTTCCGGGCCCGGCCAGCAGGTGCCGCAGGTGCGTGTCGACGTCGGGCAGGTAGTCCACCCGCCGCACCACGGTGCCCAGTCGGTCGTCCCGGACGAAACAGAGGGACTCGTTCGCCCGTCCCGCCATCGAATCGGCGTCGCCGGCGACGGGGCTGTTGTGCGGACCGGGCCGACCCGACACCCGCCGGGGCGCGTCGTCCACCGGCACACCGCACCCGGTCAGCAGGAGCGCGGTGAGCGCCACGATCAGCGCGCGTCGGGTCATGGCCGGCACCCCGGCAGCTCCACCCGGAACCGGGCGCCACCCTCGGGGCGGTCCGTCACCATGGCCCGGCCCCCGTGCACCGCCGCGTGTTCGGCGACGAGCGCGAGACCGAGGCCGGTCCCGTCGGTGCCGGCCCGGTCGTGGGCCGCCCGGCCCCGGACGAACCGGGCGAAGATCACTTCGCGGTCCGGCTCCGGCACACCCGGCCCGGCGTCGTCCACCTCGATGCTGCCGGTCCCGTCGTCGTCGCAGGTCAACCGCACCTCCACCGGCCCGCCGGCGTAACGGACGGCGTTCTCCACGAGGTTGAGCAGGATCTGCGCGACCCGGCGACGGTCGACGTACCAATCGCCGCCGGCCGACGTGGACCGCACCAGCCGCTCCGGCAACCCCTGCGCCCGGCAGGCGTCCCGGGCGAGCGCCTCGACGTCGACGCGTTCGCGGTGCGCGGGCTGCTCGGCGCGGGCCAGCTCGATCAGGTCGTCGACCAGCCGCTGGAAGCGGGCGATCTCGTCGGCGACGAGCCCGGCGGCCGTCGCCGTGCGTTCGTCGTGGTGCTCGCGGCGGCGGTCCAGCACGCTCGCCGCCGCGGCCAGCGTCTGCAACGGAGAACGCAGTTCGTGGCTGACGTCCGCGGCGAACCGCCGGTCCCGCTCGTTGTGCCGCACCAGTTGCTCCACCATCCGGTTGAAGGAGGTGGAGAGGCGGGTGAGGTCGGGATCGGTGGCGGGGTCGAGGCGCGTGCTGAGGTCACCCGCGACGATCCGTTCGGCGGCGTCGGCCACCGCGGTCAGCGGCCGGAGGCTGTGCCGGGTGGCGTACCAGCCGAGGGCGGCGCCCGAGCCGGCCACCATGATGGCGACCGCGGTCAGCGTCAGCCCCACCAACTGGACGGTCTGCTCGACCTCACGCAGCGAGGTGAGCTCGTAGTAGCTGGTGGTCGGCGAGAGCGGGACGCCGACCAGCAGGGCCGGCTGCCCGTCCGTCCGGATCCGCTGCACGGCCGGCTCGCCCGAGCGGACCATCCGCTGCAGCTCCGGCGGGACCACGCCGGCGCCGATCTCCGCGCTACGCGCGTACCACCCGCCGTCGCGCTGCACCAGCGGACGCCGGGCACTGCCGGTGTCCAGCGAGCGGAGCACCTCCCCGACGTCCGGCGCGTCCGTGTCCAGGCCCGAACGAACCACCGCGGCGTCGAAGTACGCCGCCCGCACCGCGGCGCGTTCCCGCTCGTCCAGCAGTGAACGGCGGGTCAGGTCGTACGAGAAGAGGGCCATCGCCGCCGCGAGCAGCAGCGCGCCGATGGCGAACCCGGCGGTGACCCGGGCGCGCAGTCCGAGACGGTTCATCGCTGCAGCTTGTAGCCGAGGCCGCGGAGGGTGACCAGGTGCCGCGGGTTGCCGGGATCCGCCTCGATCTTCTGCCGCAACCGGCCCACGTGCACGTCGACCAGGCGCTCGTCGCCGGTGTCGTATCCCCACACCCGTTGGAGCAGCTGCTGGCGCGACAGGACCTTGCCGGCGTGCTGGGCCAGCTCGCAGAGCAGGCGGAACTCGGTCCTGGTGACCGGGACGGGCCGGCCGGTACGGCGGACCTCACCGGCGTCCGCGCTGATCTCCAGATCGCCGAAGACCTGCACCGCGGCGGGCGCCGCGACGGCCCGCCCCCGGCGGCGCAGGGCCCGCAGCCGGGCGGACAGCTCCTTGATCGCCACCGGCTTGACCAGGTAGTCGTCGGCGCCGGCCTCCAGCGCGGCCACGATGTCGTGCGTGTCGTCGCGGGCGCTGACCACCACGATGGGTACGTCGTCGTCGCGGCGGAGCTGCCGGATGCACTCGAACCCGTCCAGTCCGGGCAGCATGAGGTCGACGAGCACGTTGTCCGCCGGGTCCTGGCGTTGCCGGCGCAGCCCCTCCTCGGCGCTCGCCGCCCCGTACGCCGTGTAACCCTCCTCCTCCAGCGCGAGCAACAGCGCGAGCCGGATCCGGTCGTCGTCCTCGATCACCAGTACGGCTGTCACCCCGGCATCATCCCTGGCCGGACCTGGTATCACCAACCCCGGGATTCCTGACCCAGATTTGTCACACAACTGTCATACCCCTGCGTGACGACCTCCACGATCGGCACCCAGGGTGTGAAACAGCAACGAATCGAGCCACAGAGGAGCCATCAGTGACCGCGCACCACCCGCTCCCACCGGAGTGCCGGGTGCCCCGAGTCGAGCTGGACATCACCGCGGAGCTCGACCTGCCCCGACTCTCCGAGGTCGGGGCGGTCCTGGACCGGATCCTGTCCCTGCATCCCGCGGAGGTCGTGATCGACCTGTCCGAGTGCCGGCACCTCGACGCGGCCGCCATCGGGCTGCTGCTCGACGTCCAGCGTCGGCTGACCCGGCGAGGCGGCGTCCTCACGCTGCGCGATCCCCACCCTCGGATCCGCCGCATCCTGGACACCGCCCGTCCCGACCAGCCGCTGCCGATCGGCGACAGCGCCCCGCGTCCACCGTCCGGGGGCGGTGACGCGTTCGGCGCCGGTCCGGTGGGACCGGCGCTCGGGCGGGCCCGGGTCGTCACCCGGCCCTGAATCCGCGGAGCGAATTCCAAGGAGGAATCAGTGACCGGCAGTGCGCTCCTCAGCGCCCTCGCCATCGGCATCGGCGTCGGCATCGTGGGCCGGCTCGTCCTGCCGGGCCCGAAGGCCGCCCCCGTGTGGCTGACCGTCGCCCTCGGCGTGGCCGCCGCGCTGCTGGGCTCCGTGACCATCCGCCTGATCGGCGTCGACGCGAACCAGGCGCTGCCCCGGCTGCTCGCCCAGGTCGGCTTCGCGGTCCCCGCGGTGGTGCTCGGCGTCGTCACCGCACGCCGGGGCGCCGGGGACGCCACCCGGTCCTGAGCAGCCGCACCACCTGCCAACCGCCGAGCCCGTACGTCGGCCCGGGCACGGACGAGAGGAGAGGCATGACGGTCGTACCGGCGGACCACCTGATGAGCTTGATCTGCGACGACTGCGGCGACACGATCACCGGCGCCGCCTGCGTCCTGCCCGACGCCGAGGTCGTCTGGACACTGGTGTTCGAGCACGGCTGGACGGGTTCGCCCTTCGCCTCCGGCCCCCACCTCTGCCCCCGGTGCAGCGTCCGACCGGCGGACGGCGACGACGGGGCCGGCACGACCCGGACCCCGGAGTTCGACGACGCGCTCGGAATCGGCGACCTCGACGGGGCCGCCGACGACCGGGCGGCCGGGAGCGCGGACCCGGCCGAAGCGGTACGGCGGGCGCTGGCGGAGTCCGTCACCCTCGGCCGGCAGGTGCTGGTCGACCTCGCCGAGGTGCGCACCATCGAGTCCGTGGGCCTCGGCCTGCTGGTGCGCGCCCATCAGGAAGCGCGGCAGGACGGCAAGGTGCTCTGCCTGGTGGCGCCGTCCCGCTTCGTCCGGACGGTGCTGCACACCATGCGGCTGGACAGCGTCTTCCCCATCATCCCCACCCGTACGGCCGCCTTCCGGCGAGCCAACCGGCCGCCGGTGGGCCCCACCCGCCCGGTGCCCACGGCCGGCGCGGGCCGGCCGGGTCGGCCGCGTGGGGAACATCCGCCCGTCCAGCCGAGTCCGGCGGCACTCATGCCGCCGGTGACGACCACGGAGGTCGCAAGGTGATGCCCTGGCCATACCCCGAGCACAACCCCTACCTCGGCGACGACGGGGTGCACGACGAGGACCTGCGCCTCGCCGCGCTGGTGGCGCAACGACTGAGCGCGGACTGGACCACCCGCCGGCAGCAGATCTCGGTGAGCGTGCAGAACCGGGTGGTCATCCTGACCGGCATGGTCGCCGACCCGGCCACCCGACAGGCGGCCGGCGACCTGGCCTGGGACGTTATCGGCGTCTTCGACGTCTGCAACGCGCTCACCTTGTACGGTCGGGGTCGTGGCCGACGATGAGCTCGGGTCGTCCGGAGCCGGCAACCGAGGGCACGACAGCCGACCTCAGCGGCGGACCGACACCCGCCGCCCCCGGGGGGTGCGCCCGCCCGGCGGCCCACCCGGGCCGGGGCGCCGGCGTCCCTCCCGGTGAGCCGCGACGACTTTCCTGACGATCGCGCCGACGACGTCCTCCGCTCCGTCCGGCACCGCGTCCTGGCGGTCGCGCCGTGTCGTACGGGGCACGCCGGAGGCGATGGATCTGCGACGATGGGTCATGGCCTCCGGACGGCGCGACGCTTGGGATCCGCTGCCGGCGGTCGCGGCCGTGATCGCCCTCGTCATGATCGGTCTCTACGTCGACCTGATCGCCCGGCAGGGCGGCCAGGTCGCGGCATGGTTCCTCGCCGGGCTGGCCGTCGCGGCCCTCGGCTCGGTCTACGGCGTGGCCCGCGCCGCCCCGCAACGGCGGCTGGTGCTGGCGGTGTCGGGCGGGGTGATGGCGCTGCTCGGGCTGCTCGGCATCCTGTCGATCGGCTGCCCGATCCTCGGCGCGGGCGTGCTGGCGCTGGTCGCTGCCGCGCGGCAGCCAGACCCGAGGGCCACCTGGCGTTCGAGGCAACGGCGCCGTCAGAAAGACGCACCCTAGTCGAGTGAGCTGGCGATCTCGATCGCCTCCGGCATCGTCAGGTCGCCCTCCAGTCGATAACTCACCCCCGCCTCCTGCCAGATCAGGGTCGAGGCGGCCAGCCGGGCGGTCTCCACCCGGACGGTGCCGGTCCGGTCCACATAGGCAACCGCGTGTGGACCGCCGATCCAGATGGCGAAGTCTCCGTCGACCTCGACCCACTCCGCCCCCGGCCCGCCAACCTGCTTCTGGAAGGCCGGGTCGAGCCGACCGTCGAAGGCGTCGATACGCAGCGCTCCCCCGCGATACAGCAGCGTGGCCACCCGACAGGTGCCCGTGGGGTCGGGGTCGGCGACCAGCACCTGCTCGGGCGGGCCCAGCTTCGCCGGGAGCCGGATCGGGAAGTTCACCTTCCGCTGCGCCTCGACCAGGGCGGCGGGCCGCTGCTCCGGCAGCGGCGACGGATTGCCGGTGGGCGGCGCCGGTCCGGGTGACGTGATGATGGTGATGCCGGCGAAGCGCAGCAGCCCCGCCACGGCGTCGGCGATCGCGGCCCGCCCCGGCGGCAGGACCGCCACGAGCACGGCGACGAGCACCGCCACGAGGAAGCGCCACCGGCGTCGCCGGCCCGCTCGCCAACGCCCGCGTACGGGTGCGGTGAGCCGCGCCCGTACCCGGGCGGTCACGTCCGGCGGGTCGGGGGTCTGCAGCCAGTCGGCGAGGTCGCGCAGCTCCCGCTCAAGGTCATCCACGCCGCACCTCCTCGCGGTCGAGCAGGCCGCGGAGCTTCACCAGCGCCCGGGCGGTCCGCGACTTCACCGTGCCCCGGGGCCAGCCGAGCATCGTCACGGTCTCGTCCTCGCTCAGATCGAGAAAGAACCGGCAGACGATCACCTCCCGGTCCCGCTCCGGAAGCCGGCGCAGGGCCTGCACCAGCGCGGCGCGGCGCTCCCCGGCGAGGACCGCCTCGACGGCGACGTCCCCGGTGCTCTCCGACACCGGATGGGCCGCCGCGGCGCGCAGGACGAGCCCGTCCCGCCGGCCGCGCGAACGGTGCAGGTTACGGGTCTCGTTGGCCACGATCGCCAGCAGCCAGGAGCGGAAGGACGACTCGCCGCGGTAGCGGGAGAGACTGCGGTGGCCCTTCACGAACGCCTCCTGGATGACGTCCTCCGCGTCCGGGCCCGCGCCGAGCAGCACCGCCGTCCGGTACGCGGACGCGGTGTGCCGGGCGACCAGGAGTTCGTACGCCTCCAGGTCACCGGCCCGGGCGCGGGTGACCAACTCTGCGTCGTCCAGGACAACCTCCGATGGGGACGAACTCATGACACCGGCCACGCCGCGCGGGTTCCAACGACGGAACCCCGACCGTTCCGGCGGTGTCACCCGGGCATGATGGCAGGAAAGACGATTTCGCGACGTACCGTGCTGACCGCGCTCGCCGGTGCCGGCGCGGCGGCGCTGATCGGCTGCGACCCGCGCGGGAGCCGACAGCCGGGCACGGCCACCACGATCCCCGACCCGCTGCTCGTCGAGGTCGACGACGGTCTCGGCGTACTGCGCGGCGGGGAGCGGCTGACAATCCCGCGTGCCGTCGCCAGCGCCGATGGGCGGGTCATCTACGCGACCGCGCCCGACGGCGCGGGCACCGCGTTCTGGCAGATCGACACCGCCACCGGCCGCACCTCCACCAGGGTGGCGCTGCCCGGACAGTGGCTGCCGCAGGCGGTCTCGGCCGACGGTACGAGGGTGGCGCTCACCACGACCGCCGAAAACGCCACGAGCGGACGCCCGGACGGGCGGGACGTGACCCCGGTGCTGATCGCCGACGTCACCGGGATTCAGCACCGGTTCGAGCTGCGCGGGAACTTCGTGCCGGAGGCGTTCACCGAGGACCTCGTCGGACTGTTCGTCCTCGAATGGCTGCCGGCGCGGGCCCCGGACCGCTACCGGGTCCGGGTCGTCGACCTCGCCACGAGGGCGCCCGGTCCGCTGTCCACCCGGGACAAGTCGCCGGTCCCACCGGGCGCCGAGGAGGAGATGCGCGGCGACGGGCGCCACGCCGTGCTCGCGCCGAATCGCACCACCCTCTACACGCTCTACACCCACCAGCCCGATCACCGGCACACCCGCGACCTGATCAGTGGGCGGCCGGGCAACGTGCACGCGTTCGTGCACACGCTGAACCTCGTCGAGCGTTGGGCGTACTGCGTGGACCTGCCGCACCCGTTCGGGGAGGAGTCCGCGAGCGGACACGCCCTGGCGATCGGCCCGAACGGAGACCGGCTCCACGTCGTCGACGTCACCTCGGGCAGCGTCGCGGAGATCTCCACGGAGGAGCTAACGGTACGCCGGACGGCCACCCTGGCCCCGGGCACCGGCGCCGGGCACGCCGTCGCCGGCCGCGACCGCCTCTTCGTCGGCGTCGGCACGACGGTACGCGTGGTGGACGTCGAGGGCCTCGGCCTCGTCACCGGCTGGTCCGTCCGCGAACCCGTCACCGGCCTCGTGCTCAGCCCCGACGGCGGTCGTCTCTACGTGGGCCAGACGGATGCCGTGAGCTGGCACGATCCGGAGACCGGCGAGGAATTCGGCCGCGCCGAGGTGCCCGGCCTAACGGCCGTGCACGGCCTCGCCGGGCACGCCTGACCCCCGCCCCGCAACCAGGCTCCCGGTGGCCCCGTCCGCCTTCGGGATCCCGGGCGGTGCGATCAGGCGACCCGGAGGACGAGCTTGCCGCGCACGTGACCGCCCTGGCTGATCTCCTGTGCCTCGGCGGCCTGGTCGAGATCGAAGGTCCGCGCCACGGGCAGCTGGAAGGTACCCTCCTCGAAAAGCCGCGCCACCTCGTCCAACGCCTGATACGACCGGCCCTCGGCGCCGCTGGTCATCCGTACCCCGTGCCGCCGGGCGTCCGGGTCGGAGATGGTCAGCACCCGGTCGGGCGTACCGGTGATCTCGACCAGGTCCGGCAGGGCGCCCTTGCCGGCGGTGTCCAGGGCCTCGTCCACCCCGTCGGGCGAGATCTCCCGGACCCGGTCCACCAGTCCGGGGCCGTAGCTGGTCGGGAGCACCCCGAGACCGCGCAGGAAGTCGTGGTTGGCCGGGCTGGCGGTGCCGAGCACCGTGGCGCCCCGCGCCCGGGCGAGCTGCGCGGCGCTCAGGCCCACCCCACCGGACGCGCCGTTGATCAGCAGAACGTCGCCCTCGCGTACGCCGAGCAGGTCGAGGCCGCGCACGGCGGTCTCCGCGGCGACCGGCAGCCCCGCGGCCTCCTCCCACGACATGGTCGGCGGCTTGACGGCGAAGTGCTCCAGCAGCGCGTGCTCGGCGTAGCCGTCGGCGGTGGCAAAGCCGAAGACCTCGTCTCCCACGTCGACCCCGGTGACACCCGCGCCGATCTCGTCGACCACCCCGGCCACGTCACTGCCCGGAATGGCCGGCAACGCGAGCGGCATCAGCTGGCGCATCGCGCCGCTGCGCAGCTTCCAGTCCATCGGGTTGACCCCGACGGCGCGCACCGCCACGCGGATCTGCCCCGGGCCGGCGTGCGGCTCGGGCACCTGGACGGGCCGGAGGACCTCCGGTCCGCCGTAGTCGGCGAACTGCACCGCCTTCATCCGTCACCTCCCGGGTCGACCTCGGTCAGCCGGCGGACGTGCCTGCCATCTGCGCGAGGATGCCCGTCGCCTGGCCGAGTTCGATCAGATAGCCGTCCGGGTCCCGCAGGTAGCAGCGGATCTCGACCCCGTGGTCCTTGGGCTCGGTCAGGAACTGGCCGCCACGGGAACGCCACTGCTCGTAGACGGCCCGCACGTCGTTGACCCGGACGTTGAGCGCGCTGCTGAGCGAGTCCGGGTCCGCCGGCGCCTGGGCCCGTACGGTCGGCTTGTCGTCGGTGGGGCCGCCCTCGTTGTTGATCACGAGGTAGCCGTTGTGGAACCGGAGGATCGCCGGCTCGCGTTCGCGGATCACGGTGGCACCCAACACCTGCTGGTAGAACTCGCGGGACCGGTCCACGTCCCGCACGATCAGCAGGTGGGTGAGCACCATGCCGTGCTCCGGTCGGAAATAGTCCGGTGCTTCGTGTGTCATCGGCGCCTCCCCTGGTCGGCACCCCGGTTACCCGTGCCGGCCGGCCGCACACGTGCCGGCCGGCCGCCACCTCGACGCGCGGTCAGTTCCGGCTCTGCCGCCGGCGCAGCGCGCGGCGGTGCCGGTCCAGCGCCCTGCGGTGGGCGTGCCCGAGCAGTCGGTCGACCTCGGCCAGCGCCCGAAGGGGGTTGAGCACGCAGGCCCAGCCGTGGGTGCCGTAGACGGGATGGGGGCCGATCTCGTCGAGGACGGTGAAGTCGAGCGCGGAGCGGTGGTCGGCGAACCGTGCCGGCGGGTAGCCGAACCGGCGCTGGAACTCCTCGCGGCCGAGTTCGATGCTCAGCCGGAAGACGCCCGGCCGGTCGAGCCGCGAGTCGTCGTCGAAGCCGGTGGTGTCGTGCCCGACGAGCGTGGCGAACGGTTGGCGGCGCCCCTCGCCGACGAAGAAGAACCGGTCGCCCCAGCTCTCCGGCGGGGCGCCGGACGCCTCGTCGGCCCGTACCACGGCGACCTCGGGCAGGGCGAGGATGCGGTCGGCGACGTCGTCGGCGCCCGGCACCGACCCGGCTGCGGCGACGGGACCATCGTGATCGAGAGCGAACGTCCGGTCGGCGGATGCGAAAGAAGCCATGACCTTCACCGTATCGTTGAATCCGCGGGTGAGACTTCACCCTCGACCGACGCCTGGAGGCCGACCTGAACCCTCAAACCGCAGGCCACGTTTACCGGCCCGTGGACCTGGCACGCGAGCACGGCATCTCGACGCAGGCGGTCCGCAACTACGAACGCGACGGCTTGATCCCCACCGCCCGCCGCACGTCGAGCGGCTACCGCGCGTACACCGACCTGCACCTCGCGGCGCTGCGGGCCTACCTCGCGCTGGTGCCGGCCCACGGTTACGCGGTCAGCGCCGAGATCATGCGGGCCGCCACCCGCGGCGACCTGGACGCCGCGCTGCGCGCCGTCGACCACGGCCACGCGCTGCTGCTGCGCGACCGGGAGACCCTCGACGCCGTCGAGGCGGCCGTCGGAGTGCTCACCGAGGCGTCGGCCCGCGCCCGGCCCGACCGGTCGATGACCGTCGGCGCCCTCGCCCACCGGCTCGGGGTGACTCCCGCGACGCTGCGCAAGTGGGAACGGGCCGGGATCCTGACCCCGACCCGCGACGGCGCCACGCGGCACCGGCTGTACCTCCCGGACGACGTCCGCGACGCCGAGCTGGCGCATCTCCTGCGCCGCGGCGGCTACCCGCTGGAGCACATCGCGACCGTGCTGCGGCAGGTACGCGCCGCCGACGGCCCGGGACCGCTGGCCGCGTCCCTGGACGGCTGGCGGCGGCGACTGGCCGCGCGGGGCCGGGCGATGTTGGTGGCGGCCGGCCGCCTCGCCGACTACCTGGACGCGGCCGGACCGTGACGGTGCACCGGACCCGGCGGGGACCGACGACGCCACTACGCACCGGCGACGTGGGGCGCCCGCCGGGCGAGCAGGGAGACCGCGACGACCACCACCGCCAACGAGAGCACCTCCCCCAGCACGATCCAGGGGCCGGTCCTGATCTCCTCGTCCAGCCAGAGCAACCCGACCGCGATGGACACCAACGGGTCGATGACGGTGATCGTGGCCAGGGCGGGGGCACCCATCGGGCCGGCCTGGTAGGCGTTCTGGCTCAGCAGCACGCCGAACGGTCCGAGCACGGCGATCGCGTACGTCTGCCACTGGCCGAACACCGCCAGCGCGCTGGGTTCGAACTCCAGCCCGAGGCTGCTGATCAGCCCGGCGGTGACGCCGTAGCAGATGCCGGCAGCGACGGCCAGCGGCAACGGTCGCCACTCGCGGCCCAGCCTGAGGGCGCTCAGCAGGCACCCGCCCACGGTGACCACCACCGCGAGGCCGAGCAGCGCGGCCGACCCGAACGACTCGAACCCGTGGCCGTGGCTGCGGGCGGGCTGCGCGACCGCCAGGAAGGCGCCGAGCCCGAGCAGGCACAACCCCGACTCGAGCAGAATCCGCGCGTCCGGCCGGTGGTGCTGGACCGCGCCGAACAACAGCACGTACCACACCAGGCCGGTCACCAGCAGCGGTTGCACCAGCAGCAGCGGCACCAGGCTCAACGCCGCCACCTGGAGGGCGAAGGCCGCCGCCGCGAGCAGCGTGGACCAGCGCCAGCTCCGAATCCGGAACAGACGTACGAGCAGCCTCGGCTGCCCGGCCCGTTCCTCGGGCACCGCGCGGGAGGCGCAGAACTGGAGCACCGAGGCCGCGCCGAACGCCGCGGCGGCGCCGACGGCCAGCGGGGCGCCGGCCGCCAACTGTCCCACGTCGCTCACCATGCGCTCGCTGGCCTCCATTCTCGTGCCTGGGTGGACGCGGTCGCGGCGGCCCCAACCGGTCAGGGTGACGGCCGGTCCAGCCAGCGCGGGAGTGGAACGGTCCGCCACGGCACCCGCAGGAGCAGCCGCGCGATCAGCAACCCGAGCAGGTATCCACCGATGCTGTCGGTGAGCCAGTGGTAGCCCAGGTAGGTCGTGCCGATGAAGGTCAGCACGCCGGGCAGCCACTGCACCAGACGGCGAGCCGCCACGGGCAGGTACGGCGCGAGCAGCATCGCCAGCACGGTGAAGTAGACGATCGCGTTGCTGACGTGCCCCGACGGGTAGAATTCCTCCACGCCGTGGCTGAACAGGTGCACCGAGCCGTGATGCGGTGCGCCCCGTGAGGTCCACCGTTTCAGCCCGACGATCAGCAGTGTACTGATGATCGGGGCCAGCCCGGTCGGGATGACGGGGCGCACCGTCCGGTGGCGCCAGGCCAGCCAGGCGGTCACCAGCAGGGTGACGACGATCAGCGCCCCGCCCTGCCCCAGGTAGTCGAAGGCTTCCATCAGCACGCGCACCGGCGCCGGGCGGTGCCCGTCGCACCAGTCCCGTACGGCGATGTCCACGTCGAGCAGCGGCGACCACCAGACCAGCGCCGCGGTGAGCGCGGCGAGGGCGGCGACCAGCAGGCCGTCGAACCACCAGCCGCCGGGGACCGGCCGCAGCACGGGTACGCCCAGCGGGCGACGTCGCGCCCGCCCCGTCCGCGGTGATCCCCCTGTCATGGCACTCCCCCGGCACGCCGCCGCCCGACGGGCGTCTGATCTTCGAAGATATCCCATATCTGGGCAAAGCAGCAGTTAAGCTGATGAACGCCTCCGAGGGGCCGCTCCGGACGCCCCTCCCCGCGCCTTGCCTGGGAGCATCCGACATGTCAGCGACCACGCGCCCCGCGCCGCCCCTGGCCGTCGGAGAGTCGACCGCCACGGTCGGCGCCGAGGCCCCGGGTTCGGGCACACCGGACGGCGGCACCGAGCCGATCGCCCGACGGGTGCTGGTCGTGTCGGCCAACATCGGCGGCGGGCACGACGCCACCGGGCGGGCCCTGGCCGAGCGGGTGAGTGTGCTGTGGCCGGGCAGCAGGGTGGGTTGGGTGGACACCCTCGACGTGATGGGCCGGGGGGTCGGCCGCTCCTTCCGGCGGACCTACCGCACCAACGTCGCCGCCACGCCGTGGCTGTACGAGTTCTTCTGGGCGTCGATCTGGCGGCACCGCTGGTTCGCCACCGCCTCCAAGTGGTTCACCGGGGCCTGGGCCGGCCGCCGACTCGCCCCGGTCATCGAGGGTTTCGACCCGGACCTGATCGTCTCGACCTATCCACTGGGCAGCGCCGGACTCGCCTGGCTGCGCCGGCGTCGCGGTCTCGGCGTACCGGTCGGGGCATGGGTCTGCGACTTCGCGCCGCACCCGTCCTGGGTCTACGCCGACCTCGACCTGGACCTGGTGGTCCATCCGGCGGCGCTCCCGGTGGCGGCGGTCGCCGCACCGGGCGTACGCCTGGGGGTGTGTGCGCCGCCGGTGCTCGACCGGTTCCACCCCGGTGACCGGGCCGAGGCGGCCCGGCGCGCGGGCCTCGATCCGACCCGGGCGGCGGTGGTGGTGGCCTGCGGCTCGTACGGCTTCGGGCACGTCGAGGAGGCCATCCAGGCGCTGGTCGGCATCGGCGACGCGGTGCAGGTGGTCGCCGTGTGCGGACACAACGAGCGACTCGTCGCCCGGTTGGGCGCGCTTCGCCTGCCGGCCACCCGGCTGCTGGTGCGGCGTTGGGTCGACGACATGCCGACGCTGCTGCGGGCGGCCCGGCTGGTGGTGACCAACGCGGGCGGGGCCACCGCCCTGGAGGCATGGGCCACCGGCACCCCGATCGTGATGTACCGGCCCATCGCCGCGCACGGCGTGGCCAACGCGGCACTGATGAGCGCCGCCGGCCTGGCCGAGACGGCCAGCAGTCCGAACGCCCTCGTCGCCAGCGTCCGCAGCCGGCTCGTCGGCCGGCAGGCCACCGACCGGACGACGGCCGCGGCCCACCCGCACCTGCCGGACCTCGGACTGCCCGCGGTGGCCGACACGCGGGCCCCGGCGGGTGACACCCGTCCGCCGGCGGTACGCCGGCCGGCCAGCTGGCCGCTACGGTCCCAGGACGCGTTCTTCCTGCACGTGCAGTCGAAGACGGTGGCCCAGCACATCGGCACCGTGCTGGCGCTCGGCCCCCGGACCGACGGCCGGGCGCTCACCGCGGCGGATCTCACCGCCCTGCTGGCCCGGCGGCTGCCCGTCATCGCCACCCTGCGCCGCCGCCTGGTCGACCGGGGCCGCTGGCGCCGGCCCGGCTGGGTGGTGGACCGGTACGTCGATCCCGCCGACCACCTCGACGAGGTCACCGTCGGCCCCGGCGACGACGGCGGAGCCGCCCTGGACCGGTTCTGGTCCCAGCCGCTGGCCGCCGACCGGCCGCTCTGGCGGATCCTGCTGATCAGCGGCCTGCCGGACGGGCGTACCCGGGTGGCGGTGAAACTGCACCACTGCCTCGCGGACGGGATGTCCGTGATCGGCGTCATCGGACGGCTGCTCGACCGCCCCGACGGCGCGGCGCGGACGGTGCCGGGCACGCCCGAGCCCGCGGCGATCGCCCCACCCGAGCGGGGCGAGACGGTCCGCCAGCTCAGGCTCGCCGCGCGCGGCCTGGCCCGGTTGGCCACGCAGGGGCCGGCGCCGGCCACCGGGTTCAACCGTCCGGCCGGTTCGCCGGAGCGCCGGCTGGTCACCGCGACCCTGCCGGCCGCCGAGGTGCTGCGCGCGGCCCGCGCCTGCCGGGCGCACGCCAGTGACCTGATGCTCGCGCTCACCGCCGCGGCGCTGGGCGTCGTCCAGCCGGCCGGCACGCCGCCGCGGCTACGGGCGATGTTCGCGGTTTCCCGGAACCCACGACGGCGGGCTCCCACCCAGGGCAACTGGACCGGGGCGGTCACCCTCGACCTGCCGTTGGGGCGGCGGCTCTCGGCGCGGGACCGGGTCGCCGCCGTACGGCACTCGCTGCGCACCGCGCTGGACAGCGGGGAAGCCGAGGCGGCCGGCCTGGTCATGCGGGCGATGGGCGTCCTTCCCACGCCGCTGCACGCCGCATTCGCCCGGCGCGTCTACACCAGCCGGCATCAGAACGTCATCGTGTCCTACATGGCGCTGCCGTGGGACATCCGGCTGCTCGCCGGCGCCCCGCTGCTGGCCCCCACCCCGGTGGTCGCCCTGGCGGAGGGCGTACCGCTCGGCATCGGGGTGCTGCGGTGCCGGAGGACCTTCGAGATCGGCGTGCTGATGGACGAGTCGCTGGCCGACACCGGCGACGCGTTCGTCACCGCCCTGCGCGCCGGCCTGGCCGAGCTGCTCCACGAGATCGACGTCGACGCGGGCGGCGGCAGCGGGCCCGGCGACGGGTCGGCGGACCGGGCCCCGGACGGCGAGCCGGCCGGGCAGCGCCGGACGGGACCGGCGCCGCCGGGGGTCCCGCGGTGCGCCTGACCGGCGCGGTGGTCCTCGTCACCGGCGCCTCATCCGGCATCGGAGCGGCGGTGGTGCGGCGGCTCACCCGGGCGGGCAGCCGGGTGCTGGCCGCCGGGCGCGACCCGGAACGGCTCGCCCGGCTCGCCGCCGAGACCGGCGCCGCCGCGCTGCCGGCCGATCTGGCCCGACCCGGCGCCGGACGGGACCTGGCCGACCGGGTCCTCGACCGGCACCCGCGAGTCGACGTGCTGGTCAACAACGCCGGTGTCGGGTGGGCCGGCCGGTTCGCCGAGATGCCGGACACGGTCGCCGACGAGCTGCTCGCGGTGAACCTGCGCGCGCCCATCGAGCTGACCCGGGCGGTGCTGCCCGGGATGCGCCGCCACGGCGGCCACCTGGCCTTCGTGGGCTCGATCGCCGGCCGGCTCGGGGTGGCCGAGGAGGCCGTCTACGCGGCCAGCAAGGCCGGTCTGGACATCTTCGCGCAGAGCCTCCGGCCGGAACTGGCCCGCCACCGGATCACCGTGAGCGTGGTCGTACCCGGGGTGGTCGACACGCCGTTCTTCGCCCGCCGGGGGCAGGCGTACCGCCGTCGCCGGCCCCGGCCGCTGCCGCCGGAACGGGTGGCCGACGCGCTGGCCGACGCGATCGTCCGGGACCGGGCCGAGGTCTACGTGCCGGGCTGGCTACGCCTGCCGGTGGCGGTACGCGGGCTGCAACCGGCGGTCTACCGGCGCCTGGCGGCGCGCTTCGGCTGACCGGTTCGCCAGTCGCCCGGGAACGGGCAGTCGGGCGCGGAACGTCAGTTGCGCATGGCGCGCAGCGACTGGCGCAGCGAGGACATGGTGGCCAGCACGGCGGTCGGCTCGTACCCGCAGTGCGCCATGCAGTTCGCGCAGCGGGCGTCACGGCCCCGGCCGTAGCTGTCCCAGTCGGTCGAGTCCAGCAGCTCCCGGTAGCTGGCGGCGTAGCCGTCGGCCATCAGGTAGCAGGGCCGCTGCCAGCCCAGCAGCGAGTACGACGGGATCGCCCAGGCCGTGCAGGGGAAGTCCACCCGCCCCTCCAGGAAGTCCAGGAACAGCGGCGAGTGGTTGAGCCGCCAGCGGCGGCGCCGGCCCCCGGCGAACGCCTTGCGGAACAGTTCGCGGGTCTCCGTGACGCCCAGGAAGTGCTCCTGGTCCGGCGCCCGCTCGTAGGCGTACGCCGGGGAGAGCATCATCTCGTCCACGCCCAGGTCGTCGTTGAGGTAGTCGAGCACCTCGATGACGGTCTGCGGGGTGTCGGTGTTGAAGAAGGTGGTGTTGGTGGTGACCCGGAAGCCGCGCCCCTTGGCCTCCCGCACGGCGGCCACCGCGGCGTCGAACACGCCGTCCTTGCACACCGCCGCGTCGTGCCGCTCCCGCAGCCCGTCGATGTGCACGGTGAACGCGAAGTACGGCGACGGCCGGAACTTGTCGATGTGCTTCGGCAGCAGGACGGCGTTGGTGCACAGGAAGACGTACTTCTTGCGCCGCACCAACTCGGCGACGAGGGTGTGGATCTCCGGATGCATGAGCGGCTCGCCGCCGGCGATGGAGATCATCGGAGCACCGCACTCCGCCACGGCGGCGAGGGCCTGCTCCACCGGCATCCGGCGCTTCAACAGGTTCGCCGGCTGCTGGATCTTGCCGCAGCCCGCGCACTTGAGGTTGCAGGCGAACAGCGGCTCCAGTTCCAGCAGCAGCGGGAACTGTTTACGGCCGCGCATCTTCTGTTCCATCAGGTAGCTGGCGATCCGCAGGCTCTGGCGCAACGGCATGCTCACGGCTGACGTACCTCCTTCGGCAGGGTGAAAGCGACGTCCTCGACGGTCGTGGTGTGCTCGCTCACCTCCCTCGCCCCCAGCCCGGTGAGCGCGGCGACGACCTCGTCGACCAACGCGGGCGGCGCCGAGGCGCCGGCGGAGACGCCGACCGTCGCGGCCTCGGCCAGCCACCGCAGGTCCACCCGGCTCACGTCCTCGACCAGGTACGCCCGTGCGCCGGCCCGCTCGGCGACCTCCACCAGTCGGCGGGAGTTCGAGGAGTTGTCCGAGCCGACGACCAGGACGACGTCGGCCTGGGCGGCGACCTCGATGACGGCCTGCTGCCGGTTGGTGGTGGCGTAGCAGATGTCGTCGGAGCCGGGCCCGGTCAGCGCCGGGAACCGGCGGCGCAGGGCCTCGGCGACCCCGGTCGCCTCGTCGGTCGCGAGGGTGGTCTGCACCAGGTAGGACACCCGATCCGGGTCGTCCACCCGCACCGTCTCGGCCGCGGCCGGGTCGGGCACCAGGCGGATCCGTCCGGGCGCCTCGCCGAGCGTTCCGTCGGTCTCCTCGTGGCCGGCGTGCCCGATCAGCAGCACGGTGTCGCCCCGGCCGGCGAACCGGCGCGCCTCCGCGTGCACCTTCGCCACCAGCGGGCAGGTCGCGTCGATCACCGGCAGCCGCCGGTCGGCCGCCGCCTGGCGTACCGCGGGCGCCACCCCGTGCGCGGAGAAGACCGTCAGGCCGCCGTCCGGCACCTCGTCGAGTTCGTCCACGAAGACCGCCCCGCGGGCCCGCAGGTCGGCCACGACCCGGGCGTTGTGCACGATCTGCTTACGGACGTAGACCGGCGGGCCGTGCTGGCGCAGCGCCTGCTCCACCACGGCGATGGCCCGCTCCACCCCGGCGCAGAACGAACGGGGCGAGGCCAGCACGACCTGCCGCAGGCTGCTCGCCGCCGCCCACTCGGACAGCGCCGCCGCCACGACGGGCAACACGGCCAGCGCGGTGCGGATCCGGCGGAGCGTGGCCGGCCGGTACAGCGACCCGGCCGCGGGGTCGGCGACCACCCGGACACAGGCCGCGGGCCGCTCGCCGCGTCCGGCCAGCAACCACGCCGACTCGCAGTCGGCCACCAGCGCGCCGGTCGCGGCCAGCCGGGCCCGGGCCGCGCCGTCGACCAGCCGGTCGGTGCTGAGCACGGGCCCGACGTGCACCCGCAACCCGCGGCGGCGCAGGGCCGCGGCGAGGAGGGGAGCGTCCGGCAGGAGCACCACCCGTGCGGGGCCGTCGTGCGCCGACGGGTCCACGCGTACCTCGCTGGCCACCACGACGTCGCCGGGCGCCAGCCCGGCGGCCAGTCCGCCGCCAATCCCGGCGACGGCGACCGGGGCGCTCCCGGCCGGGCGCCGGGCGGCAACCGCCCGGGCCCGCCGCGGCCCGACGCCGGTACGGCGCAGCGTCGGCCGCCCGGACGAGGCGTGGTGGGCCAGCCCGCGCCGCAGCGCCGAGGCCTCCAGACGCATCGGCGCGTACAGCGTCCAGGGCGGACCGTCCAGCGGTGCGGTCACGGCAGTGCCTCGGCGTCGAGGCCGGTGGCGCGCGCGTCCAGGATCCGGCCGAGAGCGCTGATCGGGAAGACCAGCCGGTACAGGCCGTAGTTGATGTAGAAGTCGCCGGGGAAGCCGGTACCGGTGTACTGCGGCTCGTCCCAGCCGCCGTCCGGGCGCTGGGTGTCGACCAGCCAGCGCACCCCGCGAGTGGCCGCCTCCCCCGATCCGTGACCGGCGGCGTGCAGCGCCAGCAGCGCCCACGCGGTCTGCGACGCGGTGGACTCGCCGCAGCCGATCCAGGCCGGGTCCCGGTACGAGCGCAGGTCCTCGCCCCACCCGCCGTCGGGATTCTGGTGCGAGAGCAGCCAGTCGACGGCCCGGCGGATCGCCGGGTGCCCGGGCCGCAGGCCGGCGGCCACCAGGGCCGGCACCACCGCCCCGGTGCCGTAGACGTGGTTGGCCCCCCAGCGGCCGAACCAGGACCCGTCCGGCTCCTGCGTCCGCAGCAGCCAGGCCACGCCCCGGCGTACCGGCACCGTGTCGGCGAAGTTCTCCGCCGCCAGCGCCTCGACGATGTGCGCGGTCACGTCGGCGCTGGGCGGGTCGATGACCTCGCCGAAGTCGCAGAACGGGAGGTCGCCGAGCACCTCCCGGGTGTTGTCGGCGTCGAAGGCGGCCCAGCCGCCGTCGCGGCACTGCATGCCGAGCAGCCACCGGGTCGCCCGCAGCACGGCCCCGTCGGCCGGCAGGTCGGTACGCCGCAACGCCATGATCACCTCGGCGGTGTCGTCGGTGTCGGCGTACCCGTCGTTGTCGAACTCGAAGGCCCAGCCACCGGCCGGGGTGTGCGGCCGGCGGACCGCCCAGTCGCCGCGGACCCGGATCTCCTCGCTGAGCAGCCAGGTACCGGCCCGGTTCAGGGCGGGATGCCCGGCCGGCAGTCCGGCGTCGGAGAGCGCGGTGACGGCGAGCGCGGTGTCCCAGACCGGTGACTGGCAGGCCTCCAGCCAGCGCATCGGGCCGTCCGGGCCCGGCTGGCGCACCGTGAACCCGTCCAGCCCGGCCAGGCCGCTGCGCAGCACCGGGTGGTCCAGCGGGTAGCCGAGCAGGTGCAGCGCCATCAACGAGTACACCCAGGGTGGCTGGATCCCGCCCCACGATCCGTCGGCCTCCTGGCGCGCCACGATCCACTCGGCGGCCCGGCGCAGCGCGTTGCGGCGCAGCGGGCCACGGGCGATCCGCTCGTAGCCGGCGGCGAGCCGGTCCAGGCGGTGCAGCACGCCCGGCCGGGAGAGCAGCCGGGGTGGCCGTGGTGGCGCGGCGGCGACGTGCAGTTCGTGGACGGTGAAGCCGAGGTCCCGCACCGGGCGCAGCGCGCGGACGATGGACAGCGGGACGATGGTCTGCCGGGCCCAGCAGGCGAAGTCGTAGATGTTGAACGGCATCCAGGGCGGCAGCAGCACCAGCTCGGGCGGCACGGCGGGCAGCCGGGACCAGGGCCAGTGGCCGAACAGGGCCAGCCAGAAGCGGGTGAAGACGCGGCTGGCGGCCAACCCGCCGTGCTCACGGACGAACGCGGCCGCGCTCGCCATGTGCGGCGCGTCGGGCCGGTCATTGGCCAGCCGCAGCGCGAGGTACGCCTCGATCGTGGTGGACAGGTCTCCCGGGCCGCCGTGGAAGAGGGCCCAGGAGCCGTCCGGTCGCTGCTGGGAACGGATCCACCGGGCCGACTCGGCGGTCTGCTCCGCGGTGCGGATGCCGAGGAACTGCCGCAGCAGGAGGTCCTCGGCGTCCATCGTGACGTTGGTGGCCAGGTCGCCCTTCCACCAGCCGGCTTCGTCCTGCAACCCGAGCAGGTGCTCGCGGGCGCGGCGCAGGGCTTCCCGGGCGGCGTCGGCCGGCGCTTCGCCCACCGGCGGGGCGGCGACGACTGACCCGGTGGGCTTCGGCGAGAGCAGTTCGGTCATCAGTGATCCCGTCCGGTGATGAAGGTGGTGATGTCGGCGAGTTCGCGGCGTACGTGGTCGGGCAGGTCCAGGGCGGCCAGTTCCGAACGGGCCAGCTCGGTCTCCCGCGCCGCCCGCTGCCGCGTCCACTCGCGCGCCCCGGTCGCCTCGATCAGCGCGGTCGCGCGGGCCACGTCGTCGTCGGCCAGCGGCGCCGGCGACCGGTACAGCTCGGCCAGCGTCCGGCCGGCCCGGCCGCCGTCGGTCACCGCCCGGACGACCGGGATGGTGCGCTTGCGGGCGCGCAGGTCGGAGCCGACCGGCTTGCCGGTGCGCCGCGGGTCGCCCCAGATGCCGAGCAGGTCGTCGACGAGCTGGAAGGCGAGCCCGAGGTGCAGGCCGAACCGGGACAGCCCGTCGACCAGCCCGGCGGGGCCGCCGCAGAGCAGTGCACCGAGCGTGCACGAGCCGGACAGCAGGGCGGCGGTCTTGTCACCGGCCATGGTCAGGCACTCGTCGAGGGTGACGTCGTCGCGGTGCTCGAACGCCAGGTCGGCGGCCTGTCCACGGATCAGGGCGCGCACGTCCAGGCCGAGCCGCCGCACCGCCGGAACGCCGCCGGGGACCTCGGCGAGGGCCTCGTACGCCAGCCCGATCAGGGCGTCCCCGGCGAGGATGGCCGAGCTGACCCCGAACACGGTCCAGGCGGTGGGCCGGTGGCGGCGCTCGGTGTCGCCGTCCATCACGTCGTCGTGCAGCAGGGAGAAGTTGTGCGTCAGCTCGACCGCGGCGGCGGCCGGCACGCCGGCCTCGGGTTCGGCACCGGTCGCCTGGGCCGACAGAAGGGCCAACGCCGGACGCAGTCCCTTTCCCTGGCAGACAGCTGGTGACCCGTCGGCGTTCCAGTAGCCCATCTGGTAGCCGGCGACCAGCCGGTTGCCCGGGTCCAGCCGGTCCAGCAGCACCCGGATGGCCGGTTCCACGTGGGTGTGGATCTGGCTGGTGCTGTGGCTGTGCGCGATGGTCATCGTGCGGCCTCCGTGTGGTGTCGGGGCCGGGACGCGAGCTGGCGGGCGACGACGTCCGCGGCCTCCTGGCCGCTGCGCACCGCGCCCTCCATCGTGTCCGGCCAGCCCGTGTCGGTCCATGCGCCGGCCAGCACCAGCCCGGGTAGGCGGGTCGTCGTGGCCGGCCGGTACGCCCGGGTGCCGGGTGCCTGCCGGAAGGTGGCCCGCGGCTCCCGGGTGACGAACGCGTCGCGTACCGGGGTGTGCCGCGCGGCGGGAAACAGCGCGGCGAGCGCCGCGCGTTGGGCCGCCACCAGTTCGGCGGCGGGTCGGTCGATCTCGGTGTCGGCGGCTGACAGGGACACCACCACCTGCTGCGCGTCGTCCGGCAAGGGCCGGGTGAAGATCCACTGTGCCGGGGACTCCACGGCGGCGGCCATGGTCAGCTCGGTGACCCGGTGCGCGTAGCGCAGGTGCACGTTGACGATCGGCGCCGCGCCGAGCCGGTGCCAGTCGCCGGCGCCGGGCGCGGCGGCCGGCGGGACCAGCGCGGCCGCGACCGGGTGTGGCACGGCCAGCACGACCGCGTCCGCGGCGATCTCGCCGTCGCTGAGGCCGACACGGAAGCCGGCGGATTCCGGGTGGATCCACCGGACCCGGGACCGGGTGTGCACCCGGGCGCCGAGCTCGTGCAGCAGCCGCCGGGCGGGGACGGCGTGCAGGTCGGTCAGCGGGACCAGCGGGCGGCCGATGTCGCCGGCGTCGGCGCTGTCGAGCAGTCCGGTGCGGAACACCCGGGCGGCCAGGGCCAGCGACGCGTGGGCGCTGGGCAGGTTCAGCGCGGCCACGGTTACCAGGTCCCAGAGTCGACGCACCGCCCGCTCGCTCTGACCGTGCTCGGTGAGCCAGTCGCCGAAGCTGCGCGCGTCGGTCTCCGGCAGGTCGGGGTCGACGTGCCGGAGCGCGGCGGCGGCCCGCACGGCGGCGAGCCGCTCCGCGGGGCCGAGCAGCCGGTAGCCGGCCAGCCCGGGCAGCAGGTGTGCCGGCGCCGGCAGCCGGCGGCGGGCCAGCAGGTGCGGTGCCCGCCCCGGAAGCAGCACCGGCACCGCGAACCGTGGTTGCACGTCGGCGTCGTCGGTGACGCCGAGCCGGTCGAGCAGCCCCCGGTAGGCGTGGTAGCACCGGAGGAAGACGTGCTGGCCGGTGTCCACGGTCAGCCCGTCGCGGCGGAAGGAGTAGGTGGCTCCCCCGAGTTCGGGTCGGCTCTCCAGCAGCGTCACCGGCAGTCCCTGGTCGGCGAGCCGGACCGCCGCGGCGATGCCGGCCAGGCCGCCCCCGATCACGCACACGCTGCCGGCGCCGCCCGGCACCCGTGCGGCGGTCATGCGGAACGTCCGACGAGCGCGCGTGCGGCCACCCACGCCTTCTCCCGGCCGGGCAGCGACACCCGGCTGCGGGTGACCGCCAGCGGGTCCGCCGCGATCCGGGCGAGCAGCCGGCGGTAGATGCCGGCCATCGCCGCGGTGCAGGCCGCGCTGCGCCGGTCCAGCAGGGGCAGCAGCCGCAGCCCGAGGTCGTACCACTCGGCGGCCCGGCGCGCCTGGAAGCGGACGAGTTCGGCCAGCCGCTCGGGCGGGTCGGCGAACCGGCCGTCGTCCAGCCGCAGGGTGCAGCCGAACCGGTCCAGATCCTCGGCCGGCAGGTAGATCCGCCCGTTCACCCGGTCCTCGACCAGGTCGCGCAGGATGTTGGTCAGTTGCAGCGCCACGCCCAGGGCGTCGGCCAGCGGTTCGGCCCGGCCCGGGTCGGTGGCGCCGAACACCCCGAGCGAGAGCCGGCCGATCGAGCCGGCCACGCAGCGGCAGTACCAGCGCAGGTCGTCGAAGGTGTCGTACGTGCGGCCGGTCACGTCGGCGGCACACCCGTCGATCAGCTCGTCGAAGGCCGCCAGCGGGATCGGCATCCGGACCGCGGCGTCCGCGAGCGCGGTGAGCACCGGGTCGCCGTCGTCGTTGCCGGGCAGCCGGTGCAGCGCCGCCCGAATCCGTGCCAGGTGGTCCAGCTTCTCGTCCGGCGGCAGGGTGCCGTCACCGATGTCGTCGATGCGCCGGGCGGTGGCGTAGATGGCCGACAGGGCGCGGCGTTTCACCGGCGGCAGCAGCCGGATCCCGTACGCGAAGTTGGCGGCCTGGCTGCGGGTGATCTGCTCGCAGCGCCGGTAGGCCCTGTCGACGTCGCAGATCGTGGTCATCCGGCGCTCCTCACGGTGGCGGCCAGCCAGCGGTGCAGGACGCGCCGGCCCCGGGGGCGGACAGTGGTCGGCAGCGGGTCGTAACCGGCCGCCGCCAGCGCGTCGAGGGTCGCCCGGCCGCCGGCCAGGTAGCCGCTCACCGCGAGCCGGGCCCAGCCGTGCAGGGCCGCCACGAGCGGGGCTCCGGCGTCGAGCCACGCCCGGGCCCGCTCCGCCTCGAACTCGATCAGGTCGCGGAGCCGGCGGCTGGCCGTGGGACGGGCGAGGTCGGCCTCGGTGACGTCGAACCGGTCCATGTCCTCCGCCGGCAGGTAGATCCGGCCACGCTGGTGGTCCTCGGCCACGTCCTGCAGGTGTTCGACGAGCTGCAACGCCGTGCAGACCCGGTCGGACAGCGCGACCCTGTCCGGTCCCACCTGCCCGAAGACGTGCAGGACCAGCTCGCCGACCGGGTTGGCCGACAGGGTGCAGTACCCGACCAGCTCGTCGAAGGTGGCGTACCGGGTCACCCGCTGGTCGACCCGGTTCGCCTCGATCAGCCGGACCAGCGCGCCGAGGGGCAGCCGGCACTCGGCCACCGTGGGGGCGAGGGCACGCACCACCGGGTGGGTCACCTCGCGGTCGGCGTAGAGGGACCGCAGCTCGGCCTCGATGTGGTCGAGGGCGGCGAGCCGGTCGGTCGGGTCTGGCAGGGGCTCGTCCCCGAGATCGTCGACCTGGCGGGCGTAGGCGTAGACCGCGAGCAGATGCCGGCGGTAACGGCCGGGCAGGACGCGCAACGCGACCGGGAAGTTCTCCCGCGACCGGGCCTGCTCGACCCGGCGAACCGCCGCGACGGCCGTGCGTTGGCTCATCACTATTCCTTCCTGGCCGGGCACGGGGCCGACGGTGTCTGCTCGTCCGGGCAGCCCCGGTGCGGACGCCGCCGCTGTCGTGGGGCGTACCGCCCGATGCGGGCTGGAGCGGTCGGTGCGGTACCGCTCCTGGTGATCGGCGGCGCGGGTGGCGCCGGGGAAACACCGACCCCCGAAGCCAGCTTGAATTCACCTTAACCATGCAGATCGGTGCCAATTCCCTGAATCCCGCCAAATGCCCTGAGCCGAGGCCGGGCTCGGGTGGCCCCGGCTCAGGCCGTGGCGGGGCGCTGGGACGCGGCCGCCGTCGCCACGTCGACCGGGTAGACGCGCCGGACGGTAAACAGGAGGAGCCCGTTGGCCAGCAACGGGACGAGCATGATCAGAAACGTGTCGCGCAGACCGACGGCGTCGGCCTGCCCGGCCGCGCCGCCCAACCGGTCGGCCAGCCACCCGAAGGTGGCCGGGGCCCCCGCCTCGGCCACGAGCCGCAGGACCGTCCGCAGACTCTCCGCCCGGCCCCACAACTGGCCGGGCACGATGTCCAGCCGGGCCGCGTCCAGCGGTGGATTGGCCGCCGCCAGGGCGGCCGCACCGAGCGCGATCAACGGCAGCGCCATCACCAACGAGGACAGCCACACCCCCGGAACGAAGAAGATCGCGGCGGCGACGTAGCCGATCGCGGGCACGACCACCCGTACGCTGACCCGGCCCCGGGCCAGCGCGCGGTCGGCTAGCCGGCCGGCGAACACCACCCCGGCGAGCGCCGCCGCCCCGATCACCACCAGCGGAGCACCGAACTCGGTCTGCGAGATGCCGAAGTGCCGTACGGCGAAGATGACGACAAAGGTGCGCAGACCCGCGAAGAAGAAATATCCTGTCGCCGAGGCCACGATCAACAGCCGGTTGGTGGGAATCGACAACAGGTAGACCGCGGCCCGCGGGATCGACCACTGGTTCGGGTCCTCCCGTAGCACCCGGCCGCGGACCGGCTCGATGCCCTGGGTGGACACCACCGCCCACGCGCGGTCGGCGGCCGGTCGCCCCGGGCTCGGCTGTCCCGGTTCGGCTCCGCCCCGCTGCGGGGACGGCCAGCTCGCACCGCCCCGGGCGGGCTCGGGCAGCAGCCGCCACAGCGCCACCGCCAGCCCCGCGCTGACCGCCCCGAGCAGGAAGAACGCGGCCCGCCAGGAGATCGTCGCGGCGATCTCGCCGCCGGCCAGCAGGCCGAACCCGGCACCCAGGATCTCGCCGGTGAGAATCCAGCCGAGGACCGTCGCGCGCTCGGCGGGTGGGATGAGATCCCCGGTCAGGGAGACCACCACCGGGCCGGACGCGGCCACCGCGGCACCGAGCAGCAGCCGGGACGCGAGCAGCCACCAGTAGTTGGGCGCCAGCCCGCCGGCGACCATGGCCAGCGCCCACAGCGCGACGGTGATCACGAGCAGGCGTACCCGGTTGGTCCGGTCGGCGAGCACCCCCAGCGGCACGCACGCGAGCACACCCACGCCCGATGACGCCGTGGCCAGCAGGCCGAGCCGGGCGTGGTCGATGCCCAGCCCCGCCTCCAACTGCATCGCCGCCGCACCGATCGTTCCGACGTCCGCGCCGTTCAGCGACAGCACCATGGCGAGCAGGATCACGGGACGGAACACCCCCGGCCCGAGCGACAGCCGGCCGGCCGGCCGCGCGCCACCACGCTCGTTGCCGTCCCGGCCCGCCCCGTCCGACCTGGCCATCGCCGTTCGACCCGCCGTTCTCGGACACCGGTCGGCGCCCCGTTCTCCGACTCTGCCGCACCGGTGCGCCGTCCACGTCGCAATCGGTGATGCCGACCGGGGCCAGGCCATCTGCCGCAGCCGGGGGACCGACCGCGCGGGTGGCGAGCCGTGGGAGGGATCCCCGGTGACGGGCCCGCCGGTTAGGATCCAGGTGGATGCCCACTATGGACGGGGAGGTCACGGTGGCGGACATGACGTCGGGGGTACGACCAGGGCCGGAGCAGCCGCCGTCGACACGGATCGACCCGTCCGTCCCGCACCCGGCCCGCCGCTACGACTACTGGCTCGGCGGCAAGGACAACTTCGCGGCGGACCGACGCTCCGGCGACGCCGTGGCCGCCGCGTACCCGGCGATCCGGACCACCGTGATCGAGAACCGCCGGTTCATGCGGCGGGCCACCCGCTACCTGGCCGCCACGGCCGGCCTCCGGCAGTTCCTCGACATCGGGACGGGCATCCCCACCAGCCCGAACATGCACGAGGTCGCCCAGGAGATCGCCCCCGGCTCGCGGGTCGCGTACGTCGACAACGACCCCATCGTGCTCGCGCACGCGCGCGCCCTGCTGACCAGCGCGCCGCAGGGCGCCACCGCGTACGTCGACGCGGACCTGCGCGACCCGGAGCGGATCCTGGGTCACCCCGACGTCCGCGCCACCATCGACCTGGACCGGCCGGTCGGGTTGATGCTCGTGGCGATCCTGCACTTCCTGACCGACGCCGACGACCCGTACGGGATCACCCGCCGACTGGTCGAGGCCCTGCCGTCGGGCAGCCATGTGGTGATCTCGCACGCCACCACCGACCTGGTGCCGCGCGAGGTCGCCGCCACCGCCGCGCCGGTCACCACGACCAGCATGATCGACATGGCCTTCCGGACCAGGGACGAGTTCGCCGCGTTCTTCGACGGCCTGGAACTCGTCTCGCCGGGCATCACCCCCGTCACCGAGTGGCGTCCCGACGTGCCGCCGGAGCACCGGACGTCGGTCGCGCAGGCGTCCATGTACGCGGCGGTCGCGCGCAAGCCCTGAGCCCGGGCCGTCCTCCCACCCGTCGGACCGGCCGGCCGTCACCGCGGCTCCGTCGCCACCTCGGTCCAGGGTTGGGTCAGATGCGCGGTGGCCAGCACGGTGCGACGGGCCCTGGCTTCGGCGAGCAGCCGCTGACGGGTCCGACGGGCGACGTCGGGGTCGGCCTCGTACCGGTAGGCCACCCCCGGATCGACGAGTTGGACCGCGTGCACCAGCACGTCACCGGTAACGATCACCTGCTCGCGGCCGTGGTCGACGACGACCGACTGGTGACCCGGCGTGTGGCCCGGGGTGGGGATGACGCGGATCGATCCGCCCGACCGGCCAGGGGCGGTGGCGAGGCGGGTGGCGCCGTCGACCTCGTCGAGCTGGCCGGTCACGCGCAGCGGGTCGACGACGTACGCCCGGGCCGCGTCACCGTCCGGGAGTGCGGCCACCTCGCTCCGCTGGACCACGTAGCGGGCGTTGGGGAACATCGGCCTCCCGTCCAGCCCGACGGACCAGCCGAAATGGTCCTCGTGCAGGTGGGTCAGCACCACCACGTCGACGTCCACGGGGTCGATTCCGGCGCGCTCCAGCTCGGACGGCAGCCGGCCCGGCGTCGGCGCCCAGCCTCCGGCCGGACTGCCGTCGGGCCCCACCCCGGTGTCGACCAGCGTCAGCCGGCCCCGTGGCCCGCGGATCGCGTAACAGCGGAAGTCGAGCCGCCAGGTCTCCCCGGGGCCGAACGCGCCGGGGTCGACGCCCCGGGCGAGGTCCCAGGCGTGCGGGGTGGCCTGGGGAAAGGCCACCTGCCGGTCGAGGAAGAACGGCCCCGCCGCGTCGAGCAGCGGGATCACCTCGAACGCGCCGACCGATCGTGCCGCCACCGCCGGCCGCTCCTTCCTGCCGGACGGGTCGGCGCTCGCCGGGTCGCCGGCGCCGGCGCCGGCGACCGTCAACGCCGTGGCGGCGAGCAGGAAGGTCCGTCGCCGTACCGCGGGGGAAGTCTCGTTCACGGTAGCCACCTCTCGTCCGGTCCGGGCGACGCACCCGGCGCGTCAGGCACCGACGCTAGAACCGGAACGGGTACGCCGGGGCGGCCGTGGCGCGGCACCGACCTGATCCTGCCGATACGTGGCCGGATCTCACCGCCGGTCCGACCTGCTCCGGTTCCTAGGATCGATGCCACGAACCCGGTCCCTGCCGCCCGGCGGGCGGCCGCGTGAGGCGGAGGAGGTCGCCGGATGCCGCTGGACGGACCCGGGGTGGCCGTGCTGGCCTACGCCGGCGCGGGCAGCTTCGACTACGTGACCGTCAACGAGATCTTCGGCGTGGACTACTCCGACCGGTTCGGCTCGTGGTACCGGACCCGGACGTGCGGGCTGGTGCCGGGTCCGGTCGACCTCGACGGTGGGGTCACCGTACGGGCGGCGTACGGGCTCGACGACGCGGAACGCGCCGATCTGCTGGTGGTGCCGGGGTGGACGAGGGAGCGGGAGAGCCCGCCTCGGGCGCTGCTGACGACCCTGCGCCGGGCACACGAACGTGGCGCGCGGATCATGTCGATCTGCACCGGGGCGTTCGTGCTCGGGCACGCCGGCCTGCTCGATCGGCGGCGGGTCACGACGCACTGGGCGATGGCCCCGCTGCTCGCCACGCTGTTCCCGGGCGCGACCGTGGACCCGCGTGCCCTGTTCGTCGACGACCGCCGCGTGCTCACCTCCGCGGGGATGTCGGCGGGGATGGATCTCGCGCTGCACGTCGTACGCGGAGACTTCGGCGCGGACGCCGCCGCCGCCCTGGCCCGACGGCTGGTGCTGGCCGGCTACCGCAGCGGGGGCCAGGCTCAGTTCGTCGACTCGCCGCTCAGCCCCGATCCGGGTGACCCGCTGCCGGACCTGCTCGACTGGATGCGCCAGCACCTGGCGCAACGGTGGTCGCTGCACTCGCTGGCAGCCCGGGTGCACATGAGCCCGCGTACCCTGGCCAGGCGCTTTCAACGCCTCACCGGGATGAGCCCGCACCGCTGGCTGGTGCGGGAGCGGATCCTCGCCGCGCAACGGCTGCTCGAAACCGGTGACGAGTCGGTCGAACAGATCGCAGCCCGGACCGGCATCGGCTCGGCCGGCAACCTGCGGCACAGCTTCCGCCGCGAACTCGGCATCTCGCCCCAGGCGTACCGCACGGCGTTCCGCTCCCGTCAGGACACTCGGAGCCATTGACCTTCATCACTATCGACTTCTAGGTTCTGTTCATGATTGTCAATGTTCGCGGGTTCCTCGCGATGCTGACCGCCGTCGCGGCGACCACCGTCGTCGGCCTGCCCGACGCGGTCGCCGCAACCGTTCTCCCCCTCAACGACCTGGGCAGCGGCAGCTACCTCGGCTTCCAGGGCGGGCTGTATCCGGCCGGCCGGAACACCATGCCCGACACCCACCGCACGGCCGGAGTCACCCGGGCCCTACGCGTACGCCCGCTCGACAGCGCCGGCACCCCGAGCGCCGGCGGCAGGTACGTCCTGCTCTCCATCGGCATGTCCAACACCACCCAGGAGTTCTGCTCGGCGGACACCGGCGGGCCGTGTGCGCCGTACTCCTTCATCGGCCAGGCCGCCGCGGACCCACAGGTCAACCACGACAAGCTCGTCATCGTCGACGGCGCCGCCGGAGGCCAGACCGCGGGCACCTGGGACGCGCCCACCGACGCCAACTACGACCGGGTCCGGGACACCCGGCTGGCGCCCCTCGGCCTGACCGAGCGACAGGTGCAGATCGCCTGGGTCAAGGTCGCCAACGCCCAACCGTCGGTGTCCCTGCCCGCGGCCAACGCCGACGCGTACCAGCTCGTGACGCAGCAGGGCAACATCCTCCGCGCGCTGCGCAAGCGCTACCCCAACCTGCAGCAGGTCTTCTTCTCCAGCCGGATCTACGGCGGTTACGCCACCACCAGCCTCAACCCCGAGCCGTACGCCTACGAGACCGGCTTCGGCGTCAAGTGGGTGATCCAGGCCCAGGTCACCCAGATGTCGGGCGGCGGCATCGACCCTCGGGCCGGCAACCTGGACTACAACGGCACCGCGCCGTGGGCGGCCTGGGGGCCGTACCTCTGGGCCGACGGTCTCCAGCCCCGCTCCGACGGGCTCACCTGGCAACGGTCGGACTTCGGCACCGACGGGACGCATCCGGCGATGTCAGGACGACAGAAGGTGGCCAGCATGCTGCTCCGCTTCTTCAAGACCTCCCCGCACACCGCCTGCTGGTTCACCGTCGGCGGCACCTGCGGTTAGTCGGGCGACGGGGAAAGCGGTGGGCATATCACGCGGTCCCTCCACGGTGGTCCTTCGGAGCATCCGGTGCGGACCTTCGGCGGGCACGTCGCCCCGCGGTGACTGGTAGCGTACTGCGCGCTCAACAGTTGACCCGACAACGCCAGGCAGGGGAAGACAGTGGCTGAATGGCAGGGAGACATCCGGCGGGCGTCGAGCGCCGACGCCCAGCTCGTCGCGACGGTGATGGCGGAAGCCTTCATGCGGGACCCGGTCAGCGGATGGATCTTCCCGGACGAGGAGCACCGGGCGAAGGCGCACCCGGCGTTCTTCGGCGCGTTCGTCGACCTCGTACTCGATGCGGGTGAGGTCTATCTGGCCGGCGAGGGCGCGGGCGTCACGCTCTGGCTGCCGGCCGACGGCGACGACGAGGCCGACGAGGGACCGGACCTGTTGCAGACCCTCGAGGCGTCGGTCGGGGCGGACGCGACCAAGCGGTTCGCGGTCCTCGACGGGATGATGGCGGCCAACCACCCGAGCGAGCCGCACTGGTACCTGCCGTTCATCGCGGTACACCCGGACCGGCACAGCCAGGGAGTGGGATCCGCCCTGCTACGTCACAAGCTCGCCCGGCTCGACGAGGCCGGCTCGGCGGCCTACCTCGAGGCGAGTTCGCCGCGCAACGCGGCGCTCTACGCCCGGCACGGCTTCGCGTCCGGTTCGTCCACCCTGGACCTGCCCGACGGCCCGAGCCTCTACCCGATGTGGCGCAACCCCGCCTGACCAGCGTGCCTGCCCCGCCCGGGCGGGGCGGGCACGTCAGCGCCGTACGCTGACGGTGGTCGCGTCGAGCGCGGCGACGACGGCGCCGAGAAGGCTGTGCAGCGGCGGCGGAAGAAGCTTTCCGCACTCCCGCATCCGCGCGGTCACCTGCGCGTCGAAGACGTTGGGGCCCAGACCCACCGCCTCGATGAGCGCGGCGAGCAGCAACGATTCCACATCGAGGTCGGCGGCGTTCTGACGCATCATCATCGCGGTCAGCCGAACCCGTGGTGAGGCCGCCTGGTTGGGGTCGACCGCCGGCCAGCGGACGGACCGGCCGAGCAGCCGCCCCTGCTCCCGGCGCACCACCCCGGCGGTCGCCAACCGGGTGCCGACCCGCTCGCAGATGTTGAGGTGATCGCGCAGATACCGTATCCACAGCCGGATCGGGTGCGCTCCCTCGCGTCGCATGATCTCGGTGGCCAGCAGATCGGTCAGCGGCTCCTGCCACAACCGTCCATCGATCGCCGCCATCCTGCCGTCCTCCACGGCAATCCGACGCTCGAACATCAACTCGGCGAGAGCGGCACCGGCGAGGCCACAGTCGAGCCGATCGGCGGCTCCGTGCGGTTTACCGGAGAACTCGTCATGACCGATGAGAAACAGCGCGTCTGCGAGCCGGTACGTCGGGTGTGCGCTGGGGTAGGTCATGAGTCCATCCTCAACAGCCGGCCTGAGCGTCGACACGGCACGGTACGGCATGACCACGCGCAGTTCAATTCGGACAACGGTCGGCGTATCCGGTTATCAACCGAAGCGGGGTTGTGACGATACGTGATCACCAATACTCTGCTCCCGGCTCTTCTAACACGGGCTCCAACCCCCTCAACTGCCCTGGAGAAGTCTTGTCGGCTGATTCGTTCTTTTCTGATAGCGGTCTGCGCCGCGGTCGTCTCGGCACAGCGCACCTTGTTTTCTTCACCGTCGCCGCCTCGGCCCCGTTGACCGTCCTCGGCGGCGGCGTCACCACGATGTTCGCCGTCAGCGGCAACGTCGGCGCCGCGCTCGGATACGTGCTGCTCGCCGCGGTGCTGGCGGTGTTCGCCACCGGCTACGCCGCAATGAGCCGGTACGTGGCCAACGCCGGCGCCTTCTACGCCTACATCGCAAACGGTCTCGGCCGGGCCAGCGGCGTAGCCGGGTCGGCGGTCGCCCTGGCGGCGTACAACGCGATCCAGATCGGCCTCTACGGCCTGATCGGCGCGATCCTCCAGGAGTTCTTCGCCGCCAAGGCGGGGCTGGACCTCGCCTGGTGGGTCTGGGCACTGCTCGCCTGGGCGCTCGTCGGCCTGCTCGGCATCCTCCGCATCGACCTGAACGCCACCGTCCTGGCGGTCCTGCTCGGCCTTGAGTGCGTGGTCGTACTGATCTTCGACGCGGTCTCCTTCACCCACCCGGCCGGCGACGCGGTCAGCTACGCCGGCATCGATCCGAGCAAGCTCTTCACCGCCGGCTTCGGCGCGGTGCTGGCGTTCACGATCGCCTGCTTCACCGGCTTCGAGAGCGGCGCCATCTACAGCGAGGAGGTCAAGGATCCCCGGCGGACGGTGGCCCGGGCCACCTACATCGCGGTCGCCTTCACCGGCCTGTTCTACGCCGTCTCCGCCTGGGCGCTGACCGTCCTGACCGGCCCGGACAACGCGGCCCAGGCCTCCGCGGACGCCGGCCCGGGCGTCATCTTCGGCGCGCTGGACCAGTACGCCGGCTCGGTCGTCGCCGACATCGCGAACGTCCTGTTCATCACCTCGGTCCTGGCGGCGCTGCTCTCCTTCCACAACGGCGTCGCCCGGTATCTCTTCGCGCTGGGCCGGGAGCGGGTCCTGCCCCGCTTCCTCGGTGCGACCTCGACCCGCAGCGGCGCTCCGCTCGCCGGCTCGCTCGTGCAGAGCGCGCTCGCGGTGGTCGTCTTCCTGGCCTTCGCGCTGTCGGGTCGGGACCCCATCATCGACCTGTTCACCTGGCTCTCCGGCGCGGCGGCGGTCGGGGTGGTGCTGCTGATGACGCTGACCTCCGCCGCCGTGGTCGGGTTCTTCCACGGCCGGCCGGGGCCGGAGAGCATCTGGCAGCGGGTGCTCGCGCCGGTGCTCGGCACGATCCTGCTCAGCACCGTCCTGGTGGTGCTGCTGATCAACTTCGACGCGCTGCTCGACCCCGACACCGCCACCTACCTCAGGTGGCTGCTGCCGGCGTTCCCGGTGCTCGCCGGGGTGATCGGCCTCGCCTGGGGCTTCGCCCTCAAGTCGAGCCGCCCGGAGACGTACGCCCGGATCGGGCGGGTCGCCGAGGACGGGCTGCACGAGCCCGGCCTGCACCCGTCGCCGGAACCGGCCCACGACCGGCGGGCTCACGCCGGCCTGCGGTGACGGCTGCGCGCTGACCTGTCGCGCGACGGCCCGCCCGGCATCGCCGGGCGGGCCGTCGCGCCGGGCCAGGACCCGCGAACGGGTCGAGCGCGGTGCGCGGGCCGGTCGCGGTCATCCCCCGGCCGGGGCGCGGCGGGCCAACCACAGGCGGTACGCGAACAGCAGCCCGTAGCCGGCAAGGACGGCGCCGAGCACGGCCAGCGCCCCGGTGCCGGCGGAACCCCGGGCCGCGTCCAGGATCACGCCGAGCATGGCCGCCGCGACGATCAGGGAGACGTGGTTCGAGGCCCAGAACACCACCGGTGTCATGCGCCGGGGATCGAGGTCACGCATCGCGCCGGCGCGGAGCCGGACGACGAGCCACACCGACAGCGGCGCTGTGGCGGCCATCGCCGCCCACACCAGCCACGGCACCCAGCCGAGCAGGGCGAAGGCGGTGAGCATCCCGTACGCGACGGGCTGCGCGGCGACGATCAGGCGCACCGCCGACCGGTAGCCGAAGATGACCGGCAGCGTGCGCTTGCCGACCGTGGCGTCGGATCGGCGGTCCCCCAGGTTCATCACCATCATCCGCGCCACCTGGAGCACGGCGGTGGGTGCCAGCACGGCCAGCAGCAGCCACGGCACGGTGCCCGCCTGGAGCACCACCGCGACGGCGGGCCACAGGCCGTTGAGGATCGCGGCGACCGTCAGCTCGCCCGCGCCCCGATAGTTCAGCCGCACCGGCGGCGCGGTGTAGAACCAGGCCAGCACGACGGCCGCGGCGGCGAGCACGCGCGCCTGCCAGGACGGCATGACCGCCACCATCAGCGTCGACACGCCGAACAGGACGAACCCCGCGCCGAGCGACACCACGGGCGCGACCATGCCGTCGACCAGTGCCCGGCTGCCGCCGGTCCACGGCGTGAAGTAGACGTTCGCGCGGTCGGCCTCCAGGTCGAAGTACTCGTTGCAGAAGTGCGTCATGACATGGACCGTCCACGCGAAGAGTTGCGCGACGGCGTACCAGGTGAGGTCGAGCGGGTGACCCTGATGGACCGACACCGCCACGGCGAGGCCCACCGGCAGGAGGTTGTAGAGCAGGAAGCGTAGTCGGGCCAGCTGGAGCAGAGCCCGCCAGCGCGCGCGGTCACGCGTCGAGGTGGCCTCGGCCACGGCACGGCGAGGTTCCGGAATCAGACGAGGTTCCAGCATCGCGGACACCGACAGACGCCTCCCGGTAGTCAGACCGTCACAGAATCTAACCACCGGGAGGCGCGAATGGCATACCGTGTCGGAAAGGCTACTGAAGGTGTTCCACAGGGGACCCCGCTCAGTGGCTCGTCGACTCCGGTGGCAGGTGACGGGCGAGGAGCTGGGCCAGGTGCTCCCCGGACCGGTCGGCGAGCGCGTCGAGCTGGGTACGACAGCTGAATCCGTCGGCGAGCACGACCGCGTCGCCCGCCGCACCGCGTACCGCGGGAAGCAGGTCGTGCTCCGCGACGGCGACGGAGACCTCGTGGTGGCCCCGCTCGACACCGAAGTTGCCGGCGAGCCCGCAGCAGCCGCCGAGCCGCTGGACCTCGACGCCGGCCCGCTTCAGCAGCGCCGCGTCGGTGTCCCAGCCCAGCACCGCGTGTTGGTGGCAGTGCGGCTGGGCGACGGCGGTGGCCCCGGCCAGGTCCGGCGGCGCCCAGTCCGGAGTGGCGGTCAACAGCTCGGCCAGCGTACGGGTGGCCGCCGCCACCTGCGCGGCGGCCTCCGCGTCGGGACCGTCGAGCAGTTCGAGCGCGTCGGAACGCAGCACCGCCGTACAGGACGGTTCCAGGCCGACCACCGTGGCGCCGGCGCGTACGTGCGGGGCCAACGCCGCGACGGTGGCCCGGACCTGCCGCCGAGCGCCGTCGAGCTGGCCGGTGGAGATCCAGGTCAGCCCGCAGCAGACCGGCTTCCCGGTCACGCTCACCCGGTAGCCGGCCCGTTCCAGCACCGCCACGGCGGCCCGCCCGACCTCGGGTGAGAAGGCGTCGGTGAAGGTGTCGACGAACAGGACCACGTCTCCGTGTCGCCCCGGTGGGGACGGCCGGGCGCGCCGGGTGAACCAGCGGCGGAACGTCGTGGTGGCGAAGCTCGGCAGCGTACGCCGGGCGTCGACCCCGGCGGACCAGGTGATGAGCGGGTGCAGCACGGTCGAGCGCATGATCGCGTTGAGCGCGCGGGTCACCGCCGGTACCCGACCAACCAGCCGGGTCCAGCGCGGCAGCCAGCCGAGGACGTAGTGCGACCGGGGACGCAGCCGCCCGCGGTAGCGCTGGTGGAGGGCCTCCGCCTTGTAGGCGGCCATGTCCACCCCAGTCGGGCAGTCCGCGGAGCAGCCCTTACAGGACAGGCAGAGGTCCAGCGCGTCGTGCAGCGCGGCGGACCGCCAGCCGTCCGGCCCGAGCCGTCCGGAGACCACGTCCTGCAACACCCGGGCCCGACCCCGGGTGGAGTCCTTCTCGTCCCGGGTGGCCACGAACGACGGGCACATCACGCCGCCGGACCCGGTGGTGTCGGCGCGGCACTTGCCGACGCCGGTGCAGCGGTGCACGGCCATCGACAGGTCGCCCCGGTCGTGCCGGTAGGCGAGCGCGAGGCTGGGCAGCTCGGTGCGGCGCAGCGTCGGCGCGGCGGCGACCCGCACGTCGGCGTCCAGCGGCGCCGGCCGGACGATGACGCCCGGGTTGAGCACGTCGCGCGGATCGAAGACCGCCTTGACCCGCTCGAACAGGGCGATCGCGTCGGGCGAGTACATCAGCGGCAGCAGTTCGCCGCGGGCCCGCCCGTCGCCGTGCTCGCCGGACATCGATCCCCCGTGCCGGGCGGCCAGCTCTCCGGCGGCGTACAGGAAGTCCTTGAAGACCTTCGTGCCGTCGGCGGCCGTCAGCGGGAAGTCGATGCGGATGTGCACGCAGCCGTCGCCGAAGTGCCCGTACGGCAGCCCGGTGAGCCGGTACTCGGTCATCAGCGTCTCGAACTCACGCAGGTACGCCCCGAGCCGCTCCGGCGGCACGGCGGCGTCCTCCCACCCGGCGTGGGCGGGCACGCCGGCGGGCGTACGGCTGGACAGCCCGGCCCCGTCCTCCCGGATCCGCCACAGGGCCGCCGCGTGGGCGGGGTCGGTGACCACCGTCGCGTCGAGCGCGCCCGCCCCGGCGGCCAGCCGCCGCGCCGTCGCCAGCGCCGCGGACCGCTCCTCGCCCGCCAACTCCACCAACAGCCAGCCGTCGCCCCGGGGCAGCTCGGGCACCGCGGCGGCGCCCCGGCGGGCGCGTACCACCTCCACGATCCGCCCGTCCAGGCCCTCGCAGGCGATCGGGGCGTACGGCAGGACGGCCGGCACCGCGTCCGCGGCCTCCGCCATCGACGGGTAGCCGAGCGCCACCAGGACGCGTACGGCGGCGTCCCGGACCAGGCGGACGCGGGCCGCGAGGGTGAGGGCCAGGGTGCCCTCGGAGCCGACGAGCGCGCGGGCCACGTCGAAGCCCCGCTCGGGCAGCAGATGTTCGAGGGAGTATCCGGAGACCTGGCGGCCGAACCGGCCGAGTTCGGTCCGGATGGTGGCCAGGTTGCCCCGGACCAGCCGCCGGAGTTCGGTCAGCAGCGGCGAGTCCTCGGTGGCCCCGTCGATCGCGCCGAGGCGCAGGCGCTCGCCGGTGCCGGCCACCACGTCGAGACCGAGGACGTTGTCGCTGGTGCGGCCGTAGCCCAGGGCCCGCGACCCGCACGCGTTGTTGCCGATCATCCCGCCCAGGGTGGCCCGGTTGTGGGTCGACGGGTCGGGACCGAACCGCAGGCCGTGCGGTGCCGCCGCGCGTTGCAGGCTCGACTGCACGACACCGGGTTCGACCAGCGCGGTCCGGCGCTCCGGGTCGATCTCCAGCACCCGGTCGAGATACCGGCTGGTGTCCAGCACGATGCCGGGCCCGACCGCGTTGCCGGCGATCGAGGTGCCGGAGCCGCGCATGGTCACCGCCACGCCGTGCTCCGTCGCGACGGCCAGCGCGGCGAGCACCTCGTCGACGTGCCGGGGCAGGACGACCACCCGCGGCGCGATCCGGTACAGCGACGCGTCGGAGGAGTAGAGCGAACGGCGCAGCGGGGAGTCGTCAACCTCGGCGACGCCGGCGCGGCGCAGCGCGCCGACCAGGTCGCGGGTGTCCGGTGCCGGGGGGCCACCCCGCCGCGTCGCGTCGATCGAACCCGTACTCATCCCAATCCCCGTTCGGTTGCCGCGGACAACGCCCGCCGCACCACGTGCTCGGCGATCGCCAGCGAGGACGTCGCCGCGGGCGAGGGGGCGTTGCGTACCGCGACGACCCGCCCCATGATCTCGATGCGGAAGTCGTCGACGAGGTCTCCGCGCCGGTCCACGGCCTGGGCGCGGACACCGGCCGGGGCGCGGACCAGGTCGGCGGCGGTCAGCTCGGGGACGTAACGCCGGGCGGCGGCGGCGAACCGGCCCTTGAGCAGCGACCCGAGCAACTCGTGTACGCCGGTGCGCCAGTGCCGCGCGGCCAGCCGCGGAAACCCCGGGTAGCCCAGCGTCGCGAGCAGGTCGCCGAGGCGGACGTCCCGGCGTCGGTAGCCCTCCCGCGCCAGCGCGAGCACGGCGTTGGGGCCGACGTCGACGGTCCCGTCGACCCGACGGGTGAGGTGGACGCCGAGAAACGGGTACCGCGGGTCGGGTACGGGATAGATCAGTCCCCGCACCAGCGACGACCGCTCCGGCCGCAGCCGGTAGTACTCGCCCCGGAACGGCAGGATACGCGGCGACGGGTCCCCGCCGGCCAGCGCGGCGAGCCGGTCGACGTGCAGCCCGGCGCAGAGGATGACCTGCCCGGCCACGACGTCCGGACCGGTCGTGGCGAGCACCACCGAGTCGCCGCGCCGGCTGATCCCGGTGACCGCGGCGCCCAGGCGGACCTCACCGCCGAGGCGGGCCACGTCGGCGGCGAGGGCCCGGGCGACCTGGCCGAAGTCGACGACGGCGGTGTGCGGCGAGAGGAGGGCGGCCCGGCCGACGACGTGGGGTTCCCGGTCCCGCAGGCCGTCGGGCCCCAACAGCCGCACGCCCGGCACCCCGTTGGCCCGCGCCCGCTCGTGCAGGTCGGTCAGCCGGGCCTCCTCCGCCGCGTCCCGCGCGACGATGACCTTGCCCAGCTCCTGGTAGGCGATGTCGTGCTCGGCGGTGTACTCGCGCAGCAGCCCGACCCCGCGCCGGCACAGGGTCGCCTTCAGCGACCCCGGTTGGTAGTACACGCCGGCGTGCACGACGCCGCTGTTGTGGCCGGTCTGGTGCTGGCCGACCCGGTGCTCCTTGTCGAGCACGACGACGGAGCTGCCAGGGCGACGGATCAGCAACTCCCGGGCGACCGCCAGCCCGACGATCCCCGCCCCGACCACCACGTAGCTCATGCCGCCGCCTCGGCCCTCGGCAGGTGCAGCCGCCCGTCGCGGCGCACGGGCAGGCTCGGCTCGGCCCCACCGGACGCGTCGCGCAGCTCGTCCGGCAGCAGCGCGGTGGGCCAGCCCTGCAGCGCCGACGGGCGCAGCCAGCGCCGGATCGCGGTGGCGCCGACGCTGGTGGTACCGGCTGCGGTGGACGCCGGATAGCCGCCGCCGTGGTGGGTCGCCCAGCCCACCCGCAACCCGCTGGTCGGCTGGTTCCACACCACCCGACCCGCACGGTCCACCAGGACGTCCAGTACGCCGCGGGCGTCGGTCAGGTCGTCGTCGGTGCCGTACACCCCGGCGACCAGCGAGGCCGGAAGCACGGCGAGCGCGGTCCGCAGCTCCGCCACGGACCGGTAGCGCACCAGGACCGCGTACGGCCCGAAGCACTCCTCGCGCAGGTCCGCGTTGGCGTCGGCGAGCAGGCCCGTCACGGTGGTGGCCAGCAGCACCGGACGTACCGGCCCGCGTTCACCGGCGCCGGCCACGGGGCCGTCGCCGCAGAGCACCTCGACGCCGTCCAGCGCCGCCCGCTTCGCGGTGCCGGCCGGGAACGCGGCCGCGATCGACGCGTTGAGCAGCACCGGGTGCGGTGCCGCCGCCATCCGCCGGCGCAGCCGGTCGGCGAGATCCTCCGCGTCGTCGGGCAGGAAGACCAGGCCGGCCTTGGTGCAGACCTGACCGCCACGGGTGAGCATGGAGGTGACGAGCGGCTCGATCACCGCGTCCGGGGTCCGGGCGGCGTACGGCAGCACCACGGCCGGGTTGACGCTGCCCAGCTCGCCGTAGAACGGGATCGGCTCGGCGCGCGCGGCGCACAGGTCGAACAGGGCCCGTCCACCGCCGACCGAACCGGTGAACCCGACGGCCGTGACGTCCGGGTGCGTGACGAGCTGCGCCCCGGCCTCGAAGCCGCTGACCATGCCGATCACGTCCGGGGTGATCCCGGCCGCCACGGCCGCCGTACGCAGGGCGGACAGCACGGCCCGGCAGGTGCGCGGGTGCGAGGGGTGCTCCTTGGCCACGACCGGACACCCGGCGGCGAGCGCCGAGGCGGTGTCGCCGCCGGCGACGCCGTACGCGAAGGGGAAGTTGCTGGCGCCGAAGACCGCGACCGGCCCGAGCGGCCGCAGCCAGCGCAGCACGTCGCCGGCCGGGGCGGCGTCGACGGTGGCCTCCAGGTACGAGCCCTCCCGCAGGACGTCGGCGAACATCCGTAGCTGGTCGGCGGTGCGGGTGACCTCGGCGTCGAGCACGTCCGGCGCGAGGGCGGTCTCCGCCGCGGCGGTGGCCACCAGCTCGGCGCGGGACCGTTCCAGCTGCCCGGCCATCGTCTCGAGCATCCGGGCGCGTCGCTTTCGTCCGGCGTCGGCGAGCCCGGGTGCCGCGCGGCGGGCGCGCCCGACGGTGTCCGTGACCGTGCCGAGCCCGTCGAGCTGGTCGTCGCGCGTCCGGGTCATCTCGGTACCCCCATCCTGTCCTCGGGGCGTGCTTCGTCGGGTGCCTCGGCGGCCAGCACCTGCGCCCGGGTGGGCATGGACGCCTGCGCACCGGGTGCCGTCACGCTGAGCGCCGCCGCCCGTACGGCGAACTCGGCGGCGTCGACCAGCGGGCGTCCCTCGGCGAGGGCGTCGGCGAGCGCGCCGCAGAAACAGTCCCCCGCGCCGGTGGTGTCCACGGCGGTGACCGCGGGGGGTGCGAGGTGGTGGACGGTGTCGCCGTCGACGACGAGCGCGCCGTCACCGCCGAGGGTCACCACCACCGCGGCGCAGGGCAGCCGCCGGGCCAGGCTCGCGACCTCGTCCACCGTGGCCGGCAGCGGCGCCGCGCACAGCTGCGCGAGTTCGCCCCGGTTCGGGACCAGCACGTCCACCCGCCGCAGCAGTTCCGGTGGCAGCGGTACGGCCGGCGCCGGGTTGAGCACGAAGATGCCCCGGGTGGCGGACGCCGCGGCCAGGACGGCGTCGACGGGGATCTCCAGTTGCGCCAGCACCACCTTCGCCCCGGCCAGCTCGGCGTGCGCCCGGCGAACCAGGTCGGGACGCACGGCCGCGTTGGCGCCGGGCGAGACGACGATCGAGTTCTCGCCGGACGGGTCGACGAAGACCACGGCCTGGCCGACCGGGCCGTTCACCGTGGCCAGCCGGTCCAGGTTCACTCCCTCGGCGGCGAGCTGCCGGGCGAGGTCGGCGCTGGCCAGGTCGGAGCCGACGGCCCCGACCAGGGTGACGGACCGGCCGAGCCGGGCCAGCGCCACGGCCTGGTTGGCGCCCTTGCCGCCGCTGAACCACGACGGCGATCCACCGTGGATCGTCTCGCCCGGCCGGGGCAGCATGTCGACCTCGATACGCAGGTCGGCGTTGACGCTGCCGACCACGACGACGTCCGGTCGGTTTCCGCTCACGCCGCCACCTCCCGGTGCCCGCGTAGCCGGTCGTGGATGCCGTCCATGATCACCGGACGGTTGGGCAGCAGGGCCTTGGGCAGCGAGACGCTGACCGTGTAGGAGGGGTTGACCAGGTTGCCGATGCGGGCCGAGCAGCCCTGGGAGACCAACTGGTACGCGTCGTGCGGCGCCAGGTCGCAGCTCTGGCTCACCCAGCGCACGAGGCTGTGCACGGCGACGCGTACGGCGTCCTCCAGCGGCCGGCCGACGCCGATGGCGATGATCTCGTCGTCCGTCTCCATCCGGGGCCAGTCGACGTCCCGGGCCGCGAGGTGCTCCTCCGCCAGCACCGCGGTCCGCAGCCGGGTCACCATGGCGCCTTCGACCGCGGTGCCGCCGAACTCGCCGTCGCCCTGCGCGAAGTGCCCGTCGCCGAGGTAGAGCATCGCGCCGGGCACGTTGGCCCGCAGGTAGAGGGTGGTGCCGGCACCGAGCGCCGGCACGTCGAGGTTGCCGCCGAAGGCGTCCGGCACCGCGCTGGTCCGTACCTCGCCGTGCGCCGGCGCCACCCCCACGGTGCCGTGGAACGGGCGCAGCGGCACGGCCAGCTCGCGGCCGTTCGCGGTCCGGGTACGCACCGTGCCCGTCGCCGGGTCGACCGACCAGATCCAGACGTGTTCCGCCGTCTCGGGCTGGAGATTGGGGCTCAGCCGGGTGCCGGACAGCGCGCCGAAGTTGGGCGACAGGGTGGAGACGCCCCAGTCCCGGGCGGGCGTGAGCGCGACCAGGTGGATCGCGACCACGTCGCCGCGCCGGACGCCGCGCAGCTCGATCGGTCCGGTGAGCGGGTTCACCCGTGGGAAGGGCGCGACCTCGCGGGGGCGGCCGGCGACCGAGGTCAGGCGGCCCGAGAAGCAGTCCTCGGTGAACACCTCGATCTCCTCGCCGACGTCGGCGGTGGCGAGGGGAGGCAGTCCGCCGACGGTGAAGGCGAACTGCTCCGGCGCCGGGTGGATACGGGTCACGAACTGCTCCTCGGGTCGTACAGCGACGTCACCACGTCGACGAAGCGGTCCAGGTCGTCCCGGTGGATGCTGTGCCCGGCGTGCGGCACGACCACCACCGGGTCGGCGCCGACCGCCACGCGCAGCGCCGCGACGTCCGCCGCGGGGACGAACCGGCTCTCGCCGGGCAGCACCCAGCGGGTCGGCACGGTGGCGGCGACCCGGGCGGCGGAGCCGCGCAGGTCCCAGGGACCGTTGCCGGCGAACGCCGCCCGGGCCCCGTCCCAGTTGACCTGTTCGAGGCTGAGCACCTTCCCGGCGGCGTCCAGCCGGGTCCAGTGCGGGTTCAGCGCCATGGTCCCCTCGATGTCGCGGGGCAGGTGCGTACGGTCGTACGCCAGCATCGCCGTGGGCACCTCCTGGTCCGGCTGGTGGGAGACCGGGTCCTCCAGGATCAGCGCGCGGGGCCGGAACACGCCGCGCAGCACCGCCTCCTGGGCGAGGTAGCCGCCGAACGAGTGCCCGATCAGCACGTGCGGCTGCGCCGGTACGACGGCGGCGAGGTCCGCCAGCAGCGTCTCCGTGTCGTACCCGTCGGCGGTCTTCGGGCTCTCGCCGTGCCCCCGTAGCTCGGGGGCCAGCACCCGGAAACCGAGTTCGGCCAGGCGCGGCCCGAGCCGGGTCCAGGAGCTGGCGTTGGCCGTGATGCCGTGCAGGCACACGCAGACCGGACCGCCCGCCGCTCCCCACGTCGCGACGTTGAGCGGAACCATCGTCATCGTCCTTCCCCGGCGGTCCAGGACACCATCTGCTGCCAGAGCGGGGCGTAGCCGTCCCAGTCGACGAAGGTCGGCGGCGCCCAGTGGGGGCCGCAGTCGGAGGTGAAGGCCAGGCCGCGTCCCCGGCCGTGGTCCCAGGCGACGACGAGCGGGTCGGCGTCGACGGTGACGACCACGTCAGCCTCCGGCCGGGGCCGTACGACGTTGTAGCCGAGCAGGTCCGGCCAGGTGCCGGTGACGCCCCGGATCGCCGGGTGCTCCGGGAGCCGGACGGCGGGCGTGACGCCCGCCGGGCGCTCGGCGCGGTCGTCGTACGGGTGCATGGTCACCGGCAGGGCGTCCTCGATGGCGCTGCCCGCGTAGCGGGCCTTGGCGTCGATGCCCTGGAAGGTGAGGTAGCCGCCGACCATGATGACGCCTCCCCCACCCCGTACCCAGTCGCGCAGCACGGCGAGGCGGTCCGGGCGCGGCACCGACTTCGTGAAGGTCTCCGGGTGCAGCAGGAAGGTATTGGCGCCGACGTCGCTGATGATCACGCAGTCGTACGCGTTCAGCTCCTCGACGGTGCTCGGGAAGTCGGTGGCCGCCACGTGCGCCGGCTGGTAGCTGACCTGCCAGCCACCGTCCTCCAGGGCCTGCCGCAGCCACTGCACCCCCTCCGCGTACTCGGTGGTGGTGAAGCTGTCGAAGCCCTTCTGGTGGATGCTGTGGACGGTCCAGGACTCGCCGGCGATGAGGACCGATTTGCGGGTCACGGTATTGGTTCCTTTCGGTGCCAGGGTGTTGCTGTGGTACGGGTTCGGTGGACGTCAGGGGGTGAGCCGGCGGAGGCTGTCGACCAGCGCGTCCCGCACGGCGGCGGCGTCCAGGCGGATCACCACGTCGACGTTGGGTGGCTCGGGGCTGCGACCGCCGAGGTCGATGACCGTCCGCCCGTACGTGTGGCGGCCGGCCAGCTCCACGTCGGCGCGGACCCGAACCAGCTCGCCGAGCGCGGGGTCGGCGGCGTACAGGACGGCGCACGGGTCGTTGAGCGGCACCGGGGTGGGCCCGAGGATATTGCTGCGGTGGGTGCCGCGCAGCGACTTCAGCAGTTCCACCGCCAGGGCGGCGGCCGGGCCGGGCAGTCGCGCCACCCGGGAGACGAGGTCCTCGTCGACGGGTACGCCGCCGCTGGCCTCGGTGGGCAGCACGGTGACCGGCACCGGGGCCGCGTAGACGACCGCCGCCGCCTCCGGGTCGCACCACACGTTGAACTCCGCCGCCGCGGTCTTGCCGCCGAGACCCCAGGCGCCGCTCAGGGTGATGATCCGGGCCAGGTCGTCGGCGACGGCCGGGTGCTTGCGCAGCGCCGTGGCGACGTTGGTCAGCGGTCCGGTGGCGACCAGCACGGCGCCGGGCCGGGCCCGCACGGTGTCGATGATCAGGTCGACGGAGTGGCGCGGGTCGAGGGCCACGGCCGGCAGGTCCTCCCGGACCCGGTCCAGCCCCTGCTCCAGGTCGAGGATCCCGGCGAGCACCTGGTCCCGGACCAGCGGCAGCGCGCTGCCGCGGCTGACCGGGACGGCCGAACCAGCGGCGGCCAGGGCGATCGCCGCGTTGCGGGCGGTGTGCTCCGCCACCAGGTGACCGGCCACGGTGGTGACCGCCAGCAGGTCGAGCCGGGGGTGCCCGACGGCCGCGAGGACGGCCAACGCGTCGTCGTTGCCCGGGTCGCAGTCGTAGACGATGGGGGTGCTCACGCGATTGCCTTCACTTTCCTCAGGGCGCGGACGCGACGCAGCACGCCTGCCTTGGACAGACTCAGCGCGACGATCGCGGCGAGGTAGGGCAGCGCCAGGACGAACTGGTTCGGAATGGCGCCGCTCTGCAGCCGGTCACCGGCCGCACCGGCGACGCCGAACAGCGCCGACGCGGCGACCGCGCCACCCGGGGTCGCACCGCCGAACAGCATGGCGGCCAGTCCGAGGAAGCCGCGCCCGCTGGTCATGTCGGGCAGGAAGAAGTGCAGGGTGGCCATGGAGAGCTGCGCGCCGGCGAGCCCGCCGAGCACGCCGCTGAACAGCACCGCGACCAGGCGTACCCGGGGCACGTTGATGCCGGCGGCGCGGGCCGCGGCCTCGTCCTCGCCGGCGGCGCGCAGGGCGTAGCCGAGCGGTGTGCGGTACAGGATGATCGACGAGACCGGCACCAGCAGGATCGCCAGATAGACGATGACGCTCTGCCCGTTCAGCGCCGGCCCGATCACCGGGACGGCCCCCAGCCAGTCGGCCTCGACCCGCCACAGGTCGGGGAAGCTGTCGGGCCGCAGGCCGCCGGGGTTGTGGTAGACCCGCTCCAGCAGGAACACCGTCACGCCCGCCGCCAGCAGGTTGATGCCGAGGCCGGCGACCAGCGGATCGGCGTGCAGGATCAGCGTCACCACGCCGAACACCAGGGCCATCAGCAGGCCGGCGGCCAGGGCCGCGAGCAGGGCGGCGGCGACGCTGCCGGTGGCCTGTCCGACCGCGATCGCCACGAAGGCGGCGGTCAGCATCATGCCCTCGACGGCGACGTTGAGGATGTTGGCCTGCTGGGTGAACATCGCCGCCAGTGCCGCCAGCAGCACCGGCGTGGTCGACAGCAACGCGGCGTACAGGAACTGGTTCATGCCCCGGCCTCCTTCTGCACCCGGGCGCGGTGCCGACGACGGAACTCGACGGTCATCAGGACGACGAGCAGTCCGGTCAGCAGGCTGACGAGGGAGCGCGGCACGTCCGTGGCGATCTGCATGTAGGCGGCGCCGTTGAGCATGGCCGCGTAGAAGAGGCTGGTCAGCAGCACCGCCACCGGGTGGAGTCGGGCCAGCAGCGCCACGGTCAGCGCGACGAGCCCGAAGCCCGGCGAGAAGTTCTGCTCGAAGCGGTGCCCGGTGCCCAGGACGTAGACCGCGCCGGCCAGTCCGGCGAGGCCGCCGGAGACCAGCATCGCGCGGATGATCTCCCGCTTGGCGCGTACGCCGACGGCCTCGGCGAAGCGCAGGTTGCTGCCGGCCGCGCGCAGGTTGGCGCCCCACGGGGTGCGGAACAGCACCAGCCAGGCCACCGGCACCATCAGCAACGCGACCAGGAACCCGACGTTGGCGGTCGGCAGGCCGGGGATCTGCGGCAGGAAGGACTGCGGCGGAAGCGGCTTGCTGGTGGCGCCGTACGCGGTCGGGTCGCGCAGCGGCTTGCTGACCAGGTAGCTGGTGAGCAGCATGGCGATGAAGTTGAGCATCAGCGTGGTGACGACCTCGTCCACGTTGAGCCGGACCTTCAGCTGCCCGGGGATCCAGGCCAGGATCGCCCCGGCCGCCATGCCGGCGACCAGGCAGAGCAGGATCATCGGCACGGCGGGCAGTGTGGGCAGCGACAGGGCCACCGCCGCGGCGCTGATCGCGCCGAGGTAGAGCTGCCCTTCGGCGCCGACGTTGAAGATGCCGGCCCGGAACGAGAAGACGATGCCCACGGCGATCAGCAGCAGCGGCGCGGTCCGCATCAGCAGGTTGCCGAAGTTCGCGGGGGTGGCGAAGTTGGCCAGGAAGAGCTGCTGGTAGGCGAGCACCGGGTTGTCGGAGACCACGACCACCAGCAGGAAACCGAAGACCAGCGTGAGGACCACCGCGATCAGCGGACGGCGCGACGCGGCCCAGGTCTCGCGTGCCCGCCGGGCCAGGGCGGCGCCGCGGCTCTCCTGGTACGCCCCCGCGAGGTCCGGCGCCGTCAGGTCGGTTGTCGTCATGCCGCCACCTCCGCTCGGCCGCCACTCATCAACAGGCCCAGCCGGGTCTCCGTCGCGTCGGCGGCGTCGAGCACGTCGACGAGGCGGCCCCGCAGCATCACCCCGATCCGGTCGGAGAGGGCGAGCACCTCGGAGAGTTCCGACGAGATCAGCAGGACCGCGCAGCCGCGCTCGGCGGCGGCGAGGATCTGGCGGTGGACGAACTCGCTCGCCCCGATGTCCACTCCCCGGGTGGGCTGGGCCACGACGAGCACCCGTGGTTCCCGGGCGAGTTCGCGGGCCAGGACCACCTTCTGCATGTTGCCGCCGGAGAGCGTCCCGACCGGGGTCTCCGGCGCGGCGCCACGGATGTCGTAGCGTCGGATCTGCTCGGCGGCGAAACGACGCAGCGCCGCCTGGGAGATCAGGCCGCGTCGGACCAGCCGGCCGCGGGTGTAGTTGGACGCGGCGAGGTTCTCCGCCACCGACATGGTCCGGCTGAGGCCCCGGTCCAGCCGGTCCTCGGGAATGAAGGCCATTCCGGCACCGCGACGGCGGCCCGCCGGCCAGCCGGTGACGTCCGTGCCGTCGAGCGCGACCCGGCCGGAGGCGACGGGACGCAGGCCGGTCAGCGCCTCGGCGAGTTCGGTCTGGCCGTTGCCCTCGACGCCGGCGATGCCGAGCACCTCGCCGGGCCGGATGCCGAAGGTGACGTCCTGCAGCACCGCGCGCCCGGTCCCGTCGACGCTGGTCAGGCCCGCGACCGTCAGGTAGTCGTCGCCCCGGTCGGTACGCGGCGGCACCTGCTTGCGCTCGGCGAGGAAGACGGCCCGGCCCACCATGAGGTCGGCGATCTCCGACTCGGAGAGCCCCGCGTTGTCGCGGGTGCCGACGCTGCGGCCGTGCCGGATCACGGTGACCCGGTCGGCCACCGCCTTGACCTCGCGCAGCTTGTGGGTGATGAACAGGACGGTGCGGCCCCGGTCGCGCAGCACCTCGATGACCTTCATCAGGTCGTCGACCTCGGTCGGGGTGAGCACCGCGGTCGGCTCGTCCAGGATGAGAATCTCGGCGTCGAAGGCGAGCGCCTTGATGATCTCCACGCGCTGCCGCTGGCCCACGGTCAGTTCCCGCACCCGCTGGTCGGGGCGCAGTTCGAAGCCGTACCGGCCGATCAGGTCCGCGGCGGCCCGCCGCATCGCCGCGCGGTCGGCGACGAGGCCGCCCCACCGGCGGGGCTGCCGGCCCAGGAAGATGTTCTCGGCCACCGTCATCGACGGCACCAGGGTGAAGTGCTGGTGCACCATGCCGATGCCGAGCCGGGCCGCCTCCGCCGGGCCGGAGATGTCCACCGTCCGGCCCCGTACGCTGATCGTCCCGGCGTCCGGTTGGTGGATGCCGGCCAGGATGTTCATCAGCGTCGACTTGCCCGCGCCGTTCTCGCCACAGATCGCGTGGACCTCCCCGGCGGCGACCGCCAGGTCGATGGACTCGATTGCCACCTTGCTACCGAACGTCTTGCGGATCCCCTGCAGGTGCAGGATCGGGTGACCCGCGGTGGAGGCGTCCATATGGCCTTCCTTCGCTTGGCACGATCTGGCCGTGGCCGCGACCGACGTCGGGCGCCCGGTCGCGGCCACGGGCGGGACTACTTCAGTACGGAGTCGACCTTGACCTCGCCGCTGACCACCTTCTGCTTGGCGACGTCGATCTTCTGCTTCACCTCGGCGGGCACCAGCGCGTCGTTGTAGACCAGGGCCACACCGTCGTTGTCCAGGCCGTACACGACCGTCTCGCCGAACGTGATCTCGCCCTTCTCGTACTTCTTGACCGAGTCGTAGACCGAGTTGCCGATCTGCTTGAGCATCGAGGCGAGCACGTTCTTGGGGTGCAGGCCGTTCTGGTCGGAGTCCACCCCGATCGCGTAGTGGTTGGTGTCGGCGGCCGCCTTCAGGATGCCGAGACCGGCGGGACCGGCCACGTTGTAGACGACGTCAGCACCGGAGTTGAACAGGGTGGTGGTCAGGTCGTACGCCTTCTGCGCGTCGTTGAAGTTGCCGACGAACGAGATGTTGACGCCGATGCCGGGGTCCACCGAGGCCACACCCTGCTTGAAGCCGACGATGAACTCCTGGATGCCGGGCAGGTCCTGGCCCGCGACGATGCCCACCTTCTTGTTGCCCTTGGACAGCGGGAACGTCTTCGGGTCCAGCGAGGCGTTGGCGGCCAGCACGCCGGCCAGGTAGGACCCCTCGTTCTGGGCGTACCGGATGGACAGCACGTTCGGCGCCTTCAGTTCGTCGTCGAAGAAGACGTACTTCTGGTCGGGGTGCTGGGGGGCGACCGCGGCGAGGTTGTCGTGCATGCCGGGGCCGGTGAAGATCAGGTCGTACTGGCCGGAGTTGGCGACGGCTTCGAGGTTCTGCCGCCACAGCTGCGGGTCGCTCGGCGACGCCTGCAGCAGCTTCGTCCCGGCGCCTTCGGCCTTGGCCCGGTCGAAGCCGGCGGCCGCCGAGTCGTTGAAACCCTTGTCGCCGAGGTTGTCGGACATCACGTAGACGACGTTGGTCCCGTCGCCCTTGCCGGCGGCGTCCGTGCCGCCGGACGAGCAGGCCGACAACGTCACGGCGGCCGTGGCCACGGCCGCCAGGGCCACCAGCGAGCGCCGGCGGACATGGAGGTTCTTCATCATGGCGCCTTTCCTGAGGTGCGTTTCGGGGGTGGTGCGAACGGTCTGGATCACGCGGACTCCCGGACGATGAGTTCGGCCTGGAGGGTCAGGACGACGTCCGAGCCGTCGCCGAGTCCGGCGTCGGCGAGCGCCAGGCGGGCCGCCTGGCCGCCCAGTTCGGCGGAGGGCTGTCGGAGGGTGGTCAGGCTCGGGTTCACGTGCTGCGCGACGTCGAGGTCGTCGAAGCCCAGCACGGCCACGTCGTCGGGCACCCGCAGCCCGGCGTCACGCGCCGCGGCCAGCAGGCCGACGGCGCAGAGGTCGTTGGCGGCGAGGATCGCGGTCGGCGGCTCGTCCCGGGCGAAGAGCCGCGCGGCGGCGTGCCGACCGCCGGCGATGGTGAAGTCACCTTCCACCACCTGGGCGGGCAGTCCGGCATCGGCCATGACCGTCTGGTAGCCGGCGACCCGCTCCCGCGCCGAGGAGGCCGACATCGGGCCGCTGACGCACACGACGCGGCGGTGCCCGCGGGTGAGCAGGTGCCGCGTGCCGGCCGCCGCGGCCTGCGTGTGGTCCACCCGTACGCAACGGAGGTCGGTTTCCGGCAGGGAGCGGTCGATGAGTACCACGGCGGTGTGCTGGGCGATCGACAGCACCTGCGCCGCGACGGTGTCGGTGCTCGGCGTGAACAGGATGCACGGCGTGTCGAGATCGCTCATCGCCTGGAGGTACGCGACCTCGGCCTCGACGTCGCCGCCGGTGCTGCAGACGACGATGTGCAGACCTGAGGCGCGGGCGATCTCCTCCGCGCCGCGGGCGACCCGGGCGAAGAACGGGTTGCTGATGTCCGGCACGACCAGCGGCACGAGGGGCGAGGCGCCTCCGCTCAGTGCCTGGGCGATCCGGCTCGGCCGGTAGTCGAGCCGGGCGGCCGCCTCCAGGACCCGGGTGCGGGTCTCGCCGCGGAACGCCTTCGGGTCCCGCAGAATGCGCGACACGGTGGAGCGATGCACACCCGCCGCCCTCGCGACATCGGCGATGGTCGCCATCTGCCCTGCACCTCCTCGTGCAACCGGTTGCGCAACCGGTTGCGTGGAACCATACGACCCACGTCTTCATGACTGTCAAGACACGAAATGGCAACGACGAGGGAAGCCGCCGGCGACACCGGCGGAGCTATCGGCAGCTATGACCGCTTCGCGTCGAGCCGAGCGGCGCACCGGCCGACAAACCGGGCAGCGGTCGGCGGCGACCCGCAGGCTGAACGGCCCGGATCCGAAAGGATCCGGGCCGTCGGCCGTGACGTGGAGGGACTCTGATCAGCCCTTGCGCCACTTCTGGTTGAGGGTGCCCGCACAGTCCCAGAGCTGGAGTCGCGCCCCGTCGGCGCCGTTCCAGTCCTTGATGTCGACGCACCTGTTGGCCTGTAGGTTGACCAGGTCACCGGCGGCGTTCAGGGTGAACTGCTGGGCCCCGGTGCCGTTGCAGGTATAGAGCTGCACGACGGCGCCGTTGCCGGTCGCCCCGCCGTCCACGTCCATGCACTTGTTGTTCTGGCTGCGCAGCGCCGTGCCGTCGAACGTCCACTTCTGGGCGCTCGTACCGTTGCAGGTCCACATCTGCAACGGCGCGCGATCGACGAAGTTGGAACTCGGTACGTCGACGCACTTGTTGTTCCAGTTGCTCAACACCGGTACGCCACCGCCCGGCGAGCCGCCGGAGCCGCCGAACGGGCTGAGGACCAGACCGGCCGCTCTCGGGTTGCCGTCGTGCACCAGCGACTCGAACGCGCCGACGTCGTCGAAGGCGAACGCGTACGCCTTGCCGTCGGCCATGTTGGCGTGGATCAGCCGCGCGTACTGGTTGGTGGGGGTGTTGCGGTAGAACTCGGCGGCGTTCGTGCTGGGCTGCGTGTCGACGGTGCCGAGGGTGCCGCGGTTCAGGGCCGCGCAGAGCGTACGGGAGATCGGGCCGACCACCTGGTCGTTTGGCGCGGGCAGGTCACCGTCACAGCCCCAGACGCTCGCCGAGGAGGGCCGGTTGAAGGTGGCCACCACCTGGCCAGCCCCGTTGGTGAAGGTCATCACGTTGCCGGCGGTCCGGCCGTAGTAACGGACGCTCGGCTGGTCGGCGAACGGCACCACCGTCAACGTCCTGCTGGTGTACGCGTTCCACGCGCTGGCGATGTAGGAGTCCAGGTAGGTGGCGCTGAGCAGGCCGGCTCCGGCGGCCTTGCCCGGCGCCAGGACGCGCAACACCGTGCCGTCCGACCGGGTGTAGATGGTGTTCGCCCAGCCGGCCTGCGCCCGGATCCCGTCGATGACCGCGTTGCGGCCGTTGCTGACGACGTCGCCGGTGCGCCTGGTGGCTCCGTCGGCGCCGGTCACGGTGACCGCGTGCGGCACCGCGAACATGTCGACCTGGGAGCTGTTCAACCAGAGCCCCGCGTCGTTGTAGGTGAACTCGCTCCAGTCGAACAGGATGTTCCGGTTGGCGTCCCCGGCCGCCCAGGGAGCCGGTTGCACGAGGCCGTCCGGGGTGAGGAAGAACTTCAGCTTCTCGCCGAAGGAGAAGTAGACCCGGCCGGAGAAGCCACGCGGGAACTGGATGGTGGCGCTGCCGCCGTTGCCGGGACCGGGGATCGACGCGTCCGGAGCGGGCGACGGCGGGATCTGGCCGCCGGTCCACGGTACGAACGTGCCGCCGGCGGTGACGTAGCCGAGTCGACCGCTGGACAACTGGATGCCGATGACGTACAGGTACACCGCCTCGGCCCGGCCGGTGTTGTTGCTGACGGTGACCGGCAACAACGACGGACCGACGGCGTGAGCGGGGGCCGCGCCGACCGCCACCGCCGCGACGAGGAGAAGGGCGGAGACGGCAGCGACCAACTGTCGTCGAACGTTCATGGAATCACCCCAAACGCGTAGAGAGAGCGCTCTCACAGATTGCAATCGTTAACAACCTTTGTCAATAGACGTCGGGCGATACGTTCCGCCGCCCCGAACATTGACAACTGTCGACAGTGCCCCTAACTTTGCGGATGGTCGGCAGCCGGCCGCCCAACAGCGGCACGCCAGGGCACGTCGTCACCCGACGGCACGGCACGGCCGACGACGACGGACCGGAGGGCCGGACGCGCGATGACCCTGCAGCCCTGGTTCGCCGACGCCAAGCTCGGCATCTTCGTGCACTGGGGCGTCTACGCGGTCAACGGGGTCACCGAGTCGTGGTCGATGTTCAACGGCGAGATCTCGCCGGAGGACTACCTGCGGCAACTGGACGGCTTCACCGCGGCCCGGTTCGACCCGGACGCGTGGGCGGAGCTGTTCCACCGGGCCGGCGCCCGCTACGCGGTCCTCACCGCCAAGCACCACGACGGCGTGGCGTTGTGGGACACCGACGCCGGCGACCTGTCCGTCGTACGGCGGGCGCCGGCCGGGCGCGACCTGGTCGCCGCGTACGCCGCGGCGATGCGCCGACGCGATCTGAAGGTCGGGCTCTACTTCTCCCACGCGGACTGGTCCCATCCGGACTACGCCACCGTCCGGGGCCCGGTCGTGGACGCCAACTCCGACAACCCGCTGGCGTACGCGCCGCCGGGTCGCGAGGACCCCGAGCGCTGGGAGCGGTTCCTGGCGTTCCACCGGGCGCAGCTCGACGAACTGGTCGACCGGTTCGCGCCCGACCTGCTCTGGTTCGACGGGCAGTGGGAGCGCGACGAGAGCCAGTGGCGCTTCGCCCAGCTCGGCGAGCGGATCCGGGCCCGGGCACCGCACACCGTCGTCAACGGACGGCTGACCGGCTTCGGCGACTACGCCACCCCCGAGCAGGGTCTCCCCGTCACCGCGCCCGACGGTCCGTGGGAGCTGTGCCTGACCGTCAACGACTCGTGGGGCTACCGGCCGCAGGACCGCAACCACAAGTCGGTGCGGCAGCTCGTCCGCACCTTCGCCGAGGTGATCGGCGCGGGCGGCAACCTGCTGCTCGACGTCGGACCGAAGCCGGACGGCACCATCACGCCCGAACAGACCGACCGGCTGCTCGGCCTGGGCGACTGGATCGGCCGCAACCGGGACGCCGTCCACGGCACCCGCGCCGGGTTGCCGCCCGGGCACCACTACGGCCCGTCCACGCTCTCCGCGGACCGCCGGACGGTGTACCTGCTCTGTTTCGACGCGCCACGTGAGTTCGTCGCGGTGCGGGGCCTGCGCAACGCCGTACGCCGGGTCTCGGTGCTGCACACCGGTGCCGAGCTGGCGCACCGGGTGGTCGGTGGCTTCGCCGACGTGCCGGGTGTGCTCTACGTCGACGCGCCCACCACGCTCGACGGGTACGCCACCGTGCTCGCCGTCGAGTTGGACGGCGAACTGGACCTCTACCGAGGCGACGGGCACGGCTGACGCCGCTCGCCGCCAGGCGATCGTCAGGGTGCCGGGCTGTCCCCGGTGGCGCGTCAGGGGACGGGGCGTCGGGGCTGGTTGCGGAAGCGCCGCTCCTCCTCCGCCACGAGAGCCTGGATCCGGCGCACGCTCGTCCCCGGCGCCATGATCGCCTCTCGCCATCGGTCCAGCGTCCTGGTCAGCTCCCACACCGTCGTCCGCAGTTCCTGGAGTTCCCGCTGGGAGGCCGTCAACTGTTCCCGGACGGCCAGCGCCTCGGTCTCCAGCTCGGTGACCCGGGTCCGCAGCGGCTGGACCAGGGCCAGCGCCGCGTCGGTCAGCGCTCCGGCCGTGTCGGCCTTCAACTTCCGCCGTTGCACGGCGATCGTGGCGAGCACGCCGAGGCCGCTGGCGCCGCCGAAGAGCCCGAGCGTGGAGATCAGAACCTGCGCCCAGTAGGGCGAGCCGGGATCCTGGGCGGTGATCATGTCGGCGCCTTCACGCATGGATCGACGCCGGCGTGGTGCATGCGGATGAGCCAGCGCAGGGACCGCATTATCTCGAACGAGCGCAGCCAGGAGCCGAGCGCCACCGCGCCGACGAACGACGCCGCCACCACCGCCTGCTCGCCGGCGACCACCAGGACGGAGACGACGTACATCGCGGCGATCGCGCCCAGCATCAGCACCGCGGCGAGCTCGATGCCGAGGCCGGTGCCGAGCTGCCCCGGCCAGAACATGCCGAGCAGACCCGCGACGCCGACCACGATGAGGCCGAACTCCCAACTGACCCGGATGACGTAGGGCATCGTCAGCTCGATCGACTGCGGCCGGACGTGCAGCGCGGCCAGCATGACACCGCAGATCGGCGCGGTGGCGAGGACGGCGAGCTCGTACACCCGCTGACTTGTCCGTTCATGGAAGGTCCCCACGACTCGCTCCTCTCCGTACGCGCGTTCCGGTGGACGCGCGCAGCCGATGAACCTGTGGCACCTCCCACGACGTCGTCGGCGCGGCGGCGAACACGAAACTGGGAAAACCACCCCCCATGAATCAAACATATGCCCAGGTCAGAGGCTTATCGACGGCGTCGACGGGCAACCCGATCACCAGAGCGCTCAGCGCTACGGCTGTCAGATTGCCGACACTGCCGGACGGGCCGCGATCGGGCCGAAGTGGCGGGTCCGGCGGCTACCGGATGTTGGCGGTGTGGCCGAGGGAGTAGCGGCCCGGCTGGGGCCAGACGGTGAGACCGTGCGGGCCGCTGCCGACCGGGATCCGGGCCAGCAGTTTGCCGTCGCTGGTACGCAGGACGTACACCTCGTTGTGGTAGCGGCCGGAGAGCCACAGCGCGGTGCCGTCGGCGGAGAGACCGCCCATGTCGGGGCTGCCGCCGCCGGGGATCTTCCAAGTGGTGGTGGGCTTCAGGGTGGCCAGGTCGAGCACGGTGATGCTGCCGGCGTCCCGGTTGGTGACGTAGCCGAGCTTGCCGTCGCGGCTGAAGTAGATACCGTGGGCGCCCTTCCCGGTGGGGATGAACGCGGTCTGCCGGGTCGCCCCCGCGTCGAAGACGTAGACACCGTTGGCATGCATGTCGGCGACCAGGAAGTGCTGCCCGTCCGGGGTGAGCCGGGTGTCCTGCGGCATCCCGTCGGCGGTCTCGGTCAGGGTGAACTCGCGCAGCTTGCGGAGGCTGACCGTGTCGAGCACGAGCATCCGGTTGGCGAACTCGCAGCTGAACATCATGACCTTGCCGTCGGCGGAGTAGTCCATGTGGTTCACGCCCTTGCACTCGGGGAACCGCACCGAGCGCACCCGCTGCCAGTTGGCCAGGTCGTAGAAGTCCAGCCGCTGGTACGCCTCGGCGACCACGATGGCCTGCCGGCCGTCGGGCGTGAAGTAGAGGTTGTAGACGTCCTCCAGTTTGCGGAACGCACCGGGTTTGCCGGTGCGCGGATCGATCGGGACGAGCCCACCGTCGGGGATCTTGCTGGAGGCGACGTACAGCGTCCGCAGGTCGTACGACGGCACGACGTGCTGCGGCTCGGGGCCGCCCGGGAACGTGTCGACGACCCGGTAGGTCTTCGGGTCGATGACCGACACGTCGTTGCTCTTGGTGTTCGGCACGTAGACCAGCGCCTTGTCGCCCCGCACCGGCTCGGCCAGCAGGTTCGGCCCCACGCCCGCGTACACGTTGCCGGGGCTCGGGTACCCGGGCATCCCGGCGACCAACGGCCCGAACGGCGTCCCCGCCGACGTCTTCGACGGGCCCGCCGGTGGCTGCTGCCGCTCGGCCTCCGTGGTGGTGGTGCAGGCCGCACCGAGCAGCAGCACCGTCCCCGCCAGCAGGCCGCCGCGTCGCCAGGTCATCACCTTCCGCATCCTAATTGTCGCGTTGGTGCCGGTCGGCCGCTTCGACAGGAAGTCCGGGTGTGGGTCCACCCGGCTGAATGACGACTTCGCGACGGCGGCCCCGCGCAGGCGCTCCTGGTCGTCCTGGCGGGCCCGGTCCGCCACCACGGCGCAGGGGCGGCCGGGGACGGATCCCAGCCGTCCCGCTCCCCGTTTCTCCGAAGGGTGTGCGGGCAAATAGGCGTTGACGTGCGGGTATGTCCATCCCAAATGAATCTTGACCACGAGAAAGCCCTGGTCATAGGCTCCGGTCTCACTGCGTCGCAATTCCCAGTGGAAAACAGGTAACGACATGCCCCTGTCGAAGCAACCACCCGGATCAATCCTCACGCGACGGCTGGCCGGCGCCGCCGCGGTCCTCCTGCTGTCCGGCACCGCACCCCTCGCGATCGGCACCCCCGCCGGCGCTACCGCCCCCACCCCGACGTGCAGCAACGACCCCTCCGCCCGACTGTCCACGGTGCCCAGCCCCGAGTCGGTGCTCGGCTTCCCTCTCGGCCTCGGCCAGGAGCGGGTCGTCACCAACGACGAGGTCCGGACCTACCTGAACGCCGTCGACGGCGCCTCCGACCGGGTCATCACCGGCGTCATGTCGACCAGTGTGCTCGGCCAGCCGCTGCCGTACGCCGTCGTCTCCAGCGAGCGGCACGTCCAGCAGGGCACGCTGCGGCGGATCGCCGACGACGTCCGCGACCTCCGGGACCCGCGCCGGACCACCGCGCAGAAGGCCGCCCGGACGGCGGCCGACCAGCCGGCCATCGTCTGGGTGACGGCCAACGTGCACGGTGGCGAGAAGAGCGGCACGGACGCCGCCCTCAAGACCCTGTACGAGCTGGCCGCCGGCCTGTCCTGCGCGGTGCAGCAGCGCAACGACAACCTGGTCACCGTCATCGTGCCGACCCAAAACCCGGACGGCCGCGACGCCAACCGCCGGCAGAACGAGTACGGCTTCGACATGAACCGGGACTGGTTCGCCCGCACCCAGCAGGAGACCGACGGCAAGATCGAACTCATGCGGCAGTACCCGCCGCAGGTCTTCATCGACGCGCACGAGATGGGCGGCCGGCAGTACTTCTTCCCGCCCAACGCCGACCCGATCCACCACGAGATCGCCAGTGAGGCGGTCGACTGGATCAACCGGATCGGCGAGGCCAACAAGGCCGGGTTCGGCTACAACGGCGCGTGCGGCGGAGCCGTCACCACCGAGTGCTACTTCAACTACTCGACGTACGACCTGTTCTTCATGGGTTACGGCGACACCGTGCCGGCCGCCGGCTTCGGCGCCGCCGGCATGACCTTCGAGAAGGGCAGCTCGTCGGCGGTGGCCGACCGGGTGCAGCAGCAGTTCCACACCCAGTGGTCGACCCTCGGCTGGGCCGCCACGCACAAGCACGAAGTGCTGACCGGCTACTACAAGATCTGGACCGACGCGCTCGCCGAGGGCCGGGCCGGGACGCTGGAGCCGAACGAGGTGGTCCAGCCGACCAACACCGTCCAGTTCCCGGTGCCGGACGTCAAGATCCGGTCGTACTTCCTGCTCCCCGACCGTCAGCTCGCCGACGTACGCCAGCTGGTCGAGCGGCTGCGTGGGATGGACGTCGAGGTGTACGAGGTGACCAAGCCGACCCGGGTGCCCACCGCCCGGATCTTCGGCGGTCGTACGGCCACCGACGTCACCGTGCCCCAGGGCGCGTACTGGATCCCCATGGACCAGCCGCAGAAGCACTGGATCCAGGCGATCATGGGCGAGGACCCGTACGTCCCGTTCCCCTACTTCTACGACGTGTCGTCCTGGAGCAACCCGCTGCTGATGGGCGTGAACGCCCTCTACACCGGCGACGACGTCCGGCCGCAGGCCCAGCTGGTCCGGCGCGTCTCCGGCGGGAAGACCTCGGCGGCGGGCGCGAAGGGCTCGTACGCGTACCCGCTGGACTCCGCGGCGGCGGCCGAGCTCACCTTCCGGCTGCTCGGTGAGGGCGTGCCGCTCGTGCGTGACCTCGACACCGGCGTGGTCGGATTCCCCGCGAAGAGCCTGACCCCGGAGATCGACGAGGTCGCCCGCACCCTCGGGGTGACCCTGGCCCCGCGGGCCGCGGCGGCCGACGGAACCCCGGTGGACCTGCCCGACGTCGGGCTGTTCCAGGGCACCGGCATCAGCACCACCTCCGGCTCGCACGGCGAGGCCCGGTACGTGCTCGGCAAGCGGTGGGGGCTGGACCTCACGCCGGTGACCACCGCCGACATCAACAACAACGCCCCCGCGTTCACCGAGCGCACGGTGCTGGTCGTGCCGGACGGCAGCAACTCGACCGGCGGCCTCACCGCCGCCGGGCAGGCCAACCTGCGCAACTGGATCGCCCAGGGCCACACCTACCTCGGCCTGCGCAACGAGGGCACCCGGATGGCCCGGGCCGCCGGACTCACCTCCACCGTCGAGAAGCAGAAGCCGAGCGGCTACCAGGTGATCGGCTCGCACCTGCGGGTCGACGTCAACCAGGACAGCCCGGTCGCGCTGGGCCGCCCGGCGGAGGACTTCGAGTTCAACAACGGCGACCCGATCCTGAGCCCGAGCAGCACCGGCACCAACGTGCTCAGCTACCCGTCCGGCGACACCTTCTGGGCCAACGGCTACACCGTCCGGGGTGACGCGCTCAAGGGCTCGGTGGCGCTGGTGGAGGAGCCGACCGGCACCGGTCGGGCGGTGCTGTTCGCGTTCAACCCGCTGTTCCGGGCGTACAACGAGAACGGTCTGCACCTGGTGGCGAACGCGCTGCTCTACCCGAACGCGGGCGGGCAGTCGGCGCGTACCCTCGCGCCGCAGCGCACGACCGGCGTCGAGCCGGCCCGCGCCGCCGCGGCGGCCGCCCCGGCCCCGGAGAACCTGGGCGGTGAGTGGCGGCCGATCACCATCGAGGTGGCGGCCGGCGACCTGGACCGTACCCGGCAGGTGGTGGCCGGCTTCACCGACACCGCCCGGGTGTCCGAGGCCGACTCCTCCGCCTACCTGGTGATCCCGAACCCGGAGGGTCTCCAGTCCGACGAGCACCCGTTCCTGGGTGACCTGGTGCGCGCCCTGCGGGACGCGCAGATCCCGCTGCGGTCCGTGGTGGCCTGACCGCGCGTCCGGGTCCGGCCGGCCTGGTCCGTGGGCCGGTCGGACCCGGACGGACCGCCTTCTCCGGGCACACCGCCCGGGCGGCGGTCCGCCGGGCGACGTGCGCCTCCGGCAGCCTCAGCGCGTCACCGTTTTTCGGCTCGGCGTCGGGCGCTCACCCGTCGCCAGGGGATCGTCACCAGCAGCACGGCCAGGAGGACGGCGGCGCCGAGGCCGAGAGCGGTCGGCAGCGACCACGACGACCAGTCCACGAGCCCGCCGCGCCGGTCGCCGCGCGCCGGGGCGACCACGTGGTCGCCCCTCTTCTCCTCGGGTGTGACGAGACGGCCGACGGACGCGTCGGGAGCCAGGCCGAAACCCCAGTTGAGCAGGGCCGTCGCCTCCCCGAGGCTGCCCAGCGGCGCGGTCTCCGCGCCGAGCAGGGTCACCGCGAGCCGCCGGCCGTCGCGTTCGGCCACCCCGACGTACGTCTGCCGGGCCAGGTCGGTGAAGCCGGTCTTGCCGCCGAGCGTCCCCGGGTAGTGGTCGAGCAGCGTGAGGTCGTGGGTCAGCGCGAGGTCCGGCGTTCCCGGCTCGCCCGGTATCTGAACCGTCCTGGTGGCGATGTACCGCCGGAAGTCCTCCCGGGCGAACGCCTCCCGGGCGATCAGCGCGAGGTCGTACGCGCTGGTGTACTGACCGGGGCCGTCCAGGCCGGAGGGCGTCGCCGCGTGGGTCTGGTTCGCGCGCAGCCGGTGCGCCTCGTCGTTCATCGCCTGCACGCCGCCCTGCCGGCCGGCGCTGCCGCCGCCGACGCGGGCCAGCACGTTGGCCGCGTCGTTGCCGGACTTGAGCAGGAGCCCCAACCACAGGCTCTCGATCGAGTACCGGCCGCCCTCGACCACCCCCATCAGCGAGCTGGCCGGATCGAGATCGCGCAGATCGTCCCGGTTCACCTCGACCACCTGGGCCGGATCGAGGCGGGGCATCAGCGTCTCGGCCAGCAGCAGCTTCTGCACGCTGGCCGGCGCCCGGAACTCGTGGGGGGCGCACCCGCCCAGGACCACCCCACGGTCGAGGTCCGCCACCAGCCAGGAGGTGGCGGTCACCGCCGGCGCCGCCGGCGCACCCGCCGGAACGGCCAGCCCGGTGGTCGCCAGCGCCTCACCGCCGACCGTTGCCTGGGCGGGGTCGACCGCCGGCGGGGCCGGTGCGGTGGGCGGGGGCATCGGCGGCTTCACGGCCGGGCAGGACACGTACGGCGCGGCTGCTGCCGGCATCGCTGGCACGACCACCGCGGCGGGCACGGCAAGAACCGTACCGAGCGTTACGCGAAATATGGTCACGTTAACGTACGGTAATCGCCGGTGGGGCGAACGCGGTCCGATTGGCCAAAGCGGCCGGCGGCGCCGCCGAGCGCCGTGGCGGTGGCGGCCACGCCCTGGCCCGCCGTCACCCCGGTTCGCGGGGACCGACGGGCCGGGCTGCGGGCCGCCACCGACCTCGTCAGTGATCGGCGCAGCACGGGGTGGGGTCGGGCACCTCGAAGGGGGCCACCCGACCGGGCCCCGCCGGCGTGACGATCAGCGTGAGCGACCCGTCGCGCCACTGCGGCCGGACGAAGTCGCGGGTCAGCACCAGGGCCCCGGCGTCGGCGGGCTCGCCGCCCAGCAGGATGACCTGGTCGATCGCGCTCGCGGCCAACAACTCACCCACCGCGACCGTGCCCGTCAGCCGCTCCACCCCGGGGAAGAGCACCGCCCGGCCCGAACGCAGCGCGTCATGTTCGGTCGCGGCGTACTCGGCCGCCGCGCACAGCTCCGCCGGGGTAGCCGGCAGCCAGGACGGTCGTTCCGCCGGTGACACGCCGCCGCCCGGCCCGGCCCCGCCCGCGTCCAGGTCCGGCCCGCTCAGGCTGATCGCGACGTGCGGCCAGGGCTCGCGTACGAGGTGGGTGCAGGCGACCAGGCCGGGGAGGCCGAGCGGCCGCACGACGTCGCGCAGCCAGTGCTCGGCCTCCTCGTCGGTCCGGTGGCCCAGGCTGATGCCGACCGTTCTCACTGGGGCAACACCCAGATCGGGTTGGCGTAGAACCACAGGTCGGTCCACGGGTCGGCGGCGCCCATCACATCCATCGCCGGCCCGAACGGGTCCACCCCGGCGCCCATCAGGCCGGGGGCGGCGCGGTTGCCGTCGGTGCCCCGCAGCCGCACGTAGAACGGCTCGGCCACCTTGCCGAACGAGTAGGTGAACGACACCCGCCCGCTGCCCTTGTTCACCTCGAACGACTTGACCACCCGAGTGTTCGGGGCGGTGAACGTGTCGCCGTCGGCCACCGGACCGGTGACCGCGCCGGCGATGACATCGACCCGGGCGAGCACCGGCACGAACTGGGACCAGTTCGGGGTGGCCGCCAGGTCGATGTCGATGGTCAGCTCGACGGCGGTGCCCCGACGTACCTGCAGGACGCCGCCGAGCGGCGTACCCGAGTTCGGGCGCCGGTCGCCGGCCACCCGGGCCCGTACGTCGAGCCCGCTGATCAGCCCGCCGTGGTCGACCCAGACCCGGCCGGCCCGCAGCCCGTCCATCACGGCGCGGTAGTCGAACGAGTCCGCCCCGACGTGCGTGCGGCTGTACTGGCCCGGCCAGAAGTCGCCGGCCGTGGTGAGCAGCGGGCCGTGCACCGGGTCGTTGTAGCGGCCGTTCGCGGCGAAGTCGCTGCCCGGCCCACGCATGGCGGTGTCCAGGTAGTTGACGTGCGAGTCGGAGTTGGCGGTGATCCACCAGGCCCTGCCCTCGGCGAGCAGGCTGTCCCACAGCCCGCCGACCGTCGAGGTCATCCAGTCGAAGCCGCCCCAGGTGCGGTAGCTCTCCAGCGGGTACCCGGGGAAGGACGCCGCCGACGGGCTGCCCTCGTAATAGCCACGGCCGCCGCCCGCACCTTCCGGCTTCGGGATGCCGGCGGCCTGGTGGCCGGGGGCGCCCTCCATGCCGATCGCCACGCTGGGGTCGGCGTCGCGCCAGCCACGGATCTCGTGCGGCGAGTCGACGCCGCGCCGGGCCGGGTGGTTGGCCAGGAACAGGGCGCCGTCGACCCGGCGCCGGCGGACCGCCTCACCGAGGAACTTGATCCCGGCGATGGCGAGCGCCTCGTTGGCCGGGGTGGGGTCGCTGGCGTTGCGTACCGCGCCGTCGTACGCGTTCTCGAACTCCTTCAGCACGGCGACCTCGTTGCGGCCGGGGCTGACGAAGACCGTGCCGTGCTCGGCGGCCGGGATGTTCCACTCCAGACCCTGGTAGACGAGTAGGTCCTTGAGCTGCCTGCGGGCGGCCACGATGTCCGGGTTGACCTTCTCCACCCCGATCTTGGCGTGGGTCTCGCTGCCGTGGTCGGTGACGACCATCCAGTCCAGGCCGTTGGCCCGCGCGTGCCGGGCCTGGTCGACGACCCGGTACATGGCGTCCGAGCTGTACTGGGTGTGGATGTGGTGGTCGCCGGCCAGCCACTGGAACCCGCCGGTACGCTGACGGCCCTGATCGTCGTCGTCGTTGGCGTGCGCGAGCCCGGGGGTGGCCAGCACGGTCGCGGCGGCGCCGGCGCCGAGCAGGCCGGCGTTGCGCAGGAAGCCGCGCCGGGACAGGTCCGCGGGCGAGAGCTCGCTGTCGGGTACGGACGTGTCGAGCGCCGTCGGCAGGTCGCCGCCGGCGGCCTGCTCCGGGTGCGCGTGGTGATGATGAGGGTGGCCGTGGCCCATGGTCGTCGCTCCTTCGTCGGGGAGACGTAACGGGGCCAATCTCGTCGACCGAGGGGAACACGAGGTGACCTGGCCACGGCAGGTGTGCGAACGGCAGCTACCGGGGCCTATGCTCGGGCGAATGGGAGATCCGTTCCGGGTGCGCGTCACCGTGCGGGGCTACGAACTCGACACCCAGGGCCACCTGAACCAGGCCGTCTATCTGCAGTACGGCGAGCACGCCCGGTGGGAGTGCCTGCGCGCCGCCGGCATCTCCCAGGACCGGCTCATCGCCAGCGGCGTGGGACCGGTCGCCCTGGAGGTCACCGTCCGATACCTCAGCGAGCTGCGCGGTGGCGACGAGGTGGACGTGTCCTGCGAGTTCCGCTGGGGCGAGCGCAAGACGTTCCACATCGACCAGAACTACGCCCGGCCGGACGGCACCCCGGTCGCCACGCTGACCGGGGTGGCCGGGCTGCTCGACCTGTCCGCCCGGCGGCTGGTGCCGGACCCGCGCAAGCGCTTCCGGGAACTGGCCACCGACCCGGGGCCGCTCAACCTCTGACCGGGTGCCGCGCCGACCACCGTGACGGCGGTGGTGGGCCAACCGGCACGATAGGCCGGTGACTGTCTCTGCTCGTCCGCCGCTGGCGGTGCTGGACGCGGTGTTGGAGCGGCTGACCTACGTCAACGAGGAGACCGGGTACACCGTCGCCCGGGTCGCCACCGAACGCGGCAGCGACCTGTTGACGGTGGTCGGCGCGCTGCTCGGGGCACAACCTGGGGAGAGCCTGCGGCTGCACGGCCGGTGGTCGTCGCATCCGAGGTACGGGCGGCAGTTCGAGGTCGACTCCTACACCACCGTGCTGCCGGCCACGATCCAGGGCATCCAGCGCTACCTCGGCTCCGGCCTGGTCAAGGGCATCGGCCCGGTGTTCGCCGAGCGGATCGTGGCCCACTTCGGCCTGGACACCCTGCGGGTCATCGAGGAGGAGCCGGCCCGCCTGGTCGAGGTGCCCGGCCTGGGACCGAAACGCACCGCGAAGATCACCGCCGCCTGGGAGGAACAGCGGGCCATCAAGGAGGTGATGGTCTTCCTGCAGGGCGTCGGGGTGTCGACGTCGCTGGCGGTACGGATCTACAAGCAGTACGGCGACGCGTCCGTCGACGTCGTGACGAAGGAGCCGTACCGGCTGGCCGCCGACGTGTGGGGCATCGGCTTCAAGACCGCCGACACCATCGCCCAGGCCGTCGGCATCCCGCACGACAGCCCCCAACGGGTCATGGCCGGCCTGCAGTACACCCTCTCCGAGGCCACCGACGACGGCCACTGCTACCTGCCCGCAGCGGAACTGGTCGCCGACGCCACGAAGATCCTCGACGTCCCGGGCGATCTCGTCACCCGCTGCCTCGACGACCTGGTCGCCGACGAGGGTGTCGTCCGGGAGACGCTGCCGGACGGCGCGGGCGAGCCGGTGCCGGCGGTGTACCTGGTGCCGTTCCACCGCGCCGAGCAGTCCCTCGCCTCCGCGCTCCTGCGGCTGCTCAGGGATCGGGCCGACCGGCTGCCCCATTTCGCCGACGTCGACTGGGGCCGGGCCCTCACCTGGCTGAAGGCGCGCACCGGCGCGGACCTGGCCCCGGAGCAGGAACAGGCGGTCCGGCTCGCCCTCACGTCGAAGGTGGCGGTGCTGACCGGCGGGCCGGGCTGCGGCAAGAGCTTCACGGTCCGCTCGATCGTCGAACTGGCCGCCGCGAAGAAGGCCAGGGTCACCCTCGTCGCGCCGACCGGTCGCGCCGCCAAACGGCTGTCCGAGCTGACCGGCCAGCCCGCCGCCACGGTGCACCGGCTGCTCCAGCTACGTCCCGGCGGGGATGCCTCCTACGACCGGGAAAATCCGCTCGACGTCGACCTGCTCGTCGTCGACGAGGCATCCATGCTCGACCTGATCCTGGCCAACAAGCTCGTCAAGGCCGTCCCGCCCGGGGCGCACCTGCTCCTCGTCGGCGACGTCGACCAACTCCCCTCCGTCGGCGCCGGTGAGGTTCTGCGCGACCTGCTCGCCGCCCCGGCCGTCCCCCGGGTGCGGCTGACCCAGATCTTCCGCCAGGCCGCCCAGTCCGGCGTGGTCACCAACGCCCACCGCATCAACGCCGGCCGCCCGCCCATCCTGCACGGCCTGCCGGACTTCTTCCTGTTCGCCTGCGACGACAACGACGCCACCGCCGCCCTGACCGTCGACGTCGCCTGCGCCCGCGTACCGGCGAAGTTCGGGCTCGACGCCCGCCGGGACGTGCAGGTGCTCACCCCGATGCACCGCGGCCCCGCCGGCGCCGCCGCCCTCAACACCCTGTTGCAGCAGCGCCTCACCCCGCACCGCGAGGGGCAACCCGAACGGCGGATGGGCGGGCGGGTTTTCCGCGTCGGCGACAAGGTCACCCAGATCCGCAACAACTACGACAAGGGGCGGGCCGGCGTCTTCAACGGCACGCTCGGCGTCGTCACCGCCCTCTCCCCCGAGGAGCAGACCCTCACCATACGCACCGACGAGGACGAGAGCATCGACTACGACTTCGACGAACTGGACGAACTCGCCCACGCGTACGCCATGACCATCCACCGCTCCCAGGGCTCCGAATATCCGGCGGTGGTCATCCCGCTCACGACCAGCGCGTGGATGATGTTGCAACGCAACCTGCTCTACACCGCGGTCACCCGCGCCCGGCGGCTCGTCGTCCTCGTCGGCTCCCGCCGCGCCCTCGCCGCCGCCGTACGCACGGTCGGCGCCGGACGCCGGCACACCGCCCTCGACCACCGCCTGCGCTGACGACCCTCCCCGGCCGTCCTGACGCGGCGCCCCCGGTCCGGTGAGTGCCGTCGTCGCCTAGGAACGCCGCGCACTTACGGACACCCCCCGCGCCGGGCTAGAACCAGGGCGACGGCTCACACCGAGGGGGGTTGACGGCATGCATCCGCGCTGTTCGAGCGCCGGCTTCGGCAGCGCCGAGGCGGTCGCCGACGCGATCCTGTACGAGGGCTACCTGCTCTACCCCTACCGGCGCTCGTCCGGGAAGAACCGGGTGCGCTGGCAGTTCGGGGTCCTCGTACCGCCCGCCTGGGGGGAGGCGCACGGCCTGGTCGACAGCGGCGTGGCGGGCTCGGCGGAGTCGCCGTGGCAGCAGACCGAGTGTCTGGTGGAGACTCCGGAGAGCGGGGTCGTCCGGATCCGGCTGCGCTTTCTGCACCTGCAACGCAAGGCGGTCGAAAAGCGGACGGCCGGCGGCGGCCACCGGCCGGTCGACCGCGTCGACGTCGACGGCCGTACCGAGTTGAGCTTCGACGAGGCGGTCCCACGGGAGTTCGACGTCGAGGTGCCGGTCACCGAGCTGCGGCGCGGACGCCGGGTCGAGGTGCGGGTGCCCGGTGGCGAGGACGTCGAGGTGCTGGTCGACGGCCGGGGCGAGCCGGTGGGGCGGGTGGTGCGCCGATGTTCGCCGCTGTCCGCGTCGGTCAGCGTCTCCGCCGAGCCGTGCCGGGCACCCTTCCGGTTGCTGCGGCTCACGGTACGCGTCGACAACACCGACCGGACCACCCCGGCCGGCAGCCGGCGGACCGAGGCGCTGCGCTGCTGCCTGCTCGCCACGCACACCCTGATCGCCGTCGACCGGGGTCGGTTCCTGTCGCTGCTCGACCCGCCGGAGTGGGCGGCGGGGGCGGCCCGGGAGTGCCGGAACGTGCACACCTTTCCGGTCCTCGCCGGCGAGCCGGACACCGCCGACACTCTCCTGTCGTCACCGGTCATCCTCTACGACCATCCGCGGATCGCCCCGGAGAGCCCGGGTGACCTGCACGACGCGACCGAGATCGACGAGATCCTGTCGCTGCGTACGCTCACCCTCTCCGACGCCGAGAAGCGCGAGGTCCGGGCCACCGATCCCCGAGCCGCGGCCATCCTCGACCGCGTCGAGACGATGCCGCCGGAGGTCCTCGAACGGCTGCACGGCGCCATCCGTTCCCTGACGCCCGCCCGCCCGCCCGCCGAGCCCGCCGAACAGGCGCCCTGGTGGGAGCCCGGGGCCGAACCGGCGGTCTCACCGGAGGCCGAGGCCGTCCTCGTCGCGGGCAGCCTGCTGGCGCGCGGTAGCCGGGTCCGGCTACGACCACGCCGGCGGGGCACCGACGCGCACGACATGTTCCTGGCCGGCCGTACCGCCCGGGTGGAGCAGGTGCTGCTGGACGTGGACGGGACGCGGTTCCTGGCCGTGACGGTCGACGACGACCCGGGCGCGGACCTGCACCAGTGGTACGGCCGCCTGCGCCACTTCCGCCCCGAGGAGGTCGAACCGCTGCCCGAGGCGGTCGAGGCCCGTACCGGCGAGGTCCAGGCGCTGCCCGGAGAGGTCGAGGCGCGATGAGCGGCGACGGCCGGGTCCTGGTGGCCGGCATCGGCAACATCTTCCTCGGCGACGACGCGTTCGGCGTGGAGGTCGTCGGACGCCTGCGGGAGGCCGTCCTCCCACCGGGGGTGGATGTGTCCGATTACGGCATCCGGGGCATGCATCTGGCCTACGATCTGCTGGACGGCCGCCACGACGTGCTGGTCCTGGTGGACGCGTTGCCGCTGGACGAGCCACCCGGAACGCTGGCCGTCCTACAGGTGGATCTCGACGATCCCGGCTGGACCCTGCGGCCGGCGGACGCGCTGGAGGCACCGGCCGCCGACGGGCACGGCATGGATCCCGAGTCGGTGCTGCGCCTGCTGCGCAGCCTCGGGGGCAGCGTCGGCCGCGTCCTCGTGGTGGGCTGCCAACCCGCCGTCCTCGACGAGCGGATGGGGCTGTCGACACCGGTCGCCGCCGCGGTCGACGAGGCGGTCCGAACGGTGATCGGGATCGTACGGGAGCAGGCCGCGCGGCTCGCCGACGCGGGCGGCCCGCGGGAGGGTTCGGAACGGACGGCAGCCGAGAAGGGGGTGACCGCCGATGCATGAGACAGGTCTGTCGGAGGCGATCGTGGCGGCGGCGGTACGCCGAGCCGCCGGGCGCCGGGTCACCGGCCTACGGGTACGGATCGGCGGCCACCCGGTCGACGCCGCCGTCGTCACGCAGGGCATCCGGGTGGCCGCGGTCGGCACGGTCGCCGCGGACACCGCCGTCGATCTCGTGCTGGAACCGATGACGGTCCGGTGCCACGAATGCGGCCGGGACGGGCCGATCACCGACCACCTCGCGATGGTCGCCTGCCCGCAGTGCGGAGGCGTCGACGTCGACGTCGCCGGCGACGACGACGTCGTGCTGGAGTCCATCACGGTGGACACCGCCGAACTGGGAGCGGTCTGATGAGCGCGCGCGACACCACGGTGATGCCGCAGGTGAACGGGTTCGACGAGGTCACCGTTCTGTGGATCTCCGAGGGCATGAGTTGTGACGGGGATTCCGTGTCGATGACGGCCTCCGCCCAGCCGGCGATCGAGGACATCGTGCTCGGGCTCATCCCTGGGCTGCCGAAGGTCAATCTGCACAACAAGGTGCTGTCTCCGGCCGCCGGCGGCGAGGAGTTCCTCGCGCCGTACCGGAAGGCGGCCCGTGGCGAGATGCGCGAGCCGTTCATCCTGGTCATCGAGGGCTCGATCCCGAACGAGAACATCAATGGTGACGGGTACTGGACGTCGTTCGGCAACGACGAGCACACCGGCGAGCCGCTGACCCTGAACTGGTGGATCGACCAGCTCGCGCCGAAGGCGTGGGCGGTCGTCGCGGCCGGCACGTGCGCGACGTACGGCGGCATCCACGCCATGGCCGGCAACCCGACGGGGTGCATGGGCCTGGCCGACTATCTCGGCTGGGACTTCCGGTCGCAGGGCGGCCTGCCGATCGTCAACGTGCCCGGCTGCCCGATCCAGCCGGAGAACTTCATGGAGACCCTGACCTGGGTGCTCTATCACGCCGCCGGCTCGGCGCCGCCCCCGCCGCTGGACCACATGCTGCGACCGCAGTGGCTGTTCGGCAAGACCGTGCACGAGGGTTGCGACCGGGCCGCCTACTACGAGCAGGCCGACTTCGCCAAGGACTACAACTCGCCCAAGTGCCAGGTCAAGATCGGCTGCTGGGGGCCGGTCATCAACTGCAACGTCCCCAAGCGCGGCTGGATGGGCGGCGTGGGCGGCTGCCCCAATGTCGGCGGCATCTGCATCGGCTGCACCATGCCGGGCTTCCCCGACAAGTTCATGCCGTTCATGGACATACCGCCCGGCGGCAGCCTGTCCACACTGCTCATCAAGCCGTACGGCGCCCTGGTCCGCCGGCTGCGCGGCATCACCAACGCCACCGCGAACCGCGAACCGAGGTGGCACCACAACGGTCCGGAGCTGACCAGCGGCTACAACCCCCGGTGGCGTCCGTACGGCCCGGCGGATCCCCGTCGACAGGCGGCGATGGAGAGGAACAAACCTTGACCGCGACGAAACCGAAGCCGGCCGCCGGCAAGAAACCCGGCGAACTGGTCGAGATGGCGTGGGACCCGATCACCCGGATCATCGGAAACCTCGGCGTCTACACGAAGATCGACTTCGCGAACCGCGTGGTGGCCGAGTGTCACACCACGTCGTCGCTGTTCCGCGGCTACTCGGTGTTCATGAAGGGCAAGGACCCGCGCGACGCGGGCTTCATCACCAGCCGGATCTGCGGCATCTGCGGCGACAACCACACGACCTGCTCCGTCTACGCGCAGAACATGGCCTACGGCATCAAGACGCCGCCACTGGCCGAGTGGATCATCAACCTCGGCGAGGCCGCCGAGTACATGTTCGACCACACCCTCTTCCAGGACAATCTCGTCTTCGTCGACTTCTGCGAGGCGATGGTCAAGCAGACCAACCCCAGCGTCCTCGCCCGCGCGGAGGCCACCGCGGCACCGGGCCGCGACATCCACGGCTATCGCACGATCGCCGACATCATGCGGGCGTACAACCCGTTCGAGGGCGAGGTCTACAAGGAGGCGTTGAAGGTCAGCCGGACCACCCGGGAGATGTTCTGCCTCATGGAGGGCCGGCACGTCCACCCGTCGACGGTCTACCCCGGCGGCGTCGGCACCATGCCGCAGCCGACGCTGTTCACCGACTACCTGAGCCGGCTGATCAGCATCCTGGACTTCGTGAAGAAGGCCGTCGCCATGAACGACGACATCTTCGACTTCTGGTACGAGGCGCTGCCCGGCTACGAGGAGGTCGGCCGCCGCCGGGTCCTGCTCGGCTGCTGGGGCGCCTTCCAGGACCCCGACGTCGTCGACTACCGGTACGAGACCATGACGAACTGGGGGCGGGCGATGCACGTCACCCCCGGCATCGTCGTCGACGGCAAGCTGCTCACCACCGACCTGGTCGACATCAACCTCGGCATGCGGATCCTGCTCGGCAGCTCCTACTACAAGGACTGGGTCGGCCAGGAGGAGCCGTTCGTCAAGTACGACCCGCTCGGCAACCCGGTCGACATCCGCCACCCCTGGAACCAGACCACGCTCCCGGATCCCGGCAAGCGCGACTTCAACGACAGGTACAGCTGGGTGATGAGCCCCCGCTGGTTCGACAAGAACAGCGGGCAGCACCTCGCGCTGGACACCGGCGGCGGCTGCTTCGCCCGGCTCTACACCACGGCGCTGGCGAAGCTGGTCGACACCCCGTACGTCAAGTCGACCGGGCAGAGCGTGCTGATCACGCTGCCGAAGAGCCGGACCCTGCCCGAGACGACGTTGGAGTGGAAGATCCCGCGCTGGTCGAACGCGCTGGAGCGGGACCGCTCGCGGGCCTACTTCATCGCGTACGCGGCGGCGATGGCGCTGCACTTCCTGGAGCAGGCGATGGCGCGGATGCGCGGCGGCGACATGCGGGTCTTCGCCGAGTTCGACGTGCCGGACGAGGCCATCGGCTGCGGCTTCCACGAGGCCGTCCGGGGCATCCTGTCGCACCACATCGTGATCCGGGACCGCAAGATCGCCAACTACCACCCGTACCCGCCGACGCCGTGGAACGGCAGTCCCCGCGACAGCTTCGGCACGCCCGGGCCCTACGAGGACGCGATCCAGAACACCCCCATCTTCGAGGAGAACGGCCCGGACAACTTCAAGGGCGTGGACATCATGCGGGCGGTACGCAGCTTCGACCCCTGCCTGCCGTGCGGGGTGCACATGTACGTCGGCGGCGGTCGTACCCTCAAGAAGATCCACTCGCCGATGTTCGGCGCGTCGCATGGGTGAGCAGCCGGACGTCCAGCGGCTCGACGACGCGGCCGTCGAGCCGCGGCTGGCCCGCCTCGACGCGGTGCTCGGTCAACTCGAACAGACCCCCGGCCGCACCGCCGAGCTGGCGCTGGAGGCCGTCGAACTCCTGACCGGGGTGTACGGCGAGGCGCTGGCCCGGATCACCGACCTCGCCGCCGACAGCCCCCGCGTGCTCGACCGGCTCACCGGCGACGAGTTGCTGCGGCACCTGCTGCTGCTACACCGCGTCCATCCCGATCCGGTGGAGCGACGGGTGGCCCGCGCGGTGGACGATCTCCGGCCGCAGCTACGCGCGCAGGGCGCCGAGATCGCGTTGCTCGGTGTCCAGGACGCGGTGGCGCGGATCAGCCTGTCGACGAGTTCGTGCGGCGCCGCGGCCCTGCGCGACCTCGTACGGGAGCAGGTGTTGACGTTCGCCCCGGAGCTGTCCGCGGTCGACGTGGGGGCGCCCGCGGCGGCTGCGGCGCTGATCCCGGTCGCCACCCTGTGGCGACGGCCCGACGGGGCCCCGGCCGGTCGGCCGGCGGCGGACGACCGGCTGCCGCAGGTTGCCGGGCCACCGGCGTCGGGGGGTACGGCGTGACGGCCGGCGCGCTGCAACGGGTGATCCGCCGCGCGGGGCAGCGTGCGGCCTCGGTCGAGCGGTGCGGAATGTGCGCCGCGCCGGTCGACGCGGAGCACCGGCACGTGTGGGACGAGCAGGACCGGGAACTGGTCTGCGCCTGCCCGCCGTGCTCCCTGCTGTTCGACCGGGAGGCGGCCGGCGGCGACCGGTACCAACTCGTGCCCACCCGCGGGACCCGGTTGGCAGGCCCCGCCGCCGACGAACTCGGCGTGCCGGTCGGCCTGGCGTTCTTCGTCAAGCGGCGGGACGGCCAGGTGTTCGGGCACTACCCGAGCCCGCTCGGCACGACCGAGTCGGAGATCGACGCCGAGTCCTGGCGGGCCGTCGAGGCGCGGTCACCCGCGCTGGCCGAGCTGCGGCCCCGGGTCGAGGCGCTGCTGGTGTGGGCGGGCACCCGGCACGGCGGCGGCCAACAGTGGCTGGTGCCGGTCGACGACTGCTTCCGGCTGGTGGCGCTCATCCGCCGGCACTGGACGGGCATGTCGGGGGGCAGCGCGGTGTGGCGGGAGGTCCCCCGGTTCTTCGACGATCTCGGCCGGCGGCACGGTCCGCCGTCCGGCGACCACTGATGAAGGGGGCGGGGATGGGCGAGATCCGGGTCGGCGATCCCGATGTCGAACTCGACGCGCCGGCGCACACCAAGGGCATTGAGGAAGGCAACTCGCGGAGAAGGAGGCAGACCGGTCACCACGACGACGGGACGGTGGACGCACGCCGCTCGACCGGCATCCGGCCCAAGGAACACGGCCCGATCCTGCCGAGCATGCCGAACCTGCCGCCCGGCTGACCGGAGCCGGGACGCGACCAAGGGAGGTGAGCTGTGCGGAAGCTGTTTGCGCTGCTGGCCGGCGTGGCCGTCGTCGGGTTGTTCTGGAAGGAACTGCCCGCGCTACGGCGCTACATCAAGATCGAAAAAATGTGACCGGAAAGGGCGAACCAGCCGATGTGTCTAGGGATCCCGGGCGAGATCGTCGAGATCAAAGCCGGTCGCGACGACCTCGCCGTCGTGGACGTCGTCGGCGTCCGGCGGGCGGTCAACATCGGCCTGCTCGGTCAGGACCAGGTCGGCGTCGGCGACTGGGTGCTCGTGCACGTCGGATTCGCCATGTCGAAGATCGACGAGGCCGAGGCCGCCGCCACCCTGACACTGCTGAACGGTCTCGGGCAGGCGTACACCGACGAACTCCAGGCGCTCGCCGAATCCGACATCACCTAGGGAAACGACCACATGCGTTTCGTTGACGAGTACCGCGACGCGGACCGGGCCCAGGCGCTGGCCGCCCAGATCGCCGCGATGTGCGAGCCGGGCCGGCAGTACAAGTTCATGGAGGTCTGCGGCGGCCACACGCACACCATCTACAAGCACGGGATCGAGGACTACCTGCCGGAAAACGTCTCGCTGGTGCACGGGCCGGGCTGCCCGGTGTGCGTGATCCCGATGGGCCGGGTGGACGACGCCATCGCGATCGCCCACGAGCCCGGGGTCATCCTGACCGCGTTCGGCGACATGATGCGGGTTCCCGGCGGGAGCGGCTCGTTCTTCGACGCCAAGGCCGCCGGCGCCGACATCCGGATGGTGTACTCGCCGTTGGACGCCCTGAAGATCGCCCGGACCAACCCGGACCGCCGGGTCGTGTTCATGGCGATCGGGTTCGAGACCACCTCGCCGTCGACGGCGATGACCGTGCTGCGGGCCGCCGCCGAGGGGATCGACAACTTCTCGGTCTTCTGCAACCACGTCACGATCCTGCCGGCGATCAAGGCGATCCTCGACTCGCCGGACCTGCGCCTCGACGGCTTCCTCGGGCCGGGACACGTCTCCACGGTCATCGGGTGCCGGCCGTACGAGTTCATCGCCCGCGACTACGGCAAGCCGCTCGTGTGCGCCGGGTTCGAACCGCTGGATCTGCTGCAGTCGGTCCTCATGCTGCTCAGGCAACTCGCCGAGGGCCGCTGCGAGGTGGAGAACCAGTACACCCGGGTGGTCCCCTGGGACGGCAACCCGCGGGCGATCGAGGCCATCGGCCGGGTCATGCGGCTGCGGCCGTACTTCGAGTGGCGCGGCCTCGGCTTCATCTCCCACTCCGCCCTGCGGATGCGCGACGAGTACGCGGCCTTCGACGCCGAGCGGCTCTTCGACGTACCCGGGGTACGGGTGGCGGATCCGAAGGCCTGCCAGTGCGGCGAGGTCCTCAAGGGAGTGCTCAAGCCCTGGGAGTGCAAGGTGTTCGGCACCGCGTGCACGCCGGAGACGCCCATCGGGACGTGCATGGTCTCCTCGGAGGGCGCCTGCGCGGCCTACTACAACTTCGGCCGGTTCACCCGGCAGCGGCTCACGGAGGCGGTGCGGGTATGACGACCGAACGCACCGCCGACTGGGCCGAACGCGCCGTGGCCGAGGCCGAGGCCCTGGCCGGACGGGAATCCGGCCGGCTGTCGCCGGAGCAGCAGGTGTTGGAGCGGATCGAACGGGCCCGCCGCCGCCGGCCGAGGATCAGGGAGTCCCGGGTCACGCTCGCGCACGGCGCGGGCGGGAAGGCGACCCGCACGCTGGTCGAGGGGATCTTCGTCGAGGCGTTCCGGAACCCGACACTGGAGGCGCTCGACGACGCGGCGGTGCTCCGCCCGAACGTCGACCGGCTGGCCTTCACCACCGACTCGTACGTGGTGTCGCCGCTGTTCTTCCCGGGCGGAGACATCGGCGACCTCGCCGTCAACGGCACCGTCAACGACCTCGCGGTCAGCGGCGCACGTCCGTTGTACCTGGCGGCCGGGTTCATCCTCGAGGAGGGCTTTCCCGTCGCCGACCTGCAACGGATCACCGCGTCCATGGCGGCGGCGGCGCGGCGCGCCGGCGTCCAGATCGTCACCGGCGACACGAAGGTGGTGCAGCGCGGCAAGGCGGACGGCTGCTACGTCAACACCGCCGGGGTCGGCCTGCTGGAGCGGCCGGTGGCACTGGGCACCGGGCACGTCCGGCCCGGTGACGCGATCATCGTCTCCGGGCCGATCGGCGACCACGGCGTCACCGTCATGCTCGCCCGCGGCGAGCTGGACATCGAGGCCGATCTCGTCTCGGACACCGCGCCCCTGCACGGTCTCGTGGCGGCCCTGCTGGACGCGGCGCCCGGCGTACGGCTGCTGCGCGACGCCACCCGGGGCGGCGTCGCGACCGTCCTCAACGAGGTCGCGCAGGCCGCGGAGGTGGCCGTCGTCCTCGACGAGGCGGCGGTGCCGGTGCGTCCCGCCGTCACCGGAGCCTGCGAGCTGCTCGGCATCGACCCGCTCTACGTCGCCTGCGAGGGACGCTTCGTCGCGGTGGTCGACGGCACGCAGACGGAGGCGGCCGTGGCGGCGCTGCGCCGCCACCCCCTGGGCGGGGACGCGAGCGTCATCGGCCACGTCGCCGCCGATCCACCCGGCATCGTGCTGCTCAGGACCGCGTTCGGCGGCACCCGGGTCGTCGACCTGCTGGTCGGCGACCCACTCCCCCGCATCTGCTGACTCCGCCCCCGGACGGGGTGGGTGGTCAGCCGGCCGAGCCGGCCCGATGGCGGGCGGCGGCAACCACGGCCTGGCCCAGGGAGATGCCGCCGTCGTTGGGGGGCACCCGGGAGTGCACGAGCGGGCGGAACGCCGCCGCCTCCAGCCCGGACACCACCCGGTCGAGCAGCAGCACGTTCTGGAACACGCCACCGGAGAGCGCGACGCTGCTCAGTCCCGTACGCTCCCGGGCCGCTGCCGCCGCCCGCACCACGGCGTCGGCCAGGCCGTGGTGGAAGCGCGCGGCGATCCGGCCCGGGTCCACGCCGGCGAGCAGGTCGTCGACCACGCACCGGACGAGCTGGCGGCCGACGTCGGCGAGCGGGACCGGCCCGGGCGCGTCGGTCCGGTAGCCGCCACGCTCGTCGGGATCCGCCCGCTGTTCCAGGGCGATGGCGGCCTGTCCCTCATAGCTGACCCGATCACGCAGGTCCAGCAGCGCCGCGACGGCGTCGAAGAGCCGACCCACACTGGAGGTGGGCGGCGAGTTGAGGCCGCCGCGCGCCAACGCCACCACCGCGGGCCAGCGCCGCTCGTGCCGCCGCAGCACCGGCAGGTCCGGCAGCGCGTCGCCGTACAACTCGTCGAGGTATGCCGCGGCCATCCGCCACGGCTCGCGGACCGCCGCCGACCCGCCGGGCATCGGCACCGCGTCGAGGTGGCCGACCCGCTGGAACCCGACCAGGTCGGCGACGAGCAGTTCGCCGCCCCAGAGAGTGCCGTCCGGGCCGTACCCGAGACCGTCGAACGCGACGCCGAGCACCGGGCCGGGCTCGCCGTTGTCGGCCAGGCAGGCGGCGATGTGGGCGTGGTGATGCTGTACGCCGACCAGCTCGACGTCCTCGCGCCGCAGCGCGTACTTCGTCGACAGGTATTCGGGGTGCAGGTCGTGGGCGACGACCTGCGGCCGGATGTCGAACAGCCGACCGAAGTGCTCGATGCCGTCGGTGAACGCGCGCAGCGTCTCGTAGTTCTCCAGGTCGCCGATGTGGTGCGAGACGAAGGCGCGACGCCCCTTCGCCAGGCAGAACGTGTTCTTCAGTTCGGCGCCGCAGGCGAGCACCGGCCGGTCGAACCGCCACGGCACGGTCACCGGCGCGGGCACGTACCCCCGGGAGCGCCGCACCGGCAGCTCCCGGTCGCGGAACACGCGTACCACGGAGTCGTCGGTGCGGACGTGGATGCGCCGGTCGTGCGTCAGGAAGGCGTCGGCGATGCCCGCCAGTCGCACGCGGGCGTCGTCGTCGCGGTGGGCGATCGGTTCGTCGGAGACGTTGCCGCTGGTCAGCACGATCGGCATGCCGAGCCGGCCGAGCAGCAGCTGGTGCAACGGCGTGTACGGCAGCATGACGCCCAGGTCGCGGTTGTCCGGCGCCACCGACGCGGCGACCGGGGCGTCCGGGCGGCGGGGCAGCAGCACCACGGGACGGCGGGCGCCGGTGAGCACCGGCACGGCCGCCGCCGCCACGTCGACCAGGACACGCGCCGCCGGCAGGTCGCCGGCCATCACGGCGAACGGTTTCTCCTCGCGGCGCTTACGGGCGCGCAGCGCGGCGACGGCTCGTTCGTCGTCGGCGCGGACGGCGAGATGGTAGCCGCCCAGCCCCTTGAGCGCGACGATCCGCCCGTCGCGCAACCACCGCACCGCGCCGTCAAGGGGCGGGCCGTGGACCGGGTCGCCGGCCCCGGTGACGAGCCGCAGGGTCGGGCCGCACTCCGGGCAGCACACCGGCTCGGCGTGGAAGCGGCGGTTCCCCGGATCCGCGTACTCGGCGGCGCAGTCCGGGCAGAGCGGGAACGCGGCCATCGTGGTGGCGTCACGGTCGTACGGCACGTCCGTGACGATGGTGAAGCGCGGCCCGCAGTTGGTGCAGTTGGTGAACGGGTAGCCGTGCCGACGGTCCGCCGGATCGGCCAGCTCGGCAAGGCAGTCCGGGCAGGTGGCGGTGTCCGGGGAGATCAGGGCGTCCCGGCCGGCGCCGGTGACGCTGGTGACGATGACGAAGCCGGGCTGCCCGGTCGGCACGACGGTCTCGGTGGTGACCCGCTCCACCTGGGCCAGCGCGGGTGCGCGTCGGCTGAGGTCCGCGACGAAGGCGGCAAGCCGCCGGCCGTCCCCTTCGACCTCGACGAAGACGCCGCCGGTGTCGTTGCCGACGAACCCGGCCAGGCGGTGTTCCGTCGCGAGCGCGTGCACGAACGGGCGGAAGCCGACGCCCTGCACGATGCCCTCGACGCGGACGTGGAGCCGCGCCACGCTGACCTGGCCCATGACTGCCGGTCAGAGTTCGCCGGCCAGGGCCTGCTGGGTGAGTTCCCAGAGCACGTGGTAGAGCGTGGTCTGCGCCTCCTGCACCCGGTGCACGGATGCGGACGGCACCACGAAGAGGTGCTCGACGACGTCGGATTCGGCCATCCGGCCGCCGTCGTATCCGGCGATGCCGACGGTGACCAGGCCCCGCCGGGCCGCCTCCGCGAGCCCGCACAGGACATTGGTCGAGCCCCCGCTCGTGGACAACGCCACCGCGATGTCCCCGGCGCGACCGAACGCCGCCACCTGCCGGGCGAAGACCACGTCGAATCCCACGTCGTTGGAGAGTGCCGTGATCAGGGCGACGTCGTGGGTCAGCGAGATGGCCGGCAACGGGCGGGCGGCCGTCGGCGGGTGCAGGAACAACTGCGCGACGTCCTGGGCGTCGGTGCTGCTTCCGCCGTTGCCGAACGCGAACAGCGTGCCGCCGGCGGAGAAGGCCGCGGCGCACCGACGGGCGCAGTCGACCAGCCGCTGCCCGTGCTCGGCGACCAGCGCCCCGCGCAGCGCCACGATCTCCGCCGCCTTCTCCCTGGTGGACGTCGCGACCGCGGCGAGCACCGCGTCCACGTCGGCCGGCTCGTCGTCGAGGAACGGATAGAGCGCCCCGAGGGCACCCCCGACCCGGGTGCTCATCGGATCCTGTCCACCACTGCGATCGCCTCCTTGGCGTGCACCAGCACGACGTCGCCCGGCACCGCCTCGACCAGGGCGACGCTGACCTCCTCCGGGCCGGCCTCGGTCTCGACCACCGCCAGGCCGTCACCGGTCAGCTCCCGGACCCGGACGGCCACGGCCATGTCCGAGCAGGTGATGCAGATGTCGTCACCGTGGCACTCCGACGCCGGGCCGGTCGACGCGCTCACCGGGCCGCCGCCCGGTCCAGCAGGCCCGGCTGCTCGAAGAACACATGCACCAGTTCCCACAGGATGTGATAGATCGTCACGTGCACCTCCTTGACGATGCACGGATCGTCGGAGCGGGCGATGACGACGTGGTCGGCGGCCGCGTCACGAGCGATGTCACCGCCGTCGCCGCCGAGCAGGCCGACGGTGAGCAGGCCCAGGTCGCGGGCCGTGGCGAGCCCGCGGCGTACGTTGGCGCACCGGCCGTCGGCCGACAGGCCGAGCGCGATGTCCTCCGGAGTGGCGAGGAGTCGAAGCTGTGCGGCGAACACCTCGTCGAAGCCGTCCGCGCGGGCGATCCCGGTGAGGGTGGCCGCGTCGTTCGTCAGGGAGATCGCCGGCAGTGCCCGCTTGCCCACGATGACCGGGTGGACGAACTCGACCACGATGTGCTGGGCGTCGGTCGCCGGCCCGCCGTTGCCGAACACGATCAACTTGCCGCCGCGATGGAACCGCACGGCCATCTCGTGGCAGGTCCGCGCGATCCGTTCCGCGTCGGCGGCGAGCGCCTCCCCGGGCGCGAGCCGGCGGGCGAACGCTTTGTCGACGGCCGGGAACACAGGAGATCGCATGGTCCTCCGGTCAACCTCGAACGGCGTAGGGATCGCGACGCCCGACGCCGGCCGCCCGCTCGAAGGCGTCCGCCGAGCGCCGCACGCAGGCGTCGACGACCTGGTTGAGGTACGTCAGGTGAGTGACCCACGAGCGGAGGTCGTCGTGACCCTGGGCCGTCAGCGTGTAGCACCGGCGCGCCGGCCCGGCGCCGTCCGTTTCCCAGGCTGAGATCACCGACCGGTCGCGCTCCAGGCCACGGAGCACCCGGTAGACGTGACCCGGCTCGACGTCGGAGACGCCCATCGTCTCAAGCCGCTCGATCAGGTCGTACCCGTGACCGGGCCGTTCGAAGATCAGCAGCAGGAGGAACGGGTGCAGCAGGCCCCGCAGCTCACGTCCCGGCATGCGTGATCCCTCCCCCCGTACGGCACCGGTTTGCTCCGTGAAGCTAAGCACAGCCAGGGGAGAGATATGCCGGTTTCTCCTGTTTGAGGTTTCTGGTCCGATCCGGTGCCGCCACGTCGCGCCGGCCAGGAACGACGACCCGGCCCGGAAGCGTCGGCGGACGAATCAACAGATTCAGCAGCGAGCGACGTCGCCGGTCTGTGACCCTGACCGCGTGGGCACAGCACCTGGGGGCGAGGCCGTCGAGTTGCGGGTGCACGGGGTGTCGGGCGCGTCGGCGGACAAGATCCTCGACCACCCGATCGTGGTACGCGTCGCCGGGGATCGACACGCCGGGTTCTACCGGCCCCGGCCGGGAACCGGCGCGGCCGGCGGCGCCGCCGCCGGAGTCGCCGTCGAGGCGTACCGCTGGGGTTCCCTGACCGCCGGTGCCGCCGTACGCACCGCGTCCATGCTGCTGCTGTTGCCGTTCATGCTGGGCAACCTCGCGATCTGGCTGCGCCCCAGGTCGGCCGACCGGTTCGGTCTGCTCGGCGCGCTGTGCCGCCTGCTCGCCGCCAGCCTCACCGCCGCCCTCATGCTCGCCATCATCGGTGCCACGGTGAACCTCCTCGGCTGGCAGTGCGTGCCGTACGCCCAGTGCCGTCAGGGCCGGCCCTACCTGTCCTGGCTCGTCGCGCTGCCGGTGGGGCCACGCCTGGCCCTGCTGTCGCTGATTCCGCTGCTCGCACTGCGCCTGTGCTGGACGATCGGCGCGCGATCGGCGCGGGCGTTCGAGGGCTTCGGCCCGACCTCACCGGAGCCGAAGCCCTCGGAACTGACGGAAAGTCTCACCACGCCCGGTTTCTGGGACGACGAGCGGATCACGTCCTGGCTGCGCCAGATCCACGTCGGGATCGGCGCCGGCACGGTCGACGTCAGCCTGCTGGCCGGCCTCTCCGCCGGCAGACACGACACCATCCGGCTCCTGCTGCTCGACGCCGCCGCCGCGCTGGTGATGTTCTGCGCGGTACTGCTCTGCCTGCCCGTGCCGACCGGCCCGGCGCAGGCCCGGCGCCTCCTGCGCCCGCTGTGGGCGATCGTCGCCACGGTGACCGGCCTGAGCCTGGCCTACGCCACGACCACCCGCTCCGTCGACGAGGCGGTGGTCGGGCAACTGCCGGGCTACGAGGGCGCCGCGGCCGGCCTGATCGCGACGCAGGGCGTCCTGCTCGTGGCGATCGCCGTGGTAGCCCTCGCCCGCACGCGCCAGAAGACGGACCCGGCCGAGAGCCGGCCGTGGCTGCGCGGGCTCGGCACGCCGGTCGTGGCGGCCATGTCGGTCAGCATCGCGGCGGCCTTCACCGCCACCCTCGTCTTCCGCGTCGCCGACTATCTCGACCGGGGTTACATCCCCGATCCGCTCCGGCCGAATCCGCCCGCCTACGGCCCCCTGGAGCCACCGGTCGCGTACTGGTGGGCGGCACTGGCCGGGCTGACCGCGTTGCTGATCGTCACCGCGGCCGCCGCCGCCACCGTCCTGCTCACCCGCTACCGGCGACGCATCCTGGCCAGGCGGATCGTCGAGCGGGACTTCCCGCACGTGCCTCCGCACGCGGCGGCCCGGCTACGCCTGGTGCGGACCACCATCGCCAGATCCCAGGTGACCGAGGAACTGGGCCCGATGCTGGTCGTCTTCTTCGTGGTCTCCGCCCTGGGACTCGCCACCGTCGCGCTCGACCTGCTCGGGATCGGTCCCACCGAGTTGGTGAGCCGACTCAGCGGGCAGCACGACGGCATCGGTCTGCTCGCCGCGTACGTCACCGACGCCGGCATCTGGTTCATCAGCCTGCTCGTCGTCGGCCTCATCCTCCTCGGCTACCGCGCGTACCGGTCGCGCGAGACCCGACGCCTCGTGGCCATCGTGTGGGACCTGGGCACCTTCTGGCCCCGCACCGTGCACCCCTTCGCGCCGCCCTGCTACGCCGCCCGGGCGGTGCCCGAACTGGCCAGGCGGGTCTCCGCGCTCGCCGCACAGGGACCGGTGGTCATCTCCGGACACAGCCACGGCTCCGTGCTGGCCACGGCCACCATCCTGCAACTACCTCCGGCCGCCCTGCCCAGCGTCGCGCTGCTGACCTACGGCTGCCCCCTGCGCCGCGTCTACGCCCGGCTGTACCCGGCCTACTTCGGCGATCAGGCGCTGCGCGACCTGGGTGACCGGCTCGACTGGCGCTGGCGCAACCTCTGGCGCGACACCGATCCGATCGGCGGCCCCCTCTTCGGCCACCACCGGGGCGCGCAGCCGACCCTCGGCAACCCGGCGGCCGACGCGGTCGACATCCGGCTCCGCGACCCGCGTGCGGTGACCATCGACCCAGCCGACACCGTGCCACCCCCGGTCGAGCGCCACTGGCCGTACCACACGCAGCCCGAATACCAGGAGGCCGTGCGCTACCTCGCCGAGCGGGCCGGCCACGCCAGCACGGACAGTCCCGTGGCGGGACCGGAGCCGCCGCTCTGATCCGCCGCCCGACGGCCACCGGTCCGACGCTGGCGGCGCCCTGGTCGCCGGAGCCGTCACCGCGGCGACGCCGGTAGACTGCGGCACATCGTTCGACCGCCGGGAGACGCCATGGCCGGGGAAAAGGAGCACCCGCTCGATCAGGTACGACAGATCTGCACCGCGTTCCCCACGGTGACGGAGCGGCTGAGCCACGGCACCCCGACCTGGTTCGTCAACGGCAGGACCTTCGTCCAGCTGTGGCCGGACGGGCACCACCGCGACGAGTTCCCCCACCTCTGGTGCGCGGCTGCCCCGGGGGCACAGCAGGAGCTGGTGGCGACGGACTCGCGGACCTTCTTCCGCCCGCCGTACGTCGGGCACCGCGGCTGGGTCGGCGTCCGGCTCGACCGGGGCATCGACTGGGCGGAGGTGGCGGAGCTGTGCGAGGACGCGTACCGCGCGGTCGCCCCCGCACGGCTGCTCGCCCAGCTCGACGCCGGGTCCACCCCCGGCAGCGGAATCCGGGACTGAGCACGTCGGGGTCCTACCCGGAGATCCCGGTCCGGGAAGTGCCCGGAATCGGAACCCCGGCGCGCGGTGCTTCATATGCTCGGATGGTGCGATCACCGACGGATCGGCCCGCGCCCGAGGACGTCGTGGCCATCAGCGGCCTGACCCGACGGTTCGGGCAAGCGACCGTCGTGGACCACGTCGATCTCGTCGTTCCGCGCGGCGTGGCGTTCGGCCTGCTCGGCCCCAACGGCGCCGGCAAGACCACGATGATCAAAATGCTGATCACGCTGCTCGCCCCGAGCGACGGCACGGCGACGATCGCCGGCTGCGACATCCGTACACAACCGGCACGGGTCCGCCGGCTGGTCGGCTACGTACCGCAACTGCTCTCGGCCGACGGCTCGTTGACCGCGGAGGAGAACCTCCTGGTGTTCGCCCGGCTCTATCACCTGCCGAGGTCGCAGCGGCGGGCACGCATCGACGAAGCGCTCGCGTCGGTGGGGCTGGAGGGATCAGCACGGGAACTGGTACGCAACTTCTCCGGCGGCATGGTCCGCCGGCTCGAAATAGTCCAGTCGATGCTCCACCGGCCTCCGGTGCTGTTCCTCGACGAGCCGACGATCGGCCTGGACCCGGCAGCGCGCCGCGACGTCTGGGAGGAACTGCGCGGGGTCACCGCGCGGGAGGACACCACCCTCTTCATCACCACCCACGACATGGAGGAGGCGGAACAGCTGTGCGATCAGGTGGCGATCATGAGCCAGGGGCGACTGGTCGCACACGGCAGCCCTGACGAACTGAAGGCACAGGTGGGCCCCGACGCCAGCCTCGACGACGTCTTCATCGCCATGAGCGGCGGCGCCGACAGCGCAGCGAAGGGTGGGTTCAGAGATGTCGCCAGAGGCAGACGCACCGCACGGCGCCTCGGCTGAGCCGCGGCAGCCGCCCCCCGCCGGCCCACTCTGGCGACCCGGGCCGCTGCGCTTCGTCGAGGACACCGCGGCCATCGTCGACCTGGAGATCCGCAAGCTGCGTCACGACCCGCTCGAACTGCTGACCCGGGCGGTCCAACCGCTTCTGTGGCTGCTCGTGTTCGGCACGGTGATCGCGCACGCCCGCGCCATTCCGACCGGCGGCCTGCCGTACCTCGACTTCCTGGCGCCGGGGATCCTCGCCCAGAGCGCCCTGTTCGTCTCGATCTTCTACGGCATCGCCGTGATCTGGGAACGCGACCTGGGAGTGCTGAACAAGTTCCTGGTCAGCCCCGCGCCACGGGCGGCGCTGGTGCTCGGCAAGGCGTTGTCGGCCGGGGTACGCACCCTCGCCCAGGCGGTGATCGTCTATCTGGCGGCCGCCGCGCTGGGTGTACATCTTCGATTCGCCCCGCTCGCGCTGGCCGGCGTGGTGCTCACACTTGTCCTCGGCGCCGCCGTATTCGCCACCTTCTCCCTCGTCATCGCCTGTCTGGTGCGTACCCGGGAACGGTTCCTCGGCATAGGTCAGGTCCTCACCATGCCGCTCTTCTTCGCCTCCAACGCGATCTACCCGGTCGCGATCATGCCGCCCGCGCTGCGGTGGCTCGCCCACGCCAACCCGCTCACCTACCAGGTCGACATCCTGCGCACCCTGATGCTCGCCGGCGGGCGCAGCACCCTCGGGCTGCCGCTCGACTTCGCGGTGCTGATCGGCGCGCTCGTGCTCCTCGTCGCCATCGCCGCCCGCCTCTACCCTCGCGCCGTGCTCTGAGGCCATCGCCACCCGTTCCGCTCCTTTGACGCGGAGATCGCGGAGGCTTAGACTTCCGTCGATCTATTGAATTGTCCGGTTCCGCGCGGATGGTGCTGCCCGTCGCCCCCCGACCGTGGCGCGCAGCCACCCACGTGCCCGCCCGAGGGAGCAGTACATGTCGCGTACCCGTGTTTCTTGGCGACGCGGCCGCCTGGTGCCGCGACGGTTTGTCACGATGGGCACCCTCGCCGCCCTGCTCGCCGCCGCGGTCGTCGCCGCGGTGGGCGCGACCGGCGCTCCCGCGCTCGCCGGCACGAGCCAGTTCAAGGGTGTCAACTGGGCCGATCCCCGGGACAACTACGCCGACAACCCGGTCGTGCCGTCTGGGCTGTCCACGGCGGACAGCTACGCCACCACGTACGCCAAGGCGACCGCGGTCATCGGGGGCTTCCAGAGCAACCTCGGCGCGAACACGGTACGACTGCCGATCAATCCGTACACCGTGAACGGGTCCTTCTGGTCGTCGTACACCGGCGCCATCGACGCCGCCGTCGACCGGGGCTTCAAGGTCATCCTCAGCTACTGGGAGGGCACGGCGCACAAGGACGGGCTGGTCGACGACACCACCGCCTTCTGGAGCATGTGGCAGACCGTCGTCAACAGGTACGGCGGCAACAGCATGGTGCACTTCGAGCCGATGAACGAGCCGTTCGGCTACAGCCAGAGCGCGTGGGCGAACCTGGCCGCGAACTGGATCAGCACGTATCCCTCCGTGCCGAAGAACCGGATCTTCGTCAGCGGCACCGGCTACAACGACGACGTCACCAGCGTGTGCGCCGACAGCCGACTGTCCGGAACGTACCTCTCCCTGCACCACTACGGGTTCTGGAACAGCAGCCAGAGCAGCTACTGGTACTGGGCCAACGACCTGCGGAACAGGATCGGCTCGTGCGCCTCCCGCACCGTCCTGGACGAGTGGGGTGCGCCGATGACGACGGGACTGAACTACAACGGCCCGATCAACGGCAACGCCTACATCGCCTACATCCAGGCCGACAGCGACACGCTGCGCCTGCTCGGGATGGGCTCGGTCTACTGGCCGGGGTTGCGCACCGGGGACTCCTACAGCATGGCGACGCTCGGCGGCAGCGGCACCAACCTGACCCTCACCAACAACAACGCCTCCGGCGTCAGCCGACTGCAGTGGGCCTGGGGCCTCGGCGGCTCCACCGCCGCGGTGATCCGTGGGGTCGGCTCCAACCGGTGTCTCGACGTGCCCGGCTCGTCGACCACCTGGGGCACCAAGTTGCAGATCTGGGACTGCAACGGCGGCGGAAACCAGTCCTGGCTGCTGACCCCGTCGAAGACGCTGGTGGTGTACGGAAAGCTGTGCCTCGACGTTCCCGGCGGCAGCGTCTCCGCCGGTACCCGGGTGGAGACCTGGGACTGCGGTGGCAACGGGAACCAGCAGTGGAACATCAACAGCGACGGCACCATCACCAACGTGCAGTCGGGGCTGTGCCTCGACGTGACCGGCGCGGGCACCGCCAACGGCACCGCCGTCGAACTGTGGTACTGCAACGGCGCCGCGAACCAGCGGTGGACCCGCTCCTGACACCGGCGCCCTCGGCGAAATGTCGGAGGGCGGGGCTAGCGTGTTCGTCGTGACCGACCGCGGAGATGTGCCGCCCGGGTTTCTCGATCGGCTGCGGCCCATCTGCCTCGGGCTGCCGGAGACCTACGAGGAGCCGGCGTGGGTGGGCATCCGCTGGCGCGTACGCAAGCGGACCTTCGCCCACCTGCTCACCGTCGGTCCCGAGCATCAGATGGCGCAGGCCCGGGCGGCCGAGCCGGTCTGTGTCCTGACGTTCCGGGCGCCGGCGGACGAGGTGCACGCCCTCGTCGCCCAGGGGGATCCGTTCTACGCGCCCGGCTGGGGTGCCGACGTCCTGGGCATGGCGGTCGACGACGAGACCGACTGGGACGAGGTCGGCGAGTTGCTCACCGAGAGCTACTGCCTGTTGGCACCCAGGAAACTGGTTGCCCAGGTCGCCCTGCCGATCGCACCGCACGAGCCCGGCCGGTCGGCCGGCGATTAGCCCGTGTTTCATGGGGCTCGGAGCCACTGGTTGATGACGGCGATGGTGACGGTGGCTTCGCAGCGGACGGCGAGGTTAACCCTGCCAGGACGTTCGCCGAGGTGCCGTGCCGCTCGGTCGGCCCGCCACGCGAGCAGCACCGGCTCGATCAACGCCCACCGATCATCCGCCAAGTCCGACCGATCCCCACGCCGCCAAGACGGCCGGAGTGACCGGCCCTCCGTCGTGTCCTACTACTGCTTCGCCTGCAGTCCGTAGTCGACGAGCAGGGCACCTGAGGATGTTCCTTCGACCCGTGACAGCGTCAGCCTTCGCAGCTTGTCGTCGTCCTCGAACAACTTGCGACCGCTCCCCGACAGCGTCGGGGAGATGACGAGCCGTAGCTCATCCACCAGGTCCGACGCGATCAGGAGACGAGCGAGCCGAATACTGCCGTGGATGCCGATGTCCCCTCCCGGCTGCTCCTTCAAGTCGCGTACGTACTGCGGGATGGGGCCCGACACGACGGTGGTGTTGGCCCACGACACCGCCGGAGGTGTCGAGGTGACGACGTACTTGCGCACTCCGTTGATGAAGTCGGCGAAAGGATGGTCCTCCACCGCTGGCCAGTAGGCGGCCCACTCGTCGTAGGTCCGTCGGCCGAGAAGCACCGCGTCCTGGGTGTCGATGACACGGCAGAGGTTGGCGTGCATCGCCTCATCGAACGCGAAGACGTACCGGTCCGGATCTTCCGCGACGCCGTCCACGGACAACAGCGTGTAGAGCACCAGCTTCCGCATCGGGCCTCCTCCTGCTCGTGGTCGGTTTCCTTCGACCGAGGCTGCACGTTCCGGGCACGACGTGCCTGACTATCGGATCGCTGTCTACCGATCGCCAAGCGGTCGCCGCGTGTCGTTCACCTCACGCCTCGCCGCTAGATAGAAAACCGTCATTATGTTCTCCCGACCTCGATATCGAGGAGGGTTCATGGATCGGCGCACATTGCTGAGGGCAACGGTAGCCGGAGCGGGCGGTTTGTTGCTGCCATTCACGGCCTGGTCCACAGCGTACGCGGCACCGGCACAGAACGCCGCCAGTCCCTACGGTCCGCTGCAGGCCGCCGACGCCAACGGCATCCAACTGCCGGCCGGCTTCACCAGCCAGATCATTGCCCGGTCCGGCCAGGTGGTGCCCGGCACCTCGTACGTCTGGCACAACGCGCCGGACGGTGGCGCCGTGATCCCGAACGGCACCGGCTGGATCTACGTATCCAACGCCGAGACCAGCGCGCCACGTCGGGCGGTGGCGCCTCGATGATTTCGTTCAACTCCACCGGCCAGGTCACCGGCGCCTCCCGCATCCTGTCCGGCACCAACAACAACGGCGCCGGCGGCAAGACCCCGTGGAACACCTGACAGTCCTGCGAAGAGATCAGTCTCGGCCTTCGGTGGCCGCCTCCACCGCACGTCGGGCCCGGTCCGCCGCCGCACCGCCGCCGTACAGGCGGGCGCACAGCGAGGTCAGGATCTCGGTCACGTCCCGCACGAGGTCGTCGTCCACCTCGGCCGGGCTGGTCACGCCCGAATTGTTGCTTCTCGCGTTGGCCGCCGCGGCATGGGCTCGCTACCACCTCGCACTCGCCGTAACCATTGGCGCCTTCGGCGCGGAGATTTGGTACTCCGCGGCGAATGACCTGTGGCATGCGGTGGAGCCATGGGCGGGGATCGACGCGGTGTTGGGGCTCCGGGCGGGTCTCTACCTGGCCATGCAACTTTCTACGTGGGTGTGCCTGTTGGCCGTCCTGACGATGGTGCCGCTGCTTCGAGCACGTCGATCACGGGTGGCGCGACCATGGACCTGGCTCGTCGGCGCGGCAATGACCGTAGCTGTCGTGACGCCTATCCGCTCAATGGCTGGGTCGACCGGTTTACCCTGCCGGTCATCGTGGCCGCCGGGCTGGTGGCGGCTCTCGTGGGCGCGGCGCTCGATGTGCGGATATCGATCGCGGCCAGCGGGGTTTTTCTGGCGCTGATCCTGCCCATCCTGGCCCATGAACCAACCAGTTGGACGTTCGACGGCTCGAACCTGGGACCGCGACATGTGCTCCTCGGAGCCGTGGTCGGAATTCTTGCCACCAACGTCACGGTCAGCAGGATGGCGACCCACCGGCAAGTCGCCCTGTGAGCAGGCTGGTCGCTCTGCACAGATCCCTGACGAACGGTCCTTCGTCGCGGATCGGGCCACCGGACATGGACGGACCGGAGGGAGCGTCCCGACCATGGGACGCTCCCTCCGGCCTCAGGTGGTGCCGGTGCCGGTTGTCAGCCGGCGATTAGCTTGAAGTAGGTGCGGTACTGGAACCCGTTGTCGAGAGTCAGGACGAACTCCCGGCAGGTACCGACCCAGGACGGGTCGGTCTTCCACACGTAGTTGTACTGGCCGTTGGCGTTGACCGACAACTTCGAGTTGCCGGGGTTGCTCGCCGCGACCGGGGTCGGCCGAGGAGTGACCGGCCCGCTCGGGTTGACGGTCTTGAGCGTGTCGCAGTCCACCAGCCGCGAGTACGGCGAGTTGCTGGCCAGGATGTCCAGGCCCCGGTTGGCGGCCAGCTTGAACTTCATCGGCGCGGCGTCACCGGCGATGACCGTGTTCAACGCCGGCTGCGCGGACCGACCGACGAAGTCACCCCGACACGACGGGTGGGTGTCGAACGCCTCGGTGTTGTCGTTGCGGTTCGTGGTGCCCTGCACCGCGCTGTAGCCGAGACCACGACGGGCGAACGAGCCCCAGATGATGCAGGCGTTCTCGCCACCGGTCAGCGCCGCGTCGGCGGCGATGATCGCGTTACGGGAGGTCACGAAGCCCGGGCCGCAACCCTGCATCTTCAGCCCGTCGATGACCAGTTGGAGCGCGAGGTTGTTACCGCCGGTGTTCCACCCGTCGTAGATGTTCGGGTTGAACCCGTGCCGGTCGATCAGGTTCCAGGTCATGTCCCACAGCACGGAGGCCCAGCCGTGGCCGATGCCGTGCGGGACGGCCAGGGACGTGTTGTTCAGCCAGCCACCGGTCTTGATGCTGTCGTAGGTGAACGGCTGGATCTCCATGTTCCGCGAGTACGGCCGCGGCCGGATGCCGCCGCCGCTGCGGTCGTCCTGGAACAGCACGTACGGGCCCATGCCGCGCTGCCCGTCGGCGGTGTCGAACTTGGGGTCGAGCAGCATGGTGAGCGCGACGTAGTCGCTCCAGCCCTCGCCCTGCTGCTCATCGCCGCTCAGGCAGTTGACACCCAGGCCACCGGTCAGCCGGGTGGAGATGCCGTGGGTGTACTCGTGGATGATCACGCCGGCGTCGAGGTCGCCGTCGCGGATGCCCGGGTGGTTCGGGTTCTTGCGAACCGTACCGGTGACGGTGCCGGCGGCGATGGCCGCCTTGATGGTGGCCCCGTTGGCCTGGGTCACGGCGACCGCCGGGATGGTGACCGGCGCGGTCGTCATGGCGCCGGTGAGCACCGGCGCGGCACCCGACGCGTTGTGCGCGATGACCAGCGCCTTGGCGCCTACGGACTCGGCGACCTGGGTGCGCTGCAGGTAGGTGCAGGCGGTGGTGCCGCCGTCGACCACGCTGACCCAGTTGCCCGAGGGCAGCGAGGCGGGGTACGCGGCCGCGGTGCAGCCGGTGCCGGCGTAGACGAACTGTCCAGCCAGGCCGGCCGCCGTCGGTGCCGTCGAGTAGCGCGACCAGGAGGCGTTGAAGGAGCCGACGCCGTCCACGACGACCTGGTTCGGGTCGCCGAACTGGGTGCCCGGCCACAGGTACATCTGCATCCGGGGGGTGCCGCCGGACGCCGGGGTGGAGAAGTTGGCGTTGTTGGTGCCGCCGCCGTCGGCAGCCTCGGCGCGGACGTAGTCGCCGCCGACGCCCTTGCCGAATTTGTTGGCCTGGAAGTTGCCGGACACCTCGTCGAAGCCGTACAGGTAGGAGACGTCGTGGATGACGTTGTTCCAGTAGAACAGGTTGGCCGTGGCCGCGTCCCGGTAGTTCTGCGCGTGCTCGGCCAGGTCCAGCGGGAAGTCGAAGCTGAGGTTCGACCCGCCGTTCGGGCTGCTGCCGAAGTCCGGAGCGTTGTTGTTGTCCTGGTCCTGGTAGGCGTGGACGTTGTTGCCCTGGGTGGTGGTGTATTTGCCACCCGGCGTGCCGGTGTCGTGCCACCCGTTCGGCGAGGCCTTGCTGTCCGCCGGGTTGGTCACCAGGGTCCGCGGCCCGTCGTTCGGGCTCTCCTTGGGCGCGTTGTACACGCGGTAGCTCGAGCCGTCCTGGACGGGGTTGCGGGTGCCGGGGTTCGCCGGGCTGAGCTGCGTCGGCGTCGTCGACGTCGCGCTGCGGCCCAGGTTGCTGGCGATCTCCTCGGCGTTCTCGTGGGTGGTCCAGTCGTCGGCGTTGAGCAGCTCGCCGGTCTCGGCGTCGACCGCGGCGTTCCACAGGTGGTCGTCCGAGGAGTCGTCGATCACCAGCTGCCAGGCCAGCCGCAGACCGTCCTCGGTCTGCTGCCAACCCAGCTTCGCCGGAATCGGCTCGTCCGAGATCCCCGCATCCGACACGACGGTAGCCTTGGCCGCGCCGGCGTTGCGGCTCATCACCTTCGCGTTCTTCGGCTCGGCCAGGTCCAGACCTTCGGCCGCCGCCTCCACCGCCTCGACCGCGTCCAGCGACGCGCTGCCGGAAGCCTTCTCCGTCAGATCCGAGACCAGGGCGTCACCAACATGGATGACACTGCCGTCACGGGCGATGTTCACGGTGCTGACCGCGCCGAAGACGTCGAGGTCCTTGTGCCGCTGCACCAGGTTGACATGCGTCACCCCGTTGTGCTGGCTGGTGTAGCTCGACATCACCGACAGCTCGGACACGTCGGCGGCACGCACGCCGAAGTCGGCCGGGTGCGCCCGCAGATACCGCATCGCGATGTCGTTCGCCGCGCCCTCGTTCGGGCCGGTCAGAAAGATCGGGTTCTCCGGAGCCTCCTCCGGAGCAGCCCAGGCAGGTTTCGTGGCCAATGACGTCATGGACGCCACCAGCGTCGCGGACAACAGCAACGCGGCGTTGCGTCGACCACGGGACAGATACGGGGGCACCGCTGCTCCCTTCGGGGGTTGGACAGGACAGCACGAAGCGCCGATCCACGACCGCCGCAGCGGCCCGCCACGCTGATCCGCGACGCCCGCCCAGCGATTACGTTCAGTAGTCAGACCCGAGCGAGGTGAATTGCATCGACGCTACGGTGCGGTTTACGGGCCGATCATCCGACGGTTGGCGGAATATTCGAGCAGTGGCTCCTACGCCTGTCGCGGCCTCCGATCGACAACGGTCGGTGGCGTCGAGGACCCCGGGTGGTGTCATGCGATGGTCCGGTCGGGTCCGGTCTGCTTTGTAGCGTGCTGACCTGGCTCGACGGCGATGAAACGGATCTCCCGCACCGACAGCTTTGGGGTGAACCAGCACCATCTCATGCCGCGGCCATCCGCTCAGTTTACTTACGCAAATACGTGCATATCCCGCTGACTTCTTGACCAATGACCGATGGCCGGTACGGTCCTTACTCACACGACGCGCCTCTCCCAGCATCTGGACGGCGCGTCTGGTCTTTCGATCGGAAGGCGGCAGATGAAACATCGATTGGGAATTTGGCCACACAGAGGGCGCCGAGCCCTCGGCGTGCTGGCCGCGGGAATCCTCATGGTCGGCGTACTGCCCGGCACGGCTTCGGCGGCGGAGCCCGATCCGCGGATCGGGCTCGGCGCCGGCTGGCTCGACGCGCAGTCGGCGATCAGCAACCTGGAGCACGTCGCGCACCGCGACAAGCCGGCGGGTTTCGTCGACCCGGCGAACCCGGGTAACGGTGGGTTCTACAACTCGGACTTCACCTTCGGCGGCAAGTACGCGTTCTCGGGCAACTACAACGGGTTCAACATCTACGACGTCTCCAAGTCCAGCGACCCGCAGCTGGTCACCAGCGTCGTGTGCCCGGGTGGGCAGGGTGACCTTTCGGTCCACAACAACCTGCTCTTCATGTCGGTCGAGGAGACCCGCGGGCGGGTCGACTGCGGCACGAACCCGAACGTCGGCACCCGGTTCCAGGGCGTCCGGGTCTTCGACATCAGCGACGTGCGCAACCCGGTGCAGGTCGCGGCGGTTCAGCTCTGCCGTGGTTCGCACACGCACACGCTGGTGACCGACCCGAAGGACGCGAACAACGTCTACATCTATGTCTCGGGCACCGCTTCGGTGCGCCCGGCGACGACGATGGAGGGCTGCAACAACAACGCCGCGGACGGTCAGAACCCGTCGCGGTGGCGGATCGAGGTCATCAAGGTGCCGGTGGCGGCGCCTCAGCAGGCCGCCGTGGTGAACGAGCCGCGGCTGTTCACGGACCCGGCCACCGGCCGGATCGACGGTCTGCAGAACGGGCCGCAGACGCCCCGGCACCCGTCCGGGTCGACCTGGTCGCCCACGCCGAACACCAACGCCTGCCACGACATCACCGCGTACCCGGAGATCGGGCTGGCCGCCGGCGCCTGCCAGGGCAACGGCATCCTGATCGACATCTCGGACCCGGCGAACCCGCGTCGGATCGACGAGGTGTCCGACCCGAACTTCGCGTACTGGCACTCGGCGACGTTCAACAACGACGGCACCAAGGTGATCTTCACCGACGAGTGGGGCGGTGGTAGCGGTGCTCGTTGCCGCGACACCGACCAGCCGGAGTGGGGCGCCAACGCCATCTTCGACATCGTCGACCGGAAGATGAAGTTCGCCAGCTACTACAAGCTGCCGGTTCCGCAGACGCTGCAGGAGAACTGCGTCGCGCACAACGGTTCGCTGATTCCGGTGCCGGGTCGCGACATCATGATGCAGGCCTGGTACCAGGGCGGCATCTCGGTGTTCGACTTCACCGACTCGGCCCACCCGCAGGAGATCGCGTTCTTCGACCGCGGGCCGGTCAACCCGAACTCGCTCGTGCTCGGTGGGTTCTGGTCGGCGTACTGGTACAACGGCAACCTCTACGGCAACGAGATCGCCCGCGGTTTCGACGTGTTCAAGCTGACGCCCAGTCAGTACCTGTCGGCGGCGGAGATCAAGGCCGCGTCGGAGGTGCAGCTGAGCCAGTTCAACGCCCAGGGCCAGCCGAAGATCACCTGGACGCCGAGCTTCGCGCTCGCGCGTGCGTACTACGACCAGCTGGTGCGGGCCGACGCCATCGGCCACCCGGTGAAGTCCCAGGTCGACATGTTCCTGGAGCGGGCCGAGGGCTTCGCGGCTGACGGCAAGCGGTCCGCCGCTGCCGCGCAGCTGCGGGCGCTCTCCAACAAGCTGGGTGCGCCGCAGCACCAGCAGCTGAAGACGGCGGTGCTGGACCTGGCGGACTCGCTCTGACCTGCCGCTGACTGAAAGGGCACCTCGACTCGAAGCCATCGAGTCGAGGTGCCCTTCACCTTTGCCGCACCGGGCCGAGATCAGCTCATCTTGGCCAGCATCTCCTGCATCCGCTGAATCTCGATGCTCTGGTCGGCGTTGACCTCACGGGCGAACTGGTCGCTGGCCGGCTCAAGCCCGCCGCCCGTCGCGTAGAGCTCCTCCACCATCTTCAGGGCTCCCTGGTGGTGGCCGATCATGAAGGTCAGGAACAGCCGGTCGAACTCCGCGCCGTGCGCCTTCTTGAGCTGGTCGAACTGCTTGTCGGTGAGCATTCCCGGCATGAGCTCATGTCCGGCGTGGCCCGTGTGCGGCCCCGCGCTCGGCACGCCGCGCTCGTCGAGCCACCGCTGCATCCGCGTGATCTCGTCACGCTGCGAGACGTCGATCCGCTTCGCGAGCAGGGTCACGTCCGGGTTGGTGGTACGGCCGGCCAGGAGCCCGGTCATCTCCAGCGCCTGGGCGTGGTGCGGGATCATCCCTTCGATGAACAGGGTGTCGGCCGCGGTGAACCCGGGCGGCGAGACCTGGGACACCTCGTCGCCGGACAGGGATTTGCCCGGTTGGCCGGGGGCACCCGGCTGGACCACGTGCGAACTCGGCGGACGGTACGGCGGGTCGCTGTCGGCCCAGAGGGCGACAGCCACCCCCGAGCCAACGACGACGGTGGCGACGACGGCCGAAATTGTCATGCGACGAGACAGGGGCATTATTCACGTACCTATCCGGGCTTGAGCTGCGCAGAAGTGAAGTCATAGTGCCTCATGTCCGTCGCCGTCACCAGGCTTCCAACCGGCCGTGCCTTGATCATCCGCGAGCCGACGGATGGCCGACTCACCCGAATGACCAATGCCGGTGGGTCGTAGTCCGTGCAGCTCGGACCCGCCGCTGACGGCGGCGGGCGCCGAACCCACTGGTTCGGCGCCCACCAGGTCGTCCGGGAGAGTCAGGACAGGCCGTGCGCCCGCTTGTACTCCACCGCGTAGGCGATCTTGCCGGGCTTGGCCTCCGAGTACGGCTTGCTCAGCTTGTCGAACTCGCCCTTGTTGGCGGCCTTGCCGTCGTTCCACTGCTTCAGCGCGCCGAGTTCCGCGGCGGTGAACCCGCTGTCGACGACGGCGTCCCAGGGCAGCACGGTCATCGTCTCGGTCAGCGCCCTGACGGTGGCCAGGTAGCTGGCCTGGTCGTTCGGGTTCCAGGTGGCCAGGTCGATCGGCTTGCTGTCGCGGACCCAACTGCCCCAGTAGAACTCCTGGAACGGCAGCCCGTTCTGGGCGTAGCCGATGTCGCGACCGAAGTAGAGCAGGCTGCGGTACTTGTCGTCGGTGAAGTTGGCGAGCCCGACGCTGGTCGGCAGCTTGTTCACGGTGACCGGGTTGCCCTGCGGGTCACGCAGGTACACCCACTTGTGCGCCCGCATCTCGGCCCAGAAGTCCTGGCGGGTGAGGGTGCTCAGATTGGCGACCACCCGCAGCCGGACGTGCAGGTCGGCACCGCCGTCCGGGGTCTCGATGAAGGAGGTGAGCGTGTGGTGCCCGTCGGTGAGGAACGGCTCGCCACCGGGACCGATCACGACCGTCTTCATGGCGGCGATGCTGTCCGCCGTCTCCGCGCCGGCCGGCAGGGCACAGGTGAACGAGGTCGGGTCGTCCAGCCGCGCGTCCGGCGACGCGCTCGCCGCCTCGACCCGGCCGTCGGCCTCGCACCAGTCGTCGAACCTCTTGTTGATCGCGTCCTTGCCGAGGGTGTAGCGGCCGAGCTTGTAGTACACCTCGTCGTAGCCGAGCGACGGCTGGGTCGGGTGCACGTCGCCGATACGCACGTCGAGCAGGTCACCGGACTCGGCGCACAGGTACCGGGCGAACGGCGTGTGGCGGTTGTCGTGGCCGCAGAACGACGGTCGGGTACCCGGCGCGCCGGGCGCCGCGAGCGCGACCGACGCCGAGACAGCGGCACCGGCCCCGACGACGACGGCGAGGGCCGCCCCCACCAGCGAGGCACGGCGGGACGGAGATCTGAAGCGCATACACCTGCTCCTTGTGCCGGATTGCATGTCGCAGGCGAGCGTGCAAGCAATCAACCAACACGCGACGCCAGCACGGTGATCCGCGGGCGAACCGGTGATGAACGATCGACCGGCGACCGGCGACGCCCCGGCCGGCCTCACTCGACACCCACCGTCCTTTCTGGTGGGCTCGGTCGACCGGCGGCGCTCGGACATGCCATTAGCTCACCAACTTGATAGGGGGCCGCCGGTGATCATAGATTGATCGTATGGGATGTCTTCGACTTCCGAAGGCGGCGAAGTGTCTGGGTGTTCACCCCGGTGGCGTTTCGTTCTGGGGCTGGGTCGGGAGGATTCCGGTGGCGTGGGTGGGCCGTGAACGCCGGTTTACTGCAATAGATGTCGAGGCGTTGAGCCGGTGAATCGGAAGCGGCGGTTTACCGAAGGTGAGGCCTCTCGTACCGCGTGTGCCCGTAGCTTTGTGCGTGGGGGTGTGGACGAGGCAACTGGTGAGGTGTTGTCTAAGCCTGGATCCGTGGACGAGGGCTGGTCCATTGTGGCTGGGGCGGCGTGGAAATATGACGAGAGTGCCCTCTGGGCTGGGATGATCGGGTTTGTCTAGAACGCGAATCTCACCAGCTCGGAAGGGCACTCTCGGTGCAAGGATCTCATGCCTGGCGTGCGGACAGCGCGGTGTTCGACGAGGACAATCTCGTGTCGTGTGCAGGGCTGGTGCCTGTGCTGGAACTGGCGGAGCAGGCAGGGTTGTCCCGCCTGTTGGACGAGCACGTCCAGTTCGCCTGCGAGCGGCTCAAGTCCGGTGCGGCGAACCCGACGCCGAAGCTGACCTCGATCATCGCCGGGATGGCCGCCGGCGCGGACAGCATCGATGACCTGGACGTCATCCGGTCCGGTGGGATGAAGAAGCTGTTCAGCCGGGTCTACGCCAATTCCACGTTGGGGATCTTCCTGCGGGAGTTCACCCACGGCCACACCCGCCAACTGTCAGCGGTGCTGCGCCGGCACCTGGTCGCCCTCGCGCAGCAGACCCCGGTGCTGGACGGCATCAACGACCACGTCTTCATCGACATCGACTCACTGCTGCGCCCGGTATACGGGCACGCCAAGCAGGGCGCCTCGTTCGGGCACACGAAGATCGCGGGCAAAACCATCCTGCGCCGGGGCCTGTCGCCCCTGGCCGTCACGATCTGCACCGCGACGGCGGCACCCGTGCTGGCCGGCGTGCGGTTACGGGCCGGACGCGCCGGCTCAGCCAAAGGCGCCGCGTCCATGCTCACCGAGGGCATCAACACCGCTATCGCCTGCGGCGCGGACCCGGCAAAGATCCTGGTACGCGGCGACTCCGCCTACTGCAGCGGCAAGGTCATCACCGCGGTCGTCAAAGCCGCAGCGCAGTTCTCGTTCGCCATCGCCCGCAACCCGGCCGTCGACGCCGCGATCGCCACCATCGGCGACGAGCAGTACACGCCCGTGCACTACCCAGGCGCCGTCACCGACCCCGACACCGGGCAACTGATCTCCGACGCCCACGTCGCCGAAGTCGAATACACCGCCTTCGCCGACACCCGCCACCGCATCACCGGCCGGCTCATCGTCCGCCGCGTCCTGGACGCCAACACCCAGGACCCCCTGTTCCCGGTCTGGCGCTACCACCCGTTCTTCACCAACAACCCCGAGCCCGTCACCAGCGCCGACATCACCCACCGACACCACGCCACCTGCGAAACCGTCTGGTCCGACCTCATCGACGGCCCCTGGGCCCACCAGCCCTCCGGCTCGTTCAACGCCAACACAGCCTGGTGCATCCTGGCCGCGATCACCCACAACCTGCTCCGCGCCGCCGGCACCCTCACCGGCACCGCCCGCTACGCCACGGCCCGAGGCGCCACCCTGCGCACCCACTTGATCAACATCCCGGCCCGACTCGCCCGCCCACAACGCCGCCCCGTGCTGCACCTACCCAGCCACTGGCCCCGAACCCAGGCATGGCTCACCCTCTGGAACGCCGTCTTCACCACATAAACACCCCGACCCGCGCACAGCACCCCGGCCACCACACGCATCCACGCTCACCACACGACCATGAACCGAGAACGCTGGGCAGACCAGCAGCACAACCACACCCTCAAACCAACACCAAGATCGAATCACCCGATCACCGGCCGACTCGAAACCGGTCCACGGATCGAGGCTAAGGTTGTGCTTGCCGAGCGTGTCGGTTGGTGTGCCGATCTGGTGGCGGGCATGGTAGGCGTCCTGGTTGGTGAGCATTGGAATGCCGTGGATGTGGAGGTGCTGGCCTCCGGGCTGGACACGGGTGGCCGGAGGCTGCCGTCGCATGCGTGGATGGCGTTGCGGCGCCTGGGCTGGACCGCCACCACACCCAAGGGAGTGAAGGTCAACGACCGGGTCGTGCGGATGGCCCAGGAACAGGCGGGGCGTGCTCTGCGGTCGGTCAAGTGGCGCGCTGATCTGACCACTGGGGTGCTGGCGTCGTGGCCGGCCGAGCCGGGTAGGCGCACGGCTCGGGAGTGGGAGCAGGTGCGGCAGGCGGTTCCGGGTGGGGAGCATCTGCCGTCGAGCGTCATCAAGGGCCGCACCCGGCAGGCCGCCACGTTCCTCAATGCCTACGGCCGCCTGCCCATGGACGTGTTCGAGCTTGAAGGCGTCCCGCGGATCCCGCGAATGCTGCTGCTGGCCGCGTGTGACCGGCAGCAGGCCACGATCGAACGTAGCGAGGCCGACCCGGGCAGGGTGCTGCTGCGCTTGCAGCTTCCGTCACGACCGGATCCGCGGACGTATCGGGACTGGACGTGGGTGGCCTGTCCGATCACGCTGCCGCCCACGGTTCCTGCCTGCGCGGTGCTGCATCTGCCCACTCTGCGCGTGACCGGTGGCAAGGTGCACGCCGATATGGCATACAGCCACGCCGTGCCGAAGGCCCGCCGTAACGGTCACACGGTCGCGCTCGGCGTGGACTGGGGCTCAACACCTTGTTGTCCGCCGGAGCCCTGCGACTGGGAACCGACGGACGGATCACGGCGTTGGGGGCTGGTGGACAGTTCCGCGCCGCCGGAGTCATCGCCAAACAGCACCGCCTGCGCCGCCACGGCGAGCGGCTGCACGCCAAGGCCGACCACTACCAGCGGCTCATCGGCGTCAACGAGCGGCCTCAACTCGTCGGCAAGCAGGCGGTACTGCGCGACGAGATCCGGCACGTGTCCGAGCGCCGCGCGAACTTGAACGCCGCACTCGCGTGGGCCGCCGCTCGCTGGGCTGTGGATCAGGCGATCGCCGCCGGGGCGTCCGTGATCTATGTGGAAGACCTGCGGTCGATGGAAGCCAAGGGTATGGGCGCCACCATGAACACGCGGCTCTCCCAGCAGGTACGCGGACAGATCACTGACCGCATTTGGCACCTCGCCGCCGAGACCGGTATCGCCGTGGTCATCGTCCCCGCGCGGAATACCTCCAAACACTGCCCGCAATGCCTGACCCCGCTGCAGCACCGCAAGGCCCCCGACAAGCCGACCGTGGCGGGCTGGAAGTGGGCCATCTGTCCCAACACGGGCGCCTGCGGCTGGCAGGGCGACCGCGACAACGGCGCCTGGCGCCGCATCGCCGCCCGCGGCCTCACCCATCAGGCCAAGACCCTCACGGACAAGACCAGCGGGCAGATGGTGATCCGCGCGGTCGTGGACAAACTCGAAGCCACCGCCGTCATCACCCCCACCACCAAGGCCAGCCGGGTGGACCGCTCGAAGACCGGCCCCACCCGGCACCAGCCACCACGCCCCGCGCCCAGGCGACGCAGGGCACCCTCCCCCACCCGACCCCCGGGCCGGGCGGGCAAGCGTCCGGAGGGACACGCACCAACGGACCGGACCCGACTGCCCCGCGCAGCCCACCGACACCAGGGCGTGAACACGACCAGCACACCCACCGCCGGCCATCGGCCACGAGGAGCAGCCCTGGGCGCGGGATTCCACCTTCACGCCCATGCCTCCCCACCACGGTGGAAAACGATCCCGGAAGCTCAATCCGACTCAGGATCACTAAGCTGATCAGAGACGCTCACCAGGACGAACGCGCCGCAGCGGAGCGGACCGCCCGGCCGGAGCCTCCCGACGAGCGGCCCGAGCCGTCGGTACGGGAACAACTGGCCCGGCTGCACGCGATGCTCGACGACCTGGAACGGCAGTTGCCGGAGCTCCGCTCCGACGGGCTCGACGGCCCTGCCCCGGCCCGCGGCCGGGTCGCGAGCCGCTGAACAAGCCCGAACGGACCCGAACGGCGATCGCCTTGATCGGCCACCGGGTCGGATCGAGGCTGGGATCGGCGCCGACGAGCAGGGAGGTACCGGCGGATGAGTGCCCTTTCCCGCGACGAGTTGGATGTCGCCTCGACGTACGTGGCACCTCGGTCCACCGTCGAGGGACGTCTGGCCGAGCTGTGGAGCAGCAAGCTGGGGGTGTCCCCGATCGGGGTACGGGACGACTTCTTCGAGCTCGGCGGTGACTCGCTCCTCGCCGCGGACCTGCTGATGGACATCTACCACGACCTCGGCGTCGAGATCGACGCGTCGGTGCTGTTCCTGTCGCCGACCATCGCCGACCTGGTCGAGGCGATGTCGGTGGACGATTCCGAGGCGCCGCTCCGATGACCAGCCCGGGTTCAGTCGACCCTGAACTGGTCGACCTCTCCGATGCCCGGCTGTTCGAGCATGGCGAGCCGCACCACGTGTGGCAGGCGCTGCGGTCGTACCGGCCCGTCCGCTGGCAGCCCGTCGGGGGCGGATCCGGGTTCTGGGCGGTCACCGGCTACGCGGACGCGGAACGGGTACTGACCGACCATGCCGGCTTCACCTCCACCCGCGGGGTATTCCTCAACATGCTCGGCCGCGAGGAGCCCGCCAGCAACCTGCAGTTCTCCGCCAGCGACCCGCCGCGACACGGCAAGCTACGCCGGCCGGTGCAGCGCGAGATGACGGTCCGGGCCGTACGACGGCACGCCGAGTCGTTGCAGGCGGACGTCCTCCGACTGCTCTCCCCCGCCCTCGACGGCGGGCCGGTCGACTTCGCCTCGATCACCAGCGCGCTTCCGATGGCGGTGCTCGGTCCGCTGTTCGGCATCCCCGCGGCGGACTGGCCACGGCTGGCACGGCTGGTGGGCATGTCGGTGGCCGAGGACGATGCGGCCTACCGGTTGCCGGAGGGCGTCGAGGCGACGCTGCGACGAGCCCACCGGGAACTCTTCGGATACCTGCTCAACCTGGTCCTGGCGCACCGGCGTCGCCCGCGCGGCGACCTGGTGGACGTACTGGCGTCGATGACCGTGGAGGGCCGGTCGTTGAGCGCGGGTGCGGTCGTGGCGAACTGCTACAGCCTGCTGCTCGGCGCCAGCGCCGCGATCCCGCACGTGCCGAACGCGGCGCTGCTCGAATTGTCCCGCTCGGGCGGGTACGCCGAGTGGGCCCGGCAGCCCGACCTGTTGGACTCCGGGATCGAGGAGGCGCTGCGCTGGGCCGCCCCGGCCCGGCACTTCCTGCGCTGCGCGACGCAGGACGCACGGATGGGCGACGTGGCCATCGCGGCGGGTGACGCGGTGGTGGTCTGGATCGGCTCCGCGAACCGCGATGAGCGGGTGTTCGCCGACCCGCACCGGTTCGACGTCCGGCGCACCCCCAACCGGCACCTCAGCTTCGGCGACGGCCATCACTACTGCATCGGGGCACCCATCGCGCGACTGGCCCTGCGCACATTCTTCACGGAGCTGTTCCGCCGCTTCTCGTCGTTCGAGCCCGCCGGCGACGTCGAGTACGTCCGGTCGACGTGGCTGGCGGGGATTCGGCGGCTGCCGCTGGTCGCCACCGCGCGTTGAGCCGGCGGCCGGTGCGGCTCGCTGGTGGCCCGGGAATGGTCGACGTGCCGGGCCTCAGTGGCCGGACGCCAGCCGGTTCAACGCGCCTCGGTCGAGTTTGCCGTTCGGCTGGGTGGGCAGTCGGTCCAGCACGACGTAGCGGGCCGGGACGGCGACCGCCGGCAGCCGGGCCAGCAGGTGCGCGCGCAACGCCCGGGTGTCCACCGGCTGGTCGGCCACCACGAACGCGACCAGCTGGGCCCGCGCCGGGTCGGCCACCGATCGCCCGACGGCACCGGCCGTGATGTCCGGGTGGCCGGTCAGCGCCTGCTCGATCTCGGCCAGTTCGATCCGGACACCGCCGAGTTTGAGCTGTTCGTCGGCACGTCCGTGGAAGCGCAGCAGACCGTCCGGGCCGACGCTGGCGAGGTCGCCGGAGCGGTACGGCCCGCTGCCGCTCGCCACGCCGGGGCCGTCGATCCAGATCTCCCCGATCGCTCCCGGCGGCACCGCTGTCCCGCCCTGTGGCGTACGCAGCGTCACGGTCGTGCCCGGGATCGGAGCGCCGATCGGCACCGTGGGCGCCTGGCCGTCGGCCGGAGCGCACCGGTGCACGGTGCTCCAGACCGTGCACTCGGTCGGCCCGTACTCGTTGTAGAGGGCCGTGTCGGGCAGCACGGCGAAGTGCCGCGCGACCAGGGCGGGCGGACACACCTCGCCCGCGACGACCACGGCGGTCAGGCCGGCCAGGTGCGCCGGGTCGGCCGATCTCAGCAGCACGCCGTAGAGCGAGGGCACCATCAGCAGGTGCGACGGCCGGTGCCGGACTGCTGCGCGCCGCACCGCGAGCAGGTTCGCCGGCCGGTCGCTGGGGATGATCAGACGCCCGCCGCCGGCCAGCGTCCAGAAGATGCCCGCCACCGAGCTGTCGAACGCGATCGACGAGCAGAGCAGGAAGCCCTCGACCGGGTCCGGGTAGTACGCCAGGCGCGCGGCCGTCGAGTACGCCAGCGCCGCCGCCGGCACCGTCACCGGCTTGGCCTGCCCGGTCGTGCCGCTGGTGAAGTACGTGTAGGCGTCGGGCCCGCGGGCGGGCCGGTCCGGCGGTGGGGCGGCGCCGGTGGCCGGGCCGACCTCGACGGTGCGCCACGGCCCGGGTATCGGTGGGACGCCCGGCTCGGCCAGCACCAGCTTCGCCCCGCTGAGCTGGTACGTGCGCCGCTGCCGTTCGATCGGGAACGCCGCGTCCACCGGGACGTAGCGTCCACCGGCCCGCAGCACGGCGAGCAGGGCGACCACGGCCCAGCCGGAGAGCCGGGCGTGCACGATGACCGGGTCGCCCAGCGACAGGCCCTGACCGCGCAGGTCGGCGGCGATCCGGCGGGTCATCCCGTCGAGCTCGCCGTAGGTCAGCGAGCCGGCGGGGTCGACCACGGCGGGGGCCGCCGACCCGGGCCGCAGCCACGGCTCCAGCAGATCCAGGATGTGTCCGGGGTGCGCGAACGCACCGCCGGTGGCCGCCGTCACGGGCCGACCAGCCGTTCGAGTCGGTCCGCGTAGCCGGTCACGAGCCGCTCGACGGTGGGCTGCGAAAACAGGTCGGCGCGGTAGCGGACGGTCCCTGAGTAGCCGCCCTCGGGGCCCTGTTCGAGCCAGACCGCGAGACCGTTGACCGGGATCACCGGGCCACCGAGCGGCAGCCCGGCGGGCAGGCGGATCGGCCGGCACGCCAGCGGCCCGGACGGCGGCGTGGGTGGCAGCTGGATGACCTCGAACTGGGCGCTGGCCGGGCCGTCCGGAGCGAAGAGGCGAGCCGCCTCGGGCAGGCGCGACACCAGGTCGGCCAGCGGCACCTCGCGGGCGAACGCGGTGGTGAACGCGACGCGTACCCGGTGCAGCGTCTCGCCGGGGGTCGGGTCGCCGGACAGGTCCACCCGTACGGGCAACGCGTTCATGAACAGGCCGACGGTCTCCCAGTCGGACCGGCCACGCCCGTAGGTCAGCACCGGCACCGTCAGGTCGGTCGCGCCGGTGTACGCGGCGAGCGCGCCGATGAATCCGCTGAGCAGCAGGACGAAGGGGGTGGTGCGTCGGGTACGGGCGGCGGCCCGCAGCCGCTGGTCGGTGATGGAGAGCGGGAAGCGGGTCTCCGCGTGGCGGGGTGCCCCGCCCGGCGCGGCGGTGTCGGGTGGCAGCGGGCGTACCTCGGTCAGCACCTGTCGCCAGTGATCCGTCAACCGCCGCGTGCGCTGCTCGTCGTTCCCGTCGCGCGTGGCCGGGACCTGATGCCGGCCCGGCGGCGTCCCCGCCTGGTTCTGGCCCTCGTTGCGCCCGACGAGCCGGTCGGCGTAGCCGCGCAGCAGGTCGGCGATGAGGATCCGCATCGACCAGGGGTCCGCGACCGTGTGCTGAGCCACCAGGACGAGCGTGGCGTCCGCGTCGCCGTGGCGGGCCAGGTAGGCCCAGAGCGGCGGCACCGATCCGGGCGGGTAGGCGCCGGCGACAAGCGTGTCGACCAGGGCGTCGGGCGGTACCTCGACCAGCGGCACCGGCGCGGGCGGCGTGACGCGTGGACGCGGTGCCGGACCGTCTCCCGCGATCACCGTACGCAGCGCCTCGTGTCGCACGACGAGCCGGTCGAGCGCGCCCCGCAGCACCGGCACGTCGAGCGGGCCGGTGAGGCGGTAGCCGCCGAGGCAGACGAAGCGTGGCCCGAAGACCATGCCCGGGGCGACCTCGTCGACCCAGGCCAGGAGCCGGTGCGCCGGGGACAACGGAACGGCGAGCTGATCGGGCATTCCTTCTCCTTGGGGGATGGGTCGGGTCAGGGCGGCGGTTCGCCGGCGACGGTCGCCGGGGCGGCGGGGGCCGGTGCCGGTGCCGGCGATGGCGCGTCGAACAGCCGCGGCAGGGTGAGCGCGAACAGCAACCAGCCGGCGACGAACGCCGCGGCCACCACGGTGAGGCCCAGCCGTACGCCGAGCAGGTCTCCGAGGAGGCCGCCGACGACGGCACCGAGCGGTAGGGCACCGAGGGCGATGGTGCTGAACGCCGCTGTCACCCGACCGAGGGCGGCCGGGTCGGTACGGGCCTGCCGCTGACTGAGGTTGTGGACGTTGAAGACGGTGAGGCCGAGCCCGTACAGGTTGAACGACAGCACGATGAGCGCGACGGCCACGAACTGCGGGCCGTTCGCCAGCGGCACCAGGACCGGGCTGCCCGAGGCGAGCCCGATGGCGACCACGAGCGTCCTGGCGGTTCCCCATCGCCGTTCCAGGTCGGCGGCGACGACGGATCCGGCGACCGCGCCGATGCTGCCCAGCGCGACGCAGAGGCCGACCTGACCGGCGTCCAGGTCGAGGAACCGCACCGCGTAGATCATGAACAGCGTCAACAGGGCCTGCTCGCAGAGGTTGAACCACGTTCCTTCCAGCAGCAACGCGCGCAGCACCCGGTCTCGCCAGAGGAGCCGGACGCCGTGTGTCAGACGCCGCGACGTCGACTCATCGGTGCCGGGCGGCTTCGCCCGGCGGGGTTCCCGCGTCCGGATCGCGAGCAGGGCGACGACGGAGAACGCGTACGAGGCGATGTCGAGGAGGAACGCGGCCGCCGGGCTGAGCACCTTGAGCAACCACCCGCCCAGGCCGGCGCCCGCGAGTTGCGCGACCGAGTAGGAGGCCTGCATCTTCGCGTTGCCCTCGACGAGGTGCCGCCGTTCCACCACGACCGGCAGGTACGAGTGCCACGCCACGTCGAACGCCGCGGTGAACGTGCCCAGGACGAAGGCGACGACGCACCAGCTCCACACCCGCAGGCCGCCCGTCTCCAGCAGCGCGACGGCGGCGGCGAGCGTGGCCATCCGGGCGAGGTTGGACCCGACCAGCATGGGACGGTGGCCGACCCGGTCCGCCCAGTGGCCGGCGACGAGCGTCAGCAGCAGGGCGGGCGCGAACTGGGCGGCCGACACCACGCCCAGTTCGGTGGGTGACGCGTGCAGGTACGTCACCGCCACCAGGGGAAACACGAGCTGGGTCGCGTAGGTGCCGATCAGCGAGACGCTCTCGCCGAACCACAGTTTGCGGAAGTCGGAATGACGCCACAGTTCGCCGCGCTGGTACCTCATCGTCCGCTCAGCCGGAACGGTCGGCGTCGAGGAGAGCCTGGTGCATCCGACGGAGCAGTTTCGCGGCGACGGCCGACCGGCCGACCGGGACCCGCAGTTCGAACGTGAGCGCGGGGCCCTCGACGACGCGCAGGTAGTAGCGGGGCCCGACGGACGAGAAGGGCGCCGCCCAGGACACCGTCTCGTCCTGCGGGCCGGGGGCGTCCGCGTGCGCCTGCCCCGGACCGTCCGGGCCGCGCGGGATGAAGTTGAACGACCAGGTGCTGTCGTACTCGGCCCGGCGGTGGCCCGCCTCGTCCAGCAGCCGGAACATCCGGTCCACGTCGTAGACGCCGTGGGCGTACGCGACCCGGGTGCGTTTGCCGACCTCGCGGACCAGTTCGGCGAGGTCGGGCCCGGACGGCCGGTCGACCGGGGTGGAGATCCACTGGTTCATCGACGTCACGACGTCCCGCCGGTACGGGTCGAACCGATTCGCCGACAGCACGCGGACCGCCAACCGGTGGTCGTCGGTGAGCGCGAAGAGGCCGGCGCAGTACGCGGCGAGCACCACGTTGGCGACGGAGACGCGCAGCCGCGCCGAGACCCGCCGCGCCGCCCGGGTGAGGTCCCTGGATGCCAGCCTGGCCTCCACGAACGGCGGCTGCCCGAGGGCCAGGGGCGGCACCTCGGTGAACAGCTTCGCCCAGTGGTCGAGCGCCGCCGCGGCACGTTGTCGTCCGGCGGGCGACTGCTCGTACGCCGAGATGGTGGCCGGTCCGGAGACGGCGTCGTCGAGTGTGCCGGCGAGCGCCGCGACGAAGTCCCGCCGGAGGATCGCCGTGGCCGCGCCGTCGCCGACGATGTGGTGGTGCACCAGAACCAGGTGCGTCGGGGTGTCCGCGGTGGCGACTATGGCGGCCCGCCAGGGTGGCTCGCGGACCAGGCTGAACGGCTGCCGCGCCCACTGCTCGCGGACCGCGTCGAGGTCGAGCCGCGGATCGGCGCTCCGCTCGACCGTGACGTCCGGCCGCTGGGCCGGATGCGTCACCTGCCGGGGCGCGGCCGGATCGGTGAGGTCGTAGGTGGTCCGCAACGAGCCGTGGCGACGGACCAGGGCGGCGAGCGCGTCCCGGACCGCGGTCAACCCGATCCCGGCGGGCAGGGCCCAGATCTGGGCGAGGTTGGGCTCGTGCCACCGGTCCCTGGGCACGGATTCCACGTCCCGCCAGATGGCGAGTTGGCCGAACGTCAGCGGCGTGGACGTGCTCAACGGAGCCTCCAGGTGAGAGTGTCGCCGACCGGGGTGGGACCGACCCGTGCGCAGGCCAGTCTGGTGACCGGCGCCTTCCCGGGCATAGGAGATCGCGCATTCCCGAACGGAGCCGAACGGACCCGAACGGCTGAGGCCGCCTTCGCTGCCACCCCGACCGTTACGGTCTGGAGTCACCCGATCGAGGAGACCTGTGGTGACCGAGCGCGCCGCGACGTACGCCGAGGTGTTCGCGGTCCGCGAATACCGCTACCTCTTCACGGCGTACCTGTTGTCCCTGCTCGGCGACCAGCTCACGGCCGTCACGGTGGCCTATCTCGTCTACACCGGCACCGGGTCGGCGGCGCTGGCCGCCGCGGGCTACGCCAGTTCGTACCTGGCCTGGCTGGCCGGCGGGCCGCTGCTGTCCGGCCTGGCCGACCGGTTTCCACGACGGCGGGTGCTGATCGGGTGCGACGTGGCCCGTGCGTTGCTCATCCCCCTGGCGGCGCTGCCCGGCGTCCCCGCTCCCGCTCTGGTGGCGCTGCTGTTCATGGTGAACCTGCTGCGGCCACCGTTCGTGGCCGCGCGGGCGGCGTTGCTGCCCGAGGTGCTCGACGGCGATCGCTACCCGTTGGCCAACGGCCTGGACAACACCACCGCCCAGGTCGTCCAGGTGCTCGGCTTCGCCGCCGGGGGCGGCCTGGTCGCGGCGTTCTCGCTGCGGGGCGCGCTGGTGGTCGACGCGGCGACCTTCCTGGTCTCGGCGGTGCTCATCGGGATCGGGGTACGTCCCCGCGGATTCCCGACCCGTCCGGAGGGGCCGACACGGGGCGGCCCCTCCGTCGGGTTGCGGGTCGTGTTCACCGACCGCCGGCTGCGCGCGTACGTCCTCGTCCTCTGGGTGGCCAGCGCCTTCACCTACGCCGCCGAGGGGCTGATGGCGCCGCTGGCCCGGCAGTACGGCGGCGGACCCGAGACGGTCGGACTGCTGCTGGCAGCGGCGCCGCTGGGTACGGCCGCGGGTGCGGTGATCCTCACCCGCTGGTGCCCTCCGGGCACCAGACCCCGGCTCATCCTGCCGCTCGCGGTGCTCTCCGCCGCGCTGCTGACGGTGGTCGCGTTCGGCCCTCCGCTGTGGATCGTGCTGGGCCTGCTGGTGCTGGTCGGCGCCGGCAGCGCTTTCGCCATTCCGCTGAACGCGCTGTTCGGACGGGCGGTGCCGACGGAATTCCGGGGGCGGGCGTTCGGCGTCGCCATCACCGGCCTGGCCGGGCTCCAGGGCGGGGCGATGGTTCTGGCGGGCCTGGCCGCCGAACGGTGGGCCGCGACCACGGTGGTCGGGGTGAGCGGGCTGCTGGGAGCGGTGGCGGTGCTCGCGCTGGCACCGCTCTGGCCGCACCGCCGCGCACGCGCGGTCGCCGCGCCGCTCGAACACCTTCGAATGACCTCGACCGCCACCGAGGGTTCCGCCGCCCCGTCCCGGGCGGCCAACCTGGGGTGACCGGGGCGGGCGCCGGGCCGGCCCCCACGAACGGAGGGAGAAGCTCATGCGCGGCGTCTGCAAGCGTGGCATCAGCTGGACCTGACCGCCTCCGGCGTCAGTGTCGGGCCCCGCCCGCCGTCCGGCGGGCGGGGCCGTCCGCGCTCCGGGTCCGCCGTCCGCCCACTGTGGTCGTCCCGCATAGCGGCTGTTTCCTCGCCACCTTGTCGCGCGCTGACATACTTGCCTCGGTGAAGCACCGTCAACGGGTACGTGACTCCTGAGGTGAACGGCGCATGACGGCCCCCGACTTCGGTGTCGACCCCACCACCGCGTCCTGCCCAGAGCAGTACGTCGCGCTGCTGCGCCGGCTACGCGACCAGTCCGGCCTCGCCTACCGTACGATCGCTCGCCGGGCGCAGCGCAACGGGGACCTCCTGCCCGCCAGCACCCTGGCCACCATGCTGGGCCGGTCGACGCTCCCCCGTCGCGATCTGGTGGTGGCGCTGCTGCGGGCGTGCGACGTGCCGGACGACCGCTCGTCGGTCTGGTTGGCGGTGTGGGCGCGCCTCTCCGCCGCGCGGGCGACGGGCCGTGGCGCCCGGGGACGGCCCACCGACGCCGGACGCGGCGGCGCCACCCGGAGCACGGCCCCGCCCGATCCCGTGGACCCGGCGGCGGAGTCCCCCCGCGGTTCCCCGGTGCTGCGGTTGGTGCCCGGCACCGGCACGCCGCGGAGCGACCCGGGCCGGACCGGCCCGGCGCGCGTCGCCGGGGCCGACGCGGAGCGCGAGCGGGCCGTGCCGCACGCGCTGCCGTGGCCGTCCCCCGCGCCGGGACCGGCCGACGGCAGCCGACCACCCGTGCCGTTCCAACTGCCGCCGGCACCGCCCTTTCTCCTGGGACGGGACGCGGAAGCCGGTCGCCTGATCGCCGCGACCGCCCACGACGGCGCCGTCTGCGTCGTCGCAGGCGCCGGCGGGGTCGGCAAGTCCGCGCTCGCGCTGCACGTCGCGCACCAGGTCGCGGCCCGGTACGACGGCGGCTGCCTCTATGCCGACCTGCACGGGACCAGCGCCGGGATCATGCCGTCGGCGCCCGCGGACGTGCTGACCCGGTTCCTGCGCGCGCTGGGCGTGCCGACCGCGCCCGCCTCCCTGGAGGAGGCGAGTGCCCTGTTCCGCACCTGGGCCGCCGACCGCGGCGTCCTCGTCGTCCTGGACAACGCCGCCTCCGCGGCGCAGGTCCGCCCGCTCCTGGTCAGTGGCCCGGGGTGCGCGACGGTGGTGACCAGCCGGTGGATGCTCGCCGATCTCGATGCCGCCGTCCGGCTCCGGCTCGACCCGCTGCCGGACGAGGCGGCGCTCGCCCTGTTCGGCCGGCTCGGTGGCGCGCAACGCGTCGCCGCGGAGCCGGCGGCCGCGGCACAGGTCGTCCGGCACTGTGACGGCTTTCCCCTGGCGTTGCGGATCATCGGGGCACGTGCCGCGGCCAGGCCCGACGCGCCGCTCAGCGGGCTCGCCGAGCGGATGAACGACGAAGGACGCCGGCTGGACGTGCTGGAGGTCGGCGACCTCTCCGTACGGGCCAGCCTGCACCTCGGCTACCAGGCGTTCGGCGACGCGCCGCAGGACGAGCGCCGCCTCGGCGGCCGGCTCTTCCGGCTCGCGGCGCTGCCCGACTGGGCCGACGCCACCGCGTACGGCTGTGCGGCGCTCGCGGACCTGCCGGTGCCGGTCGCCGAGCGGGCACTTGACGCGCTGGTCGACGCACACCTGCTCGAGTCGACCGGCGACGGCCGGTACCGGTTCCACGACATCGTCCGGCTCTACGCCCGCGAGCGGGCCCAGGAGGTCGACGAGGCCGCCGCCCGCGAGGCGGCGCTGAGCCGGCTGACCGGGTGGCTGTTCGCCACCACCGCCTCTGCCGCGCGGCTGCTCTATCCACAGGAGAAGCTGCCGTTCGCCGCCCTGGACGACCCCACCGGGCACCCGGGCCAACCGCTGGCCGGCACCGCGGAGGCCTGGGCCTGGTTCGAACGCGAGCACACCAACCTGCTGATGATCGCGCGGCAGCAGGTGGCGAGCGGGCAGACCCTGGCCGCTGTACAGCACCTCGCCCTCGTGGTCGTCAAGTTCATCGACTACTCCGGGTACGCGGCGGAGCAGCAGCAGTTCGGCCAGCTCGCGGTCGAGGCGGCGCAGCGGTCGGGTGACCGGTCGGGCACGGCGCTGGCGTTGAACATCGTGGCGGTGGCGCTGCTGCGGCAGGGCCGGCTCGACGAGGCGGTCCCGCTGCTGGAGCGGAACCTCGCCGTGCAGCGCGAGCTCGGCGATCGGACGCGGGAGGCGGCCTGCCTCAACAACCTCGGCAACGCGCTGCGCGACAGGGGCGACCTCGACGGGGCGCTCCGGCATCTGGAGGCGGCCCTCGCGATCCGGCGCGAGCTCGGCGACCGTTACAAGGAGGCGAGCGTCCTCGACAACCTCGCGCTGGTTCATCAGCGCCGGGGCGAGTTCCGGCAGGCCGTCGCGCACCACCAGGCGGGGCTGGCGATCGCCGCCGACGGCACGGACCCGCTGTGGCACGCCCAGGCGCTTGTCAATTTCGCCGAGACGTCGCTGCTGGCCGGCGGTCACGAGGCGGCGATCGCGCGGGCCGCCGAGTCGTTGGAGATCTGCCGGCGGTACCGGCACCAGCGTGGCATCGGCCTGGCCCTGCGGGTGCTGGGCGACGCGTACGAGCGCCTCGGGAGCCCGGCCGAGGCCCGCCGGCACTGGCGGGAGGCGCTGGCCCGGCTCGACGGTCTGGACCGGGAGGCGTGCGGGAAGCTGCGGGTGGCGCTCGGGGACGACGAGCCGGCCGCGGGTGGAACGCGGCGGTCGTGAGCCGCGGCGGCCGGTGCCGGGAACGGTGCCCGGTCCGGGTGCGTTCCACCGGGCGCGGGCAGCCCGATCGCCGGTGACGGCGCGGCGGCGGCCCGGCTGGTCGCCAGCCGGGCCGCCCCGTCAGGTCGTCCGGTCGTACGTCAGCCGCCCAGGCTCGCGGCGGCCGAGGCGATGGCCGAGGAGAAGTAGCTGACCTGGGTGTATACGCCCGGGTAGTTGGGCCGGGCGCAGCCGTTGCCCCAGCTGACGATGCCGACCTGGATCCAGGCGTTGTTGGCGTCGCGGCGGAACATCGGACCGCCCGAGTCGCCCTGGCAGGTGTCCGTGCCGCCGCTGGCGTAGCCGGCGCAGATCTCCTCGGCGGTGATGATCTGGCCGCCGTAGTAGGAGTTGCAGGTGGCGTCGCTGACGAACGGCACGGTCGCCTTGAGCAGGTACCGCTGCTGCGGGCCGCCCTCGTACGGGGCACCCCAGCCGGCGACGGTGAAGGTGCCGTTGTCGTAGGCGGTGGTGGTGGCGATCGGCAGCGTGCTCAGCCCGGTGACCGGGCTGGCCAGCCGGATCAACGCCCAGTCCTTGCCGTTGCCGTTGTAGCCGGGGGCGCGGTAGACGTAGTTCGACTTGACGGTGATCCGGCTGGTCGACTGGAGGTCGACCACGCCGAGCGTCGCGGTGATGCTGGTGTTGGTGCCCGTGGCGCCGACGCAGTGCGCCGCGGTGAGCACCAGTCGCGGGCTGTACAGGGCCCCGCCGCAGCCCATCGAGAGCCGAACCATGAACGGGAACTCGCCCTGGGCGGCGCGGGTGCCGCCGACCACGTACGGACCGACCGTACCGCCGGGCGCGGCGGCGGGCGCGGCGGCGGCGGGTGCCGCGAGGGTGAGGCTGCCCGCGGTCACCGCGGCCAGCGCGGCGGCCAGCAGGCCGGTGAGGGTGCGCCAGCGAACCATGTGTTCCTCCGCATCGGGACCTGGTACGCCTCGTGAGCGCACCTGATTCAGGATGCGGACATCATATTGAGATCAATGGATTTGCTGGGTCATACCCGCTGGGTCGTATCCCGGCGTTATGGGCCGCCACGGCCCTGGCGGTTCACGCGGGCGGGCACGGCCGGGACGCGGCCGCCAAGATGCCCCCGACGGCTGTTCTGTCCGTACCTCCGGGGCCATCCCTCCGCTACGGGGCGTCGTCGGGGGGCTCGTTCACCGGCTCCAGATGGTGGCCGACGATATGTGGGGACGCGGCCAGCAGGTACACCGCGAACGTCATCACGATCAGGCCGGCGACCTCGACGGCGAGCGCCCCCGGCGTCAGGCGCAGGGTCCCACCGAGCACGCCGATCCCGATCGCGATCCCGGAGAGCGGCTCGGCCGCGGCGAGGGGCGGGTACGAGACGGAGAGCGGAGCGAGGTCGAACGCGCTCTGCGCGAGCAGCGTCCCGATCAGTCCGATCATGAACACCGTGTACGGCTGCCAGCTCGTCAGCAGCCCCAGCAGCCCGTGGGTGGACAGTCGGTGCACGGCCGACTGGGTCAGCGCGGACTGGAGCCCGTACAGCATGCCGGCCCCGATCGCCAGCATCGGCGCCTCCTGTGCGGGACGCAGCCGGCGCGCGGAGCGTACGAGCAACAGGGTCAGCGTGCCGATGCCGGCCGCGGCCACCGCCCAGTCCCAGGCCGGCACCCCCTCGGGGTTACCGGTCCCGGGGCGACCGGCCACGATGAAGGCGACCATGCCCATGGTGACGGCCAGCGCGACCCCCCAGTCCCGCCGCCGGAGCGGGCGCCGGGACCACAGCGCCGAGGCCGACAGGGCGAACAACAGGCGCAGCACCAGCACCGGCTGCACCAGCACGACCGAACCCCGCCCCAGGGCCGCGCCGCTGAGCAGGCCGCCCAGCAGCGTCGCCGAGAGCCCCAGCAGCCACAGCCGCTGCCGGACGAGATGCCACAGCAGCCCCACGCGCAGCGCCAGGCCGTCCGGGGCCTGGAAGGCGACGCGCTGCTGCACCGCCGAACCGACGCCGAGCAGCAGGGCGGCACCGATTGCCAGGATGAAGACCACCGAAGGGCGTACCCCGTCCCCTCCGTCCAAACCACGGATCTTTGCCCGGCCGGCGAAACGCCGGCGCCTCGCGGCCGAGGCGGTCGGGGTCAGGACCCGGGACGCAGCGCCGCGAGCTGGACCTGCAGCGCCAGCCGGGTACGCGGCGAATCGAGGTCGACGGGAACGACCTCGGCGAGGCGGCGCATCCGGTGCCGGAGCGTGTTGGGGTGCACGTGCAACTGCCGGGCCGCCTTCCTCGGGTCACCCTGCTGCTCCAGCCAGGCGGCGACCGTGGCGACGTAGTCGGTGCCGTGCTTCCGGTCGTGGGCGACGAGGACGGGCAGCGGTCCACCCACCAGCAGATCGGCCTGCGGCACCGCGCTGACCACCCGGTGTACGACCACCTCGGCCCAGACGTCCTCGAAGCGCAGCACCGAGCCTCGCGGCCGGGCCGAGCCGTGCAGCGCGAGCAGTTCCGCCGCCTCGGCGCGGGAGCGTGGCAGGTCGGTCAGCTCCCGGGCGACGCTGCCGGACGCGGCCCGCAGCCCCGGTTCGTGCACGGCGATGTCGTGGATCAGGCGCTCCATCCAGAGCCAGGAGCCCGGCGACTCGCCCTCGTCGACGACGACCGCGAACAGGACGTCCCCGACATCCGCGATCAGCGGCTGGCGCCAACCGTGCCGGCGGGTGATCGACTCCCAGAGGGCGAGGTTGTGCACCATCTCCGCGGTCCCGCTGTGCGCCTCGAGCGCGACCACCCGCCACGGGCCGGCGGGAAGTCCCAGTTCCTCCCGTCCCGTCCGGCCGGGGGCTCGCAGGGCGGCCCGCAGGCGGTCGGCGGACACCCGGCGCGCGACATCGGCCTGCACCCGGAGGCGGAGCAGGTGCAGCGCCAGCACCGAGGCCGCGCCCTGAAGATCACGCAGGCGCCCGTCCGGCACCGGACCGTCGACGACGGCCCAGATCGACCCGAGCAGCTCACCCCCGGCGCGGATCGGGATCACGAGCCGGGGCAGGGTCCCGTCCGGACCCTGCGGTACGAAGATCAGCTCGCTCCCCTTCGCGAGCTTGCGGAACACGCCACGGGAACGGAAGTGCGCGACCACGTCGCCGGGGACGCGGCGCCCGACGATGGTCGAGACGCGAGCCGGGTCGGTACGGTCCTGCCGGGACGAGTAGGCGAGCACCCGGTACTGGGCGTCCTCGATCGTCACCGGGGCGTCGACGATGGCGGCGGCCGCGTCGGCGAGGGCGAACAGCTCGTCGTACACCCCGGTTTCCCCGCTCTCGGGCGAGCCGGGTGCGGCGGCCCTGTCGATCACCCCCCGGAGCAGCCAGACCAGCTGGGCCCATGACCCGTGGCTCTGCAACTCGACCAGGGTCAGGTCGCGGTCGGCGGCCGACGACGTCACGTCGGGATGCGCGGTGAGCGGGGGCTTGAGGACGAGTCCGGCCGCCGCGGTCGCCGCGCAGCGCTCGATGACGGCGAGCGCCTGGTCGGGCGTCGCGATGCCGGCACCGAGGACGAGGTCGCCGCTCTGGCCGGCCGCCGCCTCGTCGAGTTCGGCGAGGGTGACGTCGCGCACCTCCGCTGGCTTGGCGGGGACGACGACCTTGAGCAGAGCGGCGCCGACCGCCTCCACCACGCCAGCCACGGTGATCACCGCCCGATGATGCCTCGGCGTTGTTCATATCGACCAGTCGTCGGGGTCACTGTTGGCCTGGCGGAACAATGACGTCTCGGCGTGGCGGCGGCAGGATTGGGCGGATCTTTGCTGCTCAAAGGAGAGAACGATGCCTGCCATCGAGTCCGCGCCCACCCCCCAACGCGTCGCCGTCGTCGGTGCCGGGATGGTCGGGTTGGCCACCGCCTGGTTCCTTCAGGAACGGGGGGTGCAGGTCACCGTGTTCGACCGCACGGGGGTGGCGGCCGGCGCATCGTGGGGCAACGCGGGCTGGCTCACCCCCGGCATCACCACTCCCCTGCCCGAGCCGGCGGTGCTCCGCTACGGACTGCGCGCCGTCCTGAGCCCCTCGTCGCCCGTCTACGTGCCGCCGCGCGCGGACGCTCGGCTGCTGCGGTTCCTGGCGGGCTTCGCCCGGCACAGCACCGCCTCGAAGTGGCGGGACGCGATGCGGGCCTACATCCCGATGAACCGGCGTGCGTTCGAGGCGTTCGACGCGTTGGCGGCCGGCGGGGTCGCTTCGATGACGAACGAGGCGAAATCGTTTATCGCGGCGTACCGGACCGACGCCGAGCGGTCGGTCCTGCTGGACGAGCTGGGACACATCCACGCCGCGGGCCAGGAGATCGAGTTCGACGTCCTGACCGGGGCCGAGGCGCGTGAGGTGGAGCCCTCGCTGTCGGACAACATCGGTGCCGCCATCCGGCTCCACGGTCAGCGCTTCGTCAACCCCGGGGAGTACGTGCACGCGCTCGCCGACTCCGTCCTCGCCCGCGGGGCGTCGCTGGTGACCGGGGCGGACGTGGTGGACGTACGCGACGAGGGCGCCGGGGTCCGGGTGTTGACCTCCGCCGGCGCGGACGAGCGTTACGACGCGGTGGTGCTGGCCACCGGCACGTGGCTCGGCGAGCTGGGCCGGCGCTTCGGCATCCGGACCGTCGTGCAGGCCGGCCGCGGATACAGCTTCAGCGTGGCGATCGAGCACGTCCCGTCGGGTCCGGTGTACTTCCCGGCGCAGCGCGTCGCGTGCACGCCGCTGGGCGACCGGCTGCGCGTCGCCGGCATGATGGAGTTCCGCAGCGCCGAGGCCCCGCTGGACCAGCGCCGCGTCCTGGCCATCGCCGAGGCCGCCCGACCGCTGCTGCGCGGCGCGGACCTGGACGCCCGCGTCGACGAGTGGGTCGGGTCGCGCCCGTGCACCCCGGACGGGCTGCCGCTGATCGGCGGGACCAGGTCACCGCGGGTCTTCGCGGCCGGTGGCCACGGCATGTGGGGCATCACTCTCGGCCCGCTCACCGGCGAGCTGCTCGCCGAGCAGATCACCACCGGTCGACAGCCCACGGAGCTTGCGCCCTTCAGCCCGCTGCGCTGACGTTTCACCTCGCCGTGTCGGCGACCGCTCGCGGTCGCCGGCACCTCGGCACGCCCGTCGCCGCCCCGACCGGCGCCTTCCGGCACGGCCGATGCTCGGGTGACCAGCGACCGCGAGCGGAGCGCGAGCGTGCTCCGCCCGTCGTTCTTCGAGACAGGGTAGGAACTCGACCGTGTACGTCGTGAGCAGGCGGGACGATCTGGCCGTGCTGCGGATCGCCCTGGAGGAGCAGTACGAGCGGCACCGCACCCAGCTCGCCCTGCTCGCCCGACAGACCCGTCGACTGCCCGGTGACGGGGCCGACGTCGCGGCCACCTCGGCACTGGCCGCCGCCTCGCGGCGGGCGCTGGGCGACATCGCCCGAGCGTTGCACTACCTGGAACAGGGCCGCTACGGGACCTGCGCGGGGTGTCGCCGCGACATCCCGATCGAGGAGCTGGCCCGACGGCCGTCGACCCGGCTCTGCGGCACGTGCCGGCCCGGTGCTCGGCGCCAGCGCCATCCGTAGCGGACGCGACGCTCAGGGACAAGCGGGCAGTCGCCGGTCGGACCTCAGCCCACCCCGCTGTCCACGAACCCGGCCAGGGACGTCCCGGCCGCTCCGGCGGGAATCGCCGACATGGCCCGCAGCGTCTCCGCCGTCGCGGCATCCGCCGGAAAGAACGTCTCGACGGAGATCTCGTCGAGCGTCACGTCCCGAGGCGAACCGAACATCGTCGTCGTGTAGAGCAGAGCCAGCTCGCCGTACTCGGTGGAGAGCCGCAGGGGGACCACGAGATCGTCGGTCGGCGCCCGACCGGCGCCCGTGGCGTTCGGCCCCGGCACCGGGTAGCTCTCCAGCTCCGTCAGCAGCTCCGCCAGGCCCTCCGCCGCGGTGCGGGCGAGTTGCCGGCGCACCCGGCGCAGCAGGTGCGCCCGCCACTGCGCCAGATTCCCGATCCGCCGGGACAGGCCGTCCGGGTGCAGGGTCACCCGCAGCACGTTGACCGGGGGCGTACGCAGCTCCAGCGGGACGTCGTGCAGGAACGCCGCCATGGCACGGTTCGCGGCCAGCAGCTCCCAGCGTACGTTGACGGCGAGCGCCGGGTTGGGCTCGTGTCCGGTCAGGACGGCCTCCACGGCCGCGCGCGCCGCACCGAGGTCGGTGAACGCGCGCTCGGCGTGCACCGGGGCGAAGCCGGCGGCCAGGTAGAGCTCGTTGCGCTCGCGCAGCGGCACGTCGAGTTCGTCGCACAGTCGTTCGATCATGCCGCGGCTCGGGTTGGCGCGCCCGGTCTCGACGAAGCTCAGATGTCGGGCGGAAAGTTCCGCGCACACCGACACGTCGAGCTGCGAGCGGCCCCGCCGCTCGCGCCAGCGCCGGATCAGCACCCCCACCGGCTCGGTCCTGGTCATGGCACCAGCCTCACCTGTCGGCCGCGGCCTGGCAATGACCTCACAGGTAATCGACACCCGCCGGCTCCGGACCGCACGGTTGCGGATGTGGCAGCAGCCGCGAACCAGAACATCGGCAGGGAGAGGAACAGCCATGACGTCCAGCGCCAGTTACGCGGAGACCATCGACCGGTACGTACGCTTCTGGAACGCCGAGAAGCCTGACGAGCAGCAGGAACTCGCCTCGGAGACCTTCACCGACGACATCCGGTACCACGCGGTGATCGGCGTCTTCACGGGTCGGCAGGCGTTGATCGGATTCCACGACCAGTTCACCCAGCACATGCCGACCGCGGTGTTCCACCGTCGCGGGGAGCCGCAGATCCACCACGACCGGGCCCGGCTGAGCTGGGAGATCGAGGTCGACGGGGGGCAGCCCTTCGCCGCCGGGACCGACGTGCTGGTGTTCGAACCGGACGGCCGGATCAGCTCGGTCACCGCCTTCCTGGACCGCGCGCCGGAGGGCTTCGACGCGCACGCCCACAACTGACGCCGGCGCGACGGTCGGCATCCGGGCCGCCGTCGCGCCGGCTCACCGGCGGGCCGGAGGGACGCGAACGTGGGCCGTCACCGCCGACAGCGGCACGGCGAACGGCGACGGTGGACGGGACGGCGATCCCGTCCACCGCGCCCTCGTGTTCCGCGGCGACCCGGAGCGGCAGTGCCCGCACCCGCGGGCCGGCGAGGTGACATCGATGGCCGCCGACGGGCTGACCGATCGGCGGAGCCACCCGGGCGAACCGGCGGAGGCGAGTGCGGCCCGCAGATGCTTGACGAACTCACGTCCGGTGCGGATGGATAGGCGTACTCATGTGACGGCAGGATTCCACGGAGAGGATCCCCATGACATATTCACGCCTGCGCGCTGCCACAATGGCCACGGTCGCCCTGGTGGCCGCCGGGTCGGCGGTGGCACCGGAAGCGGCCGGCGCGGCACCGGGCAACCCGGGCGCGCCCCGCTACTCGGCCGGCGCGGCGAGCGTCGGTGACCCGTACTTCCCGGACGAGGGCAACGGCGGGTACGACGTCCAGCACTACGACCTCAACTTCTCGTACGACCCGGCGACCCGGTTCATGGACGCCACCGCCACGATCACCGCGATCGCCACGCAGGATCTCGACCAGTTCAACCTCGACTTCCGTGGCCCGGAGATCTCCTCGCTTACGGTCAACGGGCACGCGCACGCCTTCACCCGCGACGGTCAGGAGCTGATCGTCACCCCGCGTCCGAAGCTCAAGGCCGGGCAGACGTTCACCGTGGTGGTGAAGTACGCCGGCGTACCGGCCGTGATCACCGACCCGGACGGGTCGATCGAGGGCTGGGTGCCGACCGACGATGGCGCCTTCGTCGCCGGTGAGCCGCAGGGCACGCCGGCCTGGCTGCCCACCAACGACCACCCGACCGACAAGGCCACCTTCCGGTTCACCGCGAAGGTGCCGGAGGGGCTCACCGCCGTCGGCAACGGCCAGCTCCTCTCCCAGGAGACCAGCGACGGCTGGACCACCTTCGTCTGGGACTCGACCGAGCCGATGGCCAGCTACCTGGCGACGATCACCATCGGCAACTTCGTGGTCACCGAGTCGACCACGGCGAGCGGGATCCCGGTGTACGTCGCGGTCGACCCCCGGCAGGTCGCCGGATCGGCCAGCGCCGTCTCCCAGATCCCGAAGATGATCGACTTCTTCTCCTCGAAGTTCGGCCCGTACCCGTTCGCCTCGACCGGAGCGATCATCGACCGGGCCCCGAACGTGGGCTACGCCCTGGAGACCCAGACCAAGCCGATCTTCTCCAGCGCGGCGAGCGTCAGCACGATGGCCCACGAGCTGGCCCACCAGTGGTACGGCGACAGCGTCTCGCCGGAGCGCTGGTCGGACATCTGGCTCAACGAGGGCTTCGCCACCTACGCCCAGTGGATGTACACCGAGTACAACGGCGGCACGTCGGTCAACTCGACCTTCAACAGCAGCAGCAACTACGGGCGGGCCGCGTCGTCGTCGTTCTGGCAGACGGTGCTCGCCGACCCGGGTCCCGTGGACATGTTCAGCAACATCCCGTACAACCGGGGTGCGATGACCCTGCACGCGCTGCGCGGCAAGGTCGGCGACGAGACCTTCTTCCGCATCCTGCGCGAGTGGGCGGCGAGCCACCGCTACAGCCACGCCTCAACGGCCGACTTCATCGCGCTGGCCGAGAAGGAGTCCGGGCAGAACCTCGGCAACTTCTTCGACGTGTGGTTGTACCAGAAGGGCAAGCCCACCACCTGGTGACGCCCGGCAGTGGCCCCGCGACCCGTCGGTCGCGGGGCCACTCCGGCGGGGTGCGCGCGTGGCCGTGAACCGGCGTTCACCCCGGGTGATGGTGAGACGAAGCCGACACACCGACGCGACATCTGGTGTTGCTCGGGTGGCGGCACAGCCATATATGGTGTCTGACGCAGCTGGTTCGGCCACCCCTCCGGGGCGGCCGAGGCAAGAGGGAACCCGGTGGGAATCCGGGACTGCCCCGCAGCGGTGAGTGGGAACGACCGCCGTCATCAGCACTGGACCCCCTGTGGTCTGGGAAGCGACGGCCAGTAGGAGACCGGTTCCGGCCGGTCGCGCCCGCGAGTCCGAAGACCTGCCAGCGCGTCGTACGCCCGCCACGGGCGTACGACGGTCCGAGGCCGCGCGGGACGGCCGACGCCACTGGACACCGTCGCGCCGGCGTGTGTCCGCCGGTGTCCGCTCCCACGCGCCGAGGCCCATCGGGTCCCGAGCTCGCGAGGAGTGAGTTGTGACAGTCACCGAGGTACACCCGGTCGTCGGCGCGATGCCGGGCGATGCTGCCCCGCCCGAGCAGCGCCGTCCGCAGATGCGCGTACGCAAGCGCAACGGCGACAGCGAGCCGGTCGACGTCAACAAGATCGTCCGTGCGGTCGAGCGGTGGACCGACGGCCTCACCGACGTCGACCCGCTGCGGGTGGCGACCCGCACCATCAGCGGCCTGTACGACGGTGCGAGCACCGACGAGCTGGACCGGCTGTCCATCCAGACCGCTGCCGAGCTGATCGGCGAGGAACCGCAGTACTCGCGCCTGGCCGCCCGCCTGCTGGCCGGATACGTCGACAAGGAGGTACGCGGCCAGGGCATCGCGTCGTTCAGCCAGGCGATCCGGCGCGGGCACGCCGAAGGGCTGATCGGTGACGAGACCGCCGCCTTCGTCGCGGCCCACGCCCGCAAGCTCGACGACGCGGTCGACCCGGCGGGGGATCTGCGCTTCGAGTATTTCGGGCTGCGCACCGTCTACGACCGGTACCTGCTGCGGCATCCGACCAGCCGGCTGGTGCTGGAGACGCCGCAGTACTGGCTGCTGCGGGTGGCCTGCGGGCTGTCGCGCACCCCGGGCGAGGCGATCGACTTCTACCGGCTGATGTCCAGCCTGGCGTACCTGCCCAGTTCACCGACGCTGTTCAACTCCGGCACCCGGCACACCCAGATGTCGTCCTGCTATCTGGTCGACTCCCCACGCGACGAGCTGAACTCCATCTACCAGCGCTACGCACAGGTGGCCAACCTGTCCAAGTTCGCCGGCGGCATCGGCATCGCCTTCTCCCGGGTCCGCTCCCGGGGCGCGCTGATCCGCGGCACCAACGGGCAGTCCAACGGCATCGTGCCGTGGCTGCGGACGCTCGACGCGAGCGTCGCGGCGGTGAACCAGGGCGGCCGGCGCAAGGGCGCGGCCTGTGTCTACCTGGAACCGTGGCACCCGGACATCGAGGAGTTCCTCCAGCTGCGCGACAACACCGGCGAGGACGCCCGGCGCGCCCACAACCTGAACCTGGCCAACTGGGTACCGGACGAGTTCATGCGTCGGGTGGAGGCGGACGGGGTGTGGTCGCTGTTCGACCCGGACGAGGTGCCCGAGCTGCCGGACCTGTGGGGGGAGGAGTTCGACGCCGCGTACCGGGCGGCGGAGGCCGAGGGCCGCTGGGTGCGGCAGGTGTCGGCCCGGGAGCTGTACGGGCGGATGATGCGGACCCTCGCGCAGACCGGCAACGGGTGGATGACGTTCAAGGACGCGGCCAACCGGTTGTGCAACCAGACCGCCGAGCCGGGCAACGTGGTGCACCTGTCGAACCTGTGCACCGAGATCATCGAGGTGTCCAGCGACACCGAGACGGCGGTGTGCAACCTGGGCTCGGTGAACCTCGCGGCGCACCTGGCCGACGGCGGCATCGACTGGGAACGGTTGCGGGCGACCGTACGCACCGCGGTGACCTTCCTGGACCGGGTGATCGACATCAACTACTACCCGACCCCGCAGGCGGCGGCGAGCAACCCCCGCTGGCGGCCGGTCGGGCTCGGGCTGATGGGCCTGCAGGACGTGTTCTTCGCGTTGCGGCTGCCGTTCGACTCCCCGGCCGCGCGGGAACTGTCCACCCGGATCAGCGAGGAGCTGTACCTGACCGCGCTGGAGACCTCCGCCGACCTGGCCGAGCGGTTCGGCCCGCACCCGGCCTTCGCCGAGACGCGAGCCGCCCGTGGCCAGTTGCAGCCGGACCTGTGGGGCGTCGCCGGCGCGCAGCCGCAGCGGTGGGCCGCGCTGCGGGAGCGGGTCGCCGCGTACGGACTGCGCAACTCGCTGCTGGTGGCGATCGCCCCGACGGCGACCATCGCCTCCATCGCCGGCTGTTACGAGTGCAGCGAGCCGCAGGTGTCCAACCTGTTCAAGCGCGAGACGCTCTCCGGGGAGTTCCTCCAGGTCAACACCGCCCTCGTCGCCGAACTCAAGGCGCGCGGGCTGTGGACGGAGCCGATCCGCGCCGCGATCAAGCAGGCCGAAGGTTCCGTCCAGGAGGTCACGGAGCTGCCGGCGGAGGTGCGCGAGCTGTTCCGTACCGCGTGGGAGCTGCCGCAGCGGGCGCTGATCGACCTGGCCACCGCCCGCGCGCCCTTCATCGACCAGTCCCAGTCGCTGAACCTGTTCCTGGCCGCACCCACCATCGGCAAGCTCTCCTCGATGTACCTGTACGCCTGGAAGGCCGGGCTGAAGAGCACCTACTACCTGCGCTCCCGACCGGCGACCCGGATCCAGCAGGCCACCGTCCCGGCCCGGGTGACCGCCGTCGCCCCGGCCGCGACCGACGAGGAGGCGCTGGCCTGCTCGCTGGAGAACCCCGAGGCGTGCGAAGCCTGCCAGTGACCATCCCGACCGACACCATTACGGAGATCACAACCATGCTGCTCGACCCCGGGATGGACCTCACCCTCCGCCCGATGCGCTACCCGCACTTCTTCGACCGCTACCGCGACGCCATCCGCAACACCTGGACGGTGGAGGAGGTCGATCTGCACGCCGACCTGGCCGACCTCGACCGGCTCTCCCCCGCCGAGCGGCACCTGGTCAGCCGGCTCGTCGCGTTCTTCGCCACCGGCGACACCATCGTCGCCAACAACCTGGTGCTCAACCTCTACCAGCACGTCAACAGCCCCGAGGGCCGGCTCTACCTGTCCCGTCAGCTGTTCGAGGAGGCGGTGCACGTCCAGTTCTACCTCAACCTGCTGGACACGTACGTGCCGGACGAGGCCGAGCGCGCCGCGGCGTTCGCCGCCGTCGAGAACATCCCGTCGATCCGCCGCAAGGCCGAGTTCTGCTTCCGCTGGGTCGACTCCATCCACGAGCTACGCGAGCTGCGGACCAGGCAGGACCGGCGGGCGTTCCTGCTCAACCTGATCTGCTTCGCCGCCTGCATCGAGGGGCTGTTCTTCTACGGCGCCTTCGCGTACGTCTACTTCCTGCGCTCCCGCGGCCTGCTGCACGGCCTCGCCTCCGGCACCAACTGGGTGTTCCGCGACGAGTCGATGCACATGGCGTTCGCCTTCGACGTCGTCGACACCGTACGCCGGGAGGAGCCGGACCTGTTCGACGACGACCTCGCCGACCAGGTCCGGCAGATGCTCACCGAAGCGGTCGAGTGCGAGGTGCAGTTCGCCGAGGACCTGCTCGGCCAGGGCGTACCCGGGCTGGCCCTGGCCGACATGCGCGAGTACCTCCAGCACGTCGCCGACCGGCGGCTGGCGCAGTTCGGCGTCGCTCCGCACTACGGGTCGACCAACCCCTTCGCCTTCATGGAGTTGCAGGACGTGCAGGAGTTGTCCAACTTCTTCGAACGCCGGGTGTCGGCGTACCAGGTCGGGGTGACCGGCACCGTCGCCTTCGACGACGACTTCTGAGCCGCCACCGTTTCGAAGAACGGACGAACCACAGTGCCTCACCCCACGACGATCGCCGGTCGGCCACCATCGGCGTCGCACCTGACCTTGTCGCAGATCATGGACCAGCACCACACCAACCTGATGGGCACGGTGCACGGCGGCCGGATCCTCAACCTCATCGACTCCGTCGCCGGCGTCGTCGCCGCCCGCCACTCCGACGGGCCAGCCGTCACCGCGGCCATCGACGAGACCGCCTTCCTCCGGGCGGTCCGGGTCGGCGACGTGGTCCACGTGGACGCCCGGATCACCTGGGCCGGCCGCAGCTCGATGGAGGTGGCGGTCAAGGTGACCGCCGACCGGTGGGACCGGGCCGTGCCGCCCACCGACGTGGCGACCGCCCACCTGGTGATGGTGGCCGTCGACGACGCGGGTCAGCCACGGCCGGTGCCGCCGCTGCTCGCCGAGACCGACGGCGACCGGCGCCGCTACCGGGAGGCGGAGATCCGCCGGGAGCACCGGCTGGCCCTGCGGCGCGCGCTGCTCGACGGCGTCGAGGAGGGCTGACCGGTGCTCGGACTCTCCGTGCCGACGCTCGCCGGCTACCTCGCCGCGATCGTGCTCCTGATGGTCACCCCCGGCCCGGACATGATGTTCGTCCTCGCCAACGCCGTCCGCTACGGCACCCGGGCCGGGGCCGTGGCCGCGCTCGGGGTCGCCGCCGGCGAGGCGGTGCACGTCGCGGCGGTCGTGTGCGGCCTCGCGGCGGTGATCTCCGCGTCGCCGGTGCTGTTCACCGTGATCCGGTGGGCCGGCGCGGCGTACCTGATCGTCCTGGGCATCCGGGCGCTGCGCGGTGCCGGTGGGCCCGACGCCGTCGCGGCGGGTCAGGACGGCCGGGCCGGTCGGGCGTTCCTGCGGGGGCTGGTGACCAACCTGCTCAACCCGAAGATGATCCTGTTCAGCGTGGCGTTCCTGCCGCAGTTCGTCGACCCGGCGGCAGGCGACGTCACCGCGCAACTGGTGCTGCTCGGCGGGCTGTTCGTCGCGGTCCAGCTCACCGTCGACGTCGCCCTCGGCGCCGGCGCCGGGCGGCTGGCCGCACGGTTGGCCGACGGCCGGTGGTCGCGGCGGATCAACCGGATCTGCGCAGTCGCCTTCGTCGCCCTCGGGCTACGCCTGGCCGCCGGCTGACCCTTCGGGGCAGCCTGGGCCGGGAGACCTGCGGCGGAAACGCGGCGGAGGGGCTGCCGAAGCAGCCCCTCCGCGTGCGTCAGCCCACCGTCACCGGAGCTTGAACAACGCGGTACGGCTCGACCCGTCGGAGGTCGTGGCCGTCACCGCGTAGCAGGCGCCCGGCGTGCTGGGCGTCTTCCAGTTGTAGACGAACTGGCGACCGTTCAGGTCGTACCGCAGCGACGTGGCGCCGCTGCCGACCATCTCGATCTCCTCCGTCCGTGCGCCGGTGTCGCACTTGACCTGCGTGGCGTTCATCGTGACCAGTGCCGGGTTGGTCAGCTCGGTGCCACCCGAGAAGACCTGGAACTTCATCGGCACGGTGCTGCCGGCCTTGACCGTGTTCACCACCCCGTCCATGCCGACCGGGCTGTAGAAGCCCTTCAGCGTCCACGGCAGCACGGTGTACGACTGCACGGCTGTCCCCACGTTGCCCGCGGCGTCGGTGGCCGTGGCGAGGAGGATGTGCGTGCCGACCTCGGTGCTGTAGCCGCTGACCACGCAGCCCGCCGGACCGGAGAGGTCGTCGCTCGCGGTGCACGCCGGGGCGGGCGGAACCGCGCCGAAGTACACCGCACCGATGGTGGTGGCGAACTCCGCCGTCGGCGCGACCGTGTCGACCTTGACCGTGGCCGCCTTCGGCTCCTCGACGTTGCCGCTGGTGTCGGTCGAACGGAACTCCACCCGGACGGTGCCGTCCTTGTCGACGGTGACCGGCGTGCCCGGGTACGTCGTCCACGGACCGCCGTCGACCCGGTACTGGGTGCTGGCCACGGCGAACGCGTCCTTCGCCTGGAGCGCGAAGGCCGGGGCGGTGGTGTACCACCCGTTGTTGCCGTTCGGCTCCGCCGGCGACCAGGTCAGGGTCGTCGTCGGGGCCACCGTGTCGGTGCCGACGGTGAGGGTCAGCGTGGTCTGCGTGGCGCCGGCCTGGCTGACGTAGTCGGGCAGGATCAGGTCACCGATGATGACGTGGCGACCCGGGGTGTTGACGATGCTCCCGTCGAAGCGCCAGTTGACGCCGATGGCCTGGTTGTCCCGCGAGCCGTCGTTGTAGGAGACCTCCACCTTGTTGGGCAGGTAGGGCTGCTCGCCCAGGGCCACGGTCTGCTCGAACGTCTCGGCGCCCTGGATCGAGATGCCGCCCTGGGACATCTCGGGCCGCACGTAGACGCGGGCCTCGGCGATCAGGCCGTACGCGTCGTTCGTGCCGTAGACCACGAACGGGTCGACGTTGGTCTCCGCCACCATGTCGGGCGTGATCGCCTGCCACTTGAACCCGATCTTGCCGCGGGCCCCGCTGGCGTAGATCCCGTCCAGCTCGCTCGGCAGGGTGGGCACGTCGCCCACGCCGGTCCGGATCAGCACCGGCGAACGCACCGAGTCGACCGTCTCACCGTTGGCACGCCACCGCAGCACACCGGTGCCCGCGCCGCTGCCCTGGACGCCCCAGATGCGGATCCGCAGCCGGCTCGCCGTGATCGGTTCGAAGTCGAAGTGGTTGTAGGCGTTGATGGCCAGACCGTTGGCGTACGTCGAGCCCTTGGTCAGGGTGACCGGCGTCCAGGTGGTGCCGTCCGCGGAGCTCTCGATGGCGTACGTCGTGGCGTTGGGCCGGCGGGTGCCGCCGTTGTCGTCGTACCAGTAGATGTCGGTCGACGACAGCCGTACCGGCGAGGTCCAGGCGTACTGGATCCAGGCCGCCGTCGCGACGCTGGTGCCGTTCTGCGGCTGGCCCCAGTTGCCCCAGCCGTTTCCGGTGCCCGGGTTCGAGCTGCTCGGGTTGCTGGCCTCGTTGACCCGCTGGTGGTTCTCCCACGACGCGGTGCCACTGGTGGTGACCGTCGCCGAGGAGCCGAACTCCGCACTGATCGCCCGCTTGGTGAGGGTCACCGCCACGGTCGCGGAGGACCGCTTGTCGCCGTCGTCGGCGACGAAGCGGAACACGTAGTCACCGGGGAGCGTGCCGGTCACCCGGGTGGCCAGCGCCTTCGGGTCGGCGAAGATGACGCCCGCGCCCTGCGGCGCCGAGACGGTCTCCCAGCCGAAGGTCAGCTCGTTGTCGTAGGGGATGCCGTCGTCGGACGCTGTCGCGACCAGCCTGGTGGACAGGTTGCCGTCCGCCGAGCCGTCCCGGGTGGCGGTGACGACCGGCGCCTGGTTGGAGACGGCCGGCACGTCACGACCCGAGTTGAACACCTGGATCTCGGCGATCGCGGTGTAGTAGGTCGGGCTGTTCGTGAACGCGATGCGCACCTTGTTCGAGTTCACCGTCTTGAAGAGCGCCTCGTTGAACTTGGCCGCCGGCACCGTCGGGTTCTTGAACTGGTCCGGCACCTCCTTCCAGCCACCGCTGCCGTTGGGCACCTGGACCCACCAGCGCGACGGCTCGTGGTAGCCGCCGGCCTGGCGGTCACTGACAAAGGTCACCTTCACGTTGTCGAAGGACTTGGCCGACCCCAGGTCGAGTTCGACGTAGCCGTTCTTCTCGGTGGTGCCGTAGTTGCCCCAGAAGGGCTCGTTGGCGGTGACGCCGTCGGTCACGGCGGCCAGCGACACCGGCCGCTCGGGCTCCTTGGTCGCACCGGGGGTGTAGTTCATCGAGGTGGTGCTCCAGCCGGGCGTGTGGAACTGCCGCCACGGCGTCGGCCGCGCGCCCTGCTGGGTGTACGACGAGCTGAGGGCGGCGCCCTTCGCCAGGTTCGGCGCGTTCTGGGCGAGGTCGATGCCGGCCGTCTTGAGGTAGTCGACGACGCGGTCGTCCGTGATCGTGGTGTTCACCGCGCTCGGGAAGTTGCTCCCGGTCGTCGCGGTGAAGGTGACGGTCACGCCGTCCTCGGCCTGGACCTTGTTGGTGTTCGGGTCGTAGGTGAGCTTGCCGAGCTTGTCGGTGCTGACCTTCTTCGCGCCGTCCACGAACAGGCTGTAGCCGGCGCCCAGACCGTAGTTGCTGCCGTCGGGGTCCCAGACGATCGTGATGTCGTGCCCGTGGTAGCGCAGGTTGTTGGCCATGAAGTGGTCGTAGCCGAACTTGACCGGCCACAGCTCGATCTTGTCGTCGGAGCGCGGCTGGAGGCCCGCCATGTCCTCGACGAAGATGTAGTTCATGTTGCCGAGCATCACGTGGTTCGGGTTGTTGCGGTTGTAGGTCTTCGCGGTCGCGTTCCAGTTGGAGTAGTACTCCGCCTGGTTCGGGACCCGCACGTCCGCGCCCGGGTAGATGCTCCAGGCCATCCAGTCCAGCAGCCGCTTGGCGTACTCCGGAGTGATGTACTTCTGCTGCGGGTCGTAGTGGCGCAGCGCCGAGCGGACGCCGCGGTACTGCACGGTGAAGTTGATGTTGGAGAAGTTGTTGGAACCGCCGATCCCGTAGGCGGCCCGGTCGTACTGGTTGGCGGTGTAGAACGGGAAGATCGGGAAGTTGTCGCCGTAGGTCAGGAAGCGGTACCCGTCGACGTACTTCTGCCACTGGTCGAACGGGATGAGGTTCTCGGCGTAGACGTCGTAGAGGTTCGACTCCTTCGCCGGGATCAGGTTGCGGGCCGACACGGGCAGCGGGTTGGCCTTGCCGTTGGAGCTGGCCGCGCTGGTGGCTCCGTACGACGTGCCGGCCAGGAACATCCGCATGTCCTGGCTCCACAGCTGGCTGAGGATCGCGTCGCGGGTGCCGTCGGCGGCGGTCGCCATCTGGTCGACCTTGGCCTGGTCGGCGCCGGCGATCTGGTAGAGCTGCCGGGCTGCGTCGAGCGCACCCCACACGTACGCCGACTCGGGGCGCTCGATGGTGCGCGCGCCGGGGGCGCTGGCGTTGGACTTCGGGAAGCCGAAGGAGATGGCGTCGGCGTCGTTGCCCGGCATGTAGTTGGTGTCGTACGCGATGAGCTTGTTCTTGTTGCCGTCGTAGTGCTCGAGCTGGCCGATGCCGTCACCCTCGAAGTAGTGGGCGAACTTGTCGGCGACCTCCTTGCCACCACCGTGCACGTTGTACGCCTCGAGCCCGGCGGTGCCGATGTACTGCGAGTAGTGGTTGTTCCAGCTGGTGTGGCCGGGGCTGTCGAGGAACGCGGAGGAGCCGGACAGCTCGCCGATGTTGAGGATCTGGCCGTACGGCAGGTAGGGCGTACGCAGCCACTTGGTGTCCTGCAGGTGCATCGGCTGGGTCAGCGCGATGGCGTTCTGGTAGAGGTTCGACCCCTCGACCGTGGTGGGGTACTGGTAGGCGTACCCGGGCGCGTTGGCGTCGAGGCTGTTGTAGCGCTCGCCCCACCAGCGGTAGACGATGGCCTTCTCCAGCGCGGGGTCCGGGACGTTGATGTAGGGGACGTCCTGGGCCCAGCGGCGGTTGAACTCGGTGATGCCGGTGCGCACGGCCTGGGCCGGCGGCATCGCGGCGTACTCCTGGTAGCCCTCGACCGTCTTGGGCAGCGTGGCCGAGGAGACGGCGCCGACCACCGACAGCGACACCGTACCGCCGGCGGGCACGGTGATCTCCCGGTCGAGGTTGGTGCCGCTACGGGTGAAGCCGGCACCGGTGAGGTCGATCGTGACGGTGTTCCACGGGGTGTCGACGAGGCCGTTGTTGGCGCCGCTGGTGATGGTGCGGGTGCCGGTGAGCGAGGCCGTGCCCTTGCCGGCCTGGGTGGCCAGCGGCGAGGCGGCGCGGACGGTGAACGTCGCCGGCGAGCCACCGGGGTTGCTGAAGTCGATCGCGGTGACGGCGACGTTGTCGTAGGTGATGAACTTCGTCAGGTCGGCGGTGACTCCGGTGGCGCCGATCGTGTAGCGGCCCTTGGCGTGGCTCGGCGCGTTGAACCGGTTCGCGCTGACCTCGGTGACGGTCTGCCCGGGCACCGTTACGGTGTACAGGTTGCCGAGGTTGTTGGGGCCACCGACGTACGTGCTGCCGGCGAAGCCCATGGTGGTGAAGTTGCTGGTGCTCGCGCCCCGCATGTAGAGGGAGCGGCCCCGGGTCATCAGCACCGCCGACCCGAGCGTGCCGCGGACGCCCAGCACGCGGTCGAGGTAGTAGTCCGTGCCGCCGGCGGCGAGGTCCTTGTCGAAGATCGACTGGTGCATGTTCGAGGCGGTGAACGGCACCCCGGGTTCGAGCTGCGCGGCGACCTCGGCGACGTTGTTGTAGACCGGGTCCCCGATCTCCATGACGTGGTTCTGCCCGTTGGTGTAGACCCCTACGTCGCCCTCGTTGCCGGGCAGGACCGGACCGGCGGCGTGGGCGGCGGACGGCAGGCCGACCACTCCTCCCGCGACCAGCGCGGCCAGGGCGGCCCAGAGGGGTGTCCTCCTCACGCGTCTACTCATGACGTGCTACCTCCTTGATATCGGTGCGGCTGGTCGTACGGGGGCGTCACCAGACGCGCACCTTGTGGTGGTGGTGATTTCGGTGGGAACTGCGTGCGGTTGCCGGCGGGCATGACGCGTCCACGGCCTGCTACGCCGGCACGGGAGCGGTGGGAGGGGGAGACGGATGCGCGACCGCACTCACGGCTGCGGTCAAGATGCTCCTCAGCACCGATCTTCCTCCGTGTGAACCGTGACGGTCGTACGGCCGGCCCGTCGGGGCCGCCCGGCGAACTGCGATCCAGTGAGCGGGGTCACCTGAGTGATGAGTGTGAGCGTTAACATCAGGCAGGTCAACCCCTCGATCCGACTTGTCGCTCCGAATCGGCTGAACGGACGAGCAGGAACGGGTATGTCAAGCCGACCCCGTCGGCCCAGCCGCCGGTTTCCGCCTCGTCGGCGCGGCCACGTACGGCCCACCGGCGTTAGCGTTCACTTCGGACCGTCGGGCCGTACGCCCGGCACCCGGTGACGGCGGCACGGGCCGGCCGGGAACGCCGGGCCCGAGGGGGACGGGCCACGACGGGTCCCGTCCGTCGCGGTCCGCTGGCCTCACCCGGCAGGTGAGTCCCCCTCGGGTCGTCCGATGGCCGTCAGGTCGTGGGGAGCCAGACCCGCATCGTCGACGGACCCCGGTTGGCCCAGGCGTGGTACTCCACCATGGCCACCTCGTCGAGCTCCTCCCCCGCCCCGGGTGCCGACTCGGCCCCGCCGGTCCGGTAGGGCCAGTCGTGGTCCTGCGGGCGTACGCGCCGGCAGCGCACGAGGACCCGGCCGTCGACCAGGCGCGGCGGCTGACCGGTGTCGACGCGAAGCTCGTCGACGGTCTCGACGTCCGGGACGTCCACCGACTCCAGGGCCAGCACCAGCGGGCCGCGTTCCACCGCGACACAACCCCGGACCGCGTCGATACGGGCATCCGGGTACGTGAACCGGGGCGCCATCGGCAGGAACAGGACGACCTCGTCGCCGCGCCGCCAGGTCCGCCGCTCGGTGACGACGCCCGGGCCGACCGGCCGGGTGGTCCCGTCGACGGTGAGCGTCGCGCCCTCGACCGCCCAGCCGGGCACCCGCAACGACAGCGACCAGGGCCGGTCGTCGTCGCTGTCGACCCGTACCCGGACGTGCCCGTCGTGCGGGTAGTCGGTCGCGACGGTGACGCACAGGTCACGTCCGTCGGCGAGGCGGTGCTCGACGGTGCCGGTCAGGTACTGGTGGAGTTGGAGGCCGTCGTCGTCGGCCGTGGCGACGTACGCCGCCAGGCTGGCCATCGTCCTTGCCACGTTGGTCGGGCAGCACGACACCTCGAACCACGGCGCCCGCAGCGAGGCCGCGGCACGGAGGCTGGCCCGGTCGGCGTCGGGGACGGTGCCGAGTTCCCGGCGGTGCAGCGTGTTGGTGTAGAAGAAGCTGCGCCCGTCGGCCGACGGCGAGGTCGACACCACGTTGAACAGCGTCCGCTCGATGAGGTCGGCGTACCCCGGGTCGCCGTGGGCGAGCAGCAGCCGCCACGCGAGCATCACCGAGCCGATGCCGGCGCAGGTCTCGGAGTAGGCGCGGTCGGGAGGCAGCACCCAGTCGTCGCCGAACGCCTCGTCCTGGTGGCGGGAGCCCTGCCCGCCGGTGACGTACGTGCGCCGCGCCACCGTGTTCCGCCACTGCCGACGCACCGCCGCCAACAGTCCGGCGTCGTCCGTGTCGACCGCGATGTCGACGGCGCCGGCGGAGAGGTAGTTCGCCCGTACCGCGTGCCCACGCAGCACCGTCGCCTCGCGTACCGGGATGTCGTCCTGGAAGTACTCCCGGCCCCACTCCACGTCGCGCAGCCGGCCATGACCCCGGCGGTCGACGAAGAGCGCCGCCTGGGCGAGGTAGCGATCGTCGCCGGTGACCCGGGCGAACTCCGCGAGCGCGGTCTCGATCTCCGGATGCCCGCAGACGCCGTCGATGCCGTCCGGTCCGAACGTCGCGCAGACGTTGTCGGCGGCCCGGCGGGCGACGGCGAGCAGGCCGTCGTCGGCGTCCGGGCGGGTCCGGGCGCGGGCGACCGCCGCCTGCAGGAGGTGGCCGATGCAGTAGAGCTCGTGCCCCCACTCGAGGTCGGACCAGCGGGGCTCCTGGCCCGGTCGACCGAACTTGGTGTTGAGGTAACCGTCGGGCTCCTGCGCGTCGGCCACCCGCCGGACGACGGCCCGGAACCGCGACTCCAGGCCCGCGTCGTCCGTCCGGCCGATCTCCCACGCCATCGCCTCGAGGAACTTGTAGACCTCGGAGTCGGAGAATTCGCGTCCACGGCGCTCACCGGGGAGGTCGCCCTGCCCGGCGGCGAGGTCGAAGTTGCGGATCCAGCCCTCGCGCTCGAGCCAGTGCTGGATGTGCCCGAGGGTCGCCGCGGCGTTGACCGATTGACGCTCGGCCCAGAATCCGCCCGTGATCCGGACCTCCCCGAGCCCGAGCGGCCGGAGCCGGCCACGCGCCGCCAGGACAGGTACGGCCGTGGGTGCGGTGCCGATCATGGTCATCCTTTCAGGGCGCCGGACATGAAGCCGCGCACGTAGTGTCGTTGGAGCAGCAGGAACAGGACCATGCACGGGAGCGCGAGGACCACCACACCCGCCTCGGTCGCGCCGTAGTCGACGACGCCCTGGACCTGGCCGCGGAGGTTGGACACGGCAAGGGGCAGGGTCATCCGCTCGGAGTCGTTGATGAGGATCAGCGGCGCCATGAAGTCGTTCCACGCGGCGAGGAACGCGAAGAGCCCGACGGTGATCATGCCCGGCTTCACCGCGGGCACGAGCACCCGCCAGAGCGCGCCGAAGGACGAGCATCCGTCGACCATCGCGGCCTCGTCGAGCTCCCGCGGCACCGCCTCGAAGGAGATACGCATCAGGAAGGTGGAGAACGGCAGCTGGAACACCGTGAGCACGAGAGCCACGCCGACCAGGGAGTTCTGCAACCCCACCTGGTTGAGCAGCACGTACAGCGGGATGAGCAGCGTCGCGTACGGGACCATCAGGATGGCCAGGGTGATCAGGAACAGCACGTTCTTGCCGGGGAAGCGGAACCGGGCGAACGCGTAACCCCCGAGCAGGGAAACCAGCAGGGTCAGGAGGACCGTCAGCCCGGACACGAACGCCGAGTTCGCGAGGTAGCGCCAGATGCCGGCCTGGTAGTTGGTCAACGTCTGGTAGTTGCCGAACCCCCAGCCGTCCGTCTGGTTCGTGCCGGCCTGCGGCGCGATCGAGGCGACCGCCGTCCAGACGAGCGGGAACAGGAAGATCAACGCCAACGCCCCGGTCAGGACCCAGTAGGGGGTCCGCAGGGCGACGCCGGCGATGGTGGTGCCGGCCGGAGCGGTCGGCGCGGCGGTGGCCGCGGGAGAGGCCGACGGCTGCTCGGCGGTCGCGGTGGAGGTGGACGGGGAACCGGTGGGCATCGCGTCAGCTCTCCTCGGACCGGAAGGCGCGCATCTGCAGCGCGTTGATGATGACCAGGGCCACCAGCACGATGATGGAGATGGCCGCCGCCACGCCCAGGTCGTTCTGCCCCTGGAACGCCACCGAGTAGATGAGCTGCACCACCGAGATCGTGCTGTTGTCCGGGCCGCCCTTGGTGAGGATGTAGAACTGCTCGAAGGCGAGCAGGGAGCCGGTCACGCAGAGCACGGTGGTCAGCGCCAGCGTCGGACGCAGCAGCGGCAGGGTGACCTTCCAGAAGGTCTGCCAACGGCTGGCGCCGTCCATCCGGGCCGCCTCGTACACGTCCGCCGAGATCCCCTGGAGGCCGACGAGCATGAGCACCATGTAGAAGCCGGCGTAGCGCCAGACGATGAGGAACAGCGTGGAGAAGAGCGCCGCGTTCGGCGAGCCGAGGAAGGTGAAGCCCCAGCGCTCCATGACGGGTGCCAGCGGGCTGGCGTACGGCGAGTAGAGCACGTAGAACAGCAGTGACGCGGAGGCCAACCCGAGCGCGCTGGGCACCAGGAACGACGCGCGGACCAGGTTGTTCCACCGGCTCGACTCCTGCACGAGCATGGCCAGGCCCAAGCCGAGCAGCAGCAACAACACGGTCGCGAGCACCGTGTACTTGACGGTGAACACCACCGAGGAGGTGAAGAACCGGTGGTTCACCGCCTTCACGAAGTTGTCGGGGAAGTTGATTCCCTGGTCGCCGGTCAGAAGCGGCCATTTCGACACCGACATCCGGATCACGAGCAGCAGCGGAACGGCGAACAGCGCCGCCACGAAGACCGCGGTCGGGGTGGCGTAGAGCCAGCCGAGCCAGGCTCGACGGTTGCTGCGACGGGCGACGCGTCGAATCGCCGCACCGGTCGGGGGTGCGTTGACTCTCATGGGAACCTCTCGTTCATCGGCCGGCGGCAGCTCGTCGCTGCGTCCCGGGTCGGTGTCGTACCGCGGGGTGTGCCGGGCCGACGGCCCGGCACACGCCCACGGCGTACGTCTACTGCCCAAGCACCGCGGAGATCTCGTCGTTGTCCTTCTGGAGATTGCCGCCGTCACCCAGCACCTGGTCGCGCACCAGCGTCAGCCACGGGCTGTTCGGCGCGTTGAACGCCTGCTGGAAGTTCAGCGCGACCGGGGTGTCACCCTTGCCGGCCACCTCGTTGATGGTGACCAGCCGCGGGTCCTGGGAGGCGTACTTGTTGTTCGCCAGGTCGGACCGGGACACCACGTCCTTGTTCTTCGCGAGCACCTCGACCTGGGCGTCCTCGGACATCATCCAGTTCAGGAAGTTCCAGGCCTGCGCGGCCTTCTTCGAGTCCTTCGAGACGCCGATGCCGTCGCCGCCGACGAAGGTGGAGGCGCCGCCGTCCGGGCCGGGGATGCCGGCCACCCCGACATCGAACGGCGTCGAGGAGAGCAGCGTCGCCGGGTAGAACATCAGGCCGACCTTGCCCTGGGTGAACCCGGCCGTCCAGGTGGGGCCCGCCTCGTCCTTCGAGGAGGGGAGCACGGCGCCGGACTTCCACAGGTCCCGCCAGGTGCTGTAGACCTTCTGGGCGGTGTCGTCGGCGAGCTTGGACTTGGCGCCGTCCTCGCTGAGCACCTCACCGTTGCTGGCCCAGATGGTGGGGAACCAGGTGAAGACCAGGCATCCGCCGCAGTTCAGGCCGGTCGCCGTGCCGTAGACGCCGTCCTTCTTCAGTGCCTGGACCGCCTTGGCGGCGGCGGCGTACTCCTCCAGCGTCGCCGGGGCCTTCTCCGGGTCCAGCCCGGCGTCCTTGAACAGCTGCTTGTTCCAGAACATCATCGACAGGTCCAGCACGAAGGGCAGCACGTACTCCTTGCCCTCGCGCGTGCCGGCCGCCAGGTGGCCCTTGTTGATGGAGTCCTTGAAGCCGAGGCCGTTGATGTTCGAGCTGAGGTCCTTGAACAGGCCCTGCTGCACCCAGTTCGGCACGTAGACGATGTCCGCGGCGAAGAGGTCGGGCAGCCCGCCCGAACCGGCCGCCGCACCGACCTTCGCCACGTAGTCGTCGTTCGGTACGACGGTCAGCTTGACCTGGTTCTTGTGGCTGGCGTTGTACGCCTCGACGAGAAGCTTCGCCTGCTTCTCGAGCGGCGCCCGGGTCCACAGGGTCAGCTCACTGCCGTCGTCGGTGCCGTCCGGCCCGGCCTGGACCGTCGCCTTGTCGTCCGAGTCGGCCTTGCTGCACGCCGCCGCGCCGAGGGCCAGCGCCGCCACCAGGACTCCTGCCAGCGAGCGCAGGCCAAGTCGCCCGCGCGAGGTTCGTCTCATGGTCATCTCCTACGCTCATCGTTCCGAGGTCCGCACCGCGGTCCCGGCCAAGCTGGGAACTTCTTTTCGGTGAGTTGGGTGTTGCGCCGCCCTGTCGAGGAAGACTTCGTTGGCACCGGAGTTTCCTCGGGCGTTGTCCGTCCGGCCGATCGGCCGTCCGGCGACATTTCGGCGACGGCCGGCGCGGGATCAGAGCCGCTGCGTCATCCGGTAGTAGGTGCTGTTCCAGCGGAGGTGATCCGCGAACGACCGCGGGTCGGTCGCGGCGTCGATCATGAGCAGCTCGACACCGGCCATGTCGGCGAAGTCGGCGAGCGCCTCCCGGCCGACCGCGGTGCTGAGCACGGTGTGGTGCGGCCCGCCCGCGAGCAGCCAGCACTCGGCCGACGTGGCGAGGTTGGGGCGGGGCTTCCACACCGCGCGGGCGACGGGCAGCCGCGGCAGCGGCTCGTCCGGCGCCACCAGGTCGATCTCGTTGGCGGTCAGCCGGAGCCGGCCGCCCAGATCGGCGAGACCGACCACGAGACCCGGGCCGGGCGCGGCGGTGAAGACCAGGCGAACCGGGTCCTCACGATCACCGATCGACAGCGGGTGGATCTCCAGGCTCGGCCGGTCCCCGGCGATGCTCGGGCAGACCTCGAGCATGTGCGCGCCGAGGGTCTTCGGCTCGCCCGGCCCCCAGTGGTAGGTGTAGTCCTCCATGAACGAGGTGCCGCCCGGCTCGTCCCCGGCCACCACCTTCAGGATGCGCAGGAGCGCCGCGGTCTTCCAGTCGCCCTCGCCACCGAACCCGTATCCATCGGCCATCAGCCGCTGCACGGCGAGGCCGGGGAGCTGCCGCAGACCGCCCAGGTCCTCGAAGTTCGTGGTGAAGGCGTCGAAGGCACCCGCCTCCAGGAACTGCCGGAGGCCGAGTTCGATCCGGGCGCCGTAGCGCAGGGACTCGTGCCGCTCGGCACCGCGACGCAGCTCGGGCGCCACGGCGTAGCGCTCCTCGTACTCGACGACAACCTTGTCCACGTCCGAGTCCGCGACCTCGTCGACGGCCGCGACGAGCGCGTTCACACCGTAGGCGTTGACCGAGATGCCCAGGGTCGCCTGGGCGCCGACCTTGTCGCCTTCCGTCACGGCGACGTCGCGCATGTTGTCGCCGAAGCGGGCCATCCGGAGTGACCGGGACGCCCGCCAACCGCTCGCCGCGCGGGCCCAGGCGCTGACCCGCTCCCCCACCACCGGATCGCCGGCGAACCCCGCGACCGTCTTGCGGGCCACGCCCAGCCGCGACTGCACGTACCCGAACTCGCGGTCGCCGTGCGCGGCCTGGTTGAGGTTCATGAAGTCCATGTCCAGCTCGGCCCAGGGCAGCGACCGGTTGGCCTGCGTGTGCAGGTGCAGCAGCGGCTTGCCGAGCGCGGACAGGCCGGCGATCCAGGCCTTGGCCGGCGAGAACGTGTGCATCCAGGCGATGACGCCGACCACCGCGTCGTCCGCGGTGGCGTCGAGGCAGGTACGGCGGATCGCGTCGGCGGTCGTCAGTACCGGCTTCCACACGAGGCGAGGACCGGCCCGCAGGGCACCGGCGAGCGTCTGGCACACCTCACGGGATTGCGCCGCGACCTGTTCGAGCACTTCCTCGCCGTACAGCGCCTGGCTTCCGGTCAGGAACCAGATCTCTCCGGGCTTTTCAACTGTCGGCACGAATGTCACTCCGTTCCATCGGTCCGGCCAGGCTGGCCGTACACCTTCTGGTAGCGCGCGTAGAGGCGGTCCACGTCCACCGCGTCGATCGTCAGCGGCGTGCCGAGCTGCCGTGCGATGTGCACGGTCCGCGCGACGTCCTCGCACATGACCGCCGCCTTCACCGCGTCGCGGGGGGTCGCCCCGATCGTGAACACGCCGTGGTTGCGCATCAGCACCGCCGGCGACCGGTGCCCGGCGAGCGTCTCCACGATGCCCCGCCCGATGGAGTCGTCGCCGATCATGGCGAACGGCCCGACCGGGATGTCGCCGCCGAACTCGTCGGCCATCGCGGTGAGCACGCACGGGATCGCCTCGCCGCGCGCCGCCCACGCCGAGGCGTACGTCGAGTGGGTGTGGACCACCCCGCCGACGTCCGGCCGGTGCCGGTAGACGTACGCGTGGGCCGCGGTGTCGCTCGACGGGCTGTATCCACCCTCGACCACGTTGCCGTCCAGGTCGCAGACGACCATCGAGTCCGCCGTCAGGTCGGCGTAGTCCACGCCGCTCGGCTTGATGACCATCAGATCGTGACCCGGTACCCGACCGGACACGTTGCCGGCCGTCCAGGCCACCAGGCGGTAGGCGGTCAGCTGCGCGTGCAGCGCGGCGACGACCTCCCGGATCGATCGCACCGTCTCGGTGAGCGCCGCCTCGTACGTTCTCATCGTGCCTCCGCCTCCCGCCGGATCCGGCGCAACTCGTGCATCACGTCGCTGCCGCCGCGACCGAAGTGGTCGTGCAGCGCCAGGTACTGCGCGTAGAGCGCGTCGTAGGCGGTGGCGCGCTTCTCGTCGGGCTGGTAGACCGCGACGTCGCGCCGGCCCATGGCCGCCGCCGCGTCCCGCACGTCCGGGTACGCGCCGGCGGCGACCGCGGCGTGGATCGCCGAGCCGACCGCGGGTGCGTGGGTGGAGGCCACGATGCTGATCGGCAGCCTCGTCACGTCGCTGTAGAGCTGCATCAGGAACCGGTTCTTGACCAGGCCCCCCGCGACGACCAGCTCGGTCACCGGCACGCCCCCGTCGCGCAGCGCGTCGATGATGGCGCGGGCGCCGAAGGCGGTCGCCTCCAGCAGCGCCCGGTAGACGTCCTCGGGACGGGTCGCCAGGGTCAGCCCGACGACGAGGCCGGAGAGTTCGTGGTCGACGAGGAGGGAGCGGTTCCCGCTGTGCCAGTCGAGCGCGACCAGCCCGTGCCCGCCGACCGGTTGAAGCGCCGCCTTCTCGGTGAGCAGGTCGTGCACCGAGATGCCCCGGGCGCGTGCCTCGTCGACGTAGGCCGGTGGGGTGTTCCGCTCGGTGAACCAGGCGAAGATGTCGCCGACGCCACTCTGGCCGGCCTCGTAGCCCCACAGGCCCGCGACGATTCCACCGTGCACGACGCCGCAGATGCCGGGCACCTCGGTCAGCACCTCGGAGCTGACCACGTGGCAGGTCGAGGTGCCCATGATGGCGACGAGCTGGCCGGGCTCGACGGCGCCGGCCGCGGGCGCCGTCACGTGGGCGTCGACGTTGCCGGCGCAGACCGCGATGCCCTCCGGCAGGCCGGTCAGCTCCGCGGCGGCGGCCGTCAGGATGCCGGCCCGCGTGCCGAGGTCGGCGATCGGTCCCGCGAGCTTGCGGCTCACGAAGTCGGTGAACCCGGGGTGCAGCGCCGCGAGGAACTCCTCCGACGGGTAGTGGCCGTCCTGGTAGATCGCCTTGTAGCCGGTCGCGCAGGCGTTGCGGACGTACGTGCCGGTCAGCTGCCAGACGATCCAGTCGGCGGCCTCGACCCAGCGGTCGGTTCGCGCGTAGACCTCGGGGTCCTCCTCCAGGAGCTGGAGTCCCTTGGCGAACTCCCACTCGGAGGAGATCCGGCCGCCGTACCGGCTGATCCAGGGCTCGCCGCGCTCGTGGGCGAGCTGGTTGATCCGGTCCGCGTGACGCTGGGCCGCGTGGTGCTTCCAGAGCTTGACGTACGCGTGCGGCCGGTTCGCCAGCTCGGCCAGCTCGCACAGCGGCGTGCCGTCCTCCAGTGTGGGCAGCACCGTGCAGGCGGTGAAGTCGGTGCCGATGCCGATGACCTCGTCGGCGGCGATGCCGGCCGCGCTGACCGCCTCGGGCACCGCGTGGCGCAGCACGTCGACGTAGTCCCCAGGCACCTGCAGGGCCCAGTCGGGCGGCAGCCGTTCGCCGGAGGCGGCCAGGCGCTCGTCCATGACGCCGTGCGCGTACTCGTGGACGGCGGAGCCGACCACCGCGCCGTCGGCGACGCGGACCACGACGGCCCGGCCCGACAACGTGCCAAAGTCGACACCCACCACGTACCCGAGGGCGTGAGCGGTAACGGAACGCGGCGACATCGAGTTCCTCCAAGCAGAAGCGCACCTGATCCCCGGTGCACGTGTGTTAGCGGAGTCACAACGATGTTAGCGTTAACTAGGGCGGCGTCAAGACTTGGCGAAGAGATTGTTTCGGGCAGGTTGCCGGCCGCCATCGCGGCCGGCTCCTACCGCCGACGCTCCGCAGTGCTGTTACGAATTACCAGCTCAGGGGGGATGACCGACGAGGCGCCACGCCCCTCGCCCGCCTCGATCACGGCCAGCAGGATCTCGATGCTGCGCCGGCCGACATCCCGGAACGGTTGACTCGCGGTGGTCAGCGGTGGCGTCATGAACGCCGCTTCGGGGATGTCGTCGAACCCCACCACGCTGACCTCCTCCGGCACCCGCACCCCCGCCTCGTGCAGTGCCCGCAGCACACCCAGGGCCATCGAGTCGTTCGCCGCGAACACCGCGGTGACCCGGCGATCCCGGGCCAGCTTCTGGCCCGCGAGGTAGCCGGACTTGGCGCTCCAGTCGCCGACGAGCTCGCGGGGCACCGGTCGACCGTTCTCCTCGAGCGCGGCCAACCAGCCGTCGACGCGCCCGTTCGCCTCGCTCCAGTCCGAGGGACCCCGTACGTGGTGAACGGTCTCGTGGCCCAGGGAGAGCAGGTGCTCGGTGAGCATCCGCGCGCCCAACACCTGGTCGACCGAGACGCTGGTGACGTTCGGCAATGCGTTCTCCACGGCGACGACCGGAACGTTGGTCGGCAGCGCGCGGACGAACGCCATCGCCTCGGCGGCCTGTGGAGCGATCAGGACGAGCCCGTCCACCGACTGGTCGACAAGACGCTGGACGGCCTGGGTCGCCGCCTCGGCCGTGGGCCGGCGCAGGCTCGCCACGCTGACCGCGTATCCCGCCTCTTCGGTGGCGTGCTCGATGCCGTTGAGCATCGAGGCCGGCCCATAGAGCGTGGTGTCGAAACAGACCACGCCGAGCGTCTGCGAACGCCGGGTGACCAGGCTCCGCGCGGCGCTGTTCCGCCGGTAGCCGAGTTGCTCGATGGCGAGGAGGACCCGCTCGCGGGTCTCCGGGCGTACCGACTCGGGCTCGTTGAGGACGCGGGACACGGTCATGTGCGACACGCCCGCCAGGCGCGCGACATCTCCCATGACCGGTAGACGGCGGCCCTTTGCCACGCTCACTATCGATGGCTCCTCACGTTTTCGACTCATCATCCTCGATCCCGCGGGGCGGCGTCACCCCGCCCTCGCCGGTGGACAACGACCGTGCGCCCGACCCGCGCCGGTGCCCCCGCCTCGTCCATCGCGGCCAGCGGAAACGCCGCCGGCACGAACGGCGCCAGGTGGGACGCCCGGCGCGCGGCCGACCGGATGACCCGCGGTCGGACCTCGCTCGTCGCCCAGCCGAGCATCGCCCGGCCCAGGTGGCCTGGCTACCGTCGTGGTCGAGTCGGCCACCGCGCTCCTTCCCCGCTGCGACGTTAACGATAACATTCGCGGGCCGGCAGAAATGCCTCTCGTCGGGCGACGCGCGGGGCGGCGACCGTCGATGCCGTCGAGTGCCCACCGAACCGGCCGGGCAGCGCCCGGCGGCATGAGCGCCACACGGCCGGAGGGAGCGCCCCGACCACGGGACGCTCCCTCCGGCCTCAGGTGGTGCCGGTGCCGATTGTCAGCCGGCGATGAACTTGAAGTAGGTGCGGTACTGGAATCCGTCGTCGAGAGTCAGGACGAACTCCCGGCAGGTACCGACCCACGACGGGTCGGTCTTCCACGGGTAGTTGTACTGCCCGTTGGCGTTGGCCGACATGTGCGACCCGCCCGGGTTACGCGCCGCGACCGGGGTCGGCCGAGGAGTGACCGGCCCGCTCGGGTTGACGGTCTTGAGCGTGTCGCAGTCCACCAGCCGCGAGTACGGCGAGTTGCTGGCCAGGATGTCCAGGCCCCGGTTGGCGGCCAGCTTGAACTTCATCGGCGCGGCGTCACCGGCGATGACCGTGTTCAACGCCGGCTGCGCGGACCGACCGACGAAGTCACCCCGACACGACGGGTGGGTGTCGAACGCCTCGCTGTTGTCGTTGCGGTTCGTGGTGCCCTGCACCGCGCTGTAACCCAGACCACGACGCGCGAACGAACCCCAGATGATGCAGGCGTTCTCGCCACCGGTCAACGCCGCGTCCGCGGCGATGATCGCGTTACGACCGGTCACGAAACCCGGACCGCAACCCTGCATCTTCATCCCGTCGAGCACCAGCTGGAGCGCGAGGTTGTTACCGCCGGTGTTCCACCCGTCGTAGATGTTCGGGTTGAACCCGTGCCGGTCGACGAGGTTCCAGACCATGTCGTACAGCACGGCCGCCCAGCCGTGACCGATGCCGTGCGGCGCTGCCAGGGAGGTGCCGTCCAGCCAGCCACCGGTCTTGATGCTGTCGTACGTGAACGGCTGGATCTCCATGTTCCGCGAGTACGGCCGCGGCCGGATCCCGCCGCCCACCCGGCTGTCCTGGAACAGCGGGTACTGACCGTAGCCGCGGGCGTTCTCCGGATCGTCGATCGCGGGGTTGAGCAGCGCGGTGATCGCGAGGAAGTCGCTCCAGCCCTCGCCCATCTGCTCGTCGCCGGTCAGGCAGTTGATGTTCGGGCCACCGGTGAGCCGGTTGGAGATCCCGTGGCCGTACTCGTGGAAGATCGTCTCCGAGCGGAACGAGGCGTCCCGCATCGCCGGGCGGGCCAGGTTGCGGTGGACCTTGCCCGAGGCCGGCAGCCCGGCCTTGATGGCCCTGCCGTCGGCCTGGCCAACCATCACGGCGGGAATCCCGACCGGCGGGTTCATGGAGCCGCTCATCACCGCCGGGTTGCCGGCGACGTTGTTGACGACCACGACCGCCGCGGCACCGGCCTTCTCGGCGTTGACCACCTGGGTGTAGAAGTTGCAGCTGCTGGTCCGGTCGACCACGGCGACCGCGCCGCTGGGCAGGCTGTAGGCGGTGCAGCCGTCGCCGGTCGCCCCGACGCCGTCGTTGACCACCACCACCTCGCCGGCGAAGCCGGCGCTGGTGGGCGCGGGGGTGAACCGCGCGTACTCCGCCTCGTACGTGCCGGCGGCGGAGCCGCCGTCGATCGTCACGGCGTTCGGCAGACCGAACTGGTTGCCCGGCCAGAGGAACATCTGCATCCGGGGCCGGCCACCGTCCGCCGCCGGCGTGGAGAAGTTGGCGTTGTTCTCACCGGAACCGTCGTGCGCCTCGCACAGCACGTCGTCGCCGCCGACGCCGCCCCGGCCGTAGTTGTTGACCTGGAAGTTGCCGGACATCTCGTCGAAGCCGTACCGGTAGGAGATGTCGTGGACCATGTTGCACCAGTAGAACTGGTTCGTCACCGCGGCCTGGGCGTACGTCTGCGGATGCTCGTTCAGGTCGGCCGGGAAGTTGAACGTGAGGCCGGCGCCACCGTCCGGCGCGCTGTCCGGGTCGACCTGGTTGTTGGCGTCCTTGTCGGTGTAGGCATACGCGTTGTTGCCCCGGGTGATGGTGTATTCGGCGCCCGGCTTGCCGTCCGTGTCGTGCCAGCCGTACGGGGACGCGGTGCCGTCCGCCGGGTTGGTCACCAGGGTCCGCGGCCCGTCGTTCGGGTCACCCTTCGGGAACTCGAAGACCTGGTAGCTCGACCCGTCGACGGCCGGGTTCGGCGGGCTGACCCGCGCGGCCGGGATGCTCGCGGTGGCGATGGTCGCGGCCTGCGGCTCGCGGCGGCCCAGCGTACTGACCAGGTCTTCCGGGCTGTCGTGGTCGGTCCAGTCGTCGGCGTTGAGCAGCTTGCCGGTCTCGGCGTCGACCGCGGCGTTCCACAGGTGGGTGTCCGACGAATCATCGATCACCAACTGCCAGGCCAGCCGCAACCCGTCCTCGGTCGGCTGCCAGCCCAACTTCGCCGGAATCGGCTGATCCGAGATACCGGCGCCCGACACCACCGTGCGCTGCGCCGCACCACCGGTCCGGCTCATCACCTTCGCGTTCTTCGGATCCGCCAGATCCAACGCGTCGGCAGCCGCCTCCACCGCCTCCACCGCGTCCAACGACGCGTCACCGGAAGCCTTCGCCGACAACCCCGACACCAGGCTGTCACCCACGAAGATCACACTGCCGTCACGAGCGACACTCACCGTCGCCGTCGCGCCGAACACCTCCAGATCCTCGTGCCGCTGCGTCAGGTTCACATGAGTCACCCCGTTGTGGCGACTCGGGTAACTCGACGACACCACCAGATCCGACAGATCCGCATCACCCACGCCATGATCGGCCGGATGCGCCCGCAGATACCGCATCGCGATGTCGTTCGGCGCACCCTCGTTCGGGCCAGTCAAGAAGATCGGATTCTTCGCCGGGGCCTGATCAGGATCAGCCCACGCGGGCTTCGTCGACAAGGTGGTCAAAGACGCCACCAACGTCGTGGACAACAACAACGCGGCGTTGCGTCGACCACGGGACAGATACGGGGGCACCGCTGCTCCCTTCGGGGGTTGGACAGGACAGCACGAACCGCCGATCCACGACCGCCACAACGGCCCGCCACGCTGATCCGCGACGCCCGCCCAGCGATCACGTTCAGTGATCGATCTGGTGCGGGGTGAATACATCGACGCTAGTGCTTGGTCCGCAAGTCGATCATCCGACGGGTGGCGGAATCTTCCACCAGCAGCTCCTACGCCTGTCGCGGCACAGCGAACCGACCAAAAGGGACAGTGCCGTGCGTCGCTACGGTCGGGCCACGAGATCCCACAGCGGGCCCGCGGCGACCCCCACCACGAGGCTGAGCACCGCGGCCACCACGGCGAGCCGGGTCGACCACGGTCGCGCGGGCCCGTCGTACGACGGCGCCGGTTCGCCACGCTCCGAGGGCGCCGACTCTCCGGCCCGGTAGGTCGGCGCGACCCAGCGCAGGTAGTAGCACAGGCTGATCATGCTGTTGGCGAAGACGACGGCGGCCAGCCAGGCGTAGCCGCCCTCCCAGGCGGCCGTCGCGGTGGTGAGTTTGCCGACGAACACGGCGGCCGGCGGGGTGCCGACCAGGCCGAGCAGAGCCAGCAGGAGGGCCGCGGCGAGCCAGGGCCGCCCGGCGGCCACACCCCGCCAGTCGGCGAGCCGCCGACGCCCGGGCAGGGCGGCGCTGACGGCGAACGCCGCGATGTTGGTCACCGTGTAGCCGGTGAGATACACCAGCAACGAGGGCAGGGCGAGGCCGCTGCGGCCGGCCGCCACGACCGGTACGAGCAGGAAACCGACCTGACTCACGGTCGACCAGCCGAGCAGCCGCCGGGGATCGGACTGCCAGTAGGCCGCGAGGTTGCCCAGCGTCATGCCGCCCACCGCGAGCGCCGCCACCAGCACCGGCCATGGCGACGACGCGGGAAGCACCATAGCCAGCCGGAAGGTCGCGACCAGCGCCCCGATCTTGGGAACGGTGGTGAGAAAGGTCGCCGCCGTGGCATTGGCCGCCTCAGCCGCGTCGGGCACCCAGAAGTGCCCGGGTACCCCGCCGGCCTTGAACATCAGTCCGACGATCACGGCGACCGCCGCGACGGTCACCGCCCCCCGTGGCGCGCCGGCGAGCCGATCGGTGAGTCCCGGATAGTCGGTGGCGCCGCTGAGCCCGGACAGGATGGTCACCCCGAGCAGCAGGATGATGCCGAACAGCGCGCCCATCAGGTACGCCTTCATCGCCGCCTCGGCGCCCGCGGCGGTGTGCGCGAGGCCGATCAGCGCGTAGAGCGGGATGCTGGTGAGGAGGAACCCGACGGCGAGGACGAGCAGGTCGTTCGCGCCGGCGAGCAGCACGCTGCCGGTGGTGGAGAAGAGCAGCAGGGCGTACGTCTCGCTCTCCCGCGCGCTGCCGGAGACCTCGTCGGCGGCGAGGGCCAGGATGAGCAGGGTGCCGGACGCCGCGAGGATCCGGGCGATCCCGGTGGTGGTGTCGACGGCGAACGAGTCGCCGAAGGCGCTCGCCGCCGGTGCGGGCAGTCGCAGCGCGGCCGCGACGATCGTGGCGACGAGGATCGCGGCGGTCAGGACCCGGACGAGCCACTGCCGACGGCGGGGGACGAAGGAACCGCCGATCAGTGCGGCGAGCGCTCCGGTGGCGAGCAGCATCTCGGGGAGCAGCAGCAGCGGGCGTATCTGCGTCTCCACGGGTCAACGCCCGAGCAGGCCGACGACGGCGTGCGCGGCGGGCTCGACGACGGCGAGCAACGGGCGCGGGACGACCCCGATCACCAGGGCGAGCACCAGCAACGGCCCGACCGACCACAGCTCGCCGGCCCGCAGGTCCGCAAACCCGATCGACCTGCCGGCGGTCTCGCCGGTGAGGATCCGTTGCAGCGCCCGCAGGAACAGCGCCGCCGTGACCAGGATGCCGAGCACCGCGACGGCGGTGACGGGTGCGGCGGCGATGCTACCGGTGAAGATCTGGAACTCGGCGATGAAACCGGAGAAGGCGGGCAGTCCGAGGGACGCGAAGGCGCCCACGGCGAACAGCGTCGCGAAGGTCGGCGCGGAGGCGGCGAGCCCACCGAAACGGTGCGCGTCGTACGTTCGGGTCCGGTCGTGGAGGACGCCGGCGAGCAGGAAGAGCGCGCCGGTGATCAGTCCGTGGCTGACCATCTGGGTGACCGCGCCGGCGACCGCGACGGCGCGGGCCTGTACGGTGTCGGCGGCGGCCAGGCCGGCGACACCGACGGCGAGGACTACGTAGCCCATGTGGTTGACCGACGTGTAGGCGATCATGCGCTTTACGTTGACCTGGGCCAGCGCCACGAGCGCCCCGTAGATGACCGAGACGACGCCGATGACGATCAGCACGCCTGCCCAGGCCCGCCAGGCCTGCGGCAGCATCGGCATCGCGATGCGGACGAAGCCGTAGGTGCCCATCTTCAGCAACACCCCCGCGAGGACCGCCGAGCCGACGGCCGGGGCGTCGGTGTGCGCGGGTGGCAGCCAGGTGTGGAACGGCACGGTCGGCGTCTTCACCGCCAGGCCCAGCAGGATCGCCGCGAGCACCAGCCCACCGGCGACGGGTCGGCCCTGCAGCGGTGGCGCGGCCACGAGTCGCGGGATGTCGAAGGTGTGCGGTTCGGCGGCGACGTACAGGCCGATGAAGCCGACCAGCAGTGCCAGGGAGCCGAGGAAGGTGTAGAGGAAGAACTTCAGCGCCGACCGCGCGCGATCGCCGTGGCCCCAGCCGGCGATGACGAAGTACATGCCGACGAGGGACAGGTCGAAGAAGACGAAGAACAGGATCAGGTCGGCGGCCACGAAGAGGCCGAGGCTGACGCTCTGCAGGAACAGGAACAGCGCCGCCTGGCCACGGGGGCGGTGCCGCTCGCGCAGCGCGTACCCGGCACAGGCCAAATAGATCACCGCGGTCATCGCCACCAGGGGCAGCGACAAGCCGTCCACCCCGACGTGGTAGCTGCTGTTCACCCCCGGGATCCAGGCCGCCCGCTGGGCGAAGGTCAACTGCCCGGGCGGCGGCGTGTCGTAGCGCAGCCACAGCACGGCGACCAGTCCGAGATCGACGGCCGCCACGGCGACCCAGGTCCAGCGCGCCGTGGTGTCGCCGATACGCGGCAGGGCGGCCAGCGCCACGGCGGCGAGCAGCGGCAGGAAGACGATCAGACTGAGCACGGCTCATCCCCAGACCACGAGGACGACGACGGCGGCGAGCAGCACCAGCACGGCCTGGAGGTAGTACTGGTGCAACTGGCCGGTCTGTGGCCGGCGGGCGAGCCGCCCCAGTCGACGGGTACCGGCGGCGAGTCGCTCCACGGCGCCGTCGATCCACCGGTCGTCGACCAGGCCGGCCCACCGGGCCAGGCGCAGCGACCCGGTCGACACGAGCTGGACGCCGCGGTCGAGCACCCGGTCGTCGAAGCGGGCCAGGGCCTCGGCGCAGCGCAGCACCGGGCGGACGACCAGCACCCGCGCGACGGCTTCCAGCCCGAGCCACCGCAGCGCCCACCGCGGCTCGGGGGCCGGGCGGCGGGCGACCAGCAGCACCACGGCGAGGGCGAGCAGAGCCGACACCGCCGGCTCGACCGGCGGAACGTGGAATTCGCCGGGCTGCCCGAGGGTACGGGCGACCACCGGGCCGACCGGCGGAAGGGCCAACAGGCCGGCAGCGGCGGCGCACGCCGCGAGGACCGCCAAAGGCACCTGCCGGGAGCCGCCGGCAGCGGCCTTCGTCGGGTCGCGGCCGGCATCGAACCGCTGGTCGCGGCGGGCATCGAACCGCTGGTCGCGGCGGGTGTCGAGTCGCTGGTCGTGGTGGGTGCCGACGTCGCCGCGCTGGTTCGGGCGTGCCCGCCAGATGACGACGAGCACCTTGCCGGCGTAGGCGGCCGACAACGCCGACGCGGCCAGGCCGACCGCGTACAACCACGGCGACCGTTCGACGACCCGGGCCAGGATCGCGTCCTTGGTCGCCCAGAGCGACAGCGGCGGGATCCCCGCGAGGGTCACCGCCCCGACGGTGGCGGACCAGCCGACCAACCGCCACCGGACGGCGACCCCGCGCAGCCCGGCCAGCCGCGTGGTGCCGAGCGCGGTCAGCCACACGCCGGCCGCCAGGAACAGCAGTGCCTTGGTGGCGGCGTGCGCGATCAGCTGGGCGGCGCCGCCGGCCACGGTGCCGGCGCCGGCGGCCAGCACCACGAACCCGAGCTGGGCGCAGGTGGAGGCGGCCAGCAGCTGCTTGACGTCCCGCTGGGCGACCGCCACCGCGCCGAGCAGCAGCGCCGTCGAGGCCCCCACCCACATGGTCAGCGGAGCGGCCCAGCCGGTCGCGGCGAGCAGCGGCTGCACCCGCAGCAGCAGGTAGCCGCCGAGGGCCACCATCGCCGCTGAGTGCAGGAGCGCGCTGACCGGGCTCGGACCGGCCATCGCCCGCGACAGCCAGTACGAGAACGGCAGTTGCGCGGCCTTGCCGAGCGCGGCGACGAGGATCCCGGCGGCGACGACGTGCCGCCATCCCGGGCTGCCGTGCGGCAGGTCGGCCAGGGCCAGGCCCGCGCCACCCGCCAGCGCGGCTCCCGCGGCGACGTACAGGCCCACGTCGGCCGAGCGGGTGGTGAGGAACGCGGTCAGGCCGGCCGACATCCGGTCCGGGTCACGCCACCAGAACCCGATCAACGCGTAGGAGGCGGCGCCCATGATCTCCCACGCGAACAGCAGGGCCGGCAGCGTCGCCGCGGTGACGGTGAGCGCGGCGGAGGCTGCGAACAGCAGCATCAGGCCGTGGAAGCGGGCCCGGGAACGCCGGATCTCCCCTGCCGGGGCGGCCAGCACCAGCAGGGTCACCACGGCCAGCATGGGCGCGAGCAGCGCGGCGAGCCCGTCGACGGTGAGCGCGAAGTCGGCACCGGCCACGAACGGCGCCGAAACGCTGGGCCGGGCCACCGCGACCACGATCGACGCGATCACCGAGAGTGCGGCAACAGTGAGCGAGACCGGCGCGGCGACCCGCTCCGCCCGCCGTGTCGTGGCCAGCAGGACGCCCGTCGCCGCGGGAAGCGCCACCAGCGTCCACAGGGCGGCCTGCGCGAGTTGGCTCATCGGGACAGGTCCGCGGCCAGGTCGGTCAGGTCGGCGCGGCGTACCCGATGCAGATGCGTGGCCACGGCGAAGCCCATGGCCATCTCCACGGTCATCGCGACGATGATGACCAGCAGCAGCACCTGCCCGGACGGGTCCGGGGCGAGGAACCACCAGAAGGCCGCGGCGGCCAGGATGAGGCCGTTGAGCATCAGCTCCAGCCCCATCATCACCATGACCACCGCCTGTTGGGACAGCGCACCGTAGAGTCCGACGCTGAACAGCGCCGCCGCCACGAGCAGCACGGTCTGCAGGGTCACCGGCCGACACCCCCCGGCTGTGGGTCGTCGGCCGGCCGCCGGCGCAGGTCGTCGCCGAACCGGTCGTACCGGGTCCGGTGGGCCGCCAGCACGACGCCGGCCACGACGGTGACCGCCATGACCCCGCCGACGGCGGACATGACCAGCATCTTCGGGCCCATCAGCCCGTCCCCCAACGCCGCCGTCACGTCGGCGGGCGGACCGCCACGCCGCGCTGGCCACGGCACCAGCAGCACTCCGGCGGCGAGGAGCACGAACACGCCGATCGACACCGCCAGGGCGTGACGGTTGTCGTGGACCATGCTCATCGGCATCAGGGCCGGGTTCATGCCCATGAACATGACCATGTAGACGGCCATGACGGCCATCTCCATGACCATCATCAGGATCGTCACCACGCCGACGTAGTGCTGCCGCAACAGCAGCACCAGCAGGCCGACCGCGACGAAGGACACGGCGAGGGAGTAGCTGGCCCGGGCCATCGAGTCGACCATGAACGCGGCGGCACCGGCGAGCACCGCGACGACCGCCAGGACCCAGAACGCGACGTGAAGGAGCATCCTCAACCCCGTTCCGCGGCCACGACCGCGACGACCAGGTCCTGCAGCAGCGCCGCGGGAAGCAGCACCAGCCACCCGGCCTCCAGGAACGAGTCCGGCCGCGCCGCGGGCAGGCGGCGGCGCAGCCACACGAGCCCGCAGAGCAGGACGACTGTCTTGACCAGCGCCCACGACCAGCCGGGGAGCAGCGGACCGTTACCGCCACCGAGGAACATCGGCACCGCGAACGCGGCCCCGGCGGCGAGCAGCGCGTACCGGCCGCCGAGGAACAGCAGCCGGTCCACTCCCGACAGCTCGGCGGCCACCCCGCCGGCCACGTCGACGCCGAGGGCCGGGGAGAACGGCCCCCAGACCGCGATCGCCAGGATTCCGGCGCAGAAGACGACGAACGCCACCGGCATCCAGACCACGAACCAGAGGCCCCGTTGGGCGGCGACGATCGCCCCGAGGTTCAGACTCGACGCGCCGACCGCGGGCGCCACCAGCGCGAACATCAACGGCAGCTCGTACGCGAGCCCGTGGGCGAGGAAGCGGTAACCGCCGACCAGGGAGTACGCCGAGTTGGCACCCCAGCCGGTCAGCCACACGAACGCCCAGGCGAGGACGTCCATGGCGTTGAACCAGACCACCCCGACGTCGAGGTCGAACAGGGTCCACTCGCCCAGCGGCACCACCACGATGATCAGCAACGCCATCACCAGCAGGCCGGCGCCGCCGGTTCGCCACAACAACCGGTCCGCCGCGACCGTGGTACGCCGCCGCTGCCGCATCAGCCGAGCCACCTCCCCGAACGGCTGGCTCAGGCCGGACGGGCCGGCGCCGGTCGCCCGGGCGGTCAGGAATCCGTCGAGAGCGGCGGCGGTGACCGCCAGCAGTCCGAGCAGCCCGGCGGCGACCGGCGCCCAGCCGCCCGGGACGACGGTGACCGCCGGATCAGACACGGCTCACCTCGCGGCCCGTCACGAGCGGTTCGAGGTCGAGACTGGCGACGATCAGCCGGGCGGTGGCGACGTCCCACCCGCGTACCAGGTCAGGAAGCGCCTCGACGGGTGCCCGGCGCGGCGGGCCGGCGGGGTGCCGGCCCGCGATGCTGTCGGCGGCGCGGTCGAGGATGGCCAGCAGCCGGTCCCGGACGTCGCCCACGGCGGTGGCCGGCAGCCCACGGCGGGCGAGTTCGGGCCCGTCCAGCGGGCCGAGCCGGCGCAGCGACCACCGCAACCACCACGACCGGCCCACCCGGCGGCGGAGCCGGTCGAGTTCCCGCGCCGGCCGGTCGGGATCCGAGTTGAACAGCAGCGCGTCCCGGATCCGGCGGGCGCGGGAGGCGGCATCGTCCCAGCCGGCGAGCCCCAGCAGGCTGACGGCGTTGTCGCACCGTCGGGCGGCGAACCGGCGCGGGTCGTCCGTGACCGGAGCGTCTGCCGCCACGGTGGTGGCGTCGTCGACGCCGACCAGGCTGGCCTCCGCGTCCACGATCACGTCGCCCTGAAGGGCGCAGCCCACGACCAGCCCGGCCGGCCAGTACGCCAGGACGGGGCCGAGCCGCAGCCGCAGGAGATCCATCTCCAGGCCGTCACGGTCCTCACCGCCGACCGCGAGCGGGATGCCGTGCGGCGGCTCGTGGTGGCCGGCGTGGCCGTACGCGTCGGGTGTCGACCCGCCGCGACGCCCGCCCCGGCCGGTCCCGCCGTGTTCCGCCGTCCGGTCCCGGCCGTCGGCCCGCTGCGCCGCGGTGTCGAGCAGATCTGCCGCCGCCGTGTCGAGCGCGGCGAGAACCGCCCGCGGAGAGTGGACCTCGACGCGGGTACGCGGACCGGGCACCTGCTCCCACACTCGCGTCAGGGACTGCGCCAGGGGTGGCCGGGGTGGGCCGCAGACGGCCAGGATGTCGGCGTCCGCGGGCGACCGGGCAAGCCGCCAGCCCCGGGCGAGCACCTGCCGCTCGACGGCGACCCGGGTCATCCAGTACCCGGGCAGCTCCGCCACCAGCACATGCGCGTGCCGGACGGCGAGCCGGCCCCACGCGTCGGTCAGACCCACCGCAGCGCGCCCTCCCGCCAGGCCCAGAGGACCGCCACGAAGACCCCGCCGAGGAAGACGAACATCTCCACGATCGCGGTGGCCCCCAGCCGGCCGACGACCACCGCCCACGGGTACATGAAGAGCATCTCCACGTCGAAGGCGAGGAAGACCAGGGTCGCGAGGTACCACCGGACGTGGTAGCGCGACAGCGCGTGCTCGGCCGGCGGCCATCCGGACTGGAAGGGCAGGCTCTCCAGCGGCGGGGAGGCGATCGTCAGTGCCCGGTGGGCCAGGTGCAGGCCGGCGACGACGAGCGCGGCCACCAGGACCATGCTCGCCGTCCCTGCGTACATGCCGCTCCCGTCCGCGGTGTCGTCCACCCGCCCCGCCGTCCGTGGTGCTCCGCGAGAGCCGTGCGGTCATTCCTTCGCCTCAGCGGGCCGGTCGGACTTCCACCGATACGCACGATTTCTCACCCACTTCTACCATCACTCTCCGCTGCTGACCGCCTGTTGTGTCCGATCGAGTGTCGCGATGCGACGGCATGACGCCGGATCGACGCCCGGCTCGGCCGGGCGCCGCCGAACCCGGTGGCCGCCTTCGGCTGCCCGACAACACGCGCTCCGCGGCCGACCTCCTGGCACCCTCGACCCCGGAGCGGCTTGAGAGTGTTATCGATAACATGCTATTTTTGCCCGGAGTCGAGGCCGCGCCATCCATTCGGAATCATCGATTGTTCGACGGGCACCGGGTCTGATCCCGGCCGACGTTCGGTGACAGGTCCGAGCCGCCCGAGTGAACGCGAACAGGCCGTGCGAACGCGGCCGGTTCGTCGGTCCGCAATCTCTCCTCAGCCCGTCGTCAGCGTGCCGGCACGACTCGCGTCCCGGACGCGATCCCGGCGGATCACCTCGCCGCGCCGAACACGCGGTCCCCGCCGTACGCCGACGCGCCCATCACCCCGGAAGGCCCTCGATGCACCCCACCTGGAAAGGCAGGGCCGCGCTGCTCGCGGCCACCGCAGGACTGGTCGCCGCCGCCGGAGCCGTGACCCTGCCCGCCAACGCCGCCGCGGCCGGCTGCTCGGTCACCTACACGGTGTCCTCCCAGTGGCAGGACGGATTCGGCGCGAACGTCACCGTCACCAACCTCGGGGACCCGGTCGACGGCTGGACCCTCACCTGGTCCTTCGCCGCCGGTCAGACCGTCACCCAGTACTGGAACGCCACCATCACCCAGAACGGAGCGCAGCTCAGAGCCGTGAACGTCAGCTACAACGCGAGCATCGGCAGCAACGCCAGCGTGTCGTTCGGGTTCAACGGCTCCTGGAGCGGCAGCAACCCCGCGCCGACGAGCTTCGCGCTCAACGGGGTCACCTGCACCGGCGGCACGGGCACCCCGCCGCCGAGCACCGCCCCGCCACCGAGCACTCCCCCGCCGAGCACTCCCCCGCCGAGCACGCCACCGCCGACCACGCCGCCGCCGAGCGGCAGCCTGCCGAGCACCTTCCGCTGGAGCTCCGGCGGCGCGCTGATCGGCCCGAAGGCGGACGGCCGGAACATCGCCGGCATCAAGGACCCGTCGGTGGTGTACTACAACGGCAGGTACCACGTCTTCGCCAGCACCGCGCAGTCGTCGGGCTACAACCTCGTCTACACCAGCTTCACCGACTGGCCCCAGGCCGGCTCGGCCCCCTTCTACTACCTCGACCAGTCCCCGATCGGCACCGGCTACCGGGCCGCTCCGCAGGTGTTCTACTTCGCCCCGCAACGGCTGTGGTACCTGGTCTACCAGACCGGAAACGCGTCGTACTCCACCAACCCGGACATCGGCAACCCCGCCGGGTGGAGCGCGCCGAAGCACTTCTACAGCGGGATGCCCGACATCATCCGGCAGAACATCGGCAACGGCTACTGGGTCGACATGTGGGTGATCTGCGACAGCGGCAACTGCTACCTGTTCTCCTCCGACGACAACGGTCACCTCTACCGCTCGCAGACCACGCTGGCGCAGTTCCCCAACGGCTTCACCAACACCGTCATCGCCATGCAGGACAGCAACCGCAACCGGTTGTTCGAGGCGGCCAACGTCTACCGGGTCGGCAACCAGTACCTGCTGCTCGTCGAGGCGATCGGCGGCGACGGCCGGCGCTACTTCCGCTCCTGGACCGCGCCGGCCGTCACCGGACCGTGGCAGCCGCTCGCCGACAGCGAGAGCAACCCGTTCGCCCGGGCCAACAACGTCACCTTCACCGGCACGGCCTGGACCCGCGACATCAGCCACGGCGAGATGATCCGCAGTGGCTACGACCAGACCCTGACGATCAGCCCCTGCAACCTGCGCTACCTGTACCAGGGCCTGGACCCCAACGCCGGCGGCGACTACAACGGCCTGCCCTGGCGGCTCGGCCTGCTGACCCAGACAAACTCCACCTGCTGACCGGGGGCCTGGCCGCCACCCGGGCGGCCAGGCCCACCCGGACGTCGCGCGCCGGGGCGCGACACAAGAGGGGGTTGATATCGATCTATATCAATCAATACGCTGGCCTGGTCCCTGCTTGACCCGTCCCCCCACGGAGTGTGAGCAATGCGTATGCCCAAGATGTCCCGGATCCTCGCCACCCTCGCCGCCGCGGCGCTGACGGCGCTCGGCGCCGTCGCCGTCGATCAAGCGCCGGCCTCCGCCGCCATCCGCAACGTCTGTTACAACACCAGCCAGGCCGGCCCCTTCGCCGGGTACGCCAACCAGGCGGCCACCATCTGGAACAACGCCACGAAGAACATCAACATGGCCCAGTGCGGCTCGAACCTGATGATCTACTACACCTACGGCGGCGGCTCGTACGCCGTCCGCAACAGCCTCGGCAACGGCTACGTGGTCATCGACTACTACCAGGCCCAGCAGTACTCCCCGTTGCGGATCATGACCCACGAGATCGGGCACATCCTCGGCCTCGCGGACAACTACAACGGCAACTGCGCCATCCTGATGTCCGGCGGCAGCGCCGGGACCGGCTGCACCAACCCGTACCCGAGCGCCGGCGAGGCCGCCGCGGTCGACTCGTACTTCTCCTTCGCCGCCCGCGGCGCGACGACGACCGAGGTCTTCGCCGACAGCTGGCCGGCCGCCGCGACGGTGGGCGCCCTCCGCTGACGCCCGACCGGGGCCGGCGATCACGCCGGCCCCGGTCCGCGGTGCTGTTCGGTCAGCTTGCTGTGCAGGACAGGCCAGGGGCGCTGGTGGTGCCGTTCCACGACCCGAGGAAGCCGAAGTTGGTGCTGGCGCCGGCGCCGAGACTGCCGTTGTAGCTCACGTTGCGAGCGGTCACCTTGGACCCGCTGCTGGTCACGGTCGCGTTCCAGGTCTGGGTGACGGTCTGGCCGTTGGCGAAGGTCCACGTCACGGTCCAGCCGCTGATCGCCGAACTGCCGGCGGTGACCTGGATGTCGCCCTGGAAGCCACCCTGCCACTGGCCCACGATCGAGTACGTCGCCGCGCAGGTCCCGCCCCCGGCGGTCGGGGTGGTCGTGGGAGTCGCCGACGGGGTGGCCGACGGCGTCCCGGTGGGCGTCACCGACGGTGTCGCGGTCGGCCCTCCCCCGAAGATGGTGGCCTCCTTGGCCGTGGCCTTGATGCCGTTGGCGCCGTTGAAGATCCGTTGGCCCCAGGTGGTGAGCCGGCCGGGATCGAAGTTCGTGGCCATGTCCAGGATCGGGTCGCTGTTGCCGCTCCAGGACCACCCCAGGTAGCCCAGGCGGCGGGCCTGCGCCTCCGCCAGGATGGTCTCGTGGTCGACCTCGCCCGCGTTGAATCGCCAGCCGAACTCACCGATGACCAGCGGCCACCCGTTGGTCTGGAACCGGTTCAGGTAGTCGGTGACGGCCGCGGCGGTGTTGAACACCGCGTACATGTGGATCGACAGCACAGTGTTGTGCTGGTTGTCGGCGTCCAGGATCGCCTGGGCGTTGTCCCGCATGACGAACTGCCAGTCCTGACCCCAGTTCGGCCCGTCGACCATGAGCAGGTGCTCGAAGCCGTTGGCGCGCAGCTTCTTGATGGCTGCGGTGGTCGCGCTGGTCCACTGGCTCGCGTTGACGTTGCCGATCGGCTCGTTGCCGATGTTGATGACCACGTAGCTCTCCTGGCCGACCAGGGCGCTCTTCTGGCTGATCCAGTAGTTGGCCGCCTCGTCGAGTGAGGCCGCCGCGGATTCCTCGCCGTAGCCGGTGGTGTCGTGCACCTCCAGTACGCAGATCAGCCGATTCTGCTTGCACAGGGAGATCACGTTGGCGACGTCGGTGGACGGACCCCATCGCTTGCCGCTGCCCAGCACCACCCGCACGGTATTCGCGCCGAGCGCCTTGATGTTGGCGAACGAGCTGGTCTGGCCGGTGTACCAGACATGGGGATGGTTGACGCCACGCATGATGAACGTCTGGCCGTTGGCCTCGACGATGTTGCGCCCGCTGACGTGCAGCCCCACGGCCGCGTCCGCCGGCCCGACGAACATCAGGACGGATGCGGCGACTGCGAGCAGCGCGGCGCCGAGGGTGAAAACCCTTCGTTTCATGGCCTACCTCAGAGAGAGGCCCCGACGGGTCGGGGCACGGGCGCGCCTGCCCTGGCGCACCGCCGGACGGCGGTACGCGGCGCGATGGCGACGGGTGAGGTGCGGATACGAGGCCGGCTCAGCTCTCGGGGTGTCAACAAGCTACTCGGAGGCACGGATCAGCACAATAGGCATCCATCGATGAGTCGGACGGTGTCGGCCGGTCCGGGCCGACAGGTATCCTGCACCGGGTCGACGAACGGGGAGGTGGGCGTGGCCAGGGATAACGGGCGAAAGCTCGTCGCCTCCAACAAGAAGGCGCGGCACGACTACACCATCCTCAAGACGTACGAGGCCGGGATCGTGCTGGCCGGCACCGAGGTGAAGTCGCTGCGCGAGGGGCGGGTGTCGCTGGTCGACGCGTTCGCCCAGGAGCGCGACGGCGAGATCATGCTGTACGGCCTGCACATCGCCGAGTACGGCTATGGCACGTGGACCAACCACGCACCCCGGCGCACCCGCAAGCTGCTGCTGCACCGGGTGGAGATCGCCCGGATCCTGGAGAAGCTGCGGGAGAGCGGGCTGACCCTGGTGCCGCTGTCGATGTACTTCTCCAACGGCTGGGCCAAGGTCGAGCTGGGCCTGGCGAAGGGCAAGAAGTCGTACGACAAGCGGCAGACCCTCGCCGAACGGGACGCCAACCGGGAGATCGCCCGCGAGCTGGGCCGCCGCCTCAAGGGACGCCGCCCGGCCCGCTGAGCCGACGTCCACGGTCCCGGGGCGAGCCGGCCGGCCGGTCAGCCGAGCCGGTGGAGCACATCGCCGGCCACCGGCTGCGCACCTCGGGCACTCCGCAGCCCGCCGGGGAGCGCTCTCTTGACACCTCCCCCCTTCATTCATAGCTTTAACAATATCTATTTATATGGTTTGTTAACTGTTCGGCCCGCCCGATCACGCCGAGGCGGGGCGACCGACCCTGGGGAGGAATCTGTGCGGAGAATCCGTACCATCGCCGCCGTGGCCCTCGCGAGCGTGGGCCTCACGGTGGCGCTCACGGCGACCACGAGCGCACCCGCCGCCGCGGCACCCGGCGCGGTCACCTGGTCCGACGACTTCAACGGGGCGGCCGGCACGGCGCCGGACGCCAGCAAGTGGCGCTACGACATCGGTGGCAGTGGCTGGGGCAACAACGAGCTGCAGTACTACACGTCGAGCACCCGCAACGCCGCCCTCGACGGCAACGGGAACCTGGTGATCACCGCCCGCCGGGAGAACCCGTCGGGCTACTCCTGCTGGTACGGCAGCTGCCAGTACACCTCCGCGCGGCTGCTCACCGCCAACACGTTCACCCAGGCGTACGGCCGGTTCGAGGCGCGGATCAAGATCCCCCGGGGTCAGGGGATCTGGCCGGCGTTCTGGATGCTGGGCAACGACATCGCCACCAACCCGTGGCCCAACAGCGGCGAGATCGACATCATGGAGAACATCGGTCGCGAGCCGTCCACCGTGCACGGCAGCCTGCACGGGCCGGGCTACTCCGGCGGCAACCCGCTGACCGGCCAGACCTCGCTGCCCGGCGGTCAGGCCCTCGCCGACGCGTTCCACACCTACGCCGTCGACTGGGCGCCCGACTCCATCACCTGGTACCTCGACGGCGTGGCGTACTCGCGCAAGACCCCGGCGGACGCGGCCGGCAAACGGTGGGTCTTCGACCACCCGTTCTTCATGATCATGAACGTGGCGGTCGGTGGAAACTGGCCCGGCTCGCCGGACGGCAGCACGGTCTTCCCGCAGACGATGGTCATCGACTACGTCCGGGTCCAGGCCTGGGACAACGGCGGTGGCGGCACCGGCGGCCAGATCGTCGGGTACGGCAACAAGTGCGTGGACGTCGCCAGCGCCAACACCGCCAACGGCACCCCGATCCAGCTCTGGACCTGCAACGGCACCGCCGCCCAGAACTGGACCTGGAACGCCGACGGCTCGGTACGCGCCCTCGGCAAGTGCCTCGACGTCACCGCCGGGTCGACCGCCAACGGCGCACGGGTGCAGCTCTACGACTGCAACGGCACCGGCGCGCAGCGGTGGGTGTTCACCTCCACCGGGGACATCGTCAACCCACAGGCCAACAAGTGCCTGGACGCCACCGGGGTCAGCTCCGCCGACGGCACCCCGTTGCAGATCTGGGACTGCACCGGCGGGGCGAACCAGAAGTGGCGACGCTGAGCCGCGTCGTACCGGGCCCGGCCCGGTGACCGCCCGAGGGCCGGCCGGGGCGACCCGGCCGGCCCTCGGCACGGTCGGCCCCGGACGGACGGGTAGTCCTGGTCATGCCGGCCGGCCACCCGGCGGTGTGCCAGGATCATGCCTCGTGGAAAGCACCGGCGAGCCGCCGTTCGCCGCACCGGACCGAACCCGCTGGGGCCGCCTGCACGTACTCGACTGGACCGCGATCGGGCTCGCGGTGGTCGGCGTCCTGTGCGTCGTCACCGGGTTCCTCCCCCGCGCCGACGCCGAGGCCACCGTACGCCGGATCGTGCCCATCCTGATCTTCCTCGGCACGGTGGTGGTGCTGGCCGAGCTGACCGCGGCGGCCGGGGTCTTCGACGCGCTCGCCGCCCGGATGGCGATCACCGCGCGGGGCAGCTTCCGCGCGCTGTTCTGGCTCTGCGTCGGCTTCGCGTCGGTGACCACGATCGCGCTCAACCTGGACACCACCGCCGTCCTGCTCACCCCGGTGATGATCGCCCTGGCCCGCCGGCTCGGCGTGCCGCCCACCCCGCTGGCGATGACCACGGTCTGGCTGGCCAACACGGCCAGCCTGCTGCTGCCGGTGTCCAACCTGACCAACATCCTGGCCAGCGGCCGTATCGGGCTGGCCCCGGTGCCGTGGGCGGCCCGGCTGTGGTGGCCGCAACTGGTCGCCATCGTGATCACCATGCTGCTGCTGTGGTGGTGGTACTGGCGACCGGCCCGGGCCGGTGCCGACCCGTTCCGGCCACCGCCGGCGCACGTGCCACCCGACCGGGTGCTCCACCGCACCGCCCTCGTCGCCTGCCTGATCTTCGTCGCCGGGATCCTCGCCGGGGTCGAGATCGGGCTCGCCTCCGGGGTGGCCGCCGCGCTGCTGGTCGCCGGGTTCGCCGTCCGCGCCCGGGACAGCCTGACCCTCCGGCTGGTCCCGTGGCGGCTGCTGGTGTTCGTCACCGGGCTGTTCCTGGTGGTGCAGACCATCGGCCGGCACGGGCTGGACACCGTGATGGGCACCCTGATCGGCGGCGACCCGGGCACCGAGGGCGTGCTGCGGGCCGGCGCCGTCGGCGCGCTCTTCGCCAACGTGGTCAACAACCTGCCCGCGTACGTGGCCGGCGAGGCGGTCATCCCCGCCGATCACCACACCCGGTTGCTGGCCCTGCTGGTGGGCACCAACGTCGGGCCACTCGCCACCCCGTGGGCGTCGCTGGCGACGCTGATCTGGTACGAACGCTGCCGCGCCGCCGGGGTGACCGTGCCGCTGGGCCGGTTCGTGGCCACCAGCGCCGCCCTCGCGGCCGTGGCCACCACCGCCACCGTCGCCGCGCTGCTGGTCGGCCCGGGAGCCTGATCGGGGTGGCCCCGGGCGGGGCACGTCGTCAGGGCGACGACCGGGACCGGCCCTCGCGGGCGGGACGCCGGCGCCGGTTGGCGGAGCGGTCAGGACAGGTCGTCGAGGGCGAGTTGACGCAGCCGCTCGGAATCGGCGATCACGTCGATGGCGGCGATCCTTCCCTCGGCGACGGTGAAGGCCATGACGGAGAGCGGACGACCGGCGGCGGTGACGAGCACCCCGGCGGCACCGTTGACCAGCGCGGGCCGGGCGAACGGGGAGAACCGGCCGAAGGTGGCCGCCTGCGCGGCGACCGCCGTCGCTCCGGTGATGACAGTGGTGTGGCGGGCACGGGCGGTGCCGCCGTCGGAACGGAGCACCACATCGGGGTGCAGCACGGTCACGAGTCGGTCGAAGTCGCCCTCGTGGGCGGCGGCGAGGAACGCGTCGACGACCTCGCGCTGACGGGCCAGGTCCGGATCGGACGCCGGGGCGCGACCCTGGACGCGGCGGCGCGCCCGACTGGCGAGTTGGCGGGCCGCGGCCGGCGAGCGGTCCATCATGGCGCCGATCTCGTCGAACGGGACGGCGAACAGGTCGTGCAGCACGAACGCGAGCCGCTCGGTCGGGGTCAGGGTGTCCAGGACCACCAGCAGCGCGAGCCCGACGGAGTCGGCCAGCACGGCGGCGTACGCCGGGTCAGCGTCGTCGGCGGTGCTGACCACCGGGTCCGGCACGCGTACGTCGAGGGATTCCTCGCGGCGCGTCTGGCGGGCGCGGAGGGCGTTCAGGCAGATCCGGGCGACCACCGTGGTCAGCCAGGCGGCGAGGTTGTCCACCTCGTCGGCGTCGGTCCGGGCGAGGCGCAGCCAGGTCTCCTGCACGGCGTCCTCGGCTTCGGTGAGCGAGCCGAGCATCCGGTAGGCCACCGCCCGCAGTTGCGGTCGGTGCTGCTCGAACCGCTCGGCCAGCCAGATGTCCTGGTCCATGTCCCGCTCCTCCTCGTACCGGTCTCACCGGACTCGACCCGCGGGAGGCCGCCGACGTGACAGCCGCCGGACCGGCGTGACCTCGGTCACTGCGGTCACATCCGCCGCCCGCGCCGGGTCGAGTCGGCAGAACCACGAAACGTAGTGGACGCGATTCGTCTCGCCGTCCCCGAGTCCGGAGGACATCATGAGCGCACCCATCCTGGTAACCGGCGGCACGGGCACCCTCGGCAAACTGGTCACCCCGCTGCTGCGCGAGGCCGGACACCCGGTGCGGGTGCTCAGCCGCCGGGGCGGCCGGTCCGCTCCCGGCGTCGAGCACGTCACCGCGGACCTGCTCGGCGGCGAGGGCGTCGACGCCGCGGTGCGCGGGGTGGAGATCGTCCTGCACCTGGCCGGTGGGCCGAAGGGCGACGACCAGGCGACCCGCAACCTGGTCCGGGCCGCGGGGCGGGCCGGCGTACGGCACCTGGTCCACATCTCGGTCATCGGCGCCGACCGGGTCCCCCTCGCCTGGCTCCGCACCAAGCGGGACGCGGAACAGGCGATCGCCGAATCCGGCGTGCCGTGGACGACCCTGCGCGCCGCCCAGTTCCACGACCTCGTGCTGACCGTCGCGGCGAAGATGGCGAAGTCTCCCGTGGTCCCGGTGCCGGGTGGGCTCCGGTTCCAGCCGGTCGACGCCCGTGAGGTGGCGGCCCGGCTGGTCGAGCTGGCGCTCGGCGCGCCGGCCGGCCTGGTGCCCGACCTCGCCGGCCCGACCGTGTACGGGATGGACGAACTGATCCGCGGCTACCTGGGGGCGGTCGGCAAGCGCCGACTGCTGCTACCGGTCCGGCTGCCCGGGAAGGCCGGACGGGCGTACCGGAACGGGGACAACCTCGCCCTCGGCGGCGCCACCACCGGATCACGGACCTGGGAGGCATTCCTGGCCGAGCGGTTGCTGCAGCGCGTCACCGCACGGTGAGTCCGCCGCTGGGCGCGGCTCGCGAGAGTCGCCAGCATTGCCGTCGACTCCTTACCGCACTGCCCGGCGAATGCGGCCTCACCAGGCAATATTCAATGGCATGGAAGGCCGTTTCGCGCAATTTAGTACGGTGCGTAAATCTTGCGGGCGGCGCCCGCCCCCTGGGCAGGAAAGAGATAAAACCGCAGGTCAGAACGGCTGCACGCAGTTCACGCAGACGGTCGCGGCGTCCGCCGCCCAGCACCTGGTTGATCACGCCGGCTCGCCGGCCCGGCATCGCTGACGCCCCCATGGCGTCGCATCTCTCGGCGCCTCGTCGGCAGCCTCGGCGCACGGGCTGCGACTCGTGACCGGGGTGTGGATACCACCACAGAGGACATCAGCCGAGCGTCCGACCAGGTCGATCCAGGCGGCCAACCTCCCCCTGACCCGTCGCACAAAATCAGCCTATTTCTTTGCATAGTTACGGCGTGATCAGTTTTGCGTGGTGTTACCTTTTCCTCCTATTAATCCCGGCCAAATTTGGCCAAATCGGCATGAATCGGACATTAGGCACTAAAGTCTAGTCCTGCCGGTACACAGCGGGGGAAGAGGAGCTGATGAAGAGCAAGTGGATCGCCATCACCGGCGGTACGGGGAAGACCGACCTCGCATCGCGAGACGGCCTCACGGCATCCGCCGGGGAGGGGTTCTGGTGACCCTGAACCCGGACATCGACACGCACGTCCCCAGCCTGCTGACCGAGCCGCCCCTCACCGCCCCGTCCGGGCAGGGTGACCGGGCACTGAGCATCCTGCGGATGCGGGAACGGCCCGAGGGCGACGGCGGAGTAGTCACAGCCCAGCCCGAGCGACAGACCGTGAGCGTGGTCATCCCGACGCTCAACGAGGAGAAGAACATCGAGTGGGTGCTCAGGCGGATGCCGCCGATCGTCGACGAGGTGGTCCTCGTCGACGGGCACTCGTCGGACCGTACGGTCGAGGTCGCCCGCTCCATCCGGCCGGACATCGTGGTGTTGACGCAGAACTGCCGGGGCAAGGGCGACGCGGCGCGGGTGGCGTTCGCCGCGGCCACCGGCGATCTGATCGTGATGATCGACGCCGACGGCAGCATGGACCCCGCCGAGATCCACCAGTACGTCACCCCGCTCGTCAACGGCTACGACTTCGTCAAGGGCTCCCGGTTTCTGTCCGGCGGCGGGTCAACCGACCTGACCGCGCTGCGCCGGACCGGGAACAGCATGCTGGTGCGGCTCACGAACAGCTTCTTCCTCGTCCGCTTCACCGACCTGTGCTACGGCTTCTGTTCGTTCCGTCGTGAGTGCCTACCGGCGCTCGCCCTGACCGCACACGGCTTCGAGATCGAGACCGAGCTCGTGATCCACGCGCTGAAGGCGAACCTACGCATCGCCGAGGTGCCGAGCACCGAATTCCCCCGCCGCTGCGGCACCTCCAACCTGCACACCTTCCGCGATGGTCAGCGCGTGCTCCGGACCCTGCTCCGGGAACGGTTCGTACGGCGCCCTCGACCGGTGGTCGACCCGATCGACCACCGCGCGCTGCAACGGTGGCAACCCCCGGCCGTCGAGCCGACCAGCCAGCCACTGAACGAGGTGCCCCGATGATGAACCGTCTCCGACGGCGTACCCGGCTGGCGCGCGGTTCCTACGCCCTCGCCCTGCTGCTGGGCATGTTGTTCGGCGCCGCACCAGCGCCCGGCGGGCACACCGCACCCGCCCAGGCGGCCACCGGCGACCTCGGCCACATCGGTCCGTCCACCTCGGGCGACGGCTCGGCGGCCACCGGTGAGAAGCCGGAGAGCAAGCTGTGGTGGAACGACGGCGCCTGGTGGGCGGTGCTGTTCCACACCAGCAGCCAGACCCACCACATCTTCCGACTTGACCGTTCCGCCCAGCAGTGGATCGACACCGGGACCGCCGTCGACAACCGGCCGAAGACCCGCTCAGACGTGCTGTGGGACGGCACCAGGCTCTACGTCTCCTCGCACGTCCGAGCCAGTTCCTCCGCCGACGCGGCCGCCGGAAACCCGGCCCGGCTCTACCGCTACCGCTACGACGCCGCGACGAGGACCTACACCCGCGACGCCGGCTTCCCGGTGCAGATCAACAGCTACTCCAGCGAGACCCTCACCATCGACAAGGACTCGACGGGCGTGCTCTGGGCGACCTGGACGCAGGGCTCGACGGTCTACGTGAACAACACGACGGGCGGGGACGCGGTCTGGGGCACCCCGTTCGCGCTCCCGGTCACCGCCGCCACCGCCCTGGACAGCGACGACATCTCGTCGGTGGTGACCTTCGGCACCCGGACCGGCGTGATGTGGAGCCACCAGCCGAAGTCCGCGATGTACTTCGCCGAGCACATCGACGGCGCGTCGCGCACCACCTGGGCCGTCACCCGTACCGCGATCCAGGGGCCGAACAACGCCGACGACCACATCAACCTCAGGACGCTCCAGGACGACGGCTCCGGACGGGTGTACGCGGTCATCAAGACCAGTCTCGACGACGCCGGCGCGACGACCTCGGCGCCCCTGATCATGCTCCTCGCCCGGGACCCCTCGACCGGTGAGTGGTCCAGCTACCGGGTCGCGCGGATAAAGGACTGCCACACCCGGCCGGTCCTGCTGATCGACTCCGAACATCGGATGCTGTACGTCTTCATGACCGCGCCGGACAGCGGGTGTCCCTACACCGGCTACCCGGGAACGATCTTCATGAAGAGCTCCCCGATGGGCAGCATCGCCTTCCCCGACGGCCGCGGCACCCCGGTGATCAGGGACGCCCTCTCGCCCAACATGAACAACGCGACGACCACCAAGCAGAGCGTCACCAGCGCCACCGGCATGGTGGTCCTGGCCAGCAACGATGTCACCCAGCGTTACTGGCACGCCGACATCCCGCTGGGCTCGTCGTGAACGCCGGGACCGTCCTCGACCGCCGTCTCAAGGCGGCACCCGACGACCCGCGACCGCTGCGGGTGACGAGTCCGGCCCCGGCCGACGCATGGGAGCGGGTGCTCGCCTCCGCGCCGAACGCCCTGCCCAGCCAGACGCCGACCTGGCTCCGCTGCGTGTGCGCGGTCGAAGGCTATGCGGACGTCTCGCGGCTCTACGAGACCGCCGACGGCAGGCGCATCGTCCTTCCGCTGGTACGCCGCCCGGGGCTCGGTCCGATCCTCGCGACGGACTTCGGACTCCCCGTCGGCTGGGGACCGGGCGGGCTGGTCTGCGAGGGCGGCGAACTCCGCCCGGAGGACGTCCGCATGGTGGTCACCGACCTGGCACGGCGACCCGTGCTGAGCACCCTGGTCCGCCCTGACCCGGCGGCGGCGGGGACGTGGGAGGCGGCGGTGCCGGCCAGCGTGCTGCGCGAGAAGCGGATGACGCAGACGGTCTTCCTCGACGGCGGCTTCGACAAGGTCTGGCGCGAGCGGTTCCGCAGCGACACCCGCAACCGGATCCGCCGCGCGGAGCGGGCCGGCGTCCTCGTCGAGTGGGACGACACGGGCCGTCTGGTCCCGGTCTTCCACCAGCTCTACGGTGAGTCCGTCGACCGCTGGGCACGGCGGGACCGGCTCCCGGTCCCGCTCGCCCGGCGGCTGGCCGCCCGACGGGAGCCGCACCGGAAGCTGCGCACCGTCGCGGAGATGCTCGGCTCCCGGTGCCGGATATACGCCGCGTACCACGAGGGACGTCCGGTCGCCGCGATCGTCGTGCTGTTCGGCGCGACGACGGCGATGTACTGGCGCGGCGCGATGCTGGAGAAGCTCGCCGGCCCCGTCTATGCCAACTACCTGTTGCACAAGACGGCGATCGCGGACGCGATCGAGGCCGGGTGCGCGGCCTACAACATGGGCGACTCGGCGCGGGTGTCCTCGTTGGAGCTGTTCAAGAGCCGCTTCGGCGCCGTCAGCCAGGACTACGCCTGCTACCGGATCGAGCGGGTGCCGATCACCCCGCTGGTCCAGCGGGCTCGTGGCGGCGTACGGCGGATCCTGGCGCTCCGGCCGGTGCGGAGCAGTGCATGAGCCGTACACCGCCGACGACGACCACGGTGGCGGGCCGTCCGGAACCGCCGCGGCCGGCGGCACCGGCCACGGCCGCGCACGGGCTCGCCCGGGGGGTGCTGGCCGGCCTCGACGAGGCCGGCGTCCGCTGGTGCCTGCTGCGCGGCGGCTCGGCGGCGCTCATCGCCCCCGGGGACCTGGATCTCCTGGTGGCGCCGGCCGATCTCGCGCGGGCCGTCGCCGTGATGACGGCTCACGGCCTGGTCCGCCTGGCCGGGCACGGCCGAGGGAGTCACCGGTTCTTCCTCGGCCTCGACGGGGCCACCGGTTCGTGGGTCGAACTCGACCTGGTGACGGAGCTTGCCTACGGCCGTCACTTCGAGGTGCGCGCGCTGGCCGCCGACCAGTGCCTGGGCCGCCGGGCACGCCAGGACGACGTGTGGGTGCTCGCGCCCGGGGACGAGTTCTGGGCGCTGCTGCTGCACTGTGTGCTCGACAAGGGCATCGTCGCCGGCCATCATCTACGCCGCCTGCGACAACTGGAGGAGCACGCCACGCTCGACGGTCCGCTCGCCCGAGCGCTACCGGACCGGGCGGCCCGGATGCTGCTGGCATACTGGCGGGCCGGTCGCCCGGCGGAGCTGCCGGCCGTACGTCGCCGACTGCTCGCCGCCTGGTGGCGGGCCCGTCCGGTCGGCGCGGCCCGCCGTATCGTCGGCTCGGCCGTCCTGCGTTCGATCGAGCGGCCGTTGCAGGCGTGGAGCCGTCGCGGTGCCGGCGTCGCCCTGATCGGCCCCGACGGATCGGGCAAGTCCACCCTGGCCGAGGGCATCGAGTCGGCGTTCTACTTTCCGGTACGCCGCGTCTACATGGGGCTGTGGCCGTCGAACGAGGCGCCGCGCAGCACCGCCGAGCAGGGCGTGCGCATTCTGCTGCGCCCGTTCACCGTGTGGCGGCGCTACCTGGCGGCGGTACGCCACCGGGCGCTGGGCCGGATGGTGGTCTTCGACCGCTACGTCTACGACGCCCTGCTGCCGCCGCGCGGGCCGTTGGTCTGGCTCAAGCGGCCGTACTTCCAACTGCTGAGCCGACTCTGCCCGGCACCCGACGTGGTGCTGCTGCTGGACGTGCCAGGTCCGGTCATGCACCGCCGCTCCGGCGAGTACGACGCCGAGCACCTCGAGCGGGAGCGCGAGCAGTACCGGCGGCTGCGTCGGCGTATCCCGCACCTGGAGCGGGTGGACGCCGACCGTACGCCGGAGCTGGTGCTCGCCGACGCGCTCGGCCGGATCTGGCGGTACTACGTCGAGCGGACGGCCCGGTGAGGGGCGCCGTACATTGGGCGCAGCCGGTCCTGCGGGACCGGCTCGCCTGCTGGTTGCACCGGCCCGAACGGAGCTGGACCGCCACCGTCGCCCCCCGCCTCGTCGCCTGGGCCACCGCCACCGACGACGCGCTGTGGCGGACCGAGGCGGTCGCCTTCACCAGCACGTCGGTCGCCGTGGCCACGGTGCGGGGCCGCGAGGCCGGCGGACGCTACATGGTCAAGGTGCCCTGGACCGACCTGGCTGTCCAGGGGCTCCGACGCCAGGCCGAGGTGCTCGACCTGCTGTGGACGAACCCGCGCCTACCCGGCATGCGCTCACTCCTGCCGTACTGCGCGGCGCAGGGCGAGGTCAACGGACGCTACTACTGCGTGGAGGGGGCGCTGCGGGGCGTTCCGGCGAACCGGATGATGCTGCGGCGTACCCAGCGGGCCGCGTTGCTCGCCTCCGCCGGCCGGATCATCCGCGACCTGCACCAGCGCACCCGGGAACGGACCGTGCTCGACTGGGCCGCGGTGACGGAGTGGGTGGACCGTCCGCTCCTACGGCTGGAGGGGTTCGTCGCCACCCACCCGCGACGTGACCGGCTGCTCGACACGGTCTGGCGCCTGCGCGAGGAACTCGCCGGGGCCCTCGTCGGCCGCACCGTACACATCTCCTGGATCCACGGCGACTTCTGGCCCGGCAACGTGCTGGCCAACTCGCCGGACGGCCAGGTGACCGGGATCGTCGACTGGGACCGGGCGTCGGCCCGCCAACTTCCCCTGCACGACCTGCTGCACCTGCACGTCCTCGCCCGTCGGCTGGCCCGCGGCGACGAACTCGGCGAGATCGTCGTCGAGGCGCTTCGGCACGGCGTCGACCGGACGCTCGACGTCCCCGCCGACGAGGCGGCCGACTGGCTGGACGGCATCCCGCCGCGACCGGCTCTGCTCCTCTACTGGCTACGCCACATGCTGCTGTTCATCGACTCGGAAGGTGACCATGACGATCCACGCTGGATCCGCGGCAACGTCGAGCGCGTCCTCGCCAACGTCTGACCCGGTCGCCGTCCTCGGCCCGGGGGCACCGGTCGGGTCCGGCCCGGCCCCGACCGTGACCGTGGTCGTCTGCGTCTACACCGAGCGGCGGTGGCCACAGATCGTCCGGGCGGTCGGCTCCGTGCTGGCGCAGGACCGACCGGCGGCACAGGTCGTCGTGGTCGTCGACCACAACCCGGCGCTGCTGGAGCGGGTGCGCGCCACCTTCCCCGAGCTGACCGTCGTCCCGAGCACCGGCCCGCGCGGCCTCTCGGCGGCCCGCAACACCGGCCTGGCCCGGGCGATCGGCGAGATCGTCGCCTTCCTCGACGACGACGCCGAGGCGGAGCCCGACTGGCTGGCCCGGCTGCTGCCGCACTACCAGGACGAGCGGGTGCTCGCGGTCGGCGGCCACGCCGTACCGGCCTGGGAGCAGGAACGACCGCGCTGGCTTCCCCCCGAGTTCGACTGGGTGGTCGGGTGCAGCTTCACCGGCCAGCCCACGGAGGTCGCTCCCGTGCGGAACGTCATCGGCTGCAACATGTCCTTCCGCCGGTCGGTCCTGGAGCGCACCGCCGGCTTCGACCCGGCGCTCGGCCGAGTCGGCCGCACGCCGGTCGGCTGCGAGGAGACGGAGCTCTGCATCCGGGTCCGGCGGCTCGAACCGGAGGGCATGGTGCTCTACGAGCCGGCGGCCCAGGTCCGGCACCGGGTGACCGTGGACCGGGCAACGTGGCGCTACTTCCGGCAGCGCTGCTTCTCCGAGGGGCGGTCCAAGGCGGTCGTCGCCCGGCTGGTCGGCAGCGACGCCGGGCTCGCCACGGAGCGCGCGTACACCCGCCGCACCCTCCCCGCCGGGGTACGCCGCGGCCTGCGCCAGGTCCGTGCCGGCGACCGCGGCGGTCTGCTGCGCTCCGGCGCGATCGTCGCCGGGCTGCTGGTGACCGCCGCCGGCTACCTTTCGGCCCAGGCCCTGCGCGCCTCTCAGGCGACCAGCGCGCAGGCCCCCCGGCGCCGGGCGGACCCGGCCCCGGTACGGGTGCTCGCCGTCGAACTCTCCGAAGGGCTGCCGGACGTGCCCGACACGGGCGGGCCGGACGGCGTTCGGTACGGCGCGGCGCAGGTCCTGGTCCGGCTGCACGGGCAGCCGCTCGGGGTGGTCGACGTCGCGCTTCCGGCCGGCGGGCTGGCCGCGCCGGCGCTCACCGCCGCGATCCGGGCCCGCCTCGCCGCTGAGATCGACGCGCACCTGCGACACGACGGCCTGCCCCCGCTCGACCGGCTCGACCCCGGTTCGCTCGGGCAGGCCAGCGGCACCGGGGACGCACTGCCCGCCGCAACCACCGGCGCCGGAACGTGTCCCTCCCGCCGGCCGGCCGTGGCGCACACCCCGTTCGTCAGCGTGGTCGTGCCCACGTGTGGGCGCACGCCGCTCTTCGAATCCGCCCTCGACTCGCTCGCCGCGCTCGACTACCCCCACTACGAGATCGTCGTCGTGGACAACGCGCCGCAGGTCACCGATACGGCCCGGATCGTCGCCGGTCGCGCCGTCGACGATCCACGGTTCCGCTACGCCGGCGAGGCGAGACCCGGCGTCGCGCACGCCCGGAACCGGGGACTGGCCGAGGCACGGGGCGGGATCGTGGCCTTCGCCGACGATGACGTGATCGTCGACCCGGGGTGGCTGCGTGGCCTCGTCGACGGCTTCACCGACGACGAGGTGGCCGGGGTGACCGGTCAGGTCCTCGCCCGGGAACTCGACACGCCGGCGCAGATCTGGCTGGAACAGTACGGCGGTTACGGCAAGGGCTGCCAGCGGCGACGGTTCGACCGGGCCGGGATCATGACGCTCGATCCGGGAGGCGCGCGTCGCGTCGACCAGCCAGCACCGTCGCTCCACCCGTACCTGCCCGGAGCGTACGGCTCCGGCGCGAACATGGCGTTCCGCACCGACGCGCTGCGCCGGCTGGGCGGCTTCGATCCGCGGCTGCGCAGCGGGGAGGACATCGACCTGCTGTTGCGTACGGTGCTCGCCAGGCACGCGCTGGCCTACGAGCCGGGGGCCATCGTCTGGCACACGCACCGACGGGAGCCGCGGGCGCTGCGACGGACCATGTACCTGTACGGCGTCGGACTCGGTGCCGTGCTGACCAAATGCCTGGCGAGCGATCCCACCACCCGACGCGACCTGTTGCGGCGGCTGCCCGGCGGCGTCGCCTACGCCCTGCGGCCCGGGTCGGCGAAGAACAACCGGAAGCAGGAGAGCTATCCCGCCACGCTGACCGCCCTCGAACTCTGCGGGCTGGCGCTCGGGCCGGCCTACTACGCCGCCGCCGCTGCCCGATTGGGAAGGAGCCGCAGGTGAGCCGGTCAGCGAAGACCGTCGTCCCCGTCCTCTGCTACCACAGCGTCGGCGACGTACGTCGGGACAACACGCTGCGCTGGTCGGTGTCGCCGGGCGACTTCGACGAGCAGATGGCGCTGATCCGGGAGCGCGGGCGTACGCCGATGACGGTGAGCGGCTACGCGGCCGTGCTGCGCGGGCTGGCCCCGCCGCCACCCCGCCCCGTGCTGATCACCTTTGACGACGGGTTCCCCGACCTTGCCGAAACCGCACTCCCGGTGCTGCGCCGGCACCGGCTCACGGCGACCGCGTACGTCATCGCCGCGCGGGTGGGCACGGCGCCGCCGCCGGACGGGGATCCGTCACTCGACTGGGAGCAGCTCCGTGAGCTGCACGCGCACGGGGTGGAGATCGGGTCGCACAGCCGGAGCCACTGCGCGCTCGACTGCCTGCGCCCGAGTGAGCTGCACCAGGAGGCGGCGGGAAGCCGGCGGGCGCTGGAGGACGGGTTGGGCACATCGGTCCGGTCGTTCGCCTATCCGTACGGCTACCACAGCGGCGCAGTGCGGAGCGCGGTGCGCGCCGCCGGCTACACCTCCGCCTGCGGAGTCAAGAACGCGCTGAGCCATCCGAACGATGACGTCTTCGCCATCGCCCGGGTGCTGATCGAGCGGGACACCGGCACCGCCGGGATCGGGGCTCTGCTCGACGGCACCGGTTGGCCGCTGGCCTGGCGTGGCGAGCGGCTGCGCACCCGGGGTTGGCGCGCGTACCGGCGGGCCCGCCACCTGCTGTACACCGCGCGTCCGCAGCTGACCCAGCCGCCCTCGTGACGGCCGGGAGAGCACCAGGCACGGGAGGAGGGACGACCTCGTGAGCGCCCAACACACCGGGACCGCGGGCCCGTCGGTCACGGCCCCCGACGTCGGGGCCGTCGCCGAGCCGATCGGCGTACGGCTGCGCCAGCACCTGCGCGACCCGCTGAACGGCAACGTCTACGCACTGATGCTCAACACCGCCCTGAGCTCGGTGCTGGGCATCGCGTACTGGGCTCTCGCGGCCCGGCTCTACTCACCGGCCGAGCTGGGCGTCGGAGCGGCGATGGTGTCCACGATGACGTTCCTGAGCAACCTCTCCCAGCTCAATCTGAACGGCGCTCTCGCCCGTTTCCTGCCCGCCGCGGCCGAGCAGGGCAGCCGGCTGGTCGGGTACGCCTACGGGGTCACCTGTCTTGCGGCCCTCGCCCTGAGCAGCGGTTTCCTGCTGCTCGCGCCCCTGGTCACCGACCGGCTCGACTTCCTGCACCGCACTCCCCTGCTCGCTGCGGCGTTCGTCATCTCCGTCGCCGGCTGGTGCGTCTTCACCCTGCAGGACAGCGTGCTGACCGCCCTGCGCGGTGTCGTCTGGGTCCCGGTGGAGAACACCGCCTTCGGGCTCGCCAAGATCGTGCTGCTGGTGCTGTTCGCGGGCCTCGTACCGAGCCTGGGCATCTTCATCTCGTGGAACCTGGCGGTCGTCGCGGCGCTCGTCCCCGTCAACGTGCTGGTCTTCCGCCGGCTGTTGCCCCGGCAGCGGGTACGCCGCACCGGAGCGGCGTTGCCCGGCCGTCGGGTGCTCGCCCGGTTCGTGGCGCTGGACTACGTCGGATACCTGTTCATGCAGGCCGGCACGAACGCCCTGCCGTTGATCGTGACCGCCCGGCTGGGCGCGGAGGCCAACGGCGTCTTCTACGTGGCCTGGCTCCTCGGCGGCTCGCTGGAGCTGGTGGCGTACCACTTCGGCACCTCGCTGACCGTGGAGGCCGCCGCCGACGAATCGAGGCTCGCGGCGTACGCGCGGCAGGTGCTGCGACGGGGCCTCGTCCTCTTCGTACCGGCGGTCGTCCTGCTCTGCGTGTCGGCGCCGCTGCTGCTGGCCCTCTTCGGCAGCGACTACGCCTCGACCGGGTCGGACACCCTGCGGCTCTTCGCCGTCGCGGTGCTGCCCAAGCTGGTGCTGACCGTCTTCGTCGCGGCGTCCCGGGTGCAACGCCGGGTGGGGCGCATCATCGCCGTGCAGGCGTTCACCAGCGCCCTGGTCGTGTCGCTGGCGCTGGTCGCGATGGCCGAGATCGGGGTCGTCGGGGTCGGCTACGCGTACCTCGCCGGACAGGTCGTGGTGATGGTTGCCGTCCTACCGTCGATGATGCGGCTGTTGAGGGGCGCGTCGTGAGCGGCGACGCGGCCCGGCTGGCCGTTCCGGCCGCAGCCGGTCAACGGATACGAAGCGGTCTGCTCGCCGGTGCCGAGTGGGCCGCGCCCACGGCGGCGCTCGCGCTCGGGATCTGGGCCCTGGAGCGGGGGGATGCCGCCGACATCGGGTCGCTCGGCCTGGTCACCGCGCTCCGCCCCGAGCTGTACGTCGCGCTGGCCCTGCTGACCGCGAGTTTTCTCCGCGGTCTGTTCCGCGCCCGCCCGGCGTCCGACCCCCTGCTCGCCGCGCACGTGGTGGTGCTCGTGGTCCTGCTCTTCGGCGCGGCGCCGATCATCGAGCCGCTGCCGCGCGTGATCTCGGGCTGGCTGCACGTCGGCTTCGCCGACTACATCGCCCGTACCGGGGAGACGTTGCCGGAGTTGGACGCCCGTTTCAGCTGGCCCGGGTTCTTCGCGCTGACGGCCATGGCGACGCGGGCGGCCGGGATGCCGGACGCCATGCCGTTGCTCGCCTGGGCGCCCGTGGGGTTCAACCTGCTCTACGCTGCCGTGGTGTTCCGGCTGGCCCGGATGTCGTCGACTGACGCGCGGACGGCGTGGCTCGCCCTCTGGCTGTTCTTCCCCGCCAACTGGGTGGGACAGGACTACTTCGGGCCGCAGGCGATGAACTACCTCTTCTACCTGGTCCTGCTGATGGTGCTGCTCCGCTGGTTCCACCCGGTCCGGCCCGGTGGCCTGTACCGCCAGCGGCCTTCCGGGAGCCCGGTCGGTCTGCTGCTGCGCCTGCTCCGGCTCCCGCCGAGGCCGCTGCCGCTCGACCGGGTGGCCGATCAGGCCGGCCCGGCGTCGCTGGTCGGTCTGCTGGCGGTGGTCCTCGCCGTCTTCGCGGCCAGCACCGTGAGCCACCAGCTCACCCCGGTAGCGATCGTGGTCAGCGTCGGTGCGCTGGTGCTGGTTCGCCGCTGCACGCTGCGTACGCTGCCGGTCCTGCTCGCCGTCATGCTGATGGCCTACATCAGCTACGGCGCCGTCGCGTACTGGCAGGGACACCTGCACGACATGTTCGGCTCCTTCGGCAATGTCGGTGGCACCGTCAAGGACGGGGCGGTCGAGCGGGTGCACGGCGACGCTGGTCACCAGCTGGTGGTCTGGCTGCGAGTCGTTCTCGCGCTGGTGGTCTGGGGGCTGGCGGCATTCGGCGCGTGGCGACGAACGCGTCGTGGACAGGCCGTCCTGGGGCTCCTGGCGCTCGCCGGGGCGCCGTTCCTCCTCCTGGCAATGCAGAGCTACGGCGGCGAGATCTTCCTCCGGGTCTACGCTTTCGCGCTGCCGTTCATGGCGATCCTGCTGGCCGCGCTGCTGGTCCCGGCGTGGCCGGCACCGCGTCGCGTACCCGCGGCCCTCATGGCAGGCGCGTTGAGCACCGTCCTCATCGGCGCGTTCTTCGTCGCCCGATACGGCAACGATGCCTTCGAGCAGGTACGCCCGGCCGACCACCGGGCCGTGGAGTGGCTCTACGCGCACGCCCCGGCGGGCGCCTCGTTCGTCTCGGTGACCTCCAACGTCCCCTGGCGGGCGCAGGGCGTCGAGCGGTACCGGTACCTGCCCCTCGGCCAGGATTTCGGGCCGACGACGATCCCCGCGATCGAGGACGAGATGCGGAGCAACCCGAAGGGCGCGTACCTGATCATGACAAAGGGGCAGTTCGTCTTCGCGGAGACGTTTCTGGGCAAGCCGCTGGGCTGGGGCGAGAACCTGGAACGCCAGGTCATCGACTCAGGACGGTTCCGGGCCGTCTACACCAATCCCGAGGCGAGGGTCTACGTCCTCGGCAGCAGCGAGAGGGGCGGCCAATGACCCAGATCGCCGAACTCGGCAGCCACGCCCATCCAGTTTCCGGTGACCGCCGGGTCCCTCCCTCCCCACCCGCGGACCTCCCGTCGGGTACGCCATGGCCGGGGTTGGTGACGCTCGTCGCCGGCGACGCCGTTCTCGCCCTCGTCCTCTGGGACGTGCCTGGCATCCTGCGGACGGTCACCGTCCTCGGCTACCTCGCGGTGGCGCCGGGACTGGCCTGCGCAAGGCTGATCCGGATACCGGACGGCCTCACCCGGTTCGCCGTCGGTGTCGCGCTCAGCCTCGCCCTCGGCGTCCTGGTCGCGCAGGGGATGATCCATCTACATCTGTGGTCGCCGCTGCTGGGGATCATCATCCTCACCGTGATCGCGTCGCTGGTCACCCTGATCGAGCTGGGCCGGGGCGCGCTGCATCACCGCCGGAATCGATGGATGGAGGCGGAATGACTGGCATCGCTCTCGACATGGCGCGTTCCGGGCCGGTCCAGGCGACCGTGCTCGCCCTGCTGATGGCGGCTCTCATCGCCCGGATCACGGTGCAGCTCACCGCACGACCGGCCCGGCCGGAGGCCCTCCGGTTTCTCGACATGGTCGCCGCACCGCTGCTCGTCGCGTTCGTCATCGTCATCGTGGAGCGGTTTCGTGACCTGAGCTGACCGCGGACCACCGACCCCTGGTTGCCGGATCGGCGGTCCGCGGCTCGAGGATCGCTCCGTCAGGTCCGTCTCTCTTCACAGCCCGTGGCGGCGGTCACCCGTCACCAACTCGCTGATCCGTGCCTCGGACCGGGCCGAGAACGGGTCACGATGGGCGGCGACCGCCTGCCGGGTCTCCTCGGCGACCAGATCGGCGTTGATCTGGGCCGCTGCGACCGTGCCGGCCGCCGCGGCGGCACCGACCTGGGCGGCCGGATCGGTGACGTTGCCCGCGACCCACACCCCGGGCACCTCGGTCCGGCCGGTCGCGTCCGCCGCAAGGTGTTCACCGGCCCCGGAGGGGTGCGGTGACAGTCGCAACCCGAGCGTCGCCAGGAAGCCGGCGCGCGCCACCATCCGCGGCGAGACCGCCAGGGCGTCGCGGCGGACCAGCCGGCCGTCGCCCAGCCGTACGCCCACCAGGCGGTCGTCGGCGATCTCAAGGGACGCCACCGCACCGTTCACCACGTGGATGCCCCGGGCGGCCATCTGCTCCGCCTGCTCGTCGGTGGGCGCCGGCATGGTGTGGGTGAAGAACGTGATGTCGGCGCTCCACTGCCGGAACAGCAACGCCTGGTGCACCGACAACGGCCCGGTGGCCAGCACCCCGATGGCCCGGTCCCGGACCTCCCATCCGTGACAGTACGGACAATGAAGCACGTCCCGCCCCCACCGTTCCCGCAGCCCCGGCACGTCGTCGGGCAGTTCGTCCACCAACCCGGTGGTCACCAGCAGCCGGCGTGCCCGCACCGTACGGCCGTCGGTCAGCACCACCGTGAACCCGTCGCCCTCGTGCGTCGCGGCGCCGACCTCGCCGTGGACCACCTGCCCGCCGTAGCCGCACACCTCCGCCCGGCCGCGCTCCAACAGCTCGGCCGGCCGGATCCCCTCCCGGGCCAGCAGGCCGTGCACCCCGTCCGCCGGGGCGTTGCGCGGGGCGCCGGCGTCGACCACCAGCACCGACCGGCGGGCCCGGGCCAGCGTCAGCGCGCCGCTCAACCCTGCGGCACCCCCGCCGACCACCACCACGTCGTAGCTCTCCCTGAACTGCTCGGTCATCCTGACCACCTCCCACGGGCAACCATCCGGGCAGCGCGATTCAATGGCAAACTCTGTTGCCGCTCTGGCAAACTGGTGGGATGGACGACAACTTCGACCAGGCGCTCTCCGCGGTCGGCCCCCGGTTGCGCGCGTTACGCCAGCAGCGCAACACCACGCTGGCCGAGCTGTCGGCGTCGACCGGCATCTCGGTGAGCACCCTGTCCCGGCTGGAGTCCGGCACCCGCCGGCCCACGCTCGAACTCCTACTCCCGCTGGCCAGGGCCCACGGGGTCACCCTCGACGAACTCGTCGACGCTCCACCCACCGGCGACCCGCGGATCCACCTGCGCCCGATCACCCGTCACGGCATGATCATGCTGCCGCTGACCCGCCGAGCCGGCGGCATCCAGGCGTACAAGCTGGTGATCCCGGCCGGCACCCACCGGAACGAACCGGACCCGCAGACCCACGAGGGCTACGAATGGCTCTACGTCCTCAACGGGCGGCTGCGGCTCGTCCTGGGCGACCAGGACCTGCTCCTCTCCCCCGGCGAGGCGGCCGAGTTCGACACCCGCGTTCCGCACTGGTTCGGCGCCGCCGACGCCGAACCAGTGGAGTTCCTCAGCCTCTTCGGCCGGCAGGGCGAACGCGCCCACCTGCGCGCCCGCCCCGCGACCGCGCCGACGTCGCCACCGGCCCGGGCCTGACTCGATCTCGACGCGGGTCGACCGACCGGCCGTGCCAGGCGACGCAGGGGGTCGCGCCCGCCCGGCTCTGACAGAGTTGCCGGATGAACGTGCCCCGATCCGCCGCCCACGTCTGGGACGAGGAATACCGGCGCGGCCGGTACCGCGACGAGCCGCCGGTCGCCTTCGTCGCCGACATCCTGGCCGCCGCCGCCCGGACGGGCGCGACCAACGGGCTCTACGTCGGCTGCGGCAACGGGCGCAACCTGATGCCGCTGGTGGACGGCGGCCTCGACCTGCTCGGCCTGGACATCTCCGCCGAGGCGGTCCGCCAGCTCGCCGACCGACGACCGGACCGGGCCGGACGCCTGCGCCAGGGCGACCTGGACTCACTTCCGGCCGGGGAGACCTGGCCGCTGGTGATCGCCATCCAGGTCTTCCAGCACGGCAACCGCGAGCAGGCGCACCGACAGGTCCGCGCGGCCCAGCGGCGGGTCGCTCCGGACGGACTGATCTGCGTACGGGTCAACGCGGTCGGCACGGATGTGTGGCCGGCGCACGAGGTGGTGGAGCGGGCCCCTGACGGCGGGTTCACCGTGCGCTACACCGCCGGGCCGAAGCGCGGGCTGGACATCCACTTCTTCAGCCATGCCGAGCTGGACCAGCTCTTCGCGGAGTGGGCGCCGGTCCTCCCGCTTCGGCCGCACCGCACCGAGCGGGACACGCCCGGCACCGGACAGTGGACGCAGTGGGAGGCCATCTGGCGACGCCGCGTGTCCGGCAACCGCCGCGAATGAGCACTCTCGACGCGCTGCCCGCCCCGGTCCGGCTGCGGTGTCCTACGGTTTCCCGCCTTGTTCCTGGGGTGGTGACGGTGCCCTGGTCTGGCCGGTCACCGGTGCGTCAACGGGCAACGCCTCGAGTTGGAAGCGGCTCAGCAGGTCGGGCAGCAGGGTCGTGAGGGCGGTGACGCTGTTCTGCCGATCGCCGCCGCCGTCGTGCAGGAGCACGATGGAGCCAGGCTCGGTGCCCTTCGAGATGGTGGCGATGATGGCGGCTGCCGGCGGTTCCTCCCAGTCCCGGGGGTTCACCGCCCAGTGCAGGCTGGTCATGCCCATGTCCTCGGCGACGGCGACAAGCTGCGGCGTCCAGTTCCCGCCCGGCTGTCGGAAGTACCTGATCGGGGCGTCCGGTGCGGCGGCATGGATGGCCTGGCTGGTACGGAGCAGATTGCCCTCAATGTCCAGACGTGACTGACTGCCGAGGTCGAGGTCTTCGTTCCAGGTGTGGTTGCACACCGTGTGACCGTCGGCCACGATGGTCCGCACGAGTTCCGGATACGCCTGGGCGTTCTTGCCGAGCAGGCAGAACGTCGCCTTGACGTGGGACTGGCGCAGCGCCTTCAGGACGAGCGGGGTCCAGGTGGGGTCGGGTCCGTCGTTGAAGGTCAGCGCCACCCGCGCCGAGCCGGTGGTCATCTGGACACCGGCGGGGATGGGGGTGTCGGTGGCGGACGGCGTGTCGCCGGACGGTGACGCCTGCGGCAGCAGGGACCGGCCGATCAGATAGGCGCCGCTGACCAGCATCGCCAGGACCACCGTCACGATGGCGGCGGCACGCAGCGCCGGAGACCGGCGCATCAGGCTGTCCTTCGGCTGTCTGCCGCCGCGGGCACGTCATGGCTGGTCACTGTCACCCTCTCTGCCAATCCGACAGCCGTCACGTTAGCCATCAAACGACCTAAGTGGCATGTATACGAACAAATTCCTCTCTCTCCGCACGAACCGGGCGGACTCGACGCCCGTCCGGGCCGCATGCCCGTAACGGGCAGGGGGCACCACCGCCGGGCTGGACCATGGGGGAGCGCGCCGGTCGTGGCGGCCGCGTCCGCGCCTCTCGCCGTACTCGCCCGGCGACGGCGACCAATCCTCGGCATCGCGGCGGCCGCACCGCACCGAGCGGGAAACCGCCGGCACCGGGCAATGGACGTAGTGAGTCATCCGGCCGACGCCCGGCGGCGGTTCAGGAGACGGCGGCCGTCCCACCGGCGGACCGATTGAGTACGACCACGACGAACCCCCAGACAGCCGACGCCGGCGACGAAAGTTTCGGCTCCTGAAACCGTTTACCGAAACCCCCGCAGGAGTCCCGGCCAGGGTACGGCACGCGCCACCCAAGGCGGTAAATCCGCAGGCCGACCGGCACACACCAAACTGCGGTCATCTGATCATCGCAGTGCCCCGCACCGGACCCCCCACCCGGTGTCGGCACCGTCACAGGCCCCCCGTTACGGCCCCCAACAGGGCCGCAACGACAGCGACGACGCGAGCGCCATCGGGTTGAGCGGCACCCCGCGCCGACCAAAAAGCCACCCGACGCCAATACGACGATATTGGCCATTATCAACTCCATCGATGAACATCTTAGTCGCACAAACAATCTTTCGGGCAATCCACCCGAGAGTTCGACCCGTCATCCGGCAGGCACAACCGGCGGTTTGTCAAGTCCTTGACGGACCGACCGGGCGGCCGCAAGATATAGGCGGTCATCGCTTGATGGATTTCGCGATGACTATCGATTAGCCGGCCAGCGAGCGCGCGGAAACAAGAGGCAAGGACGCCTTCCGAAATCCCGCTACTGAAGCTTTCGGCAACGCCTGACGCAATTGTTCACGGGGGGCAACGAACTGCCCAGAACAGCCGGCACGTGGCCGGCTGACGCGTGAAGGAGAGACGCAGTGGACCCGCTGGTCTCAGTCGTCATACCGTGCTACAACCGGGCGCGCACCGTCGAGCTGTGCGTACGGTCGGTGCGGCAGCAGACGTACCCGGCCGTCGAGATCATCGTGGTCGACGACGCCAGCAGCGACGGCTCCGCCGCCGTCGCCGCGTCGGCCGGCGCCACGGTCCTGCGCCTGGAGACCAACAGCGGCCCCGGGGCCGCCCGGAACCTCGGCGCCGAGCGGGCCCGCGGGGAGATCCTGTTCTTCCTCGACGCGGACGTCGCACTCGAACCGGGCAGCGTCGCCGCGGCGGTCGCGAAGCTGCGGTCCACGCCCCGGCTGGGCGCGATCTGCGGCGTGCTGCGACCGGAGTCCCTGCTGTCCCACAACCTCATCGCCGAGTACCGGGCCCTGCAGATGTACCACTGGTGGCTGGCCCGGGAAGGCCCCATGGAAGGGCTGCACACCGCCCTGTGCGCGATGCGCACCGAGGTGTTCCACGAGATCGGACCGTTCAATCCCGACCTGCGGCACACCGAGGCGCCCGAGTACGGACACCGGATCCGCCAGCGGTACGACGTGCACAGCACCGCGGCGATAGCCGGCGTGCACGACCACGACACCACGCTGCGGGTGCTGCTGCCGAAGGTGTTCCTGCGGGCGCGCGCCAGCGCCGCCGAGGTACGACGCGGCGAGGTGCTCGGCGGCGCCGCCTCCCGCGTACTGGCCAGCGGCCTGGTCCTCGCCGCCGCCCTCACCCTGCCGCTGCCGCTGGTCGCGTGGCCCGGTGGCGTGGCGGTGCCGCTGGCGCTCGTCGCCGTGGCCGTCGCGCTGGACGCCGGCACCTACCGCCGGGTGGTGACCAGCCGGGGAGCGCGGTTCGGACTGCGGTTCGCCGCCGTCCACCTGCTGTACCAGCTCACCTCGGCGGCCGGCGCGGCGATCGGATCGGCGCAGCGGCTCCTGCGCCGCGCCACCTGGCGGGCCACCCCCTCGGTCGGGGTCCCCCGATGATCGTTCTCTCCCGCGACCCGACGCGCTCCGCGCGGCGTACGGCCACCGGCACGGTGCTCCTGGCGGTCGGCGCGACGGTGGCGGCGATAGCGGCCGTGCACTGGGTCGCGGCGCGCAGCGGGAGCGCCTGGTCCCCCGGTGGCGACCTGGCGGTCTACCGGCAGGCCGTCCAGGCGGCCCTGGCCGACGGTACGCCGTACGAGACCAGCCGCGACGGATACGGCTTCGTCTACCCCCCGTTCGCCGTGCTGGCACTGACCCCACTGGCGTGGTTCGGCCCGACGGCCGGGTACTGGGGATGGACGGTGGTGTCGGCGCTCGCCGTGCCGGCCGTGGTGTGGCTCCTGGTCGACCACCTCACCCCCGCCGGGGACCGGCGGCGGCCGACCCTGCTGGCCGCCGGCACCCTGGCCGTGCTGCCGCTCTCCCCGATCGCGGGGACGCTGCTGCTGGGCAACGTGAACATCCTCCTGCTGGCGCTGCTCCTGCTCGACCTGCTGCTGATCACGGGGCGGCACCAGGGCGTCCTGGTCGGCGTCGCCGCCGGGATCAAGCTGACCCCGCTCGTCTTCGTCGGCTACCTCCTGCTGACCCGTCGGACCAGGGCCGGCGTGACCGCCCTGCTGAGCTTCCTCGGCACCGTGGCGGTCGGCTTCCTGCTCCTGCCCGCCGCCTCCGTCACCTTCTGGGGCGGGGCGTTCCTGGACAGCTCGCGGACCAGGCCGCCCGGCGAGGAGGCGTTCGGCAGTTCCATCCGGGGTGCCGCGCTGAACCTGCTTCCGGGCCCCGGGCCGGCCGCGTGGCTGCCCGTGAGCGTGGTGGTGGGCGTGGTCGGGCTGGCCGTCGCGGTGTGGGCGAGCCGCCGGGGCGAGGAGCTGACCGGGATCCTGACGTGCGCGGTGACCGGCCTGCTCGTCTCGCCGGTCACCTGGTACGCCCACTGGGTCTGGTGCGTGCCGCTGCTGGCGCTGCTGGCCGCGCGTACGTGGCACCGGCCGGGCCCCGCCCGGCTGCTCGTCGGCGCCCTGTGGCTCGTCTTCGCCCTGCCGCTGCCGTGGTGGGTCGCGTACGTGGTCGGGTGGGCGCCGGTTCCGGAACGGGCGTGGGTGATGCCGGTCGAGCTGCTCTACACCCTCACCGGCGCGGGGCTGCTGGTCCTGGCGGCGGTGTGGCTGCGCCGCAGCGCTCCGGTGCGGCCGGGCCGGGCGACCGTCGGCGGGCGGCTCTGATGCCGGCGGCGGACGCGGTGGCGGTGGTGGTGCCGAACTTCAACAAGGCCAAAACCCTGCGCGCCTGCCTCGACTCCATCTACGCCCAAACCCACCAACCCACCGAAGTCATCGTCGTCGACGACCACAGCACCGACACCTCCCCCACCATCACCCACGACTACCCCTGCACCCTCATCACCACCCCCACCAACCAAGGACCAGCCGCCGCCCGCAACACCGGAGCAGCCAACAGCACCGCACCCCTGCTCTTCTTCGTCGACTCCGACACCGCACTCGCCCCCGACGCCATCGAAAACGCCATCCACCTCCTCCACCACACCCCCCACGCCGGAATGATCCAAGGCATCTACGCCCCCCACCCCCTCTACGACGACGGCCCCGTCGAGGCCTACCGCGTCGCCTTCGAACACCACTGGCGCAAACGCAGCGTCGGACGTTCACGGGCCGCGACGCTCTTCGCGGCCAGCCTCATCCCCCGCGCCGTGTTCGACGAGGTCGGCGGGTTCGACGAGCGGCTGCGTACCGGGGAGGACGCCGAGTTCGGCACGCGGATGCCCGAGCGGTACCGGCTGGTGGTCACCGACACCGTGGTCACCCGGCACGACGACGTCGACCGCTTCCTGCCGTTCGTACGCGAGCAGTTCGGCTTCGCGACCGCCACCCCGCTGGTGATGCTCCGCGCCGGGCGGCGGCGCAACGCCGGCACCGGGATGCGGGTCAACGCGGTGTCACCGACGGGCCTGGTGCTGTCCGGGCTGAGTCTGCTGACGCTGCCGCTCCTGCCCGTCCTGCCGGGGCTGGTGCCGCTGTGGCTCGCCCTGCTCGTGGCGTCCACCGCCATGAGCCACGAGTTCCTCCGCTTCACCTACCGGCTGCGTGGGCCCGGCTTCGCCGCGTACGCGACGGGCATGCACACGCTGTTCTACGCCCTGGCGGTGGTCGGCACCGGGGTGGGCGCGCTGCGGGTCGCCTACGTCCTGGCCCGGAGGTGGGCGCGGTGAACGGGCCGGACGCGGTGGCGGTGGTGGTGCCGAACTTCAACAAGGCCAAAACCCTGCGCGCCTGCCTCGACTCCATCTACGCCCAAACCCACCAACCCACCGAAGTCATCGTCGTCGACGACCACAGCACCGACACCTCCCCCACCATCACCCACGACTACCCCTGCACCCTCATCACCACCCCCACCAACCAAGGACCAGCCGCCGCCCGCAACACCGGAGCAGCCAACAGCACCGCACCCCTGCTCTTCTTCGTCGACTCCGACACCGCACTCGCCCCCGACGCCATCGAAAACGCCATCCACCTCCTCCACCACACCCCCCACGCCGGAATGATCCAAGGCATCTACGCCCCCCACCCCCTCTACGACGACGGCCCCGTCGAGGCCTACCGCGTCGCCTTCGAACACCACTGGCGCAAACGCAGCGTGGGGCGCGAGACCGGGGCGCTGCTGGCCGCGAGCCTCATCCCCCGGGCGGTGTTCACCGAGGCCGGCGGGTTCGACGAGCGGCTGCGCGACGGCGAGGACGACGAGTTCGGCACCCGGCTGCCGGCCCGGTACCGGCTGGTGGCGACCGACCGGGTGCTCACCCGGCACGACGACGTCGACCGGCTGCTGCCGCTGCTACGTGAGCAGTTCGTCCGGGCCGGCACGAAACCCCTGCTCATGGTGCGGACCTGGCGGCGGCAGCGGGCCGGCGCGACGGGCGCCCGGGTGGGGATGATGTCACCGGACCGGTTCCGGCACCTCGAATGGTCCGCACGGGTGTCCCTGGTCGCGTCGGGGCTGGCGCTGCTGAGCGTGCCGTTGACCGTGGCCGTGCCGTGGCTGCCGCTGACCTGGCCGGCGTTCGGCCTGGCCGTCGTGGCCGCCAACCACGGGTTCCTGCGGTTCGCGTACCGGCTGCGGGGGCCCCGGTTCGCCGTGTTCGCGGCCGGGATGCACGTGCTGGCCCACGTCACGCTCGTCGCCGGGCTCGTCGCCGGGCTGCCGCGGGCCGCGTACGCGCTGTTGCGGGAGCGTACGAGCCAGGCGCGGCCGGCGGAGGCGGGGGCGCGGAGATGATCCTCGACACGGCGCTCGACCCGGACTCCACCGCGGGGCGACCGGAGCGGCGGTGGCGGCGCCGGCTGTGGCGGCTGGTCGCGGTGGTGTTCGGCCTGGCCGTCACGGCCGCCGTCGCCCGGGCACTGGCCGACCAGGACTGGTCGGTGGTGGCCGTCCTGCTCCGCCAACGCGACGGCACCCAGATCGTCCTGCTGCTCGCCGCCGCCCTGCTGGCGGCGACGGCGGGACCGCTGCTGGGGATGCTCTCCTGGCGGGCCGTCCTGTTGGAACTCGGCCCTCCGGTCAGCCCGACGCGCGTCGCGCGCATCTTCTTCGTCGGGTTTCTCGCCAAGTACGTCCCCGGCAAGGTGCCCGGCCTGGTCGCCGCCGTCAAGGTGGCCACGGCGAACGGGGTGACCCTGTCCCGGATGCTGGTGGCGGGGACGCTCAGCACGCTCCTGGTGCACCTGACCGGGTTGACCGTCGGGCTGCTCACCGGCGCGCAGGTGCTGGGTGGCCGCGCGGCGTGGCTGGTACTGCCCGCGCTGCCGGTGCTGGTGGCGGTGTGCTGGCCGGGCGTGCTCGGCCGCACCGCCCACCTGGTGCTGCGGCTGCTGCGCCGGCCCGAGCCGGACGTGTCGGTCTCCGGCCGGGCGGTGCGGGTGGCGGTGGCGTGGCAGACCCTGTCGTGGCTGGTCAGCGGAGTGCACCTGTGGCTGCTGGCGGTGGCGATGGGGGCCGCTCCCGGGCGGGCGCTGCCGCTCTGCCTGGGGGCGTTCGGGCTGGCCACCGTGGTCGGCGTGCTGGCCATCGTGGTGCCGGACGGGCTGGGGGTACGCGAGGCCGTGCTGTCCGGAGCCCTGGCGTTGGTGCTGCCGGTGCCCTCGGCCGTGGCGGTGGCCGTGGCGAGTCGGTTGGTGACCACCGTCGGCGAGGTGGTGCTCGGCGGGGCGGCGCTCGGGGCGGTCGAGTTAATCCATCGAAGGTCATCCGCATCGGATGCGGCGGTCATGAGGGAGATGAGCGGTGATGGGCAGGTTGATCGGGCTTGAGGACTGCGAACAGCTGACGACCCGGGAGGTGCACGACCTCTACCGGAAGCACGTCAGCCGGTCGCAGGTGTCCCTGATGACGACGTTCGGCTTCGGCCGGGAACTGGTGGACCGGGCGGAGGGCGCCTGGGTCCACATGCGCGACGGCAGTCGGGTGCTGGACCTCTCCGGCGGGGTCGGCGTGCTCAACCACGGCCACAACCACCCCCGGATCCTCGCCGCCCGGGCCCGGTTCGCGCAGCAGCGGCGGATGGAGGTGCACAAGGCGTTCTTCTCTCCGTACGTGGCGGCGTTGAGCCACAACGTGGCCGAACTGCTGCCCGGCGACCTGTCGATCTCCTACTTCCCCAACTCTGGGGCGGAGGCGAACGAGGGCGCCGTCAAGATGGCGTACAAGTACCACGACGGCCGACGGAACACGATCCTGCGCGCCGACATCAGCTTCCACGGCAAGACGCTCGGCGCGGGCAGCCTGACCGGGTCGGCGGAGAACCACTTCCGGTTCCCGGGGCTGCCCAACGCGGTGGTGTACCCGTACGGCGACGTCGCGGCGGTGCGGGCGGCGGTGGAGGCCACCCGCCGCCCGGACGGCGGCTGCGACGTGTACGCGCTGCTGGTGGAGCCGTACAGCGCGTCGAGCCTGCGCTGCTGGTCGGAGTCGGCGCTGCGGGAACTGCGGCAACTGTGCACCGACGAGGACATCGTGTTGATCTTCGACGAGGTCTACACCGGCTGGGGCAAGACCGGCAGCCTGTTCTACTTCATGCGCCACGACGGCCTGCTGCCGGACATCCTCACCTACTCGAAGTCCCTCGGCGGCGGCAAGGCGTCCATCTCCGGGTACACGGCGCGGGAACGGCTGTTCCGCAAGGCGTACGACCGGCTCTCCGACGTGATCCTGCACAGCACCACCTACTACGGGTTCGGCGAGGAGACCGCGACCGCGATCGAGGCGGTCAACGTGGTCGTCGACGACGACTTCCCGGGCCGGGCCCGGCAGGTGGAGGCGATCCTCGCACCCGGCCTGGAAAGCATCCGCGCGAACCACCCGGACGCGGTGGACCGCGTCGCCGGGGTGGGCTCGCTGTACGGCGTGTTCCTCAACAGCGGCCCGAAGCTGCTGGAGCTGGCCGGCAAGCTGGTGCCGGGGTTCACCCGCGACCCCCGCTTCGGCACCAAGCTCATCACCCTGTCGGTGATCGCGCACCTCTACCGCGAGCACAAGATCATGACGTACTACAGCCCGAACGTCGAGAACCCGCTCATGGTCGCCCCCACCCTCGTGGTCGAACCGGCCGACCTGGAGTACTTCCTGGAAGCACTGGACGCCACCCTGGCCCTGGGGCTGCGCCGGCTGCTCACCGGATTCGTCCGGGAGAAGGTCGGTGCCGCGTGGTAGGCGAGGGCCGCCCGGTCGTGGTGACCGGGGCGAGCGGCATGCTCGGCGGCTTCGTCGTCCGCCGGCTGCGCGACGAGGGCATACCCGTGCACGGCGTGGACCTGCGCGCCCCCGCCGAGGCCGGGGTACGCGCCACGGTGGCCGACGTGCGCGACCGGGCCGCGATGACCGCGGCGTTCACCGGGGCCGGCGCGGTCGTGCACTGCGCCGCCGCGCTGCCCAGCTACGCGCCGGACGAGATCCACTCGGTGATCGTGGACGGCACCCGCAACGTGCTGACCGCCGCCGCCGACGCGGGCGTGCCCCGCGTCGTGCACATCTCCACCACCGCCGTGTACGGGCTGCCCACGCTGGTGCCCACCCCGGAAACCCACCCCCGCGAGCCGGTCGACACCTACGGACGCGCCAAGGCCGCCGCGGAACAGGTGGCCGAGGAGTTCCGGGAACGCGGGCTCTGCGTACCGATGCTGCGGCCGAAGACGTTCCTGGGCCCCGGCCGGATGGGCCTGTTCGCCATGCTCTTCGAATGGGCGCACGAGGGACGCCACTTCCCCATGCTGGGCCGGGGCGACGTCCGCATCCAGATGTGCGCCGTCGAGGACCTCACCGAGTGCGTGCTCATCGCCCTGCGAGCCGACCCGGAACAGGCCAACGACACCTTCAACGTGGCCGCCGACCGGTTCGGCACGCTCCGGGAGGACTTCCAGTCCGTCCTCGACGCCGCCGGTCACGGCCGGCGGGTCATCGCCATCCCGGCCCGACCCGCCCTGCTCACCCTCCAACTGCTCGGCCGGGCCGGGCTGTCCCCGGTCTACGACCGACTCCTGCGCAAGCTCCTCGCCGACTCGTACGTCAGCACCGACAAGGCACGGCAACGGCTCGGGTTCACCCCCCGACACTCCAACCAGGACGCCCTCCTGCGCACGTTTCGGTGGTGGCAGGCCCAGCGGTCCCGAGGCGAGGCCCACCGGGCCGGCCGCACCAGCCGCGAGCCGTGGTCGCAGGGCGCGCTCCGCGTCGCGAAGGTCTTCTTCTGATGAACCCGGTCATCCACACCGGCCCGGCGGTCCGGACCACCGACCCGCAGTCCACCGACGCCAGCCGCGCCGGCACCCTGGTCGGCGCCCTGGTGCGGCTGGCCCGCCCCGAGCAGTGGCCCAAGAACGTCCTCGTCGTCTGCGTACCGTTGCTCGACCCGCTGTCCTGGAACGGCACCGCGCTGGCCAACCTGGGCGGGGCGATCGCCGCGTTCACCCTCGCGTCCACCCTCGTCTACGTCCTCAACGACCTCGTCGACCGGCGGCGCGACGCCCACAACCCGGGCCGGTGGCACCGCCCGCTCGCCTCCGGCCGGGTCACCCCACCTGCCGCGGTGCTGTTCGCCGCGGCGGTCGCGGTGCTGCTCGTCGGCGTGCTCGCCCTCCAGGCGGTGACCACCGTCTGGCCCGTGGCCGGGTACCTCCTGCTCAACGTCGCCTACTCCCTCGGCCTCAAACACGTTCCGCTGCTGGACGTCTTCCTCGTCGCCACCGGGTTCGTGCTCCGGCTCGTCTACGGGTATCTCGCCACCGGAGCCACGATTCCCGGCTGGCTGCTCACCGCCGTCTTCACCCTGTGCCTGCTGCTCACCCTCGGCAAGCGCCGCCAGGAACTGCACAGCACCGGCGTCGTCCACCGGCCCGCCCTGCGCGGATACACGGTCCCCCTCGTCGACCAGCTCATGCAGCTCTCCGCCACCCTCACCGCCGGCTGCTACCTGCTCTACCTGCGGGACGAGGCGCCCCTGGGCGACTACGCGTCGACCGCGCTGATCCTGCTGACCCCGATGGCCGTCTTCGGGCTGTTCCGCTACCTGCAACTCGTGCTGGTGCACAACGCCGGTGGCAGCCCGGTACGGGTGCTCGTCCGGGACCCCGCCCTGGTGACCAACACCGTCCTGTGGGCCGCCCTGTCCGGCGTGCTGCTGCTCGCCGCGCGGGGGCAGTGGTGACCGCCGACCCGTCGACCATGGCCGTCGACGAACCGGGGCCGGCGGCCGGGGAGGCGGGCGGTGCCCGGCCTCGGCGTCGGCGGTGGGTCACCTGGTTCGTGCTGGGCGCGTCCGGGGCGTGGCTGGTGTTCGTGGCGGCGCACCGGGGCCTGTCCGGCCGGGTCTGGTGGTGGAACCTGCCGGACCTGGCGCCGCCGCTGCTGTTCCTCGCCGTCCCGGTCCTGCTGCTCGCCGTGCTGCCACTGGCCCGGCCCGCCCGCAAGGTCGGCACGGCGCTGGTCGTCGGGGCACTCGTGCTCGGCTGGCCGTGCGCGGGCGTCAACGCCGCCGCGCTGTGGCACCGGCCCCCGCCGGCGCCGCCGGACGCGATCACCATCTTCTCCTGGAACACCTGGTACTGGGACCAGTTGGTCCGGACCGGCCCGGGTGGCGAGCCGATCCGCGACCCGGACCGGTTCTACCGGTACCTGCGGGCACAGGCCGCGGACGTCTACCTGCTCCAGGAGCAGCTCTACATCGACGGGCACGACTGGTCGCCGCTGCCGGTGACCGACCCGGACCGGGTACGCCGAGAGTTCCCCGGCTTCCACGTCGCGGTCTCCGGGGAACTGGTGACGGTGTCCCGGTTCCCGATCGTCCTGGACCGCCCCGTCGACCTGCGCCCCTGGCTGGCCCGACAGTGGCCGGACCTCCCGCCGGCCGACTCGCGGTTGCCCGCGTACCACACGGTCAAGACGCTCCGCACCGACCTGCTCGTCGCCGGCCGCGTGGTGTCCTTCTACAACGCTCACCTCTACGTACCGGTGGTCGGGCTGCCGGCCCGGGGCGGCGGCACCGGCGAGGACGCCCTGGCCCGGCAGGACCTGCGGGAGGCCAACTACCGGGCGGTGGCCGCCGACGTCGCCGACAATCCCCATCCGATCGTGCTCGCCGGCGACCTCAACACCTCGCCGGCCATGCGGCTGGTGCGTACGCTGCCGGACCGGCTGGTCGACGCCAGCGGCGCGCTCGACTCACTCTATCCGACCTCGTGGGCCCGCTACGGGCTGCCGCTGTGGCGGCTCGACTGGGTGTTCACCAGCGCGGACGTCGACGTGCACCGCTACCGGATGGTGCCCCAGGGCGGCCTGTCGGACCACAACGGACAGCTCGTCGTCGTGTCGATCCGACCCTGTCGAGAAAGGACGCTGTGTCGATGAACCACCCGGACCAGCGGTACGACCTCACCGTCGCGCTGACCTACTACACCCCGTACATGAGCGGGGTGACCCACACGGCCCGTACCGTCGCCGAGGGGATGGCGGCGCGCGGCTGGCGGGTGGCGGTGGTGGCGAGCCAGCACGACCGGTCGACGCCGCGCCGCGAGGCCCTCAACGGGGTGGACGTGTACCGGTCCCCCGTGCTCGGCCAGATCACCCGGGCGCAGATCAGCCCGGCGTACCCGATCGAGGCAGCGCGGATCGCGCGCCGAGCCGACCTGCTCTACCTCAACCTGCCGATGGCCGAGGCGGCGCTGCTGGCCCGGCTCGCCCGACCCACCCCGATCGTCAGCATGCTGCACATCGACCTGTACCTGCCGCCCGGTCCGCTCAACCGGATCGCGGTCGCCGCGTCCGACGTCACGTCCTGGGCCGCGCTGCGCCGCTCCGCGGCCGTGGTCACCAACAGCGAGGACCAGGCCCACGCGTCGAAATTCTGGCCGCTGGTGCGGAAGCGGGAGTTCCGCCCGATCCCCGCCCCGTGCCTCGACCGCCGGGGCGGACGGCCGCGTTACCGCGGCACCGACGGCCTGCACGTCGGGTTCCTGGGCCGCATCGTCGAGGACAAGGGGATCCCATACCTCGTCCGGGCCTTCCGACGGATCACCGACCCCGACGCCCGGCTGCTGATCGGCGGCAACTACCGGACCGTGATGGGCGGCGACAACCTGGCGGACATCCGTACGGAGATCGGCGCGGACAGCCGCATCCGGCTCCTCGGCGAGCTGCGCGGCCAGGAGATCGCCGACTTCTACGCCTCGATCGACGTGTTCGCGCTGCCGTCCGTGGCGGAATCGTTCGGCATCGTGCAGGCCGAGGCGATGATGTGCGGCGTGCCGTCGGTCACCACCGACCTGCCCGGCGGACGCTATCCCGTCCTGGCGACGCAGTTCGGCGCGCTGGTGCCGCCCCGGGATCCGGCGGCGCTGCACCGGGCGATCCTGGAGCTGGCGGCCGCCCCGGCGGACTGGCGGGAGGCCAAGGCCCGGGAGGCGCGGAAGCTCTTCGCGGCCGAACGGAGCCTGGACGAGCACGAGGAGCTGTTCAACCTGGTACGGGAGCGGACCGCACGGCGGGTGCGGTGACCGGACACCGGCCGGACCGGCGTGCGGGGCCGGCGTCGGGGCGCCTCGCCGGGTGGCTCGCCTCGATAGGCTGACCGGATCGGTTCGGCGGCCGACGCCGGCCATGTTCCAGGAGGAGCCGCGCAGATGACCGGTGGTGGCCGACGTACCGGTCGGGGGCCCGCGGCCGGGTCGGAGCGGGACGCGTGCCTGGCGGCGATCGCCCGTGCCGCCAGCGCCGACGCCGGTGGAGTTCCGGTGGACCTGCTCGGTGACTACCTGTGGCTGCTCGCCGAGGCGGCGGTGACCGGGCGCCGGCCCCGGCGCGCCGAACTCGACGCGGTGGGCGTGCTGGGGCGGCGCGCCGCCGAGCAGGGCGTGTCGGCGGGACGGGCGGTCCGGCTGTACCTGTCGGCGGCCCGGCGGCTGTGGCAGCAGCTGCCCCAGTTGACCAGCTCCACCGACAGCGAGGTGGTACGCGCGTCGGCCGAAGCGGTGCTGCACGTCGTCGACAGCGCGGTGGCCACTCTCGCCGAGGGCTACGCCGTGGCCCGCCGGGAGCTGGTCCGACGGGAGGAGACGCTGCGCCGGGAACTCGTCGACGACCTGCTGCGCGGCGACTCCGACCTGGGTGGCCTGGTGGAGCGCGCCGAGCCGTTCGGACTGGACCTGGCCCGGGTGCACCAGGTGGCGCTGGCCGCGCCGCGTCGGCGTCTCCCGGACACCGACGCGGCCATCAGCGCGTTGGAAGGCGTCATCTTCGACCGGCTCGGTGACCGCGACGTGCTGGTGGCGACGAAGGAAGGGTTGCTCGTGGTGATCGCGCCCGCCGACGCGGTCGCGCCCGACCGGGGCGTACGCGGGCGGGAGTCGTCCGGCGACCTCGGGCGGCTGATGCACGCCGAGTTGGACCGCCTGCCGCGCGGCGGCCCGTGGCAGGTGGCGGTCGGCCGCCCGCACCCCGGCCTGTACGGCATCGCCCGTTCCTATGAGGAGGCCCGCGAGGCGTTGATGACGGCGCAGCGGCTGAACGCCGACACGCCCGTCATCGACGCCCGCGACCTGCTCGTCTACCGCGTCCTGTTGCGGGATCAGCCCGCCATCGTGGATCTCGTCCAGGCGGCGCTCAGCCCGCTGCGTCACGCCCGCGGCGGGGCCCAGCCGTTGCTGGACACCCTGGACGCGTACTTCGCCGCCGGCGGGGTCGCCACCGACGCCGCCCGCCGGTTGCACGTGTCCGTCCGCACGGTCACCTACCGGCTGGACCGGATCAGGACGCTCAGCGGGTACGACCCGAACGACCCGCGCGACCGGTTCACGTTGCAGACCGCGGTGTACGGCGCGAGGGCGTTGGACTGGCCGCGCCAGCCGCTGCCCGGCCCCGCGTCGTAGCGGCCGGAGCCTCGTCAGCTGCCCTGGTCGCCGGCGAGCACGTCGAGCAGGCCCAGCAGGCCGGCCAGCGTGACCGCCTCCGACCGGGTGAGGCGGAGGCCGTTGGTCTTGTCCGGGTCGTCCAGGTCGTCGTAGAAGACGTCCCGGCGGTCCAGTCCGCGGTATTCGATCACCCCGACCCGGCGACCCTGCTCGGTGGTGAAGGTGTGTCGGATCCCGATACCGGGCAGTGGGGTGTGTTCGATCTTCATTGGTGCTCCGTACGGGAGGGGTGGTGGGGCCGCGCGGGGTGCGGCCGGTCGGCCGGCGGCCCGGCCGGGTGGCTCGGGGCGGCGGCACGGACCGGGGGTGGGGAAGGCGGACGGTGCGCTCAGGCGAGCAGGCCCGGCGGCGCCCGGTCGGCCGACCGGGCCGGGACGCATCCCGGGACGGCCCTCGTCAGCCGGACCACGCCGCACAGGCCCATCGTGCGCCGGGCCTGCCGGAGCGCGGTGAGCACGGCCACCACCACGAGCATCGCCAGCGCGGTACGCGAAGCGACGTCGAGTCGGGGCCGAAGGTCTGCCATGCGGCCCACCATAACCCTATGGCCGGCGCCCCGTCGCCGCCCTTCGCCCCGGTTGCCGCGGCCGGCTCACCGGCGAGCCTCCGCTCCCGGCAGATCGCCGGTGGCCGGCAATCAAGACGCCGGAAGTTGGCCGGTCGCAGGCCATGTCGGTCCGTCGCTTCCGACCGACCCTGGAGGTTCGACAGGGTTCCTGACCGGCGAGGGGGTGGGTGATGACGACCAGCCAGGTGGCTCCGCCACCGGTGCCGGCCGATCGCCGCGGCCTCGCGGTCGGCCGGCGCGAGCGGACCTCGACGACCTGGCGTCGCCGGTGCGCGGCCCGTCGGCCCGCGTCCCGCCGGCCGACGCTTCGGCGCCTGCGCCACCGGCCCCTGTCCCGCCGCCCGGCGCCGATCGGCGCGCCGGGCACCGTCAGCGGCTGACCGGCGCCGGTTGAGTGCGGCCCGTCCGGTCCGCGCGCTCCCGCCAATTCCCACGTCGCCCCGCGTCGGGGCGGCGGCATCGTCATATCCACTGTGGAAGAAGAGGTCAGCATGCCCGTCGCTCAGGCCCCCACCGGTCACCCGTTGGACACCGCTGGCGCCGTCTCCGCCCGCACCGGCTCCGACGCCCCGGCCACCATCCGGCCCAGCCCGATCGCCGTCGACCTCGGCAGCGGTCAGTTGCGGATCCGGCTGGGCGGCCACGAACCGCTCACCACCCTGGTCGCGGACCGGTCGGCCCGGCGGCATCCGCTGGTGCGGCGGGGCCGCCTAATCGACGGCCGCGGATGTGTCACGGCGCTGTCCCAACTGCTGCGACAGCACCGGGTCGGCGTGCCGGCCCGGCCACTGGTCGTGGTGTGCCGTCCGTTGCTGGCCACCACGGCCGACCAGGACACCACCCGGCGCGTCCTCGACGCCGTCTTCGCGCCCGCGCGGCTGCTGTTCATCGACACCGTACGCGCCGCCGCCATCGGCGCCGGGGCGGGTGCCGGCACCCTGCTCGTCGCCGACGTCGGCGCCCAGCTCACCGAGGTGGCCGTCCTGCGGGACAGCCAGGTCGTCGCCGGCCGGCGGGCGAACCTCGGCACCGGCGATCTCGCCGACAGGGCCACCGTCGACGTGCTCGCCGACCGGCTCGCCCGCCTGCTGCGGGACCTGACCCACGGGCCCCAGGCGGTACCGGGGGCCACCGCCGCCCTGGCCCGCGGGCTGGTGCTGGTCGGGGACGGAGCCACCCGTCCTGACCTGCGAGACCGTCTCGCCGCGATGACGGGAGCCCCGGTGCACCGGGCCGCGGGTCCCCGCACCGCCGCGCTGACCGGTGCGAGCCTGGCCGCGGCCGCTGCGGCGCGCCACCCCGCCGTCGGCGACTGAGCCGAGCCCCGGCCGCCCCGCCACCTTTCGTACCGGCCCCGCTCCGACGCCCCCCATGGAAAGGTACCCACGCCATGACCGACACGCTCCACAGTCGAACCGCCGCCCTGCGCGACATCCTCGAACGACAGTTCCAGACGCACACCGGTCAACTCCTCGAACTCACCGCGTACAGCCGGGAGCCCGGCCACGGTGGCCACGACCCCGACACGTTGCGGGCGCTCATGGAAACCGCCCGCCAGGGCATCGCGGACAGCGCGGGGGCGCTGCGGCGCATGTCCGAGGGCACCTACGGGTGCTGCGAGGGCTGCGGCGCGGAGATCCCGGTCGCCCGGCTGGAGATCCGGCCGTCGGCCCGGTACTGCGTTCCCTGCCAGGAGCGACAGCCGCGCTGAACGTCCCCGCCGGCCCGGATCACCACCGGCCGGCCACCGGGACGCCCCGTGCAGGTCAGTCCGCCAGCGCCGCGCTGATCGCGCGTACCTGCCCCGGCGCGACCGACCGCCAGTAGTGGCCGTCGTGGCAGCCGGTGGTGATCTCCACGGCGGACGGGTCGGGCAGCCGGTCACGCAGCGTACGGACCGCCTCGGTGAACGGGTCGGCCGCGCCGATCGCGATGCGCACCGGCAGGCCGGCGAACTCGCCCGCCCGGGCGGTCACGTCGTACCGGGCCCACTCGTCGGCGCTGTCGAAGGCGCCCGCGTTGACCCGCCTGGCGTCGGCGTACGAGTGGAAGATCGCCGGCGAGGTGGCGACCACGGCCCGGAACCGGTCAGGGTGGGTCAGCGCGGCGAGCAGCGCGCCGTACCCGCCCATCGACCAGCCGGCCACGGCGACCCGGTCGGTACGCAGCCCCCGCTCGGCGAGCAGCGGCAGGAACTCGTCGACGAGCATGCCGAGCGGGTCGTCGTCCGAGTGCGGATGCCAGTAGCCGTTCCCGCCGTCCGGGGCGGCGAGGGCGAACGGGGCCGCGCCGTGCGGCAGTGCGCCGGCCAGGAACTCCGGGTAACCGGCCGAGGCGACGGCGGCGCCGGCGTCCGACGCGTACCCGTGCAGGGCCAGGCAGACGGGCAGCCGCGCGCCCGGGGCGTACCCGGGTGGGTAGGCGATGGCGAAGCCGACCTGCCGGCGCCGGGCCGCGGAGCGGAAGCTGCCGGTGACCGGCGGCGGCGCGGGGGCGCGCGGCGCGTCCGGCGGCCGGGCGTCGCAGCGGCCGAGCGTGCGGCTCAACACCGACCGGCCCGGCAGCACCTCGGCGTCGACCAGGGCGACGGCGCCCGCGCCGACCCCGGCGATCCCCGCCGCGGCACCGAGGGACCGGAGCAGTCGGCGTCGGGTCAGCGGCATCCGGTCACGGTAGCCGGTCCAGCGGGTCCGGCAACATGTCCAGGGTGGGCGCGAGCTGCGAGTGCAGCGGCGTGGGCAGCGCGTCGCGGGTGTACCAGCCGATCCGGTCGAACTTGTGCGGCTCGCCGATGGTCACCGTCGCCGGGTCGACCCGGACCGCGAACACCACCGCCACCCAGTGCGACGGCGGGTCCTCGCGCAGCACGTTGCGTACCCCGAGCAGGCTGATCGCCAACGGCGCGGTGGCGTACTCCTCGTGCAGCTCGCGGGCCACCGCGGCCTCGAACGTCTCACCGAACTCCAGCGCGCCCGCGCCGGTGTCCCAGGTGCCCGGTTCGTCGCGGGCGCCGGCGCCGCGCCGGGCCAGCAGCAGCCGGCCGGAACCGTCGTGACAGACGAAGACACAGGACACCAGGGGGGTACGTGGCGGCACCGGCTCATTCTGCCCGGTCGGTCCTCGCGGCCGGCGCGGCACCGGCCGATCAGCGGCCGTCGACCGCCAGCCCGACCGACGGCTGTTACCCGGCGGTTACGCCACCGCGAAGCCGCTGTGGCACGGCCGGTCGACCGTCGGAGCGGGACCACCGGAGCGGTCCCGCCACACCATCGGGAGGACACGATGAGACTGAGGAGAACACTGCTGGCGCTGGTCATGGTGGTCGGCGGGCTGCTCGCCGGCGCGGGCGGCGCCACGGCGGCCAGCCCGTACTGCGGGATCACCTGGGGCAGCACGGCGAAGGCGGGCGGCACGCTCAGCAGCGCGCCACTGATCGACGTCCGCACCGGGCAGCACGACTGCTGGGACCGGGTCGTCTTCGAGTTCGCCGGACCGGCGGACGGCTGGTCGGCCGGGTACGGCGAGGCGTACACCGAGGGGCAGGGGCTGGCCCTGTCCCCGTACACCGCCGGTGGCGCGCTGCTGCGCGTCTCGCTGCGGGCGCCCGCGTACGACGCCGGTCACGCGGCCACCGTGCCGTACCGCACCGGGGAGCACGCCGCGAACGCGCTGGGCTACCGGACGCTGCGGGACGTGGTCTTCGGCGGCAGCTTCGAGGGCTACACCACCTTCGCCGTGGGCGTACGCGCCCAACTTCCGTACCGGGTCTCCGTGCTCAGCGGCCCGGGTACGCACAGCCGGATCGTCCTCGACGTGGCCCACCAGTGGCAGCAGTGACCCCGCGCCGGTGACGGGGGCCGACCGGACCCCCATCACCGGCCGTTACGCCAGGATCCCGCGCCGGCGCGCCGGACTACGCTGAGTAGCGTCATGGAGGGCCGCGTGCTGGTCGTCGAGGACGATGCCTCCATCCGGGAGGTCACCGCCCTCGGTCTGCGCCGGTCCGGGTTCCGGGTGGACACCGCCGTGGACGGTCCGGCCGCCCTCGCCGCGTGGCGGGCCCGGCCGGTCGACCTGATCGTGCTCGACGTGATGCTGCCCGGCCTCGACGGGTTCGAGGTGTGCCGGGAGATCCGGCGGACCAGCCAGGTGCCGATCCTGATGCTGACCGCTCGCACCGACACCATCGACGTGGTCGTCGGGCTGGAATGCGGGGCCGACGACTACCTGCGCAAGCCGTTCGACCTGCCGGAACTGGTCGCGCGGGTGCGCGCCGTGCTGCGCCGGACGGTCGCGCCGGCCAGCGACACCACCGTGACGGCCGGGCCGCTGGAGATCGACCCGGCCCGGTTCGTGGCCCGCAAGGCGGGCCGGGAGCTGACCCTGACCGCGACCGAGTTCCGCCTGCTACTGGAACTGGCCCGGCGTCCCGGGCAGGTGTTCACCCGCGAACTGCTCCTCGACCGGGTCTGGGGGCACTCCTACCTCGGCGACTCCCGCCTGGTGGACGTGGCGGTGCAACGGCTGCGCGCCAAGGTGGAGGACGATCCCGGCGCCCCGACGCTGATCCGGACCGTACGCGGCGCGGGCTACAAGCTGTCGACGGGGTGACGGCGCGATGGTGACGGGTACGGTCGCACCCGGACGCCTACGGCGCCGGCTCGTCATCGCGTTCGTGCTCGTCGCCGGGGTCTCCGCCGGCGTCCTGGCCGGCGGGTCGTACCTGATGCTCCGGCAGGCCCGCTACGACGGCTCGCTGCAACGCGCCGCCGCCGACGCCCGCTACCAGCTCGTGCTCGCCGCGCAGTTCCTGCCGCTGACCGACGCCCGCCGGGCCGACCTGCTGGCCAGCTTCGAGCAGAACGGGCGGCACGTGCTGCTGGTCGCCGACGACACCCGGGCGTCCAACCCCCGGTACGCGCCGACGCCCGGCCGGGCCCTGCGGGCCAGCGTCGCCGCCGGGCAGCTCGGCTTCCAACGCTCCGCCGGCGACGCCGGGTCACACCTGCTGGTGGTCGGCGGACGGATCCCCGGCTCCGCCGCCGAGCTGTACGTGGTGACGGTGGAGGACGACCTCGTCGACGGCCTGAACCAGCTCCGTACGGCGTTGGCGGTTGGCTGGGCCGTTGTGGTGCTGCTCGCCGCCGGGGTGGGCAACACCCTCGCCCGGCGGACGCTGGAACCGGTCGGCCGGGCCAGCCGGGCGGCCCGGGCGGTCGCCGAGGGACTGCTGGACACCCGGCTGCCGGTACGCGGCCGGGACGAGTTCAGCGCCTGGGCCGCCTCGTTCAACGAGATGGCCGAGGCGCTGGAGACGAAGATCGAGGCGCTGTCCCGGGCCCAGGCCCGGGAGCGGCGGTTCACCGCCGACGTGGCGCACGAACTGCGTACCCCGGTCACCGCCCTGGTGGCGGCGGCGTCGCTGCTCGCCGACCAGCTCGACACGCTCCCCGCCGACGCCCGTCGCGCCGCCGAACTCCTCGTCACCGACGTGGTCCGGCTGCGCCGGCTCGTCGAGGAGCTGATGGAGATCTCCCGGCTGGACGCCGGACGGGAGGCCGTGTCGACCCAGCCCGTCGACGTCGTCGCGGTGCTGCGCGGGATCGTCGACGCGCGCGGCTGGGCCGACCGGGTGACCGTGGCCGGGGCGGCACCCGCGACCGCCACGGACCCCCGCCGCCTGGAACGGGTGCTGGCCAACCTGGTGTCCAACGCGATCGAGCACGGCGGCGACGAGGTACGGGCCGACGTCCGGCACGCCGGCGAATCGGTGATCGTCGAGGTCACGGACCGGGGGGCCGGCATCCCCGCCGAGCACCTGCCGCACCTGTTCGACCGCTTCTACAAGGTCGACCCGTCCCGCACCGGTCCCGGCAGCGGCCTCGGCCTGGCCATCGCGCTGGAAAACACCCGGCTGCTCGGCGGACGCCTGACCGTGCACAGCGAGGTCGGCCGAGGCACCCGCCTCCGCCTCGAACTGCCGGCCGACGGCGGAGGTGACCGATGCGACGCCTGATCACCCCGCTCGCGGCGCTGCTGCTGCTCGGCGCCGGCTGCGCCCCGACCCGGACCGGCACCCTCGGACCGGCCCCGGCCGGGTCCTCCCCGACCGGCGCCAGCCCCACGGGCACGACACCCGGCACACCCGCCCCCGGCACCTCGCCCGGCGGGCGAACACCGTCCCCGTCCGCCGACCCGACCGGCCCGGCCACCGCCGGTACGCCCACGCCGGACGGGACGATCACCGTGGAACTGTGGTTCACCCGCGACGGCGGGCTCGTGGCGACCCGGCGTACACGGGCCGCCACCCTGGCCACCTCCCGGCTGGCGCTCACCGAGCTGGCCGCCGGCCCGTCCCGCGCCGAGACCGCCACCGGCATGGGCACCCTGGTCCCGCCCGGCACGCAGGTGAGCCGCATCGTCGGCGGGGTCGCCACGCTGGTCGCGCCGACCGGCTTCGCCACCGGCGACGCGGCGACCGCCCGGCTCCGCCGGGCCCAGGTGGTCTGGACGCTGACGCAGTTCCCCTCCGTACGCCGGGTGGCCTTCGCCGGGGACGACGGCGCGCCGACCGGGCGCGACGACTACGCCGACCTGCTGCCGCCGATCGTGGTGACCGCCCCGGCGGTCGGCGACCGGATCACCAGCCCGGTCACCGTCACCGGGACCGCCGAGGTGTTCGAGGCGACGGTGAGCGTCCGGGTGTTGGACGCGGCGGGCCGGGAGATCGGCACCGCGTTCACCGTCGCCGCCTGCGGCTCCGGCTGCCGCGGTGGCTACCGGGTGAACGTCGGCTACCGGCGGGCCACCGCCGGACCGGGCACCGTCGAGGTGTACGAGGTGTCGGCCCGGGACGGTTCCCGGATCAACGTCGTGGCGGTTCCCGTAGTCATGGCGGCCAGTGGTTAGGCACTTCCCGACCGCGTCAGGGCAGCTTCTCGATCAGGTCGGCGGCGGTGGCCGCGCCGTCGGCCGAGCGGATCTGCCGGCCCAGTCGGGCCGCGGCGTCGCGGTGCGGACCGTCGGCGAGCATGCGCTCGATCGCGGCTCGGATGTCGCTGACCGAGGCGGACCTGCGCAACACGGTGGCGGCACCCTGCCGGGCGACGGCGGTGGCCACCGCGGGCTGGTCGCCGAGCGACGACATCGGGATGAGCACCATCGGCAGATCGTGCGCCAGCGCCTGCACGGTGGTGCTGTGACCGGCGTGCCCCACGACCAGGCTCACGGTCGGCAGGATCGGTGCGTGCGGCAGGAACTGGTGCACCTCGACGTTGGCCGGTGGGCGGATCTCGTCGGGCCGGATGCCGTGGCCGGTCGTGAGCACCACCCGCACAGGCAGCCCGGCGACCGCGTCCATGATCGACTGCAACACGGCCCGCTGGCCGACGTAGTAGATCGAGCTGAGGCTGACGAGGATCCGCGGCTGCCGTACGTGGGGCGTCGGGGCGGGCGTGCCGACCGGCCACACCGGGCCGGTGATCCGCGCGTTCGCGGGCAGCGCGGCGGCCTCGTCCAGCTCCGGCGCGGTGGCCACCAGGCTCAGCTCGCCGCGCCGCCACAGCCGCTCCGGCGGCATGCCCTTGGCCCGTGCGACCAGCCCGACCGGCCCCCGGGCCCAGCCTTTGCCACGCAGATAGCCGTACAGGGTGTGCATGAGCGAGACCTGCGGTACGCCGAGATCCTGCGCGGCCTGGATTCCGGCCAGCAGCATGCAGTCGACCACGGCGACGTCGGTCGGCTCGCGGCGCAGGGACTCGGCCACGTCCGCGCCCACGGCCTTCTCGGTGAACAGCCGCAGGTACTTCACGGCCCACTGCGGGCTGGTGGTACGCGCCACCGGCGACCACCCGGCGGCATGCCGGTACGGCTCGAATCGCAACCCGGCCGCCTCCACCGCCTCGCGTTGCCGGGGATGACCGAGCAGGCGAACCGCGTGCCCGCGCCGGTGGAGTTCGGCGGCGATGCCGAGCGCCGGCGGCACGTTGCCGCCGCCGTCCCAGGTGACGAACAACGATGACGTCATGGCGACTCTCCAAGGACCGCTGCGATGAGCTGCCGGACCCTGGCTTCGGCCTGTTCCCTGGGCAGCCGGCGATCTCGAATAAGAAGTTTCCACGTGTACAGGTCCGTCGCGATGACCAGCAGGTCGGTGACGGCGTCCCGCGCGTCGGACGGTCGGGCGGCGAGCATCGGCGCGAAGACCTCGGTGACCCAGTCACGATGCAGCACCCGCCCCTGCTCGGTCACCACGTAGGCCTTCGGATCGCGGGTCTCCTGGGCCAGGAGTCGCAGCATCACCTCGCCCCACTGCTCGTAGTGGTCGAACAGGGAGCGCACGGCGGCGTCGGTGTCGCCGACCGGGGAGCCCCGTTCGGCGGAGACCTGCTGCACGGCGTACGCCGCCGCCGCCTCGAACAGGGCATCCCGGCTGCCGAAGTGCCGCAGCACCGTCTGCACGCTGACCGCCGCGGACTCCGCCACGTCGTTGAGGACGATGTCCACCGACATCTGCTGCCGGGCCAGCGCCACCGTGGCGTCCAGGATGCGTTGCCGGGTCTGCGCCGCCGCGGCGGCGCGCGCCGTCTGGACGTAGGCCCGCTTGGCGTTCACATGCCCCAGTGAACGCCAACCCCTGCTTTCATGTCAATGGCACTAACGCGAAAATGACCCACCGGCCCCGCCGGCGGTGCACTGGTCGGCCGCGCCGCCCGATCCGCGGTCGTCTCGTCGGTGTCAGGGTACCGCCGCTACCCGGCGGCCCTGGGCGCTTCGTAGATCCACGACTCGGCCGCCCGCTCCACCCGGCGGTACTCCACGTTCTCCGTCGTTTCATGGGGCCCGTGCAGCTTGAGCTCGTACGTCAGCGGCGGGTCGTCCGCATCCGGCACGTCCCAGTTCATGCTCACCCCGTCGTACGGCCCGCCGCGCAGCCGCAACCTCACGATCGCCACGTTACTGAAGGTAGCGAAGCGACGGCCCGCGCGGGCGGGTTAGCGGAGCGCGGTCCACCTGCCGCCGCACGGTGTGCCCGGTCCAGCGACGGCCGGGCACCCGGGCGGCGGTCAACCCCGCAGTGGACGGCAGATCGAGACCGAGGCGGGATTCGAACCCGCGTACACGGTTTTGCGGACCGTTCCCTGGCCCCTCGGGCACTCGGTCGGGTGATGGCGGTGGCGCCCCCGGCTGGATTCGAACCAGCGACTTTCAGGTTCGGAACCTGATGCGCTCTCCGCTGCGCCACGGGGGCATGGGCGGGGGGCGGCGATCCCCGCCGTACGTACCCGGGGCGCGATTCGAACGCGCACTGCGCGGCACCTCATGCCGCTGCCTCCTGCCAGTTGGGCTACGAGGGCTCCGTGCTGCGAGCGGAGGACTCGAACCTCCAACTTTCCGTTCCAGAGACGGATGTGCTGCCAGTTGCACCAGCTCGCATGGCGACCGCCGAGCGGCGGACCGTGCCCCGACCAGGATTCGAACCTGGGCTCTCCGGTTTCGTAGACCGGCGCGCTCTCCGCTGCGCCACCGGGGCGGGCGACCGGCGCCCACCCCCGTCGGGCGCCGATCGTCTTCAACCCTTCACGCAGACCACCTGCTTGAGGTGCGCCACCACCTCGACCAGGTCCTCCTGCTGCGCCATCACCTGGGTGATGTCCTTGTACGCGCCGGGGATCTCGTCCACCACCCCGGCATCCTTGCGGCACTCCACGCCGGCCGTCTGCTGGGCCAGGTCCGCGGTGCTGTACGTCCGCTTCGCCTGCCCGCGCGACATCCGCCGCCCGGCCCCGTGCGAGGCCGAGCAGTACGCGTCCGGGTTGCCCCTGCCGCGCACGATGTACGACCCGGTGCCCATCGACCCCGGGATGATGCCCAGGTCGCCCCGGCCGGCCCGGATGGCGCCCTTGCGGGTCACCAGCACCTCCACCCCGTCGTACGTCTCCTCCGCCACGTAGTTGTGGTGGCAGCTGATCGGCTCGTCGTAGGTCACGTGCGGGAACTCGTCGCGCACCACCCCGCAGAGCAGGGCGAGCATGACGGCCCGGTTGCGGCGTGCGTACTCCTGCGCCCACCAGAGGTCGCGGCGATAGGCGTCCATCTCCGGGGTGCCGGCGAGGAACACCGCGAGGTCCCGGTCGGGCAGGTCGACGTTGTGCGGCAGGCCACGGGCCACCGCCATGTGCCGCTCGGCCAGTTCCTTGCCGATGTTGCGGGAGCCGGAGTGCAGCATCAGCCAGACCCGGCCGTCGTCGGGACCGCCGCGCTCCAGGCAGACCTCGATGAAGTGGTTGCCGCCACCGAGGGTGCCGAGCTGGCGCTGGGCCCGGGTCTCCAGCTGCGCCACCTTCCGGTCGAGGGTGGCGAAGCGCCGCCAGAAGTCGTCCCAGCCGCGCTGCTCCAGGCCACGGATCCGGCGCGGGTCGACCGCGTCGTCGCGCATGGCGAAGCCGACCGGGATGGCCGCCTCGATCGCCGTACGCAGCCCGGCGAGGTCGTCGGGCAGGTCGGCCGCGGTGAGCGAGGTGCGTACCGCCGACATGCCGCAGCCGATGTCGACGCCGACCGCGGCCGGCGAGACGGCCTGCCGCATCGCGATGACCGAGCCGACGGTGGCGCCCTTGCCGAAGTGCACGTCCGGCATGACGGCGACCCCCTGCACCCAGGGCAGCGCACCGATGTTGCGCAGCTGCCGGGCCGCCTGCTCCTCGATGGCGTACGGGTCGGTCCAGACCCGGACCGGCGCCCGGGTACCGGCCAGCGGGGTGAAACCCATCGTCGTCTCCTTGGTCTGTGATGATGTCCGAGCGGCTGGCCGGATTCGAACCGGCGATCTTCACCGTGGCGGGGTGACGCGCTGCCAGACTGCGCTACAACCGCGAGCGGCCCCGGGGCGGGACCGGCGTAGGCCGTACGGGACTCGAACCCGTAGCCTCCCGGGTGAGAACCGGGTGAGCTGCCAATTGCTCCAACGGCCCAGGGGAACGGCGGGGTTGCCGTCCCACAGAGTCCGGGACCGCGGAATCGAACCGCGTGTCTCTCGCGCCCAAGGCGAGCGGGTCAGCCAGCTCCCTCGTCCCGGATGCCCGGCCGACGCGCGGGCGCCGGTCGGGATCGTGCTCATGCCGTCCACTGTGGAGTTGAGAAGAAGCGACGCCGCCGGCCGGCGGCCGAGACGGGTGGAGCAGGGGCGACAGGATTCGAACCTGCAACCGTCGGGTTTGGAGTCCGGTGCTCTTCCGTTGAGCTACGCCCCTCGGACCCGGTGACGAAAAAGCCGCCCGGTCCCTGGTCGCGGGGCGGGCGGCTGCGCGTGTGTCGCGCCGGCGCTAGTCGCGCCACCACCCCGGTTGCCACCGCTGCCGTCGGCAGAGACCCAGTGTGCCTTCCGGCAGCAGGGCACCGCCGCGCGGCGTGGGCCGCTCGGCCTGGGTGCGGTTCTGCTGCGACACGGTGTGCTCCCTGGGTGTGTGGAACCGGTTGACGTTGCCCACTCAAGGTAGAGGCGCCGCCGGGGCACCGCAATGAATATTCAAACGCGGGCGTCAGCCGGTGCCGTCGCGCAGGCCGGCCAGGTGACGGCGACGGCCGCGGTGACGTGATCGGTGAGGGTGGCATGGGGGGCAGGTACCGCCTCGACTCCCTGCCGCAGTGCCGCGGACAGCACCGCAGCATCGAACGGGTCGTCAATCGGCCGCGCGACCGCGAGGGCGCCGGCCCCCCAATAGCTGTGCCTCGCGTCCGTACGGTCCGACGACCCAGGCTGTCGGATCCCGGCGGTAGCGGGCGGGGCGCGGACCGGCCGGTAGTGGGGTCAGCTCTGTCGACGGAAGTCCAGCATGTAGAAGACCTTGTCGTAGCGGCGCTGGCCGACGGCGACGAAATCAGCCAGGCGGCCGTATTCGGTGAAGCCCAGCGACCGGTAGAGGTGCAGGGCGTTGCTGTTGTCGCCACGGGCGTCCAGGGTGAGGACCTCGATACCCGCCCGCCTGGCGTCAGCGACCAAGGCAGCGGTCAGCGCCCGACCGATACCGCGCCCATGGGCGGCGGTGTCCACCGCGATCTTCTCCAGGTCGGCGTGCGGCCGGTGAGTCGGTCGGGCATAGCGCAGCCAGTACCCGAGCCCGACGAGCCGACGGTCAAGGTATGCGGCGCGCAGGGAGCCATCCCCGTTCCGCACCGCACGGAGGACGTGGCCGAGAAGTTCCGCCACGTCAGGGCGTGCGGGTGGTTCGATCCAGCCGAGCGCGGCGCCGCCGCGGACCAGGTCCGCCAGGATCCGATGGGCTGACTCCGTCAACCGGGCCCCAAGGTCCGGGTCGGAGGTCAGCTCCGTCGCGTCCAAGATGGCAAGCCCGGCTGGCCCGCTGCCGGCCATGGTCGTATTCACGGCAGAGACACCGTCCAGGCGCCTGCGGTCCGACCGACGCCCATCAGCGAAGCACCCGTTACTGGCCCAGCCTCCTAGCTGGCCTGGGCGACCGGGTGGCGCTTCATCTCCTCCATGAAGCGGAACTGCGCGGTCAGCTCGGCCAGCGTCGTGCCGGCCCGCCAGGCGTCGGCCACCTGCGCCACCTGGAGCAGGTCGGTGGCGTCACCGCGGGCCTGGACCTCGCCCGACACCCGCAGATCGATCATGAAATAGCGGGCCTGGGAGCCGAGCCCGACGCAGACGACGCCCCGGTCGGAACTCAGCTCGGCACCGGTGAACCGGGCCCGCCCCTGCTCGGGGGCGGTCACCTGGCCGAGGTCGAGCTGGTGCCGGGCGGCCGTCTCGACGAGCGCGGGGGCCAGACCGCCCCGCTCGACCAGATCCGGGTAGAGACGCACACCCAGGGCGCTCGACACGTCACTCATGACTGACTCCCACTTCCTTGTGACAGAGACCAGCAGCGCGCAGGTTACGGGGAGGTTTCCAGCACGCCTGGTCATCCTGTCCCTCCCGGCTGCCCACGGCAATAGGAACAGCCGATTCGGCCACTGTCGGAGCGCATCGGTTGACGCCGGGGCCGGTACGATCCGGGCCCATGGCGCGGATCCGTTGTGACTTCTTCTCCGAAGCACTCGGCATGGGCACGTCGATGACCGTGCTGCTGCCGGAACGGGCGGCGGCCGGGATCGGCGTGGCGGGCCATGCCACCGTCGGCGACCCGCCGGTGCTCTACCTGTTGCACGGCCTGAGCGACGACGACACCATCTGGACCCGGCGTACCTCGATCGAACGGTACGTCGCCCCGCTCGGGCTGGCGGTGGTGATGCCGCAGGCCGGGCGGAGTTTCTACACCGACGAGACGCACGGCAACCGGTACTGGACCTTCCTCAACGAGGAACTGCCCGAGGTCTGCGGCTCGTTCTTCCGACTCTCCGCGCGCCGGGAGGACACCTTCGTCGCCGGCCTGTCGATGGGCGGCTACGGGGCGATGAGGTGGGCGCTGCGCGAACCGGGCCGGTTCGCCGCGGCGGCCAGCCTCTCCGGCGCGCTCGACGTCACCCGTCGGCGGGACCATCCGACCAGCCCGGTGAACCCGGCGGTGTGGCACACCGTGTGGGGTGACCGGGAGGTGTCCGGCACCGACGACGACACGGTGGCGCTGCTCGACCACGCCGGTGAGGATCTGCCGGCGCTCTACGTCGCCTGCGGCACCGAGGACTTCCTGTACGAGGACAACCTGCGCTTCGTCGACACCGCCCGCCGCCGCGGGGTGCCGGTCACCGTGGACTTCTCCCCCGGCGACCACGACTGGGCGTACTGGGACGCCAAGATCCAGGACGTGCTGGCCTGGCTGCCGCTGCGCCGCGACGGCTGAGGGTGAGCGGACCGCCGTGCCTCCGGGAGGGAGCCGGAGGCACAGCGGTGGCGGTCAGGCACGGACCCGCCGGGACGCCTCCCCTCAGGCGCGGTTCAGCACGACCTTGAGGGCACCGGTCTCGGCCGGCCGGGAGAAGACGTCGTACGCCTCGACGATCTGGTCGAGCGCGAACCGGTGGGTCACCATGTGCGCGGTGTCGAGCTGGCCCGCGACCAGCATGTTCAGCAGCGTCGGCGTGGTCCGGGTGTCGACCAGTCCGGTGGTGATGGTGACGTCGCGGATCCACAACCGCTCCAGGTGCAGCGTGGCCGGGCTGCCGTGCACGCCGATGTTGGCGACCCGGCCGCCGGGGCGTACCAGGGTGGTGCAGAGTTCGAAGGTGGCCGGGATGCCGACCGCCTCCATCACCACGTCGGCGCCGAGCCCGCCGGTGACCAGGCGGACCAGTTCGAGCGGGTCGTCGTCGGCGAGCACGGTCAGGTCCGCGCCGAACAGCTTGGCCGCGTCGAGCCGGCTCTGCGCCTTGTCGATGGCCACGACGTGGGCCGGCGAGTAGAGCCGGGCGGTCTGGATGGCGGCCAGCCCGATCGGGCCGGCGCCGACCACCACGACGGTGTCGCCGGGCCGTACCCGGCCGTTGAGCACGCCGACCTCGTACGAGGTGGGCAGGATGTCGGCCAGCAGCACGGCGGCCTCGTCGGCGACCGACTCGGGCAGCCGGTACGTGGACAGGTCCGCGAACGGGATGCGGGCGTACTCGGCCTGGACGCCGTCGACGGTGTGGCCGAGGATCCAGCCGCCCCCGCCGAGACACTGGCCGTAGACGCCCTCGCGGCAGTAGCGGCAGACGCCGCACGCGGAGATGCAGGAGGCGAGGACCCGGTCGCCCTCCTTGAGGTTGGCGACGCCGCCGCCGACCGCGACGACCGTGCCGACCGCCTCGTGGCCGAGCACCCGGCCGGCCTCGACCTCGGGCACGTCGCCGCCGAGGATGTGCAGGTCGGTCCCGCAGATGGTGACCGCGTCGACCCGGACGATCGCGTCGCGGGGGTCGGCGATGGCGGGATCCGGGATCTCGGACCAGGCCTTCTCACCCGGCCCGCCGTACACGAGTGCCTTCATGGCTCCTCCTAACGCCGTTGTCACCTCCCACGCTTCTCCAGGTGGGTGGGCGGCGGGCAGGGCCGGAGGGCCCGCCGGCCGGGACCGAGGTCCCGGCCGGCGGATCAGGCGCCGACGGTGCCGTCGATGGCCTCGCGGAGGAAGTCGGCGTGCCCGTTGTGCCGGGCGTACTCGTGCATCATGTGCAGCATCACCAGGCGCAGCGAGACGTCCTCGCCCCACCGGGCCTGATGACCGGTCACGTCCAACGACTCGGCCTCGCGCTCGATGCGCCGGGCGTGCTCGACCTCCCGCTGCCACGCGTCGAACGCCGCCGACCGGCTGGCCGTGCTCGCGTCGTACGCCTGCTGGAAGTCGCCGGTGTCGGACCAGACCAGCGGGATGTCCTCGCCGTTGATGACCCGGCGGAACCAGGTCCGCTCCACCTCGGCCAGGTGCCGGACCAGGCCGAGCAGGGACAGCGTCGACGGCGGCGACGACTGGCGGCGCAGCTCCTCGTCGGTGAGGCCCGCGCACTTCATGGCCAGGGTGGCGCGGTGGTAGTCGAGGAAGGCGCGCAGCGTCTCCCGCTCCCCGGCCAGCAGCGGCGGTCCGATCCGTTCGGTCTCCACAGGGGTCCTTCCACGCGGGCCGGCCCGGCCCGCTCGTCGCGGTTGGCAGAGATCCCCGCGGAGCCTAGGGCAGCGGTCACCGCAACGAGGACCGGGCCACCGGGAAGTCGAAGTAGGTGTCCGGGTACGGCTCGTCGACGTAGCGGTAGTGCCACCACTCCTGGGGATAGTTCTCGAACCCCTGCGCGGTCATCAGTCGTTCGAGCAGCGCCCGGTCGTCCCGGGCCGTCCCGGTGATCCGGGCGTCGGCGGTGTGGGCGCGCGGGTCGAAGCAGTCGAACCCGGTGCCCATGTCGACCGAGTTGTCCGGGAAGCGGCGCCCGACGGGCGCGGTGCAGGCGACCAGCGGCTGTCCGGGCACGTACCCGGGCTGCGCCGGGGTCGGCACCGGGACCAGGGTGAGGTCGAGGGTGCTGCCCCGGCTGTGCGCGGTGGGCGCGCCGATGTACCCGTCGGCGAAGAGCCGGTCCTTGGGCAGGTCGGGATAGAACTCGCCCTTCATCCGCTGCTCGCCGGGAAGCTTGGCCCAGGCGACGAACTCGTTCACCGCCCGCTGCGGGCGGTAGCAGTCGTACGCCTTGAGGCTGCGGCCCTGGGCGAGGGCGGCGGTCTGCGCCCGGTGCAGCGCCTCCGCCGCCCGACGGGTGAGCAGGCAGCGCGGTTCCGGGTAACCGGTGATCGGACGGCCGACGAAGTTGTGCGCGCTGGCGTACCGGATGTCGGTGCGGATGCTCGGGTCGACGTCGGTGATGTCGACGAAGTCGGCGGGGGCGCGGGGGCCGGTCGGTGTGGCCGACGGTGACGCGGACGGTGACAGCGACACGGACGGTGACGGCGGCACGGAGGGTGACGGCTGGGGGGTCGGCACCGGGCGCGGCGCGGGCCGCTCGCACCCGGCGGCGAGCGCGACGGCCGCGACGGCCAGCGCCGCCGCGCGGGCCGCCGTTCCTCTGCCGGTTCCCATCCTGCCGTGTCTACCAGCATCGGCGGGCCGCCGGACCGGCAACGCGGCGACGGCCCGACGGACGGTCAGCGGCCGAGGGTCTGCCGGAGGAAGGCCAGGGCCATCGCGTCGTCGTCGATGGCGCCCGCCTCGTGGCCGTTGTACCGCCACACCGCCAGCTCCTTCTCCCCCGCGTACGCGTTGACCGCGGCGTAGACCGTCGACGGGGGCACGATCTCGTCCATCAACGCGACGGAGAAGCGGGCGGGGACGGTGGCCCGCCGGGCGAAGGCGACCCCGTCGACGTAGCCGAGGGTGCGCAGCACCTGCTCCTCCCGGTCGCGGTGCACGGCGAGATAGTCCCGGATCTCCCGGTAGGGATGGGCGTCGGTGACCACGATCGCCCGTGGGATGTCACAGAGGAACGGCACGTACGCCACGACGGCCGCCAGGTCCGGCACCAGGGCCGCGACAGCCAGGGCGGTGCCACCACCCTGGCTCTGCCCCAGGACCGCCACCCGGGACGAGTCCACCACCGGGAGGCTCCGCGCGGTGTCCACGGCCCGGACCGCGTCGGTGAACAGCCGCCGGTAGTAGTAGCGACGCGGGTCCTCGATGCCCCGGGTCGCCACGCCCGGCGCCTCCGGGCCGGCCGCGGCCGGGTCGGGGGTGTCGCCCCGGCTCCAGCCGGAACCCTGGCCACGGGTGTCCATGTGCAGGTGGGCGAAGCCGGCGGAGGCCCAGAGCAGATTCTCCAGCGGGTGCCCCCGGCCACCGCCGTAGCCGACGTACTGGACCACCGTGGGAAGTGGGCCCTCGACGCCGCGCGGGACCCGCAACCACGCCTTCACCGGCTGCCCGGCGTAGCCGGGGAAGGTGACGTCGCAGACGTCGACCGTGGTCAGCGGGGTGGTCAGCGGGGTCACCTCGACGGATCCGCCGGACGCGCGGGCCTCCGCGACGGTGTCGGCCCAGAACCGGTCGAAGTCCTCCGGCTCCCGTACGTCGCTGCGGTAGCCGCGAAGCTCCGCCTCGGGCAGGTCGGTGTGCATGGGCCTCCTCAGCGCGCCGGGGTCAGGGTGAGGTCGGGGTGCGACCGGCGGGCCAGATCGGGGTACGGTCGGTGTCCACGGCCACGGCGTCGGTCACTTTCCTCCGCCCCGGCCGTTGACGCCGCGCCGTCGTCGGCGAAAGGCGCCTGGTGAATTTCCGGTAGGTTTCCGGAACTTGGAGGAACGCTAGAACGGCCCCGACTTGTCGTCAACCCCCTGTGGTACGGCAAGATGAGCGCGGGCCCGGGCAGGTGGTTACGCGGCTTCGGCGGCAGGGTTTCGGGCAATTCCGGCCGGTGAAGGAGACACGAGTGAGCGCGGACGACGAGCGCAGGGTGACCATCACCGCGATCGCGCAGGAAGCCGGTGTCTCCGTGCCCACGGTCTCCCGGGTGCTCAACGGACGCTCGGACGTCGCCCCCGGCACCCGGGAACGGGTCGAGGAACTGCTACGCCACCACGGCTACCGCCGCCGCGGCAGCCGTACCGTGCGCCGGGCCGACCTGCTCGACCTGGTCTTCAACGACCTGGACAGCCCGTGGGCCGTGGAGATCATCCGCGGCGTGGAGGACATCGGCCACGCCGCCGGGGTCGGCACCGTCGTCTCGGCGATCCACAGCCACTCCACCTCGACCCGGCAGTGGTTGCAGAACCTCCAGGCCCGCGCCTCCGACGGCGTCATCGTCGTGACCTCCCACCTGAGTCCGCCGGTGCACGCCCAACTGCGCCGCCTCAACGTGCCCGTCGTGGTGGTCGACCCGGCCGGCGTACCCGCCACGGACGTGCCCAGCATCGGCGCGACCAACTGGGCGGGCGGCCTCGCCGCCACCGAACACCTACTCGGGCTCGGGCACCGCCGGATCGGCTTCGTGGCGGGACCCACGCACCTGCTGTGCAGTCGGGCCCGGCTGGACGGCTACCGGGCGGCCCTAGAGGCGGCCGGCGCGCCGCTGGACGAGCGGCTGGTGCAGGCCGGCGACTTCTACCACGCCTCGGGCTTCGCGGCCGGGTCCGCCCTGCTCGGCCTCGACGACCCGCCCACCGCGATCTTCGCGGCCAGCGACCAGATGGCCTTCGGGGTGTACGAGGCCGTCCGCCGCCGGGGGCTGCGGGTCGCCGACGACGTGAGCGTGGTGGGCTTCGACGACCTGCCGGAGGCCCGGTGGGCGTCGCCGCCGCTGACCACCGTGCGGCAGCCGCTGGTCGAGATGGGCCGGCTCGCCGCCCGCACGGTGCTGCGCCTCGGTCAGGGCGAGGAGATCGAGGCGCCCCGGGTCGAGCTGGCCACCGAACTCGTGGTCCGGGACAGCTCCGCCGCTCGCCCCCAGTAGCCGTCCGGCTCGGCAGCGCCCGGGCCGGGCAGCTCCGCGGTCGGCCCGACGCCGGTCCGGCGCCGGCGCCACCACTGCGTTCCGGCGACGGCCGCCACGGCCACCGCGACCAGTGTGCCCAGCACCGCGGTCCGGTCCAGCACCGGTCGCAGCGGGGCCACGGAGACGCGTACGGGGGTGACGGTCGTGTCGCCGGCCGGCACCAGCCAGGGGTGGGTGTCGGTCACCGGGGGCAGGCCGTCGCGGAGCACGGTCACCCCGACCTGCCACCGGCCCGGGGCACGGATGTCGTCGACCGCCACCACCCAGCCGTCGCCGGTCCGGGTGACCGGGTGCACCGCCCGCTCCCCGTTCGGGCCGGTGAGCAGCAGCGACACTCCGGTGACCGGCCCGGGGGCCGGGCGGCGGGTGTCCTCGACGCCGACGGAGACGATGTTGCGGCCCGGCCGGTTGGGGCGTACGGCCACCGTGTCGACGAGGTCGGCGACCTGCCCGCTGACCTGGGGCACGGCCCGCCCGGCGTCGGCCACCGGAAACCCGGGGCCCCGACCGGGTCCGGCGGCGGCCAGCGCCCCGGCCAGTCCGAGGACGGCCACGAGCAGCCCCGCCTCGGCGCGCAGGCCCCGCCGGGGCAGGTCGCCGTGCCGCAGCCGTCGGGCGGTCCGCAGACCCAGCAGTCCCGCCGCCCCGACCGTGGCGACCTTGGCGAGTAGCAGCAGTCCGTACGGGGAGCCGAGCAGGGCGTCGACGGTCGCCACCTGCGGACCGGTGAGCAGCAGCCCGGTGAGCACCAGCACGGTGAGGCAGCCGGCGGCGAGCGGGGCGAAGGCGCGCAGCAGTGCACTCAGCTGGGCGGCCCGGTCGGCTGCCTGCCGGGCCGAGGGCAGGAGGGCGAGTACGGCGGCCACGACCGCGCCGGCCCAGCCGCCGGCCGCCAGCACGTGGACGCCGCCGACCAGTGCGGTACGCAGCGGGCCGCCCATCGGATGGCCGAGCAGGGCGGTGCCCGCGGCGGCGGCGAGCGCACCCGCCACGCCGACGGCGACGGCCACCGGGCCGGCTCCCGACCGGCCGGCGTCGCCCGACGGACCGGCCGATCCGGTCACCTCGGGCCGGAGCCGGTACGCGGCCCGGAGCACGACCACGAACACCAGCGCCGTGCCGACCTCACGGAGCAGCCAACGACCGCTGGTGAGCTGGTCGGCCAGGAGCCCCGACCGCACGCCGCCCGCCCCGGAGAGCTGTACGGCCAGTTGCAGCGGCGTGGCGACCAGGGCGAGCGCGCCCGCGTACCCGGCAACGGTGTGCAGCCGCCGGCGGAGCGCGGCGGTCGTGGGGTCGGGGCGGCGGACGCCGGTCCCGGTCAGCAGGGCCAGCGCGGCGCCGCCGAGCAGGACGGCGAGGCCGGCGAGGCCGAGCGCCCGGAAGGCGGTCTCCCGGGGGCCGGGACCGACGGGGCCGGCGGGGCCCGCGGCGGTGACCGGCCGGCCCACTCCGAAGACCAGGGTGCCGCTGGTGGTGTGCAGGTCGTCGGAGGAGAGGGTCCGCCAGGACACGTGGTAGGTGTTCGGCGGAAGCGCCGGCAGGCCGGCGACCAGGGTGACGGGCTCCTCGCTGCCGGCGTCCGGGGCGGCTGGTCCGCCGTCCTCGCCGCGCAGCGCCAGCCCGTTGACCGCCCAGTGCCGGCCGTCGCCGTCGACCAGGGTGATCCGGGCGGCGGACAGCTCCACGTGCTCGGTGAAGGCGAGAACGAGCGTCTCGGGCGCCCGATCGAGCACCGCGCCGTCGCTCGGCGCGCTGCGCAACAGGTACGCGTGCGCCTGCGCCGGGGTGGGTCCGAGCAGCACGGTCAGGCCCGCCACGGTGAGGGCGGCGAGGAGACGGCCCGGTCGGCGCATACCGCTCACCGCACCGGTACGTGGGCCAGGCGGCGCTGGCCCGAGGTGATCTCGATCTTGTCGCCGCGCTTGATGGCGCTGTCGTTGTTCAGGTAGAGCAGGTAGTAGCTCTGGCCGGGGCGCAGCTCGTGGCCCTGCTTCATCAGCGCCGCCCGCCAGGCCAGCTTGCCCGAGCGCTCGTTGCGCAGCCGGGGCGGGTGCTTCGTGTCGTTCTGGAAGGCGGACGCCTTCTGGGTGTCCAGCACCACGTAGCGCAGTTCGACCAGGCCGCCGTCACCGACCACGGCGGCCTGGGTGAAGCGGATGCCCAGGGCGGCCTCCAGTTGCCCGTCGTGCGGTACGGCGTAGCCCTGCCGGGCTTCGGCGTGACCGCCGAAGCGGACGATCGACACCGTGACCAGCGCCAGCACGAGCAGCGGGAGCACCACCCGGCCGAGGCGGGGACGCGGGATGCGGAACGGGATCGCGACCATCGTCGGACTCCTCGGGGACGGTGGGGGCCGGGCACGCGCCCGGCCCCCACGGAGCGGCTCAGGGTGCGGTGTAGCGGGTGGAGGCGTAGTTGTCGAAGCTCAGCGACCCGCTGGTGGTGGTGGCGGTACGGGCGACCATGCCCAGCGTCGCCGACTCCACCGTGTAGCCGCTGGTGTCGCCGGTCAGGGTGCCGACCGTGACCGTGCCGACCTTGAGGGTGGCGGAGCCCGCGGTGGCCGACGTCCAGTCCAGCCGGATCGTCCCGCCGTTCGCGTTCGCCCACGGGGTGTACGCCCACCCCGCCGGACGCAGCAGCCCGAGCCGGAACTGGTTGACGCCGTTGCCGCGCTGATACTGCACCACGGCGAGGGGGTTGCCGGAGGCGTTGCGCAGCTGGTGGACGGTGACCACGGCGGTCTGCGGGTTGAACGTGCCGAGGGTGACGTCGGCCTTGGTGTGCATCGTGCGCTCGGCGGCCGGGGTGTCGTCCAGGACGTAGCCGACCGTGCCGGCGACCAGTTGGCCGGAGCTGACCGACACCGTGCCGAACACCTGCGACCAGGCGCTCGTGCCGTTGCTGAACCCGTCGGAGAAGATCGCGTCGGGCGGGTCGACGTTGACCGTCACCGCGCCGGCCGTACCCCAGTGGCCCAGCGCGTCCCGGGCCCGAACCCACAGCGTGTGGTTGCCCCTGCTGAACCCGTTGAGGGCGATCGTGCCGGAGACGGCGCTGCCGCTGACCGTCATCGGGTGGCCATGGCCGACGCCGGGGTCGGTGCCCTCGTACCACTCGGCGTCGGTGACCGCCGAGACGTCGGTGGCGGTGGCGGTCAGGGCGAGCACCGCCGCCCGGGCGGTCGGGTTCGGGGTCGCGGTGACCGCGGTGACCACCGGCCCGGTCCGGTCCAGGACGAAGGTGACCGCGGCCAGCGGACCCCAGTTCCCCGCCGAGTCGCGGGCGTGCACCAGTACCCGGTGGGTGCCGTCGGCGATCCCGGTCAGCTCGCTCAGCGGCAGCAGCCCGTAGGTGTTCTCGGTGGCGCTGTTGAACGATCCGTCCAGGGCCAGGAAGGTGAACCCGGTGCCGTCCGCCCCGCCGACGTCGAGGAAGCCCTCCGCGCCGGCGATCGTCGAGTGCACCCCGCCCCCGGGCGGGTCGGTGAACGCCGCGTTGATCCGCAGACAGGTCGGATCGGACGTCGAGCCGGTACGGCCGTCGGTGACGGCGGGGTCCACCGCCGCCGAGAGCAGGGTCGGCACGGTCCGGTCCACCACCAGGTCCACGCTCGCGTACGGACCCCAGAAGCCGAACGAGTCCCTGGTGTGCGTCAGCACCGTGTGCCGGCCCTCGGCCAGGGCGGCGGCGACCAACGCCGGGATGCTGCCGGACTCGGCGCTGACCGCCGTGCCCGGGTTGGCCAGGGTGAGCGGGGTGCCGGTGCCGCTGGGCCCGGTGGCGTCCACGAAGTACTCCGCGTCGGTGACCGTGCCGCCCAGGCCACGGTCGTCGCCGGTGGCGGAGATCGCGATGCCGCCGGTGCCGCCGGTCGGGTTCGGGCTGAGGGTCACACCGGTGGTGACCGCGCCGGTGACCGCGAGGTTCAGCGTGGCGCTGCCGACCACGCCCCAGTTGCCGGCCGCGTCGTGGCCGCGTACCCAGACGGTGTGCCTGCCCTGGGTGAGGGTGCCGAGCAGCTCGCCGGGGAGGACCGCGGTGGCCCCGGTCACGGTCGGCCCGGCGCCGAAGCCGGCGGCGGCGAACGGGATGCCGGTGCCCTCGGCGACCCGCAGGTCGTCGACGACCGCCTCGGCCCGGTCCACCACCGAGTTGCCGTTGCGGGCGTCGCTGAAGTCGGCGGTGACGGTGATCGTGTTCAGCACGCTGGCCGGGTTCGGTGCGACCCGGACGTTCGCCGAGGTCGGGCCGACACGGTCACCGCTGGCCGGCGGCGGGTTGGTGTCCAGGAAGGTCAGCATGCCGCCGAAGGCCTGCTGCGGGCTGACCCCGTTGACCGTGCTGCCGTAGCGCTGGCCGGCGTTGTTGAGCTGCCCGCCGGACTCGAGCAGCGCGAAGCGCCGACCGTCCGGCCCCGCCGGCACGCCGACCACGGCGTCGACCGCCTGTCCGGGTTGCAACGGCAGGGTCACCGCCGCCTCGGGGTACGCGGCCGGCCGGGCGTCCTGACCGACCACCGCCTGGTCCAGCCCGAGCAGGGTCATCGGGTGCGGTTGCAGCCCGGCGGCGACATAGCGCAGCAGCACCGTGCGGCCGACGTCGGTGGCGACCACGGCGGTCTCCGGAAACGCCTTGCCGTTGATCAGGCGGTACTTCGGGGCGTACGCGCGCAGGTCGTAGGTGCGCGGGGCGGCGTTGAAGGCCGGGTCGACCTCGGTGAGCACCAGCACCGCCTCGTCGTCGTAGATCGAGGCGGTGTCCCCGTACGCGCTGGGCCGCCCGCCGACCGCCGGGGCGCGGACCACCAGCGCGCCGACCAGGCCCATGGCGACCTGTCGGGCCCCGTACCCGGTATGGCCGGCCTCGTAGAGGTAGGTGCCGGGGCGGGCCGCGGTGAAGGTGTAGGCGCGGGTGCCGCCGGGGGTGGCGCCGGTGCGGTCCGGGGCGAGCCCGGTGACCGCCGGGAACGCCAGCGACAGGTTGTCGGTGAGTCCGTTGTGCACGGTGATGGTCACCCGGTCGCCCTGGTCGACCACGAGCACCGGGCCGGGCAGGGTTGCCGGGGCGGCGTCGGTCGAGGCGAAACCCCAGATCGGCACCGGGGCGGCGGCGCCGGGCAGCACCACCGAACCGGGCTTGGCCCACAGCTCACAGGTCGCGGTGCCGGCGGCGAGCTGGCAGCCGGTCTGCGGCAACGTGCCCTGCGGCGGTCCGGGCGGCCCGGCGAGGGTCGCCGGCGCCCGGCCGGTGGGTGCCGCCGCGAGCCCGGCGGATCCGGCGGCGACCGCGAGCGCGGTCGATCCCCGGACGGATCCGGCGGCGTCCCGTGGTGCGGCAACCGCTGGGGCCGGGCCGAGCGCCAGCAGCGCCGCCGCGAGCCCGGCGACCAGCCGAGGCGTACGGATCGGTGTCATCGTCGCCCTCCCCTGCCGTGTCACGCCGGACATCCGGCGGGCGGGTCGATGCGGATCAGCGTCATCATTCCGCCGAAGCTCGCCCCGTAGTTGGTGGCCTGTTCCAACGCGTGGCTGTGCGCGACGTGGTAGTACTCGCCGCACTGGTTGTTCTGCACCACGCCGGGCGGCAGCTCGCCCTGCTCACCGCCGAGGTACGGGTTCTCCGCGAACCAGGTCTCCGGACCGGGGCCGACGATCTGGTCCTGCAACGACGGCAGCGGCACCGGGATCGGGTTGGTGCTCGGGTTCCAGTGCTCGGCGTCCTGCCAGACCATCAGGGTGTCCACGGTCTGCCCCGGCGCGACGTCGATGAGGAAGTTGGAGAACGAGAGGTCCTGCCCGCCGGGGCCCTGCGCCGGCCGGCCGTCCCGGGCGATCAGCTGCTCGTCGCTGCCGTGCGGGTGGAACGGGTAGCTGACGGAGCCGGCGTTGAGGTAACGGATCAGCGCCGGCTTCGGGTTGTGCACCGGGTCGTACGGCTGGATGTGGATCAGCGCCCCGTACGGCTGGTCGGGCAGCCAGTCGGCGTGGTTGGGGGCGAGGGTGTCCGGCATGCTGCGCCCGTTGATGGTGAAGTACCTGGCCTTGTACTTCGTGAAGTCGTAGGCCCGCTTGCGCTCGACGGCCAGGTGCAGGTCGGGGTCGATCTCGCCGAGCAGGTAGAGGTACTCGTGGTCGGTGTCGAACGCCGAGTCGGCCCGGTCGTTCTCCCGGTCCGGGTGGCCGACCGGGCGCACCACCAGCGCCCCGTAGAGGCCCATCTGCACCTGCTTCTGCACGTCGGTGCCGGACTGGTAGAGGTAGGTGCCGGGCGGGCCGGCGGTGAAGGTGTAGGTGACCGAGCCGTTGCCGGCCGCGGCGGTGGTGGTGAGCGAGGTGAGGGTGCCGCCGGCGTCGGTCTCCGGCTGGGCCGGCTGCCCGTCGGCGAGCACCTGCGCCTGCCCGGGGAAGGTGATCGAGGTGGGTTCCGGCAGGGTGTTGTGCAGCACGACGGTGACCCTCACCCCGGAAGTGACGCAGAGCGTCGGGCCGGGCAGTTGAAACTCGCCGCCGCTGGCCGCGTAGCTCCACATGTAGATGGTGTTGCCGTCCGGCATGCCCGCGTATCCGCCGGTCGCGGTGAGGTCGAAGGCGTTGTCGCGGGACGTGAGGCACTCCAGGCCGGCCGGCGGGCTGGCGGCGACCTGCTCCGGCCCGGGGACGAGGAGCACGGCGACGATGGCCGCGACGAGCGGCACCGCGCTCAGCCGCTTCCACCGGCCGTGGTCGAGACGAAGCATCGGTACCCCCATCTCAGGCGTTCGCCCGGGTCTGCGCCGGGAGCGTGCCGGGCGGCGAGATCCGGATCTCGGTCAACTGCCCGCCCCGTCCGCCACCGGCGTTGGCCAGGGACATCAGGTCGCGGTCGTAGAGCAGGTACGTGCCGGCCTCGGGCACGGTGAAGATGACGTCGCGGCTCTCCCCCGGCCCGATCTCGACGGTGCTGGTCACCTGGTACTCGGCGCTGCCGTCGCGGCCGCGCAGCAGCGCGGCGTCCTTGCCGACCACCAGCAGGTCGACGCCGTCCACGGTGAGGGTGTGGTTCCAGTAGCCAAGGTTGGCCAGCCGCAGCAGCACCCGCTCCCCCGCGTTCGCCGTGATCAGCGAGGAGACCGGCTGGTAGCGCAGCCGCCCGGCGGCGGGGCTGAGCGGGTCGCCGTTGGGGGCGAGGGTGTCCGGGTAGCAGCGACCGTTGAAGGCGAAGAAGGACGGCTTGTAGTCGGTCCAGTCGGTGGTCTGGATGTGCGCGTCGCGGTAGTGCGCCTCGGCCCACACCTCGGTGAGCATCAGCGCGAACTCCCGGTCGTACCGGGTGCTGCCGTCGCCGTCGTTGTAGACGTACCTCCCGGGCGGGACGTCGGCGGTGCCGGCGTTCTGGGTGGGCCGTACGTAGACGATGCCGGTCATGCCCATCTGCACGTGCTCGACGTCCTCGAAGTGGCAGTGGTACATGTAGGTGCCGGCGTCGTGCGGCCGGTAGAAGTAGGTGAACTCGCGGCCGATCGGCACCGAGATGGACAGCTCCGGCACGCCGTCGAAGAGCGGGATGGCGTTGCGGAAGCCGTGCCAGTGCACGGTGTGCCCGTCGACCAGGTCGGGGCGCTGGGCCAGGCCGAGATTGGTCAGCTTGATCTTGATGTCGGTCTCCTGGTCGAAGCCGAGCAGCGGGGCGGTGATCTGCGCCCTGCCGCGCTGGGCGGTGACCTCGGTGGCCGACAGGCCGGTGACGTCGCGGAAGCCGAAGACGTACAGGTCGGCGTTGGGCGGGGCGAGCGGGTCGGGCCAGAACGGGCTGATCGCCGGGGAGCCCTGCGGCATGGAGACCCAGCCGTCGGTCGCCGCCAGGTGCAGGGTCGCGGTCGGGTTGGGCACCGCGCGCGGCAGCACCGCGGCCGGGCGGCGCGGCTGGGCGTCCGAGCCGCTCTCCGGCAGGACCGCCCAGGTGCCCAGACCGGTGACGCCGGCCAGCAGGGCACGCCGGCTGATGCTCCGCTGCCGTACGGGATCGGTCACGATCTCCTCCTCGCGGGTGGGACGGGCGGGGTACGCGGGCGGCCGGCCCGCGCCGGCCGCCCGCGGGCGGTCAGGACAGTTCGTCGGCGCCGGCGTCGGGACGCGTGGTGCTGCGGGCCTGGCCGTCGATGTCGACCGTCGGGGCGGTGACGGTGAACGTGCCGTAGGTGCGGGAGAGCACTCCCAGTGCGCGCGCCGACGAGGTGGCGTCGGCGAGGTGCCAGTCACCCATCTCGGTCAGCGGGACCTCCTGGAGCACGATCACCGCCTGCCGGAACGACGGGAAGGTACGCGAGGTGAGGATCTGCACCGACACCGGGAACGGTCTGCGGAACCGGGGGTCGACGCCGACCCGGTTGGTGCCGGCGAGCGCGGTGCCGGTGGTGTCCTGGAGCACCGAGTTGGTCGGGGTCAGCGGCCCCACCCCGTCGGCCGAGCCCATGTCCCAGTGCCGAACGGTGTCCCCGGCCGGGGCGCCGCCGGCGCCGATGCCCTTGACGTACTCGCCGGTCCACTCGCCGGCCCGGTTGTCCCAGAACACGTTGTTGAACAGCTTCGGCTTGCTGAAGTTGGGCGAGTCGGCCGGCAGGGTGGCCTGCAACTGAGTGCTGTTGGCGGTGGTGGACAGGCCGGCGGGGGCGGCGCGGCCGTTGCTGGTGGCCGCGGTCGCGGTGGTGATGTTGCCCGCGACGGTGTTGTTGACGAACCGCACGTCCGGCGCGTCGTCGAGCGCGATCCCGCCGCCCTCGTGGGTGGAGATGTTGTCGACCAGCATGTTGTTGGTCACCGAGATCGGCACGTTGCCGGCCTGGAGCAGCCGGACACCGCCGCCGTCGTCGTTGGCCAGGTTCGCCTCCACCAGGTTGGCGTCGATCTGCACCGCGCCCGTGCCGGGCGACAGCTTCGTCGGGTCCGACGGCAGCTCACCGGCGACCATGACGCCGCCACCCTCGTCGTACGACTGGTTGAGCCAGATCCGGTTGTTCGCGATCCGGCCGTTGTACGACAGGCCGTAGTGGCTGACTCCGCCGCCGTACTCGGCCGAGAAGTTGCCGCAGATGGCGTTGTGGTCCACCGAGTACGCGTTGCTGCCGGCGAAGATGCCGATGCCGCCGGCCAGGTTGGTGCCACCGTTGTCCCGGATCTGGTTGCGGGAGACGGTGACGTGGTCGTTGCTGGTGTTCAGGTAGGGGGTGCCGATCCGGATCGCGCCGCCGTACGAGCCGCTGTTGGCGACGATGACGTTGTCGGTGATCCGGGTGTAGCGGGCCGCGCCGTGCAGGTAGATGCCACCGCCCTGGGTCACCACCGCGCCCGGCGCGCCGTACGGGGTGCTCACCCCGCCGGTCCACTGGTTGACGTTGCCCGGGAAGTCGGACTGGTTGCCGCCGGTGATCCGGAAGCCGTCGATGGTGACGGCGTTGCCCGAGCTGAACTGTCCGGGACGGGCCAGCACGGTCACCACCGCGCCGTCCGGCACCGCCGCCGGCCCCGCGTGCGGGAGGGACGCGACCAGGTTCAGCCACGCCGTACCGGCCGGGCTGTCGATGCCGAACGCCCGGCCGTCGAGGATCGACCCGGCGACGACCGTGCCGTCGGCGTACCGGCCGCCCGGGCCGACGCCCTGCAGCCGCGCCGAGGAGTGCACGATCACGTTCTCCAGGTACGCGCCGGCCGGGTTGTCCGGGCCCGGGGTGTTCGGCCAGACCGCCACGACCCCGATGCCGCCGATGGTGGCCGCCGCCTCCAGCGCCGCCTGCACGCTGGAGTAGGTGGTCTCCCCGGTGCGTACCGCGAAGGCGGGCGGCTTGACCTGGAACAGCCGGGGGTTGTTCGCACCGCCGATGCCGCTGCCGGTCGTGGCGCCAAGGATCTGGAAGGTGAGGCCGTTGACCGTCTCCCGGCCGTTGGCGGCGGTGACGCTCACCTCCGCCGGGCCGACCGAGCCGCCGGTGACGGTGACCTCGATCTTCCGGTCGGACCAGGAGTTGACGGTCACCGTCGGGGAGGTGCCGGCCGAGGTGAACCGGACCGCGCTGCCCGGACCGCGGACGCCGAACCCGATGCCGGTGATGGTGACCCGGCGGTCGGTGTCGGTGCTGCGCAGGAACGGCCGGGAGACCGCGAACAGCTGCGGGTCGTCCCCGGCCGGGTCGCACTGCACGGCGCCGAGCTGGCCGGAGCCGGGCGAGATGCCGACCGCGGCGACCGCGGTGGGCGCGGTGTCGGTCACCGTGTAGAGGCCGGGCCATGCCTGGAAGTTGGTGCCGATGGTGCGGTAGCGGGGGTTGTAGTTGCCGTTGAGGTGTCCGGGTTGGCCGGGGTCGTTGCCGACGAAGCGGTACATGTTCGGGCAGGGCCCGGCCGGCAGCGGACAGTTGTACGTGCTGGTCGAGGGCTCGATCGCCTCGTACATGCCGTTGAAGTCGGTGTCGACGGTGTCCACCAGGCGGCCGGCCCAGTCGTACAGGCCGACCGGGAGGTTCGGGATGCCCTCGGCCTCGCCGTAGTTGACGCTGCGCCTGTCGTGGCTCAGGCCGAGGTCATTGATCACCAGCCCCCAGAAGTGGGTGGGCAGCGGCACCGGGGTGAACAGGTTGAAGTTGGGCGCGCTGGTCTGCCCGGCCCGGACCTCGACCAGCTTGGTGTCGCAGAGCGGGCGCCGCTGGCCTTCGAACGGGCTGCCGCCGCCGTCGAGGAAGGCGGGGTCGGTGACGTGCACCTCGTGCAGGGCGCCGGCGCAGGACGAGTTGATGCCGTTGCCCTGCGACGGCGGCTCGCCCGGGTCGGGCTGCGGGTCGGGTGGCGCCGGCTGCTCGGTCGCCTGGTCGGGCGAGGGCGGGAAGTTCTCCTGGGGCAGGTAGCCGTCGCCGTCGAAGACGTTGACGTCCTCCTCCCGGGTCGGCAGGTACATCGACCCGCCGCCGACCGGGTTCTCGCCCAGCTCCACCGACACCAGGTAGTCGTCGGGCACCAGCGGCTGGGTCTGGCCGTCCGGCAACGGAGCGTACAGCGGCAGGTCGTGATCGGGGCCGGGGTTCGCCGGGTCGCCCGGCGGAATCAGGTTCAGCCTGGAGTCGGCGAACGCGTAGTTGCCGTTGACGGTCTGCCCGAAGTTGGCCGGGTCGTTGTCGGTCGGCGCGGCCTGGAAGCCCATCATCGGCGCCTCGACGCACATCTGGTTCGCGTCGGTGCCGAAGTCCGGCAGGGCGAGCTGGTCGGTCAGCGGGCGCCCGTCGAACATCCGCGCGGTGCAGCCACGTCCGGGCTGCCAGGTCTCCGAGGTGTACGCGTCGTTGAGTTCCGGGCCCTTCTTCAGCGCGCCGTCCTCGTCCCGGACCGGGTCCCCGTTCTCGTCGCGGACCACCGCGTACAGGTGGACCCCGAGGCCGGGGATGCCCGGCTGGTACGGCTCGGTGACCGCGTACGCCGGGTCGAGTTCGTTGCGGGTGGTGTCGTAGGTGACGGTGCCGGCGATGCCGCCGTTCTCCGTCCCCCGGTACGGCTGCACACCCCAGTCCACCCGACCGGCCAGCCCGATGATCGGCAGCACGTCCACGTCGACGGCCGCGCCGAGCAGCGTGGTCGGGGTGGGGTCGTTGGGCGCCTGGTAGGTGATGCCGGTGGTGCGGTAGCGGGTGTGGAACGCCTCCAGCACCAGCCACTTGCTCAACGGGTACACCTCCTTGATGGCGTAGCGGCCGTTGCTGTCGGTGACCACGCTGTTGGTGCCCTGGTCCATCAGGGAGTTGTCGCGTTCCTTGACCACCACCGGGAAGCGGGGCACGCCCTTCTCACCGGGGTCCTGCCGGCCGTTGCCGTTGGTGTCCACGAAGACCGTGCCGGTGATCTCGGTGAACCAGCCCGCGAGGGGCTTGGTGCCGACGTCGACAGTCTTCCCGCCGCTGACCGTGACATTGAACGAGTCGAGCAGCATCTCCTGCGGGCCGTCCCAGAGGGTCAGCTGGTAGTCACCGTCGGGCACGTGCGGGATGCGGAAGGAACCGTCGGCGGCACCCCGGTCCAGGTAGATCATCTGGTCGCCGTCGCCCAGGTCGGACAGGGCCACCCAGGGCCGGGACACCGGGCCGGCGATCTTCCCGCCGGCCACCCCGGTCTCCGGCACCGTCACGCCGCCCTGCCCGCCGATGTACGTGTAGACCTGCACCACGGTGCCGGTGATCGCGCCGGTGGCGGTGCCGGTGAGCGCCTTCGGGGAGACGAAGCCGAAGTCCACGTACGGCACCGGCTCGCCGCCGAGGCTCTGCTCCGTGTCGTAGCCGGTGTCGTTCTCCTGCACCCAGACGTCCCAGTCGTGGCCACCCTCCAGCGTGGTCGTCTGCACCCAGCTCTGCCCGCTCGGGGCGACGACCGAGGCGGCGTACCGGTTCGGGCCGAGGTTGGGGATGACGATGTCGCCGTTCGCGTCGCTGCGGCAGCCGGTGGACTCCTCGGCGATGACCGGACTGCCGTCGTCGAACACGACCTGCCCGGCCGGGTGCCTCGCGTCCGGCGCGGTGTGCTCGTACTCGGTGCAGAGCGGGTTGCCGTAGTAGTCGACCGTCACCTCCCCCATCACGTCGGCGAGGTGGGCGGTGAAGCCGGCCAGACCCCGCTCGGCACCGACCTCGTAGGTGCCGTCGACCGGGACGCTGTCCTCGAAGATCCGCAGCCGGACCGTGCCGAGCGGCAGCGGGTACGGCTGCATGCCGACGGTCACCGCGGTGGTCCGGCCCGGGGTGACCGTGAAGTGCTCACCGTCGATCTTGTAGCCGTCCGCGGTCACCGAGATCAGGTAGCGGCCGGCCGGCAGGCCGTCCAGCGGCGTACCACTGGCGAGCGTGGCCCGGTCACCCTGCGCGACCACCGGCACCGCGCCCGGGGTGTTGCGGATGGACGGCCAGCGGCAGTGGTCGGCGAAGTCCGGCGCGCTGGCCACTCCGGCCCGGGCCGGCAGGCAGTGCGACAAGGCGTCGTGCGGGTCGCCCGTGTCGTCCGCCGTGATCATCCATCGGTAGTCGGTCACCGGGTCGCCCTGCTGGATCTGCGGGGCTGCCCCGACGGTCCGGGCGCTGACCACCTTGAGGGTGATCCCGCCCGTGGTCGGCTCGGCAGCGGCCGAACCCGGCGGTACGACGATCCCGACGATCAGCAGGCAACTGGCGGACACGAACCAGCGCGGCCAGACGGAACGGCGCGGCATGCCCTCACCCCCTCGGTCAGCGGCGAACGGCCACAGTGGTAGGCGGCCGGGCTGGTGTGAGGAGCATGGGCGGCACCGCCGCACCGACGACGGTTTATGACAGCGCCGTCATGCGACCGTCATCCGGTCGCCGACCCCCTGTGTCGGAACCGCGACAGAAACGCACCCCGTTCGGCGGTGGCGGTAACGAACACGAGGCGCGCTTCATAGGGACACCAGAAAGTCACCGACGGCTGTGGGGGCACGGTGGGGCGAGTACTGGTGATCGAGGACGACGAGCGGCTCGGACGGTTGGTCGCCCGGGCACTGGAGGGCGGTGGCCTGCTGACCGAGCGGGCGTCGTCCGGCACGGCCGGACTGGACGCGGCGCTGCGCCGGGACTTCGACCTGGTGGTCCTGGACCTGATGCTGCCCGGCATGGACGGCCGTCAGGTACTGGACCGGCTGCTTCAGCGGCGACCCGAGCAGCCGGTGCTGGTGCTGTCCGCGGTGCCGGAGATCAGCGCCCGGGTAGCGGTGCTGGAGGCGGGCGCGGCGGACTTCCTCGGCAAACCGTTCGCGGTCGCCGAGCTGGTGGCCCGGGTACGCGCCCGGATGCGCGGGACGCCGACCGGGGACTCGGGCCGGTGGCTGCGGGTCGGGCCGGTGCGGCTGGACCTGCATCGGCGCCAGGCCACCGTCGACGGGGTGCGGGTGGACCTGCCGCTGCGCGAGTTCCTGCTGTTGCAGCACCTGATGAGCCGGGCCGGCCGTCCGTGCAGCCGCGAGGAGCTGCTCGCCGACGTGTGGGGCCTGCACTTCGACCCGGGAAGCAACGTGGTCGACGTGTCGGTCCGCCGGCTGCGCGGCCGGCTGGACCGGCCGGACCGGATCGAGACGGTACGCGGCGTGGGCTATGCGTACGTCGTCGACTGACCGGCTGCTGGCCCACCTGTGGATCGTCTTCACCGCGATCAACGTGGCACTCATGTGGTTCCTGCCCGGGCAGGAGACGGTGCCGTTCCACCTGGTCTGGATCAGCCTGGCCCTGGTCTACGGCTTCACCACCTGGCCGTTGTCCGGGATGGTGGCCGCGCTGGTGGCGGTGACCACCACGACCGGCGTGATCCTGGCCCACCACGCGGCCGTCGGCGAGATCCGCTGGGAGGAGACCGCCGAGGAACCGCTGATGACGGTGATCTTCGTGGTGATGGCCTGGCACGTGCACCGCCGGCACGTGCTGCTGCACGAGATGCGCCGCATCGGCGAGGCCGAGCGGGACCGGGCGCACCGGCAGGAACTGCTGGTCCGGCTCGCCTCGCACGAGCTGCGTACGCCACTGACCATCGCCCGCGGCTACACCGAACTGCTGCGTACCACCCACGACGATCCGCCGACCCTGGCGGACACCGCGGTGGTACTCGACGAGCTGGACAAGGCGACCCGCATCGCGCACCGGCTGCTCACCCTCGTGCAACTGGAGCAGCAGCATCCGGTGCGCCCGGTCGACCTGGACCTCGAACTGGCCCGGATCGCCCGGCGCTGGGCGCCGACCGCCGACCGGGACTGGTCCTGCCGGTCGGGGATCGGGCTGACCCGGGTCAACCCGGAGCGGTTGGAGGCCGCGTTGGACTGCCTGATCGAGAACGCGGTGAAGTTCACCGGCCCCGGGGACCGGATCGCGCTGGTGGGCCGCCGGGACCCGGCCGGCTGGACGGTGGAGGTGATCGACTCGGGAGAGGGCATCCCGCCGGAGGCCGTACCCGACCTGCTCGCCGGGCGGCCCGGTCGTCCCACCGCCACCGGCACGGGTCTCGGCTGGGCCATCGTCGGTGCGGTGGCCGCGACGCTCGACGGTCGGATGACCGTCGGCGGCGGGCCGGGCGGCGGCGCCCGGGTCGGGCTGTGGGTTCCCGAACCCGCCCCGCCCGGACCGGCCCGCCCGGAACCGGTCCGCGCGGAGCCCGCCGACGGACCGATCAGGCTGACCTCGGGCTGACCGGGCCGGCCGAACCGAGCGCGGGCGGGGCGGCGGCTCAGTGGGCCTTGCGCGGCGCGCCGGCGGCCAGCCAGACGCCCGCCACGATCGCGCCCGCCGCGAGCACGACGAGCGGGATCCAGTACCCGCCCACGGAGAGCGTCTCGCGGAACGCGGTCGCCCCGACGACCACGCCGGTCACCGGCTCGGTGAGGGTGAGCGCGGTCAGCGGGGCGGCGATCCGCCCGCTCTGGAACGCGTTCTGGTTGACCTGCACGCCGACCAGCGAGACCACCACCAACGCCGCCAGCCGCGGGTCCGTGACCAGCTCGAACAGGTCGCCGTTGAAGCGGGTCACCACCGCCTTGATCAGGGCCGAGGACAGGCCGTACAGGATCCCGGTGGCCACGCCGAGCAGCGCGCCACGGGCCGCGCCGGTGGTCGGCCGGGCCGCCGCCAGGCAGGCGCCCACCGCGCCGCCGGCCCCGCCCGCCACCCACCACCACGAGCTGGCGGCCGGGTCGTCGATCCCCGCCGACGGGGCCGCGGTGGCCAGGAACGCGGCCAGGCCCGCCGTGCCGAGCAGGGTCGCCACCAGGTCACGGCGTTGCACCGGCCGCCGGGTCCAGGCGGCCTCGATCAGGATGGCCATGAACAGCCCGGTGGCCAGCAACGGCTGCACCACGGCCAACGGGCCGTGCCGCAGGGCCACGGCCTGGGCGAGGAGGGCGCCCAGGCTCGGCGTCCAGCCGAGCTGCCAGGACCGGGTACGCAGCAGCCGCCACAGCAACCGCAGATCCCACGCCCGCCGTGGCGGCTGCCGCTTCGCCGCCCGCTGCTGAATGGTGGTGGAGAGCGCGTAGCAGAAGGCGGCGACGAGCGCGGTCACCACCGCGATGGTCACCGGGCCACGTCCCGGTGCCCGCCGAGCGGGCCGACGGTCCAGCCTTGGCTCCGGCACTCGGCCAGCAGCCGGGGCAGGGCGGCCAGCCCGGCCCGCCACGCGCCCGACGCGGCGGTGCACGAGGAGTCGTGCAGCAGGATCGTGCCCCCGCCGGAGAGTCCCGCCCGGACGGTGTCGTACACCGTGTCGGCGGTCGCCGTGGCGGTCCAGTCCCGGCCCCAGGAGCTCCACAGCACCGGCTCCAGCCCCAGCCGACGCGCCGCCACCAGGGCGGCACCGGTCAGCAACCCGTACGGCGGGCGCAGGAACCGGGGCGTCCGGCCGGTCACGGCGGTGATCAGCGCGCGGGCGCGGGCCAGGTCGCGTACGGTGGCCGCCGGCCCGCGCAGCAGCAGGTTGTCGTGCCGCCAGCCGTGCACCGCCACCTCGTGACCGGCGGCGACGATGTCCCGTCCGAGATCGGGCGACCGCTGCAACATCACGCCGAGCAGGAAGAAGGTGGCCCGGACCCGATGCTCGGCCAGCACCTCCAGGAACCCGGGGGTGGACTCCGGGTCGGGGCCGTCGTCGAAGGTGAGCGCGACCCGATCCGGTGGACCGAGGCCGTGCAGCCCGGGGAAGAACCGGCGCCGGACGGCCGGCAGCGCGGTCACCGCCGGCGCCAGGTGCAACGCCGGCAGCGTCGCCGCCGCGGCCCAGCGGGCCCGGACGGGACCACCGCTCACCAGGGACCGCCGGAGGACTGGAGCAACGCGGCGACCACCGCCGCCGCGTCCCCGACCGAGTCGACGAGGGCCCGCCGGCCACGCTCCTCTCCCCCCACGCTCTCGGCCCGGCTCGCCGCCTCGGCGACGACGCTCGCCGGGTCGAGCCACGGCTCGGCCGGGTCGACGCGGACCGGGCGTCCGGGCACCCGGGCGCCGCGCTCACACCGAGGGTCGCCGGTCAGCGCCGCCAGCACCGGTCCGAGCTGGTCGCGGTCGGGTACCCACCGGGTCAGGCCGGACCGGGCCAGGACCGAGGCGTTCGCCCGCCCGTGCCCCGGGATCGGGCGGTACGTCACCACGGGCACCCCGCAGGCGAGCGCCTCCTGGCAGGTCAGGCCGCCGGCGTTCTCCACCACCACGTCCACCGCGCGCATCAGCGTCGGCATGTCGTCCACCCAGCCGAAGACGTGCTGATGCTCGGCCCGCAGCTGCTGCCGCAGCGCCTCGTTGCGCCCGCACACCACTACCGGTCGTACCCGGCCGGTCGCGGCGACCTCCGCCACCGTGGCCCTGAGTTCCCCGGCGCCCCAGGCACCCGCCACGATCAGGGCCAGGCGCTCGTCCGCGGGCAGCCCGAAGCGTTGCCGGGCGAGCCGGCGGTCGACGGCCGCCGGGGTGGTGAAGGCCGGGGACACCAGCGGCTGGACCACGGTGACGTCGATGTCGTCCGCCGCGCTGGCCGGATACACCTCCGCGTGCCGCACCGCGCAGTAGGCGTCCACGCCCGGGGAGTGCCAGGTGGGATGGAGGACGAAGTCGGTCACGTAGGTGATGAGCGGGACGTTCAGCCGCCCCTGCCGGCGTAGCGGACCGAGCAGCTGGTTGGCGAACGGATAGGTCGTCACCACCACCCGGGTGTCCGGGGGGATGGCGTGGCGCATCCGGTGACGGACCGGCCGGAGCAGCAGCCGCAGCACCGAAACGGAGAACTGGGACCGGTTGCCGAGCGCGAACAGCACGTCGTATCCCCACGGGAGCCAGCGCAGGATGCCCCGGTACATCTCCTTGAAGGCCCAGTGCGCCGGGCGGGGCAGCACGTCCAGAAAGTTGAGCCGGTCCACCACGAAGCCCCGGCCGCGCAGCCGTCGCGTCAACTCGGCGGCGGCCGCGTCGTGACCGCCGCCGACATCCGCGGAGACCACGACGATCCGTCCCGGGGCTTCCATGTCGCGGCGCATACCCAGAGTCGTGCCGTCCACGCCGGGTGCCGGTCAGACGGCGCGTCGGCGCACCAGCAGCCGCAGCGCCACGTACCCGGGCAGCACCGGCAGCCAGAACGTGGCGAGCCGGTAGATCAGCACCCCGGCGACCGCGGTGCCCGCCGGGACCCCGTAGAGCAGCAGGCCGGAGACCAGCGCCGCCTCGGTGGCGCCCAGCCCGCCGGGAGTCGGCGCGGCGGTGGACACCCCCTCGCCCACCACGGACACCAGCACCACCGGGGCGACCAGGGCCGGCTCGGCGGGCAGCCCGACGGCGAGCAGCGAGAGCCAGAGCGCGGTCGCGTACGCCAGGGTGAGCGCCACGTCGACGGTCAACAGCCGCGCCACCCGCCCGCTGCGGGCCAGCGAGCGCAGCGCGTCGAGCGCCTGCCGACCGGCGTGGCGGGCGCGGGCCCGCCAGCGGGGCGTGCCGATCGCGATGCCGGCCAGCACCAGCAGACCGAGCCCGACGAGCAGCACCACCCAGCCCCGGCCGGCGACCGCGGCGCGCAGGTGCTCCGTCGAGCCCCGCGCGAAGGGCAGCAGGACGGGCAGCAACACGGCGACGGCGAGCACGCCGGCCACCCGGTCGACGGCGACGGCGGTGGCCGCGACCGGCAACGGCAGGCCCTTCCGGCGCAGGTAGCGCAGGGTGAGCGCGAACCCGCCCACGGCGCCCGGGGCGACCCGGTTGACGAAGGCGGACGCCACCTGCACCGACACGGTGGTGCCGAGGGGGATCCGGCCGGCCGCGGCGAGGCGCAGCGCGAGGGCGCTGAGCGGGTACGTCGCCGCGGCCGCCAGCAGGGTGCCCGTCACCGCTGCCGGGTTGGCCCGTCCCAGCGCCCGCACCGCCAGGGCGAACTGGCCGGACTCGGCCACCAGGAGGTACCCCAGGACGCCGAGCATGACCAGCAGGAACAGGCCCCGGCCGGTGAACCGGACGACCCGGACGGTACGCACGGGGCGGCCCGGGCAGCGGTGGGCGATCTCGGCGCGGAGGTCGTCGAGCAGGCCCGGCCGGGTGGCCGACGTCTGCCGGGCGGGCCGGGACAGCAGCGCGGGTTGCAGCCAGGGCAGGCTGTCGGCCACCGCCGCGGCACCCAGGTGGTCGACGGCGGCGGCCACGGTCGGGCGTACGCCGGCCAGCCCGGCGAGCGTGACCAGCGGCTCCACCAGGTCGCGGGCGCGCTGCTCGGGGCTGGCCCGGTCGGTGCCGGCGGCCAGCGCGACGAGCCGGGCCGTGGAGTCGGTCACCAGCACATTGGCACCGCGCAGGTCACGGTGGGCCAGCCCGGCCCGGTGCAGCAACGCGACCTGCCGCCAGACGTCGGCGAGCGCGTCCGCGCCGAGTTCGTCCGGGTGCAGTGTGTCCAGCGGCCGGCCCGGCACGAACTCCTCGACGATCAGCCCCTCCCCGGCCGGCCCGGCGGCCTTGGCCAGCAGGCGCGGCACCCGGACACCGGCAAGCCGGGCACGCCGCAGCAGGCACGCCTCGTGCCCGGTCTTGCGCACCGCGCCGCGGTACGCCGGCTCGTCGTCGAGGTGGCGGTAGCGCAGCCGCCGACGCCACCGGCGCAGGCGTCCCGCGTCCCGCTGCCGGCCGGCGGACAGCTTCACGAACAGGTCGCGACCGTCGGCGGTGGTGACCCGCCAGGGATGCGACCCGCGACCATCGCCGGGCAGCGGCGCGACGGCGTTTACCGGCACGCCCCGGTCGGCGAGGAGCTGGCGGACCCGCACGGCGGAGCCGGCCCCGCCGCTGTCCCGCATGCTCCGACCATAGGGTGATTCCGCCGTCCGCCGGGCGGCAACAGCACCGGTCCGCCCGGCGGGCGCCGGCGCGGCGGCCGGCGCCCGACGGGAACGCCCTGGGGCGCCGGGCGCGGCGGTCGGGGTGGGCGCTAGGCGCGGCGGCGGCCGACCGGGCGGGACCGGCCCCGGCGCAGGACCAGTACCGCCACGAGACCGCCGACGGTGAGGGCGAGGATGCCGGCGGTCGGCAGGATGATCCGCCAGTCACCGTCGGCCATCCGGTTCAGCGCGGTTCCGGCCGGTCCCCGCCATTGCGTGGCCGGGGTCGGCGTGGGCGCGGCCGGCGAGGCGTCCGCGGCCGCCTCCGCCTCGTCCAGCTCGCCGGGCTCGACCAGCCGGCCGACCGAGGCGTCCCGGGGCAGGGAGAAGCCCCAGTCGAGCAGCTGGGCGCCCTGCTGCCAGCCGCGTACGGGGCGGGCCTCGGCGCCGAGCAGGGTCACCACGAGGCGGCGTCCGTCGCGCTCGGCGCCGCCCACGTAGCTGTGCCGGGCCAGTTGGGTGAAGCCGGTCTTGCCGCCCAGGGCGCCCTGGTAGCGGTAGATGAGCTGGTTCTCGTTCTGGATCTGGAAGCCGCCCTTCTTCAGGGCCGGCTGGGCCGGGATCTGGGTGTGCTCGGTCAGCGCGTAGCGGCGGAACAGCGGGTTGGCGAAGCACGCCCGGCCGATCAGCGCCAGGTCGTACGCGCTGGTGAACTGTCCCTTGCCGTCCAACCCGGACGGGGTGACGGCGTGGGTCTGCCGGGCGCCGAGCCGCCGGGCCTCCTCGTTCATCGCCCGTACGCCGCCGGGCACGCCGTCCGCGCCGCCGCCGAGCCGGGCCAGCACGTTGGCGGCCTCGTTGCCGGAGTTGAGCAGCAGTCCGAGCCACACCGTCTCGACGGTGTACTTTCCGCCGACGAGCAGGCCGACCGCCGAACTGCCGGGTTCGATCTTCAGGTCGTCGGGGGTCACGGTGACCACCTGCTTCGGGTCGAGCCGGGGCAGCATGGTGGCCGCGAGCAGCAGCTTCTGCGTACTGGCCGGGGTGCCGTACTCGTGCGGGCCGCAGGCGCCCAGCACGGCTCCGGTGTCCAGGTCGGCGACCAGCCAGGTCGTGGCGGTGACGGCCGGTGGCGCGGGTGCGCCGTCCGGCGTCACCAACCCGGGCGTGTCGAGCCGCTCGCCGCCCACCACCCGGTCCGCCGCCACGTTCGCCGGCGGCACCGGCCGGGGCGGACGGGACACCTTCGGTGCCGGCGCCTTCGGGCAGGGCAGGGGGGCGCGGGCGGCCGCGGCGGGCACGGCCCGAACAGCCGGTTCCACCGGCGCGGCGTACGCGGCGGGGACGGCGGTCCCGGTGCCCAGAAGGACGGCGGCGGTGAGGGCGGCCAGAACCCGAGCTTCCATGACCAGGGAGACTAACCCGCAAGATCGCGGGGTGGTGACACCGGCGGGTTCTGCCACGCCGGGTCCACCGGCCGGTCGCGCAGGGTCACCGTCGGATCTCTCGCGGCCCGTTCAGCGCAGCCGGCGCAGCCACCGCCGCTGCCACGGGGTCTCCACCGCGCGCGGGTGGTAGCGGGCGCGTACCCAGGGCACCGCCTGCTCGGGCGCCACCCCGTCGAGCACGGCCAGGGCGGCGAGCGCGGTGCCGGTCCGGCCGACGCCGCCCCGGCAGGCGACCTCCACCCGCTCCCCGGCGTACGCCCGGCGCCACGCCTCCCGCAGGGCGTCCAGCGCGTCGGCGGGATCGCTCGGCACGAGGAAGTCGGGCCACCGGATCCGGCGGTACGGCCAGGGTGGAGTCGGTCCGGGGGCCAGGAGCAGGGCGAAGTCGGCCGGGGTGGCCGGGGCGACGAGCCGCCGCCCACGTACGGTCGCGCCACCGGGCAGCACGACGACGCCGATCCGGTCCGCCCACCGCTGCCCCGCGCTCATCCCGTCATTGTGCGCCGCGGATACGCGGTGCCCGCCGGACGGTCGTCCGGCGGGCACCCGCTCGCGGTCCGGGCCCTGCCCGGCAGGCCCAGGGTCAGCGGCCCATCCCGAAGCGGCCACGACGCCGCCAGGCCAGGGACAGCAGCACCAGCAGCGCGCCCGCGCCCGCCAGCCCACCGCCGAGCTTCATCGGCGTGCTGAGGCTCGAACCGGTCACCGGCAGGTTGCCGTCGTTGTGGGGCGGCCGGGTCGGCCGGGGCGGCAGCACGATGCCCGTGGCGCTGGCCGTGCGGCCCGAGGTCTCCCCGGTGGCGGTGAAGGTGTACCGCCCCGGCCGGTTCGGCCGGTAGGTGACGGTGAAGTTGCCGCTGCCGTCGGCGTTCACCTCGAAGTGCAGCGGCGCCGGCTGCGGCTGGGCGGACAACGGCTGCGCGTAGGCCACCGAGGCCATCGCCACCGTGGTGCCGTCGCTGCGCCGCGCCGTACCGTCGGCGGGAGCGGCGCCCGGCAACGCCGAGATGACGACGTCGATCGACACCCGCTCGTTCGCCTCGAACCCCCTGCCCCGCAGCGTGAAGCTCTCGCCGAGCCTGATGGTGGTCGGGCTGACGGTCAGGCCGGCGACCGGTGGCGGATAGACCGGTGGCTGCGGCTGTGCCGCGCCGGCCGCGGTCGGCACGGCCGCCACGGCCAGACCGACCGTGAGCGCCATGATGATGCGGGATAGCCGCATGATGGATTCCCTCCTACTGTTCACAGCTTGGTGCGGTGGCAACTTGGGTGGTCCACGGGGTGACGGTGGGGGTGAGCACCAGCTCGGGCGTGCCGCTGGCGGTCGTGCCGGTGAGCAGCGAGACGTCGAGGGTCCGGGTACGCCCCGGCTTGACCTCCACGTTCGCCACGGTCACCTGGCGGCGGCGGTCGGTCCCGCTGCCCATGGCGGTGTCCCTGCCGTCCAGCCGGCCGCCGAGCACCGTCCCGCCGGTCGGCGTGTACACGGACACGAACGTGCGGGCCGTGTACGGGTCGCCGGAGAGGGCGAGGCCGGTGACCGACTCGTCCAGACCGGACTTGGGGGCGGTGGAGTGCACTGTCACCCGCAGCCGCAGTTCCCGGCGCCCGTCCGACTGGCAGTCGCCGACCGTGAGGGTGGCCGAGAACCGCAGGTAGTAGCCGAGCTTCGCGCCGCTGCCGTCGTTGAGGAACACGCCGACCGTCGGCACGGTGTCCGTCTCGGGGAGCGTCCCGGTCAACCGGCTGTTGCCCAGGACCCGCTGCTCCTCGGGGCGGGCACTCCAGAACAATATCCGGCGTTCAGTAACAGAACGGTTGAAAACGGTCAAAAGTTCCCGGGGATCGGCCGTCTTGGTGAAGAACTCGGTGAAGACCGCCGCCGCGGCCTTCGCGAAGTAGTCGTCCTGCGCCTGCACGCCGAGGGTCCGGTAGGAGTCGCTGAGCAGCGTCCGGACCGCCGTGCTCGCGGCCAGCGCGGGTCGGCCGGGCACGGTCACCGGCCCGATCACGCCGAGCAGGTACGACAGCGCCACCGGATCCACCGCGAGGACCCCGTCCACGGTCGTGCCGGTCTTCCGGCGGACCATCTCCCGGTACAGCGCCGCCGCGGCGGGAAAGTCCGGGCTGAGGTTGACGTCCGCCGGGAACGTCCCCGGCAGGTCGGACCAGAGCGCGCGCATCTCCTGGCTCACCCGCAGCGGCGGGTCGAACCGCCCCAGCCCGGTACTCGTGCCCTGCTCGGCCAGCCGGATCCGGCCGTTCTCGGCGCTGAGCACCGCGTACGCGCCGAACATGCCCCCGGTGGATCGCAGCTCCGCGGGATTCTGGGAGACGAGCAGGTAGCGGCGGGGACCGTCGGCGCCGAGCAGCGGCGGCAGCAGGCGGGCACCCTGGTCCGCGGCGGCGGTCAGACCGGCGAGCCGATCCAGCTCGGTCCGCAGGCCGTCGAGCGCGTCCCGCACCTGCCCGACGAGGCGGCCGGACGGCACCCTCCGCAGTCGCGCGTCGGTCTCCCGCACCGCCCGGTCGGCCGCGGAGACCTCGGCGGACACCGCGCGGAGCCGGGCCAGGTCCAGGTTGCCCTGCCGGGGCACCAGCGAGGCGAGGTCGATCCGCAGCAGGGTCGGGAAGGCGAGCCGGGCGAGGTCGTCCACCGCCACGGCGATCTGGCGCACCGCGGTCAGGTCGTCCCCGGCGTACGGGGCGCGCTGGGCGACCCACCAGCCGGGGTCACCGGTCGCGCCACGGGCGGCACCGGCCTGCTCCTGGAGGGCGGCCAGGGTGCGCTGGGCCCGGCCGGCGTCCCCGCCCACGACCTGCGAACTCAGCTCCCGGGCCAGACCGGCGGCGTTGAGCAGGTGCGCCCGGGCCTGCCAGCCCCGGAAGGCGACCCAGCCGCCGGTGGTCAGCAGCAGCGAGACGACCACCAGCCCGGTGAGCAGGATCCGCCGTACGCGGACCCGGGTTTGTCGCCGGGACCTTCGCCGCCGGCGGCGCGTCACCCCGCTATCCGTCACACCACTCTCCCCACCGAACCGGACAGAATCCACCATTGATCGCTTTCTAGCACGAAACCGGCGGCCCGGGAGGCTTTATCAGGCGTTTTGGCGATTCGCGTCCTGTTCCGCGAATCGCGCTCGCCGTCACCGGCGCCGACGGCCGGCCCGCGAGGTGACGTCCTGGAGCATCTGTTCGATCCGGTCGACGCCGGCCCGCAGCGACATCTCCCGCAGGTAGGCGTCGCGTCCCCGCCGGCCCATGTCGACCCGGGCGGGCGGTGGGATCGCCGCGGCCAGCCAGAACCGGTCGGCCAGCGCGGCCCAGTCCTCCGGCGGGCAGGAGAGCCCGGCCCGGGCCCGCTCCACCACCGACGCCGTGTCGCCGCCGGCCGAGGCGACCACCGGCGAGGCGCAGGAGAGGGCCGCCTGCAGCTTCCCGGGCACCATGCCGCGCAGCTCCGGCAGGTCGCGCAACATGACGAGCTGGTAGTCGGCCGCCGCGTAGAGTTCCGGCATGTCCAGCGGCGACCGGCGTTCGACGAACCGGACGTTGTCCGCCCGCAGCTCGGCGGCGAGCCCCCGCACCCGCCGCTCCTCGGCTCCCGAGCCGACCAGGACCAGGTCCATCCGGTCGCCCAACGCCGCCGCCGCGCGCACCGCGGTCTCCAGGCCCTGGCGTACGCCGATGGTCCCGGCGTGCATGACCACGCACCGGCTGTCCCGGCGGATCAGTCGCTGGGCCGCCCGGCTCGGCTCGGTCGGCCGGAAGATCCGCTCATCGGTCCAGTTGAGCACCACCCGCACCCGGCCCGGCTCGGCGCCGCCGGAGACCACCAGTTCCCCCATGGACGGGGCGCTCACCGCTATGCCGTCGGCCTCCTGGTAGATCCGGCGCAGGGTCGCGCCGAGCCGCCCGGAGAACCGGTGGGCCTCACCGGCCCGGGTCTGCTCCTCCTCCGGCCAGATGTCCTGCACGTGCAGCACGGTCGGCACCCGGCCGAGCAACCGCAGCAGGCCGGCGGTGGCGAAGGTGACCGCCGGGAGCTGGAAGACGTACAGGGCGTCCACGTCGCCGAGGTAGCGCCGGCCGGTCAACGCCACGCTGCCGGCGAAGGAGAGCCAGCTGGCCATCCGCGTCCCCGCCGAACCGTCACCCCCGGCGTACCGGGGCACCCGGCGGACGGTCAGCCGCTCGCTGTGGGTCTGGTGCCGCCAGCGCTGCCGCCAGCCCGGATAGACGTGCCCGCCGGGGTAGTCCGGGAAGCCGGTGAGCACGCGTACCTCGTGGCCCCGGGCGGCCAGTTCCTCGGCGAGGCTGCCGGGGATGAACGCCGGCTCCGGCGGGAAGTGGTACGACAGAATGCCGATCTTCATGGTCGGACTCCCGGCGCGGCCGCACGACACCCGACGGGGCGAACCCCGTACGATGCACGCATCCCCTCTGCGTCCGGCCGCGACCGCCGGAACACCGCCGTCGCGGCGATCCGTCCCGCGACCGCGCCGACGAGAGGGGTGCAGATGGTCGACGGGATGCTCTTCGTCTGCCACGCCAACATGTGCCGGTCCCCGATGGCGGAGTACATCGCCCGCCGGCTCCTCGCCGACCTGCCGGTCAGCGTGGCCAGCGCGGGGACCGACGCCGTCGACGGTGCGGCCATGCACCCGTACGCGATCGAGGTCGCGGCCGGGACCGACGCGGACCCGGCGGCCTTCCGCACCCGCCGGCTGCGCCCCGAGCACCTCACCGGGGCCGCGCTGGTGCTGACCGCGACCCGGCGGCAACGGTCCGTCTGCACGGCGCTGGCGCCGGCCGCGCTGCACCGGACCTTCACGCTCCGCCAGTTCGGCCGGCTGGCCGCCGCGGCCGAGCTGACCGGGGCGCGCAGCAGGTCGCCGCTGCGCACCGCGGTCGAGGCGGCGGCCCGCGCCCGGGGGCGGCTGCAACCCGCCGCCCCCGACACGGACGACCTGCGCGATCCGATCGGTGGCTCACCGACCGACTTCCGACGCTGCGCCGAGGAGATCGAGCGGTCCATCCGACCCGTGCTGGCGCTCATCGGGACAGCCGGGTGAGTTCCTGGGTACGGTCGCCGACCCCGGACGCGGCGGATCCGCCGTGCCGGGCGGACCGGGCCCGGTCGGCGGGCACGGACGCCGCGGGCGGCACGACCACCTTGTACGCCTCGTACTGGTAGGCGTCCGCCTTGGCGACCTTGGCCATGTTGAGCACGCAGCCGAGCAGGCGTACCGAGACGGAGTGCAGCGCCCGCGCGGCGGCGGCCACCTGGCTGCGCGAGGTCCGCCCCTGCTGGGTGACCAGCAGCGCGCCGTCGGCCTGCACGGCCACCACGACACCGTCGGTGACGGCGAGCAGCGGCGCGGTGTCGATGATCACGATGTCCGCCGACTCCCGCAGTGCCACCAGCAGGTCCGCCATCGCCTTGGACCCGAGCAGCTCGCTGGGGTTGGGCGGGGTCGCGCCGCTGGGCAGGACCAGCAGCGACTTGTCGCCCCACCGCTGCACCACGTCGCCGACCTGGACGTCGCCCACCAGCACGTCGGTGAGGCCCACCCCACCGTCCAGGCCGAGGTAGTCGGCCACCTTGGGCCGGCGCAGGTCGGCGTCGATGAGCAGCACCCGCCAGCCCGCCTCGGCCAGCGCGATGGCGGTGTTGCAGGCCATGGTGGTCTTCCCCTCGCCCTGCAGGGCGCTGGTGACCGCGATGACCCGGGCCGGCTCGTGCACGTCGACGAAGCGCAGGTTGGTCCGCAGTTTGCGGACCGCCTCGGCGCGCGGCGAGTTGGCTGCCTCGCCGACGATCAGCGGGGCCGACTTGGCGCCGGCCTCGAACGGGATCTCGCCGAGCAGCGGGCTGCCGGTCACCCGCTGGAGCGCGGCCGCGTCCCGCATCCGGACGTCGGCCATCCCGCGCAGCACGGCCAGTCCCGCGCCGAGCAGCAGGCCGAGCAGGCCGCCGATGACCAGGTTCTTCACCGGCTGCGGCGACACCGGGCTGGAGGTCACCCGCGGACCGCTCACCACTTCGAGCTTGATCGGCGGCGACTTGCCGTCCGGGGGCGTCTCCACCTTCTGCACCAGCTCGACGAACTTCGCGGAGAGCGCCTCGGTGGTCTTGAGGGCCCGGGTCTGGTCGGTGTCGGTGAAGGTGGCCTTCAGCAGGACCGTGCCGGCCTCGGTGGAGGTGCTGATCCGACTCTGCACCTGGTCGGCGGTGAGGCCGAGCGGACTCTCCGACACCACGCCCTGCGCCAGCCGGTCGCTGGTGAGCAGGTCGGCGTAGGACTTGACCCGCTGCTGGAGGAAGAGGCCGCCCTGGTAGGCGTCGGTGACGCCCTGGCTGGGCGTGGTGACGAAGAAGGTCACCGAGGCCTGGTAGCGGGGCGGGGTGCGAACCGTGATGAGCGCGGCGGTCGCCAGGGCGAGCATCACCGTGATCAGGACGATCCACCAGTGCCGTCGGATCAGGCGCAGGTAACTGAGAACGTCCATCACGTTCCCCCTCGCGACACGCCGACCAGCCCATGAAACTGCACGAAAGCCCCCTAAAACGCCCACTACACGTGTCAGGATCCAAAACGCCTATCCGTCACGGTAAGCGCCCCGACGAATGTAAACGACCAGAAGCGCATAGACGGTCTAAATCCTTCCATTTCCGGATCCGACGTAGAGGGCAACCATGGATCGCGAAGCCATCGCCGCCGAAAATGCCGCTCGACCCCGCGCCCGGGTCACCCGCCACGCGGCCACCCTTTCCCTGTTAACGCTGGACACCGCTGCCTGGTGCGGGGGATTTCTGGGGGCGGCCTGGACCCGCTACGAATTCGAGCTCACCGCCCGCGACTGCGCGCGGGTGCTGGCCGTCGCGCTCGCCTGCGCCGCGATCCACGCGGCGCTGACCCTGCTGCGCTTCCGGACGCACGGACGCCACCCGATCGGCAGCGCCGGCGAGGCCCGCCGGCTGGCCAGCACCGCGGCCGTCGCCGCGCTGGTGACACTGGCCGGCCTGCTGCCGTGGACCCAGCACCCGGTGCCGATCACCACCCCGCTGGTGGGCGGCACCGTCGCCCTGGTGCTGATGGCCACCGGGCGTGCCGCGTGGCGGGCGCGCCAGGAACGACACCGCCGACCGGTACGCAGCACCGAGCGGTGCCTCGTCTACGGCGTGGACGCCGCGAGCGAGCGGTTGGTGCGGGCGCTGCTCGGCGACCCGCAGAGCCGCTACCTGCCGGTCGGCCTGCTCGACGACGATCCCGACAATCGGCGGCTACGCCTGTTCGGGGTGCGCGTGCTCGGCGGCCGGGAGCAGATCGGCGCGGCGGTGCGGGACACCGGGGCCCGTACGGTTATCTTCTCGATGAGCGGCGCCGACGCCGAACTGTTGCGCGACGTCCGCGGTCGCACCCTGCAGGCCGGCGCCGCGTTCAAGGTGCTGCCCCCGGTACGTGAGCTGCTGGACCGTCCGGTCGCGGTCACCGATGTCCGGGACATGCAGATCACCGACCTGCTCGGCCGGGCGCACCGGGTCGCCGAGCTGGCCGTGGAACGCAACGGCCTGGCCGGCCGCCGGGTCCTGGTCACCGGGGCCGGCGGCTCGATCGGCTCGGAGCTGTGCCGGCAGATCGCCCGCTGCGAGCCGGACGAGCTGATGATGCTCGACCGGGACGAGTCGGCGCTGCACGCCCTCCAGATGTCGCTGCACGGCCGGGCGCTGCTGGACGGCCCCGAGCTGATCCTGGCGGACATCCGGGACGCGGCGGGCATCGCCCGGATCATCGCCGACCGGCAGCCGGACGTGGTCTTCCACGCGGCGGCCCTCAAGCACCTCACGATGCTCCAACGGCATCCCGGCGAGGCGATCATGACCAACGTCTGGGGCACCCTCAACGTGCTGGAGGCGTGCCGAGACGTCGCCCAGTTCGTCAACATCTCCACCGACAAGGCGGCCAATCCGGTCAGCGTCCTGGGCCACACCAAGCGGATCACCGAGCGGCTCACCGCCCACTACGCCAAGCAGCTCGGCGGGTCGTCGTACCTGAGCGTCCGCTTCGGCAACGTGCTCAGCAGCCGGGGTTCGGTGCTGACCGCGTTCCAGGCCCAGATCCGGGCCGGGGTGCCGATCACCGTCACGCACCCGGACGTGACGCGCTACTTCATGACCGTCCAGGAGGCGGTGCACCTGGTGCTCCAGGCGGCCAGCATCGGTCGGGGCGGCGAGGCGCTGGTGCTCGACATGGGCGAGCCGGTACGCATCGCCGACGTCGCCCGCCGACTCGCCGCCGAGGCGGACGCCCCGGTCGACATCGTCTACACCGGGCTGCGGCCGGGCGAGAAGCTGCACGAGCACCTCTTCGGCGCCGACGAGACGGACCGCCGGCCGCTGCACCCGCTCATCTCGCACGTCCGCGTGCCGGCGCTCTCCCCCGAGGAGGTACGCGGCCTGGACCCGTACGCCGACCCGGACGAACTGATCAAGCGGCTCGCGGCGCTCTGCCAGGGCGTCGGCGCGTCGCTGACGATGCTGCCCGGTCAGCGCTGAGGCGGCGGCGGGCCGCCGCGTCCGGGACGTCTCACCGTTCTGATTCGCGGCGGCGCCGCCGGCCCGGATAGGATCGGACACGGTGTGCCGGGAAGTCTGGTCGGCGTTGTCCCCGACAACCCCGACCTCCCGAGGTGACACCGCATGGCCGACCCTGTTCCGACGTCCCGCCGGCCCGAGCGCCTGCTGGCCCGCCGATCCTGGCCGGAGGCGCGTTTTCTGGCCGACGTGCTGCGCACCGAAACGGTCGGCGGCGGCCTGCTGCTGCTCGGCGCGGTGATCGCGCTGATCTGGGCCAACTCGCCCTGGCGTGCCGCGTACGCCGCCCTCTCCGACTGGGTGCCGTGGCCCGGCGGGGCGCCGCTGCACCTGGACCTCGACCTGGCCACCTGGGCCGCCGACGGGCTGCTCGCGATCTTCTTCTTCGTGGTCGGCCTGGAGTTGAAGCGCGAGTTCGTCGCCGGTGACCTGCGGGATCCCCGGCGGGCCGCGCTGCCCGTGGTGGCCGCCCTGGGCGGCATGGCGCTGCCCGCCCTGTGCTACGTCGCGGTGGCCCTCGCCGCGGGCGGGGCGGGACTGCGCGGTTGGGCCATCCCCACCGCCACCGACATCGCGTTCGCGCTGGCCGTGCTGGCCGTCGTCAGTTCCCACCTGCCGCAGGGCCTACGCGCGTTCCTGCTCACCCTCGCGGTGGTCGACGACCTCTTCGCGATCATCATCATCGCGGTCTTCTACACCGCCGACTTCCACGTCCTGCCGCTGCTCGGGGCGCTCGTGCCGATCGCCGTCTTCGCCCTGCTCGTGCGGCGGCGCCCGACCTGGTGGTGGGCGCTCCTGCCGCTCGCCGGGCTCGCCTGGGGCCTGGTGCACGCCTCCGGGGTGCACGCCACGGTCGCCGGGGTGCTGCTCGGCTTCACCGTCCCGGTGCTGGCCGGGCGGGGCGGCGGGCCGGGGGCGGCCGGAGACGACGGGCCGGGCACGGCCGGGCCTGGGCTGGCCGAGCGGCTGGAGCACCGGTGGCGCCCGGTCTCGGCCGGCCTGGCGGTGCCGGTCTTCGCGTTCTTCGCCGCCGGCGTGTCGCTGGTCGACGTGGACCTGGCCAGCGTGCTCACCGACCCGGTGGTGCTCGGGGTGGTCGCCGGGCTGGTGCTCGGCAAGACCATCGGCGTGTTCGGCTCGACGTTCCTGCTCGCCCGGTTCACCCGCGCCGAACTCGACGAGGACATCACCTGGGCTGACCTGTTCGGGCTGGCGCTGCTGGCCGGCATCGGCTTCACCGTCTCGCTGCTCATCGGCGAGCTGGCCTTCGGGGCGGGCAGCCCCGAGGACGACCGGGTGAAGGCGGCCGTCCTGCTCGGGTCGATGGTCTCCGCCGCGCTCGCCTCCGGCGTGCTGCTGCGACGCAACCGGGTCTACCGGCGGATCACGGAACGGGAGAGCCGGGACTCCGACGGCGACGGCGTGCCGGACGTCTACCAGGAGGAGTCCGCGTAACGCGGGCCGGTACGCCGATCAGCGCCGGTGTTCGGCCGTACGCTCCTGCTCGGGCTCCTCCGGCCCCTCGGTCTCCTCCTCCACCGCCTCGGCGTACGGCTCCATCAGGTCGTCGGCCGGCACCGCGATCCACTCGGTCTTGTCCCGCTCGTCGGGGCGCCCGCCGGGCGGTGGCTCCGGAGCCGTGGGGTCACCGGCGAAGCCGTACTCGTTGGGCTCGTCGTGCCTGCTCATGGGCTGGACCTCCCGCTCGTACGCCAGTTTCGCCTCTCGTGGGTCACGCTATGCGGTGCTCTGCCCCGCCGCAGCGCGCCGGAGATGTTCGTACCCCGGGGCGGACACGATCACGCCCGCCCGGGCGGTTCCGCCGCCACGCCCCGCGTCGGGCCGGGGCGGCGGAACCCGCGCGGGCTCAGGTCAGCTTGGTGACCGCCTCGAGGACCAGCCAGAGGCCGGTGACGGCGAACAGGACCGCGGCGCCGTACCGGATGAACCTCTCCGGCAGGTGCCGGCCGAGCAGCCGACCCACCATGATCGCCAGCGCGTCGGCGGCCACCATGCCGAGGGTCGAGCCGAGCCAGGTGCCGAACCAGCCGTACTTGGTGGCCAGGGTGATGGTGGCCAACATCGTCTTGTCGCCCAGCTCGGCCAGGAAGAACGCGACGCCGACGGCGATGACGGCGTTGCGGCTGCTCTTCTCCGCCTTGCGCTTCTCCTCCTCGGTGAGCTTGTCGCCGCGCAGGGTCCACGCGCCGAAGCCGAGGAACGCCACACCGGCGATGAGCGAGATCCAGGTGGTGGGCAGCGCGGCGTGCAGTCCGTACCCGATCCCCACCGACGCCAGGTGCACGATCGCGGTGGCGACCGTGATGCCGATGAGCACCGGTACGGGCTTGAACCGCGTGGCGAACGTCAGGGCCATGAGCTGGGACTTGTCGCCCAGCTCGGCGACGAAGATGACGCCGAAGCTGACCAGCAGCGCGACGAGGAAACCGTCCATCCGAAACCTTCCCGATCAAGCCGGGAGGAGGTACGGGGCGCCCTCGACCCGGCTACGACAGCCTGAGTCGAAGGTCTCGCCCGCCCCGGGGACCGGGGCCGCGTGGCCGGATGCGAGTGCATCAGTATGTCGACCACGACATTGGGGGCTACTCCCCTTCGCACCGCCCAGCCTAGCCCACCGTCCGGGCCGGGCCGCCGCGGGGGAAGCGTCGGTCCCGGGACGGCTCAGTCGGCCCGGGCGAGGGTGACGCCGAACAGCCCGTCGGGATCGGTCCAGTACGCCTGCCGCTCGAACCCGGCGTCGGCCAGCTCCGCCGCCGCCCCCTCCGGCCGGAACTTCGCCGAGATCTCGGTACGCAGCTCCTCGCCGGCGGCGAACTCGACGTCCAGGCCCAGCACGTGCACCCGCATCGGGTGTTCGGCGCGCAGCCGCATCTCGATCCACTCGTGCTCCGGGTCCCAGACCGCCACGTGGGTGAACGCCTCCGGATCGAAGTCGGCGCCCAGCTCCCGGTTGATCACGCGGAGCACGTTGCGGTTGAACTCGGCGGTCACCCCGGCCGCGTCGTCGTACGCGGGCACGATCACCTCCGGGTCCTTGACCAGGTCGGTGCCGATCAGCAGCCAGTCGCCGGCCTCCAGGGCGGCGCGCATGGCGGTGAGGAACTCGGCCCGCTCCACCGGGAGCAGGTTGCCGATGGTGCCGCCGAGGAACACCACCAGCCGCCGGCCGCCGGTGGGCAGCCGGTCCAGTTGCCGGGTGAAGTCGCCGACGATGCCGCGTACCCGCAGGCCGGGGTATTCGGCGGCGATCTGCCGGGTGGACTGGCGCAGCGCGCTGACCGAGACGTCCAGCGGCACGAAGGTGCCCAGCTCGCCGTGCCGGGTGAAGGCGTCCAGCAGCAACCGGGTCTTGTCCGACGAGCCGGACCCCAGCTCGATCAGCGTCTTCGCGCCGGTCAGCTCGACGATCTCGTCGGCGTGCTCGGCCAGCACGGCCCGCTCGGCCCGGGTCGGGTAGTACTCCGGCAGCCGGGTGATCTCCTCGAAGAGCTCACTGCCCCGGGCGTCGTAGAACCACTTCGGCGGCAGCCACTTCGGCCGCGCCGTCAGCCCGAACCGGACGTCCTCCCGCAGGTCGCGGCCGAGGTCCTGCTCCTCCAGGTAGATCTCCAGTGGCTCCGCGCTCATGAGCTGTCCCTTCCGTTGCCCGAACTCCGGTCCCCGCGGGGAGAGCGTCACGCCCGGCGACCGCCAGGTCCCGGCTGTGCAGCCCGGTCGCGGTGGCCACCACCAACCGCCCGTCCGGCACCGCCCGCCAGCCCGGGTCGTCGTCGAGGGGTTCCGAGGCCAGCAGCACCGACTCCGGGGTACGCCGGACCGACAGCGCGTGCCCGGCCACGCTGGCCACCACGGTCACGCCGTCGGTGAGCAGCAGGTTCAACCGCGACCCGGGGGCGGCGGCGGCGACCGCCGCGACGGTCCCGGCCACCGCTGCCGCCGGATCCTCGCCGGCCCGCAGCCGGTGCCGGACCAGCGCCCAGAGCAGCGCCGCGTCGGTCGGCGCGTCCAGCGTCAGCAGGTCGCGGACCGGCAGCCCGGCGGCGAGCGGCACCACCGTGTCCGGCCAGCCCCGGACCACGCCGTTGTGGCTGAACAACCAGCGCCCCTCGGCGAACGGCGCGGCGGCCGTCTCCTGCACGGGCATGCCGACCGTGGCGGACCGGACAGCGGCCAGCACCGCGCCGGCGACCGTCACCGCGGCCAGCTCCGGCAGGGTGGTGTCGCTCCACAGCGGCCGCGCCCGCCGGTAGCGCACCGGGTCGCCGCCGCCCGGGTACCAGCCGATCCCGAAGCCGTCCGCGTTGATCGTGCCGCCACCGCGCATGTCCCGGGGCGCCCAGGACTGCCGCGGCAGCCCGTACGGCGGGTCGTACAGCAGGCTCCGCAGGCTGACCGGCGGACCGAGGTACGCCAGGTGGCGGCACATCAGGCAGCACCGTCACTCACGGTTGCGCCGCCTCCTCCGGCCGGGTGTCCCGGGCGCAGCGGAAGCCGCTGAAGATCTGCCGGCGGATCGGGTAGTCCCAGTTACGGAACGTGCCCCGGCAGGCCGCCCGGTCGGTGCCGAACGAGCCGCCGCGCAGCACCCGGTAGTCGTCGCCGAAGAAAACCTCGGAGTATTCGCGGTAGGGAAAGGCGACGAAGCCCGGATGCCCCCGGAAGGTGCTCGCGGTCCACTCCCAGACGTCGCCGACGAGCTGGTGCACGCCCAGCGGCGACGCGCCCGCCGGGTACGCCCCCACCGGCGCCGGCCACAGGTGCCGCTGGCCCAGGTTGGCGTGCTCGACCGTCGGGTCCTCGTCGCCCCACGGATAGCGCCGGGACCGGCCGGTCGCCGGGTCCCACCGGGCCGCCTTCTCCCACTCCGCCTCGGTCGGCAGCCGACGGCCGGCCCAGGCCGCGTACGCCGCCGCCTCGTACCAGCAGACGTGCACCACCGGCTCGTCGTCGCGGACCGGCGACCACCGGCCGAACCGGCGGTACGCCCAGCCGTCGCCGTCCGGCCGCCAGTGCATCGGCGCGCTCAGCCCCGCCTCGACGCGGTGCCGCCAGCCCGCCGCGCTCCACCAGCGCGGCTCGTCGTAGCCGCCGTCGGCGACGAAGGCCCGGTACTGCCCGTTGGTGACCGGTGCCGCGTCGATGGCGTACGCCGGCAGCTCGACGGTGTGCGCGGGGCGTTCGTTGTCCAGCGCCCACGGGTCGGTCGAGGTGCCCATGGTGAACGGCCCGGCCGGCACCAGCACCTCGCCGGCCACCCGGGCGCGCGGCTCGGGCGGCGGCGGTGCGTCCAGCACCGGCACCCCGGCGCGTAGCTGGTGGGTGGCGAGCATGGTCTCGTCGTGCTGCTGCTCGTGCTGCACGATCATCCCGAACGCGAAGCCGTCCTCGACCAGCCTCCGATCGGTGAACCGGACACCGTCGAGCAGGTCGTAGACCTTGTCCCGCACGGTACGCACGTACGCCCGCGCCTCGGCCGGGGGCAGCAGCGGCAGCGACGGGCGGTCCCGGCGCGGCTGTTTGAACGCGTCGTACAGGTCGTCGATGTCGCGGCGCACCGGCTCACGGCCGCCGACGTCGCGCACCAGCCACAGTTCCTCCTGGTTGCCGACGTGGGCCAGGTCCCACACCAGCGGCGACATCAGCGTGGAGTGCTGCCGCATCAGGTCGTCGTCGTCCACCGCGTCGGTCAGCAGGGCGGTACGGGACCGGGTACGGTCCAACTCCGCCGCGATCCGGCTGCGCAGCGGCTCGCTGTCCGTACCCGGCCGCCCGGTCGTGGTCACCGGTGCCTCCTCTCCAGGGCGGCGCGACGCCGCCGGATCTCTCGGCTCGCCTCCTCGTGGCTCCCGGCCGGCAGGTCCAGCCCGGGCAGGGCAGCCAGGGCCAGCTCGAACAGCGCCGCCGCGGCGTCGGCCAGCGGACGGTCGGCCAGCCCGTACCGGGCGGCGTCGTGCCAGCGGTCGGCGACCGGCGCGGCGGCGGCCAGCGCCTCCCGGGTGGTGACCGGGCCGGCGAAGAGCGCGGCCAGCACCGCGAGCGGCACCGTCCACGCCCGGCCCGGTTGGGCGTCCAGGTAGCGGATCTCCAGGTAGCCACGGGGGCGTACCGGCGGGAAGAGGGTGCTGACGTGGTACTCCAGGTCGTCGGTGGTCGGCGGGCGGGGCAGCGCCCCGGCCAGCCAGTCGGCGAAGGTGACGCCGGCCGGCGGCGTCCAGTCCGGGCCCTCGTCGCGCACGCAGAGCAGCGGCGCGGCGAGCGCGTACTCGGTCCAGGCGGCGACCGGATCGCGGTCGGGGCGGTCGGGCGACCAGACCGGGCCGGTCCGCGCCGGGTCGATGGCCAGCCAGGCGGCCATCCGCGTGGAGGCCCATCCGGTACGCCGACCCGCGTGCCGGTCCGCGGTGGCGAACGCGGCCAGCAGCGGCGGACCGACGGCGTGGGCGGTGGCCCACCGCTGCGCCAACCGCTCCGGCTCTCCCGCGTCGAGACAGACCTGGAGGCCGGCGGTGCTGTACATCATGGCCCGACCGGCCAGGCCACGCCGGTCGAAGACGCACCGCATGGCCCGGTAGCGGGGCGTTTCCACCACCGGGAGCGGGGGCCGCCAGGGATCCATCCCGGTCCCGCCCAGGACGAGACCGTCGGCGTGCAGGGCGGCGGTGAGTTCGGCGATGTCGGCCTCGGTGGCCAGGATCAACGCGGCGACCGAGGGTCGCGGCGCGGAGGAGATCTCCACCTGCCCGCCCGGCTCCACGGTCACGGCGCCGCCGTGCCGGAGTCTCTGGGCGGGGCTGGTGGGGTCGATGGTGACGGGGCTGTGCCGCCCCAGCGCCCGGCGCAGTCGCTCGCGGTCGACCGGGCGGGTCGGGTCCGCGGCGTCGTGCACCGTCCATTCCAGCTCGACACCGGTCAGGGTGGGCGGGCCGGTCTTGAAGCAGATCCTGGCGAGATATCCGGCCGCCGCGGCCTCGTCCCGCAGGACGGTGGCCCGGTCCAACTCCGGCGACATCACCAAGAGACAGCTCCTCTCTCCAGGTGGCGGCCGCTGCGTCGGCCGGGACGCGCACCGTCACCGGCCACACACGGTCCCACCATCATGTGTCTAGCAGACGGAATCCGCGCGTCCGGAGAGATGAATATTTGTCCGGAATCCGGTGGCCTCGGGGATCAGCCGTCGTCCGGCTTTCCGGTGTCCTTGGCGGGGCTCGCCTTCGCCTTGCCCTGGGCGGACCGGGTGGGGTTGGCGTTCGACGACGGGTGGCCGGTCGCCTCCGGTACGAGCCGGAGGCAGTACGCCTCGACCTGGTCGGCGCCGCCGGCGGCGGTGACCAGGTCGGCGAAGCCCGGTGTCTCCAGCGCCCGGGCCCGCTGCTTGGCCGACTTCGACAGGTACGCCCGGCAGTGGCCGGCGAGATTCCCCGGCTGCGCCGGCCGGCCGGCATCGGCGGACCCGGTCGGATCGGGTTCGGCCGACGGTGTCGCGGCGCCGGTGGTCGGGCTCGCCTCCCGGGTCTGCGCCGGCATGGTCGAGCTACCCGTGCCGGTGCTGCCGGCGGTGGCGCCGCCGGCGGTCGTCGACGCGGGCGGCGGCGACGGGACCCCGGACCGGTCCAGGTTCACCGCGGCGACGGCGACCCCGGCGGTGGCGACGGCGGTGAGTCCGGCCGCCCAGGCCGCCACGCCGACCCGGAAGCGTCCCCTCCGGGGAGCCCGTGCCGGTCGCGCCGGCGGGTTCACCCGGGCCGCCCGGAACGCGGCGAGCGCCTGCTCCTCTCCGCGCAGTTCGGTCGAGTCGGCCGGGGCGGTCGCCGCGGCGAGCAGCCGGGCCAGCGGGTCGACCCCGGGCGACGGTGCCCGCCCGGCGCGGGCCGCGTCGAGCAAACGCTCGGACTCCGCCCGGTCGGCGGGCCGGTCGGGCCGGCGAAAGTTCATCCCAATCCCCTCAGCGTCATCCGTCCGCCGGCTCCGCCTTCGGCGCGGTCGGCGCCTGCCGCCCCCGGCCGGTACGGGGGTGGGGCGGGGTGGTCTCCGCGGCCCGGTCGGTCGGTCGTCCGGCGTCGGAGCGTTCCAGGAGCGAGGCGAGACGGCGCAGGCCCCGGTGTGCGGCGGTACGGACAGCTCCCGCGCGCCGGCCGAGAACCCGCCCGGCGCTCTCCGCGTCGAGTCCGATCACGGCCCGCAGCAGGACCGCTTCCGCCTCCCGGGGCGGCAGGGTCGCGATCAGCGCCAGCGCGGACTCGGTGCCGATGGTCTCGCCGGCCCGCTCGGCCGTGTCGGCGTCCCCGGCCAGCCCGCTGAGCGCCTGGACCGGCACCGGCAGGGACGGCCGCCGCCGCTGCCGACGCAGATGGTCCATCGCCCGATTGCGTGCGATGGTGACCGTCCAGGCCCGGAACTCCCCGCCCGTGAAGGTGGGCAGGTCACGGGAGATCTGTAACCAGGCCTCGGACGCGACGTCCTCGGCGTCCCCGCCCACCAGCGCGGTGAGATAGCGCAGCAGGCCGGGCTGGAGGCTGCGGTAGAGGAAGCGGAAGGCGTCCTCGTCGCCCGCCTGCGCCGCGGCGACCGCCTCGCTCAGCTCACCGGTCATGGACCCGCCGTCTCCGCCCTGCCGAACCCCCGGGCCGGAGCGTGCCGGTGCCGGTGTACCCGCGCATTCGACCGGTCGGGTGACCGGATCACCACCCGCACCACCAGCCCCCCGCTGATTTGATCGGCGTTCGACGCGAAACCGCGCGGACGCATACGGACAGGTGCCGCGACATACGGCCATCGGCGGACACACCGTACCCGCGTCATGGGGCACCCCGGAGCCGGGCTAACGGTAGGAGCGGATGGACGGGCGGACAAGCCGCCGACCCATCGAAGAAAAGTGAGAATTGTCGCCGGACGACCACGGCGGGTCGGCGTAACGAACATCAGCGCCCGTACGCTGCGCCGAACGAGGTTCCGGAAGGGGTGCCGGAACTGCCGGACAGACCACCATCTGCGGCGCTTTCCTGGCCGATCGTACCCGAGTCGTCACCCTCAGCCGATCGGGGCGGCGGGCGTTGACCGTTCGGCGGATCGGGTCGAGCCGGCCGCCGGTCAGCGCGGGTGAGATCGCGGGAAATACTTCGCGGCGGCTCTGGGTACGGTATGAGGGTGTTGTCATCGGAGGTCGTCCTCAGCGGTCGGTACCGCCTGAATGACCGTGTCGCCACGGGCGGCATGGGGGACGTCTGGCGTGCCACGGACCTGGTGCTGGGCCGTCAGGTCGCGGTGAAGGTCCTGTTGCCGGCGTTGGTCTCCGATCCCGACTTCATCGCCCGCTTCCGCGCCGAGGCGCGGATCATGGCCGCCCTGCGGAACCCGGGCGTCGTACAGGTCTTCGACTGCGGTGAGGACGAGCTGCCCGACGGCGGCCGGGCCGACTACCTGGTCATGGAGTTCGTCGAGGGCGAGCCGCTGTCCAAGCGGATCGAGGAGGCCGGCCGGCTCGACGTCGCCGAGACGATGTCGATCGTGGCGCAGGTCGCCCAGGCCCTGCACGCCGCCCACGCCCGGGGCATCGTCCACCGGGACGTGAAGCCGAGCAACCTGCTGGTGCAGGAGAACGGCAACGTCACGCTGGTCGACTTCGGGGTGGCCCGGTCGACCAATGTGACCAGCATCACCAGCACCAACGCGGTGCCCGGCACCGCCCTCTACATGGCCCCCGAGCAGGCCGCCGGCCGCCCCGTCTCCGGCGCCACCGACCTCTACGCGCTCGGCGCGGTGGCCTACTGCTGCCTCACCGGCAGCCCGCCCTTCACCGGGGACAATCCACTCCAGGTGGCCGTCCGCCACCTGGACGACGAGCCGCCGGAACTGCCGACGGACATCCCGCAGCCGGTCCGCGACCTGGTCGCCCGCGCGCTGTCGAAGGACCCCGCCGACCGCTTCCCCACCGGCACGGCGATGGCCGCCGCAGCCCGGGCGGCGACGTCCGACTCGCCGGCCTCGACGGTGCCGGTCAGGTTGCGCAACTCGGCCGGGGCCACGGACACCCGGGACGATCTTCCGGTCGTCGCGCCGGCGCCGCCGGCGTCCCGGCCGGGTAGCCGGCGAGGGACGCTGATCGGCGCGGGCGCCGCGGTGCTCGTGGCGCTGGCCGCGCTCGGCGCGGCGCTCGGTGCCGCCGGCAACACGGGCGAGCCGGCGACCACCTTCAAGACCCCGCCGCCCGCCACCACCACGAGTGACGACGCGCCGGCAGCCGACGAGTCGGTGTCCGCCGAGGAGAGCAGCAGGCCAACCCGGCCGGGGCCGGGCAACCGCCCGTCGGAGACGGCCACCCCCACCCCGTCCCCGACCGGCACCCCGAGCGTCTCCGTCGAGCCGACACCGTCGGAGGCGCCGTCGACCGAACCGACCGACCCGGCCACCACGTCGAGCAGTCCGCCCCCGCCGACGGACACCTCCCCCACGCCGCCGACCAGCAGCGCGACGACGCCCCCGCCCGACGGTGGCGTTCCGCCCGGCACGGTCAACTGAAGCCGGCCGGCCCCACGAGACACTCCAGCCTCACGATTCCCAAAACAGACATACGGCGCGCAAACTCCACCTAGGGTGACGGACGGGGTACGTACCGTCTCGTGAGGAGCCCGGGTGAGTGCTGAGAAGCTGGTCGTGATCGGCCAGGGATACGTGGGACTGCCGCTCGCCGTACGGGCGGTCGAGGCGGGCATGGACGTCGTCGGGCTCGACGTGGACACCGACCGGGTGAAGCTGCTGGCCAACGGCGAGTCCTACGTCGAGGACATCCCGGTCGACCGGCTGGGCCGGGCCCTGCACACCGGACGCTACCGCCCGAGCAGCGAGTACGCCGACGCGGAGGGCTTCGACGTCTGCGTCATCACGGTGCCCACACCGCTGCGCGACGGCACCCCCGACCTCAGCTTCGTCGAGCGGGCCGGCCTGAACATCGGGCCGTACCTGCGGCCCGGCTGCACCGTGATCCTGGAGTCCACCACGTACCCGGGCACCACGGAGGAACTGCTCCGTCCGCTGCTGGAGTCGACCAGCGGGCTGCGCAGCCCGGCCGACTTCCACCTCGGCTACAGCCCGGAGCGGATCGACCCGGGCAACCGGACCTGGCGGTTGGAGAACACCCCGAAGGTGGTGTCGGGGGTCGACGACGCCTCGCTGCACCGGGTGGACGCCTTCTACCGGCGGCTGGTCGAGCGGACGGTGCCGGTCGACTCGACCCGGGTGGCCGAGCTGACCAAGCTGATCGAGAACACCTTCCGCCAGGTCAACATCGGCCTGATCAACGAGCTGACGATGCTCTCCCACCAGCTCGACATCGACGTCTGGCAGGCGATCGACGCGGCCGAGACGAAGCCGTTCGGGTTCATGCCGTTCCGGCCCGGACCGGGCGTGGGCGGGCACTGCCTGCCGATCGACCCCTGCTATCTGTCCTGGCAGGTGAAGCGACGCCTCGGCCGCCAGTTCCGTTTCATCGAGCTGGCCAACGACATCAACCACGAGATGCCCGAGCACGTGGCGCAGCGGGTCATGGCGGGCCTGAACCGCTGCGGGCGGGCCGTCACCGGTGCCCGGCTGCTGCTGCTCGGTCTGGCGTACAAGCGCAACACCGGCGACATGCGGGACTCGCCCGCCGTGGACGTGGCGGCCCGGCTGCGTGGCCTCGGGGCGGAGGTGCTCGCCGTGGAGCCGTACGCCGAGCCGCACCACGTCCCGGACGGGGTGGCGCTGGTGGAGTTGACCGAGCGCGAGGTACGCGCCGCCGACGCGGTGGTGGTGGTGACCGACCACGACTGCTTCGACTACGGCCTGGTGACCCGGCACGCCCGCTACGTCTTCGACACCCGAAACCGCTGCCAGGGACCGACGGTCGAGCGCCTCTGACCCCTCCGGTACCGCGGCAGGTCGCGGGCTCAGCCGCCCGGGGTGACCAGCCCGCTCTCGTACGCCAGCACCACCGCCTGCACCCGGTCGCGGAGCTGGAGCTTCGCCAGGATCCGGCCGACGTGCGTCTTCACCGTCGTCTCCGCGACGTGCACCCGGACGGCGATCTCCGCGTTGGACAGCCCCTGCGCGACGAGCAGCAGCACCTCCCGCTCCCGCTCGGTGAGCTGAGCCAACCGGGGGTCCTCGGTGGGCCCGGGGCCGAGCTGGCCGGCGAACCGGTCCAGCAGCCGCCGGGTGATCGACGGAGCGACCACCGAGTCGCCGTCGGCGACCACCCGGATCGCGGCGAGCAGCTCCTCCGGCGGGACGTTCTTGAGCAGGAAACCGCTGGCCCCCGCCTGGAGCGCGGCGAACGCGTCCGCCTCGGTGTCGAAGGTGGTGAGCACCAGCACCCGGGGACGCCCGGCGGGCGGTCGCGCGCAGATCCGCCGGGTCGCCTCCACCCCGTCCATGGTCGGCATCCGCAGGTCCATCACCACCACGTCGGCCTCGACCCGGTCGAGCACCCGCAGCGCGTCGGCCCCGTCGATCGCCTCGCCGACCACCGCCAGGTCCGGCTGGGAGTCCAGCACCATGCGGAACCCGGTGCGGACCAACGCCTGATCGTCGACGATCACCACGCGGACCGTCATGCCGCCTCCCCCTGCTCGCTGTCCGGCGCCGACGGTAGCGGCAGCCGCGCCTCGACCCGCCAGCCCCCGGCCTGCGTGGGGCCGGCGGTGAGGCTGCCGTCGTACACCCCGACCCGCTCGCGCATGCCGACCAGGCCGTGCCCGCCCGACGGCGCCGGCCGGACCACCGGACGGCCGCGCCCGTCGTCCACCGCCCGGACCGCGACGGTGGTCGCGGACCAGTCCAGGCGCAGCTGGACCGACGCGCCCACCCCGGCGTGCTTGAGCGCGTTGGTCAGCGACTCCTGCACCACGCGGTAGACGGTCAGCTCCAGGCCCGGCGGCAGGGGCACCGGGTCGCCCGTGGTGGCGTAGCCGACCCGCAGGCCGGCCGCGCGGAAGCGGTCCAGCAGGCCGGGCAGCTCCACCAGCGCCGGCCGGCGGTGCGTCGGCTCGGCGGAGAGGCCGCCGCCGGGCTCGGCCACCACGTCCGGCGCGGCCGCCGGCTCCGGCCGGCTCGGCTCCCGGAGTACGCCCACCAGCCGGCGCATCTCCTCCAGCGCCTGCCGGCCGGTGTCGGCCACCACCTTGGCCGCCTCCCGGGCGGTGGCCGGGTCGCGGTCGATGGTGAACCGGACCCCGTCGGCCTGCACGATCATCACCGCCATGCTGTGCGCGACCACGTCGTGCAGCTCCCGGGCGATCCGGGTACGCTCCTCGGCCACCGCCGCCCGGGCCTCCGCCTCCCGCTCGCGTTCGAGGGTGGTCGCCCGCTCCTCCAGGCTCAGCACGTAGAGCCGGCGGGTCCGCACGTTCAGCCCCATCAGCCACACCGCGCCGGTGATCAACCCGAAGTAGATCGCGCTGGCCCACCAGGCGGCGGGTCCGGGCGCCTGGAGCGCGGCCAGCACCACGCCGACCGCGGCGACCAGCCCGGCGATCACCCCGTCGCGGAGCCGGTCGGCGTACTTGACCACGCTGTAGAGGGCGATCAGCACGGCGATGTCGTAGCCGAGCGGCCCCCAGCCGGCGACCACCTGGACGAGCGCCAGCGCGGCCACCCCCGCCGCCACCGCAGACGGGTGGGTACGCCGGAACAGCAGGGCGACCACCATCCCGATCCCGACCAGGGTCGCCTGCCAGCCACCGGGCTGGGCGACCGCCCCGGCGACGGCGAAGAGCGCCACCAGCCCGGAGACGGCGACGTCGAAGGCGACGCTGCGTAGCGGCCGACCGAAGATGATGCGGTCCACGGTCACCCAGCGTACGGTGCGCCCCGTCCATCGATGCGTACCGTGGTTGTCGGCGACGAGCACGCGGACCGCTCCGCCCCGGGACGGTACTTCCCGGATTCACTTTCGAGCTGATAGCGCCAGCGATATCAGCGTGATCGTTCTCCGCTGGCACGCCGAGTCGGCCCAGACCGTCAGGATGAGGAACGGTCGGCGACGAAGACGCCGAGACCCTGGTGGCCGTAGAGTTCACCGGTTTCGATGAGAATCGTGATCGCCTGACGGACCGTCGACTGGCTGCCCACCTCGTACATGTCGGCGAGCGCCTTGGTGGACGGCAGCTTGTGGCCGGGCGGCCACTCGCCCGAGGCGATGCGTGCCCTGATGTCGGCGATGATCCGCCGGTAGTGCGGTTCGAACTTCCGTGGTGCGGGCATGCGAAGTACTCCCAGCTAGGCACACCCATCTGATCATGTCGCCAGGAGAACTTCAAGAGCATCGTTGACTTTACCAGTATTATCGGTAAAGTTGCGCCAAGAAGGGCCCCAGCTAGGCACTGCGGCACCTTCTCTCGGAGCGGCGTTCGACCGCCCTGGCCGGGTGCTGCTCCGAGCTCAGCCACCTCACGGTTCCAGCACGGACAGGCCCGGGGCGGGTGCCGGGCTCCGATCGGCGCGGACGCGCGGTCGCCCGGTCGACCCCGCCCGCCTCGGTGCCGCTCCCATCGACCAGGGAGGGTCATGGACTCGATCGACGCCGCACTCGGCGAGCTTCCTCTACCACCGCGCGTGACGGCCGAGGACGTCGAATTCGCGGTGACCGCGATCGTCGTACACGCTCCAGAACAGTGGCCGGACGGACCGCGCTGCCGCAACGACCGCGCCCCGCACCCGTGCCGACTGCACCGCTGGGGCCGCCGGGTCCTCGACCGACGCGGGCTCACCGAGCGACAGATCGCCGCACTGGTCGCGGAATGGCTGGCGCCGGAGCGATGAGCTACGTGACCGGTGAGCGCGGATCCGCCCCGACCGGCCGGCGGCAGCGGTGAGCACGCCACGGTGGATCATCCACCTGCCCACCACGCTGACGCGCCTCGACGACGTCACCGCCCTGGCCGTCGCGCTGCGGGAGTCACTGCGCCACGTCAGCGCCATCGACTTCGGCGAGACCACGCTCAGCGAGGAGGACCGACAGTTCGTGCGTACCCGGGTCTGGTGCGACGCCCGGCTGCCCAACCATGCCCGCTGCCTGCTCGCGGCCGACCACGACGGCCCCTGCCGGCCGACGGCGCCCGCCACGAGCGAGGCGGGCACGGCGTGATGTCGCAAACGACTCAGCTCGACAGCCGCCGGTGAGGCATGTCCCGTCCAGCGAGCGGCGCCGGCACCCGTCGCGGCCGATCGGTGACGGGGCCTGGCCGGGGCCCACCGGCCCGGATCGGATCAGCGGGCGGCGGGGATACGGTCAAGCTGCGCCTCGATCGCCGCGGGGGTGAGGGCGGGCCGGCCGCCGGGATGGCCGACGGTCGCCCCGGCCGCCGCGACCGCGTACCGGGCGATCTTCTCGTACGGGTCGTGGTGGAGCAGGCCGACGGTGAGCGCCGCCACGAAGGCGTCCCCGGCACCGGTGGTGTCCACCGTGGGTGTGTCGCTCAGCGGCACGAAGACCTCGCCGTCGGGCCAGACGAAGGCGTTCCCCACCCCCGCCACCTCGATCGCGGCCAGCGACGGTCCCCGGTCGAGCAGTTCCCGGCCGGCCCGCAGACCCGTCTCGGCGTCCTTCGGCGGGTCGCCGACGAGCAGGCCCGCCTCCCGCGCGTCGGCGCGCAGCACGTCGGCCAGGGCAAGCAGCTCCGCCCCGCCAGCCGGGTCGTCCGGCGCGCCGTCCAGCACCACCAGCCGGTCGGCCGCTCGGGCGCACCGGGCCGCCGCGAGCGCCGCCGGCAGCGGCTGCTGGAGCTGCACGAGTACGGCCTGGGCGGCGCCCAGCGCCTCGGCCGCCCCGGTCACGTCCGCCTCGGTCAGCAGGGTCGCCTCGGGGATGTCCTCCAGGTAGCGCCACCGGGCCCGGGTGTCCACCACGTCGACGATCAACGCGCTGGGGGTGCCGGGCCGGCGCAGCACCGGTGCGACGTCGATCCCATCGCTGCGGGCCTGGCCCAGCAACCGGTCGCCGACCTCGTCCTCGCCGACCACGCCGAGCAGCCCGACCCGTACGCCGAGTTGGGCGAGCCCGACGGCCTGGTTGGCCCCCTTGCCGCCGAGCAGTTCCCGCCGGCGGCGCACCGGGGCCGTACGGGACGGGTCGGGCAGGTCGTCCACGAGCAGGACGATGTCCCGGGCCACCTGCCCCACCACGAGCGCATCAAGTCCGGCCATGCCCGCCTGATACCCCGGCCGCCGCCGGTCACGCCCAGCTCACCGGCCTCCCGGGCGCGCGACGGCGAACATGAAGCAGCCGTACACCACGTTGCGGCTGTGCAGGCGGTCGACCGCCGGGTCGGCGAACAACTCGCCGATGACGCCCTCCGGGTCGCCGCCGTCGTGGAGCCGGCCACCCACGATCCGGCCCCGCTGGTCGTACGCCCGGAGCACCTGGGGTCGGCCCCGCCAGTCGGGCGGATACCCCGTGCCGTGGGCCGGCCCGGGACAGTCGGCGTCGTGGGCGAAGACCGGCCCCACCTCCCGGTACGGGCCGGCCGGGAGCGGCGGGGCGTACCCGAAGAGGAGCAGCGGCTCGCCCGCGGCGGCATCGCGCAGGCAGCAGCGCAGCGGTTCACCACCCTCGGCGGTGAACCGCTGCGGCGGCTGGCCGGAGGCGTCGAGGCCGGCGCGCCGCACCGCGGCCAGCGCCGCGACCGACATCGGCTGGATCAGGTACGCGTCTCGTGTCGTCATAGGCCCAGCCTGGTCCGCCTCCACGGGCGGGTGCTGGCGGCGATCGGACCCCGCGTTCCCGGCGTCAGCGGCGGGAGACCGGGATCTGGAGTTCCGTCACGCCCTTCTCCGGCTCGTCCTGGCAGTATTCGAGATAGACCTCACGGGCGTACCCCTCGGCCCGCCAGCCGTTCTCCTCGATCCACCGGGCGAGCACCTGCATGCTGGCCTCGACCTCGTCCATCGCCCCGTGGTGCACGATGGTCGCGGCGGTGGGGACCGCCGGCAGGTCGACGACGGCGAAACCCTGGTCGGGCCCCGGGTCGACACCGACGGTCGCCCCGGCGTGCACGACGACCGCCTCCCCGCCGCCCTCGGGTTCGTACCAGGCGATGGCCGGCCCGGTCAGGCCGACGTGCGCCTCGTCGAGCCGGCGGAACAGTTCCGGGTAGAGCGGCTGGATCACCGGGCCGATGTCCGGCGTCTCGTAGCTGGCGGCCACGGCCGTCACCTCCGCGATCCGCACCGCGGGGATCTCCTTCAGTACGACGTCCTCGGTGGTCATCCGACCCTCCGTCTCAAGCATCCGGAGCCTCGCCGCGATCCTGGCCAGCCGGGCGGTGTCGGCGGCGACCTGCGCCGCGAGCTGTGCTCGGCGCAACCGCAGCATCCCGCGCAGCTCGTTGGCGTCGACCTCGTCGTCGAGGACGGCCCGGACCTGCTCCAGGGTGAGCCCCAGGTCCTTCAGGGCGACCACCCGGTTGAGCCGGCCCAGCTGCGCCGCCCGGTAGTACCGGTAACCGGTGTGCGGGTCGACGACGGCCGGGTGGAGCAGCCCGATGCCGTCGTAGTGCCGCAGCATCCGGACCGACACCCGGCCCAGTACGGCGAATTCTCCGATGGTGAACATGGCCCCCTCACGCTCGCCCCTGACACGGTGTCAGAGTCAAGCGCGCCGCACCTCACACCCCCATCTCGGCCTCGTACGCCCGGCGGAACCGGCGACGGGCGGCGGGCGCGAGGCAGACGTGCCAGTACTGGCCCTCGTCGACCACGTTGATCTCACCGGCCTCCTGGCGGGCCAGCAGCAGGTCGGCCAGGGCGTCGCGGGCGCCGAAGCGGCGGAACCAGGCCAGTTCCAGGTCGGCCGCCCAGCCGAGGCAGTGGCCGCTGGGCAGCATGGCGGCGTACCCGAGGCGGCGCAGCCGGTGCTGGTGCTCGGCGCTGCGCGCCAGGCTGGTGACCCAGAGCGGCGGGCAGGCCGGCGGGGTGGCCAGGGCGAACTCCCGACCGATGTCGTTGAGCAGCGCCACCACCTCACGCCGGGTCCGGCGGAACCTCAGCCCGGCGGTACGCGGGGTGGTGTGCGGCAGCAGCCGCCGCCGGACCGCCCGCAGCCCGCGGCCGGCGAGGGTGGCGGGCTGTTCCTGGTAGCGGAAGGCGAGCAGGCCACGCCGGCGCAGCCACTCCAGGTCGACCAGGTCGATGCTGCTGTCGACCTGATGGTCGGTGAGGAAGGTCGGGGTGTCCCGCCACCACATCAGGTCGATGCGGGAGAGCAGGTAGACACCGACCAGCGCGGTGAGGTCGGGTGCCGAGCCACGGGCGGCGGGTCGGGGGCGGGCCATCTCCAGCAGCAGGGTCTCCCGGGCGCCGATGAGCCCCTGCGGGGTGGCGTCGAGAACGGCGGCGATGGCCGGCTCGCGCAGCCGCTGGTCGAGCAGCACCTGGCGAGCGGTGGTCGACGGGGCGTCCGCCAGGGCGCCGACCTCGACCAGCAGCTCCGCCACCGCCGTCCGATAGGCGGCCAGGTCCGGCGCGGTGGGGTCCGGGCGACGGCCGGCGGACGAGGGGAGACGGCGGCCGGGGGCGGCGGACGTTACGGCGGGCCCGGGCCGTGGGCCAGGGCTTCGGCTGGGCACGCGCATGGGCGGGCCCCCTCTCCAGGCAGGACGTGACTGGAACCTGGACCCACCGTAATCACCAGGATCGGCTATTCCCCGAACAATTCTCCTATCCCCCCCAAAGGGCGACAGGCAGCCTCATCCGGAGCGCCCGCTCCCGAATCGCCCGGTCAACTCCTGCACCCACCCGTACGAGGGCACGGCGGGCAGGTCGCCAGCCCGTCCGGCGCGTACCGCGTCCGCGACCTCCAGTGCCGCGCCGAGGGCGGCCCGGAACAGCAGGGAACCCGTGCTGACCCGGGCCACCCCGAGCCGACCCAGCTCGGCGAGGCCGGGCCCGCCCGGGCGGTGCAACACGTTCAACGGCCGGCCGCCCTCCGCGGCGAGCAGCCCGACGGTGTCGTCCGGCGCACCGGGTACGAACAGGCCGTCGGCCCCCGCCTCCCGGTACGCCCGCGACCGGAGCAGGGCCTCGTCCCGCGCCCCGGGCACGCCGAGCCACCAGGCGTCGGTGCGGGCGTTGACGAAGAGCCCCGGCACGGCGGCCCGCACCGCGGCGATCTTGGCGGCGGCCAGCTCCGGCGGCGCGAGGGTGCCGTCCGGCCGGCCGTCCTCCAGGTTCACCCCCACCACGCCGAGCGCGGCCAGCTCGGCCACGTAGTCGGCCACCGCCGCCGGGTCGTCGCTGAAGCCGCCCTCCACGTCGACGGTGAGCAGGACGGGCAGGTCGCGGAGCCGCCGGGCGAGGGCGAGGTTCTCGGCGCGGGTGGCGCCGACCGCGTCCGGCTTCCCGCCGGCCGCGGCGACACCGAGGCTGGTGGTGCCGACCGCCGGATACCCGTGCGCGGCGAGAGCGGCGGCGGAGGCGTGGTCCCAGGCGTTGGGCAGCAGCAGCGGCTCGCCGGGCCGGTGCAACGCGTGGAAGGTGGCAGCGCGTTCGGCCATCAGACGGTCACCTCGATGCTGGTCGGGACGTGCAGGGTGGGGTGGGGCGCGTACCCGACGGGGGCGTCGGTCGGGCGGCAGCGGCGGCGCAGCACGTCGATCACCCCGGCGGCCAGGGCCAGCGCGTGCCGCTCGCCCGGACAGCCCCGCGGCCCGGCACCGAAGGTCAGCGACCCGCCGGGGCGGCCGGGCAGGAAGCGATCCGGCTCGGCGAACGCGGCCGGGTCGCGGTTGGCCGCGTCGAACCGCAGCAGCAGCGGAATATCCGGGCCGATCTCCCGTCCGCCCAGGCGCAGCTTCGCGGTCGTGACCCGGCGGCTGGCGCGAACCGGCGGGTCGAGGCGGAGCAGCTCGCCGAGCAGGTCGCCGGTGGACCGCTCCGCCGACGCGCCGAGCAGGTGCCGGGTGGCCCCGCCGATCAGCCCGGCGGTGGCGTCGCAGGCCTGGACGAGCAGCCCGATCCGGTTCGCGGCGACCTCCGCCGGTGCCGGCGGGGACATCGCCAGCAACACGGCCACCGCCCCGTCGGCGCGCGCGACGGTCGCCGGGTCCGCGCCCGGGTGGTAGGCCGCCGCCACCGCCGCCACCGCCGGCACGGCTGCGGTCGGGTCGGCCAGCCCGAGCCGCGCCGCCAGCACCATCAGGGGTACGCGCCGCGCCAGCCGCTCCATCACGTCGATCCGATCGCCGCCCTGGTCGAGTTGGATCTCGGTGAGCCGGGCAGCGCCGTCCCGCAACTCCTCCGGATCGAGCCGGGCCAGCGCGGTGACCCCGATCGTTCGCCGGTCCGGGTGCCGGTCAGGGCCGCTGAACCGGCTGACCGTCCCCCGCAGCCAGGCGAGCGTGCCGGGTGGCCCGCCGGACGCGACCGGCACCACGCACTGCGGATCGGTCAGTACCTCGACCACGTCGGCGTGCCGGGTGACCACCCAGCCGCCATCGACGGATACGGGCGGCCCGCAGGCCGGTGTGTCGGGCGGGGCGGGTATGGACGGCCAGCTCATCGCCCGACCGTAAGGCCGTTTTCCTTCGGTCCGGGCCGAACCGTCCCGCCGAGCGTGGTCCGGCCGCGTCGCGGCCCGCCGGTCACCGACACGGCGGTACCACCTCGGCGACGTGGCGGCCTCGGAGCAGCCGGGACACCCCCACCTCGCCGAGGTGGCGCCCGTCGACGACGGTCAGCCGCGGTGGGCGGTGGTGTCGCGGGGCGGTGCCAGCTCCGCCGCGTCGACGCCGAGGGCCGAGGCGAGGGCCGGGCGACCGGCCGGGGTGACACGGATCGCACGGCCGGTGCCGCGTACGGTCCAGCCGAGGTCGAGGAAGCGGGCACAGAGCGCCGCGCCGAGCGCCCCGGCCAGGTGCGGGCGTCGCTCGGTCCAGTCGAGGCAGTCACGCAGCAGCGGACGCCGGGCCGCGCGCAGGGGCTCGACCGGCACCGCCAGCTCGGCGAGCCACGCCACCCCGTCCGGCGTGACGGCGAGCCCACCCGCCCGGTCCAGCACGCCCCGGGCCAGCAGCGCGTCGTGCACCAGCACGCCGAGCCGGCCGGCCAGGTGGTCGTAACAGGTCCGGGCGTACGCCAGGGCGGCGGTGGCCGAGGCGGCGCGCAACGTGCGGGGCGGGGCCGACGGGGCGGGCGCGTGGCCGGCCAGGTCCTCGACGAGCTGGGCCACCGACGGGCCGGCCAGACGGACGTACCGGTGCCGGCCCTGCCGCTCCTCCACCAGCAGCCCGCCGCGCACCAGGCGGTTGAGGTGGTCGGTCGCGGTGGACGGCGCCACCCCGGCGGCCCGGGCCAGCTCGCCCGCCGTCCACGCCCGCCCGTCGAGCAGCGCCAGGCAGAAGCTGGCCCGGGTACGGTCGGCGAGCAGCGCGGCGAGACCCGCCATCGCGCGGCCGTCGATGCTGGTCGTGCTCATGTCCCCAGGCTGACACAGGAACAGTTCGGCCCCGACCGCACCGTGTGGTGGGCCGGCCGGGTCAACCGGACAGGAGCGGGCCCGCCGGATCCAGGTCGCTGACGGTACGGGTGTCACCGTCGTAGCTGCGCGCCGCGACGAACTCCCCGGCGGGACGGTCGAGCCCAGCCACCGCCCGGGCTCTGCGCCGGTCGCCGTCCCGGAACCGCAGGGCCAGGCTCAGGTGCGGAATCCAGCGCCCCGGCAGGTGCCACGGGCGTGGGCCGGGCGCCTCGGCGAGCACGTCCCAGACCGCGCCGTGCAGGGCGACCAACTGCGGCGCGGGCCGGACCAGCCAGACCAGCGGGGCGCTCCCGTCGAGCACCGCCACCCGGTCGACGCGGGCGGGCAGGGGCAGCGCCGCGGCGCAGAGGTCGGCGAGGCGCTGCTCCGCCCCGGGCGGAAACGCGTCGACCGAGGCGAGGGTCAGGTGCGGCCGGTTGGTGGGGTGGGAGTTGCGCGCCAGGCTGGGCAGCCCGGCCTCGGCCAGCCGGTGCCAGGCTGCCCGTACCGTCTCCTCCAGCTCCGGCGAGCAGAGCAGTTCGACCGTACGCACGCCGCCAGGCTAGTCGTCGGCGGTGTGCCGCGACGCCCGGTGGGGAATACGGACCGGATGAGCGTGCTGACCGAGACCGACGAACGTCACCTGCGCCGGGCCATCGAACTGGCCGCCGCCGCCCGGGACGCGGGGGACGGCCCGTTCGGGTCGCTGCTGGTCGACGCGGAGGGGCGGGTGGCGGCCGAGGAGGTCAACACCGAGCGCACCGACGACGACATCACCGCGCATCCGGAACTGAAGCTGGCCCGCTGGGCGGCCCGGCACCTGGCTGCCGAGGCGGCCGCCGTCGCCACCATGTACACGAGCTGCCAGCCGTGCGGCATGTGCGCGACGGCGATCGAGCGCTCCGGCCTGGGCCGGGTGGTGTACGCGCTCAGCGCCGAGCAACTGGCGACCCTGCGTCCGGCACCGGCCCCCACCCCGGTCGCGTACGCCGGTCCGGCGCTGCTCGCCGAGGCCCGGGTACCCGTCGAGGCGAGCTGACCGGGGCCCTGGAAGGTGGCCGGGTCGACGGTTGTGCCGGTCGCCGCGATCGCCCCTCGGCGGTGATGAAAGGCTTGACGCATGAGTTCCGCACCAACCCCGACCGACGCCACCATCCCCGACGACGCCGACGCGGCGACCGCCTTCGCGGATCTCGGGCTGCGCGCCGAACTGCTGGGCGCGCTGGCCGCGCTCGGCTACGAGGAGCCGACCCCGATCCAGCGGGAGGCGATCCCACCCCTGCTCGCCGGCCAGGACCTGCTCGGCCAGGCGGCGACGGGCACGGGCAAGACGGCCGCCTTCGCCCTGCCGCTGTTGCAGCGGCTGCCCGACAAACGCACGGGCGGGGATCCGGTGTCGCTGGTGCTGGTGCCCACCCGGGAGCTGGCGGTGCAGGTCTCCGAGGCGTTCCACCGGTACGGCAAGGACCTCGGCACGCGGGTCCTGCCGATCTACGGCGGCCAGCCGATCGGCCGGCAGTTGCGCGCCCTGGACCTGGGCGTGGACGTGGTGGTGGCGACGCCGGGCCGGGCGCTGGACCACATCGCCCGGGGCACCCTGCGGCTGGGTTCGCTGACGACGGTGGTGCTGGACGAGGCCGACGAGATGCTCGACATGGGTTTCGCCGAGGACATCGAGGCGATCCTGGAGCACGCCCCCGCCGACCGGCAGACGGTGCTCTTCTCGGCGACCATGCCGGCGCGGATCGACGGGCTGGCCCGCCAGCACCTGACCGACCCGGTCCGCATCCAGATCGAGCGCGAGCGGCCGGTGGCCGGCGAGGCGCCCCGGGTGCGGCAGAGCGCGTACATCGTGGCGCGGGCGCACAAGCCGGCCGCCCTGGGCCGGGTGCTGGACGTGGAGTCGCCGACCGCGGCGATCGTGTTCTGCCGCAGCCGGGAGGAGGTGGACCGGCTCACCGAGACGATGAACGGCCGGGGCTACCGGGCCGAGGCGCTGCACGGCGGAATGAGCCAGGAGCAGCGGGACCGGGTGATGGGCCGGCTGCGGGCGGGCACCGCCGACCTGCTGGTGGCGACCGACGTGGCGGCCCGCGGGCTGGACGTCGAGCAGCTCAGCCACGTGGTCAACTACGACGTCCCGTCGGCGCCGGAGTCGTACGTGCACCGGATCGGCCGGGTGGGCCGGGCCGGCCGGGAGGGCGTGGCGATCACCCTCGCCGAACCGCGCGAGCACCGGATGCTCAAGACCATCGAGCGGGTCACCGGCCAGCGGATCGCCGTCGACAAGATCCCCACGGTGGCGGATCTGCGGACCCGGCGGCTGGAGCTGACCCAGGCGGCGCTGCGGGAGTCGTTGCTGGAGGACGACCTGGAGCCGTTCCGGGCGATCGTGGAGTCGCTGACCGACGAGTTCGACCTGATGGAGGTCGCGCTCGCCGCGGTGCGGCTGGCCCACGAGGCGACCCTTCCCGGCACGGCCGACGAGGAGGAGGAGATCCCGCAGGTCTCGGTCCGTCCGCCCCGGGAGCAGCGGGAGCAGCGGGGGCACGAGGGCCGGGAGCGGCGCGGCACCCGCCCCGGTGGTACGACCCAGGTCTTCATCGGCCTGGGCCGGCGCGCCGGGGTGCGCCCGCAGGACCTGGTCGGGGCGATCACCGGGGAGACCCGGGCCAGCGGGCGGGACATCGGCTCGATCGAGATCGCCGACCGGTTCTCCCTGGTGGAGGTCCCGTACGCGCTGGCCGACGAGGTGATCCGGGGGCTGCGCGGCAGCACCATCAAGGGCCGCAAGGCGACGGTGCGCCTCGATCGGGAGGGTTTCGACGGCGCACGAGACCACCGCTGAGTGACGTGTCAACAGGAACCCCCTGTCACGCACGAGGCGTGACAGGGGGCTCCTGCCGCTGGCTCAGGCCGCGGCGAGCGGCTGGCCACCCAGGGTTTCCGCGTCGACGTCGGCCGGGCGCAGCGCCAGGGCGAGCACGTCGGCGACGTCGGCGAGGGTGTGGATGGTCAGCGCGTCGCGTACCTCGGTGGGCAGGTCGTCGAGGTCCGGCTCGTTGCGCTTCGGGATGATCACCTCGGTCAGACCGGCCCGGTGGGCGGCGAGCAGCTTCTGCTTCACGCCGCCGATGGGCAGCACCCGGCCGGAGAGGGTCACCTCGCCGGTCATCCCGAACTCGGGGCGTACCGGCCGGCCCGTGACCAGGGAGGCCAGCGCCGTCACCATGGTGATGCCGGCACTCGGGCCGTCCTTCGGCACCGCACCGGCCGGGACGTGCAGGTGGATCCGCCGCCCGGCCAGGGCGTTCGGGTCCAGCCCGAGCCGCCGCCCGTTCGACCGCAGGTACGACCAGGCGATGTGCGCGGACTCCTTCATCACGTCGCCGAGCTGGCCGGTCAGGGTCAGCCCCGGGTCGCCCTCCATGCTGGTCGCCTCGATGAAGAGCACGTCGCCGCCCGCCCCGGTGACGGCCAGGCCGGTGGCCACGCCGGGCACCGCCGTACGCTCCGCCGACTCCGGGGTGAACTTCGGCCGGCCCAGGTAGCGGGCCAGGTTGTCGTCGTCCACCCGGACCGGTGCCGGATCGGTGGCCAGGGCCACGGCGACCTTGCGCAGGATCTTGGCGAGGGCGCGTTCGAGCTGCCGTACGCCGGCCTCCCGGGTGTGTTCCCCCGCGATCCGCGCGAGGGCCGCGTCGGCGACGGTCACCTCGTCGGCGGTCAGCCCGGCCCGCTCCCGCTGCCGGGGCAGCAGGTGGTCCCGGGCGATGGCCACCTTCTCGTCCTCGGTGTAGCCGTCCAGGGTGACCAGCTCCATCCGGTCGAGCAACGGGCCGGGGATGGTGTCCACCACGTTGGCGGTGGCCAGGAAGAGCACGTCGGACAGGTCGAGGTCGACCTCCAGGTAGTGGTCGCGGAAGGTGTGGTTCTGCGCCGGGTCGAGCACCTCCAGCAGGGCGGCGGCCGGGTCGCCGGAGTAGCCGACGGCCAGCTTGTCGACCTCGTCGAGGAGCACGACCGGGTTCATCGAACCGGCTTCGCGCAGGGCGCGGACGATCCGGCCGGGCAGCGCGCCGACGTAGGTGCGCCGGTGGCCGCGGATCTCCGCCTCGTCGCGGACGCCACCGAGGGAGACCCGGACGAAGTTGCGGCCCAGCGCCCGGGCGACGGACTCGCCGAGGCTGGTCTTGCCGACGCCGGGCGGGCCGGCGAGGGCGAGCACCGCGCCGGAGCCACGGCCGCCGACCACGCCGAGGTTGCGCTCCGCGCGCCGGTTGCGCACCGCGAGGTATTCCAGGATGCGGTCCTTCACGTCGGCCAGGCCGGCGTGGTCGGCGTCGAGCACGGCGCGGGCCGCGGTCAGGTCGGTGTTGTCCTCGGTACGCGTGCTCCACGGCATTTCGAGGACGGTGTCGAGCCAGGTACGGATCCAGCCCGCCTCGGGCGAGGCGTCGCTGGCCCGCTCCAGCTTGCCGACCTCGCGCAGGGCCGCCTCGCGGACCTTCTCGGGCAGGTCGGCGGACTCGACGCGGGAACGGTAGTCGGCGGAGCCCTCCGGCTCGTCCTCGCCCAACTCCTTGCGGATCGCGGCGAGCTGCTGGCGGAGCAGGAACTCCCGCTGGGACTTCTCCAGTCCCTCCCGCACGTCGCTGTTGATCCGCTCGGTGACCTCCTGTTCGGCCAGGTGCTCCCGCACCCAGCCGACCAGCAGCTCCAGCCGGGCGGTGACGTCCGGCGCGGCGAGCAGTTCGGTCTTCTGCGCCAGGCTGAGCCAGGGCGCGTAGCCGGCCGCGTCGGCCAGCTCGGAGAGGTCGGTCATCCGCTCCATGGCGTCGATGACCTGCCAGGCGCCGCGCTGCTGGAGGACGGAGGTCATCAGCGCGCGGTACTCGCGGGCGAGTTCCCGGGCTCTACCGGCCGGGGCGGGTTCGTCGAGTTCGGTCGCCTCGACCCAGAGCGCGGCGCCCGGGCCGGGCACGCCGGAGCCGATCCGGGCCCGGGCCAGGCCGCGGACCACGGCGGCGGGCTCACCGCTGGGCAGCCGGCCCACCTTCTCGATCGTGGCGATCACGCCGACGGAGCCGTAGTCGCCGTCGATCCGGGGTACGGCGAGGAGTGTCTTGTCGCCGCTGGCGCGGGCCGCGTCGACCGCGGCCTGGGTGGTCGGGTCGAGGGTCACCGGGATGACCATGCCGGGCAGCAGGACGGCGTCGGTCAGCGGTAGTACCGGAAGAGTTGCCATCGAACACCTGCCATCATGTTGAGTTGAGCGTGTCAGGCTCAAGTAACAAACCGTTCCCCTTGTTCCGGCTTGTGACCCACGCCACTATTCGACCACCCTCCGCCGCACCGCGCCGCGCGTCGACCCGCCATTCCGGGGGATGGATTAGCCGACCCGCCGAATGGCGATCGGCAGATATTGTTGCGAATTTGCCGCACCATAGGTCAAACTCTTAGCCACACCCCGCCCGACACAGGGAGCAATGGCGATGGCAAGGAAAGTAATCACCGTTCTGACCGACGACCTCGACGGCGGAAAGGCGGATCGGACCGTCGAGTTCGGCCTGGACGGCGTGGCGTACACGATCGACGTCTCCGACGAGAACGCCGGCGTCCTGCGCAAGGCCCTGGACCCGTACATCAGCGCTGGCAGGCGGATCGGTCGCGGACCGGTCGAGAGCGTGCGCGCGACGCGCCGGACGGCTCGCCCGGCCACCTCCGGAATGGACCGCGAGCAGAACCGCGCCATCCGGGAATGGGCCACGAAGAACGGCTACGAGATTTCCGAGCGGGGCCGGATCCCCGTCTCGGTGGTGGAGGCGTACAAGAACCGCTGAGCCTCCCGGTTCACCGTCGGGCACGCCGGGGTCACGCTGGGAAATCAGCGCGGCCCCGGTTGGCTTTTCAGCGTTCACAATTTTCATCGATGACGAGCGCACCGGCATCCATTGCCACGGTGGCGCAGTGAGCGGCGCCACGACGGCCACCCGGTGACCGCTCCCGCGTCGTACCCCTGGGTTGTAATGACCGCCATGGCCAATGGTCATTACGCGGACGACGCACGGGGGTGGGGCATGACAGCCTGGTGGCGACAGACCGGGGGCGGCCTGCCCCGCACGTTCTGGTATCTCTGGACCGCCACGCTGATCAACCGGCTGGGCAGCTTCGTCGCCATCTACCTCGGCGTCTACCTGGTCTCGGTGCGCCACTTCGACCCGTCGTACGCGGGCATGGTGATCGGGTTGCACGGGGCCGGCAGCGCGCTCGGCACGCTGGTCGGCGGCATCGTCGCGGACCGGTGGGGACGGCGGCCGGCGATGCTCTCCGGCAACGTCGCCGCCGCGGCCACCGCGCTCGGGCTGGGACTGACCGGCCGCCCGGTCGCCATCGCGGCGCTCACCCTGGCCCTCGGGCTCTTCCTCGGCGTGGCCCGGCCGGCCTTCACCGCCACCATCATCGACGTGGTCGGCGAGCGCGACCGGCTACGGGCGCTGACCCTCAACTACTGGGCGATCAACATCGGGTTCTCGGTGGCCGCCACGGTGGCCGGCGTGCTGATCCGGGCCGACCCGCTGCTGCTCTTCGTGCTCAACGCCGCCGTGCTGCTCGGCACCGCCGCCCTGATCGCGCTCAAGGTGCCGGAGTCCCGGCCGGCCCCCGACGCCGTCGGGCCCCGCGTCCGGGCCGACCGGGGCGGCCTCGGCGCGGTGCTGCGCGACCGGGTGTTCCTCACCTTCACCGCGCTGACCGGGCTGATCTGGCTCTGCATCGAGGCGAACGCCATGCTGCCGGTGGCGTTGCGGGCCGACGGGCTGCCCGCGTCGGCGTACGGGCCGGTCATCGCGGTGAACGGGCTGATGATCGTGGCGGGCCAGTTGTTCGTGCCCCGGCTGATCGCCCGCTTCGACCGCTCCCGCACCATCGCGATGGCGGCGGTGGTGATCGGCGCCGGGTTCGTGGTCACCGCCATGGCCGACACCGTCCTGCTCTACGCCCTCAGCGTGCTGGTCTGGACCCTCGGCGAGATGATGATGACGCCCGCCAACTCGGCGCTCACCGCCGACCTCTCCCCTGCCGCGCAACGCGGCCGGTACCAGGGCGTCTACTCGCTGGGGTACGCCTTCGCCAGCTTCGCCGGCCCGACCGTAAGCGGCCTGGTCACCGGCCGGTTCGGCGACACCGCGCTCTGGCTCGGACTGGGCGGGCTGGCCCTGCTCGTGGCGTTGGGCAACCTGGTCGCCGGCCCGACGCGTACCCGACGGATCGAAGGGCTGCGGGCACCCACGCCGGCCCTCGCCCGGCCGGAGCCCGCGCCGGTGTGACCCACCCCCGGCCCGCGCCCGCGCCGAGCGATCCGCCCGGCCGGAGCCGCCCGGGTACGCCCCGGACGGGCTCCGGCCGCCGACCGTCAGTTGACCCGGATCCGCACCACGTCGAAGGCGGGGGTCTGGTTGGCGCGCTCCATCATCGGGATGCGGTGCGAGCCGTCACCGGCCCAGACCGCGCACTGCGCCAGACCCGATCGCGGCAGGCCGGGAATCTGGATGAGCACGTCGTCCGCCTGGGCGCCGCCCCGACCGTCCTCGGTCGCCACGAAGAAGGCCGGCATGTCCGCCGGGTTCGGGGGCTGACGGGTGCCGTCGAGCATCCGGCAGGCGGTGTGGAAATGTCCGCGTACCAGGCCCTGGTCGTTGAGCAGCGAACTCTCCAGGTAGTAGCCGCCCTGGCCGGCGGCGAGGAAGCGGTCCCGGATCAGGTTCCGCGTGGTGACCCGCAGGGTGAACGGCTGGTTGCGGCGAACCTGGTTCGGGAACTGGGTGATGAGCAGCGAGGGGTTGTTCGCCGCCGCGCCCACCTCACCGAAGGCGGTGCTCACACAGCGGTTCCCGGCCTGGAACCCGTCGTGCGGCTGGAGCCCGCTGTTGCCGCAGTCCTTGGCGAGCACCTCCAGTCCGTTGCCGCTCCCGCCGCTGCTGCCACCGTTGCTGCCGCCACCGTTGCTGTTTCCACCATTGTTGCTTCCACCGTCGTCGCCGTTCTGGCCGTTGTCGGCGATGGCGCACTGGGCCAACTGGTCGAGACCCTCGGGGCGCTGCGCGACCCGCCCGATCGCGGTGGCGATCCGGTTCAGCGTGGCGGTCCGCTTGTCGGCGAGGGGACGCAGGATGGCGTTGTTGACGAAGTCCTGCCCGTCGCGCTCGCCCAGCGCGGCGAGTCGCCGGTTCGCCTCGGCGATCTGCGTGTCCAGCAGGGCGAGTTCGCGGTCCACCGCGGCACGCGCCTGATCGGGCACCTGCGGAAGGCTGCTCTTCACGTCCGGGCAGGCCACGGTGGGCGCACCGGCGCCGGTCCCACCCGGTCCGCTCTGCTGGCACTCGGCGACCGACAGCTGCCCGTCGCCCCAGTGGTTGCGCACCCACCGGCCGTTCTGCCAGGTCCGGGTGGTGCTGCCGGCACCGCTCGGCGCGGTCGCGCCGGGGCTCGCCGGAACACACGACGCCGAGGCGGCCCGGCGGTAGGTCCGCCGGTCCTCGGCGGACGAGATCTGCGTGACGGCGGCGATGCCGCCGAAGACCGCGAGCGTGCCGACCACGGCCAACACCCGCTTGATCCGCGTGTTACCGGATGTCCGGCGCGCCCGTGTGGACCTGCGCATCGAATTGTTCTCCTTCTCGATCCGGTGATCGACCCGTGACCCCGGCGGACCGACGGAATTCGGGGGCACGGATCACTGCGACGGTTCTGATCGCACGTCGATGACCGACGATGCCCTCTCCGCACCGTCTCCGCGCCTGCCGGCGCGGCTGGGAAGGTCTACGTCCATTCCCGCTTGGGTACGGATCGACGACGGCGATGGTTCAACCGGGATCGGGAGAATCCACGGCCGGATCCGGCCGGGATCGGCCGACAGAACGGGCCGTCCACGCGGTCAGCAGCCCGCGCGGTGGCTCAGTCCTCGCAGAGGTGGTCGAAGGCGAAGCCGCCGTCGAACTCGTCGCGCCGGGTCGCCAGCCGCCGGATACGCTCGCGCAGCTCGTCCCGGTCGACCAGCGACGACTCGACGGCGTCGAGGTCGCGCAGCCGCTCCCCCACCGCCACTGCGGCCAGGTCCTCGGCGAGCCGGCCCGGGTCCACCCCGCAGGAGAACCGCTGCACGAGGAGTTCGACCCGTTCGACCAGGCAGCGGCCGGGCCGCACCTCGATCCAGCTCCACCCCTCGGCGGGGCCGCCCGTCCAGCGCACGTGCAGGCCGCGGACGATCGGGTCGGCGAGACGCCGCTCGACGTACGCCTCGACGGCGGCGGCCCGAGCCAGCGCCCCGAGGTCGTTCACCGGCCCGCTGCGGCCGTCGGGCAGCCGGCCGACGATCTCCCGGAACCCGACGGCGTCCCCGGCCTCCGGTCCCGAGCCGGCGGCGTAGCTCCGCGCGTCGATGACGTACTCGACGAGACGCCGGGAGTGTTCGGCACCGCGCAGGGTCGACGACTCGACCCGTAGCACCGGCAGGCCGACGGCGGCGCAGACCGTGCTGGTCATCCGCTCGGCGCGACGGGCGGCGGAACCGGCGGGTGCCGGCGGGGCGACCTGCACGGCGAACACCGGGCGGCCGTCGGCCGCACAGACCACCTGGTCGAAGCCCTCCCGCAGGGCGGTGCTCCACTGGTTCCCGGTGACGCCCGGCGGCCGCCCCTGCACCAGCTCACCCAGCCGACGCGACTCGTACCCGAACTGACCGGCGCGGGTGAGCGACGGGGCGCCCCCAGCCGTGACCGGGCGCAGCCAGGAAGCCGCCACGCTGCCGCTGCTCGTCATCTCCGCCAGATCCATCCGTCACTCGATCGACGCCCGAGTCTAGGCCGTCGATCATGGATGCCGTCCACCCGGTGCGGCGGAATCGACCGGTCCGGGCCGTCACCAGCCCAGTTGCCCCACCGGCAGGGGGCTGGCCGGCTCGTACCCGTTCGTCGCCTTTTCCGCGGCCACCGGGCGGTCTGGTCGCCGCCGTCGCCGGGCGCGATGACTGCGCGGCGCGGGAACGGGTACGACCCGCCCGTCCGGTCGGTCGTCGCTGAGCGGAGGTGGGCATGACGCGGCAACAGTTCGGGTTCCTCGCCGGGTTCCTCCCGGTGGCGGTCTGGGCGCTCGGCGGGATCGGCGTCGCCGCGGCCGCCACCCTGGCCGGGCTGGTCGGCTGGCTCCTGGTCCGGCTTCTCGACGGCGACGCCGCCGCGCCCGGGTTCGCCGACCGAGCGGAGCGACGCCGGTGAGCGGGGCGCGACGATGACCGGCATCCTGCCGCGGCGCGGCGCGTCCCCGCCCGAATCCGCGGCCACGCCCGAATCGGTGGCCGGGCCCGAGCCCCTGGCCCCACCCGAATCCGTGGCCGCACCGGAATCCATGGCCGCACCCGAATCCATGGCCGCACCCGAATCCGTGGCCGCACCCGAGCCCGCCACCCCGGCGCAGCCGTGGACGGAGGAGCGGGTCGCCCGGCTGGTCGAGGACGCGGTGGGACGCGCGCCGGCCGCCCCCGACGCCACGGCGACCGTCCGGGTCTGCGGCGGCGTCGCGCGCGTCGACCTGGACCTGGTCGTCGAGCACGGCGCCCACCTGCCGTCGGTCGCCGAGGCGGTACGCCGCCGGATCGGCGTTCGGGTCGGGGCGGAGACCGGGCTCACCGTCGAGGCGGTCACCGTCACGGTGGTGGACCTGCGCCTGCCCGACGGGGCGGCCCCCGCGTACGACGAGTCCGGGGCCGACGCGGACGCCTGGACGGCGACGTGAGCGGCGGCCCGGCGACGGGAGGCTGACGTGCGGACGGTCAACCGGATCGCCACCCTGCTGCTCGCCGTCGCCCTGCTCGCCGGCGGGACGCTCGTCACGGTCGAGGCGCTGCTCGCCGCGTCCGGCCACCCCGGCTCGCTGGTCCAACGGTGGTACGCCGTCCTGACCACCACCCGCTGGCAGGACGCCCCGGTCCGGGCGGTCGCCGCGGGCGTCGCCCTGCTCGGTCTGGTCCTGCTCGTCGCGGAGCTGCTCCGGTGGCGCCCCGTCCGACTGCGCCTCGCCGAGGACGACGGCTGGCACCTGCACCGCCGCTCGGTCGAACGGCGGCTGGCCCGGGTGGCCCGCGCCGTGCCGAGCGTCCACCGGGCCCGGGTACGTCTGCGCCGACGCGGGGACGACTGGCGGCCCCGGGTGACCGCGACGGGCGACCCGTCGGCCCGTGCCGACGTCGAGTTCGCGCTGCGCTGGGAACTCGACCGACTGGCCGCCCCGCGCCGCGACCCGATCGAGGTCCGGCTCATCCCCGTCCGGCGGACGACGTGAGCAACGCCGCCCACCGGCTGCTCTGGACGGTGCTCGCCCTGCTGCTCGTCGCGGCGGGCGCGGTCGGATCGGCGGTCGGGCTGGGTTGGCTCCCCGGCGGCGGCGCCCCGCTGCTCGGAGACGGGCCGGTCGCCTGGTGGCAGGCCGGTACGCCGTGGACCGCCCTCGCGGTGGCGGCCGGCGGGGTGTTGCTGGCCCTGCTCGGGCAACGGCTGCTCGCCGCCGGGCTACGGGTGCCGGGCCGGCTGACCGGCACCCTGACTCATCCGGGGGACGGTGGTGGGCGTACCCGGGTGGCGACCGAGGTGCTCACCGGCACGCTGGAACGGGACCTGCTCCGGGCCCCGGGCGTACGCCGGGCTCGGGTGCTGCTCACCGGCCCGGTCACCCGGCCGGACGTCTGGGTCGAGGTGGGCCTGGACCCGTCCGCCGGTCTCGGCGCGGCCCGGGCCCAGGTGGACGCCGCGGTCCGCCGGTTCGCGGCGACGCTCGGCTGCCGCCCGGGGCACCTGGACGTGACGGCGGTGGTGGACGAGACGTCCCGCTGACCGGCCGCCGGCCGGCCCGGCCCCCGCGCGACGTGAAGGCCGCTCCGCGCCGGACAATCCCCGGTACGCGAGGATGCTCCGGAGCGAGGAAGGGAGCGGCCGTGCGGGTGGTGTCGCTGGTGCCGTCGTTGACCGAGGCCGTGGCGCTGACCCGGCCCGAGGTGCTGGTCGGCGCCACCGACTGGTGCACCCACCCGGCCGGGCTGGACGTCGCCCGGGTCGGTGGGACCAAATACCCCGACCTGGACCGGGTGCTCGCGCTCCGCCCCGACCTGGTCCTGCTCAACGAGGAGGAGAACCGGCGCGTCGACGCGGACGCCCTGCGCGCGGCCGGCGTACCGGTTCGGGTCACCTTTCCCCGTACGGTCCCCGAGGCGTTGACCCAGCTCGGCGAGCTGATCGCCGCGCTCGGCGGGTCCGACGAGCCGGACTGGCTGCGGGCCGCCCGGCGGGCCTGGGCCGGGCAGCCCGTTTCGGCGACGCCGCGCAGCGCGGTCGTACCGGTGTGGCGGCGGCCGTGGGTGGTGCTCGGTCGGGACACCTTCGCCGGTGACGTGCTGCGCCGGCTCGGCGTCGGCAACCAGTGGGCCGACCACGAGGACCGCTACCCCCGGCCGAGCCCGGACGAGCTGCGCGTCCGGGCGCCCGAACTGGTGGTGCTGCCGGACGAGCCGTACCGGTTCACCGCCGAGGACGGGCCGGAGGCGTTTCCGGGCGTGCCGGCCGCACTCGTCTCGGGCCGGCACCTGACCTGGTACGGCCCGTCGCTCGCCGAGGCGCCCGCGCTGCTCGCCACCCAGCTCGCCCACGCGGGCTGAGCCGACCGGGACGGGCGGACCACCCCGGCGCCGGCCGACCCGGGTGGCGGCCGGCCGGCGCCGACGGTCAGGCGATCGGCGTGGCGTGCACCGGATCCACCTCGCGCAGCGTGGTGTCGTCCACGTCGTACCCGATGGCGTTGTCGACCTGCACGACGCCGCTGACCTGGGCGGCGAGCCGGCCGGCGAGTTCGACGGCGCTACGCCGGTCCAACCGGCCGTCCAGCGTGACCGCGCCGTCCCGAACCTGGACGGTGACCAGGCCGTCCCGCACCGCGAGCACCCGGCGCAGCACCTCCTGCACCACGTCCTCGCGGATCTCCGCGTCGGTGCGCAGATGCACCCGGAGCAGGTCGCTGCGGGTCACGATGCCGACCAGCCGGCCGAGATCGTCCAGCACCGGCAGCCGCTTGACCACCTCGCGGTCCATCAGCCGGGCCGCCGCCGGCAGCGCCGCCTGCGGGTAGGTGGTCACCGCGGGCGCGGTCATCAGGTCCTTCGCGACCAACGCGCCCGCCTTCTCCCGGGCGGTACGCCGGCGCCTGCCCTCGAAGACCCGTCGCTCGTCGAACTGCCCGGCCCGTTCCACCTTGTGCAGCAGGTCCGCCTCGGAGACCACGCCGAGCACCCGACGGAAGTCGTCCACCACCGGTACGGCGCTGATGCCCCGCCGGATCAGCACATCGACGATCTGCCGGTACGGGGTCTCCTCGCCCACCGTCGCGACGTCCTTGGTCATCACGTCGCCCACCTGCCATGTCCGCATCACGACCTCCTCGGCCCGCTGTTCCACCCACGACGCTAGGGCGGCGGCGACCACCGTGGTCAGAGGCGGTCGGCAGGCCGGACAGGGCCGACCGGACCGGGCCCGAAGGGGTCCAAGGTCCCGGGCCGGAGCGGCCCGGTCGGCCCTGCCCACGGCGACGCCCCGGAGGTGGAATGAATGTGCCACCGGAAAGCGCGGTGCGAGGCAAAGGAAGGGACGTGGAGACCATGACCGCGACGATCGAGCGGATCACCGCCAACACCATCGCACCGGCGGTTCGGACCACCCGCGAGGCCGAGACCACCCGGCAGAAGGCCGCCCGGTACGTCTTCGCCGGACTGCGGATCGCCCTCGGCTGGGTCTTCCTCTGGGCCTTCCTGGACAAGATGTTCGGCCTGGGACACGAGACCGCGGCGAAGAACGCCTGGATCAACGGCGGCAGCCCCACCAAGGGCTTCCTGGCCTTCGGCACCAAGGGCCCGCTCGAGGGCTTCTACCACGGCATCGCCGGGGCGACCTGGGCGGACTGGATGTTCATGACCGGGCTGGCGGCCATCGGCGTCGCCCTGATCCTCGGCATCGGGATGCGGGTCGCCGCGGTCGCCGGCGGGCTCCTGCTGGTCATGATGTGGACGGCCGTGCTGCCCCCCGCGAACAACCCGTTCATGGACGACCACCTCATCTACGCGGGTCTGCTGGCCGGCCTGGCCCTGGTCGGCGCCGGCAACACCCTCGGCCTCGGCCGGGCCTGGGCGAAGCTCCCCATCGTCCAGCGGCTCCCCTGGCTCAAGTGAAGTGACCGATCCGACAGCACCCGCCGGGCGGGCGTCACCGAAGGTGGCGCCCGCCATCTCGTCCGTCCACCGGTCCCCGCCGCCGTAGGCGGGGACCGACGCGTATCGGCCGGTCACGATCCGGCAGGATCGACGGAAACACATCCGGAACCACCGAGGAGACCGCTCATGGAGAAGCCCGAGGTTGGCCCGATCGAGGGCGCGCCGCCCGCCGATCTCGTCATCGAGGACATCACGGTCGGCGACGGCCCGGAGGCCCGCCCCGGCCAGCTCGCCAGCGTGCACTACGTCGGCGTGGCCCACTCGACCGGCCGCGAGTTCGACGCGTCGTGGAACCGGGGCGAGGCGTTCGACTTCCCGCTCGGCGGCGGGCGGGTCATCGCCGGCTGGGACCAGGGCGTGATCGGCATGAAGGTGGGCGGCCGGCGCAAGCTGACCATCCCGCCGCACCTGGGCTACGGAGACCGGGGCGCCGGCGGCGTCATCAAGCCGGGCGAGACGCTGGTCTTCGTGGTCGACCTGCTCGGCGTCCGCTGAACCGCGACCGTTTCACCCGGGGCCGTCGGTCAGACCGGCGGCCCCGGCCGTCGGGTCAGACCGACGCCAGCTCCGCCAGCCGCGACGCGCCCGCGGTCGCCGACTCATGGATCGGCATCACCCGGTGCAGGCCGGTGGCGCGCAGCACCCGGGCCACCACCGGATCGGGGTCGACCAGCACCAGCTCGCCACCGCGGGCCCGGATCCGCAGGTGCGCCGCGATCAGTGCCCGCACCCCGGCGGCGGAGAGCACCCGGACGCCGGAGAGGTCCAACCGCAGCACCGGCCGTGCCGGGGCGGCCCAGAGCGCGGCCCGGAACGCACCGACCGTGGCGATGTCGATCTCGCCCACGGCGCGGACGTCCACCACGTCGTCACCGACGCTGATCTGCACGTCGAACCGGTCGCTGCGCTGCCCCATGCCGGTAAACCTATCCGCCGGGACCGACATTTTCGGCCGCCCGGACCAGGGATCCGGGAACGTCCCGGGTAGGACCCCGAGAGACTCAGGGTGGCCCCCGAGGCGTCCGCGTCGGCGGGGCCGGAGCGCGCGGCAGGGACGGCCCGCCACCTCCGTGGCGAGCCGTCCCTCGGTCGTTCCCCCAGGTCCCTCCCTCAGCCGCCGCTGACCGACGGGGCGGGTGCGGGCGCCGAGCCGCCGGCCACCGCGCCCGGGTGCGGTGTCGCGCTCTGCGTGGGCTTGAGTCCGGCCGGCACCGGCAGCGCGCTGCCCTTGGCGAAGTCGTCCCAGCTCACGTTCCACGCGGTGAAACCGTTGCCCTGGTCCAACTTCACCTCGGTGCCCTTGACCGTCACCAGGTCGCCGACCTGCGTGACGCCCATCAGCCAGTGCGCGGCGTCGGACGAGACGTTGGTGCAACCGTGCGAGACGTTGCTGCTGCCCTGGTCGCCCTCCGACCACGGCGCGGCGTGGATGAACTCGCCGCCCCAGGTGAGGCGCTGCGCGTCGTCGACGTCGACCACGTAGCCGCCGTTCGGGTCGCCCCGGGTGTCGAAGGTGGTCCGGTCGAACTTCTCCATGATCACCATGTTGCCGCTGGAGGTCGGCGTGCTCTCCTTGCCGAGACTCACCGGGATCTTCCGGAGCAGCTTGCCCTCCTGGTAGACCGACATCTGCTTGCTGGCGTTGTCGATGTCGATCGAGGACTGCCGGCCGATCTTCGAGGTCGCGGAGTGGTCCGCGTCACCGATCGCGTCCTTGCCGATCGGCAGCCCCTGCAGGGCGCTGCGCACGCTGATCTTCGTGCCGGACTTCCAGAAGTCGGGTGCCCGGTATTCGACCTGAGTGCCGTCCGCGATCCACGACCAGGTGCCCGGCTGCGGCGGATCCGACTTCACGAACAACCGTCGCTGTACGTCCGCCCTGGCCTCTTTCGGAATCGCCGGTTCGAACTTGACGACCAACGGCATCGCCGTCCCGTACGTCTGATTGTCCGTGAAATAGAGCGTGCTGGTGACCTGCGCCTTGGTCGACGGCGCCGACGTGGTGAACGTCGTCTTCCGTGTGGTGCTCTTTCCGGAATCGCCGGTCGCGGTCACCTCCGCGGTGTACGTCCGCGAATTCTGCAACGGCTTGGTCGGCACCCAGCTCGACCCGTCCTCCCGTGGTTCGGCCGGCACCTGCGCGCCCTTGTCGTCGGTGAGCCGGACCGCGGTGATCTTTCCGCCGCTGACGGTGGCGCCCACCTCGGCGCTGACCGGCACGTCCTTCGTGTTGTCCGCCGGTGTCACGTTCAGCGCCGGGGGCTTCTTCTCCTGGCCCGACTTCATCGCCTTGGGCCCGGCCGTGCAGCCGGAGACAACCAACGGTGTGGTCGCCACGGCCACCGCCAATAGCGTGAATCGTCGCCTCACGTCCATATTCGGCCCCCCATTTCCACTCCCCCTTGGCCACATTCTGTACGGCGATTCCCAGGTCCACGGCGCTCTTCCCCGAGAAATGCTCGTGAAACCAGGCGCATTTGGTCGCCCGGGTGCCGGACGGGGCGTGGCGGGGGGCGGTGTCCCGGATCGGGGCCGGTGGCGGTTCGACGTACCGGAGGTGCCGAAGAGGGTCGCTCGGTCCCGGTTCCGGGAAGCACGACGGGGCCGGTCACCCCCAACTGGAGGTGACCGGCCCCGGCCGGGTTCAGACGTTCGCCACCAGCAGCGCGGGCTGCTCCACGCAGTCCGCGACGTGGCGCAGGAAGCCACCCGCCACGCCGCCGTCGCAGACCCGGTGGTCGAAGGTGAGGCTGAGCTGGGTCACCTTGCGGACCGCGAGCTGCCCGTCGACCACCCACGGCTTGTCCACGATCCGGCCGACGCCGAGCAGCGCCGCCTCCGGGTGGTTGATGATCGGCGTGGAGCCGTCCACCCCGAACACCCCGTAGTTGTTGAGGGTGAAGGTGCCGCCGGTCAGCCGCGCCGGCGGAAGGCTGCCGGCCCGGGCCGCGGTGGTGGTCTCCACCAGCGCGGCGGCCAGTTCCCGGGTGGTCAGCCGCTGGGCGTCGCGGAGCACCGGGACGATCAGGCCCCGGTCGGTCTGCGCGGCGATGCCCAGGTGCACCCCGGCCGACTGGACGATCCGCTGCCCCTCGGTGTCCACGTGCGCGTTGAGCTGCGGGTACTTCCGCAGACCGCTGAGGCAGATCCGGGCCAGCAGGGCCAGAATGCTGACCGGCGACTCCGGAGTGGCGGCGTTGATCGCGGCGCGGGTCGCCAGCAGCCCGGTGGCGTCCACGTCCACCCAGATGGTGACCTCGGGGATCTCCCGCCGGCTGCGGGAGAGCTTGTCGGCGATCACCTTTCGGATGCCGGTCAGCGGGATGACCACGTCACCGCCGTCCGTCGGGGCGAGCCCGACGTGCGCCTCGGGGGCCGCCGGCACGGCGGCGAGCCGCGCCGCCGGGGCGGCGGACGCCGCCTCCACGTCGGCGCGGCGAATCACCCCACCGGGCCCGGTGCCGCGCAGCGACGCCAGGTCCACGCCGCGTTCCCGGGCCAGCCGCCGGACGATCGGCGAGATGACCAGGACCGCACCGGCGGCGCCCGCGCGCCCGTCGGTGTCGGCCGGACCGCCGGCCGCCGGGGTGCCTCCGGCGGCCGGCGCTCCGACGTTCAGGGCCGGCCCGGCGGCCGGACCGGGGACACCGGCCGGGGCCGGGCCGGCGGCGGCCGGCGCAGCGGTGGTGGGCTCCGGGGCGAGGGCCAGCCGGGGCCGGCGACGCCGCCGCCCGGAGCCGCCGTGGCCGGTGCCGTACCCGATCAGGACGTTGCCGGAGCCGGCGCGCTCCTCCTCGCGGTAGGTGGCGTGCGGGTCGTCCCCGTCCGCACCGTCGAGCGGGGCGATGGTGATCAGCGGCTGGCCGACCGGGCGGACCTCGCCCGCCGCGCCGTGCAGGGCCACGACCCGACCCGCGTACGGGCAGGGCACGTCGACGACCGCCTTGGCGGTCTCCACCTCGACCACGGTCTGGTCCACGGTGACCACGTCACCGACGGCGACCCGCCACTCGACGATCTCCGCCTCGCTCAGCCCCTCGCCAAGGTCCGGCAGAAGGAAGTCGCGGGTCCCGGTCGTGGTGCTCATGCCGCCACCCAGCGCGCGTCGGGCTGGTCGTCCCACTGGAGGCGGGCCACGGTGTCCAGCACCCGGTCGACCGAGGGCAGGTGGGTGTGCTCCAGCATCGGGGCCGGGTAGGGAATGTCCAGGCCGGAGACCCGCAGCACCGGGGCGTGCAGCGCGTGGAAGCAGCGCTCCTGCACCCGGGCGGCGATCTCCGCGCCGACACCGGCGAAGCCCTGCGCCTCCTGGATCACCACGCACCGGCCGGTCTTCCGGACCGAGGCGGTGACCGTGGCGTCGTCGAACGGCACGATGGTGCGTACGTCGACGACCTCCAGGTCCCAGCCCTCCTCGCGGGCGGCCTCGGCCGCCTCCAGGGCGACCGGCACGGCCGGGCCGTACGCGACCAGGGTGGCGTCGGTGCCGGCCCGGCGCACGACGGCCTGGCCGAACGGCGCGGTACGGGCCGGCAGCTCCGCCTCGGCGCTGGAGAAGTAGAGCTTCTTCGGCTCCATGAACACGACCGGGTCCGGGTCGTCGATCGCCTCGCGCAGCAGCGAGTACGCGTCCTCGACGGTGGCCGGGGTGACCACCTTCAGGCCCGGGGTGTGCGCGTAGTACGCCTCGGAGGAGTCGCAGTGGTGCTCCACGCCACCGATGCCGCCGGCGTACGGCACCCGGATGACGATCGGCACGCTGAGCGCGCCCCTGGTGCGGTTGCGCAGCTTCGCCACGTGCGAGGCGATCTGCTCGAACGCCGGGTACGCGAACGCGTCGAACTGCATCTCGACCACCGGCCGCAGCCCGGACATGGCCAGGCCGACGGCGAAGCCGACGATGCCGGCCTCCGCGAGGGGGGTGTCGAAGCAGCGCTTGTCGCCGAACCGGGCCTGGAGGCCGTCGGTGATCCGGAAGACGCCGCCGAGCTGCCCGACGTCCTCGCCGAAGACGACCACCCGCTCGTCGGCGAGCATCGCGTCGGCGAGCGCGGCGTTGAGCGCCTTCGCCATGGTCATGGTGGCCATCAGGCGTCCCCCTCCTCGTCCCGGGCGGCGGCCAGTTCGGCGCGGACCTGCTCGCGCTGCTCGACCAGCTGCGGGGTCGGCTCCGCGTACACGTGGTCGAAGAGGCTCAGCGGGTCGACCGTGGGCTGGGCGTTCATCCGGTCGCGCAGCGCGGCGGCGTACGCCTCGGCCTCGTCCACGATCGCGGCGACGGCGGCGTCGTCCAGCGCACCCTGGTCACGCAGGAACGCCTCCAGCCGGGCGATCGGGTCGCGGTCCCGCCACGCCTCGACCTCCTCGGCGTCCCGGTAGCGGGTCTGGTCGTCCGCGTTGGTGTGCGGCTCCATCCGGTACGTGTGCGCCTCGACCAGGAACGGCCCCTTGCCTGCGCGGGCGTGCTCCACCGCGCGGGTGAGCACCGCGAGCACGGCCACCGGGTCGTTGCCGTCGACCTGCTCGCTCGGCACGCCGTAGCCGACGCCCTTGTACGCCAGGCTCGGGGCGGCGGTCTGCCGGGACAGCGGGACGCTGATCGCGTACTTGTTGTTCTGCACGAAGTAGACCACCGGGGCCTTGAACACGGCGGCGAAGTTGACGCCCTCGTGGAAGTCGCCCTCGCTGGTCGCGCCGTCACCGATGAACGCCAGCGCCACGGTGTCCCGCCCCTGGTACGACTCGCCGTAGGCCAGGCCGGCGGCGTGCACGCACTGGGTGGCGAGCGGGGTGCACTGCGGCGCGGTGTGCACGGCGGCCGCGTCGTACCCGCAGTGCCAGTCGCCGCGCAGCAGGGTGAGCACCTCGACCGGGTCGATGCCGCGGGCGGTCAGCGCCATCGACTCGCGGTAGGTGGGGAAGACCCAGTCGCTGTCGCGCAGCGCCAGGACCCCGCCCACCTGGCACGCCTCCTGGCCCCGGGAGGACGGGTAGACGGCGAGGCGGCCCTGCTTGGTCAGCGCGGTGGCCTGCACGTCGAAGCGGCGACCGATCACCATCCGGCGGTACATCTCGCGCAGCGCCTCGACGGGCGGCGCCGGGTAGTCGTCGCGGGCCGGCAGCGGGGTGCCGTCCGGGTTCAGCAGCCGGACCGGCTCGGTACGCGGCAGCAGGCCGGCCGACGGGTCGGGAACGGCCGGGTTGGCCTTCCGGCGGCTGCGGGGGGATGCCCTGCGGACCGCCTGGGGTGTGGTCGTCACGGCGGGACCTCCTGGACGTGTGGTGGTCCTATGCTCGTGCCCTCGGATGATTGACTCAAGTTCGCGGTCAAACGCGGGACGAATGGCAGGATGAGGAGCGGTTCATGAGCCAGCAGACCAACCCCGCACCGGGCGTGGCGGGCGGAACGGGACGTTCGGCCGGGCCGCTCGACGAGGTGGACCGGCGGATCCTGCGCGAGCTGGTCGACGACGGCCGGCTCTCCGTCCGTACCCTTGCCGAACGGGTGCACGTCTCGCGCACCAACGCGTACGCGCGGGTGGAGCGCCTGGTCCGGGACGGGGTGATCACCGGGTTCCGGGCGCGGGTGGCACCGGAGCCGGCCGGGCTGGGCACGTCGGCGTACATCGCGCTGACCATCGAGCAGAACACCTGGCGCGAGGTGTCGGCCGAACTGGCCCGGGTGCGCTACGTCGAGCACGTGGCGCTGCTCAGCGGCGAGCACGACGTGCTGGCCCTGGTCCGCGCGCCGGACAACGCCACCCTGCGGGACGTGGTCCTGGACCGGGTGCAGAGCATCGCCGGGGTGCTGTCGACGCGCAGCTGGCTGGTCTTCGAGGAGTTCGACGGGGCGCAGAGCCCCTGGCCGTAGCGGTTCAGCGTTCCGGCGGCGCCGCCAGGCCCTCCCGGTCGGCCAGCTCCAGCAGCGGCGCCAGGGAGAACCGACGCCCGTCCAGGCCCGCGTGCGGGTCGGCCCGCTCGGCGAACCGGGCCGGCAGGCTCAGCACGTCGAAGTCGTCCGGCCGGGCGTCGTCGAGCTCCGACCAGTCCAGCGGGGCGGAGACCAGGGCGCGCGGGGTGGGCCGGATCGAGTACGCCGACGTCATGGTGTGGTCGCGGGCCATCTGGTTGTAGTCGACGAAGACCGGCCGGTCCCGCTGCTCCCGCCACCAGGTGGTGGTGACCAGGTCGGGTCGCCGGCGCTGCATCTCCCGCCCCAGCGCCAGCACCGCCCGCCGGCACTCGCCGAAGCTCCACCGCGGCTCGATGGACAGATAGACGTGCAGGCCCCGGCCGCCGGTGGTCTTCGGGTAGCCGACCAGCCCCAGCTCGTCGAGGAACGCCCGTACCTCGTGGGCGACCGGGACCACCTGGGCGAAGTCCACCCCGGGCATCGGATCGAGGTCGATGCGGAGCTGGTCCGGGCGCTCCACGTCGCCGGCCGAGACCGGCCACGGGTGGAAGCGCAGGGTGCCCAGGTTGACCGCCCAGATGACGACGGCCAGCTCACTCGGGGCCACCTCGTCGGCGGTCCGGCCGCTCGGGAAGGTGATGTGCGCGGTGCGCACCCAGTCGGGCGCCCCGGCCGGCAGCCGCTTCTGATAGAACGCGTCGCCGCGGTTGCTCTGCCGGGTGGCGATCTGCGCGCCCTCGAACACCCCGCGCGGCCACCGTTCCAGCATGGTGGGCCGGTCCCGCAGCGCGCGCAGGATGCCGTCGCCGACGGCGAGGAAGTAGCGGACCACGTCCAGCTTCGTCAGCCCGCGCTCCGGAAAGTACGGCTTGTCGGGGCTGGAGACGCGGACCAGCCGCTCCCCCACCCGGATCTCCTCGGCCGCCGTGGTCGCCACGCTCCACACCGTAACGGGCGGTGGGCCGTCACGCCGCCCATCGCGCGACGGGGCCGGTCAGGCGATCATCGTGATGCCCACGACGAGGGACACCCGTCCGGCCCCGGCTCGGACCGCGCTCAGCGCCCTTCCTGCTGCATGCGCATCATGAGCATCTGCTTGCCCTGGTCACCCGCCTTGCGGTTGTTCTCCTGGATCTTTCGGAACCAGTTGGCGAGTTCCGTGTCGCCCCGCGCGTCCGCGTCGGCGATGTAGGTGTCCATCCGATAGATGTTCTCCAGCGACATCTGCAACGTGTGGATCAGGTCGTAGTTCTTGTCCCGTACCGGGCTCATCTGTTCCTTGGTCATGGTCGCCACGACACACCTCCCTGTCTCGGCTCCGGTCGCGCCAGCGCTTACCCGGCGGCGGCCGGTTCACGCGCGGCCGGGAGCCGAGACCCGATCACCTCGGTGCCGATGCGGAAATAAGCGGTTACGTCACCCGTCGGGCACCGTATGACGGTTGTTGTTCATCCGTTTGGCTGTGTGTAACACAACACCCCGTCCCTACGCTGAACCCCCAGGAAAGCGAGCAGCCTGCTCGTTTTCCGCCGGCCCGCTCCCCGCCAGGCAGTGGGGCCGGCTGGATCAGCCCCTGGGAGTCTGTGTGAAGAACCTGCGTCGCAAGACACTCGCCGCCGCGTCCGTGGTGACGCTCGGCGTCGGGCTCGCCGCCATCGGCGGGTTGGCGCCGGCCGCGGCCGCCGGGCCGGAGACCACGTTCCTGGTCCTCGCCCCGCAGGGCGGCAAGACCGACAAGGCCGCCGCCCGCGTGGCGGCCGCCAACGGCACCGTGGTCGCCAGTTACGACCAGATCGGCGTGCTCGTCGTCCGCTCGACCAACCCGAACTTCGCCACCGCGGTGGCGGGTGCGGGCGTCGACGCGGTCGCGTCCACCGCCGGCCTGGGCACCGCTCTCGACGAGGGCGAGACCGTGGAGGTTTCCGCCGCCGAGGTCGCCGAAGCCACCGGCGACCCGACCAAGGAGCCGATGTACGCCCAGCAGTGGGACATGGACATGATCCACGTCCCGCAGGCCCACAAGGTCAACGCCGGCAGCCCGAACGTGGTCGTCGGCGTGCTGGACAGCGGCATCTCCAGCACCCACCCCGACCTGGCCACCCAGATCGCCAAGGACAAGAGCGTGTCCTGCATCGGCGGTGTCACCGACACCACCGAGGCGTCCTGGAACCCGACCACCTCCGACCACGGCACCCACGTGGCCGGCACCATCGCCGCCGCCGTCAACGGCGTCGGCGTGACCGGCATCGCGCCGGGGGTCAAGGTCGCGGCGGTCAAGGTCGTCAACAACGACGGCTACATCTTCCCGGAGGCCGCGGTCTGTGGGTTCATGTGGGCCGCCGACCACGGTTTCCAGCTCACCAACAACAGCTACTACATCGACCCGTGGGAGCTGAACTGCCGCAACGACGCACGCCAGCGTCCGGTGTGGCAGGCCGTGCAGCGAGCGATCCGTTACTCGCAGTCCAAGGGCGTGCTCAACATCGCGTCCGCGGGTAACTCGAACTACGACCTCGCTCACAAGATCACCGACACCGGCAGCCCGAACAACGGGACGCCGGAGAACCGCGAGAACCTCACCAACGCCTGCCTCGACCTGCCGGCCGAGGCGCCGGGTGTGGTGACCGTCTCGGCCGTGGGCCCGACCGGGGAGAAGAGCTACTACTCCTCGTACGGCCAGGGCGTGATCGAGGTGACGGCGCCGGGTGGCGACAGCCGGGTTCGCACCCAGGGTGTGCGCTCGACCAGCACCGACGCCATCCTGTCGACCACCTTCAACACCACCACCCGGACCAACGGGTGGGGGTACAAGCAGGGGACGTCGATGTCCGGCCCGCACGCCACCGGTGTCGCGGCGCTGGCGCTGTCGGCGCACCCGGACATGACCCCGGGCCAGCTGTCGTCGTTCCTGGAGCGCACGGCGGTCGCCAAGCCCTGCCCGGCGGGCGTCTACAACCCGGTGCCGCTGTGGCCGGGCAACCCGCACGGCTACGACGCGACCTGCTCCGGCGGGAACCGTAACGGGTTCTACGGCTTCGGCATGGTCGACGCGTACAACGTGGTGAAGTAACAGCCGCAACACCTGTGGCGGGGCCCGGCGAGCGATCGCCGGGCCCCGTCCGTTTTCCCAGGCGGGGTCGCCCGGTCCGGCGGAGGTCGGCCGGACCGGCCCCGACGTACCCGGTACGATCGGCGCGGGCCGTGACTGGCGCGTGGGGATGGAGCACCATCGGGAAGCGGTCCCGTCACAAGGACGCACGCCGAGCGCCTGGGCCTTCCGTACGTCATCAGGAGGTCGCATGTCGCTGAACGCCGAATCCACCGCCTTCCGCAGCGCGCTGGAGGTGATCCGCGCCGTCGAGCCGCGGGTGGCGGACGCCATCGGGGCGGAGCTGGCCGACCAGCGCGAATCGCTCAAGTTGATCGCCAGCGAGAACTACGCCTCCCCCGCCACCCTGCTGGCGATGGGCAACTGGCTCAGCGACAAGTACGCCGAGGGCACCGTCGGGCGCCGCTTCTACGCCGGCTGCCAGAACGTCGACACCGTCGAGGCGCTCGCCGCCGAGCACGCCCGGCAACTCTTCGGCGCCGCCCACGCGTACGTGCAGCCGCACTCCGGCATCGACGCCAACCTGGTCGCGTTCTGGGCCGTTCTGGCCGACCGGGTGGAGTCCCCGGCCCTGAAGAAGGCCCAGGTACGCCAGGTCAACGAGCTGACCGAGGCGGACTGGTTCGCGCTGCGCCGCGAGCTGAGCAACCAGCGGATGCTCGGCATGTCGCTGGACGCCGGCGGCCACCTCACCCACGGCTTCCGCCCGAACATCTCCGGCAAGATGTTCGACCAGCGCAGCTACGGCACCGACCCGGCCACCGGCCTGATCGACTACGACAAGGTCGCCGAGGCGGCCCGCGAGTTCAAGCCGCTGATCCTGGTCGCCGGCTACTCGGCGTACCCCCGGAAGGTCAACTTCCGGATCATGCGGGAGATCGCCGACGAGGTCGGCGCCACCTTCATGGTCGACATGGCGCACTTCGCCGGGCTGGTCGCCGGCAAGGTCTTCACCGGTGACTTCGACCCGGTGCCGCACGCGCACATCGTCACCACCACCACCCACAAGTCGCTGCGCGGCCCGCGCGGCGGCATGGTGCTCTGCGGCCCGGAGCTGGCCGACCAGGTCGACCGGGGCTGCCCGATGGTGCTCGGTGGTCCGCTGCCGCACGTGATGGCCGCCAAGGCGGTCGCCCTCGCGGAGGCCCGCCGCCCCGACTTCGCCGACTACGCGTCCCGCATCGTCGCCAACGCCCAGGCCCTCGCCGAGGGGCTGCTGCGCCGCGGCGCGAAGCTGGTCACCGGCGGCACCGACAACCACCTGGTCCTGATCGACGTCTCCGGCTACGGGCTCACCGGCCGGCAGGCCGAGCAGGCGCTGCTCGACTCGGGCATCGTCACCAACCGCAACGCCGTCCCGCAGGACCCGAACGGCGCCTGGTACACCTCCGGCATCCGGATCGGCACCCCGGCGCTGACCACCCGGGGTCTGGGCGGCGCCGAGATGGACGCCACCGCCGAGCTGATCCACACCGTGCTCACCCAGACCGCCCCCGGGTCGAACCCGGACGGCACCCCGTCGAAGGCGAAGTACGTGCTCGACCCGGCCGTGGCCGACAAGGTGAGCCGGCAGGCCAACGAGCTGCTGACCGGCTTCCCCCTCTATCCCGCCGTCGACCTCGGCTGACAGCCGGCCCGCGCCGGCCCCGCCCCGCCCGCGTTGATCAAGAAGTTTGCGTCCGCCGCCGAGGATTCCCGGACGCGAACTTCTTGATCAGCGACTCTCGTTCCCGCTCGGGTCGCGGGAACCACTTCCACCTCATCGCCGCGCCGCCGTCCACCTCGGACGATTCACCGACACGGGTGCCGCATGCAACACTCTGCGTGAGGCAGTCGCGACGAAGCGTTCCTGACGCATTTCTCGTCCTCCGCAGGGGACTCCGGACCCCGGTAGCTCGATCAGGTCGAAGAGGTGCGGGCGGATGGAGAAGCGTGGAACGCCCTCGTGGCCAAGCCGCTTCCCGAGGACGATCTCGGAAGCTCGTGCTGGAGATCAAGGAGAGGGTTCATGCGTGACCTGAGTCGTGCCACCTGGCGAAAGAGCAGCCGCAGCGGCGCCCAGGGCAACTGTGTGGAGGTCGCGGACAACCTGGCCGAGGTGGTCGGCGTCCGGGACAGCAAGGACCCGGGTGGGCCGGCGCTCGCCTTCGGGCCGACGGCCTGGATCGGTTTCGTGTCCGCCGTGAAGGACGATCGCCTGGGCTAGTCATCGCCGCGACCGGGGAGACCGACCGCGTCGCCTCCCCGGTCCGCGGTGTGGTCAGCGCAGCGGGCGCTTGAGGTAGTAGCGGTGCACCTCGGTGCTGCCCTGCACGTTGTTCACGTCCTCGGCGGCGTTGACCAGCTCCCAGCCCTCCCGGCCGACCCGGTTGAGGTGCGCGATCGCCGTGTCGCCGTACGGAGTCACGTCGGTGCGCGTCCCGTCCGGGCCGTACCAGACGAACGTCACGGTGAAATTGCGGCCCTGCCCCTGATAGCGACGGACCAGCAACGCGTACTGCCAGGCAACCATCGGTCCATTATCTACGGTCGACCGACGGCCGGAAGCACAGGGGGTGTCGAACCGGCGACCCTGCGGCGTCAGGCCGGGGTGGACAGCGCCGCCAACTCGTCGGTGACCAGCGCCGCGAGCCGGTCCAGCCCCAGGTCGATCTGCTCCGGGGTGACCGCGCTGACCGACAGCCGCAGCGCGTTCACCGGCACGCCGTCGTCGTAGAAGTGAGCCATCGGGGTCCACAGCACGCCGTACTCGCGGGCCGAGCGGTGCAGCAGCGCGTCGTCCACCCCGAACGGCACGGTCACCACCACGAAGAAGCCACCGGCCGGCACGTTCCACCGCACCGGGCCGCCGGCCGGGAAGCGCCGGGCCAGCCCGTCGACCATGTGCCGCAGGTTGCGGGCGTACACGGCCCGCTCCCGGACGTTCGCCGCGACCAGTGAGCAGTCGTGGGCCAGCAGCGCCCCGCCGATCACCGCCTGGGCGATCGGCGAGGTGTTCACGGTGACCATGCTCTTGATCTTGGCGAGCTGGTCGGCGAGCGGGCCGACGGTCCCGTCGGAGCCGGCCACCCGCTGGTCGGCGACCACGTATCCGACCCGGGCACCGGGCAACACGGTCTTGGCGAACGAGCCGAGATAGACCACCCGACGCCGGATGTCGAGCGCCTTGAGCGTGGGCAGCCGCCCGGCGTCGGTGGCCGGGAAGAGCCCGTACGGATTGTCCTCGATCAGCAGCAGCTCCTCGTCGACGGCGAGGTCGAGCAGCCGCCGCCGCTGGGCCAGGTCCATGCTGACCCCCGAGGGGTTGGCGAAGTCCGGCATCACGTAGCAGGCGCGCGGGCGCAGCCCCTCGGCCCGCGCCCGGCGTGCCTGCTCGCGCAGGTCGGCCAGGTCGATCCCGTCCGGCCCGCCGGTCACCGGGCGCACCGGCAGGTCGACCAGGCGGGCCGCGCCGGTCAGCCCGACGTACGTGGGGGCGACCGCGAGCAGCACGTCCTGCGGCCCGGCCCGCAGCGCCCGCAGCACCAGGAACATGGCCTCCTGGCAGCCGACGGTCACCACAATCGTCTCCGGGTCGACGGTGATCTGCTCGTCCACCGCGAGGTTGCGGGCGATCAGGTGGTGCACGATGCCCTTGGTCCGGCCGTACTGGAGCAGCGTCCGGTCGACCTGGGCGGGGCTCAGCCCGAGGTCGTCGGCCAGGTGCCGGCGGAAGGTGTCCAGGTGCCGGGGCAGCACGGCGGCGTCGAAGAACTCCTCGTACGGCCGGCCGGCGGCGAGCGACACCGCGTCCGGGTAGTGCTGCGCCACCTCGTTGAGGAAGTTCATCGAGTTCAGCGCAGGGTCGTCGACGGCGGCGTGCAGGCTGCCGACCGTCAGGTCAACCGGCTCCACGTCAACCTCCGATCCGGGTGCTCAGGTGCCGCGCCGCCGCCGGGTCGGCGCAGCCGGTCAGGGTGAGCGCGTCGCGCAGCTCGGCGGCGAGCAGCGCCAGGGCCGCCTCGGCACCGGCCCGGCCGCCGGCCGCCAGCGCCCACAGCAGCGGCCGGCCGACCAGCACGCCGGCCGCGCCGAGCGCGAGGGCGCGCAGCACGTCGGTGCCGCTGCGCACGCCGCTGTCCAGCAGGACCGCGCAGCGCTCGCCCACCGCCGCGACCACCTCCGGCAGCACGGCGGCGGTGGCCGGTGCCCCGTCGAGCTGCCGGCCGCCGTGGTTGGAGACCACCACCGCGTCCGCCCCGGTCTCCGCCGCGCGGACCGCGTCGCGCGGGTCGAGGACGCCCTTGACCAGCAGCGGCAGCGGCGTACGCGCACGCAGCCAGGCCAGGTCGGCCCAGCTCAGCGCCGGCGCGAAGACGGCGTCGGTGTGCGCGGCGACGGCGGACACCCCGGGCGTGCCCTGGTGGGCCAGGTCGTCGCGGCCCCGGGGCAGGTTCGCCGCGGTGACGTGCGCCGGCAGGGCGAAGCCGTTGCGGACGTCGCGCAGCCGCCGGCCGAGCACCGGCACGTCGACGGTGACCATCACCGCGGCGCAGCCGGCGGCGTGCGCCCGGTCCAGCAGGTCCGCCACCAGGGCCCGCTCGCGCAGCCAGTAGAGCTGGAACCAGACCGTGCCGCCGGCCGCGGCGATCCCCTCGATCGGCGTGCTGGACAGCGTGCTCGCCGCGTAGGGCACCCCGGCCGCCCGGGCGGCGGCGGCCAGGGCCCGCTCCCCGCCCGGATGCAGCAACCTCTGGTACGCCATCGGCGCGACCGCCACCGGCAGGGCGTACGTCCCGCCGGGCAGCACGGCCTCGGTACGCGGGCGGTCCACCCCGGTCAGCACCCGGGGCAGCACCGCCACCCGGTCCAGGGCGGCCCGGTTCGCCGCGAGGGTGGTCTCGGTGCCGCTGCCGCCGTTCACGAAGTCCCACACGTCGGCGGGCAGCACGGCCCGGGCCCGCTCGGCGAAGTCGGCCAGGCTGGCCGGCGGCGCGAGCCCCCCGGCGGCGTCGGCGTTCTCCGGCCGGCCAAGGCCGGACGGGTGACCGGGGCCGGGCGGGCGGCGGGCGGCGGGACCGTCCTCGGACGGGACGTCCCCGGTCAGCAGCGGCTCAGCCATGCTCCGGCCCACCCGCCACCGTTTCGACAGGCGGCCCGACCGGGTCCAGGCCGAACCGCGCGCGCAGGAAGGCCGCCGCCTGCTCCTGCGCCCGCCGGCCCGCGTCGAACACCCCCGGCATGGCGAAGAAACCGTGGATCATCCCGTCGTACCGGGTCGCCTCGGTTGGCACGCCGGCCTCCCGCAGCCGCGCCGCGTACCGCTCCCCCTCGTCGCGCAGCGGATCGTGCTCGGCGGTGATCACCAGCGCCGGGGGCAGCCCGGACAGGTCCTCGGCGAGCAGCGGCGAGGCCAGCGGGTGGGCCGCGTCGGCGGGGTCGACCAGGTAGTGCCGCCGGTACCACGCCACGGAGTGCCGGTTGAACAGCAGCGGGTCCTCGTCGTCGGCCGGCCCGGAGCCGGGCCGCTGGTCGGTGTTCGGGTAGACCAGCAACTGGCCGGCGAGCCGGGGGCCGCCGTCGGCGCGGGCCAGCAGGGTCACCGCCGCGGCCAGGTTGCCGCCGGCGCTGTCCCCGCCGACGGCGAGCCGGTCCGGGTCGAGGCCGAACTCGTCGGCGTGATCGGCCAGCCAGCGCAGCGCGGCGTGACAGTCGTCCACGGCCGCCGGGAAGCGGTGCTCGGGGGCCAGCCGGTAGCCGACGGTCACCGTCTGGCAGGGCGTGGCGTTGGCCAGCCGGCGGCAGATCCCGTCGGCGGTGTCCACGCTGCCGAGGGTCCAGCCGCCACCGAAGAAGTAGACCAGGGTGGGCAGCGGGCCGTCGCCGGCCGGCCGGTGGACGCGCACCGGCAGCGGCCCGCCCGGGCCGGGGACGTGCGTGTCGCGTACCTCGTGGACCGGCTCGACCGCGCCGGCGCCGGCGCGGATCGCGGCGAGGTCGGCGGCGCGGGCCTCGGCCAGGGTCTGGGTGTAGAGCGGCGCGGTGCCGGCGGCCGCCCGCGCCGCCTGGTACGCGAGCACCTGCGGGTCGAGCGCCATCAGTGTCCCCCGCCGCCGATGGTGACGAAGAGCTTGTCGATGCCGCGCAGGAACAGGCTCCCGCTGTAGCTCGGGGTCCGGGTGACCGACAGCCGGGGGAACCGGGCGAAGAGCCGGGGCAGCGCGAGCCGTCCCTCCAGCCTCGACACGGCCGATCCGAGGCAGAAGTGCAGCCCCACGCCGAAGGCGAGCGAGGGCGGGCCGTCCCGGTGGGGGTCGAACCGGTCCGGGTCGGGAAAGCGGGCCGGGTCCCGGTTGGCGGCGGCGATCAGCAGCAGCACGTTCTCGTCCCGCCCGACCGGCACCCCGCCCAGCTCGGTGTCGTGCGGCGCGGAGCGGGCCAGGAAGTGCACCGGGCTCTCCATCCGCAGGATCTCGTCCACGCAGCCCCGCGCGAGGGCGTCGTCGCCGGGCAGCGCGGCGACCACGTCGGGGTGGGCCAGCAGCAGCGGCAGCCCGTTGCTGAACATGTAGACGGTGGTGACGAAGCTGGCGTTGAACAGCACGATGAGGTTGCTGATCAGCTCCTCCTCGGTCAGCTCCACGCCACCGGCGTCCAGCACCTCGACCAGGCCGCTGATCAGGTCCTCGCCTGGCTGCCGGCGCCGGTGGGCGATCAGGTCCCGGTAGTAGTCGCGCAGCTCGTCGGCGGCCTGGTTGGCCCGGGCCAGCCGTTCCGGGGTCTTGCCGGAGACGTCCATGTACTCGTCGATCCAGTCGACCCGCTGGCGGTACCAGGCCAGGTCCGCCTCCGGCAGCCCGATGAACTCGGCCATCACCAGCGCCGGGACCGGGTACGCGAAGTCGGCGACGAAGTCCACCTCGCCGCCGTCCGCACCGGCCTCGGCCATCCGGTCCAGCCGCTCCTCGACGACCCGGACGATCACCGGCTCCAGCGCGCCCAGCCGGCGCGGGGTGAACGTCTTCGCGAAGACCCCCCGCATCCGGGTGTGGTCGGGCGGGTTGATGAACATCATCGAGGACAGGAAGGTGCGCAGGATCTCCTGGTCCTGCCAGCCGGGCGGGGCGCCCTTGTACCAACCGGGGTCGCGCAGCACCTGGTCGACCAGGTCGTAGCCGCCGGCCACGGCGGTGATGGTGCTGTGTTCCGCGCGGGTCGGGACAGCGCTGATCGGCCCGTGCTCGTGCAGGGCCGCGTACCACGGATAGGGGTCCTGCCGGCCCTGCTCGCTGTACAGGCCGGTCAGGATCTGGTCGACGTCCACTCGTTCCTCCCCAGGATCGGCGGTGGGGGCGGCGTGGAGACCCCACGCCGCCCCCACCGGGTGTCACAGATCGAGCAGTCGCAGCGGTACGGCGTTCGCCATCGCCTGGTTGCCGGCGTCGTTCGGGTGGATGTGGTCACCCGAGTCGTACGCCGGCAGCAGCCGGCTGGGCTGCCCGGGGTCGCGCAGCACCTTGTCGAAGTCGATCAATCCGTCGAACTCCCGCACGCCCTGGCCGCGCAGCCAGGTGTTCACCGCCTGCCGGATGGCCTCCTTCTCCGGCGTCCACACCCCGGGGCCGCCGTTGCCCTCGTACGGCGTGAGGGTGCTGACCAGGCTGGTGAGTCCACGGGCCTGGAGCTGCTGGTTGATCTGCCGCAGCGAGGCGATGACGCTCTCCGCGCTGTCGCCGTTCATCCAGATGTCGTTGATGCCCAGGTGGGTGATGACGGTCCGCACCCCCGTCTGCGGGAAGACGTCCTCGTTGAGCCGGGCCAGGGCGTTCGGGCCCAGCTCGTAGTAGCCGGGGAAGTCGCCCGCGCCGGGCTCCGGTCCCTCGTGGTTGAGCCGGTTGCCGGCCAGGCTCATGTTCAGCACGCCCGGGGTGCGTACCTCGGGGCGGGAGTCGATGAGCCGGTCGGCGAGCAGGTCCGGCCAGCGCTTGTTGGCGTTGACCGTGCTGCCGTTGCCGTCGGCGATCGAGTCGCCGAAGACCACCACCGCACCGGGGCTGAGCCGGCGTTCCACGTCGATCCCGGACAGGAACATCCAGCAGCAGTCCGGCTTGATGGTGAAGCCGGCGCCGCCCGCCGCGGTGGTGAGGTCGGTGGCGCCGATGAAGTTGGTGGCCCGGGACTGGCCGTGGAAGGTGACCGGGCCGGTCAGCACCGGGAAGTACAGGGTGACGATCAGCTCCTCCTGCTCGCGGACCCGGAAGCCCAGCGGGTCGCTGAGCAGCTCGGCCCCACGGTTGATGGTGGCCGAGGAGGAGCCGTTGAAGGTCAGCTCACGCAGGGTCGCCGGGTCGATGTCGGACCGGTCGTCGACGGTGGCGGTGTTGGGGCGGGCGATGGTGGCGTGCCCGACCTTCACGGCCTGCTCGCCGTACAGGTTGGTCAGCCGGACCCGGACGCGGTCGCCGCCCACCGAGGTGTGCACGGTCATCCGGATGCTCTGGTTGTTCAGGCCGGTGTTGGTCAGGCCGACGGTGTTCCCGCGGGTCACCGCGGCGGCCCAGCTCGCCGCCCATTCCGTACGCCCGTTCGGGGCGCTCTCGGTCTCGGCCGGGCCGGCGCTCGCGGTGACCGCCGGGGCGCCGGCGATCAGCAGCACCGCGGCGGAAGCTATGACATGCCATCGTTTCGGGGTCGACATTGAACCTCCATGGTTGGCAGCCCCGGACACGGTCCGCTCGACGGCCCCGCCCGGACGATGGTCCGGAAACTAACCGCCGACGGTGACGAGCGTCAATCAACCTGATCGACATGATCGAATGTCTTCGGGGTGCCGGCGTACGCCGTTCGGCTCTGTCCGCACCGGACCTCAGGTGCCTAGGCTCGATGCCGGCGGCGGTGCGGTCGCCGACCCTGGCACCTGTCGCCGCGTCCCGGCTCCGACCTGCCCGGACGCTGTTCTCGACGGCATTCGCGGCCTCCCCTCGGCGGGGCCCGTCAGCCGTCGGCGGATCACGATGGGGGCTGCGCGATGACCGATCGGCCGAACTACGTGCACGAGGCGCTGGAGCTGTTCGCCCGGTTCGGCGACCGGGAGGCCCTGGTCGGCGGGGGCCGCCGGCTGACCTATCCCCAGATCGCCGCCGAGGTGCGCGGCCTGGCCGGCGCGCTCCAGCGGCACGGCGTACGCCCCGGCGACGCGGTGCTGATGATGCTCGGCAACACCGTGCAGGCGCCGCTGCTCCAGTTGGCGCTGCACCTGCTCGGCTGCCGGAGCATGTGGATCGCCCCGGTCACCTCCCGGCGGGAGATCGACGAGTTCGTCGCCCTGGCCCGCCCCGACGCCTTCGTGCACGACCCGCGCGCCACGGACTCGCTCGGGGCGGAGATCGCCGCCGGGCTCTCCGGCGTACCGGTGCTCTGCCTCGGGCCGGGCGGATCCGGGCCGGACCTCACCGCCTCCGGGCACCCGCCGGTGGACCTGCCCGCCGGGGCGCCGACGCCGGAGTCGTTCCTCCAGACCAGCGGCACCACCGGCACCCCGAAACTGGTGCACCACCGGGAGAGCTTCTACCGGCAGATCCTCACGCTGGCCGCCGACTTCCGGGCGGCCGGGTTCCCGCTGCTGCGGCACCTGTCACACTCGCCGATGTGGCTGGCCAGCGGCCAGATCACCACACTTTTCAACCTGTTCACCGGCGGGGTGCTCTTCCTGCGCGAGCAGTGGGACCCGGCCGTGTTCATCCGGACCGTCGACGCCGAACGGCTCACCTCCACCTTCGTCACCCCGCCGATGCTCTACGAGGTGCTCGACCACCCGGCCCTGGACGGCGCCGACTTCTCCGCCATGTTCATGTTCAACGTGGGCGCCGGGCCCGCCGCGCCCGCCCGGCTGCGCCAGGCGATCGCCCGCTTCGGCCCGTGCCTGCGCATCGTGTACGGGCTCAGCGAGGCCGTGGTGATCTGCGCCCTGCCGGGGCTCACCGACGACCCGGAGCACCCGGAGCGGCTGCGCTCCTGCGGCCGGCCGTACGGGGACGTGACGGTGCAGATCCGCGACGCCGACGGCCGGGTGCTGCCGCCCGGCGAGGACGGCGAGGTGTGGGCCCGCACCAGGCTCAGCTTCGCCGGCTACCACGGCCAGCCCGAGCTGACCGCCGAGACGCTGGTGGACGACTGGGTACGGACCCGCGACATCGGCCACCTGGACGCCGACGGGTACCTCTACCTGGTCGACCGGCTCCAGGACCGGATCCTCACCCGGCAGCGGAGCTGGCCGATCTACTCCCGCCCGATCGAGGACGTGCTCGCCGCCCACCCGCAGGTACGCGCCGCCGCCGTCATCGGCGTACCGGATCCGGTGGCCGGGGAACTGCCGTACGCGTACGTGGTGCCGGCGCCGGGCGCCACGGTGCCCGGGGACGAACTGATCGCGCTGGTCACCCGGGAGCTGAGCGAGACCTGGGCGCCCGGCGGGGTGGAGTTCGTCGAGGCGCTGCCGGTGAACCGCTCCGCGAAGGTGGACAAGCGGGCCCTGCGCGCCCGGTACGCCGCCGCGCACCCCGCCGACGCCGACCCGGCGGTGATCGGCGGCCGGGCGTGAACCCGCGCCGCGAGCTGTACACCCTGGTCGGCGCCGATCTGCTGTCCAACCTGGGCACCCGGGTCTCGGTGGTGGCCATCCCCTGGCTGGTGCTGGAGACCACCGGCAGCCCGACCCGAATGGGCCTGGTCGCGGCGGCGGAGACCCTGCCGTACATGCTCTCCAGCGCGCTGGCGACGCCGTGGGCGGACCGGTTCGGGGTGCGGCGTACCGCCGTCACGGTGGACGCGGCCAGCGCGGCGGCGATGGCGGTGGTGGCGCTCGCCCCCTGGCTGGGGTTCGGGGCGCTGCTGGCGCTGGTCGCGGTGGCCGGCGGGCTGCGCGGCATCGGCGACCGCGTCAAGCACGTGCTGTTCAAGCCCGCCGCCGAGCGGGCCGGCGTGCCGCTGATCCGGCTCACCTCCGCCTACGACGGGCTGGCCCGGGGCATGACACTGTTCGGGGCGGTGCTCGGCGGGCTGCTCATCGACTGGGTGGGGGTGACCCGGGCGATCTGGATCGACGCGGCCACCTTCGCGGCCTGCGCGCTGCTGATCGGCCTGCTGGTCCGCCCGCCCGCGCCGGCGGACCCGGCGCCCCGGGAGAGCTACCTGCGCGCGCTGCGCGGCGGCTTCGGTTACCTGCGTACCGATCGGACGCTGCTGACCATGCTGGTCGTGGTCTCGGCGTCGAACATGTTCGCCAACGCCAGCGTCGCGGTGTGGATCCCGCTCTGGGTGAACCGGGTGCTCGGCGACCCGGCGGGCTTCGGCCTGGTGCTCGGGGTGTTCTCCGGCGGGGCGCTGCTGGGCAACCTGCTCTTCACCCTGGCCGGGACGAGGTTGCCCCGGCGGGCCACGTTTGCGCTCGGGCTGGCGCTCAGCGGCACGCCCCGGCTGTTGGCGCTGGCCCTCAGCGACAACCTGTTCGTGGTGCTCGCCGTCACGTTCGTGTCCGGCATCGCGATCGCGGCGGTGAACCCACTGCTCGGCACGGCCCTGTACGAGCGGGTGCCGGAGTCGTTGCAGACGCGGGTGCTCGGCATCTCCGGATCGGTGGCGTTCCTCGGCCTGCCGGTGGGGGCGCTGATCGGCGGCTGGTCGGTGGCGGCGCTCGGGTTTGCCCCGGCGCTGCTGGTGATGGCGGCGGCCTGCCTGGTGCTGACCGTCGGGCCGCTGCTGCTGGCCCGCGCCGGGGCGGACCGGCCGGCGGCGGAACCGGCGGTGTCGACGCCGGCCTGACCCACCGACATCGTCGGGCAGGCGTAGGGTCGACCCATGGCGACCTGGGACGACGTACGCCGCAGCGCGCTCGCCCTGCCCGAGACGACCGAGCGCGGCTCGTACGACGACCTGCCGGCCTGGCGGGTCCGTGACAAGCCTTTCGTCTGGGACCGTCCGCTGCGCCCCGCCGACCGGGTGGCCCTCGGCGACGCCGCCCCCAACGGCCCGATCCTCGGCGTCCGCGTGCCCGACCTGGGTGCCAAGGAGGCGCTGCTCGCCGACGACCCCGAGGTCTACTTCACCGTCCCGCACCTCGACGGGTACCCGGCGGTGCTGGTCCGCCTCGACCGGATCGGGATCGACGAGCTGACCGAGCTGGTCACCGAGGCGTGGTACGCCCGCGCCCCGAAGCGGCTCGCCGCCGCCCACCGGGACGCCGCCAGCTGACCATCCGCTCCTCGCATCCCTCCACCGGGTGGGTTAGCGTGCGGGGGTGGGATCGACGTTGAACGAAGCGACCGATCCGCACTGCCTCCGGGAAGGCGAGAGCGCGACGCTGTTGCGGGGGCATCCGTGGCGGCGGTTCGTGGTGCTGGGCGACAGCGTGGCCGAGGGGATGTGCGAGCCGGTCGAGGGCTACTCCGACCTTCAGTGGGCGGACCGGGTCGCCGCCGAGCTGCGCACGGTCCGGCCCGAGCTGACGTACCTCAACCTCGGGCGGCGCGGGCTGCGGGCGTACGAGGTGCGGGCGACGCAGCTGGCCGCGGCGCTCGCGTTCGGCCCGGACCTGGCGCTGGTGGTCTGCGGCGGCAACGACGCCTTCCGCCCCGGGTACGACCCGGATGCCGTCGACGTCGAGCTGGCCGCGATGATCACCACGCTCCAGCGCGCGGGGGCGGACGTCATCACGGTCGGGATGTTCGACGTCTCGCACAGCCCCGCGGTGCCGCCCGCGATGCGGGCCGGCCTCGGTGAGCGGATGCGTCGGCTCTCGACCCACACCGGCCGGCTGGCCCGGCGGCTCGGCACCCTGCACGTGCACCTGACCGACCATCCGGCGGTGGCGGACCCGTCTCTCTACAGCAGCGACGGCCGGCACGGCAGCGCCCGCAGCGACGCCATCGCCGCCGCCGAAACGCTGCGGGTGGTGGGTGCCCGGCTCGGCGCGCCCGTCGACCGCGGCCCCTGACACGCCAGGCCCGCCCCACCCCTCGCGGGGGTGGGGCGGGAGAACGGCGCGGGGAGGGATCAGGTGGTGAGGAGGACGCCGGTGAGGAGGACGCCTCTGGCCAGGTTGAGCACCTCCTCGCAGCCCGGGTAGCCGACCCGGGCCAGGGCACCCGAGGCGGTCCGGCCGAACAGGTACGGGGCCAGGCTGTACGGGACCTCGGCGGTGACCGTCTCGCCCGTCTCGATCTGCACGAAATCCATCGGCGCCCGGTCCGCCTCGTGGTAGCGCTGGAGGATGTTGCCGCCCGCGTCGATCGCCGCGCGTACGCCGTCCTCCCAGGCCACCGCGCTCATCTCCCGGCCGATGAGCACCCCGTGCCCGGCCGAGCCGCCGGCCGGCTTCGCCACCAGGTCGGCCTGCCCGGCCAGGGCCCGGTCGAGTTGGTCGGCGGTGAGCGCCACGGTGTGCGGAACGTACCGGCGGATCAGCGCCTGGTCGCTCCCGGGCAGCAGCGGAAGATCCGCCCACAGCCAGGCGTAGTTCAGCTTGTTGCTGAGCAGCCAGGCGGCGGTGCTGACGAACATCGGCAGGGTGCCGGCCGCCAGGGCCCCGGCGACCGCGTCCAGGCCGGCGCTGGGGGTGACCCGGTTGGGCACGAACAGCCGGAACAGCGCGTCCACCGGAGCGCCGCCGACCACCAGCCGCTTCCCCTCGTCCAGGCCGGCGGTGGAGACCGGGGCGATGACCAGGTCGATGCCGAACCGCCGCGCCTGGTCGACCAGCGGGGACAGGATCCGGATGAACGTCTCCGGGTCGTCCAGCCCCGGGTACTCGGCGTCGAAGTCCATCAGCAGTGCCACCCGCGCGCCCTCGGGCAGCCCGAGGGTGTCCCGGATCGCCACGAACCGCTGGTCGAGCAGGGACGGCGCCGGGCGGGCCGGCAGCCCGTCGAGCAGGCCCCGCTCCCGGTAGAGGTCGGCGTAGCGGTGGATGACGGTGTCGGCGTCGAACCCGCCGCCCAGGCTGCTGTCGATGTTGTACTCCACGATGCACGGCACCCCGCCGGAGAACAGCACGTCGGGCCGGTACGCGGCGAGCAGCCCGTCGTGCAGCGGCTCGTCCTCGTCGAGCAGCCGGGTCTCTCCGCTGGGCACGTCCAGCAGGCGGCGCAGTTCACCGGCGGTACGGGCCCGCCGCCGGCACGCTTCCAGGATGAGCTGGGCGATCCGGTCGCAGACCTCGTTCAGCTCGCGGAAGGCGTCGGCGGTGAGCACCGGCGGCCGGGCCAGCCGCCACTGCTTGTTGTACGTCGCCCGGCCGTGGAAGATCCGCTCCCAGGCGGCGGCGCCGGCGGCCACCATCGCCGTACGGTCCGACTCGGGAAGACCGGTCCACGCCTGCGCGGCCGGGGGCCACGAATAGTTCGGGTCCATCAGTCATCCGTCCTTCATGGTCAGTTGGATGGCGGCGGTGAGCTGGTCCCGGCCGGGCTGCACGGCCCGGTCCAGGGCGGGCGCGAAGGGCAGCACCGCGCCGTCCGGGCGGGTCACCCGGCGCGGCGGCGCGGCCAGCCGTACCCGCTCGACCACGGTGGCGATGATCTCGCCGGCGATGCCGCAGGACCGGTTGGAGTCGTCCAGCACGACGAGGCGCCCGGTGCGGGACACGGACTCGACGAGGCCGTCCCGGTCGAACGGGTACAGCGTCCGGGGGTCGAAGACCTCCACCGACACCTGGTCGGCCAGCTCCTCGGCGACGGCGAGCGCGTCGTGCACCAGGTGCCCGACCGCGACCACGGTGACGTCGGTCCCGGGCCGGCGGACCACGCCCCGGCCGAGCGGCACCGGAACCAGGTCGGTCACGTCGGCGCGCAGGTCCATCGCCCCGGCGGGGGCGAACACCACCACCGGGTCGACGCAGCGGATCGCCGACACCAGCAGCCCGTACGCGTCCGCCGGGGTGGCCGGCACCACCGTGGTCACCCCGACGTGGGCGAACAGGCTGTACGGGTGGTCGGAGTGCTGCCCGGCCCACCCGGTCCGCGAGCCGGACCCGGGCACCAGATAGGTGACCGGCACGGCGCACTGACCGCCGGTCATCAGCGGGAACTTGTGCGCATGGTTGACGATCTGCTCGAAGACCAGGAACAGCAGCGACGGGATCTGGAACTCGATGACCGGTCGCAGCCCGGCCAACGCGGCCCCGGTGGCGAAGCTGGTGAACGCCTGCTCGGACAGGGGAGTGTCGCGCACCCGCTCCGGCCCGAACCGCTTGAGCAGGCCGGAGGTGACGTTCGCGGCGGCCACCCGGATGTCCTCGCCGAGCAGGAAGACCGACTCGTCGCGGGTCATCTCGTCGGCGAGCGCCCGGGTGAGCGCCCTGCGGTAGGACAGCCGGGGCATCAGCCACCTCCGGTCCGGGCGGTCAGCCCGCTGGCGTACAGGTGGTCGAGGGCGGTGGCCGGGTCGGGCGCGGGGCTGGCCAGGGCGTACTCGACGGCGGCGGCCAGGGTCGCCTCGACCTCGGCGTCGACGGCCGCCCGTACGTCGGCGGGCAGCCGCGCGCCCTGGATGGCGACCGGGTCGCGGGAGCGGCCCCGGGCCACCTCCTCGGGCGGCCGGTAGTCGAGGCGCACCACGTGTTCGAAGGTGTGGTGGGCGTCGAACCGGTAGGTGTGGGCCTCGACCAGCTCCGGGCCGCCGCCGGCGCGCATCCGGGCGACGGCGGCGGCGGTGGCGTCGCGTACCTCCTCGGGGTCCTGCCCGTCGACGGCGGTGGCCGGCATGCCGAAGGCGGCGGCGCGGCCGGCGATGCTGCCGGCGACCGCGCCGGCGACCGGCATCGTGGTGGCGTAGCCGTTGTTCTCGCAGACGAACAGCACCGGCACCCGCCAGAGCGCGGCCAGGTTGAACGCCTCCAGCAGCATCCCCTCGTTGACCGCGCCGTCGCCGAAGAAGGTCGCCCCCACCAGGTCGTCGCCGCGCCGCCGGCGCGCCCACACCGCTCCGGTGAGGATCGCGCCGGCGGCCCCGACGATCGCGTTGGCGCCGAGCACCCCGACGCCGAAGTCGGCCGCGTGCATCGACCCGCCCCGGCCCCGGTTGAGCCCGGTGAGCCGGCCGCAGAGCTCGGCGAGCATCCGGGCCGGGTCGGCGCCCTTGGCGAGCACGTGCCCGTGCCCGCGGTGGGTGCCGGTCACCAGGTCGTCGTCGCGCAGCGCGGCGCAGACCCCGGCGGCGATCCCCTCCTGCCCGAGGTACGGGTGGATGCCGCCGACGATCTCCCCGGCACGGACCAGTTCGACGGCCCGTTCCTCGAAGCGGCGGATCAGCCGTACCGTGCGGTAGAGCCGGACCGGGTCGGAGTGGGTCACGCCGGGCGACCCTCCTTGATCGCGGCCAGGATCTCGTCCCAGAGCCGGGCCCGGGCGGCGAGCGCCTCGTTGACCGTGTCGGCGCACTCCTGCCACTTGGTGTCGTCGTCGCCGCAGAGGTCGGCGAGCATCTGCATGGCCATCGGGGTGTGCTGCTCCCCGTCGACCTCGATGTGCCGTTCCAGGTAGTCGACGAACTTGTTCAGCCGCCGGCTGCGTTCGTTGACCGCGACGACCTGGGTGAACATCTCGGGGATGAGGTCCTCCCGGCCGAACGCGAAGGCCGCCGCCTGGCAGTGCACCGGGGTTCTCTCGATGATCCGCCAGGTGGTGCCGGCGAACGCCGCGGACGGGCCGGGCACCCCGGCCTCGGCCAGCGCCTCGGTCACCGGTCGGCCGGCGCGCAGCAGGTCGACGAGTCGCTCCACCGCGCTGGTGTCCGCGCCGGCCTCCGTCATGCCCTGCACGTACAGCTCGAAGTGGCTGATGTAGCCGTCGCCGAGTTCGTCGCTCTCCTCCACCATGACGATGTCGTTGATCAGGCGGCGGCTGCCGGTCGGGCCGGTGGGGATCCACGGCACGGTGACGCAGGTGAGCTGGCGCTGCAACGACTTCAGCAGCGACATGAAGTCCCACACCGCGAAGGCGTGGTGCTCCATGAAGGTGGTCAACGCCTCGTGGGTGTCCAGGTTGGCGTAGAGCGGGTGCTTGACCACCACGTCGCGGCGCTCGGTCACCGCCCGCTCCAGCCGCTCGATGCCCGGGTGCGTCTTGCCCCAGTCGTACCGTGACATGTCTCAGCCTCCCTGCTGGGCGCGGTCGCGCCAGATGACCGGGCAGAAATCGGGGTCCGCGTAGTCCGGCCGGCCCTCGGGGGTACGGCGGACCAGCACGTCGTGGTTGTACGCGGCGAGCTTGCCGTCGGAGAGCGGATACTCCCGCCAGGCGTTGCCGCCGTCCTGCAGGTGCAGCGAGATCGCCCGGCGGGGACGGTCGCTGACGTTCGCGCCGCTGCCGTGGTAGGTGCGGCAGTGGTGGAAGCTCACGTGTCCCTTGGGGATCACCATGGGAACCTTGCGGATCTCCGCGCCGTTGTGCGCGGCGTTCTCGGCGAGCATCGCGTCGAGCTGGTCGCGGTCCCGGTCGGCGAAGTGCCGGACCACGGTGTCGTCGGCGCCGATCTCCTGCCAGCGGTGCGACCCGTCGACCATGGTGATGGTGCCCATCTCCTCCCCGCAGTCGTGGAACGGGATGAACGCGGTGAGCATGTCCTCCGACGACGAGGACGCCCAGTAGTGCTTGTCGAAGTGCCAGGGCACGATGTTGGACGGCTCGCCGGAGATCGGCGGCTTGTAGATCAGCGTGGACTGGAAGACCCGGATCTCGGCGGCCCGCGCCAACCGGGCGGCGACCGCGCCGATCAGCGGCTTGCGCAGGATCCGGCTGATCGCGTCGTGCTCGTAGTGCACGTAGTCGTTGTGCCGCTGCACGTCACCCCGGGCCGGCTCCCAGTAGGCCAGCTTCGGCGGCCGGACGGGCAGCCGGCGGTCGCGTTCCCCGGCGTAGTAGCGGTCGGTCGCCGCGACGAGCCGGTCCACCTCGTCGTCGGTGAGCAGCTTCTTCGACAGGTACCAGCCGTGTTCGGCGTAGTGACGCACGTCGGAGTCGGAGGGCAGCAGCGTCTCCTCCTCGGCGGTCAGTGTCGGATGTGTGGTGGTCATGCCCCAACCCCTCCTGCCGTGCCGGCCGCGACGGCGGGGGTCGCCCCCGCCGCGGCCAGCTCGCGTTCCTTGGCCTCGTAGAGCGCCCTGATGTTGCCGCTGCCGAAGGTGGTCGCCCCGCGTCGCTCGATGAGTTCGAGGAAGAGGGTGCGGCGCACGTGCATCGACTCGGTGAAGATCTGCAGCAGTTGGCCGCCGTGGTCGGAGTCGACCAGGATGCTCAGGTCACGCAGCCGGTCCAGCGGCGCGTCGACCGGTCCGACCCGCTGCTCCAGGTCGTCGTAGTAGGCGGCCGGAGTGCCGGCGAAGCGCACCCCCCGGTCGCTGAGGGCGCCGACCGCGGTGAGGATGTCGTCGGTGCGCAGCCCGAGGTGCTGCACCCCGGCGCCCGCGTGCCAGCGCAGGAAGTCCTCGATCTGCCCGGGCCGCCGGCTGGTGTCCGGCTCCAGCAGCACGACGGTGACCCGCCCGGCCGGGCTCTGCACCACCTTGGAGTTCATCGCCTGCCCGGCGACCTCGATGTGTTCCTCGAAGATCTGGGCGAAGCCGAACACCTCCTCGTAGTGCCGCACCGTCTCGTCGAGCTGGCCGGGCGGCACGCAGACCGCCAGGTGGTCGATCTCGGCGAGCAGCTTGTCGTCGCCGCCGGCCGGCAGCGGCTCGACCGCCCCGGGCAGGAACTCCGTCCGGTCCCCGCGCCGCTCGACCAGGCGGTGCAGCACGTCGCCGAAGCCGCCGACCTCGGCGATCACCACCTCGGCGCCCGCGCCGGTGAAGGTGCGCGGCGGCGTCACCCCGACCGCACCCCGCTCCACCAGCTCCGCGTACGCCCCGGCGGCGTCGTCGACCTCCAGGGCCACCACCGCGATCCCGTCGCCGTGCCGTTGCACGTACGTCGAGGCCGGATGCTCGGCGGTGAGCCCGGAGGTGAGCAGCATCCGGATGTCGGCGTGCGCCAGCAGCAGCGAACGCTGGTCGGCCAGCCCGGTCTCCGGTCCGCCCTGCCCACGCAGCCGGAAACCGACGGCGGTGCCGAAGTAGAAGGCGGCCTGCCGGGCGTCCCCCACGTACAGTTCGATGTGATCCAGTCCCTTGATGTCCATCTGTCAGCCCTTCGCGATGTCCCCCCGTGACAGCCGGCCCAGGCGTCGGTCGCCCGGGATGGAACGTCGGATCACCTCCCCGCCCCGGCGGCCGGCGCACCGGCGGCCCGCCGCGCCGCTGACGACCGCTCCGGCTCGGCGCGTCTGCCGCCGCGCCGCGACCCGGAGCAGTCGCCGGTGACCCGGCGGAGCAGCAGGCTGACGTTCTGGCCGCCGAACCCGAACGAGTTGGTCAGTGCGATCTCCGCCCGGGTGGCCCGGGGCGCGGCGCGGACGTGGTCGGCCGCGCAGTCCGGGTCCGGATCGTCGAGGTGGTAGGTGGGCGGGAGCAGGCCGCGGCCGAGCGCGAGCGCGGTGGCCGCCGCCTCCAGCACCCCGGACGCGCCGAGCAGGTGCCCGGTGAGGCCCTTCGTGGAGCTGACCGGCACCCCACCGACGCCGAACACCTCGGCCAGCGCGGTGGTCTCGGCGGTGTCGCCGAGCCTGGTGCCGGTGCCGTGCGCGTTGACGTAGCCGACCTGGGCCGCTGCCACCGCCCCGCTGGCCAGGGCGCGGCGCATGCACTCGGCCGCCCCGGCGCCGTCCGGTCGCGGCGCGGTCGGGTGGTACGCGTCGGTGTTCACGCCGTAGCCGGCGACCTCGGCGTAGCCGGTGACGCCCCGGGCGGCGGCGTGCTCGGCGCGTTCCAGCACCAGCAGCGCCGCCCCCTCGGCGAGGACGAACCCGTTGCGCCGCTTGTCGAACGGCCGGCTCGCCTCGGCCGGCTCGTCCCAGCCCCGGGCCAGGGCGCGGGCGTTGCCGAAGGTGTCGGCGAAGGTCGGGAAGAGCGGTGCCTCGCTCGCCCCGCAGAGCACCACGTCGGCCTCGCCGGTCCGGATGAGGCGTACCGCGTCGGCGACGGCCTGGGCGCCGGACGCGCAGGCCGTGCCCACCGACGAGGTGTAGCCCCGGATACCGTGGGCGATGGCGATCCGGGCCGCCGGCATGTTCGGCAGAATCCCGGTGAGCAGGTACGGGCTGACCGCCGCCCGCCCACGGGCGGCCCGGGCGAGAACCTGGCTCTCCAGGGTGGACATCCCGCCGACCCCACCGACGATCACCCCGATCCGGCCCGGGTCGACGTCGCGGCCCACCTCGATGCCGGCGTCGGCGAGCGCCTCGGCGGCGGTGAGCAGGGCGAGCAGCACGATCCGGTCGAGCACCCTGGTCTCCGGCCCGGACGCCACGCCACGCGGGTCGATCTCCGGCAGCACCCCGGCCACCTCCAGGCAGTCCCGGGCCGGGTGCCCCTCCGGCGGGCGGCGCAGCCCGGACCGGCCGGTGGTGAGCGCCGTGAAGGTCTCCTCGACACCCCGACCGGCCGGGGTGAACAGCCCCATCCCGGTGATGACGGCGGTCATGACGGGGACTCGGTCAGGTAGCGCTCGCGCAGCGCCACCTTGCGCACCTTGCCGGTCACGGTGACCGGGATGTCGTCGGCGCGGACCGGCACCACCCGGCGCAGGGTCGCGCCCACGTCCGGCCCGAGCGCGGCGCGGATCCGCTCGACCCGGTCCTCCTCCGGGTCCGCCCCGGCGGCCAGTTCCAGCAGCACGTCGGTGACGACGCTCTCGGCGCCGGCCCGGTCGACCGGCGACGGGGTGCCGCCCTCCTTGACGATGACCACCGTGCAGTCGGTGACGTCGGGGCAGGCGGCGAGGATCCGCTCCTCGGACAGTGCGGTGAAGAAGCGCCTCCCGTCGCCGACCTCCACCGAGTCGACCGCCCGGTCCAGGTGGTAGTAGCGGCCGTCGGCGTCGGCGTAGACCAGGTCGCCGGTGAGATACCAGCCGCGCAGCCGGAACCGGTACGTGGTGACCGAGTCGTTCCAGTAGCCGCGGAACAGCGACGGCGAGTCGATGCCGAGCCAGCCGACCTGGCCGGGCGGCACCCGCTCGCCCCGCTCGTCGAGGACGGCCACCCTGGTGAACCGGTACGGGCGGCCGACGCAGCGGCCGTACTGGTCGGTGTCGGCGGTGTGGGTGATGTGGAACATCGAGTGCCCCATCTCGCTGGAGCCGAGCCCGTCGATGAAGACCGAGCCGGGCACCCGGGTCACCCCGTCGCGGGTCATCACGTCCCGCGAGCCGACCTTGACCAGCCGGCGCACGTGCGGCTCGTGTGAGCAGTCGCCGGTGTTGAACCACAGCCGCACCGAGTCCAGGTCGTAAGCGGACAGGTCGAAGCGGGCCAGCTCCGCCCAGGTGACGGAGAACCCGAACACCCCGTCCGGCCGCCAGCGCTGGATCGCGTCGAGCACCCGTTCGCCGCCCTGCTCGGAGAGGAGGAACATCTCCGCCCGGTTGCCGAGCGCCTGGTTGACCATCAGCACCGTCGCGGTGTGCGGGGCGGGCAGCGCGTTGAGGATCCGGCTGGTGCCCTGCGCCTGCGGCATGGACAGCAGGTGCCGGGTGGCGGCGAAGAGGCTGGCGTGCGAGTGCAGCACTGCCTTCGGCACGCCGGTGGTGCCGGAGGTGTGGGTGATGACGATCGGGTCGTCCGGGTGGTGCCGGTAGTGGTCCGGGGCGGCGGCCGGGTCGCCGGTGCCGGCCTCGGCGGGCTGGCCGAGCAGCGGCGCGCCCAGGTCGTACCCGTGGAGGGCCGCGGCGTGGTCGGCGTCGGCGAGCACCCCGGCGGCCCGCAGCCGGCGGATGTACTCGGCGGCGATCTCCGGACGCAGCTTGCCGTTCATCAGCGCGGGGATGGCGCCGAGCCGGGTCAGCGCCAGGAACGACAGCACCATGTCGGCGGCCGTGCCGGCCCAGACGGCGACCGGGTCTCGCGGTTTCACCCCGCGCTCGTGCAGCCAGGCGGCCCGGGCGGCGACCCGCTCGTCGAGCAGGCCCAGGGTCAGCGGGTGCTCGGCCGGGTGGCCGTCGACCGCCGTGTCGAAGGTGAGCCCGGGCCCGTCCGGGTCGGCGCCGTGCGCCAGGACCCGGGCGAGCACGTTTCCGGCGCCCAGCTCGGTGTCGGCGGCCAGCGCTCCGCGTAGTCCCTTCGTCCTCATTGACCTGTTCCCTCCCCCAGCAGCACCGCGACCGCCTCGGTGGGCGTCCCGTCGGGTGCCTGTTCGACAAGGATCAGCAACGCCTCGTCGGCGTCGCCGTCGTACAGCAGCAGTTCGGCCTCGGCCGTGCCCTCGGCCCGCGGATCGCCGGTCGGGCTCAGGCAGACCACCGGCCCGTCCAGTCCCCAGCGCGCCGCCACGTGCCCGGCGACGCTGTTCGGCACGGACTGGAAGAAGAACAACGGCCCGATCCGGCCGCCGCCGGCGACGGTGGCCCGGACGTGCTCCGCGCTGGCCCGGTCGCCGCTCGCGCTGACCAGCACCACCGCCGTCCGGTTGCCCGGGGGCAGCGGCCCCGCCCCGTGGTGCTGGGTGAGGCACCGCTCCGCCACCGCCACCACCACCGGCGCGAACCCCGAATACACAAACCCCGCCACCCCCGCCGGCTCCCCCTCCCCATCCCCCTCCCCATCCCCCACCACCCCCCACCGCCCCTCGGCAAGCACCACCACCCCTCCCCGCGATCTTGCAGGCTGTGTCGCCGATACGCGGTTTTTGTCCGGCTCAACGCGACCCGAAGTGCAAGATCGCGGGGCGTCGGGGGTCACGGGGCACCGACCAGGAGGGCGGTGTTGGCACCGCCGAAGGCGGCGTTGAGGGTTAGGGCGTGAGGGGTGGGGTGGGGGGTGGGGGTGGGGGTGGGGGTGATGATGTTGAGGGGGCAGGCTTCGTCTCGGGCCAGGTAGCCGGCGTTGACGGGCAACACGCCGTGCCGCAGCGCCAGCACGGTGACCACCAGTTCGAGCAGGCCGGACGCTTCGAGGGCGTGCCCGTGCGTCGACTTGGTGGAGCTGACCGGGATCCGGCCCGCCAGATCGCCGAACACCCGCCGCAGCGCCGCCGCCTCCGAGGCGTCGCTGTACGGGGTGCCGGTGGCGTTGGCGTTCACGTAGCCGACCGCCCCGGCCGGCAGCCCGGCCCGGCGCAGCGCCGCCTCGACCGCCCGGGCCAGCCCAGCACCCGCCGGGTCGGGCTGGCAGGGGTGGTACGCGTCCCCGGCCCGACCCCACCCGGACACCTCGGCCAGCGCCGGGGCGCCCCGCCGGGCGGCGGCGGTGGCGGACTCCAGCACCACCGCGACCACCCCGTCACCGAGCAGCAGCCCCTGCCGTCCGGCGCTGAACGGGCGGACCGCCCCGTCGGCGGCGAACGCCCGGCCGGCGTCGAAGAGCGCGTACTGGTCCGGCTCGACCAGGTAGCCGGCCGCGACGACGACCCGGTCCAGGTCGCCCCGGCCGATCAGGGTCGCCGCGTCGGCCACCGCGGTGCTCGCCGACACGCACGCGGTGGTGTAGACCCGGGTCCGGTCGGCCAGCCCGCCGCCCCTGGCCAGGTGACCCGCGAGCGCCGGCGCCTCCGGACCGCCGCCGGGCAGCGAGACCGGCCCGCCGTGGGTGGCGAGGAACAGCGCCGCCTCCGCGCGCCGCCTCCCGTCCAGGCCGGCCGCCCGGCAGGCGGTGTCGACCGCGTCGGCCAGCTCGTCGGCCAGCGAACCGACCTCGGGCAGGGTGGCCGCCACGGTGACCCGGCGGCCGGCGGTGTCGAACCGGCGTACCGGCGCGAACGCCGGGGTGCCGGCGAGCACGCCGGCGAGCAGCGCGTCGGCGCCCCGGCCGAAGGCGCTGAGCGCGTGGACGCCGGTGATCCGTACGGGCTCCCGCTCAGCCATCGGCGGCGGTCAGCGAGGTGTGGAACACCGCCAACGCGTCGTCGACGGTACGGATGCCGGCGAGCTGGTCGTCGGTCAGCTCCAACCGGCGGTCGTATCGTTGCTCGACGAGGTGCACGAGCCAGGCCAGCTCCATCGAGCCGATCCGGTCCGCCACCTGGTCGACGGGTTTGGCGGTCAGTTCGGCGAGCATGCTCACCAGGTCAGCTCGCCCCAGGTCGGGCTGACCGGACATCAGGCCGCGTCGCTCTTCGCGCCGGCCGCCCGGCCCGCGACCATCGTGGTGAACTCGCCGACCGTCATCAGGGCCAGCCGCTCCGACTCGTCGTCGGCGAACTTCAGGCCGTAGCGGTCCTCGACCCGGACGGCGAGGTCGGCCAGGGCCAGCGACTCGAGATCGACGCCGGACGGGCCGAGGGTGGTGTCGTCGTCGATGTCGTCGACGTCGTAGTTCATGTCGGAGAGCTGCTCGATGACGAAGGTGCGGACCTCGTCTCGCATGGCGTTAACCTCTTTCCGTGAGCCAGCTACCGGTGCCCGGTCGGGACACCGTGTACGTGTGGATCGGCCGTACCGCCGGCGATCGGCCGGAGTTGGCGCGGCGGCTGCTGCGGCGCGCGGGTGGCGCGCTGCTCGACCGGTCCGAGGCGGAGCTCGGGGTACGCCGGGCAGCCGGCGGGCGCCCGGAGGTGTACGCCGGCGACGGGCGGACGCTGTCGGTGAGCGTCAGCCACGCCGACGGGCTGGTCGTGGTCGCCGCCCGGACGGGCGGACCGGTCGGGGTGGACGTCGAGCGGCGTCGTCCGCTGCCCGCCGCGCCGCTGGCCGGCCGCTGGTACGACCCCGACGAGACGGCCTGGCTGCGCAGCCGGGCGGAAACCGGCCGGGACCTGGACTTCCTGCGCCTGTGGACGGCGAAGGAGGCGGTCGGCAAGGCGCTCGGCACGGGGCTGCGCGACGGCGGGTTGCGCCGCCGGATGCCCGCCCCCGACGGCCCGGGCGAGCTGCTGCGCCCGGTGCCCGGCTGTCCCGGCGTACGGGTCGGCCACCCGCCGGCCGGCGACGGCCTGGTCCTCGCGGTGGCGGTCGCCGGGGCGGCCGGGGCGGTCGACGTCGTCCTCGCGTAGCGGACCGGTCATGACGCCGCGTCCCGCAACGCCGAGGCGGAGCGGACCAGCTTGCCGGTGGTGGTGCGCGGCAACTGGTCGAGCAGGTGCAGGGTGCGCGGCCGTTTGTAGCCGGCGAGGCGCTCGGCGAGCAGCTTGTCCAGGGTCTCCTCGGACAGTGGCCCGTCCGGCTGCACGTACGCGGTGATGCCGTCGTCCCAGACCACCACCGCCGCGCCCACCCCGGGCAGTTCGGCCACGGTGGTCTCCACCTCGGTCAGGTCCACCTTCATGCCGCCGACCGACACCTGCGAGTCGAGTCGGCCCCGCACGGTGACCAGCCCGGTGTCCGGGTCGACGACGCCGGCGTCGCGAGTGTGCAGCCAGCCGTCGGACCAGCGGGTCGGGTCGGCGAGCCCGACGTACGGGGACGCCGGGCAGCTCACCTGCAACTCGCCGCCCCGTTCGCGGACCAGGATGCCGGGGGCGGGGGCGATGGCGGGGCGGTGCGCCCCGTACAGGTCGGTGCCGATCACCCCGACCTCGGTCATCCCGTACATGTTGCCGAGCGGGACGCCGTAGCGGTCGGTGAAGGCCCGGGCGACGGCGGCCGGGACCAGTTCGCCGCCGGTGGTCATCCGTTTGAGCTGCGGCAACCTCCCGGGTGGGGTGGTGGAGGCGAGCAGCCCGATGTGGAACGGCACGCCGAGCACGGTGGCCGGGCTGTCCTGGGCGGCGACGGCGGCGAGGATCGCGTCGCCGCCGAGCCGCTCCGGCGGGCACAGTTCGACGCCGGCGTGCAGCCCGTAGAGGAGGCCGCCGACCAGGCCGAGCACGTGCACCATGGAGGGCAGCAGGATGATCCGCTCGCCGGGCAGCGCCACCCCGTCGATCCGGGTGTAGCGGCGTACCTCGCCGACCAGGTCCTCGGCGGTCCGGCCGATCACCTTGGACGGCCCGGTGGAGCCGGAGCTGAGCTGGATGACCGCGTGCGGGCTGCCGGCCGGCCGGTCGGACCAGGGCGTGATCCCCTCGGTGACGTCGACGAAGACCCGCAGCGCGCCCCCGCCGGTCCGGACCGGGGCGACCACCACCTGCGGGGTGAGCCGGCGCAGCGCCCGGTCGACCTCGTGGTCGGTGAGCCGGTGGTCCAGCAGGACGGCCTGGGCGCCGCTGCGCCAGGTGGCGAGCAGGTTCACCACGTACGCCAGCGACGGCGGCAGGCGCAGCGCGGCGGCGCCCCCGCGACGCAGTCCGGCCTCGGCCAGCCGGGTCTGCGCCTCGCCCACCAGGCGGCGCAGGGTGCCCTTGTCGACCGGCTCCGGCAGGCGTAGACATATGTCACTGGGATGTCCGGTGAACAGGATGTCGTCCACCCAGCCCACCGTCGCCGCCGAAGGATCTCCCGCTACGGGATGCACAGTCATGATCGCCCACCGCCCAGCGTCAAAGTGGGCGAAATACGCCCAACAGATACGTTCTCCGGGGTGCTGACGGAACCCTACGACAGCCGTTTATCGCATTGCTACATGCAAATGGCTAGATCAATAAAAGCGGCTGGGCGGATTGCCGAGGCTCGATCGGACAGGCAGTATCGGGCGCGTGCGCCGGCGCACGACCCCGCTGGGGGCGGGTCGCCGCGCGCCCACGCGCGCCCGCACCGGCAGCCGGTCCGGGGCCGGGGCGAGCGGGCACAGCCCGCCGATCCACCCATCGGGCGACGCCGGCCACGGCGTCGGTGGGGGTCGGTATCCTCCACACGCCCGTCGGCACCGGCCCGGCGGCAGCAGGGAGGGCACCGATGACCGACGGGCCGCCGCGGCTCATCGCGATCGACCACGACGACTACCACGCCGAACACGTGGGGCACACCGCCGACGGCCGGCAGTTCTTCCTCACCACACCGTTCGAGCCCGGCGACCCGGAGACCGGCGGGGGCGCCGAGTTCGTCGCCCGCTACCTCTTCGACGCCTCGGGTCGGCTGCTCGACGCCGCGATCGACGCGTTCGGCCCGCGCCACCTGATGGACCGCGACGCCCGTCGACGGACGTACGAGGCGCGGCTGGCGGAGCTGGGGCCGGTGACGTTCGACCGGATCGAGGTGGCGCCGTTCGCGGTGCAGCGGTTCGACACCACCTTCGGCCTGCTCCCCCGCCCGCCCGAGGACGAGGACGAGGACGACAGCTGGTGGGTGGAGCTGCACCCGGGCAACTACATGGCCTTCACCGAGCCCTGGGACAGCGGCGAATACGACACCTGAGCGCCCGAGACGCTATTCCGGCGGCGGGGGCGGCGCGGCGCCGCGCAGCACCAGCGCGCTGTTGAAGCCGTCGAAACCACGCGCCCCGACCAGCGCGATCCGGCTGCGCGGCGGGCGGGGCGACCGCAGGAAGGTCAGCTCGCACCCCTCGGCGGGCCGCTCCGGGCCGGCGGAGGCGGGCAGCAGGTTGTGGTGGAAGGCGAGCAGCGCGGTCGCCGCGTCCAACGCCGATCCGCCCTGATGGGCCCGCCCGGTGAGCGGCTTCTGGGTGGTGACCGGCGGGGTGCGCTCGCCGAACACGGCGCGCAGGGCCGCCGCCTCCGCCCGGTCGTACGCGGGCACGCCGAGCGCGTCCGGCCAGATCACGTCCACGTCGTGCGGGCGTACGCCGGCGCGGTCCAGGGCCAGCCGCAGCGCGCGGGCGTAGTGGGCCGGGTCCGGGCCGGCGACGGGATCGGTGGGCGCGGCGTCGTGGGTGGCCGCCCAGCCGGTGATCTCGCCGTAGATCCGGGCACCCCGGTCCAGCGCGTGACCCAACTCCTCCACCACGAAGACGGCGCCGCCCTCGGCCGGTACGTAGCCGCCGGCGCCGACGTCGAACGGCCGGTACGCCCGCTCCGGGTCGGCGGTGTCGCTGAGCAGCCCCGAGCGGAGCTGGCAGGCCAGCGCGTACGGGCTGAGTGGACACTCGGTCGCCCCGGCGATCACCAGCGGGGTGCCCCGGCGGACGGTCCGCACCGCGTGGGCGAGGCTGTCCAGCCCGCCCGCCGCCTCGGAGACGGTCACCCCGCACGGCCCCTTGAGCTGGTGGTGGATCGAGAGCTGCCCGACGCTGGCCGCGTAGAACCAGGCGATCGACTGGTACGCCCCGACCGTCCGGGTCGGGCCGCCCCAGAGCCGTTGCAGCTCCCGCTGGCCGAACAGGTTGCCGCCGGAGGAACTGGCCAGGGTGACCGCCCACCGGTACGGGTCGGGGGCCCGCTCCGGCAGGCCGGCGTCGGCCAGGGCCAGCCGGGTCGCGGCGAACCCGAGATGGGTCCACCGGTCGGTCTGCACCCGCTGCCGGGTGTCGGCGTACCCGGCGGAGTCGAAGTCGGGTACCTCCCCGGCAATCCGGGTGGGATAGCCGGCCGGGTCGAAGAGGGTGATCGGCCCGGTACGCCGGGTGCCGGCCAGCACGGCGGCCCAGTGCGCGTCGGCGCCGACCCCGGTGGGCGCCACCACCCCGATCCCGGTCACCACCGCCCGCGTCGTCATCGGGCCACCGCCAGCCGGCGGAAGATCATCGCGGACTGGAAGCCGCCGAAGCCGCTGCCGACCGACAGGGCCACGTCCACCGGCACCTCCCGCGCCTCGTTGGGCACGTAGTCCAGGTCGCACTCGGGGTCACGGGTGGTCCAGTTCGCGGTGGGCGGCACCACCCCGTACTCGATGGCGAGCGCGCAGGCGGCCATCTCGATCGAGCCGATCGCGCCGAGCGAGTGCCCGACCATCGACTTGATCGAGCTGATCGGCACCCGGTACGCGGTCGGGCCGAGCGCCCGCTTGAACGCGGCGGTCTCGTGCCGGTCGTTCTGCCGGGTGCCGGAGCCGTGCGCGCTGACGTACGACACGGCCGACGGGGCGAGCCGGGCCTGCCGCAGCGCGTCGCTGATGGCCAGGGCCATCTCCACCCCGTCGGGACGCAGCCCGGTCATGTGGAAGCCGTTGCTGCGGCTGGCGTAGCCGGCCACCTCGCAGTAGACGTGGGCACCCCGGCGGCGGGCGTGCTCGGCCTCCTCCAGCACCAGCACGGCCGCCCCCTCGGCGAGCACGAAGCCGTGCCGGTCGGCGTCGAACGGCCGGGACGCGTGCTCCGGGTCGTCGTTGTCCGGGCTGGTGGCCTGGATGGCGTCGAAGGAGGCGACGGTGACCGGGGAGATCGGCGAGTCGGCGGCGCCGGCGAGCACCACGTCCGCCTCACCGTCGACGACGAGCTGGTGGGCGTACCCGATGGCGTCGATGCCGGAGGTGCAGCCGGTGGAGACCACCTGGGCCGGGCCGTGCAGGCCGTGCCGGCAGGCCACGTCCGCGGCCAGGCTGCTGGGGACCAGCGCCTGGTACAGGTACGGCCCGCCGAGGGTGTGGTCGACCAGCCAGTGCCGGCCGGAGTCGCTGACCCGGACGTACTCCTTCTCCAGCGCCATGGTGCCGCCGACCGCGGTGCCGAGCACCACCCCGGTCCGGTCCCGTTCGGCGTCGGTGAGGGTGAGGCCGCTGTCGGCGAGCGCCTCGGCGGAGCAGGCGAGCGCGAACTGCACGTACCGGTCGGCGCGCTGCCGTTCCGCGAGGGTGATGCCGGCGGCGTCCGGGTCGAAGTCGCACTCGGCGGCGATCTGGGAGCGGAACGGCGACGGGTCGAAGAAGGTGATCCGCCGGGTCGCGGTGCGCCCCTCCGTGACGGCCTTCCAGAACCGGTCCCGGGTGGCGCCGCCCGGTGCGACGACGCCGACGCCGGTCACCACCGTACGCCGGCCGATCACGACGATTCCCGGGGCGGCGGAGCGACCTCGGTGTCGACGTGACCCAGCTCCGGACGGGGGGCGAGCGGACCCAGGTGGAACACCACCTCGGCCGGTTCGTCACCGGTGTTGCGCAGCCGGTGCCGGACGTCCTTCGGCACGAACAGCGCCTCCCCGGCGGCCAGCGGCACCGGCCGGTCGTCCAGGTCGACGGTGATCGCGCCGCGCGCCACGTAGAGGAACTCCTCGCTGTAGGGGTGGTAGTGCTCGGCGATCCGCTCCCCCGGGTTCAGCGCGGCCACGCCCATGAAGCCGGAGGTGCTGCCGACCGTGCGCGGGCCGAGCAGCACCCGCAGCTCGCCGCCGCGTCGCCGGTCGGCGGGTACGTCCCGGGCGCAGATCGGGGCGGTGGTGGTCTCAGGCATCCCGGCCCCCGTTCCCGGTCGACGCGGCGGCCCGCCGCTCGACGCGCTCCTTGATGACCGCGAGCTGAACCTTGCTGTTGGTGTTGATCCGGTCGGTCATGCCGGCGTTGTCGACCGGCGCGTCCGGCTTCATGGCGAAGTCCTGCACCCAGCTCATCCGGGTGCCGCCGGGGACCTCGTCGTAGCGCCAGTGGATGTGCATGTACTCGAACGGGCCGGTCTCCACCCGGTGGGCGTGCACCTGCCGGGTGGCCGGGTCGGCGGTACGTTCGCTGACCCAGCTCCACGACACCCCGTTCTCGTCGGGGTGCATGGTGAGCCGGAACCGCACCGTGTCGCCGGTCCGGTCGAGGATGTCGACCACGGCGTACTCGGTGAACAGCTCGGTCCACCGGGCGACGTCGTTGGTGACCTCCCAGACCAGCGGCAGCGGGGCGGCGATGTCGATCGCGTTCTCGGTGTGCCCGGGCGGATCGACCTTGCGGGCCACCAGGTCGGCGACGCCGGCGATGCTGAGCTGCGCGGCCTGCTCGGGGATCCGGACCCGCCACCGGTCGGCGACGACGGCGGACAGTTCGAGCAGGGCGAGGGAGTCCATGCCCAGTTCCTCCAGGCTCGCGGCCGGGGTGCGCGCGGCGGCGTCGGCGTCCAGGCCGCAGTGCGTGACCAGGATGTCGGTGATCTCCGTGGCGTACGGTCGGTCGGAAGCGACGGTCATCGGGTCCTCCTTGCGGCCGCGCCGGGCGCGGCGGTGACAGGGGTACGGTCGGCCGGGCCGGCGGTGGGCGCGGCGGCCGCCGCCGGGCGGGCGACGGCCGGCGTGGCAGCCTCCCCGGCGGCCGGCTCGGCCTGGCCGGGTACCGGACCAGCGCTCGTCGCGGGTCCGGCAGCGCCGGAGCCGGCGGCGTCGGCACCGGCGGTGAGCAGCCGGTCGACCAGGCCGGTGGTGTGACGCCCGGCGCGGAAGGCGGCGTCGCGCAGCACCCGCCGGACGAACGGAATGGTGGTACGGACACCCGGACCGGCCACCTCGAACTCGCCGAGCGCGCGGTCGAGGCGGTCGAGCGCGCCCGCCCGGTCCGGCGCCCACACGGCCACCTTGGCCAGCAGCGAGTCGTAGTGCGGGCTGACCAGGTAGCCGGCGTGGCCGTGGGTGTCGACCCGGGTGAACGGGCCGCCCGGCGGGCGGAACCGGTCGAGCCGCCCGGGGGCGGGCGCGAAGCCCCGGTCCGGGTCCTCCACGTTGACCCGGCACTCCACCGCCACGCCCCGGAGCTGGATCTCCTCCTGCCGCCAGCGCAGCGGCGTACCGGCGGCGACGTGCAGCTGCTCGTGGACCAGGTCCACGCCGGTGACCATCTCGGTGACCGGATGCTCGACCTGGATCCGGCAGTTGATCTCCAGGAAGTGGCACCGTTCCGCCTCGTCGACGAGGAACTCGACGGTCCCGGCGCCGGTGAAGCCGACCGACAGCGCGCCGCGCAACGCCGTCTCGGCGAGGCCGTCCAGGGTGGACCGGCGCAGCGCCGGGGCCGGCGCCTCCTCGATCAGCTTCTGGTGGCGGCGCTGCACCGAGCAGTCCCGGGTGCCCAGGTGCACCCCGTTGCCGTGGTTGTCGCAGAGCACCTGCACCTCGACGTGCCGGGCGTCGGCCAGGTACCGCTCGACGTACACCCGGTCGTCGCCGAAGGCGACCTGGGCGGCGGCGCGGGTGCGGGCGTACGCGCGGGGCAGCTCGGCGGCGGAACGAACCACCGTCATCCCGCGCCCGCCCCCACCCGCCGCCGCCTTGATGATCACCGGGTATCCCACCTCGGCGGCCACGTCGAGCGCGTCGGCGGCCGTCGGCTGGGTCTCCACACTGCCCGGCGGCAACGGCAGCCCGGCCCTGCGCATCAACGCCCGCGCCGTCGACTTGTCGGCCAGGGCGGACATCACCTGTGGCGGCGGGCCGACGAAGGTGAGACCGTTCTCGGCGCAGATCTCGGCGAAGTCGGCGTCCTCGGAGAGAAAGCCGTAGCCGGGATGCACCGCCTGCGCGCCGGTCTGCCGGGCGGCCTCGACGATCGCGGCCGCGTTGAGGTAGCTCTGCCGGCTGGCCGCCGGTCCGATCCGGACGGTCTCGTCGGCCAGCCGTACCGGCAGCGAGTGGGTGTCGGCGCTGGAGTGCACCACCACCGTACGGATGCCCAGTTCCCGGCAGGCCCGCAGCACCCGCAGCGCAATCTCGCCCCGGTTGGCGATCAGCACCTTCTCGAACATCAGTCCCCCTGACCGGCGAGCGGTTCCAGGGCGAGCAACGGCTGGTCGTACTCGACGGGTTTGCCGTCCTCCACCAACACCTCGACCACCCGTCCCGCCTGGCCGGCGGTCACCTCGTTCATCAACTTCATCGCCTCGACGATGCCGACCACCTGACCGGGCCGGACCGGGTCGCCGACGGCCACGAAGGGCGCGGCACCGGGTTCCGGCGCCCGGTAGAAGGTGCCCACCACGGGTGCCCGCACGGCCAGCCGGTCCGGGCCGGGCACCGTTTCCGCGACCGGCCCGGCACCCGGCACCGGATCGGTACGCGGCACGGCAACCGCCTCGGCCGGGTCGTGCCACTCCACCTCCAGCACCGTCTCGCCGCTGCGCAGCCGGACCCGACGGAGCGGGCCGCGCAGGTCGGCGACGAGTTTGCGCGCGTGCCGCCGCAGCCCGTCCAGCACCTCGTCGGAGTGGCCCCCGGCACTCATCGCGAAACCCCGGTGGTGCGGGCCGCGCCGTAGCGGCGGAAGCGGTGCCGGCGGCGACGGACCAGCGTGGCGGCCGGCACGTCGAGCAGCGGGGCGAGGTTCGCCGCCACCGCCCGGGCCAGCAGTTCGGCGGCGCCGGCCGGGTCGTCGTGCGCGGCCGCCCGCGGTTCGGGCACCACCTCGTCGACCACGCCGAGCCGGCACAGGTCGGTGGCGGTGAGCCGCAGCGCGCGGGCGGCCTGCGGCGCGGCGGAGCTGTCCGGCCAGAGGATGGCGGCGCAGCCCTCCGGGCTGATCACCGAGTAGACGGCGTTCTCCAGCATCAGCACCCGGTCGGCGACCGCGAGGGCGAGCGCCCCGCCGCTGCCACCCTCCCCCGTGACCACCGCGACGACCGGCGTGGGCAGCGTGCTCAGCGCGAGGATGTTCTCCGCGATCGCCGCCGCCTGCCCCTGTTGCTCCGCGCTCACGCCGGGGTCGGCGCCGGGCGTGTCCACCAGGGTCACCACCGGCAGGCCGAGCCGGGCGGCGAGGCGCATCAACCGCAGCGCCTTGCGGTGCCCGGCCGGACTGGCCATGCCGAAGTTGTGCGCCACCAGCTCCGCGGTGGTGTGCCCCTTCTGGTGGCCGATCACCATCACCGGCCGGCCGTCGAGCCGGGCCACCCCGCCGACGACCGCCGGGCAGTCCGCGGCCAACCGGTCACCGTGCAGCTCGACGAAGCCGTCGAACGCCGTCTCCAGGTAGTCCAGAGTGGTGGGTCGGCCGGGGTGCCGGGCCCGGCGTACCGTCGCCCAGGCGTCGCGCTCGGGGCCGCCGGCCGCCGTCGCGGGCCCGGCCGCGTCGGTCCCGTTCGCCGGTCGCGGCGCCGGCTCCTGCCGGGGTACGGGCGGACGCCGGGCGACCCGGCGGGCGGACCGCGCGGCGGCGAGCAGCGCGGTCAGCCGGCCGCGCAACGCGTGCCGGGGCACCACCATGTCGACCTGCCCGTGCCGGAGCAGGAACTCGGCGGTCTGAAAGCCCTCGGGCAGCGTGGCGCCGGTGACCTGCCGGATCACCCGGGGGCCGGCGAAGCCCATTCGGGCCCCGCTCTCGGCGAGCACCACGTCGGTGTTGGTGGCGAAGGACGCCGCCACCCCACCGTACGTCGGGTCGGTGATCACGCTGACGGTGAGCAGGCCGGCCTCGCGCAGCCCGGCGACGGCCTGGCTGACCGTGGCCATCTGCATCAGCGACAGCGCACCCTCCTGCATGCGGGCCCCGCCGGAGGCGGTGACCAGCACCAGCGGCACCTCGTCGGCCAGCGCCCGCTCGGCGGTGGCCGTGATCAGCTCACCGACCGCGCAGCCCAGGCTGCCGCCCAGGAAGCGGAAGTCCATCACCGCCAGGGCCACCGGCTGACCGCCGATGCGGGCCGTACCGCAGAGCACCGCCTCGTCCAGCCCCGTGCCGGCCCGGGCGGCGCTGAGCCGGTGCGGGTACGGCAGGGCGTCGACGAAACCGATCGGGTCGACCCGGGCCGCCCGGTCCGACAGCGGGGTGAACGAGTCCGGGTCGACCAGTTGGGCCACCCGGTCGGGCGCGTCCAGCCGGGTGTGCGTCCCACACTCTGGACAGACATCGAGGTTGCGGCGCAGCCGCTTGCGGTACAGCAGCGAGGCGCACCCGTCGCAGCGCGACCAGAGCTGCTCGTCGCGGGGCGCGGTGGTGGTCACGGCCGCCGCCCCTGGGCGTCGTACCGGTAGAAACAGTGGGCCATGGCGTCCCGGGGCGAGCGCCACGTCGGCAGGTACGGTGAGATGTACGGCCGCAGCCGCTCGCTGACCCGGACGAACTCGGGATGCCCACGGGCGTGCTCCACCGCGCCCTGCGCCGGTAGTTCCGTCTCCAACAGATGGACGTAGAGGTCGTGCAGCCGGTAGAGCGACCGGTGCCGGACGCCGACCAGGCCAGGCAGTTCGGTCGCGTCGGACTCGGCGAAGATCTCGGCAACCCGATCCTCGGCGGTCGGCACCACCTTGGCGACGATGAGCGAACGGTCCATGGACTGCCTCCCCTGGGGCGCGCTCCGGTGGGCGGGTGCCACCGGTCGCGCCGGACGACTTCCGCCACCGTGCCGCCGACACCGTCAACGCGGCGTCACCCAGCGGCCTTCCAAATCGGATTTTGGTGACGCTGCGTTGACGGAACCTGTGCCCGAGCTATGCGAAGATCATCTGATATCGATTCATGACGACACTTCTTCGCAGTTCAACATCGGTATCGCTGGACCACTGCGGCTGGTCGCCTAGGCGACGCCCTGTTGACTCAGCGTAACTTTGATTGATAGCCTCCGTTCCGGTCAGCCTGGCGAAAAGCGTCGTCCGCCGCAGCGGCGGAGCCGTTCCGACACCGCGGTCGCGGGGGCTGCCGCGCCGGGCAAGAGGAACGGCCGGGACGAGGGTTCCGGTGCAGGGGGGTTGCGCCCGTGACCGGTGGATCAAGGATGCCGACAGCCGGGGACCCGTCCACACCCCGGGTGTCGCTGCACCTGCTCGGCGGCTTCCGGCTGCTCCACGGCGACACGCCGGTGGTGGTGCCCCGTGGGCTGCAACGGGTCATCGCCCTGATCGGACTGCGCCCGGCCGCCACCCGCAGCCACCTGGCCGGACTGCTCTGGCCCGAGGCGTCCGAGGAGCGGGCACTGTCCTCGCTGCGCACCGCCCTGTGGCGGCTGCGGCAGGACCCGTGCTGCCCCCTGCTCACCGACGGCGACGCCGTACGGCTCGGCGACACCGTCCACCTCGACGTCGACGAGCTGGTCGACGTCGCCGCCCGGGTCCGGGCCGGCGAGCTGCCGCCCGCCGCCGGCAACGCCGGCCGGCACGACCTGCTCCCCGGCTGGTACGAGGACTGGGTGCTGCTGGAACGCGAACGCCTGCGCCAGCTACGGCTGCACATGCTGGAGCAGCTCGCCGGCAACCACCTCGCCGCCGGACGGCACGATGAGGCCCTCGAGGCGGCCCTGGAGGCGATGGCCGCCGAACCGCTGCGGGAGACCCCGCACCGCCTGGTGGTCCGCATCCACCTCGCCGAGGGCAACGCGTTCGAGGCGGTGCACGCCTTCTACGTCTACCGCGACATGCTGCTGCGCGAGCTACGCCTGGAGCCGTCCCCGGCGATGTGCGCGCTGCTCGACGACACCCTCGCCCCGATCCGGCGCGCCACCCGGCGCCAGCCGCCCGACCCGGCCCGGCGGCCCGAACGCCCCGCCCCGCACCCCGGATCGAGCGCTCCCGCCCCGCAACGGGGTCACACCGCCCCCACCGCGCCCCGCTGAGCGACGACACCCACCACCGGCCCCGGCGCGCGGCGTCGTACGCCCCGGCGGCCTGGTGGCGCGCCGGGGTATTCACCGCCGTCACCGGGCGGCCACCAATGGTGACGGAGAGGTGACAGCCGGCCGGGCAGGCTCTTCCCACACGGTGTCCGACGCCCCCCGCCCCAGCCCGGGGGGTTCACCGGCGAGAGGGGTCCCGATGAGTCGACTGTTGGTCGTCAGCCGGATCGTGCCGGGCGCGGAGGGACGGGTGGCGCAGATCTTCGCCGAGTCCGACGCGACCGAGCTGCCCAGTCTGACCGGCGTCCGGCACCGGTCGCTGTACTGCCTGCACGACCTGTGCGTCCACCTGATGGAAATCGCGGACGTCGACCCGGACGCGGCGGCCGGGGCCCGCAACCACCCGCTCTACCAGCGGGTCAACGAGCGGCTGTCGGCGCACACGTCGCCGTACCTGCCGACCTGGCGCTCCCCCCGGGACGCCGTCGCCGGCTGTTTCTACAGCTGGGACGCCGTCGACGCGACCTTCTACGCCCGGCCGGGCGCGGAAGGCTGAGACCGGGCGTCCCGGAACCCTCATACGGCACCAGGGTCCGGGACGCCCACCTCAGCCCGACCAGCGGCACACGCTCGGTCACCCGACCGCCACCTCCCGGTACGAGTCCGTCTCATCAGCGACGAAAGCCGCGGACCGCCCTGTCGTCCTCGACCCGCGTGTGGGAAGCTGCCCCGAGTTTTCTCGCGACTTTCGTTCACATACTGAGGAGGAGGTTGGCCGTGTCGCCGAGTTTCGCGCTATGGCTGGTCGGGATCCTGACTGTGGTGACGGGCCTGGTGATCTGGCGGGTGCTGGCCGGCGGCCGCACCACCACTGACCAGGCGGCGCCCATCGTGGAAGGTGACCCCGCGAGCGCCCCTGGTGACCAGGAACGGCACGCCACGGTCGTTGACGAGGTTCCCCCACCCGCTGCGGTCATCGATGAGCCGGCCCCGGCTCGGGAGGAGGCCACCCCGGTCGCCGAGACCACCGTCCCGCCGGCCGCCGACGCGGCCGAGCCGGCCGACGCCGAACCCGCCGCCGACGCGGCCGAGGCGGAGGACGCCGCCGCCGAGCCGGCTGAGGCGGAGCAGCCCGCCACCGTCGAGCCCGAGCCGGCCAGCACCGTGACGGAGCCCGTTGCGGCCGAAGTGGAGCCGGCCACGGCTCCCGCTGAGCCGGTCGCCCCCGCGACCATCCCCGTGCCACGGACCCCGGTCGAGAACGGCGCGGTGGCCACGGCGGAGCCCGCCACGCCCGACAACGGGCCCGCCGACGACTTCCGGAAGATCCAGGGCATCGGGCCCAAGATGGCGGCCGGCCTCCAGGACGCCGGCATCCGCACCTACCGCCAACTCGCCGAGCTGGACGAGGCGGCGCTGCGGGAGGTCATCAAGGCGGCCGGCCTGCGCGCCGCGCCGGGCCTGGCGACCTGGCCGCAGCAGGCGAAGGTGCTGGCCGGCGCCGAGCCGGTGCTCCCGGCCGCCGGCGGAAACGCCTGAACCCGTCCCGGGCCGGTGCTGACACCGTCAGCACCGGCCCGGGACGAACCTTCCGGCACGGCGCGATCGGGGCCGGCCAGGCGGGATCGAAAGCCCGGAACCAGATACGAGTCCGGGTAGCCGTCGGTGCGGAGCGTGCCGCCCGAGAACCCGTCCCCGCCACACTGACCCGACCGTGATGGTCGAAATCGGCCCGCGCCGGCGTCGCGGCGCTGTTTGACGGTGACCCTGTTCTGGGTACCTGGCCTTCACCCCGAAACCACCACACCCCTGTGGAGGCAACCCATGCGCGGCACCTCGATACTAGGCGTCCTGGTCGTCATCTGGCTCATCATCGGCGCGATCGCCGCCGGACAGCGCGGGTACTACACCAACGACGAGAAGAACTGCGCCGAGGCGGGCACGATCCTGGTCACCATCGTGGCCGGTCCGTTGAACTACATCGGCGCCAACCCGAAGGTGGACTGTGCCCTCCCCGAGCCGTCGAAGTAGACGCCGCCGCCGGCCCGCGCCCGCTCCCCCGCGGCGCGGGCCTCGTCGTGCCCGGGGTCGTCACCGTCCGTACCTCGTCACCACCCGCAGGCCGTCCTAGGAGGCTGGGCCAAGGCCCCGCCGGTCAGCCGACGTGAATGCCGGGGCGGCGGGTGGGGTCCGGCTCGGACTTGCGGATGATCTCGCGGACCACCGGCGGCGTGTCGCCACGGCCGAGGATCAGGTAACGCAACAGGTGCGCGATGGGATTCCCCTCTGACCACTCGAAGTGGCAGTGCGGGCGGACCCCGGTGGCGTCACGCAGGGCCAGCAGAATGGCGGCGATCGCGTTCGGCGCGGCCGGGCTGCTGGCCCGCAGGATCCGGTACCCGCCGGCCTCCACCCCGTACACCCGCAGGACCTGGCTGAACTGCGACGGATCGCTCACGTCGATCTCCAGGAACAGCACGTCGGCGGCGCCCGGCACGGGGTTCATCCCGCGCTGCGCGCGCTCCTTGAACCGGTACTCCTTGATCGCGCCGCTCTGCCGCTTGTTCGCGATCAGGTGGAGCTGGCCGTCGTGGGCGACCGACTCGGCGACGAACCGCCGGGCCGGCTCGTCGAACTCGATCCGCTCGGCGCGCAGCTCGGTGGTCCGGGACACCCGGGAGATCAGCGAGACGGCGATGATGCCGGCGATGAACAGGCCGGAGATGGCGATGCCGTCCGGCTTCTCGATCACGTTCTCGGTGAGGGCGTAGAGCAGCACCAGGCTGAGCACCGTGAAGCCGAGCCCGGCGAACGGGTGCCGCGCCCGGTACGCCGAGATGGTCACCGCGATCGAGCCGGAGACCATCATCGCCAGGATCCCGGTGGCGTACGCGCCGGCCTGGGCGTTCACGTCGGCGCGGAAGGCGACCGTGATGGCGATGCTGATCGCCGTGTAGACCAGCACCACCGGGCGGATGGCCCGCCCCCACTCCGGCGCCATGCCGTACGCGGGCAGGTAGCGGGGCACGATGTTGATCAGCCCGGCCATCGCCGAGGCGCCGGCGAACCAGAGGATGAGGATGCTGCTGATGTCGTAGATCGTGCCGAACCCCTCGCCCAGGTGCTCATGGGCCACCCAGGCCAGCGCCCGCCCGTTGGCGGCTCCGCCGGGCTGGAACTCCTTGGGCGGGATCAGCACCGTGGTGACGAACGTGGTGGCGATCAGGTAGACCGACATGATCAGCGACGCGGCCGCGAGCAGCTTGCGGGTGTTGCGGATCCGTGCCCGCAGCCGCGCCTCGGCGTCCACGCCGTTTCCCTTGATCAGTGGCATCATGCTGACCCCGGTCTCGAAACCGGAGAGCCCCAGCACCAGCAGCGGGAAGGCCAGCACGGACGTGCGAACCAGGCCGCCGACCCCGCCGGTGGTGGTCAACCGCTGCGTCCAGCCACTGACCACCGTCGGGTCGGCGATGATGTGCGACAGGCTGACGACCACGATCACCGCGTTCAGCACGAGGAAGACCGCGACGAGGGGGATGGCGACCTGCACCGCCTCCCGGAACCCCATCAGGAACACGCCACCGAGGATGAGCAGCAGCACCCCGGTCACCACCACCGCGGCGGTGCCGCCGTGCGGGAACGAATTCGGCAGGTACGGGTTCTCCAGCAGGTGCACCGTGGCGTCCGCGGACGACAGCGTGATCGTGACGATCCACGAGGTGGCCACGAAGCCGAGCAGCACCAGTACGAAGATCTTGCCCCGCCAGAACGGCAGCAGCCGCTCCAGCATCGCCACCGAGCCCTGGCCGTGCGGGCTCTCCCCGGCCACCCGTCGGTACATGGGCAGCATCCCGAACAGGGTCAGCGCCACGATCAGCAGGGTGGCCAGCGGGGAGAGCGCCCCGGCCGCCACCGCGGCGATACCGGGCACGTAGGAGAGGCTGGAGAAGTAGTCGACGCCGGTCAGGCACATCACCTGCCACCAGGCGTGGGAGGCCGCCTGGTGCTCCCGGGTCTCCGGGCCGACCGGCTGCACCTGGTGCTGGGACAGCCACCGGCTCAGCCTGCTGGCCGGCTCGCGCGGTCGCACCGGACTCTCCACGCAGGCGGGGATCTGGACCGGCTCCCGGCCGGCGCGGTCGCCGTACCCCGGGTCGCGGGCGGCACGCAGCGCACGATCCGCCGCGGCGGCCTGCGCCTGGTTGCGCCGCCCCCGCGGGCGCCGGGGCTGCGACGCCCCGTCCCGTCCCTCCGCCATGTGCATCCCTTTCGGCCCTGAACCGACCGTAGGCGGTCCCCCGGGCGCCGCCCGGCCGAACCCGACAACCGGTGGAGATCATCGGGGCGGCACGGTGGGATCTCCGGTGCCTGGCGGGCGGACCGGACCGGGTTCCACGGCGCGGCGTCGTGGTGAGGGAGTACGTGCCGCCGTGGTCGCCCAGCCAGGCCCCGGCTACTGGAGAAACGCCCCGAGCGGCGACAGCAGCAACCGGCCGAACCGCGCGGCGTTGTCGTCCAGCCGCCGCCGCTCACACTCGCGGGCCTCCGGGTCGTGCCGGCAACGCCAGATCTTCTGCGCGTTGCGCCAGGCGACGTTCCGGGTGTATTCCACCAGTTCGCCCTGGTACCAGTCGTCGATGTCGCCGTTGAGCATGTCGATCATGAGCTGCCAGTGGTCCAGGTAGCCCCGGCGCAGCCCCGGGATCCGCTCGGCGAAGATCTTGTTGATCTCCAGGTAGTCGCGGTGCTGTTCGGTGCCGTCGACCGGCTCGGACTCCAGGCTGTCGAACGTGGTCACCAGCGCGAACGGCAGGTCGTAGTTGATGTGCGCGTTCACCCCGGCGGCGGCCGAGGGCAGCGGCCGGGCGTCCGGGCCGCGCATCCGCTTGAACAGGCACGACCACGCCCTCGGGGTGTTCGGGCTGGACTCGGTCCAGAGCCGCAACGCGTCGAAGTAGCGGGCGGCGAACTCCACGTCCAGGCGGGCCAGGAACGCCGGGTCGGTGAACCGGTCGTCGTACAGGCCGTCGAGGACCGTGCTCGTGATGACCAGGTAGAGCTTGTTGAAGTCCGCCAGGGGGCAGCTCTCCTCCAGCGGGGGCAGCCGGACCAGCAGGTCCTGAAGCTTGGTGAGGTGGTCGACGACCGCCGGCACGTCGGCGGGGTGGTCGGCGAGCAGCCCGACGATGTCCTGGTGCACAGGACCCCAGACCGGTTCGGTCATCTTCCCTCCACTGTGGCGTTGCGCCGGCCGGCGCCACCGGCGACGCTGGACAGCCTGCCAGCCGGCGCGAGCCGGCCGGATCAGTAGAACTACGTATTCACCGCGACCTGTGTACGTCTCACTCGGGACGGTTACGCAGGAAGATCGCGCTGGCCTGCACCCGGGTCCGGACCTGGAGCTTGTCGAAGATGTGCGACACGTGCACCCCGATGGTCCGTTCGCTGATGAAGAGCCGCTGGCCGATCTCCCGGTTGGTCAGTCCCTCGGCGACGGCGGCGAGCACCTCCCGTTCCCGGGCGGTGAGCACGGCCAACTCGTCCACCGCCGGTGCGGCTGCCGACGTCGCGGACCGGGGCCGGGGCGCGGGACGGACGACGGCCGGCCCCTCCTCCAGGGTCACCCGCGCCCGGCCGGCCACCGTCCGGATCTCCGAACTCAGTGGCACCGCGCCCAGCCCCTGCGCCATCTGGTGCGCCCGCCGCAGCAGCTTGCCCGCGGTGGCCACCCGTACGCGCCGGCCCAGCAGCGCCTCGGCCTGCCGCAGCCGCGAGTACGCCGCCGGGTACGGGTGGTTCCGCCGGTCCCACTCGGTCGCCGAGCGGGCCCACAGCTCCGGATCGCCCCGGCCGTCGTCGAGCCGGCTGATCTCGGCGTCACACAGCGCCAGGAAGCCGTCGGCGACGTAGCGCACCGGGGCACCGGCCTTCTCGCTCTTGCGGGCCACCCGTTCGACCACCTCACGGAGCCGGCGTACCGCCGTCGGATCCACCGCGATGGTCCGGCTCCCGTACGCCTCGGCCTCCGCCCGCAGCCCGTGCCAGGCGAGCGTGGCGAGCACGATGACATCGTCGGAGCGGCTCTCGGTCAGCCCCCGCTGAACGGCCTGCCGGGCCAGGTCGTGCCGGCCCTGCCACATGGCCAGCCCGGCCCGCAGGATGAGCATCGGCAGCACGTGCCGGGCACCGCCGCCGGCGAGCACCGTGGCCACCGCCTCCAGGTCCCGGTCGGAGGCCTCGATGTCGCCGTACCCGACGGAGAGCCGGCAGCGGGCGAGCAGCAGCTCCACCGCGTCCGCGCCGGAGGGCCGGTGCCGCAGCGCGGCGGCGACCACCTTCTCCGCCTCGGCCCACTGCCCGACCCGGAACAGCCCGTTGGTGGCGATGGCCAACAGCCGGGTCTCCCACGTGCGGCCGAGCCCCAGCTCGGCGACCCGCTCCGCGCCGCGGCGGGCCACCACCACGCCCTCCTCGAGGATGTTCAGCGGCCCGGTCAGCAGCTCGGCCAGGTGCAGGTACGCGAACGCCACGTCCTCCGGCCGGCCGGACCGCTCGGCGGTCTCCAGGGCCTGCCGCATGACGGCCAGCCCGCCGTCCGGGTCCTCCAGGAATGCCTCGCTGAAGCCGAGCGCGGCGCTGGCCAGCACCACCGCCGAGGTGGAGCCCGGCACCTCGCCGGCGAGCTGGAGCGCCTCCCGCGCCTGGTCGCCGGCCTCGGCGTACCGGCCCAGGTGCAGCAGCAGCTCGGCCAGGTGCGCGGCGGCGCTGGCCCGCTCGCCGGGCGTGCAGTCGACCGCCGCCAGGGCCCGCCGGTACTCGGCCTCCGCCGGAGCGGACCGGCCGGCGGCGGCCAGGTACCGGGCCCGGCGGATGTGCAGGGCGCAGGCCCGGGGGCCGGCCGGATCGCCGGCCAGCTCCTCCAGCAGCGCCAACGCCCGGACGTGCTCGCCGCAGTGGTGCGCCGATTCGGCGGCGTGCTCCAGCAGCTCGACGCGGTCCACCCCGGGTGGGGCGGGCCGGGCGGGGTCGGGCGGGACCGCCGCCGGGGCGGTGGCCAGCTGCAACGCCGCCGACCAGTGCCGGTGCGCCTCGGCGTACCCGTGCAGTCGCTCGGCCTCGCGGGCCGCGGCCATCGCGGCCGGCAGCGCCCGGCCCGGTTCGCCGGCCAGCCGCCAATGGTGGGCCAGGCGGGCCTGGTGCAGCTCGGCGGTGGCCGAGGTGAGCGTCTCGGCGTAGCGACGGTGCAGCGCGGCGCGCTCGGCGGGCAGCAGCTCGTGCGCCAGCACCTCGGCGACCAGCCGGTGCCGCAACCGGTAGCCGTCGTCGGCGCCGACCAGCAGCCGGTGCGCCACCGCGGCGCGCACCGCCTCGATCAGCTCGGCCTCGGGCAACGGCACCACCCGGGCCAGCAGCCAGTGCTCCACCGGCTCGACACCCGCGGCGACCGCGTGCACCACGGCGTGCGCGTGCTCCGGCAGCGCGTCGACCCGGGCCAGGAACACCTCGCGCAGCGTGTCGGAGAGGCCGTCCCGGCCGTCGCGCAGGTCCCGGGCCAGTTCCTCGACGACGAACGGGTTGCCGCCGCTGCGCTGCCACATCTGGTCGGCGGCGTCCGGGGGCAGCGGCGCGCCGACGATCGCGGCGGCCAGCCCGTCGGTGCCCGCGCGGTCCAGCGGCGCCAGGTCGACCACCCGCACCGACCGTAGCCGGCGCAGCTCGGTGAGCACCCGGCGCAGCGGGTGCGCGCCCTGCAACGCCTCGGCCCGGATCGCGGCGAGCACCGAGAGCTGGAGATCGCCGAGGCCGGCGAGCAGATAGAGCAGGAGTTGCCGGGTGCTGCGGTCGACCCACTGGAGGTCGTCCAGGACGAGGACCAGCGGCCGGCCGCCGGCGACCACGTGCAGCCCCCGGGACACCCGCTCCAGCAGCGCGCCCGCGCCGTCCGGCCCCGGGGTCTCCTCGTCGAAGACCTGGAGCAGGCCACGCACCGCCGAGGAGGTACGGGCCTCGGTGAGTTCGGCGTCGAAGCGACGCAGCGCCTGCCGCAACGGATGCAGCGGCGAGGCGTCGCCGATGTCCAGGCAGGAACCCGTGAGCACCAGCGCGCCCGCGTCCCGCAGCCGGTCGCTGACCTCGGCCAGCAGCCGGGTCTTGCCCACCCCGCTCTCGCCGGTGAGGAAGACCGCCGCGGTGTGGCCGGCCGCGACGTCGTCGAGCAGTGCCGACCGGAGCGCCGCCAGGGTGTCACCACGGCCGACGAGCGGTGCGGTGTCCACATCGCTGCCCATGGCTCGCAGCCTAATCACAGGTCCCCGCACCGTTCTACGGGCTCAGGGTGCCAGTGGTACCTCTCGCGTCGACATTGCGACTAAAGGTTGCGGGTGGTCGACATACGTCGTCCTACAGATCCCCCGACGATCCGGTGGTGAAAGTCTCCGGAGGTCGTCAGGCACCGGGCGGGGCGAAAGGGTGGGTGCGATGCCAATGACCACGATCGTGGGTAGTCGGGAAGCCGCCACCGTCACGCGCTGGCCGGTGCCCGAGGAGAGACGTACGGTCACGGTGCTCTTCGCCGACATCGTCGGCTCGACCGGTCTGGTGGAGCGGCTCGACCCGGAGGACGTCCGGGAGTTGCAACGCGCGTACTTCGGCACGGTGGCGGGGGTGCTGCGCCGGTGGAACGGCGTGGTGGAGAAGTACGTCGGCGACGCGGTGATGGCGCTGTTCGGCGCGCACGGCTCCGACGGGTTCGACGCGTACCGGGCGGTGCGCGCCGGGCTGGAGATCCAGGATGCGCTGGACCGGCGGGCACCGGCCGGCACCCGGCTGCGGGTCCGGGTCGGCGTGGCCACCGGCGAGGTCCTGGTCGACCTGGCCGCCACGCGGGACGGCGCGCACGGCACCGCCAGCGGCGCGGTGATCACCACCGCCGCCCGCCTCCAGGAGTACGCCCCACCGGGCGGTGTGGTGATCTGCGCGGCCACCCGTCGGGCCACCGCCGGGCTGGTCGAGCAGCGCCCGCTGGCGGCGATGGCGGTGGCCGGCAAGGCGTCGCCGCTGGACGTCTGGCGGGTGACCGGGGTGGCCCGGCCGACGCCGGCCCGCCACCAGGGCCCGCTGGTCGGCCGGCGGCGGGAGCTGGCCGCGGCCGGCGACGAGATCCTGCGCGCGGTGCGGGACCGCCAGCCGCGCTGGATCTCCCTGGTCGGGCCGAGCGGCAGCGGGCGCAGCCGGCTGCTGCACGAGCTGGCCCGCACGGTGTCGACGGTGGACGGACGTCCGGTCCGCTGGTTCGTGGCGCAGTGCCCGCCGTACCCCGAGGGGGACCTGGCGCCGCTGGCCGACATGGTCCGCGCCTTCGCCGGGGCCCGCGACGCGGACCCCGCCGCGACCGCACGCCGACGGCTGGCCGCGGCGCTGGACGGGCTGCTGCCACCGGTCCGGTGCGGCGCGGCGGCGCACGCGCTGGTCGAGTTCGTCGCGGCGCCACGGGACGCGGGGGCGGCCGGTCGCGGTGCCGAGGTCTGGCGGGAGGTGCTTCTCGCCGTGGCCGCCGGCCAGCCGGTGGTGGTGGCGGTGGACGACCTGGACCGCGCCGCCCCGACGCTGAGCCGGTTCCTGCACCGGCTCTTCGCCACGGCGAGCGAGCGGCACCTGCCCCTCGCCGTGCTCGCCACGCACGGGACGGGCTGGGCCGACCTGCTGCCCGGGGCCGGCGGCCGGCGGCGCCGGGTGCCGCTGCCCGCGCTGGGCGCCGTCGACACCGGTCGGCTGCTGCGGCACCTGCTGGACCGGGCCGGCCGGCCGGCGGCGCTGGCCGCGAAGTTGCTGCCCCTGGTCGGCGGCAATCCGGCCGTCGCGCGAGCCTACGTCCGGGCGTTCGGCGAGGACGGTGACCCGGCCGGGGTGCCGGACGCGGTCCGCCGCATGATCGACGCCCGGCTGGACCGGCTGGACGGCGACCAGCGGGCGGTGCTGATGGCCGGCGCGGCCCACGGGTCGGAGTTCCCGGCCGCCACGGTGGAACGGCTGCTCGGCTGGGCGGCGGGCCGAGCCGAGCCGACGCTGAGCCGCCTGGTCGCGGCCGGCCTGCTGCGCCGCAGCGGCCCCGACGGGTACGCCGTCGCCGACCCCACGGTGGCCCGGGTGGCGCGGCACCGACTGCCCCGCGCGCTCCGGGCCGGGTTCGCCCGTCGGGCGCGGCTCACCCCGCGGCCCACGACGGCCGACCGGGCCGGCGCGGGTGGGCGCCCGGACGGCGTCCCCGCCACGGCCGGCCCTGGTCTCGCGGCGGGCCGGCCGGGTGCCGGGTCGTCTCCGGTGTCGACCGGCGTCGTGCCCACCGCCCGCCGGCCGCTCCCCCTCACGTCCCCGGGCCCGCACCGCGCCGCCGTCCGCCCGGCGGCCTCCCGCCCCGAGGGCGGCCCGCCCGGTGTCTCGGCGCCCTGCGCCTCGTCCCGCCAGGCGGTGCTGCCACCCCACGGAGCGTCCCACCAGGCGGTGCGGCCACCCCACGGAGCGTCCCGGCGCGCGGGGCTGCCACCCGGCGGGCCGTCCGAACGCGCGGGGCTACCGGGCGGGGCGTCCCAGCGCGCGTGGGGTCACCCGTCGGCTCTGCCGTCCCTCGGGCCCCCGGCCCTCCCGGGGCGGGGTCGGGGAGCGACGCGCCGGGTAGGGGCACGAACACCGGGGCCCGGTGACACGGGCACCACCACGGGGTCGCCGGCGCTCGCCGCCGCCTGAGCCCGGCGTCGGGGCGGAGCGGGCACGGGGCTGCTCCGCCCCGACGTCGTCACCCGACGCCGGCCGGCCCGACGAGGCACCCACACCGTCGAGCGCCCGGCCGCACGGCCGGCGACGGCGAGATCGGCCACCGGGTGTGGTCCTCCGCACCCACCACAGAGCTGATGGCGCAAGCGATTCAGGCCCGGTCGCCGGGCGCGGCGATGCCGCCCGCGCCCATGCCGCACCGACCCACCCGCGACCCGGCGCCGACGGTTCAGCGGTCGGCGAGGAACGCCAGGGTACGGTCCCAGGTCAGCGCGGCCGCCAGCGCGTCGTGATCGGGCGCCTCGGGATCGGTGAAGAGGTGCCCGGGGCCCGGGTAGCGGTAGACGGCCAGCCGGGCGCCGGCGGCGGTCATCGCCCGCCGCCACTCGTCCACCTCGTCCGGCGGCTCGTACTCGTCGGGGTCGGCGAGGTGCAGCTGCACCGGCAGCCCCGGACGTACCGACTCCGGGGCGCCGCCGGTGCCGTGCAGCAGGACCAGCGCCGCCGTCCGCGGCCGCTCGGCGAGCAGCGCCCCGGCCACCCCGGCGCCCATCGAGAAGCCGGCCAGCACCGTCTCGCCCGGAAGGTCGCGTGCCGCCGCGGCGGCCCGCTCCAGCACGGTGTCCCGGCCGACCTTGTCGAGCAGCGCGAAGCCCTCCTCGACGGTGTCCGCCGCCGGCAGCCCGTACAGGTCGGGGGTGGTGACCTCGTGCCCGGCGGCGCGCAGCCGGTCGGCGGCGGCCAGCACGGCGGGCCGTCGCCCGTGGACGGAGTGCAACAGCAGGATGTGTGCCATCGGCTCATCCTGCCTCCGGCCAGCGCGCATCCCGGCCGCCGCGCCGGCGGCATATCCGGAGGTCAGCGCAGCGATTCGAGCCGGGCCACCAGCTCGGCCGGCGGCGGCATCGCCGCGATCTCCCGGCTCACCTGCCCGGCCGCCGCGGCAAGCTCGGCGTCGGTGACCAGCCGGGTCAGGACGTCCGCGGTGATCCCGCCGGCCGGCGCGGCGATGCCGACGCCCCGGTCGGCCGCCAACCTGGCGTTGTACCGCCGGTCCCCCGGACCGAGGGTGGCGACCTGCGGAACCCCGGCGGCCAACGCGCCGAGAACGCCGCCCGCGCCGCCGTGATGGACCAGCCCCGCAGCGGCCGGCAGGGCCGCGTTGAGCGGGATCCAGTCGACGGTCCGGACGTTGGCCGGCAACGCCGAGCGGGACAGCCGCCCGTCCGGCCGGACCAGGACGAACTCGGCGTCCACCCGGTCGGCGACCGCGACCACCGCCCGCATCGGGCCCGCCCCGCCGGGACCGGCCACGGTGCTCCGGCTGACCAGCACCCGCGGCCGCTCGCCCGGTTCGCGCAACCAGCCCGGCAGCTCACCGCCGCCGGCGTACGGTTCGTAGCGCATCGGCCAGCCGTCCTGTGCCACCACGCTGGGCGGGGACACGGCGATCGCCCCGGCGGGTGGCGGGATCGCGGCGACCCGGTGCCGGCGCAGCGCCCGGGTGAGCCGTTCCGAGGTGACCCGGACCAGCTCGCGCCCGTCGAAGAGCGAGTTCTCGTGGCGCACCGCCGGGACGCCGACCCGGGCGGCCGCGAGCGCGCCGGCCACCGCGAACGGCTCGTACACCACCAGGTCGGGTGACCACTCCCGGGCCAGGGCGACCAGACCGTCGGCCAGTTCCTCGTTGACCTGTCCGAAAAGGAGGGCACCGCCCCGGGTGCCGGCCGTGCCGGTCAGCTCGGCGCGGGCGATCAGCGGATGCCGCAGCATGACGCCGCGGGCGATCCGTCCGAAGTCGAACGCCGGCGCGACGTCGCGGACCGGCAGCCCGGACCGGGCCGCCGCAAGGCCGTCGGCCGCCGTGGCGACCAGCACCTCGTGCCCGGCGTCGCGCAGGGCGAGGGAGAGCGGCAGCAGCGGGAAGACGTGACCGAGCAGAGGCGCGGACGCCACCAGCACACGCATTCCCCGATGCTAGGAGGTGGCCGCCGGCCCGTGGGGCCCGGTGGCTCAGCCGGCCGCCCCGCCCCGCGCGTCCCGGGCCAGGGTGCGGCTGCGACCCCGGAACTCGGCGACCACCTCGTCGTCCCGCCAGACCGTGACGTCGTAGATGCCGCTGCGGCCGTAGCGGACCCGCTCGGTGGCCCGGGCCTCCAGCAGGTCACCCTCGTGCACCGGACGCAGGAAGCTGATCTCGCCGCCGGCGGCCACGGTGGCCGGGCCGTGGCTGTTGCAGGCCAGCGCGAACGCGGTGTCGGCGAGCAGGAAGACGAAACCGCCGTGACCGATGGCGTGGCCGTTGAGCATGGCCGGGGTGACCCGCATCCGGGCCACCGCCGCGCCCTGGCCGGCCGAGACCAGCTCGACGCCGAGCCCCTTGGAGGCCACGTCGACGTCGAACATGTCGTGCGCCGGGGTACGGCCGTCGTACTCCGCCACGTCAGTTCCCCCGCCGCTGGTCCACGATCCGGCGCATCTTGCCCATCGATCGTTCCACCCCGTCCGGCTCGATGACCCGCACCGCCACGCTCACCCCGATCGTGTTCTTGACCTGCTGGACCAGAACCGCCCCGGCCCGTTCCGCCTCGTCGGCGGCCACCCCGGCCCGCCGCTCGACCCGGACGGTGAGGGTGTCCATCCGGCCCTGCCGGTCCAGCACGCACTGGAAGTGCGGCGACAGCGCGGGCGTACGCAGGATCAACTCCTCGATCTGGGTCGGGAAGACGTTCACCCCACGGACGATCATCATGTCGTCGGTCCGGCCGGTGATCTTCTCGATCCGCCGCATCGTACGGGCGGTGCCGGGCAGCAGCCGGGTCAGGTCCCGGGTGCGGTAGCGGACCACCGGCATGGCCTCCTTGGTGAGCGAGGTGAGCACCAGCTCACCCTGCTCGCCGTCGGGCAGCACCGCGCCGGTGACCGGATCGATGATCTCCGGGTAGAAGTGGTCCTCCCACAGGTGCAGGCCGTCCTTGGTCTCCACGCACTCGACGGCCACCCCCGGCCCCATCACCTCGGACAGCCCGTAGATGTCCACCGCGTGCATGTCGAGACGCCCCTCCATCTCGCGGCGCATGTCCTCGGTCCACGGCTCGGCGCCGAAGACGCCGACCTTGAGCGAGGTGGACCGGGGGTCGACGCCCTGGCGTTCCATCTCGTCGACGATGGCCAGCATGTAGCTGGGGGTGACCATGATGAGATCCGGCTCGAAGTCGCGGATCAGCATCACCTGCCGCTCGGTCATGCCCCCGGAGACCGGGATGACCGTGCAGCCCAGTTCCTCGGCACCGTAGTGCGCGCCCAGGCCCCCGGTGAACAGCCCGTAGCCGTACGCCACATGGACCCGGTCGCCGGGACGGCCCCCGGCGGCCCGGATGGAGCGGGCCATCAGCCTCGCCCAGGTGGCCACGTCGGCCCGGGTGTAGCCGACCACGGTGGGACGGCCGGTGGTGCCGGAGGAGGCGTGCAGCCGGGCGACCCGCTCGCGGGGCACGGCGAACATCCCGAACGGGTAGTTCTCCCGCAGCTCGGCCTTGCCGGTGAACGGGAACCGGCCCAGGTCGGACAGCTCGCGCAGGTCGTCCGGGTGGACCCCGGCCGCCTCGAAGGCCCGGCGGTAGTGCGGCACGTTCTCGTACGCGTGCCGCAGCGACCAGCGCAGCCGGTCCAGTTGCAGCGCCCGCAGTTCGTCGACGCCGGCCCGTTCGACGGGTTCCAGCTCGTCGGAACGAGGGGTGCGGTCCTGCACGGTTGCCTCCTGCGCGACGGTCCGGACGCCGCCTCGCGCCGGACGATGCCGCATACCGTACGCCCGTACCGGGCCGTCCTGCCAGGTCAGGCGGGGCGGCCGGCCCGATTCATGATCATGGGTGGACGCGGTCCCCGGCACGGGTCCGGGCCGGCCCGGGAGGGCTATGCTCGGCGGTGACCGGCGGTGGGGCCCGCCGTCCCGGGCCGCGCCGGGAGAACCGCGTCACGTCGCCAACGGTCCCTGCCAGTGATGCCCATGACTGGTGGGGAGGCACCGTGACACCAACACCCGAACTTCCCGTCGACCCCGACGTCGACCTGCGCGTACCCGCCGACCGGGGGGAACTGGCCGCACACCCGGCGGCGGTGCTCGGCGCGATAGCCGCCGGCGGCGCGCTCGGCGCGCTGGCCCGGGCCGGCCTCCAGGCCACCTTCCCGCATCCGCCCACCGGCTTCCCGTGGGCCACCTTCGGCATCAACGTCGTGGGTTCCCTGCTGATCGGTGTGCTGATGGCGGTGCTCACGGCCCGCCCGGCCGGCCCGCTGCTCCGGCCGTTCCTCGGCGTCGGCGTGCTCGGCGGGTTCACCACCTTCTCCACGTACGTCGTGGACACGCAGCAGGCGGTGACCGCCGGGGCGCCGGGTACGGCGCTGGCGTACCTGGCGGCGACCCTGGTCGGGGCGTTGCTGGCGGTCTGGACCGGGGATACGGTGACCAGCCGGCTGCTGGTCCGGGCCGGTGGGGCGGCCCGGTGACCGTCCTGCTGATCGTGATCGGGGCCGCGCTGGGCGCTCCGCTGCGCTACCTCACCGACCGGGCGGTGCAGGCCCGGCACGACTCCGTCTTCCCCTGGGGCACGCTGACCGTCAACGTGGCCGGGTCGCTGCTGCTCGGCGCGGTGGCCGCGGTTCCGGCCGCGCCGGCGGTGACCGCGCTGATCGGCACCGGCTTCTGCGGCGCGCTGACCACCTGGTCCACGCTCAGCTACGAGACGCTACGGCTGGCCCGGACCGGCGCGCGCCGCCACGCGCTGGCGAACGCGCTGGTCAGCCTGGTCGCCGGGCTGGGCGCGGCGTCCCTCGGCTACGCCCTCGGCCGCGCCCTGGCCGGCTGAGCGGGACGGGCACGGGGACGGGGACGGGGACGGTAGCATCGCGCTCGACTGTGGACCGCGGTCGACCGAGCGGAGGGGGCAGCGCCATCGACACCCTCGCGCCCCGACAGCTCGCCGGTCGAGTCTGGCTGTTCCCCGGCGACCCCGATCCGTACGCGGTCCGGCCGACCGTGGCGGTCGTCGCCGACGACCGTGGCAGCGTGCTCGTCGACGCGGGGCAGAGCCCGGCCCACGCCCGCGAGATCCGGGCCGGGCTGCGCGCGGCCGGCCTGCCGGAGCCCCGCTGGCTGGTCTACACCCACCACCACTGGGACCACGTCTGGGGCGCGTGCGCCTGGCCGGGCGTCGAGATCGTCGGGCACGAGGCCGGCGTCGCGCCGCTGCGCGCCGAGGCGGCCCGCCCGTGGAGTCACCGCTACCTGCGCGAGCAGGTACGCGACAATCCCCGGCTCGGGCCCAGCTTCCGGGCCCGGGCCCTCGCCGTGGATTCCTGGGACGGCTTCGCGGTGCTGCCGCCGACGCGTACCTTCGGCGACGAGCTCGTCCTGCCCACCGGGGTGGTCGTCCGGCACGTGGGCGGGCGGCATGCCCCGGATTCGTCGGTGGTGCTGGTGCCCGATTCGGGGGTGCTGCTGCTCGGCGACTGCTGGTATCCGCCCCCGGCCCACCTGCGGACCCCGGCGGACGAGCCCGACCTGGCGATGGCGCGCGGCCTGCTCAGCGGCGACGTCGAATGGTACGTCTCGGCCCACGACGAGCCGATCCGGCTGGCCGAGGCGCGGGCCGCGCTGACCGGCTGACCGCCGGGCAGAGACGAGAGCTGACCGGCGGACAGAAACAGCACGCCGCCCGGCCCGCAGGGCCGGGCGGGAGCCGGCCGTCAGCGGACGCGGCGCTCCGGGTGGGCGCGGTTCCAGGCCCGCATCCGCTCGGGATAGCCGGTGCGGGCCGCCTCGTACAGCGGGACCGCGTGCCGTCGGGCGATCTTGGCGGCGACCCGGGGCGAGCCGGTACGGCGGCGGATCCATTCGCCGTCGTCGGCGATGGCGACCACGGTGGTGTCGGTGGCCGTGGTCTCCGGTTCCAGGTAGAACTCCACGCCACGGCGGCTGGTCACGAAGGCTTCCAGCGCGGCCAGGTCCTCGCCGGTGGCCTCGCGGTCGAGCTTGGTCGGGGTGGTCGGGTCGGCGGCCCGTCGGCTGAACCAGCCCATGCCGGCCTCCTCTCGTCGGGTCCCGCCCAGTGCAACACCCGTACCTGGCAACCGGCTGCGAGCCCGGTGAGAGTCCGCTGACCCCGGGCCACCCGGCTCAGCGGGCCGGCGGGCGCAGCACCGGAACCAGGGCGAGGGTGGGCAGCAGCAGGAGCGGCACGACGCCCAGGGCGGGCAGGATGCCCAGGTGGTCGCCGAGGAAGCCGAGCAGCGGCGGCCCGCCCAGGAAGGCGGTGTAGCCGATGACGGCGACCACGCTGACCCGGGCCGGGGCCCGGTCCTCCTCGTCGGCGGCGGCGCTCATCCCGACCGGGAAGCCGAGCGACGCCCCGATGCCCCACAGCGCCACGCCGACGATGGCGAGCGCCCCCGAGCCGGCCAGCACGGCCAGGGCGGCACCGGCAGCGGCCAGCCCGATGGTGCCGAACAGCACCGGCACCCGCCCCCAGCGGTCGATGGCGATCGTGCCGGCGGTCCGGCCGAGGGTCATGCCGACCACGAAGACGCCGAACACGGTGGCGCCGACCGCCTCGCTGACGCCGTACCCGTCGACGAAGGCGACCGCCAGCCAGTCGTTGGCGCTGCCCTCGGTGAACGCCATGACCAGCACCAGCAGGCCGATGAGCAGGGTACGCGGCTCCCGCCAGGTGGCCAGCAGCGCTCGACGCCGGGCCGCCGGGTCCGCCGGGCCGTCCGCCTCGGCGGGGGCGGGCAGGAACGCGCGGACGCCGAGCAGCGTGCCGACCAGGACCACGGCCGCGAGCGCGGGCAGGTGCACCCCCACCGGTACGTCCAGCCGGGCCGCCCCGGCGCCGATCCCGGCTCCGGCCACCGTGCCCAGGCTCCACGCCGCGTGGAATCGGGGCAGGATCGTCCGGCCGAGGCGCTTCTCCACCGCCGCGCCCTCGACGTTCATCGCCACGTCACAGGTGCCGGAGCCGTAGCCGAAGGCGAACAGGCCAAGCGCGACCCCGATCGCCGAGCCGAGCAGGCCGGCGGAGAGACCGGCGACGACCGTGCCGAACGCGACGAACAGCACCGACGCCGCCACCGTGCGGGCCGGGCCGAGTCGCTGGGTGAGCAGCCCGGCGACGGGCATCGCGAGCACCGCGCCGGCCGACATGGCCAGCAGCAGCAGGCCGAGCCGCCCGGCGCTGAGCCCGAGCGCCTCGCGGACCGCGGGCACCCGGGAGAACCAGGTGCCGACCGCGAGCCCGTTGAGGGCGAACACCACCGCCACCCCGTTGCGCGCGGCCAGGACCGCCCGGGGTGCGACGGGTCGGTCGGCGGTCGCCGCGTCGATGGTGCTGCTCACCGTGGCTGTCTTCCTCTCCCCCAGGCTGTCCGACGACCATCCCACACCTGAGAGCGCTCACACGGCAAGCGCCACCACCCCTTACCGTGGGCGGCCCGGACGGTGCATGATGCCGACAAAGCCGGGTGTGGGGGCTCGGCCGGGCCTGGAGGACCAGACATGGGTACGCCGACGACACGTCCCGCCACGCTCGACGACGTGGCCCGGGCGGCCGGGGTGTCGCGGGCCACCGCCTCCCGGGTGCTCGGCGGCTACGGATTCGCCTCGCCCGACGCCCGGGACCGGGTCACCACCGCCGCCGACCGCCTCGGCTACGTGCCGAACACCGCGGCCCGCGCCCTGGTCCGTGGCGCCGGGGTACGGCTGGTGGTCGTCGTCTCCGGCGCGGACGCCACGGTCCTGGACGACCCGTACGTGGACCGGGTGGTGAGCGCCGCGGCCCGGGTGTGCGCCCCGCAGGGGGTCGGCGTGGCCCTGGAATGGCTGTCGCTGACCGCCCCGGCCGGCCTGCGCCGGCTGGGCGAGGACCGGAGCGTCTGCGGGGTGCTGCTGGTCAACACCACCGCGGCGGTGCTCGCCGAGGTCCCCGCCCGACTGCGCGGGCGGGTCGCCTCGATCGGCACCGGCTCGCCGACCGTCCCCTCCTTCGACGTGGACAACGCCGCGGGCGCCGAGGCGGTGCTGCGCCACCTGTACGCCGGGGGCCGCCGCCGGATCGCCATGGTCACCGGTCCGCGCTGGCTCGCCTGCGCCGAGCGGTTGGTGACCGCGTACCAGACGCTCATGCGGGCGGGCGGCCTGCCGGTGCGCCTGGTGACCGGGGACTTCACCGCCGACCGGGGCGGCCCGGCGGCGCTGGAGGCACTCACCCGCTGGCCGGACACCGACGCGATCTACGCGGCGAGCGACGCGACGGCGCTGGGCGCGATCGCCGCCCTGCGTGGGCGCGGGTTCCGGGTGCCGCACGACGTGGCGGTCGCCGGCTTCGACGACATCCCGTACGCGGCGGTCAGCAGTCCGACACTGACCACCGCCACCCACCCGGTCGGCCGGATCGCCACGGCGGCGGCCACGGCCGTGCTGCACGGGCGGCGGGTGCCGCCGGTCACCGCGTTCCCCTCGACGCTGGTCGCGAGGGAGAGCGCCTGACCGGGCGGTTGGGCGGCCGGGAGCCGGGTATGCGCCGGCCGACCCGACCGCCGACGAAGGGCGAGCAGAGGTGACCGAGCCCGCGCCACCGCACCGGCAGCCCGAGGAGGGGCACCGGCACGGCCGGCTGAGCGCCCGCCCCGCCGCCGTGGCCGCGCCCGGTCCGACCGGGCTGACCTTCGTCCCCGACCCGGAGGGCGGACCGCCGGCGCTGCGGTACGCCCCGGCCGGCGACGCCGGACCGTACCGGCTGGTGGTGCTGCTGCACGGCGCCGGGGGCTCGGCCCGGCAGGGGTTGGACCTGCTGCTGCCCCTCGCCGAGGCGCGGCGACTGCTGCTGCTCGCCCCACCGGCCGCCGCGAGCACCTGGGACCTGATCGCCGAGGGGTTCGGCCCGGACGTACGCCGGATCGACGCGCTGGTGGGCGCGGCGTTCGCGGCGTACCCGGTGGCCGGGGTGACGCTGGGCGGCTTCTCCGACGGGGCGTCGTACGCCCTCACCCTGGGCCTGACCAACGGCGACCTGGTCGACGCGGTGCTGGCCTTCTCCCCCGGTTTCGCCGCGCCCCTGGTCACCCACGGCCGGCCGCGCGTCTTCGTCTCGCACGGCGCCGACGACCGGGTCCTCCCGGTGGACGTGTGCAGCCGGCGGCTCGTGCCGCGCCTGCACACCCTGGGCTACCCGGTGGAGTATGCCGAGTTCCCGGGCGGCCACGAGGTGCCGGCGGAGGTCCGCGAGCGGGCGGTGGACTGGCTGTCCGGCTGAGCGGTCAGTGGGCCGGTCCGGCGACCGCCGCGTCGACCCGGCTCAGCACCGAGGCGTCGTCGTCGACGCCGACCCCGCGCAGCAGGTCGATGGCGGTGGCCCGGACCTGCCCGATGATCATCGCGAGCGGCAGGGTCTGGCCCGGGGTGAACAGGCGGCCCGCCGCTCGGACCGCCGCCAGGGCGGCGGTGTCGGCCCGCTCGGCGTGGGTGTCGGCGATCCGGTCCTGCCCGTTGAGGTCGGCGGCGAGCGCGTCCCCGGCCGAGCGGACCGCCTCGGCCAGGGTCCGGACGGCGGCGCCCAGGTCGGGCGGCACCGGCGCCGGGCCCCGGGTGAGGGTGACCGCCGCGCGGGCGAGGACCCGTACGTTGCGGACCGCGTAGTCGATCTGCCGGATCGAGCCCGCCACCGAGCGCAGCCGCCCGAGGTGCCGGCGGCGGCGCAGGTTGAGCCGGAGCGCCTCGCCTGCGGCCTGCACCGCGTCGCGCAGCCGCTCCACCCCGGCGTCGGCCTGCCGGGCCCGCTCCAGCGCGGCCAGGGCCGCCCCGTCGTCGCCCCGGTCCAGCGCCGCGGCGATCTCGTCGAGCACCCCGGCCAGTTCCTGGAAGGTGTGCCGGAACTCGGTGACCAGCGGGGCGAGCGGCCGGCGGGCGTCGATGAGCTGGCTCGCCACGACCGCCACCGCGCCGCCGATCAGCGCGTCGACGAACCGGAACGGGACCGGCGTCTCGGACGGCGGCGCGACGACCACCAGGTAGAGGGCGGAGACGGCGGCCTGCACCACGGTCACCGAGCTGGCGCCGACCGCCACCGCGAGGGCCACGGTGAGCAGGATGACGGTGAAGACGGTCCAGGTGGTACGCGGGCCGAGCGCCTGCACCACCAGGTCGGCGACGAGCACGCCGGCGGCCACGCCGAGCACCACCTCGACCGCCCGGCGGATCCGCTGGCCGCGCGCCTGGCCGAGCACGATCAGCGCGGCGGCCGGGGCGAAGAACGGCTGCGGGTGGCCGACCAGCCGGGTGGCGAGGATCCACGCGACGGTGGCCGCGATGGTCGCCTCCGCCACCGGCAGCCAGCGCCGCCGCAGCCGCCCCGCGGCCTCGCGGACGACCGCTCCGGGCCGGGGCGTGGCGTCGGCCCCGCCGACCCGGAGTGGTCGCCAGCTGCCCCACCGCGCCATCGTCGCCTCCCGTCGCCCGTCCGGACCCACCCATGGTGCGCCCCGGCCGACCGGACGGCAGCGATCGGGGCCACCACTCGCCGGTGGCCCCGATCACCCCCGGCCCGCGCGGGATCGGGCGGCGAGTTCGGCGTACTCGGGGGAGGACAGGAAGCGGGCGAGCACGTCCACGGTGCCCGGGGTGTACGGCCGGCCGTCCAGCACGTCGGCCGGGGCGGTGAAGACCATCGCCCTACCCTCGCCGAGCACCACGTCCTCCTGCCGGGCGGCGGTCGCGCCGAAGAAGTAGTGCTTGACCCGGTCGACCTCCGGTATCTCCTGCTCGGCGAAGAGGCGCAGCGGGCCGTCGGGGCGCAGCCCGCTCTCCTCCCGCAGCTCCCGCAGCGCCGTCTCCTCGATCGTCTCGCCCGGCTCCCAGTGCCCGCCGGGCAGGCCCCACACGTTCGGGTGGTACGCCGCGTGCGCGTCGCGGAGCTGGAGCAGCAGCCGGCCGGCGCGGTCGACCAGCAGGACACAGGCAACAGCATGCATCCGGTCAACCTAGTCCGACCCCGCCCGGCCCGCCGCCCCGCCCGCTACCTGGCGACCAGCAGCAGCACCGCCCGGCCGCGCAGCAGGTAGTTGGTGCCCTGTCCGCCGAGGTACGCCTCGGCGCCCGGCTGCGCCACCTGCTCGGGCCCCTCCGCCCAGTTCGAGGTGTCGGTGACCCGGTACCACTGCTTCCCCGCGCCGGGCGAGGGCAGTACGAAGTTCACGTCGCCCGACCAGCCGTTGTAGCCGACGTAGATCGCCGATGCCGGGTCGCCGAACTCGGTGCCGTCGATCCGCCAGCCGATCGCGTGGTTGTTCGCGTCCCCCCAGTACGCGCTGTCCGGGCTGCTCCCGGTCGGGGTGAACCAGACGAGCTGGGCCAGGCCGTTGCCGTTGCCGTCGCTCGCCGAGTAGAAGGACGCCGGACGCAGCGCCGGGTGGGCCTTGCGGAACGCGGCCAGCCGCGCGGTGAAGGTACGGAAGGTGATCTGGGCGGCGTCGGGGCTCCAGCCCAGCCAGTTCGCCGACGAGTCCAGGTTGTACGGGTTGTTGTTGCAGCGGATGCCGCGTAGCACCTCGTCCCCACCGGTCATCATCGGCGTGCCGGCGGAGAGCATCAGGAATGCCTGCCCGTTGCGGGCGGCCCGCCGCTGGTCGGCCGCGACCCCGCCCTGGTCCCAGGAGCGGTTGTCGTCGCTGCCGCCGTCGGACGGCCCGTACGGCCAGCCCTGGGTGTTGTTCTTGGTGTTGCAGGCGTAGAGGTCGCGCAGGGTGAACCCGTCGTGGGCCACCATGAAGTTCACCGAGTTCCACGGCCGGCGGCCGTCGTCGCCGTACAGGTCGGAGGAGCCGGCGAAGCGGTTGGCGAGCTGTCCCGGGGTGACCGCGTCATAGCCCATCCGGTTCTGGTCGCTGCGCAGCGTGTCGCGGTACTGGCCGTTCCACTCCGACCAGCCGGCGGGCAGGTTGCCCACCTGGTAGGTGCCGGCGCCGACGGCCCACGGCTCGCCGATCCAGTCCACCCCGCTGCCGCCGCCGGCCGGCCGGGCCGGCATCTCCCGGACGATCCGGTTCAGCGCCGTGTTCGGGTCGGTGCGGCTGTACTGGTAGCAGCCGTGCTGGCAGGTGTTGCCGAGCACGGTGGCCAGGTCGTGCCGGAATCCGTCGACGCCGAGGATGTCCTTCCAGTACGCCAGCGAGTCGACGATCAGGTCCTGGGCGACGGGATTGTAGGTGTTGTAGTTGCCGCCCACGCCGGTGTTGTCCCAGGACGACTGCCGGTCGGCGGTCAGCGAGTAGTACGTCGGGTTGTCCAGCCCCCGCCAGGACCACAGGTCGTAGACGGACGAGCCGCCCGAGTTGTACGCGCCGCCCTCGCCGGTGTGGTTGTAGACCACGTCGAGCAACACCTTGATGCCGGCGTCGTGGAACGCCTTGACCATCGCCTGGAACTCGCGGGTGGGACCGCCGGGGGTGCGGTCCGAGGAGTACCGGCGGTCGGGGGCGAACCAGTTCAGCGTCATGTAGCCCCAGTAGTTGTCCCCGCTGGTGCTGGTCGGGTTGACGTCGTTGGCGTCGTTCTGGGTTTCCTGCACGGGCAGGAACTCCACCGCCGTCACCCCGAGCGAGGCCAGGTAGCCGGCCTTCATCCCGGCGCCCCGGTAGGTCCCCTGGTAGGCGGCGGGCACGCCGGGGTCGTTCCTGGTGAGTCCGCGTACGTGCACCTCGTACACGATGTCGTCCTTGAACGGTCGGGTCGGTTTGGTGCCGGTCGCGGCGGTGCCGGCGGCGAGCACGATGCCCTTCGGCGCGTACGGGCCGCTGTCCAGCGTGCGGTACGACGGGCCGGAGGCGTAGACCGTCCCGTTGGTCATGCCGGGGCGCAGCGGGTCGTGGCTCATCTCCCGGGCGTACGGGTCGACCAGCAGCTTGTTGGGGTTGAACCGGTTGCCGGCGGAGTCGACGTCGGAGATGAAGCCGGCCGACGATCCCTTCGTCCAGGCGGTGCTGTACGGCCAGTTCGGCCCCCACGCCCGGTAGCCGTAGTAGACGGTGCCGGTGATGCCGTAGGTGTCCCGCAGGGTGGCGACGGCAACCGAGGTGCTGAAGATCGCCGACGCGTCCCGGGTGAGCACGTAGCTGACCCGCTCGGCGGCGTCGGTCGGCGCGGCGTAGAGGTAGACGGCGATGCGGGTGGCGGCGGCCGAGTGGACCCGGAACGTGATGGTGGCGCCGGTGGCGTCGTAGCGGGCACCGAGCGACCGGGTGTCGATCGAGGCGGCGGCGGGCGGGGAGCCGACGGTGAGGCCGGCGGCCGCCAGCATGGCGACGAGCAACCGGGCGAGGACAGCGCGGGTACGGGGTCTGGGCATGGTGATCTCCGACGGAACGCGGGTGGTGGATGGTTCGTACGCCCGAACGCCGCGCCGGCCGACCTCCGGAGACTGCAAACTCTTGCAAGTCTTGCCGGAAAGATAACAGTCGATTTCATGCTCGTAAAGAGAGCCGGGACGGGTCGACGGTCCCGGCGGCCACACCCTCACCCGAGCGGGCGGCCCCGGCCCGGGATGGACTCGGCGTACTCGGCGAGGACGGCGTCGACCATGTGGCGGGCCTCGGCGACGCGGACCGGGTCGGGGCTGTCGAGCGTGATCAGGCCCTTTCAGAGCACCCAGCCCCGCCCCCGGGCCCAGGTCGCGTCGTCCACGCCGAGCGCGGCGCGGAACGCCGCCCGGCTCGGGCCGGACAGCAGCGTCCAGGCGACGGCCAGGTCGCAGGCCGGATCGCCCATCCCACAGCAGCCGAAGTCGATGACCGCGACGAGCCGGCCGTCCCGCACCAGCAGGTTCCCCCAGGCGACGTCGCCGTGGAACCAGACATGCGGCCCCATCCAGGTCGTTTCCAGGGCCGTGGCCCAGATCCGCCGGACGGTGTCGGTGGGGATCCGGTCGCCGAGCAGCTCGACGGTCCGCCTGGTCTCGCCGTCGTACGTGGCCAGCGCGGCGCCCCGGTACGCGCTGTGCGCGTCACCCGTCGGGGCGAAGGAGATCACCGCCGGAAACCGCGCAATGGTCAACCTTTCAGAATATCTATCGGTCGACTTTCCGGGGTCGGCCGAACGGGACAGGTGACCGGTAAGATCGGCGACATGCATGTGACTGATCGCTGACTGCTGGATGTGATAGCGATCACACACACTGTTCGCATGAACAGGGGACTCCACCACGGCCGGGCATTCCGCCTCGCGGTGTGTCTCGCCCTCGTGGCCGCGCTGAGCGGCTGCACGCAGTTCAACCTCGGGCTGACCGTGAACGGCGACGACACGGTGACGGGCCAACTCCTGGTGACCGCCGAGAAGTCCAAGCTCGCACCGCCCGGCTCGGGACCCGTGATCGGCCCGGCCATCCCCGACTGGCGCGTCATCAGACCGCACCTGCCCAACCTGCCCGTCATCACCCCGACCGGCCCCGCCATCAGAGCGACCCGCCCCGCCGGACAGGTGCCCAATCCCCCGCAGCGCACCGACATCCCGGCCGCCTTCGACGAACTGCGGGGCAAGCTCCCCACGCTGCCCGCCGGCGACGAGACCGTGTACGAGACGGCCCAGGTTTACGGCGTTCACATCTCCTATCACAAAAAGCCGCTGGCGGAATTCAACAGAGATGGCGTGAATCTGCGCCGAGAGAGCAACCTCTACCGCTTCACGCTCTCCCTGGACCCGAAGAATTACGGCGAGAAAGCGGCCCAGTACAACCCACAGACCCAACAGGAATTTCTGCGATCGTTGTCGCTCGAGATATCCATGACATTCCCCGGTCGGGTGCTCGACAGCAACGGCACGGTCAACGACCGGACGGTGAGCTGGAAGCTGGCCGCCGACCAGACCAAGCCGGCTGAGCTGCGGGCCGTGGCGGAGGCGCCGGCACAGCCCGCCCCGACCGGCACGACCGCCGCGGCCTCCGGCGGTTCCTTCCCCTGGCTGCTGGTGGTCGGCGGCGTGGTCGTCCTGCTGCTGCTCGCCGTGGTCGTCGTACTCCTGCTCCGCCGCCCGCGCGGCCCGGTCACCGCCGCCCCGGCCGCCCCCACGCCCGCGCCGCTACCCCCGGCCGACCACCCGGGATCGGTCTGACCCGGCGCGAACGCCGCCATCCGGGCGGCCCGGCCCACCCGGGCCCGGCCGTCGCACCACCCACCCCGACGCACCACCGCACCATCCGAAGGGAGATCGCCGTGAACGATCTCTTCACCTGGGCCGCCCTGGGCAGCCTGACCGGCGCCAGCGCGGCCACGCTGCTGGCAACCAACGTCGTCGGCGGCCTGATCGGCCCGAGCGGCGACAAGGCACGCAAGTGGATCGCGCTGGGCGTCGCCCTCGCGCTGTCGTACCTCACCGCGGCGTTCGCCGACGGCGCCGGCCCGGAAAAGTGGATCATCGCGTTCTTCAACGGACTGGTCATCTTCTCCGCCGCCCTCGGCATCAACCAGCTGCCCCCCGGCAACCGGCAGGCGACCCAGGCGTCGCCCACCCAGCTCGCGCAGGGACGCGAGCCCCGCTACGTCCGCTCGTGGGTCTGAGGAAGGGGTGACCGAGATGATCTTCGGCATCATCACCGCCGCCGTCCACATCGTCCTCGGCGCGCTGCTCGGCCAGCTCGCCGGCGGCCTGCTCGGCCTGGTGATCGGCGCGGTCGTCGGTCTGCTGGTCGGCGCGCCGTTCGGCTGGGCGGTCGCCGCGGCCGGCACGTACGGGGCGGACCCGAAGGGGATCTTCCGCTTCGTGGTCGACCACACCTGGAGCCTGCTCAACACCGTGGCCGGGGCGATCTACCTGGCCCCGCACCTGATCGTCGGACACCAGCTCGACCGGGTGGTGTCACAGGGCAGCGGCCGGGTCAACGTGGTCGAGGGGGTGTCGCCCCGGTACGCCACCACCATCGGCACGGTCTGCGCCGGGTCCAGTCCCCGCATCCAGCGGCACGAGGACGTGCACATCCTCCAGGCCCGCCTGCTCGGCCCGCTCTACCTGCCCCTGGTCGGGCTCAACTACGTGCTGTTCACCATCGCCCCGGTGTGGCTGCTCTGGCACGACCACGTCAACGCGCCGATCAACCGGTTCACCCGGTACTTCGAGATCGGCGTCTACCCGCATGTGTGGAACGAGGCCATCGCGTACCGGATCCAGGGAACCCCGCCGCGATGACCGGCGCGATCGAGGCGGCCGTCGCGGACGTCGCGGCCTGGCTGACCGGGGCGGCGGGCGACCCCGTCCCGGTCGGCCCGCCCCGCGACGACCCGGCGGGCGGGCTCACCGTCTGGCCGCTGGAGCTGCGGCCGGCCCGGCAGACCGCCGCCGGCGGCGAGGCCCGGGAACCGTACCGGTTCGTGGTCCGGCTGCTGGTCAGCGGGGCCGGACCGGCGGCGCTGCCCGCGCTGGACCGGGTGCTCGCCGCCGCCGCGACCGCCGGCGAGCCGGAGCTGGCACTGGCCGCCGGCGACCCGGAGTTGTGGCGGGCCTTCGGCGTCGCGCCCCGGCCGGCGCTGCTGCTCGACGTGCCGGCACAGATCGCCCGGCCGCTGCCACCCGTGCCGCCCGTGCGGCATCCGCTGCGGCTGCGGCAGCTCGGCATGCGCACCCTCGACGGCCGCGTGGTCGGGCCGGAGCGGCAACCGCTCGCCGCGATGCGGGTCGAGGTGGTCGGCACCCCGTACGCGACGCGGACCGACGGCGCCGGCCGGTTCCGGCTGGTCGGGCTCCCCCACGACCCGGACGACCCGGGCCGGCCGGTCCGGGTCCGGCTGCTCGGCCGGGGCCGCACCTTCACCGCCGACCTCGACCCCGCCGACCCCGACCTCGTCATCGTCTGCGCCCCCGACTGAGCCGGACCGCCCCAAGGAGGACCCGATGCCCACCTACTTCTCCCCCGGCATATACGTGGAGGAGGTGCCCAGCGGCGCCCGCCCGATCGGGCCGGCCGGCACCAGCACCGCCGCCTTCGTCGGGGTCGCGCCGGACCCCACCGCGCACGTCGGCCAGGCCCTCGCGATCAACAGCTGGTCGGAGTTCCTCCGGCTGTACGCCGACGGCGAGCACCTGGCGAGCACCCCGCTGGCGCGGGCGGTGTTCGGCTTCCTCGACAACGGGGGCACCCGGTGCTGGGTGGTCAACGTCGGCGCGGGCGGCCAGCTCACCGGCGCCGGCGGGCGGCGCAGCGGGCTGCAACTGCTGGAGGCCGTCGACGAGGTCTCCATCCTGGCCGCCCCCGGCTACCACGACCCGGTGTCCCACGAGGCGCTGATCAGCATGGCCGAGCGGCTGCGGACCATGGTGGCGATCTGCGACCCGCCCCCGGACGTGGACGACGTCTCCACGCTGACCCGGGTCGCCACGCCGGGCTCGGCGCGGCCGTCCGGCAAACCGGCCGACGGCACGCCGAAACCCGCCGACGGCACGCCCAAGCCCGACGACGACGGGCCGGCCGCGTACCGGCCCCGGCAGTCGGACTTCGCCACCTTCTACTTCCCGTGGATCAAGGTACGCGACCCGCTCACCGGCGAGCTGGTACTCACCCCGCCGAGCGGGCACGTGGCCGGCATCTGGGCGCGCACCGACGCGCTGCGCGGCGTGCACAAGGCCCCGGCCAACGAGCCGGTACGCGGCGCGGTCGACCTCGCCTGCCGGGTCACCCGCCCCGAGCACGACGTGCTCAACCCCAAGGGCGTCAACGTGATCCGCTACTTCGCCGGCGAGGGCATCCGGCTCTGGGGCGCCCGTACCCTCGCCGCCGAAGCCAGCGAGTGGCGATACCTCAACGTCCGGCGGCTCTCCATCGCCATCGAGCAGGCCATCGCCAACGGCACCCGGTGGATGGTCTTCGAGCCGAACGACTACACGCTCTGGCGCTCGATCCGCCGCGACATCGGCGCGTTCCTCACCCGTGTGTGGCGCGACGGCGCGCTGCTCGGACGTACGCCGGAGGAGGCGTTCTTCGTCAAGTGCGACGAGGAGACCAACCCGGCCGACGTCCGCGACGCCGGCATGGTCGTCGCGCACATCGGCATCGCGGTGGTCAAGCCCGCGGAGTTCGTGGTGTTCAAGCTGAGCCAGTGGGCCGGCGGCACCGAGACCGACACGATCGGAGGCTGACATGCCGACCACGGCCACCCCGCAACCGGGCACGCCCGTCGACCCGTACCGGGCCTACCACTTCAAGCTGCTCATCAACGGGGTCACGAACGGGCACTTCACGGAGGTCAGCGGGCTTGAGGTGACCATTCCGTCGCTGGCGTACCGGGAGGCCGGCAACGAGCGGATCCGGTCCGTTCCGGGGCAGGTCGAGTACGCCCCGGTGACCCTCCACTTCGGCCTCACCTCGTCCCGCGAGCTGTGGGACTGGGTGAACGCGGCGGCGAAGGGGACGGTCAGCCGGCGCAACGTCTCGGTGGTGCTGCTGGACCCGGCCGGCACGGCCGAGATGCTGCGCTGGAACATGATCAACGCGTGGCCGACCCGGTGGCGGGGCGCGCACCTGAACACCCTCGCGCAGGAGATCGCCATCGAGGCGCTGACCCTGGCGTACGAGGGGCTGGAGCTGGAGTCCGGCAGTGCGCCCGCCCCGACCGCCCCGTGACCGGCTGGCCCGTGCCCTGCGCCGGGCCGCCGCCACGGCCGACCGTCTCGCCCGCGCGCTGGCCCCGCCGCCACCGGGCGCGGCGCCGGAACGCGCGGAGCCGCCTCGCCCCCGCCGCCCGGGGGAACCCCCCGAGCACTGGCTCCGCCTGGTCGCCGCCCACGCACCCGGCCTCCTCCGCGACCTGCCCCCCGGTCCGGCCGAGCCGGACGTCTCCGTCGGCTCCGGGCTCCTGGACGACGCGATCCTCCTGATCGACGAGGGTGGGGCGGCGGGGAACGGCGCCGGGGCCGGGCCGGCCGGTGCGGGAGACGGGGCCGCCGGGCCGGGCCGGGACGACCCGGGCCGCGACCACGGCCGGTCCGGACGGCTCCGCCCGCGTGACCACGGAGCGGGCGTCGACCCCGGCGGGGAACCCGTCGTCGTCACCCGGGAACTGCCGCTACGGCCATCCGCCCCCGGCTCGCCCCGACGCCCCGCCCAGACCGGCACCGCCGCGACCCACCGCCACCCGGACGGCACCGCCGCGACCCACCGCCACCGGGACGGCGCGACCGCGACCCACCGCCGCCCGGACGGCACGGCCACGGCCCACGGACACCCGGACGGCGCCGCTGCGACGCGCGGCCACCCGGACGGCGCCGCCCGGGGTGGCGGGCCGGCGTCGGCGCCCGACGGAGCGGCGTCCGCCTCCGTCAGCGCCCGCACGTTCCGCCGGCGCCTCCGGCCCGGCTCCGGTACCGGACCCGACACCGCCGCCGGGCAACCCCGGCCCGGCGCTGCGGCCACGACGACCAGCCCGCCCGGAGCCCCGACCATCGACGCGGCGGCCCGACGCGGAGCCCCGCCGGGTGCCGACCCCGACGGACCGGGGTACGCCAGCACCGCGGGCACCGGGCCGGAGGTACGCCGGCCAAGGCGGGCCCTCGGCGATTCCGCCCAGGTGCAACGGGGACCCCGCGTCGAGGCGACCGGACCCGCACCCGCCGGCCCACGGCTCCGGCCCGGCGATCCCGCGGTGTGGACGGACCCACCGGAGATCGGCCGCCCGCACGGCCTCGGGCCGGGTTCGCCGGGCTCCGGGCTCGCCCCGGCCGGCTCGGCGGACCCTCGGGTCCGGTTGTCGCCGCGCCAGGGACCACGACCGCACCCGAACCCGCCCGCCGCGTCGGCCGGCACCGGCGGAACCGGCCCGGCTGGCCGGGGCGCACCGGGCCGCCCGGAGTGGCGCGGGCCGGACGCCGGGCCGTGGCCGGCGCTGCCCGACGAGGTCCACGACGTACCCCGGGGTGAGGGCCGGCGGGATCCCTGGCCGGCGCTGCCCGACGACCGGGAGCTGTGGGCACCGGTGACGGGCGTGCCGGACGCCGGGCACCTGCGCCGGCTGGACCGGGAACAGGCGGGCGCCTGATGGAACGGGTGGCCTTCCTCGTGGACGAGTCCGGCACCCGGGTGGACTGCCTGCTCAACCCGGAGACCGTGCAGGTCACCCGGCTGGCCGGGGTACGCCCCCGGGGCGCCGCCGGCGGCGCGCTCACCGGCGCCGGGCTGGCCGACGACCCGTTGGTCTTCACCGGCGGCGGGCGCACCGAACTCGTCCTCGACCTGCTCTTCGACACCGACTTCGTGGAGTCCCAGGTACGCCCCGAGGACGTCCGCACCCTCACCCGTCCGCTGTGGCTGCTGGCGGAGAACTCCGCCACCGAGCACGGCTGGCTGCGGCCCCCGCTGGTCCGCCTGGTCTGGGGCAAGACCTGGAACGTGCCCGGGGTCATCGTGGCGATCGCGGAACGCTTCGACGGGTTCACCCGCACCGGCACGCCGCGCCGCTCCTGGCTGCGGCTGAAGCTGGTCCGGGTGGCCGAGTCCGGCGAGGCGGCCCGAGCCGGGTTCGAGGAGGAGCTGGCCGCCGCGAGCACCCCGCTGCCGCCGGGCTCGGCGGTGGTCGCCGCCGCCGACGGCGCGGCCGAGCCGGGCTGGTCGGGGGTGCGCTTCGACCTGCTCGCCCATGACGCGCTCGGCTCGCCGCTGCGCTGGCGGCTGCTCGCCGAGCACAACCGGATCGGCGACCCGCTGACCGTGCCGGCCGGCGCCGCGCTGGCCGTCCCGCCGCTCACCGCCGCCACACCACCCGACGGACCCGGCGGGCCGGGAGGCGCACCGTGACCGCGATGCGGCCCGCCGCCACCGGGCCAGCCCCCGCCGTGACCGCCACGCCGGCCGAACGCACGACCGGGGCCGCCCCCGCCGTGACCGCCCCGCCGGCCGACCGCGCGAACGGAGGTACGCCGTGAACCGGGCCGTCACCGTGACGATCGACGGCACCCCGCTGGCCGACGGCCGACGGCTGCGCGGGGTACGGGTCGCCGCCCGCCTCGACCAGCCGACCCAGTGCGAACTCACCCTCGCCACCGCGCCGGGCAGCGCCGCCCTCGACCCGCCGGTACGCCCCGGCGCCGCCCTCGACGTGCGCCTGGACGGCCAGCCGGACGCCCTGTTCACCGGCGAGGTCACCGGCGTCGAGGTGGCGTACGCCGCCGATGGCGCCGCCGAGCTGCGGATCCGGGCGTACGACCCGCTGCACCGGCTGCGCAAGCGGCAGGAGCTGCGGGTCTTCGAGTCGGTGACGGCCGCCGACCTGGCCGGGGCGCTCTGCGCCGATCTCGGGCTCACCGTCGACGCGGACGCCGACGGGCCGCGCCTGGACCGGCTGCTCCAGCACCGGCACACCGACCTGGAGCTGCTGCGTGAGGTCACCGGCCGGGCCGGGCTGCACCTGGCTGTGGACGGCGACCGGCTGCGGCTGCTGACCCTCGACGGGTACGGCGAGCCGGTCCCGCTGACCCTCGGCGACACCGTGCACGCGGTGCGGATCGCGGAGAACCTGGACCGGGCCGGCGGGGAGTGCGCCGCGCTCGGCTGGCACCCGCAGCGCGCCGAGCCGCTGCGCCAGCAGGCCACCGAGGCGCGCTCCGGCCGGCACGTCCCGCTGCGCCCCGAGCCGGGCGAGGTGGGCGCGGACGGCGTACGGACCGCCGTGGACCAGCCCGGGCGCAGCGACGACGAGCTGGCCGCGCTGGCCCAGGCCGGGCTGGACGCGCGGGTCGCCGCGCTGGTCACCGCCGACGGCACGGCCGAGGGCGACCCGGCGCTGCGTCCCGGCCGGCGGATCGCCCTGGCCGGCGTACCCGGCCCGGTCGCCGGGGTGTACGTGCTCACCGAGGTGGTGCACACGGTCGACGCGAACGGCCACCTGACCCGCTTCTCCACCGCCCCGCCGGCACCGCCGCCGGCCGCCGCGCCCGCCCCGGCCACGGTCACCCTGGGCACGGTCACCGACGTCGACGACCCCGACGGGCTGGGCCGGGCCCGGGTGACGCTGCCCGCGTACGGAGACCTGGACGCCGGCTGGCTGGCCGTGGTCTGCCCGGGCGCGGGCCGGGGCAAGGGCATCGTCGCGCTGCCCGACCCGGACGACACCGTGCTGGTGGCGCTGCCCGGCGGCGAACCGGCGGCGGGGATCGTGCTCGGCTCGCTGTTCGGTGCCGTCGAGCCGTACGACGCGGGGATCGTGGCGGGGCGGTCGCGGCGCTGGTCGATGCGGACTGGCACCGGCCAGTCGATCGTCATCGACGACGACGGCCGCACCCTGCGGCTGGCCACCGACGCGGGCAGCTTCGTGGAGCTGCGACCCGAGCTGACCACCGTGCACGCGGCCGGCGACCTGGTGCTCTCCGCTCCCGGTCGGGCCATGGTGGTCCGCGCCCGGACCGTCGACTTCCGGCGGGCCGAGGCGGCCGAGGACGCCGACACCGCCGCCGCCCAGGCCCGCACCCTCGTCCGCGCCCAGGGAGGTGGCTGATGCGTTGGATCCACCGCGACTCGCTGATCACCTGTGACCACGGCGGCCGGATCGCCAACCGCGCGTCGCAGCAGTGGCTGACCGTCGAAGGCGTCCCGGTGCTCGTCGAGGCCGACCCCGAGGGGCGGGACATCGGCGGCTGCCCGAACTACGGCCCCACCATCAAGCCCTGCGCCAAGACCCTCGGCGTGACCGTCGGCTACAGCGCGTGGCTGCGGGTCGACGGGCACCGGGTGGTGCTGTCGAACCTGGACGGCCGCACCGACGGCACCCCGCCCGGGTCGGTCCACCACACCGTCCGCGACCCGCGGCAGACCTTCCTGGGGGCGGACGGATGAGGGCCTTCCGCTTCGTGGGCGCCGGCTTCGACGCGGGTCGCACCGGCGGTCTCGCGCTGACCGCCGCCGGCGGGCTCGCCATGACCGAGGGCGACGAGACGGTACGCCAGGCGCTCTTCCTGCTGCTGTCGACCACACCCGGCGAGCGGCTGATGCGCCCCGGGTACGGCTCCCGGCTGCACCGGCTGGTCTTCGCGCCCAACGACGACACCACGGCCGGCCTTGCCATCCACTACGTCCGGCAGGCGATCCGGCGCTGGGAGCCCCGGGTCGAGGTGATCGACGTGGACGCCGGGCCCGACCCGGACGATCCGTGGCGGCTGGTGATCCGGCTGGACTACCGGGTCCGGGCCAGCCTCTCCCCCGGGCAGCTCGTCTTCCCGGTCGACCTGCTGCCCGACGAGGACCCCGAGGACCACGCCGAGGAGGGAAGCTCATGACGCTGCCGGTGCCGCATCTCGACGACCGCGCCTTCCTCGACCTGGTCACCGAGGCGCGGGAACGGATCCGCCGGTCCTGCCCGGACTGGACGGACCTCTCCGCGCACGATCCGGGGATGGCGCTGCTGGAGGCGTTCGCGTACCTCACCGAGGTGATGATCTACCGGCTGAACCAGTTGCCGGAGAAGGCGTACGTCGCGTTCCTCAACCTGCTCGGGGTGACCCGGCACCCGCCCACCGCCGCCTGGGCGGACGTCCGGTTCAGCCGGACCGGCCCGGACCGGGGCGCGGTACGCGTCCCCGCCGGCACCCGGGTCGCCGCCGCCCGTGGCGCCGACCCCCGGCCGGTCGTCTTCGTCACCACCGAGCCGGCCCTGCTGCCCGCCGGGGACACGGAGGTCACGGTACGCGTGCACCACTGCGAGCCGGTCGAGGCGGAACTGCTCGGCACCGGCACCGGCCAGGCCGGCCAGGTGTTCCGGGCGGACCGGGCGCCGCTGACCCGTACCGCCGAGGCGCTGGACCTGCTGCTCGGGGTGGAGGTGCCGACCGGTTCGGTGGAGTTGGGCGCGGCGGCCCGCGAGCACGAGGGACGCACGTACGAGATCTGGCGGCCGGTGGACAGCTTCGCCGGCGTCGGCCCGCAGGCCAAGGTCTACCTGGTCGACCGGGCCTCCGGGGTGGTCACCTTCGCCCCGGCGCTGGACCTGCGCCCGCCGGCCGCACCGGACGCGGCTGCCGGCCCGGGCGCGTTGGACGCGGTTGCCGGCCCGGGCGTCGAGGGGGCGCCCGGGCCGACGACCGTGGCGGCGGTGCCGCCGGCCGGCCGGCAGATCCGGCTCTGGTACCGCAGCGGGGGCGGGCCGGCCGGGAACGTGGCCGCGGGAACCTTGACCAGCCTGCGCGACCCGCTGCCCGGGCTGCGGGTGGACAATCCCGAGCCGGCCGGCGGCGGCCGGGACCTGGAGTCGCTGGAGTCGGCCCTCGCGCGCGGGCCGTACGAGTTCTTCGCCCAGCAGCGCGCGGTCACCGCCCGCGACTACGAGATCCTCGCCGCCGGCTCCGGGGCGGTGGCCCGGGCAAGGGCGTTCACCCGCGCCGCCGTCTACAGCTTCGCCCGCCCCGGCGAGGTCGAGGTGGTGCTGGTGCCGTACGTGCCGGAGCAGGCCCGCCCCGGCGGCCGGCTGCCGGTGGACGTGCTGCGCGAGCACGAGGTCGAGGAGGCCCGCCGGCGGGTGGAGGCCGACCTGGAGCGACGCCGCGCGCTGGGCACCGCGGTACGGGCCGGGTGGGCCCGGTACAAGGCGGTCTCCGTCCGGGCCCGGGTGGTGGTCCGCCGGGAGGAGGACGTGGACGCGGTCCGCCGCCGCATCCACGACCGGCTGCACCAGACGCTCAGCCCGCTGCCGACCCCGCTCAACCCGTCCGGCTGGGCGTTCGGCGAGCCGCTGCGGGCGTCCAACGTGTACCGGATGCTGGAGCACGCCGAGCCGGGCGTGCGGTACGTCGAGTCGGTCCGGTTCGTGGTCGACGAGGCGCCCGACGCGCAGGTCCGGACCGTCGCCGTGGACCAGTACCAGCCGGGGACCTGGTACGCCGGGCGCGGCCCGGTGCTGTTCCGCTCCACCGACGCCGGGGCGGGTTGGGAGCCGGCCGGCCGGTTCGACGACGAGAGCGTGGTCCGGGTGGTCCCGGCGCCGGCCCCGGTCCGCCCCGGCATCGTGGCCCGGGCCGGTTCGGTGGCCGTGGTCACCACCCGCGACTCCGGTGGCTCCCGGGTACGCCTGAGCACCGACCTCGGCGAGACCTGGACCCTGCTGACCGACCTGGACTCCCGGGTGCAGGATCTGGCCTGGATCGACCGGGACGGCGCGGGGGCGCTGCTGCTCGCCACCGACACCGGCCTGTTCGAGGTCTCCCTGCTGCCCGGGTCGGTGCCGTTGCAGATCCTGGTCGACCCCGCCGACGCCGACCGCGGCTTCTACGCCGTCCGGGCGTTCGTCTCCGAGCGCGGCGCGCCCGGCGTGGCGGTGGCCGCGCAGGCCGGCTTCGGGGTCTACCTGTCCACCGCCGCCGGCCGGCCCGGCACCTTCGGCCACGTGGGCCTGGCCAACGTGGACAACCGGGTCCTCGCCGTCCAGTACGACGGACCGGCCACCCTGCTCTGGAGCGGCGCCGGCGAGCCGGACCCGAAGAAGCCCGGTCAGGGCTGCCACCGGACCCGGTTGTTCGAGTCGGACGTCCGGTGGCAGGGCGTGCCGGCCGGCTGGATCGGCGGCACCTGCCGGGACCTCGCGTTCAGCGGCACGCTGGCGCTCGCCGCCACGCAGAGCGGCGGGGTGGTCCGGCTGGACACCCTCGCGGCCCAGCCGCAGTGGCAGCCGGTGATGGTCAATTGCGGGCTGCCGCTGCGGGATCGGACGAGGTTCGTGCCGGTCGACGCGATCGCGGCCACCGTGCCGTCCGCCGGCGCTGACGGCGCCGACCGGTTGATCCTCGCCGGCGGGGAGCGCGGGGTGTATCGCAGCGGCGACGCCGTCGACTGGACGGCCAGCGCCAACCAGGCCACCGCCGACGTGGTCACCGTGCCCGGGACCTGGCTGCTCTGCTCCGGCGAGCACGACATCGAGGTGGTGCGGCAGGATGCGCCGAACGGCGATTGAGCGGCTGCTGCCCGCCGCGTACCAGCGGGCCGCCGGGCCGGGCAGCGTGCTGGGCGCGCTGCTGGACGTGATGGAGACCCTGCACGCCCCGGACGAGGCGGTGCTGGCCGACGTCGACGCGCTGTTCGGGCCGTACCGGACGCGGGACGGGTTCGTGGCGTACCTGACCCGGTGGGTGGCGCTGGACCACGTGGTCGCCGCGCCCCGGGCGGACACGCCGCTGCCGCTGCCGTTGGGCCGGCTGCGGGACCTGGTCGCGCACGGGGCGCTGCTGGCCCGGTGGCGGGGCACCCCGTACGGGATGCGCACCGCGCTGGAGCTGGCCACCGGGGTGACCGGTTTCGTGCTGGACGAGCCGGCGGACCGGCCCTTCCACCTGCTGGTCCGGGTGCCGCCGGCCGCCGCCGACCAGCTCGCGTTGATCACCCGGATCGTCGAGGCGGAGAAGCCCGCCGCGGTGACCGTCGAGGTGACCGCCGCCGAATCCGGCGCGGACGCGGACCCGCCGCTGCCGAGCGGGCCGGCGATCGGCCGCGCCCGGGTCCCGTCCCCGCCGCCCGTGTCGTCCACCGAGGAGCCGTCATGACCACCGAATGGGCCGTCGTCGCCGCCGCCGGGCAGTTCACCCTGGACGCCCGCAACAGCGGTGAGTTGACCTTCACCGTCTCCAACCCGGGCCGGGCCCCGGACACCGTGGTCTTCGACGTGGCACCCGGCGAGGGCGGTCAGCGCGCCTGGTTCACCGTCGCCGAACCCCAGCGGGTGGTGCCCGGGCAGGGTTCGGTCTCGTTCCTGGTCCGACTGGCCGTGCCGGCGGGCACCCCGCCCCGGCGCTACGACATGACCGGGTTCGCGTACTCGGCGAACACCGCGCCGGAGGAGAGTTCCCGCTCCAGCGGCCGGGTGACGTACGACGTGCAGGCGGTCGTACCCCCGAAGCGCACGCCGTGGCCGTGGCTGGCGGCCGCGGCGGCGCTGGTGCTGGTGGTGGCCGGGGTGGTGGTCTGGCTGGTCTCCCGGGACGGCGAGCCTCCGGCGCCGCCGCCCCGGGCCGAGGTGGTGACCGTGGAGGCGGAGAGCCTGGTGTCGGGCGCGGCGGTCGAGTCGACCGGCGTCAAGGCCGAGGTGGTCGCCCAGCCGAACTGTTGCGGGGTGACCTGGTCCGGCGACGCCCAGCTGTTCTTCCAGGGGCGGGCCGTCGGTGACCGGGTGACGGTCACCGTGAATCTCCCGGTCGACGGCACCTGGCGCTTCTCGACGGTACGCACCACGTCCTACGACTACGCCAACACCGTCTTCCTGGTGGACGGCCGACAGGTCGGGGAACCGTTCTTCGGCTTCACCCCCACCGTGGTACGCACCGACTGGATCGACGTCGCCACCCTCACCCTGGTCAAGGGTCCGCACCAGGTCACCCTGGCGGTGGTGGGCAAGACACAGGGCACCGACCGGTACTACGCCGGCGTCGACCAGCTCCGGTTCACCCAGCTCCTACAGCCATGAGCGGACGGCAGAAGGTCCTGCTGGCGGCGCTGGCCGGGTTGCTGGCGGCGCTGTACCTGGTAGCGGCGGCCGGGGGCCGGCACGATCGGGGGGATCCGACCGCCGGGCCCGGCTGGCTGGGCCGGCTCGGCGGTCGCGCCGCCACGGTCGACCCGGCCACGGTCACCGCCGACTGCGTGCCGCCCGCCGCACCGCCGACCGCGTCCGCCGAGGGCACGGTGGTCGCCTTCACCTCCGGCTGCCTGCTGCGGGTCGCCGACCCGGGCGGGCTGCGCAGCCTGGTGCTGCGCAGCCGGGCGCCGTTCGTGGTGACCGCTACCGCGCCCGGCGACGCCGACGTCACCGTGCACGACGAGGTGACGCCCGGCGCGGACGGTACGGCGCTGGCGCGGGTGGCCGTGGACCGGGCCGTCGACGTCGTCCTGACCTGCCCGGGAGGTGGCGGATGCACGGTCGTCGTCGCCCGGTCCTGACCGTGAGGCCGCCCGGCCCGGAGGTACGCCATGGGTGAGCTGCGCAGACCGTTCCTGCTGCTGGCGCTGCTCGCGGTGGCCCTGGTGGTGGGGCTGGAACTGGGCGCGGCGCTGCTCACCGGCGGCGGCGACGCGGGCGGGGCGCTGCGGGACAGCGCCGGCCAGCTCGGCGTGGAACTCGATGACGTCGGGCGGGTCGCCCAGCCCTCCGGCCGGGGCACCGGTCACCTGGCCCTGATCGACGTGGTGGCGCTCTGGACCACCGGGCTGTTCTGCCTGAGCCTGGTGGTGCCGGAACGGGTCCAGGGCCGGGTGCAGGGCGCGGCCACCCTGGTCTTCTCGATCGTGCTGCTGATCGTGTCGGTGGTCCTGCTGATCGTGGCCTTCGTCGAGCTGACCGTGATGGTCTCGCTCTTCCTGGCGGCGCCGTTCGGCACGCTGGCGTACCTGGTGGTGTGGGGGTTCTTCCCGGTCGGCGACGCGGGCGTGCTGCTCGGCCTGGTGCTGCTGCTGAAGCTGGTCTGGGCCGGCCTGCTGCTGCTCGCCCAGCCGCGTTTCGTCCAGAACAAGGGCCTGGTGCTGCTGGCGCTGACCACGCTGCTGTGCACGGTGGTGCTGGAGTTCCTGCACCGGCTGGTGCCGGTGATCCTGGTCAGCATCACCGACGACCTCGGCGCGCTGGTCTTCGCCGTGGTGGCGGTCGTCTGGGCGCTGGTCCTGCTGATCGGTTCCATCCCCGCCATCGTCAAGGCGGTCAAGGCGTAACCGTCGATGTGTTGCACTGCGCCACGGGCCCCTCTACTCTCTCGTGGGAGCGCTCCCGAGGCTTGCCGCGCCGGACTGTCCGGGCGAGTTCGCGACGGCACCGCCATGACTCACCACCACCCACCAGATGGGACGATCCCGCATGACCACGATTCCGCGCCCGTCACGGCGCTCCCTGCTCGCGGCCGGCGCCGTCGGCACGCTCGCCCTGGCCGGGGCGGCCCTGCTGCCGTCGACCAACGCCATGGCCGCGACCGGCTGCGCCGTCACCTACACGACCAACGACTGGCAGGGCGGGTTCACCGCCAACATCACCATCAAGAACCTGGGCGACCCGGTGAACCAGTGGACGCTCGGCTTCACCTTCCCCAACTCCGGGCAGCGCGTCACCCAGGGCTGGTCGGCGACCTTCCAGCAGAGCGGCAGCGCGGTCACCGCGAAGAGCCTCGACTACAACGGCGCGCTGGCCACCGGGGCGAGCACCACCGTCGGCTTCAACGGCACCTGGACCACCGCCAACCCGGCCCCGACCGCGTTCACCCTCAACGGCACGACCTGCACCGGCAGCACCACCACCCCGCCCAGCACGCCGCCGCCGACCACCGCTCCCCCGCCCAGCACGCCCCCGCCGACGACCCCGCCGCCGACCACTCCGCCGCCGACCGGCACCACCCCGGCGGCCATCAACGGCCAGCTGCGCGTCTGCGGGGTCAACCTCTGCAACCAGTACGGCCGGCCGATCCAGTTGCGCGGCATGAGCACCCACGGGTTGCAGTGGTTCGCCAACTGCTACAACGACGCCTCGCTCGACGCCCTCGCCAACGACTGGCAGGCCGACCTGCTGCGGATCTCCATGTACGTGCAGGAGCAGGGCTACGAGACCAACCCGACCGGCTTCACCAACCAGGTCAACAACCTGGTGGACAAGGCCACGGCGCGCGGCATGTACGCGCTGATCGACTTCCACACCCTGACGCCCGGTGACCCGACGTACAACCTGGAGCGGGCGAAGACCTTCTTCGCCGCGGTCTCGGCCCGCAACGCCGGCAAGAAGAACGTGATCTACGAGATCACCAACGAGCCGAACGGCGTCAGCTGGACCACCATCAAGAACTACGCCGAGCAGGTGATCCCGGTCATCCGGGCCAACCACCCGGACGCCGTCGTCCTCGTCGGCACCCGCGGCTGGTCGTCCCTGGGCGTCTCCGAGGGCGGCAACTCCGACGAGATTGTCAACAACCCGGTCCGGGCCAGCAACATCATGTACACGTTCCACTTCTACGCCGCGTCGCACAAGGACAACTACCGCAACGAGGTGCAGCGGGCCGCGTCCCGGATCCCGCTGTTCGTCACCGAGTTCGGCACCGTCACCTACACCGGCGACGGGGCGGTCGACACGGCCAGCAGCAACGCCTGGCTCGACCTGCTCGACCGGCTGAAGATCAGCTACGCGAACTGGACGTACTCCGACGCCAACGAGGGCAGCGCCGCGTTCCGGCCGGGCACCTGCGCCGGCGGCCAGTACGCCGGCACGGCGAACCTGACCACGTCGGGGAACTACATGCGCAGCCGCATCCGTACCCCGGACAACTTCCCCACCAGCTGACCGGTTCGTCCGGCGGCGGCCCGGCGTGGGCCGCCGCCGGACGTTGACCCGGCGCGGGTCGGGGCGGTGGCCCCGGCGGTCGGGGGCGGCGCGGCGACCGCGCCGCCCACGGCCGGATCAGGGGTAGTTGACCAGGTACACCGGCACGGTGTTGGTGCCCTGCGCCGTGGCGCCGGTGTCGTTGATGACGTGCGTGATCGACCCGTTGCCGCCCAACGAGACGGTGAGCAGGTCGTGGAACCGGACGCCGGCCGCGTTCGGCGCCTCGAAGCCGTGGTACGCGGCGATGGTCGGGTCGACGTTGAAGTAGCAGTAGCTGCCCATCCCCCAGCCCTCGAACGAGGTGACCGCGTTGGCCACCTTGAAGGCGGCGTAGCCCACCATCGAGCCGTTCATCCAGGCGCCGGCGTTGGGCGGGTCGTACGGCAGCTCGTTCTGGAAGAAGACGGTCCGGCCGTTGTTGCCGTTCCAGATCACCTCGTACTTCTGGTAGTGCTCGACGAAGAGGCCGAGCGCGGTGACGTTGTTCCCGTTGACGATCAGGCCGGTGTCGGCGGTGTTGACGGTCCAGCCCACGCCGGTGCCGTGGTCGGCCCGCCAGGCCCAGATGTGGTCGATCAGGGTGTCGTTCTGGTTGACCACCAGGCTGGTGGTGGCCTTGCCCGCGCCGGCGCCGCCGATGCGGAAGAAGACGTCCTGGACCGAGGTGGGGTTGGCGGCGTGGCTCGCGGTCGAGCCGGTGGGCCCGACCTGGAGCAGGACCGGCGAGTTGACCGGTCCGGCGTCGAAGAGCATTCCGGCCAGCCGGACCCCGTCGACGTCGGCCACCGACATGGCGGTGACGCCGTTCTGCGGGATCAGCGTCGGGAAGCCGATGCCGAGGACCACGGTGCCCGGCCGGTTGACGGCGATGGTCTGGGTGACCGGGTAGACCCCGGGGGTGAACAGCAGGTTCAGCCCCTGCGCCAGGGCGGCGTTGATGGTCGCCGTGGAGTCGCTGGGGCGCGCCACGTAGAACTGGCTCAGCGGGATGGCGGTGCCGGGGGTGGCGCCGCCCAGCCAGGAGGCCCCGGAGGCGTTCGTCCGGGTGGACGGTACGAAGACCTGGTAGTTGCCGGACGCGTCGAGGTAGAGGTACGGCGCGTCCCGGCTGACCGGGGTCTGGGCGAGGGTGGTGTAGGGCGGGTTGGGGAAGCTGGTGGCGGGTGCACCCACGACGCCGGACTGGACCATGTTCCACACCGCGTTCTGGAAGCCGCCGACGTTGCTGTCCCGGGTGTACCACTGCTGCTGCGAGTACGGCTGCACGGTGCCGGTGACCCGGCTGTCGGCGATGTACCCGCCGCTGGCCCAGCCGTAGCCGTTGGGGGCCAGGTTCAGGTTGCCCTGGATGTCCATCCGCCGGAACGGCGCGGCCTGGGAGACGGCCCAGCGGGTGAACCCGGCGGACGGGAACACCTGCATGTTGGCCGCCGAGCGCCAGAAGTTCTGGGTGGCGTTGCCGTTGAACCAGCCGGCGTCGACGGTGATGTCACCGTGGATGCGCACGTCGCCGGGGTTCCGACCGAGCCCCATGATCGAGGTGTAGAAGCCGATCTGCGCGTTGATCCCGCTGTAGTCACCGGGCTTGAACATCAGCGCGTACCGCTGGGTGCCGAACTGGTTCGACTCCTGGGTCCGGAAGACGGTGTCGAGCTGGCTCTGGATGGTGGCGCTGGACATCGTCGGATCGAAGGTGATCACGTTGGGTCCGAGCGACCCGCCGCCCGGGATGGTGCCACCCCCTCCGGTGGTGTTCACGGTGAACTCCCAGAGCGAGTAGCCGTAGCCGGTGGCCCGGGCGGTGCCGTACACGCGCACGTAGCGGCCGGTGCCGGTAAGGGTGAGGGTCTCGGTGCCACCGGCGCCGGTGGTGGTGGAGTAGACGGTGGTCCAGCCGGTGCCGTCGGTCGAGGTCTGGATCTGGTACGCCCGCGCGTACGCGGCCTCCCAGTTCAGCACGACCCGGCACAGGGTGCGGGCGCTGCCCAGGTCGACCTGGAGCCACTGCGGGTCGCTGGCGGCGCTGGACCAGCGGGTGCCCAGGTTGCCGTCGACCGCCGCGGTGGCGGGGAAGCCGGCGTTCTCGGTGGAGGAGGCGGTCGCGGGCCGGCCCAGGGCGGCGTTGGTCGCGGTGTCGCAGCCGGTGCCGCCGCCGGTGCTGCCGTAGACCTGGAACTCCCAGAGCGAGTAGCCGTACGCGGTGGCCCGGGCGGTGCCGTACATGCGCACGTACCGGCCGGTGCCGCTGACGGTCAGGTCGACGGTGCCGCCGGTACCCGTGGTGGTGGACCAGATCGTGGTCCAGGTGGCGCCGTCGGTCGAGGTCTGGATCTGGTACGCCCGCGCGTACGCGGCCTCCCAGTTCAGCACGACCCGGGAGACGGTGGCGGTGGCGCCGAGGTCCACCTGGAGCCACTGTGGATCGCTGAAGGCGCTGGACCAGCGGGTGCCGGTGTTGCCGTCGGTGGCGTTCGCCGCCGACATGCCGGCGTTCTCGGCCGACGACGCGGTGGTCGGCCGGCCCTGCGAGAGCAGCGGGTCGGCCGCGTGGGCCGCGGACGGCGGGGCGACCAGCGCGGTCGCGGCGAGCAGCGACGCCAGCGCGGCGAGCAGCCGCCGTGCCGGGCGCCGGGGCGGGGTGCGGTGCGGTGGGACCGGTGACATGGGCATCTCCGTGGCGGTGGGGAGCCGGGATGACGGACGGGTGTCCGCGGTGTCGCGGACACCCGTCCGGTCGGGTGGAGATTCCCTGTCGCAGTGGCATATGTCAATGGCTTCGGCGCTCTCGCCCGCCTTTTTTCACCTCTTGTGAAAAGTCCAAAAACAACTGCCTGAGCTGTGTTTCCCGCCCGGTCAGCCCTGTCGGGCCTTCTGCCGGGGATCCGCCTTGTTGAGCACGAAGACCTTGCCTCGACGGCGTACCACGATCGAGTTGACCTTCCGCTTCAGCCCGCGCAGTGAGCTTCGTACCTTCATTCCGGTTCACCTCCGTTCCCGGGTGGAGCTGCCTTCGGATTGCGCGTACCCGCCGGAAACGGGCTCATGCGGCACGCTCGGGCGCGCACCGCCGGACGCCCGCGTGGGGCGTCCGGCGGTGCCGGTCGTCAGGCGACTGCGCAGGTGGCGCCGTTGAGCGTGAACGAGGCGGGCCTCCCGGTGTTGCCGGTGTGATTGGCCTGGAAGCCGATGCTGACCGACCCGTTCGGCGGGATGGTCGCGTTGTAGGAGACGTTGCGGGCGGTCACCGCACCGCTGGTCGGCGAGTACGTGGCGTTCCAGCCGCTGGTGATGGTCTGCCCGGCCGGCAGCGTGAACGCCAGGCTCCAGCCGTTGACCGTCGCGGCACCGGTGTTGGTGATGGTCACGTCCGCGGTCAGGCCGGTGTTCCAGGCGTTCACGACGTACGCCACGCGGCATCCGCCGGACGGCGGCGGCGTGGTGGGCGGCGCGGTGGTCGGCGGCGCGGTGGTCGGCGGCGCGGTCGTGGGCGGCGCGGTGGTGGGCGGCGGAGTGCTGGTGTCCAGGCCGAAGAAGCGGATCGCCTGGGCGGCGTCGACCGGGAGGTTGTGCGACACCCCCTGCATGCTGATCGCCTCGACCGGCGCGGTGCCGCCGCTGCTGCCGTACCGGGTACGGGTGTAGCCGGACTGCGGGGTGTCGGTGAACGTCGGGGTCTGGCTCAACCCGTTCAGGTTGGTCCACTGCTTGATCTCTTCGCCGAAGTTCGGGTAGCGCAGGGTCTCGTCGTTGGTGCCGTGCCAGAGCTGCATCCGCGGTCGCTTGCCGGAGTACCCCGGGTACGCGTTGCGGACCAGGTCGCCCCACTGCTGCGCGGTCTTGATGACCTGCCCGTTGGCGCACTCGCTGTTCCACTCGGAGCCGTTGGTGGTGGCGAAACAGCCGAACGGCACGCCGGCGAAGGCCGCGCCGGCGTTGAACACGTCGGGGTAGAGCCCCAGCATGACGTTCGTCATCATGGCGCCGGACGAGACGCCGGTGGCGAAGATCCGGTTCGGGTCCACGTTGTAGCGCTGCCGCACGTAGTTGACCATCGACATGATGCCCACCGGGTCGCTGCCGCCGTCGCGGCGCAGCGCCTGCGGGGAGGACACGTCGAAGCACTGGCTGCTGCGGGTGACCGACGGGTAGACCACGATGTAGCCGTACCGGTCGGCCAGCGACGCGAACTGGGTGCCGGAGTAGAACGCCGGTCCGGTGCCGGTGCAGTAGTGGATCGCCACCACCAGGGCCGGCTGCGGCGCGACCCGGTCCGGCACGTACAGGTACATCCGCAGGTTGCTCGGGTTGGTGCCGAAGTTCGTCACCTCGGTCAGCGCCGCCGCCGAGGCGGGAGTCGCGGTGGTGACGGCCGCCAGAGCGGTCAGCCCGGCGGCGACCAGGGCCGCGCCGAGCAGTCGGAGCCTCTTTCTCAACATGGTTCTCCTCGGGGTGGTGGGGACGGCCGCGCGGCGGCAGGCACGCGCGACGGCCTCGCCGGCGAGGCGCCTCCACGGCGGCCCGGACCCTCGGAGACGAGATAGACAGCCGCAGATCAGTGCGGCCGCCCTGGAGTTTACGGAACGTCGCGGTCGCCGACAACGGACCGTCCATCTGACGGACCGGCGGCCGGCGCCGCCGCTACCGGCTCGCGCGCCGGCGTACCTGGTCGAGCATCTCGTCGACGGAGCCGGCCGGGTCGGTCACCGGGAACTGCACCGCGCGCACCACCGACTCCGGGTCGACCAGCAGCGTCAGCCGCTTGAGCCGCGCCACCCCGCCGGCCCGGAAGGTGGGTAGCAGCAGGCCGGCGGCGAGCCGACCGTCCTCGTCGGACAGCAGCGGGTACGGCAGCCGGGCGTGCTCGGCGAAGGCCCGCAACTGGTCCGGGCGCTGGGTGCTCACGCCGCGTACCTCGGCACCGGCGGCGCGGAAGCGGGCATGCCGGTCGGCGTACGTCCGGGACTCGAGCGTGCACCCGACGGCGCCGGGGATCTCCCCCCAGCCCGGCGGGAGACCCTGCCCGCCCGGCGCGAACGCCCCCGGGAAGAGGTAGAGGACGGTCCACCGGTCGGGCACGGCCGGTGGCTCCGCGCCGCCGTCGTGCCGCCGCAGGGTCATCTCCGGTACGCGGCGGCCGACCAGGCGGTGCACCCGGCGCGCCTCGGCGGAGTCCGCGCCGGCGGTGGCGGTGAGCGCACCGTCGCCCATCACGTGCCGGGTGCCCCAGTCCTGCAACGCGACGAGGACCGGCAGCAGGGCCTCTCCCTTGACGGTCAGCAGGTAGTCGTGGCGCGGCGGGTGCGCGGAGTACGGCCGGCGGTGCAGCACCCCGTGCTCGACCAGGCCGGCCAGCCGCTCGGTGAGTGCCCGCCGGCTGACGCCCAGTTCCCGCTGCATCGCGTCGAAGCGGGTGGTGCCGCCGGCGACCTCGCGGACGATCAGGAAGGTCCACCAGTCGCCGAGCACGCCGAGCGCCTGGGCGATGCCGCAGTCGACGTCGCCGAGTTCCGCCCGCCTCACATCCCACCTCCCGCTCGTCCGGCCGCCTCGACTATAGTCCGTTTCAGTTTGGAACTCACTGGCTCGGATCGGGGGTTGACGGCATGTCCGTCGGGCAGGGAGCCGGAGTGTTCTGGCGCTGGTGGGCCGCCGGCACGACCAGCTCGGTGGGGTCGGCGGTCGGCGCGGTGGCGCTGCCGTTGACCGCGCTGACCGTGCTGGACGCGTCCGCGTTCGAAATGGGGCTGGTCGCCGCCGCCGGCTACGTGGCCTGGCTGGTGATCGGGCTGCCGGCCGGGGTCATCGTGCAGCGGCTGCCGCTGCGCGGCGCCCAGGTCGGCGCCGATCTGGCCCGGGCGCTCGCGGTCGCCTCCGTCCCGCTCGCCTGGTGGTGGGAGATGCTGACCGTCGCCCAACTGGTCGTCGTCGCGCTGGTGGTCAGCTTCGCCAACGTGCTCTTCGACGTCGCCAACGCCACCTTCCTGCCGGCCATCGTCGGCCGGGAGCAGCTGCACGGCCGCAACAGCCTCACCTCGGCCACCCACGCCGGCACCCAGCTCAGCGGCCCGCCCCTCGGCGGCCTGGCCGTGCAGGCGCTCGGCGCGGTGCCGGCGGTGCTGGTCGACGCGGCCAGCTACCTGCTCTCCGCCGCGCTGCTGTGGTCCCTGCCGGCCCGCCGGGTCGACGCCCCGGACCGTTGGCCGCCGGTACGCGCGATGATCGGCGAGGGCTGGCGGTACGTCACCCGCCACCCGGTGATGGGGCCGACGATGTGGACGGCCACCGCGGTCAACTTCGTCTGCGGGGCGCAGCTCGCCGGGTACCCGCTGTATCTGGTCCGGGAACTGCACGCCCCGGCCGCGCTGGTGGGCGTGCTGCTCGCCGTCGAAGGGGTCGGGTCACTGGTCGGCGCGACCCTGACGCCGTGGATCACCCGGCAGTGGGGCACCGCGCGGTCCCTGGTGGTCGCCTGCGTCGTCGCCGTCGGTGGCGCGTTCCTGGTGCCACTGGGCGTCGGCTGGCCGGCGTACCTGGCCTTCAGCGCCGGGAACGTGCTCTTCGCCGGGGGCGTGGTGGTGCTCAGCGTGACCACCCGCACCTACCGGCAGACCGCCAGCCCGCCCGACCTGCTGTCCCGGGTGATGGCCACCGTCCGCTTCGTCTCCTGGGGGGCGATCCCGGTCGGTGGGCTGGCGGCCGGGGCGCTCGCCGGGCTCGCCGGCGCCCGGCTCACCCTCGTCGCGTTCGCCGCGGCGACCGTGCTGGCGCCGCTGGCCCTGCTGCTGTCCCCGGTACGCCGGCTGCGCGACCTCACCGACCTGCGGGTCGACGACCCGGCCGAGCGGGAGCCGGCCGCGGCGGCCGGTTGAGACCGGCTTCGGCACGCTCGACATCCGGGACCCCGAGGCGAGGCTCGGGCAGGACTTCCTCGCCTGCGCTCAGCCCGACCTCGACCCGCACGAGACGGCCGTACGCCAGATCGAGCGGCTCGGCCACTCGCCGGCCGACGTCCGCCACATCGTGGTGACCCACCTGCACCGGGACCACACCGGTGGCCTGGCAGACTTCCCAGCCGCACGGGTGCACCCTGCACGAAACCGAGCATCGGGCGGCGACGGTCACCCGCAGTGACCGTCGCCCCCGGGCGCACTGGGCCCACGATCCGCGCTGGGTCACGTACTCCGGCACCGACGGCGAACGCTGGTTCGGCTTCGACAACGCGACCGGCTGACGCCCGGCGGTCACTCCGGCAGCACCGCCGCGGCGACCCGGCGTACCCGCTCGGGGTGGGTGAGCACGTCGACGTTGTCGAGGTACTGGTCGACGGCGCCGATCGGCGGGCGGGCCCGCAGGCCCGGGTCCTCGACCGCCGCGCGCAGCGCGGCGACGAACCGGTTCGCGTCCAGGACCAGGAAGGGCCGGTCGTGGAACGGCCGGGCGGTCGGGTCGACCGGAGCGGCCAGCCCGGTGTCGTTGGTCCAGGCCGCGACCGTCTCCAACGCCCGGACCAGCCCGGCCTGCCGCTGCGGCCAGTCGCCGGGGCCCAGGGCGGTGGCCAGCGCGTCCAGCACCGGGTCCGCCGCCGGCAGCGCGGCGAAGACCGTGCCGAGCCACTTCGCGTACGGCGGCCAGCGCCGGTGCAGCAGCAGCCCGAGGCGCATCAGGTCCCGGCCCAGCCCGGCGGCCACCACCCGGCTGCCCAGCTCGTCGCCCACCTCGGCGCAGCGGCCGACCAGGTGCTCGGCCTGGCCGACCCGCTGCCAGCCGGCCGCCAGCACGTACCGCCAGACGTCGTCCGGATACCAGGCGAGCCGGGCGCGGGCGGCGGTCAGCTCCCCGTCGAGCCCGTCGTGGAACACCGCCCCGCCGGTCAGTTCGGCGAGCCGCTGGGTGGGTGCGCCGAGCCAGTCCACCGCCGCCATCCCGGTGCGCGGGTCGCAGCCGAGCCGCCCGCGCAGCCAGCCGCCCAGCTCGTCGACGCCCACCCCGTGCCGGTCGCCGTCGGTGCTCACCACGCCGAGGCGCACGTCCGGGCCGCCGACGAACCGGGTCGGCCAGCCGAGGAACTCCGCCGGCAGCTCGGCGTCGAGGGCTGCCCGTACCCGCGCGACGTCGGCGGCGTCGGCGACGAAGAGCTGGGTACGCGGCCCCCAGTCGTGGTCGGTCGAGCGCGGGGTGTCCAGCCCGAGCAGCTCGGAGCCGCCGTCGAGCAGCCCGGCGGCGTAGCGGAGGCCGGGCAGGCGGCGGGCCAGCAGCGGGGCGAGGACCTCGTCGTGGAAGCGCCGGCAGAGCGTCAGGCCGGGTACGAAATCCATGCCGCCAGTCTGCCGGCCGACTGCCGCTCCACCCAGCGGTTATCGGTCCACCGGCCGGCTCGCGTCGATAGCCTGAATGCGGGTGGAGGAGGGTGACGGTGTCGGACAGGGGTCGGGACCGGGCGGCCGTACGGCGTCGCCGGCTGTGGTGGGCCGGCCTCCTCGCCGTGGTCGGGCTGGCGCTGCTCCTGCTCGGCCTGATCGTCGCCAACGGGACCCTGGCCTGGGTCGAGGTGGTGCTGGCGTTCGTGCTGCTCGTCGCGAGCTACCTGTTGCAGCGGGTGGCCCGCCGGGAGACCCTCTACCGGCACGACGACGGCTGACGCCCCGGCGGCACCGCCTCGCCGGTCCCCCACCTCGTCACACCGCTGTGCCACGCTGGTGGCGTGGCACACCAACCCCCGATCCTGCTGATCGACTCCCCCAGCCTCTATTTCCGCGCCTACTTCGGCATCCCGGAGTTGGCGGCGAGGACCGCCGACGGCCAGCCGGTCAACGCCGTCCGCGGCTTCCTCGACATGCTCGCCCAGCTCGTCCGCACCCGCCGGCCGGACCGGATGGTCTGCGCGCTCGACCACGACTGGCGGCCGGCGTGGCGGGTGGAGCTGCTGCCGTCGTACAAGGCGCACCGGGTCGCGCCGGAGGGCGGCGAGGTGGTGCCGGACACCCTCTCCCCGCAGGTGCCGATGATCCTGGAGGTCCTCGACGCGCTCGGCATCGCCGTGGTCGGCGCCACCGGCTACGAGGCCGACGACGTGCTCGGCACCCTCTCGGTGACCCAGCCCGGCCCGGTGGAGGTGGTCTCCGGCGACCGTGACCTGTTCCAGCTCGTCGACGACGCCCGCCAGGTGCGGCTGCTCTACATCGGGCGCGGCGTGGCCAAGCTGGAGGACTGCGACGACGCGGCCGTACGCACCCGCTACGGCGTCCCCGCCAACCGGTACGCCGACTTCGCCGCCCTGCGTGGCGACCCGAGCGACGGGCTGCCCGGCGTGCCCGGCGTGGGCGAGAAGACGGCCGCCCGGCTCATCGACCGGTACGACGGGCTGCCCGGCATCCTCGCCGCGCTCGACGACCGGGCATCCGGCTTCGCTCCCGGGCTGCGGACCAAGCTGGAGGCGGCCCGGGACTACCTGGCGGTCGCGCCGAAGGTGGTGCGGGTGGCCACCGACGTACCGCTGCCGGAGCTGACCACGGCGCTGCCGACGGCGCCGGCGGACCCGGACCGGCTGCTGGAGCTGGCGCAGCGGTGGAACCTGGCCGGCTCCTGCCGGCGGCTGGTGGACGCCCTGGCCGGCGGGTCCTGACCGGCGGCGCCGCTCAGGCGCCGTGGTAGGCCAGCACGCCCCGCTTGACCGCGGCGATCGCCTGCCGGGCGGTGGCCCGCAGCTCCACGGACGCGCCGCCGGAGTCGGCGAGCTGGCCGAGCAGGTCGACCACCTGCCGGGCCCAGCGGACGAAGTCGCCCGCAGGCATCTCGCCGTCGATCTGGTGGCCGCTGGCCAGCACCTTGGCCAGCGCCTCGCCCCGCGCCCAGCGATAGATCGGCCAGGCGAAGCCGAGGTCGGGCTCCCGGGTGACGGCGAGCCCCCGGGCGGCCTCGTCCGCCTCGATGTCGGTCCACAGCTTGAGCGTCTCGTCGACCGCGTCGGCGACCGGGCCGCGCGGCAGGGAGGCCCGTTCGTCGACGTCCCGGCGCGCCTCGAAGACCACCACGGAGACGGCGGCGGCCAGCTCGGCCGGCGAGAGCCCGTCCCAGACCTTGCGGCGCAGGCACTCGGCGACCAGCAGGTCCGCCTCGGTCCAGATCCGGCCGAGCATCCGCCCGGCGTCGGTGACCTCACCCTCGGCGGAGAGGTAGCCCCGCGCGGTCAGCAACGCCACGATCCGGTCGAAGGTGCGGGCGAGAGAGCCGGTCCGGCCGGCGACCCGCTGGCGCAGCTCCTCGGTGTCGCGTTCCAGGCGGCGCCGCCGCTCCGCCCAGCGGGCGTGCTCCTCCCGCTCCGGGCAGGCGTGGCACGGGTGCCGGCGCAGCTCGGTGCGGAGCTGGCTGAGCCGATGGTCCTCGCCGGCGGCCTGCCGGGACCGCCCGCCGCGTCGGCCGCCGTGCCGGTCCAGCCCGGTACCGCTGACCGCGGCGGCGAGGTCCCGCCGGGCGGCCGGGGACCGGTGGTTGAAATGCTTCGGCACCCGGATCCGGGCGAGCACCTCGGCCGGGGTGGTGAAGTCGCCCGGGGTGACCCGGCCGGCCCAGCGGTCCTGGGTGAGTACCAGCGGGCGAGGCTCACCGAAGCCGCCGGTCGCCGGGTCGAGCACCACGGCGAGACCGGCCCGGCGGCCGGAGGGCACCCGGATCACGTCACCGACCCGCAGCCGCTCCAGCGAGGCGACGGCGGCGGCCTTGCGCTGGGTCTGGCCCTGCCGGGCGATGGCCCGCTCCCGGTCGGCGATGGCCACCCGCAGGGCGAAGTACTCGTCGAAGTCGCCGTGGTGGCAGGCCGCCTCCACGCCGTACGCCTCGATGGTCTCGGTGTTGCGCTGCACCTGCCGGGCCAGGCCGACCACCGACCGGTCCGCCTGGAACTGGGCGAACGAGGACTCCAGCAGCGCCCGGGCCGGCTCGGCGCCGACCGTGCCGACCAGATTGACCGCCATGTTGTACGACGGCCGGAAGCTGGACCGCAGCGGATAGGTGCGGGTGGAGGCGAGGCCCGCGACGTGCCGGGGGTCGGTCTCCGGCGACCAGACCACCACCGCGTGCCCCTCCACGTCGATGCCCCGGCGGCCGGCCCGGCCGGTGAGCTGGGTGTATTCCCCCGGGGTGAGGTCGACGTGCGCCTCGCCGTTGAACTTCACCAGGCGTTCGAGCACGACGCAGCGGGCCGGCATGTTGATGCCCAGCGCCAGGGTCTCGGTGGCGAAGACCGCCTTCACCAGGCCGCGGACGAACAGCTCCTCGACGACCTCCTTGAACGCGGGCAGCATGCCGGCGTGGTGGGCGGCGAGCCCGCGCTCCAGGCCGTCGAGCCACTCCCAGTAGCCGAGCACGGAGAGGTCCTCGCCCGGAATGGCGGTGACCCGGGACTCGACCACCCGGCGGATCTCGGCGCGTTCCTCCGGGGAGGTCAGCCGCAGGCCGGCGGCGAGACACTGCTGCACGGCCGCGTCGCAGCCGGCCCGGCTGAAGATGAACAGGATCGCCGGGAGCAGCCCCTCCCGGTCGAGCCGGTCGACGATGTCGGGGCGCATCGGGCCGCGCCAGCGCGGTCCGCGCCGCCCGCCGCCGGGGCCGGCGCTGCGTCCCTCCCCCAGTTCGAGCCGGCGCATCGTGTCCCGGGTGTAGCGCAGCAGCTCCGGGTGCACGTCGTGCTTGCGGGCGGCGTCGGCGTCGTGGAACAGGTCGAACATCCGCCGGCCGACCAGCATGTGCTGCCACAGCGGCACCGGCCGGTGCTCGCTGACCACCACGGCGGTCTCGCCCCGCACGGTGACCAGCCAGTCGGCGAACTCCTCGGCGTTGGAGACGGTGGCCGACAGGGAGACCAGGGTGACCGAGGCGGGCAGGTGGATGATCACCTCTTCCCAGACCCCGCCGCGGAACCGGTCGGCGAGGTAGTGCACCTCGTCCATCACCACGTAGGCCAGGCCCTCCAGGGTGGCCGAGCCGGCGTAGAGCATGTTGCGCAGCACCTCGGTGGTCATCACCACCACGGGCGCGTCGCCGTTGATCGCGTTGTCGCCGGTGAGCAGGCCGACCTGCTCGGCGCCGTAGCGGTCCACCAGGTCGTGGTACTTCTGGTTCGACAGCGCCTTGATCGGCGTGGTGTAGAAGCACTTGCGCCGGGCGGTCGGCCCCGGGCCGCCGTCGGCCGCCGCCGGCTCGCCGGGCGTGCCCCGCAGCGCCAGGTGTACGGCGAACTCGCCGACCACGGTCTTGCCGGCCCCGGTCGGGGCACAGACCAGCACGCCGCTGCCCCGTTCCAGGGCCTCGCACGCCTCGCGCTGGAAGTCGTCGAGGTCGAACCCCAGCTCGCGCGCGAATTCGTCCAGGGCCGGGAAGGTGGAGGCCTGCGCGGCCCGGCGGCGCGCCGCGGCGTACCGCTCGGCGGGGCTCGACATGCCTCCAAGATTAATCGGTCCGTCCGACGACCACCGGACAAGGCCATCCGGCAACCGGGTAGGAGCGGGTCGGTAGGGTGCACGACGTGCCGGATCATGCCGAACCGCCCCATGCCTCGAGCGGCGCCGACGACGTCGTCCGCCCGAGCACGTCCCGCCGGCCCGTGGAGGCGGTGCTCTTCGACTTCCACGGCACCCTCGCCCAGGTGGAGGAGCCCCGGGAGTGGGTGCTGGCCGCCGCGGCGGCGTGCGGGGTGGAACTTGACCGCGTCCGCGCCACCGCGCTGGCCGACCGGCTGCTCACCGCCGGCCGGGCGGGCGGGCCGCTGCCGACCCGGGTGCCGCCCCGGCTGGCCGAGCTGTGGGCCGACCGGGATCTCTACCCGCACGCCCACCGGGGCGCGTACACCGGGCTGGCGGAGACCGTCGACGTGGGCATCGAGGGGTTCGCCGACGCGCTCTACGAGCGGGTGCTGGTCCCCGACGGCTGGGTGCCGTACCCGGACACCGAGGCGGTGCTCAGGACGCTGCGCGGGGCCGGGGTGAAGGTGGCGGTGGTCAGCAACATCGGCTTCGACATCCGGCCGCTGGTCGACGCCTGGGGGCTCGCCGAGCTGATCGACGCGTACGCCCTGTCGTACGAGGTGGGGCGGTGCAAACCGGATCCGGGGATCTTCCTGCGCGCCTGCGGGATGCTCGGCGTCGACCCGGAGCGGGCGCTGATGGTGGGCGACACGCCCGCCGACGCGGGCGCGGTCGGGGCCGGCTGCGCGGTGCTGGTGCTGCCCTGCGCCGACGCCGGGCGCCCCAACGGCCTGGGCGCGGTGCTCGACCTCGCCGTGCCCTCCTGACCGGTTCGCCGGCCCCGCCGAGCCAGACGGGGCGACGTCGAGCCGGTCAGCGCGGTCGAGCCGGTCAGCGCAGCAGCCGCAGCGCCGCCGGCACGGCGGTGATCCGCAGCGGCAGGCCGGCCGTCCGTTCCCCGTCGGCGTAGGTGGTGATGCCGTCGGCGTCCAGCTCCACGGTCCGGGCCCGGTGTACGCGCACCAGCGGGTGCGCGACGTGGGTGCCCTGGTAGATGCGCGGCTTGACGCGGATCAGGGTGCGCCGGTCGAAGCGCCCGCCGACCACCACGTCCAGCAGGCCGTCGGTGGGGTCGGCGTCGGGGCAGATCCGCATGCCGCCGCCGTAGCTGGCGCAGTTGCCGACCGCGACGAGGACCGCGTCCACCTCCTGCTCCACGCCGTCGAGGCGCAGCCGGTAGCGGCGCGGGCGCAGCCGGGCCAGCTCGACCAGGATGGCCAGGTCGTAGCGGCGCGGCCCGCGCGGCCAGCGCATCCGGTTGGCCCGCTCGTTGACGATCGCGTCGAAGCCGGCCGCCAGCACCGCCCCGTACCACCGCACGTCGCCGTCGGCGGTGGTCACCCGGGCCAGGTCGACCGGGCGGGTCCGGCCGCCGCGCAGCGCCTCGACGATCACCTCGACGGCCGCGAGCGGGTCGGCGGGAAAACCGGTGTCGGCCGCGAAGTCGTTGCCGGTGCCGGCGGGGACCGGGCCGAACGGCACGGCCGTACCGGCGACGGCCTGCACCGCCCGGTGGATCGTGCCGTCCCCGCCCACCGCGACCAGCGCGCCGGCGCCGTCGGCGACCGCTGCGTGGCAGGCGGCCTCCGCCTCCTCCGGGGTACGGGCCGCCAGCAGCCGGACCGGTCGGCCGGCGCCCTCCAGCCGGTCCACCAGCCGGGGCAGCAGGCCACGGTGCCGTCCCCGGCCGGCGGTCGGGTTGGCGAGCACGGCGACGGGGCCGGGCGGGACAGGATCGTGCGCGGTCACGGCGAGCACCGTACGGCACGGCGGGCGGCACCTCCAGCCTCGTCGGGGTCGGCCGCAGCGGGCCGCCCGGTGGGCGTGCTGCCGCGCACGGGCGATCGGCCGGTGATCGCCAGGCCCGGGACCACGCGCTGCGGCTCGGCCCAGCGCGTGACCGCCGCGACGACGACATCGCCTGCCCGGCGGGCGATCCGCTGCCGGTCCCGCGCGATCCGTCGCTCGACGGCGTCGACGACCGGCTGAAGCGGGCCCTCGGCTCGGCCGACCCGGACGAGTCCGCCGTCCGGTGGGCCGTGGCCGGCCTCGGCCTCGACCCGGCCGTCGGCGCCGAGATCTGGCGACCGTCGCACACCCGGGCGAGCTGCCCTGCACGTCGGGGGTCGCGCTGAGCAACCTCTTCGGCAGGTACCCGCACTAGCCCCGGCGGTGGTCAGCGGACGACGAGTCGGCTGGTCACCGGGGTGGCGCCCTGACCCTCGACCGTCAGCTTCCAGTCCCCCTCGCCGCCGAGCGACACGATCTTCTCGGCCCCGCCGTTCGGGTCCGCCGTGACCTCGGCGACCGTCTTCCCGGACGGGTCGGCGACCGTCAGCGTCCGGGCCGTGGGCGTCTTGTTCGTCAGCTTGAACTCGATCTTGTCGCCGGGCTCGGCGATCAGCCCGTCCAGGCCCGTGATCCCGGACGCGGCCACCTCGATCTCGACCTCCCGGTCGTACGCCGGTTCGGCGGCGGGAGCATCGGTGGCGCCGTCCGAGACGGTGATCCGGGTGCGGATCCCGTCGCCCTTCTGGCCGGGCTTGCAGGCGATCTCGTACTCGCCGCCGGACAGGGTCGCCCGCAGGTTTCGGGTGAGCCCCGGGCCGACGTTCTCCACCTCGGCGACCACCTTGGTGAAGCCGTCGTCCTCCCGGCCGTAGAGGTACACCTCGGTGGTCTGCTGCCCCCGGTTGGTCACCGCGAAGGTCACCGGGCCCGGGGCGAAGCTGGTCGCGGCCACCTCACACGTGGTGTCGGTGGCGGTGAGCGCCACCTCGGCGCCCGTCGGGGCGGCCTCCTCGTCACCGCAGCCGGTGAGGGCGGTGGCGCAGGCCGCGGCGACCACGACGAGGGCGGTACGGATCTTCATCGACGCTCCGTGACAGACCAGGACCGGGGCCGCCGCGAAGAACCGGCGGCACCCACGGCAGAATCACGTGAGTCTAAGCGTGCCGCCAGGCGGCCGGGCCGACCGGTACGGGCTCGGCGGCGCGGCGGGATCACCGGAGGCGGGCCGGCCCGGTCCCGATACGCGGAACGCCGCCCCGCGCGGGGACGGCGTTCCGGTGCTGCTCGGCGTGAACCGGTCAGGTCATGTCGTCGTAGCGGCGTTCGATCGGCGCCGGTTTGGCGATCGGTTCCGGCGACTCGATCGGAGTGACGGCCTCGGTCCGCCCGCCGACCTCCACCGGCTCGCTGGACAGGTCCAGCGGCGAGACCTCGTCGTCGGCGACGCCCGCGTACATCTCCCGGCCCCGGCCGCGACGCTTGTCGTTGAGGAAGGCCACGCCGACCGCGACGAAGTAGAGCAGGGAGAGCGCGGTGGCCAGCAGCGTCATGCCGAACGGGCCCGGGTCCGGCGTGGCGATCGCGGCGAACGCGAACGCCACGAAGATCACCACACGCCACCAGCTCAGCAGCCGCCGGGCGCTGGCCACCCCGGTGAAGTTGAGCATGAGCAGGATCAGCGGGAACTCGAACGCCACCCCGAACAGCAGGATCATGTTGGTGATGAACGCGATGTACGCGGTGACCTCGAACTGGTTGGACAGCCCGCCCACCCCGGCGTCCATCAGGAACCCGAGGCCCTTGTCCACCACGAAGTAGGCCAGCACCGCGCCGGCGGCGAACAACGGCGCGGCGATCGACACGAAGACGTACGCCCACTTGCGCTCGTGCCGGTGCAGGCCGGGGGCGATGAACGCCCAGAGCTGGTAGAGCCAGACCGGGCCGCCGATGATCAGGCCGAGCCAGAGCGCCAGCTTCAGCTTCAGCAGGAAACCGGTCGTCGGCGCCAGGGCCAGCAGATCCTGACACTCGCCGAGCGCGTTCGTCGTGTCGGGCAGCCGGCAGTACGGCCGCTTCAGCAATTCGAAGACCGGGTTTGCCAGCCAGAAGCCGCCCGCCAGGCCGACCACGATCGCCAGCGACGCACGGAACAGCCGGTTGCGCAGCTCACGGATGTGCTCGATGAGCGTCATCGAACCGTCGGAGGCCCGCTCGAAGTTGGTCGGGCCGCGCTTCTTCAACGCGAAGGCCACGGTGGTGGGCCCTCCGGTCAGTTGTCGCGGACGCGCTGCACCGGGTCGACCGGCTGCTGCGGCTGCTGCACGTACTGCTGCTGGGGCGGCTGCTGCGCGTACTGCTGCTGGCCGGCGTTCGGCGGGAGCGGCTGGTAGCCGGCCTGCGCGTCGGCCTTCTCCGCCAGGTCACGGTCGTCGTCGTGCAGGCTCTTGGTCTCGGCCTTGATGATCCGCAGCGAGCGGCCCAGCGAACGGGCCGCGTCGGGGAGCCGCTTCGCGCCGAAGAGCAGGATCAGCACGACCACGAGTACGGCGATGTGCCACGGCTTGAGGGCACCCATGGGAAGCTCCAGTCGCTCAAGTGTCGGTGAGGGGTGGTCGGAGCCCATCGTACGTGCGGCACGGTGGGTTGCCACCCCACCCGGCCCGTCGGTGCGGGCCTGGTCGGTGAAGTCTCGACCAACCCGAAGTGTCCCGTCAACCACCCACCGCGGCACGATTGTGCACGCAAACACCGGCGAACGCGCAGCTACCGCGCACCCGACCGACGGCCGTCGATCACCGCCCGCGCCGGGTCTTGATCAACGCCAGCCGCTCCTGCGTGACGGCCGCCTGCTCCTGCAGCGCGCCGGCCCGCTCCTGGAGCGCCTCGGCGGCGGACCGCAGCGCCTCCGCCTCGGCCTGGCGACGTTGCAGCGCCACCGCGGCCCGACGCAGCCGGGGCAGCCGCGCCAGCACCGGCCGGACCGCCAGGGCCAGCACGACGAGCGCGAACAGGACGACCCCGAGCACGATCCACGTCACCACGGCGGTCAGCCTACTGGGTACGGCCGGCCGCCGCCGGGTCGGCGCGATCCGCCGGCGTCGCGTACGCGTCGAGCGCGGCGACCGCCTGGGCGCGGACCTGCTCGGCCAGCTCGGCCGGGGCGACCACGGTGACGTCCGGACCCAACCCGAGCACGAACCGCCGCGCCCAGCCCAGGTCGGTGACGCGCAGCGACACCAGCCACTGCTCGCCGTCGGCCTCCACCCGTTCGCAGGGGTAGTACTCGGTGATCCACCGCTCGCCGCGGCCGATCCGCAGGGTGATCGACGGCAGGTCGGCCGAGGGGCGGAACACCCCGTCGCTGAGGTCGTACGGGCGGGCCTGCGCCGGCACCACCGCCGGCTCGTCCAGCTCGGTGACCGCGTCGATCCGGTCGGCCCGGAACAGCCGCACCGCCTCGGCGCGGCGGCACCACGCCTCCACGTACGCCCGCCCGCCGACCATCAGCATCCGCAGCGGGTCGATGGTCCGCTCGGTGGTCTCGTCCCGGGCGGCGGTGTAGTAGGTGATCCGCAGCGCCTGGCCGCGCGCCACGGCGGCCCGCAGCTCGCGTACCCGTGGGGAGTCGCCGGGCAGCCGCACCTCCACCGGGGCGCCGGCCAGGTCCCCGGCGGCGTCCTCGATCTTGGCGAGGGCCCGTTCCACGGCCTCCCGGTTGGCCACCCCGGGCGTCTCGGCGAGCATCCGCAGCGCCACCACCAGGGCGAGCGCCTCGTCCGGGGTGAGCCGCAGCGGCCGGTCGATGCCGGCGTCGTAGGTGATGGTGACCCGGTCACCGTCGAACGCCATGTCGATCAGGTCACCCGGGCCGTAGCCGGGCAGCCCGCACACCCAGAGCAGTTCCAGGTCCTCGCGGAGCTGCCGCTCGGTCACCCCCAGGTCCCGCGCCGCCTCGGCGATCTCGATGCCGGGGCGGGCCAGCAGGTAGGGCACCAGGTTCAGCAGCCGGGCGAGCCGGTCCGCCGAGGCGCGGCCACCCCGGGCCGCCGGCCGGGTCACCGGGCACCCCCGGCCACCGCCAGCTCGTCGTGCCGGGCGGCGATCTCCTTCAACCGCTGGATGACCGCCTCCCGCACCTCTGGCGGCTCCAGCACCCGCACCTCCGGGCCGTACCCGACGATCTGGCCGGCCAGGTAGTCCGCGTCGGCGTACGGCAGGATCAGCCGGTCGCCGTCCGGCCCGGAACTGCACTCCGTCGCCCAGCGACGCAGCCCGGCGGCCCGCCCCGGCGCGACCAGCACGGTGGCCCGGTTGGACCGCTCCACCGGCCCGGACCAGCGGGCCACGTGGCTGATCAGGTCCACCCCGGCGGGCGGCTCGTACGCCCCGGTGTCGCCGGTCACCCGGACCGCACCGACCACTCGGGAGAGCCGGAAGCAGCGGGTGGCCGCCCGGTCCAGGTCGTGGCCGACCACGTACCACCGGCCGCGCCAGCAGACCACGCCCCACGGCTGCAGCCGGCGGCGGGTCGGCGCGTCCCGGTCCGGCACCCGGTAGTCGAAGTTGACCTCCCGCCGGTCCCGGGCGGCGGCGGTCAGCGGGGCGAACGCCGGGTCGACCGTCACCATCGGCTCCAGGCCCAGGGTGGCCTGCGGGTCCACGTCGATCCCGGCGGCGCGCAGCTTCGCCAGCCCGGACGACGCCGCGGCGGCCAGGCCGGCGTGCTGCCACAGCCGCGCCGCGATGCCGACGGCGGCGGCCTCGTCCGGTTCCAGGGGAATGTCGGGCAGGGCGTACTCGCGGGGGGCGATCCGGTAGCCGGGCTCGGCGTCGAACACGCTCGCCGTCCCCGTCTCCAACGGCACCCCGAGCTCCCGCAGCTCGGCCTTGTCCCGCTCGAACTTACGCTGGAACGCCTCGTGGTCCTTGGCGTCCTCCGGATCGTGCTCGTATCCGGGCACGGTCGCGGCGATCTGCGCGGCGGTGAGGAACCGTCGCGTGGACAGCAGACAGATCACCAGGTTGACCAGGCGTTCGGTACGGCTCCGCGACACGTGTGAACGCTAGCAGCCCGCGCGCCGTGGGCGTGCACCCGCGCGGGCGTGCCGCGGTGTGGGCCCGCCACGGCCGCCGTCCGCCACCCCGCGACCGCGGGTGATTCCGCTCGCCCGGCGGGCCGCCCGCACCGGTCATAGGGTGAGCGCATGGCGGAGGCCGAGGTCAAGGCCGAGAGCGTCGGCACCGTCGTCGTGGCCGGCTCGGCGAACCTCGCCATCGCGATCGCCAAGACGATCGCCGGCCTGCTCTCCGGCTCGGCGGCGATGCTCTCCGAGGCCGCCCACTCGATCGCCGATACCACCACCGAGGTGCTGCTCTACCTGGCGCTGCGCCGCGGGGCCCGCCCCGCCGACACCCGGCACCCGTTCGGGTACGGCAAGGAGAGCTACGTCTGGGCGTTTCTCGCCGCGCTGTTCACGTTCGTGGTGGGTGCCGGATTCGCCATCACCCACGGCGTGACCACCATCCTCGTGCACCAGCACACCGGAAACTACCTGGTGTCGTACGTCGTGCTGGTGGTCTCCTTCGCGATCGAGTCGGTCTCCCTGGCCCGGGCGGTACGGCAGATCCGCCGGGAGTCCCGCCGCTGGCGGGCCACCCCGCGCCGCTATCTCCGCCTGACCGCCGACACCACCGTCAAGGCGGTCTTCCTGGAGGACTCCGCCGCCCTCGTCGGCCTGGTCGTCGCCGGTGTCGGCCTCGGGCTGTCCGAGCTCACCGGCAGCGAGCTCTACGACGGGATCGCCTCGATCCTCATCGGCGTGCTGTTGTTGGCGGTCGCCACCATCCTGGCCAGGAGCAACGTCTCGCTGCTCGTCGGCCGGGCCGTCTCCGAGCGCATCCACCGGCAGATCGAGCGGGAGATGTTGGCGCTGCCGACGGTGGACCGGGTCGACACGCTGATGACCATGCTGCTCGGCCCGGACGACATCCTGGTCGCCGCCAAGGTCGACTTCCACAACGACGCCACCGGCGCCGACATCGAGGCCGCCGCCGACGAGGCCGAGCGGCGGCTGACCGAACGCTACCCGGAGATCGGGTACGTCTTCCTCGACCCGACGCGCTCGATGCCCGGCACCGACCGGGGCCGCGCCCGGCGTACCCAGAACGAGGACTGACCACCGGCGTACCGGTCCTGTCCCGCGTGCCGGCGACCCGGCCGCGCCCCGGCCCACCGCCGGCCGATAGCGTGCCCCGCATGGTGCGATGGCGGTCCGGCACGGTCACGGCGGTACGGCGACGGTGGGCCGGCGCGACGGAACTCGACGTCGACCTGCCCGACGGCGGCCGGATGCGGGCCCTCGCCTACCCGGCGCTGGTCGGCGACCCGGAGCCCGGCGACCGGGTGCTGCTCAACGTCGGCGCCCTGCTGATGGGCCTCGGCACCGGCGGGTACGCGCTGGTCGTCGCCCTGCCCGACCGGCTCCCCGCCGACCCGCCGCAGGCCGCCGACACCCGCGCCGCCGGCCACCTGGTCAAGGCCCGCTACACCCCGTTGCAGCCGATCCTGCTCGGCGTCGACGAGGACGCCTCCCCGCACCACGCCCGACTGGCCACGGCGGAGAGCGTCGACGGGATGCCGGTGGTCACCGCCGACCTGCACTCCGCCCTCCCGGCGATCCTGGCCGGCGTGCACGCCGACGCCCCCGGTGCCCGGGTGGCGTACCTGCTCACCGACGGCGGAGCGCTGCCGGCCTGGTTCTCCCGCACCCTCGCCGGGCTCGCCGGCCACCTGGTGGGCACGGTCAGCGTCGGGCAGGCGTTCGGCGGCGACCTGGAGGCGAGCACCCTGCACGCCGGCCTGCTCGCCGCCCGGCACGTGCTCCGCGCCGACGTGGCGATCGTCGCCCAGGGCCCGGGTAACCTCGGCACCGGCACCCGGTGGGGCTTCTCCGGCGTGGCGGTCGGCGAGGCGGTCAACGCGGTCGCCACCCTCGGCGGGCGGGCCGTCGGCTCGCTGCGCATCTCCGCCGCCGACCCCCGGCCCCGGCACCGTGGCGTCTCCCACCACAGCCTCACCGCGTACGGTCGGGTGGCCCTCGCCGCCGCGGAGCTGGTCGTACCGGACGGCCTGGAGCCGGCCCTCGCGGCCGAGGTCGCCGCGGCGCTGGCCCCCCTCGCGGAGCGGCACCGGATCGTCGCCGTGCCCACCGACGGCCTGGACGCGGCGCTGCGGGCCAGCCCGGTGGGGCTGTCGACGATGGGCCGGGGCCTCGACGCCGACCACGCCTACTTCCTGGCCGCGGCCGCCGCCGGCCGACACGCGGCCCGACTGCTCGGCTGACCTGCGCTCTCGCGGCCCTCGGCTGACCTGGGCTCCCGCGCCTCGGCTGACGTGCGCCCTCCCGGCCCTCGACGGGCCGGAACTGCCGGGGCGGCGCGAGCAACGCGCCCCGGGCCGGGCCGGCTCAGCCGGCGAGGAAGATCAACGCGAGCCAGGCGCCCACGATGATGATCAGGGTCGCCGCCAGCACCCAGGTCGGCACCCGGTACTCGCCGCGGCGGTTCCGCTCGATCTCGGCGCGGATCTTCTCCCGGCGCCGGTCGATCCAGTTGAGCTTCTCGGTGCCGCTGTCCCGGCCGGAGGGTTCGGAAGTGTTCATCGCGACGCCAGCGTACCCGTGCGCCGGCGGCCGGTGCCCGCAGCACCGGCCGCCGAGCCCGGTCACATGCTCGCGATCAGCCGCTCCACCCGCTCGTCGTACGCCCGGAACGGGTCCTTGCACAGCACGGTCCGCTGCGCCTGGTCGTTCAGCTTCAGGTGCACCCAGTCCACCGTGAAGTCCCGCCGCTTCTCCTGCGCGTGCCGGATGAACTCGCCCCGCAGCCTCGCCCGGGTGGTCTGCGGCGGGGTCTCCTTCGCCTCGAAGATCTCCGGATCGGTCGCCACCCGGTCCACCTCGCCACGCCGCTCCAACAGCCCGTACAGGCCCCGCCCGCGCCGCAGGTCGTGGTACGCCAGGTCCATCTGCGCCACCCGCGGATGCGACAGCGGCAGGTCGTGCTTGCGCTGGTACCGCTCGATCAGGCGCAGCTTCGTCACCCAGTCGATCTCCCGGGCCACCGGGTCCAGGTCGCCGGTCTCCACCGACCGCAGCACCCGCGCCCACAGGTCCACCACCCGCTTCGCGGTCTGGTCCCCGCCCCGGCGCTCCACGAACTCCGTCGCCCTCGCCAGATACTCCTGCTGGATCTCCAGCGCCGAGATCTCCTTGCCGGAGGCCAGCCGCACCTTCCGCCGGCCGGTGATGTCGTGCGACACCTCGCGGATCGCCCGGATCGGGTTCTCCAGCGTCAGGTCCCGCATCACCACCCCGGCCTCGATCATCCGCAGCACGATGTCGGCCGTGCCGACCTTCAGCAGCGTGGTGACCTCGTTCATGTTCGAGTCGCCGACGATCACGTGCAGCCGGCGGTACCGCTCCGCGTCGGCGTGCGGCTCGTCCCGGGTGTTGATGATCGGCCGGCTCCGGGTGGTCGCCGAGGAGACGCCCTCCCAGATGTGCTCGGCCCGCTGCGACAGACAGTAGACCGCTCCGCGCGGCGTCTGGAGCACCTTCCCGGCGCCGCAGATCAACTGGCGGGTCACCAGGAACGGGATCAGCACATCGGCGAGCCGACCGAACTCCCCGTGCCGGGAGACCAGGTAGTTCTCGTGGCAGCCGTACGAGTTGCCGGCCGAGTCGGTGTTGTTCTTGAACAGGTAGATCTCGCCCGCGATGCCCTCGTCGTGCAGCCGCTTCTCCGCGTCGACGAGCAGCCCCTCCAGGATCCGTTCCCCGGCCCGGTCGTGGGCCACCAGGTCGGTCACCGAGTCACACTCGGGCGTCGCATATTCCGGGTGCGAGCCCACGTCCAGATAGAGGCGGGCCCCGTTGCGCAGGAACACGTTGCTCGACCGGCCCCACGACACCACCCGCCGGAACAGGTACCGCGCGACCTCGTCGGGGGACAGCCGGCGCTGCCCGCGATACGTGCAGGTGACGCCGTACTCGGTTTCGAGGCCGAAGATTCGCCGCTCCATGAAATGACATTAGCCGCCCGTGGCCCCAAATGGGCAACGCTCAACCCAGCCGTCTCCGCGGCGCCCGCCCGCAGGAGTCCACGGCATCCCGCCGCGGGCAAATCCCGACACCGGTACTTTCCGACCCGTGAGAATCCTGGTCACCGGCGGGGCCGGCTTCATCGGATCGGCGTACGTCCGGCGGCTGCTCGCCGGCGCCGAGCCGGCCCTCGACGTGGACGCCGTCACCGTGCTCGACGCGTACACCTACGCCGCCACCGAGGCCGCCCTCGACCCGGTACGCGCCGACCCCCGGCTACGGATCATCCGCGGCGACATCCGCGACGCCGCCCTCGTCGACGCCACCGTCCCCGGCCACGACGTCGTGGTGCACCTCGCCGCCGAATCCCACGTCGACCGCTCCATCGCCGACGCCGCCGCCTTCGTCACCACCAACGTGGTCGGCACCCAGATCCTGCTCGACGCGGCCCTACGGCACGGCGTCCCGCGGTTCGTGCAGGTCTCCACCGACGAGGTCTACGGCTCCATCGCCACCGGCTCCTGGACCGAACAGGCCCCGCTGGACCCCAGCTCCCCGTACTCGGCCAGCAAGGCCGCCGCCGACCTGCTCGCCCTCGCCTACCACCGCACCCACGGCCTCGACGTCGTCGTCACCCGGGGCGCCAACACCTACGGCCCGTACCAGTACCCCGAGAAGATCGTGCCGCTCTTCGTCACCAACCTGCTCGACGGGCACGACGTCCCCCTCTACGGCGACGGCGGCAACGTCCGGGAATGGCTGCACGTCGACGACCACTGCCACGGCATCGCGCTCGCCCAGACCAACGGCCGGCCCGGCGGCATCTACCACCTGGGCGGCGACGCCGAACTGACCAACCGCGAGCTGACCGGCCGGCTGCTGGCCGCCTGCGCCGCGGGCTGGGACCGGGTCCGACCCGTCGCCGACCGCCAGGGCCACGACCGGCGGTACTCGCTGGACTGCGCCGCCACCCGCCGCGAACTGGGCTGGACCCCCACCGTCGACCTCGACCGGGGACTCGCCGCCACCGTCGACTGGTACCGCGACCACCGCGCCTGGTGGCAACCGCTCAAGCCGCACCGCGCTGACCCCGGCCGTCGCCGGCCCGGCAAGGCGACGACCGACGGTACGGGCCAACGTCAGCCCAGGTAGACGGCGAACGACGTCGCCGGACCGGTTGGACGGCGACCGACGGGTACGGGCCGACGCCGACGCCGGCCCCGGCCGTCACTCCCCGGGCTGCTCCTCCTGCTGCTGGCCCTCCAGGTCCGCCGAGCCGGCCGACGTGATCGGCTTCTTCGCCTCCTCGGTGGGCACCGTGGGGGTCTGCGCCCGCCCCGGCGCCGGCGCGGTGTCCGCGCTCGCGTCCCCCTCCAGCAACGCGGTCAGCGCCGCCCCGGTCACCCGCCGGAACGTACGCCCGATCCGGCGCCGGTCCAGGACCGCCACCTCCATCTGGTTGGCGGCGATGGCACGGGCCGCCCCGCCCTCCCCGCCGACGCTGCCCAGCGCCTTGACCGCGGCCCGTACCGCCTCCGACAGCGACATGTCCGGCCGGTGCTCGTTCTTCAGCACCCCGGTGATCGCCTCGGCCTGACCGCCCATCGCCATCCGGCCCGGCTCATCGTTGACCGACCCGTCATAGGTCAACCGGTAGAGCGAGTCGTCGTCCGGGGTCGCGCCCACCTCCGCCACGCAGATCTCCACCTCGAACGGCTTCGACTGCTCGGTGAAGATCGCGCCCAGCGTCTGCGCGAACGCGTTGGCCAGGGCCAGGCCGGTCACGTCCCGCCGGTCGTAGCTCAGGCCGTTCAGGTCGGCCATCCGCACCCCGGCGCGGCGCAGGTTCTCGAACTCGTTGTACCGGCCCACCGCGGCGAAGCCGATCCGGTCGTAGATCTCGCTGACCTTGTGCAGGGTGCTGGACAGATTCTCCGCGACGAAGAGCACCCCGCCCTCGTAGCTCAGGACCACCGCGCTGCGGCCCCGGGCGATGCCCTTGCGGGCCAACTCGGAGCGGTCGCGCATGATCTGCTCGGGCGAGGCGTAGAACTGCATGGCCACGGCGGCGGTTCTCCTTCGGGCGCTGTGCTGCGGGGACTGCTGACTCAGGTGGGGGTGAGGGCGGGATCAGCCGCCCGGGTTCTCCATCCGGCCGGCCACGACGCTCTCCGCGATCGCCGCCGTCTCGGCATCGGTGAGCCGATGGGTGCCCTCCGCCGTCGCGGTCATCACCACCGGGTAGATCCGGCGGGTGAGATCCGGGCCGCCGGTGGCGGTGTCGTCGTCGGCCGCGTCGTAGAGCGCCTCGACGGCGAGCCGCACCGCGTCGTCGATCGACTGGCCCGCGCGGAACCGCTTCTTCAGCGCCGACTTGGCGAACAGGGAGCCGGAACCGATCGCGTCGTAGCCGGTCTCCTCGTACGGGCCGCCGGTGACGTCGAAGCTGAAGATCCGACCGGCCCGGGCCGGGTCGCCGGCCGCCAGGTCGAAGCCGGCGAAGAGCGGGATCACCGCGAGGCCCTGCATGGCCGCGCCCAGGTTGCCCCGGATCATCGACGCCAGCCGGTTGGCCTTGCCGTCGAGCGAGAGCATCGCGCCCTCGATCTTCTCGTAGTGTTCGAGCTCCACCTGGAACAGTCGCATCAGCTCGATGCCGATGCCCGCGGTGCCCGCGATGCCGACCAGCGAGTACGCGTCGGCCGGGTGCACCTTCTCGATGTCCCGCTGGGCGATCAGGTTGCCCATCGTGGCGCGCCGGTCGCCGGCCATCACCACGCCACCGGCGGCCGACATGGCCACGATGGTCGTTGCGTGCGGCGCCATGTCGGCGGCCATGCCGGGCGGCAGCGGCCTCCGGCCGGGCAGCATCTCGGGGGCGACCTTGCTCAGGAACGCTGTGAAGGAGGACGTCCCCGCGTTGGTGAACGCATCTGGTAGACGCCCGGATGGATCAAAGCCCGCTGCCACGTAGTTCCTCTCAGGTACGTGATCGCCCCGGCCAGCCTCACCGGACTGTCGCGGAACTGACCAAGACCGCCATTGCAGTTGAAGCAGAGTATCCCGCGCACCCACCCGGTGCGATGATCGTGGTCCACATGTTCCGGATCGGGGTCGCCGCAGACCGCGCAGGCACCGCCCTGCTCGGCGAGGAGCTCCTGAAACTCCTTCTCCCCGATCCCGTACCGCCGCCGCAGGTGGTACTCGCGCGTGCCGCCGTAGAGCCGCTGCGCGGTCTCCTTACCGCAGGCGTTGTGGCAGGGCTTGCAGTAAGAGTGCCGTCCGCGGAACCGAAGATCTCTTCTGCGGTCCGATCCCGCGCTTGCGGCGGCTCGCCTGCGAGCGTGCCGCCGCACAAGTCTTGCAGTAACAGGCGCGCCCGTCCGCCCGCCGCCGGTTGCGGTGGAAGTCCGTGACGGGCAACAACCGCTCACATTGCGGGCACTTCTTGTCCGACTCGCTGGGCGAATCGGACATTCTTCTCATTCACCCCCTTTCTGGACATATCCCCTCACGAACTCCTCTGCGTTTTCTTCCAGGACGGAGTCGATCTCGTCGAGCAGGTCGTCGACGTCCTCGGTGATCTCGGCGTGCCGCTCGGCAACCTCGGGGTTGGCCTGCGCGGTGGCCTCCTCGACCTCCTCGTGCGACTTGCCGTGCTGGGTCTGGCCGCCTTCTTGGGTCGCCATCGTTGCCTCCTCCACGATCGCCTGCGATGAACTTACCTCGGTAGAGCGACGAAAAGCCCGCCGCGCGCCGGGTTCCGGCGCGGGACGGGCTTTCCGGCAGGGTACGTCTCAGCCCCCGGTCAGCGTCTCCAGCAGGTCCTTGGCGCTCTCGCACCGGTCGAACAGCTGCCCGACGTGCTTGCGGGTGCCCCGCTCGGGCTCCATCATCGGCACCCGGACCAGCGACTCCCGGCCCACGTCGAAGATGACCGAGTCCCAGCTGGCGGCGACCACCTCGGAGGCGTACTGGGCCAGGCAGCGACCGCGGAAGTAGGCCCGGGTGTCCTCCGGCGGCTCGGTCATCGCGGTGCGCGTCTGCTCGTCGTCGAGCAGGGTCTTCATCGCACCGCGGGAGACCAGCCGGTGATAGAGGCCCTTCTCCGGCCGGACGTCGGAATACTGCAGGTCGACCAGCTGGAGCTTGTGCGCGCCCCAGCCGAGCTGCTCCCGCTCCCGGTAGCCCTCCAGCAACCGCAGCTTGGCCACCCAGTCCAGCTCGTCGGCGCAGAGGAACGCGTCGCGGCCGAGCCGGTCCAACACGCTCTCCCAGCGGTCGAGCACGTCGGCGGTCTGCGCGTCCACGTCGTCGCCGTACCGGTCGTCCACGAAGGACCGGACCCGCTCCAGGTACGCCCACTGCACGTCCAGGGCGGTCAGCCGCCGGCCGTCCCGCAGCCGCATCAGGTGCTTGAGCGACGGGTCGTGGCTGACCGCCCGCAGCTCGCTGACCGGGTCGGCGATGCCGAGGTCGGGGCCGAGCGACTTCTCCTCGATCATGGTGAGGATCAGCGCGGTGGTGCCCAGCTTGAGGTACGTGGAGATCTCCGACAGGTTGGCGTCGCCGATGATGACGTGCAGCCGGCGGTACTTGTCGGCGTCCGCGTGCGGCTCGTCCCGGGTGTTGATGATCGGCCGCTTCAGGGTGGTCTCCAGCCCCACCTCGACCTCGAAGAAGTCGGCCCGCTGGGAGATCTGGAAGCCGCTCTGGCCACCGTCCTGGCCGATGCCGACCCGGCCGGCGCCGCACACCACCTGACGGGTGACGAAGAACGGCGTCAGGTACGCCACGATGTCGGCGAACGGGGTCTGCCGCCGCATCAGGTAGTTCTCGTGGGCGCCGTAGCTGGCGCCCTTGTTGTCGGTGTTGTTCTTGTAGAGGTGGATGGGCTGGGTGCCCGGGATGGTGGCGGCCCGCCGGGCCGCCTCGGCCATCACCCGCTCGCCCGCCTTGTCCCAGCGCACCAGGTCGAGGGGGTTGGTCACCTCGGGGGTGGAGTATTCCGGGTGGGCGTGGTCGACGTAGAGCCGGGCCCCGTTGGTGAGTATGACGTTGGCCAGCCCCAGGTCCTCGTCGGCGAGCGCCTCGGCGGGGTCGTACGCGGCCCCGGAGTAGGTGAAACCGCGGGCGTCGCGCAGCGGCGACTCCTCCTCGTAGTCCCAACGGGCCCGGCCGCCCCGGTTGAGCTCCGGGCGCGCCCCGTAGGCGTTGACCACCTGCGAGGAGGTGACCATCGGGTTGGCCCCGGCCTGGCCGGGCACGGAGATGCCGTACTCGACCTCGGTGCCCATGATCCGTCTGACGCTCATCGACCTGCCGCTCCGCTCGCCGTTCCGGTCCCCCGTCACGTCGAGCGTAGTCGCCGTCACAGGGAAAAGGGCGTGGCCGCCCCGGGGCGTACGGTGTGGCGGGCCGCGGCGGGGTCGGCCGGACGTACGGAGGCCCGCGACGCGGTGCGTCGCGGGCCTCCGTCGTGCCGTCGGACTACAGGTACTGGCCGGTGTTGCTGGCGGTCTCTATCGACCTGCCGGCCTCCGCGCCCTTGCCACCGGAGACGAGCGTACGGATGTAGACGATCCGCTCGCCCTTCTTGCCGGAGATGCGCGCCCAGTCGTCGGGGTTGGTGGTGTTGGGCAGGTCCTCGTTCTCGCGGAACTCGTCGACGCAGGCGTCGAGGAGGTGCTGCAACCGCAGCCCCTTGCGCCCGGAGGTGAGGAACTCCTTGATGGCCATCTTCTTGCCCCGGTCGACGATGTTCTGGATCATCGCGCCGGAGTTGAAGTCCTTGAAGTAGAGGACTTCCTTGTCGCCGTTGGCGTAGGTGACCTCGAGGAAGCGGTTCTCCTCGGTCTCCGAGTACATCCGCAGCACGACGGCGTCGATCATCGCCGCCACGGTGGCCTGCGAGTCGCCGCCGTGCTCGGCCAGGTCGTCCGCGTGCAGCGGCAGGCCGGCGAGGATGTACTTGGAGAAGATGTCCTTGGCCGCCTCGGCGTCCGGCCGCTCGATCTTGATCTTGACGTCGAGCCGGCCGGGGCGCAGGATCGCCGGGTCGATCATGTCCTCCCGGTTGGAGGCGCCGATGACGATGACGTTCTCCAGGCCCTCGACGCCGTCGATCTCGCTGAGCAGCTGCGGGACGATGGTGTTCTCCACGTCGGAGGAGACACCGGAGCCGCGGGTACGGAAGACGGAGTCCATCTCGTCGAAGAACACGATCACCGGGGTGCCCTCGCCGGCCTTCTCCCGCGCCCGCTGGAAGATCAACCGGATGTGCCGCTCGGTCTCGCCGACGTACTTGTTGAGCAGCTCGGGGCCCTTGATGTTGAGGAAGAAGCTGGTGTGCTTCTCCTCGCCACGCCGCTCGGCGATCTTCTTGGCCAGCGAGTTGGCCACCGCCTTGGCGATCAGCGTCTTGCCGCAGCCGGGCGGACCGTAGAGCAGGATGCCCTTCGGCGGCCGGAGCTGGTGCTCACGGAACAGGTCGGCGTGCAGGAACGGCAACTCCACCGCGTCGCGGATCTGCTCGATCTGCGCCTGGAGGCCACCGATGTCCTCGTAGTCGACGTCGGGCACCTCCTCCAGCACGAGCTCCTCGACCTCGCTCTTCGGGATCCGCTCGTACGCGTACGCCGAGCGGGGCTCGATCATGAGCGAGTCGCCGGCCCGTATCGCGGAGCCGATCAGGGTCTCGGCGAGGTGCACGATCCGTTCCTCGTCGGAGTGCGAGACCACCAGCGCCCGGTCGCCCGGAGCGCCGCCGGGCCCGGCGAGCACCTCCTTGAGCATCACGACCTCGCCGACCCGCTCGTAGCCGAACGCGTCGACGATGTTGAGCGCGTCGTTGAGCAGGACCTCCTGGCCGCGCCGCAACTCGTCGGCGTCCAGCGAGGGCGAGACGGCCACCCGGAGCTTGCGCCCGCCGGTGAACACGTCCACCGTGCCGTCTTCGTGCTTGGCCAGAAAGACGCCGTAGCCACTCGGCGGCTGGGCGAGGCGGTCGATCTCCTCCTTGAGCGTCACGATCTGCGCGCGAGCCTCCTTGAGGGTGCTCACGAGCCGTTCGTTGTTCTCGGTCAGCCGCGCCAACTGGGCCTGGGCGGCCGCCAGCCGCTCTTCGAGCTGCCGGACGTGTCGGGGGCTTTCGGTCAACTTGCGCCGCACCAGGGCGAGTTCCTCTTGCAGGAACGCGACCTGCGTGGAGAGATCGTGGGCCTCCTTCTCCCACCGTGCGGCGCGCGAGTCCGCGTCGTCGCTGCGTGCCACGTCCCACCTCCCCGGGGGGCTTGAACGTTCTGAGCTAACACTAGCCGCTGTGAGCTCGATTCGGTCCTCCGCAACGCGCTCGTCACCGAAGCTTGATCGCCACGGGCTGGTCGTCGGGCGGGTACGGGCGTTCGGGTACCGTCGGAGGGTGGGACGGGAGAACATGGGGGGTGCACCGGTGGCGGAGGTCGCGACGGACCAGCTTCAGGTCTGGGTGGATCAGGATCTCTGCACGGGCGACGGGCTGTGCGTCCAGTACGCGCCCGAGGTCTTCGAGTTCGACGTCGACGGCCTGGCGTACGTCAAGGGCCCGGACGGCGAGCTGCGGCAGGCCCCGGGCGCCCGGGTCGACGTGCCGGAGCACCTGCGCCTCGAGGTGATCGACTCGGCGAAGGAGTGTCCGGGCGAGTGCATCCACGTGGTACGCGGCAGCGACGGCGCCGCGGTGGCCGGGCCCGACGCCGAGGACTGACCCCGGACAGGCGACGAAGAGCCGCACGGTGCGGGCCGGGGACGAGCGTCCCCCGGCCCGCGCGGCGTCTCACAGCAGGGGACGGCCGACGACCGAGGCGACCAGGCGGGCGAACTCCTCCAGCCGGGCGATCTGCCCGGCGCCGCCGTCGTCGAGGGTCTTGCCGAAGCGCAGCGCGTCGTGCCGGGGCGCGCCGACCATCTCGTCGCTGGGTGGCGCCTCGTCCAGCGAGGAGAGCAGCAGGTACACGTCGATGCTGTCGACCCGGACCTCGCCGGTCTCCGAGCGGGTGAGCCGCCGCCGGCAGCCGACCTCGGTGACCGTGGAGACCGGCACCACCCGCAGCGACGAGGTCATCGAGCCGGCCGGCCCCTCCCCCGGCGGGACGTCCTCGCCGTGCCAGAGGATCAACCGGCTGCCGTCGCAGACGACGACCTCCTGCCACACCCCGTTGACCTCGTTGACGAAGCGCTCCAGCGTGAAGCCGAGCACCGAGGCGCCGCGCAGCACCCCGCCGAGGGCGTCCAGGGCGATGTCCGGGTCGCGCAGGTACGCCCGGGCGGCCGACTCCAGGTCGGCGTAGGGCGACCAGTCCGGGAAGACGGCGGGCAGGTCGCCGTTGCCGTAGCCGGGGTTGCTCATGCCGTCACCTCCCTGCGGTCGGCGCCGGCATGAGGCTGAACCGCGCCGAGCCCGACGGTTCCCTCGCTACGCTCGCTCACCCCACCGCCTCCGCCCGTTCCGGTGTCGTCCCCGCCGAGATGTCTGATCTCTACGACGCCCACTCATGCCCGTCCGTGCCGCCGGGTCACGAATGGTCCAGCTCCGGCCCGGTCGGGTCGGGGTCGGCCGCCGCCTGCCGGGCCGCCTCCGCCTCGCGCAGCGCCTGCCGGCGCTGGACGTACGCCTCGGTGCCCTTGCTGGGCTTGCGGCGGCGCGGCGGGGCGGTGACCCCGGGGGCGAGCTTGCGGGCGGAGACCAGGAACGCGGTGTGCGCGATCATGCGGTGGTCGGGGCGCACCGCCAGCCCCTCGGCGTGCCAGTCCCGGACCAGCGACTCCCAGGCCCGCGGCTCGGTCCAGCCGCCGCGCTCGCGCAGCGCCTCGACCAGCTCGGAAAGCTGTGGGGTGGTGGCCACGTAGCCGATCAGGACGCCACCGGGGACGAGCGCCCGCTCGACCATGTCGAGCATCTCCCAGGGGGTGAGCATGTCCAGGATGATCCGGTCGAATCCGGTCTCCCGGCAGTCGGCGACGTCGCCGACGTGCAGCCGCCAGGCGGGGTGCGGCGCGTTGAAGAACGCCTCGACGTTGCGCCTGGCGATCTGGGCGAAGTCCTCGCGCAGCTCGTAGGAGTGCAGCTCGCCCTCGACGCCGACGGCGCGCAGCAGCGAGCAGGAGAGCGCGCCGGAGCCGGCGCCGGCCTCCAGGACCTTCGCACCGGGGAAGATGTCGCCCATGGCGACGATCTGCGCCGAGTCCTTCGGATAGATCACCTGGGCGCCGCGCGGCATGGAGAGCACGTAGTCCGACAGCAGCGGCCGCAGGGCCAGGAACGCGGTGCCGCCGCCGGCGGTGGTGACCACACTGCCGTCGGGCAGGCCGATCAGCGTGTCGTGCTTGAGGATCCCCCGGTGGGTGTGGAACTCCTTGCCGGGCTCCAGCGTCACGGTGTGCATCCGGCCCTTGGGGTCGGTCAGCTGCACCCGGTCGCCGGGACGGAACGGCCCACGGTGCACCGGGGGCAGCGCCGGGGCGGCGGGGTCGGCCGGGACGGCGGAGGAATGTGCGGTCACGTGTTCGTCTTCCGTTTGGGTTCGAGGAGCTGTGCCAGATCCGCGATGTGCAGAACGCCGACGACATCTTCGCCTGCGGTCACGACGTACTGTGCGGCCGGGTGGGTGCGTAGGGTCTCCAGCACCCGTTCGCCGTCCGCGCCGACCGGCAGGGCCGGCAGGGTGTCCAGGTCGTGGGAGACCGCGTCCACCGCGAGCCACGGCCGCCGTTGCGGGGGTACGGCGTCGGCCCGGGCCGGGTCGACCAGGGCGACCGGCCGGCCGGCGGCGTCGACGACGGCGAGCGCGGCGGCGGGGGTGGCGGCCTCGGCGCGGCGGCGCTGCGCCTCCGCGAGCGGGGTGCCGGTGGGTACGCCGAACACCGGGCGGGCGAGCCGGGCCAGGTCGACCAGTGGAAGGCGGCGGCTGATCCGGGCCATCCGGATGGACTGGCCGGCGCCCCGCCAGAGGGTGACCGCGACCAGCAGCACCAGTGGCAGGACCACCGGGGCGAGCGCCCGGCGCAGGGTGAGCAGGACGACCAGGGCCAGGGTGGTGACGGCCACCGCCCGGCCCACCCAGCCGGCCACCTCGGTGCCGCGGTGCCGGTCGCGGGTGAGCGCCCAGACTGCGGCGCGCAGCGCCCGGCCGCCGTCGAGCGGCAGCCCCGGCAGGCTGTTGAAGACGGCGACCACCACGTTGCTCACCGCGAGCTGGAAGGCGAACTGGTGGGCGAGGGTGCCGTCGGGCAGGGCCAGGGTGGCGGCGACGGCGGCGGCGCCGAGCACCGCGGACACGGCCGGGCCGGCGAGGGAGACGAGCAGGTCGACGCGGGGGCTGGGGGCGTCCCGGTCCATCTCGGTGTAGCCGCCGAGCAGTTCCAGGGTGATGCCGCGCACACCGATGCCGTAGCGGCGGGCGGTCAGGGCGTGGCCCAGTTCGTGCAGCAGCACCGAGCCGAGCAGCGAGACCACGAAGCCGAGGCCGACCAGGTAGCCGCCGAGGTGGCCGAGGTCGAGCTGACGACGGGCGAGGGCGGCGTACAGGACGGTGACGACGAGGGCGAGCAGCAGCATCGAGGGGTCGACGCGCAGCGGCACCCCGCACACCCGACCGACGGTCAGTCCGGGCCGGCGCGGCGGTCGGGGCCTCTGCTCCACCGGGTCGATGCTACGCGGTGCGGATCATGCCCCGGTGCGGCGGCGGTGGCCCTGTCACACCGGTGCCCTAACCTTCCGGACATGACGGCGGAACCGGTGATCGACAGGCAGGACTCCCCCACGGCGGCGCCGCCCACGGTGCGGGCGTCGCTGTCGCCGTCACGGGCGGCGGATTTCAAGACCTGCCCGTTGCTCTACCGGTTCCGCAGCATCGACCGGCTGCCCGAGCGCCCCACCGTGGAGCAGGCCCGGGGCACGCTGGTGCACGCGGTGCTGGAGCGCCTGTTCGACCTGCCGGCGGCGGCGCGCACCCCGCGGTCCGCCGGCGACCTGGTCGCCCCGCAGTGGGACCGGCTGGTCACCGAGCAGCCGGAGCTGGCGACGCTCTTCGCCGAGGGCGACGCCACGGGGCCGGCCGAGTTCCTCCGCTCGGCCGCCGCGCTGCTGGAGGGCTACTTCGCGGTGGAGGACCCGCGCCGGCTGGAGCCGGCGGAGCGAGAGGCGTTGATCTCGGCGGTGGTCGACGAGGAGCTGCTGATCCGGGGCTACCTGGACCGGCTCGACGTGGCGCCGGACGGCGCGCTGCGGGTCGTCGACTACAAGACCGGCGGTGCGCCGCGCGAGGCGTTCGAGGCCCGGGCCCTGTTCCAGCTCAAGTTCTACGCGCTGGTGCTGTGGCGCACCCGCGGGGTGGTGCCGCGGGTGCTCCGGCTGCTATACCTCAAGGACGCCGAGGTCTGCGACTACGCACCCGACGCGGAGGAGCTGCTGCGCTTCGAGCGCACCGTGGTGGCGCTCTGGCAGGCCATCGAGCAGGCCACCGAGCGGCAGGATTTCCGTCCCCGGCCGAGCCGGCTCTGCGACTGGTGCGCCCATCAGGCGCTCTGCCCGAGCTTCGGCGGCACCCCACCGCCGTTCCCGGCGGCCGGCGCCGGGGATCCGCTGACCGACGCCCGGTCCCGGCCGGCCGTCCCAGGGGCGGACGAGTGACCCTCATCCTCGGGGAGGAGGCCGGGTTCGGCTTCGACGACGAGGGGTCGGGCCGGGCGGCGGCTAGCGTCGGAGCATGAGCAACCGGGTGCGGGCGTGGGTACGCGGTCGGCCGCTGGCCGCCGACGCCTGCGTGGCGGTCGCACTGGTCCTGCTGGACGCGGCGTTCCTGCTGCTCACCCCGCGGGAGCTGCGCCCCGCCCAGCTGTGGGCGGCGCTGGGCTGGGCCGCGCTGTGCGCCGCCCCGGTGGCGGTACGCCGGATCGCGCCGTGGCCGGCGGTGGGGGCGGCGGTGGCCACCCTGGCCGTGCCGGTGCTGCTCGGGCAGGCGCCGACCGCGCAGGGGCTGACCTTCGTCGTGCTCACCTACACGATGGCGGCGCACCAGCGGCTGCGGCCGGCCGTGCTCGCCTCGTCGCTGCTCTGGGCGCCGGTGGTGCTGGCCACCCTGGTCGTGCCGCGGGGTGGTGTGCTCGACGTGGGCCCGGCCTATCTGGCGCTCAACAATCTGCTCGCCGCGTCCGGGGCGTACGCGGTGGGGCGGGCGGTGCAGGCGCGCCGGCAGTCGACGCGGATGCTGCGCGAGCGGGCCCGGGTCGCCGAGGCGACGCAGCGGTCCCTCGCCGAGCAGGCCGTCGCCGACGAGCGGCGCCGGATCGCCCGGGAGCTGCACGACGTGGTCGCGCACCAGGTCAGCGTGATGGGAGTGCTGGCCACCGGGGCCCGCCGGGTGCTGCGCCGCGACCCGGACGCGGCCGACGCGGCGATGGCCACGGTCGAGGAGACCGGCCGGGCCACCCTGCGCGAGCTGCGCCGGCTGCTGGACGTGCTGCGCACCGACTCGGAGCCGGCCGCCGAGCTGGCCCCGCAGCCGGGGCTGACCGGCATCGAGGCGCTCGTCGAGCAGGTCCGGGAGGCGGGGCTGCCGGTGACACTGCGGGTCGACGGCAGGTTCGGGCCGTTGGAGGAGGGGGTGGCGCTCACCGTCTACCGGATCGTGCAGGAGGCGCTGACGAACGCCCTCAAGCACGCCGGGGCGGCCACCGCGCTGGTCCGGCTCACCGTCACCGACGACTTCCTGGCCGTGGAGGTGACCGACACCGGCCGCGGTCCGGCGCCGCTGCCCGACCGGATCGGGCACGGCCTGGTCGGTATGCGGGAGCGGGTCGCCCTCTACGGTGGGATCCTGCGGACCGGTCCGCGGACCGGCGGCGGCTTCCGGGTGTACGCGCGGATTCCGCTCGAGTCCGTCGGGGCGGTCGCGGCGTGACCGTTCCCGGCCCGCCGGCACGACGAGGAGACGGATGACCGACAGCACGGCGACCCCACGACCGGTGCGGATTCTGCTCGCCGACGACCAGCCGTTGCTGCGTACCGGCTTCCGGATGGTGCTCGGCACCGAGGACGACCTGGACATCGTCGCCGAGGCCGGGGACGGGTTGGAGGCGGTGGAGCTGTCCCGGCGGCTGCTGCCGGACGTGGTGCTGATGGACATCCGGATGCCCCGGATGGACGGGGTGGCGGCGACCCGGGCGATCGTGGACGCCCGGCTGCCGGTGCGGGTGCTCATCCTCACCACCTTCGACCTGGACGAGTACGTGGTGGGCGCGCTGCGGGCGGGGGCGAGCGGCTTCCTGGCCAAGGACGTGCCGGCCGAGGACCTGGTCACCGCGATCCGTACGGTGGCCGCCGGGGAGGCGGTGGTGGCGCCGCGGATCCTGCGCCGGCTGCTGGACCGCTTCGCCGACGTGCTGCCGGACCCCGCGGCGACCCCGCCGAGGGCGCTGAGCGCGCTGACCGAGCGGGAGCGGGAGGTGCTGGTGCAGGTGGCGCGCGGGCTGTCCAACGCCGAGATCGCCCGGGCGCTGTCGGTCAGCGAGACCACCATCAAGACCCACGTCGGGCACGTGCTGACCAAGTTGGGGCTGCGTGACCGGGTGCAGGCGGTCGTGCTGGCGTACGAGACGGGGCTGGTGCGCCCGGGCGCCTGAGCGGCGTACGCGCGTGGCGCCGATCACCTACCGTGACCATCGGCGGCGCGGCAGGGTTGACCATGACGCGACGTGACGTGACGTCCTAGCGTCGGCGGCGCCGTGCGACGGCGGGTCAGGGGGGACCCTGAGCCGGTCTCGGGGTCGACCCCCACCGTGATTTCCGGCGGCGGCTCCGCCCGGGGTCGGACGGATTCCCACTCGGCGGCACCGAGGATGAGAACTGCCGCACCGGCCAGCGGGGGCGGTGCGGATCAGCAGGCAGACGGAAGAGGTAGATGACGTGACCGCGACGATAGGCCGGCAGGCGCAGGCCGCGGCCCGGGCGAACGACGTGTGGAAGGTGTACGGCAGCGGTGAGGCTCAGGTCACCGCGCTGCGGGGGGTGAGCGCCGAGTTCGAACGGGGCCGGTTCACCGCGATCATGGGACCGTCCGGCTCGGGCAAGTCGACGCTGATGCACTGCCTGGCCGGTCTGGACACGGTGACCCGGGGCACCGTGATGGTCGGCGACACCACGGTGACCGGGCTCGGTGACGCCGGGCTGACGAGGCTGCGCCGGGACAAGGTGGGCTTCATCTTCCAGCAGTTCAATCTGCTGCCCACGCTGACCGCCCAGGAGAACATCCTGTTGCCGATGTCGATCGCCGGCCGCAAACCGGATCCGGCCTGGTACGACACGGTGATCAACACGGTCGGCCTGCGGGACCGGCTGGGGCACCGGCCGGCGCAGCTCTCCGGCGGCCAGCAGCAGCGGGTGGCGTGCGCCCGCGCCCTGGTCGCCCGCCCCGAGGTGATCTTCGCGGACGAGCCGACCGGAAACCTGGACTCCCGCTCCGGCGCGGAGGTGCTCAACTTCCTGCGTAACTCGGTTCGCGAGCACGGCCAGACCATCGTGATGGTGACCCACGACCCGACCGCCGCCGCGTACGCCGACCGGGTGGTCTTCCTCGCCGACGGGCAGATCGTCTCCGAGCTGATCGAGCCGACCGCCGACACGGTGCTGGACACCATGAAGAAGCTGGACGCCCCGGCCGAGGTGAACGGCCGATGATTCGGGCAACGCTGAAGAGCCTGTTGGCCCGGAAGCTGCGGCTGATCCTCTCCGGCCTGGCGGTGGTGCTGGGCGTGATGTTCGTCTCCGGCGCGTTCGTGCTGACCGACACTCTCGGCCGTACCTTCGACGCGATCTTCGCCGACGCGTACCAGGGGGTGGACGTCAACGTCGCGGCCAAGCCGAAGATCGCCGTGTCGGAGATGGAGGGCGAGCAGACGTCGCCGCCGCTCCCGGCGGCGACGCTGGACAAGGTCCGCGAGGTGCCCGGGGTGGCCTCGGCCACCGGCGTGGTCGCCGTCGACGGGGCCCGGCTGATCGGCAGCAACGGCAAGGCGGTCGCCTCGTTCGGCCCGCCGCAGCTGGGCGAGAACTGGACCGGCGAGTCCGAGCAGTTGCAGCTGCGCGAGGGGCACGAGCCACGGGCCGACGACGAGATCGTCATCAACCAGGGGCTCGCGACCGCCGGCAAGGTGAAGCTCGGCGACCGGGTGGGGGTGCTCACCCCCCTGGAGCCGAAGCAGGAGTTCACGATCGTCGGGATCACCGGCTACAGCGGCGGCCGCGACTCGATCGGCGGCAGCAGCGAGATCATGTTCACCACCCCGACGGCGCAGCGGCTGATGCTGGGCGAGCCGAACACCTTCAGCAGTGTGACGGTCAAGGCCACCGGCGGGGTCACCGACGACTCGCTGCGCGACGCGGTGGCCGCCGCCGTGGGTGACGGATACGTGGTCAAGACCGGCGAGCAGCTCTCCACCGAGGCCGCGCAGAGCTTCAAGGAGGCCCTGTCCTTCTTCAACCGGATCCTGCTCGGCTTCGCGGCGGTGGCGCTGCTGGTCGGCACGTTCCTGATCCTCAACACCTTCTCGATCATCGTCGCGCAGCGGACCCGTGAGCTGGCCCTGATGCGGGCCGTCGGGGCGAGCCGCCGGCAGATCATCGGCTCGGTGGTGCTGGAGGCCATCGCGGTGGGCCTGATCGCCTCGGTGTTCGGCCTGGCCGCCGGCATCGGCATCGGCGCGCTGCTGGCGTGGGTGTTCGGCAATTTCGCCGGCGGGCTCACCCTGGCCGGGATCGGCGTACCGGCGGCGGCGGTGATCGGCGCGTTCGGGGTCGGCCTGGTGATCACCGTGGTGGCGGCGGTGCTGCCGGCGCTGCGCGCGTCCCGGATCCCGCCGATCGCGGCGATGCAGGACGTGGCCACCCCCGACCGGCCGCTGACCCGGATCACGGTGGCCGGTGCGCTGGTCACCTCGGTCGGCGCCGCGCTGCTCTTCCTCGGGCTCAACGGCAACGCGGGGGACAACACCCTGGCCACCATCCTGAGCGGGGTGCTGTTCGCCTTCATCGGCGTGGCGCTGCTGACCCCGTTGATCAGCCGCCCGGTGGTCTCCCTGCTGGGGGCGATCTTCGCCTGGTCGGTGCCGGGCAAGCTGGGGCGGCTCAACTCCGGGCGCAACCCCCGCCGTACGGCGATCACCGCCGCCGCGCTGATGGTCGGCATCGCCCTGGTCACCGGCGTGACGGTGATCCTGGACTCGGCGAAGGGCAGCATCAGCGCGCTGGCGAAGGACACCATCAAGGCCGAACTGGTGATCGCCGGGACGCAGAGCGGCCCGCGACCGCCGAGCTTCGACCCGGCGGTGCTGGACAAGGCGGCGGCGCTGCCCGGCGTGCAGCTGGTCGACGGCGAGTACGGCGACATGGCCCTGGTCAACGGGGAACGGACCTGGGTGTCGGCGTCCAGCAACGTGGCCGCGTTGGAGCGGATCTTCGGGGCGAAGTCCTCCTCCGGCGACATCAGCCGGCTCACCCCGGAACAGATGCTGGTCAGCTCGGACACGGCGAAGTCACGGAATCTCTCCGTCGGCTCCCAGGTGACCGTGCAGCTGTCCCGCGGTGATGCCCGCACGTACACGGTCAGCGGCATCTACGAGAGCTCGCAGCTGACCAACCCGATGATGCTGCCCCCGCAGGCGGCCCGCGACTTCGCCATCCCGCAGCCGATCCAGGGCTTCGTGCAGCTCGCGCCGGGCGCCCGGGTGGCGGACGTCCAGCCGCAGGTGGAACGGCTGCTCGCGGATTCCCCCGAGGTGTCGGTGGCCGACCGGGACGCCTTCATCAAGCAGCAGACCAGCTCGCTCGACGGGCTGCTCACGATGATCCAGATCCTGCTGGCGCTGGCCATCGTGATCGCGGTGCTGGGCATCGTGAACACCCTGGCGCTGTCGGTGCTGGAACGCACCCGGGAGTTGGGCCTGCTGCGGGCGATCGGGCTGCGCCGGGCGCAGACCATGCGCATGATCACCGTCGAGGCGGTGGTGATCTCGGTGTTCGGCGCGCTGCTGGGCGTCGCGGTCGGCAGCGGCCTGGGCGCCGCCGTGGTCCGGGCCCTGAAGGACGAGGGCATCAAGGACCTGATCCTGCCCTGGGGCCAGATGGCGATCATGCTCGGCCTGGCCGCGATCGTCGGGGTGGTCGCCGCGGTCCTGCCGGCGATCCGGGCCGCCCGGATCAACGTGCTGGGCGCCATCGCCCACGAGTGAGATGAAGGAGGGGCCCCTGACCAAGGGGCCCCTCCTGTCACACCGGCGGGTCGCCGAGCAGCGCCGCGAGCAGCTCCAGGTCCGCCCCGGTCAGGCTCTCCAACTGGTGTACGCCGTCCGTCGGCGGCAGCGGCACCTCGGCCGGTACGGCCAGCACGGCCGCCCCGGCGGCCAGGGCGCTGGCCACCCCGGTCGGCGAGTCCTCGATCGCCACGCACCGCTCGATCGGCACGTCGAGCAGCCGGGCGGCGGTCAGGTACGGCTCCGGGTGCGGCTTGGCCGCGCCCACCTCGTCCCCGCACACCACCGCGTCGAAGCTGTCCCGGCCGAGGGTGTCGAGGGCGACCTCGACCAGCGGTCGGCCGCTGGAGGTGACCAGGGCGGTCGGGATGCCGGCCGTACGGACCGCCCGCAGCAGCGCCAGCGCGCCCGGCCGCCAGCGCAGCCCGGTGCGGAACAGCTCCAGGATCCGCGCGTTGATCCACTCGGCGCTGGCCTGCGGGTCTCGTTCCGGTTGGCCGAGATCGTCGTGCACGATCCGCATCGAGGCGGCCATGCTGGTGCCGATGATCGCCTTGCGGGCCGTCTCCGACAGCTCGCCGCCGTAGACCGCGGCCAGCTCCTGCAACGCGACGTCCCACAGCTTCTCGCTGTCGACCAGGGTGCCGTCCATGTCGAAGAGCACGGCGGCGGGATGCTTGCTGATCAGCGGGGCCTCCTTCACGCGCTGGGCGTACCCGCCGATCCTCCCAGCCGGGTACGGGCCGGCGCCCGGCCCACCCGGCTTGGGTGACCTACGGCATCAGCCCGGTCCGCAGGTGCCCGGCGAGCCCCGCCACGGCCACCGACGGTCCGACGGGCGGCCCGGGTCGCGAGGTCACCAGTTACCCGAACTGAACTGGTTCCGGCGGACCGTGTCGCCCTGGGCGGCGTGGCGCTGTCCCTCGTGCTGCTGGTGGCGGACCTCGGCGTCGCGGACGGCCGTCCGGTCCTCGCCCGCGACGGACCGCGACCGGTCCCGCCAGGACACGAACCCGAACGCCGCCGCGGCCACGGCGACCACCGCCAGCACAATCAGAATCGTCGTCATGCCGTCCACGGTAGGACCGTGGCGCACCCGTCGGAGGCGACCGCAGGGCCCGGGCGGCGCACCTCCCTAGGCTGGTGTCCGGGGCGGCTGCCCGGCTCCGACGTCCCGGGTGAGCGGCGCGACCGACGCCGGCCGAGAGGAGAGACCGTGAAGTATCTGATCATGCTCTACGGCAGCCAGCAGGACTACGACGCCATCGCCGGGCGACCGGGTGACCGGCCGTCGATGAGCCCCGAGCAGATCGCGGCGATGCACGCGCACATGGAGTCGGTCCACAAGGAGTTGGTCGAGTCCGGGGAGCTGGTGGACGCCCAGGGCCTGACCGCCCCGGTGCACGCCCGCCGGGTCCGGCTGCGCGGCGGCGCGCCCGTGGTCACCGACGGCCCGTACGCCGAGACGCAGGAGGTGCTCGCCGGCTACACCGTGGTCGAGTGCGCCAGCTTCGACCGGGCCACCGAGATCGCCGCCCGGTTCGTGAACCCGGACGCCGAGGGCGAGTACGTCGACGTGCGCCCGATCGTGGCTGGCTTCGAAAACCTCCAGGGCTGACCGGTGGCCGACGGCGTCGAGGACCTGCTGCGCGCCCTGGCGCCGCAGGTCCTCGGCGCGCTCGTGCGTCGGTACGGGCATTTCGACACCGCCGAGGACGCCACCCAGGAGGCGCTGCTCGCCGCCGCCCGCGGGTGGCCCGGCACCGGACCGCCCGACGACCCGAAGGCGTGGCTGATCACCGTCGCCTCCCGTCGGCTGACCGATCTGCTCCGTGCCGAACAGGCCCGGCGCCGACGGGAGGACGCCGTCGCCCGCCAGCTTCCGCCGGACCGGTGGCTGGCACCGCCGGCCGACCACGGGTCGGACGACGCCGACGACACGCTGATCCTGCTGTTCCTCTGCTGCCATCCGTCGCTGCCCCCGGCCGGCCAGATCGCGCTCACCCTGCGCGCGGTCGGCGGGCTGAGCACCGCCGAGGTGGCCCGGGCGTTCCTGGTGCCGGAGGCCACCATGACCCGGCGGATCACCCGGGCCAAGCAGCGCATCCGCGACAGCGGCCTGCCGTTCGCGCTGCCCGTCGGCGCGGACCGGGCCACCCGGCTCGACGCCGTGCTGCACGTCCTCTACCTGATCTTCAACGAGGGGTACGCGAGCACCGCCGGGGAACGGCTGCACCGCACGGACCTGCGCGCCGAGGCGATCCGGCTGGCCCGGCTGCTGCACCGGCTCACCGACGACCCGGAGGCGGCCGGGCTGCTGGCGTTGATGCTGCTCACCGACGCGCGTACCCCGGCGCGAACCGGACCGGACGGATCGCTGGTGCCGATGGCCGAGCAGGACCGGCGCCGTTGGCGGGGTGAGCAGATCGCCGAGGGGACCCGGCTCGTCGACGCCGCCCTGCCCCGGGGCGCGGTGGGCCCGTACCAGCTCCAGGCCGCCATCGCCGCCCTGCACGACGAGGCCCCCAGCGTCGAGGCCACCGACTGGCCGCAGATCGTCGCCCTGTACGAGATGCTGCTGGCCGTCGCCGACAACCCGGTGGTACGCCTCAACCACGCGGTGGCGGTGGCCATGGCGCGCGGTCCCCGGGCCGGGCTGCGGCTGCTCGACGCGCTCGGTGCCGACCGTCGGGTCGCCGAGGACCCACGCCGGTACGCCGCCCGCGCGCACCTGCTGGAGCTGGCCGGCGACGCGGAGGCGGCACGGCAGGCGTACCTGGCGGCGGCCCGCCGGTCGATGAACCTGGCCCAGCAGCGCTACCTGCACGCCCGCGCTGCCCGGCTGGGCTGAGCGCGGCGGCAGATCTCAGTCGAGGCCGCGCATGATGTGGGGCTCCCCGTCGTCCTCGCCGAAACAGCGGTGCAGCACCTGGGCCTTGGCCCACAGGTCGAGGCTGCTCGGCGGTTCCTCGGGAGAGTCGGCTGACACACCGACGATCGTGGGTGTGGCCCGCCGAGCCTGGACTGGCGTGTCGTCGGCCATCGTCGTCCCCTTCCCTCGTCACCTTATCTTCGCCGACGCCGCCCGGCGCCGGCATCTTCCGAGCTGTTCAGGTCTCCGAGTGGCCCACACCGTGCAACTACCCCGAGCGGGCCGCTCGACACCGGGACAGGAACTCCTCCACCGACGCCGCGAAGACCGCCGGATCGTCGACCCAGGGGAAGTGGCCGCTCTCCGGCTGGGTCACCATGTCGACGTTGCCGAAGAGAGCGGCGAGCTGCCGCACCGCGGCAGCGGTCGGCCAGATGTCGTGCTCGCCGGCCACGAGGAGGGTCGGCACGGTGAACTCCGCCAGGCGTGCGGGAAGCGCCGGGTCGGGTTCGAACCCCGCGTAGAACCCGTCGGTGGCGGCCGACGCGAACTGGGCGGGCTCGGCCGCGGCCTGCGCCTGAGCCGCGGAACTCCAGCGACCGTACAGCAGCGGCGCCGCCTGCCACCGGTACCGCTGTTGCTCCTCCGGGGTCGTCGGCTCGGCGTGCAGCGCCGCCACCGCGGCTGCGTGCCACGGCTCGTGCGCCCGCCGGGCCAGCACGCTGTCGACGTCGAGGTCCGAGGGCAACCCGACCACCCGCAACGACGGGGCGACCAGCACCAGGTGGGTCAGCCGCCCGGGGTGTCGGGCCGCGTAGAGCAGGCAGGTCCCGCCGCTGGCGGAGTGCCCGAAGAGGTCCATGCGGTCGAAGCCCAGGTGCTGCCGCAGTGCCTCCACGTCATCGAGGAGGCGGTCGACCCGATAGGTGGCGGGGTCGGCGGGAACGCGCGACGCGCCGGTGCCCCGGTTGTCCAGCAGGATCAGGGTACGGCGACTGCCGAGCCCGCCCAGCTCGCCCAGGTATTCCACCGCCTGCCCGGGGCCACCGGGGATGCACACCAGCGGCGGCCCGGAGCCGACCGCTCGGTACGCCAGTTCGGTGCCGTCCCAGGACCTGAAGCTCTCCACGGCGATGATCGTGCCACTCACGCCCCCTGAGGAGTTCGGGTGCCGGGCCCGCCGGAACGTCACGAACGAGTTGCAGCTTGAACCTCGACCGACGGGATCGCCTCCGCCGTCGCCCGGGTGGTCGCCGCCAGCGGAAGCGCCCCGGACGCAAACCTGCGCCGCGACGCGCTCTCACCTCTTGTGACAGTCCGTTGCTGTCCACGCCCGTCCGTGGGCGTGCGTTCCCGTCGTCACTCGGTTAGTCACTCACGAAGGCCGGTGGGCGGGTTGGAACAATTCGATGAGGTTGCCGGCAGGGTCGGTGAGCAGGATCTGGCGTCCACCGGGGCCGCTGATCAGGTCGCTGCGGAATGGTAGGCCGGCGGCGTGCAGTCGGTCGATTTCAGCGTCGAGGTCGTCGACGGTCAGGTGGATCCTGTTGCGGCCGGCGGTGGTGGCGTCGGCGGGGGTGGCACGAGCGCCGGAGCTAGCCGGCCCGGACAGCAGCAGTCGCAGCGGGCCGCGGACCACGTCGGCGAAGGCGGGCGCGGCGCTGGTGTTCAGGGTGAAGCCGAGATGGGTGGTGTAGAAGTCGACGGCGGCTTGGACGTCATCAACGAGGTAGCGAACACTGGCGTACTGGTCGGATGCTGTCACGGCTGAACCTCCTTCATGAACGATTTGCGTTGAGGACTGGCAGCAGGTGCCTGATGCGGGTGTCGATGTCGGCTGCGGCGTGCTGGAAGGCGGGGTAGCTGACCTGGTCGGTGTCGCCGGCAGCGGCGGGGTCGGGAATGCTCCAGTGCACGCGCCGGGGATGCTCCGGGAAGTCAGGAAGAACCTCGCGGGCCTTGTCACACAGGCTGATCACGTAGTCGAAGCGGCGACCGGTCACCGTGTCGAAGTGCCGGGGGCGCTGCCCAGCGGTGTCGATGCCGAACTCGTCATGCAGGACCCGGACAGCGTTGGGATGAAGGCGGGCCTTGGGGCGGCTGCCGGCGCTGACCGATTCGGCCTGGCCGCCGGTGCGGTGGCGTAGCAGCGCCTCAGCGACCGGTGAACGAGCGCTGTTGCCCGTGCACAGGAACAGCACGCGGACGCGGGGAGATCGCCGCAGGTCAACCGGGGGTGTCCGTGGCGCCGACTCCCGGTGCAGCTCCGGGTGCAGCGCGGCTCCGGCATCGGCCAGTGCGTCCGCGCAGCGATCCAGGTCCAGGTGGTAGTAGCTGTCGCGGCCGTCGAAGCTGCTGCGCGTGGCGGTGACCAGTCCACCGTCTCGTAGCAGCCGCAGGTGATAGGAGACGAGGTTCTGCGACTCACCCGTCCGTGCCACCAATTCCCGGACTCGGTAGTCGCTGACCGCGAGTTCAGTCAGCAGTCGCCACCTCAGCGGATGGGCGGCCAAGCGCACGAACGCCGGGGTGGTTTGACTCGACGACGCCATGATCGACAGAATACATCAAGTCAATTTGATTGAATACTCTGCGTGAGGGTGGGCAATGGTGTCCGCGTCGCAGCCGCGTCACGAGGAGTTGCGGCGGCTGCGGATGGTCGATGCGGCCACTTGCCCCGACTATTTGGCGTTGTATTGATGAAAGGTAAGGGCATAGTCGATCAACGCGGACAAGATGCCGCCTGAGCTGCCCGTTCATTGGTGGTCGATGGTCAACGTTCGTTGCTCTTGGTCCACCTCTGACGGCCTGGATACGGCCTGATCTTGGGGCTTCCCTCGGTGGTACGCCAGGACGCCCGATCGTCACCCAGGGGTCTCCACGGCGGCGGCTACCTGCTGGATACTGCCTTGATGCCCCAGAAGACAGAGTCCTTCCCCTCGCGGCACTTCTCGCAGAGCAATCCTGAAGGGCCGGGCCAGGGCGACGTCCCGGCCCTACTGCGTCGGGTCGCCGACTCGATCGAGGCGCTCGGACAGGTGTGGGTCCAAGACCTGGTCCTGCACAACGAGGTCACGGCCGATGGGGACTGGTACTCAGTCACGGTCTACTTCCGCGAGGAGTTCGAGTAGCGCAGCTTGCCCCACGACCCGGCTGCTCACCACGACCCCTCGCTTGTAAGTTCTGGGCGCTCCGTTCGGCGAGGTCCGTTCACGTCTACCGCCTCGGGCGGCTGTCCATGACCGGCCGCTGACGGCTGCCCTCGTCTCGGACGGTTGCTGTCAGCGTTGCTGTCGTCCCCGGGCCGCAGCCCACGGTAGCCAGAATGACACTATGGAGCCATGACGGATCTGGTGCAGCGGCGGCTGAATTCGATCGAGGACGACCTTCTGAACGGCTCGCCCCTGCCCGACTGTCTGCGCAAGTGCATTGCGCTCGGTGCGGATCTCCGTTCGGCTCCTCTACGAGAGTGGGCGCAGAGGGAGTTGACCGGGTACCCCGCCGAAGTGGAGCCGCCGGCATATCGCAAGGTCCCCGGGGGTTTGGCCGCTGATCTGAGGGCCGGGGGCAGAATCGCCAAGGTCACGTCGATCAACAACGTACCCGCGTCAGTTCGAGAGCAACTGAGCGCCATGGGTGGTCGCTGCGACGTTCGCGCAGGCGTAGCTGAGGTGGAGGCCATGGCCGCTCACGCGGACGCGCACTGGGCCGGATCAGTGCACTTGCCTGTGCCCTGCGCCGAAGAAGTCAAGTCACACCTCAACAAGGCAACCTCAGCGGGCGCGTACATCGACGATGTGTACTGGAACGTAAGTGCCTCAGTCTTTCGCGGCTTGATCGACCAGGTTCGCACCACGGCTGTGTCGATCCTGACCGAGATCCGGGTCGAGTCTGCCGAGGTAGGTATGTCAGGTACCGAGGCCGCCAGCAACGCCATCCACCTGCATGTAGAAGGCGGGAGTCGGCATAGCATCAACGTCACCACGAATAAATCGGTCCACGGCCACGCGGGCACCGCTTCTGCAGGCGACAACGAAGCCGTACGGTGGACCAAGCGACAGACGTACTGGACCGTCCTCGGCGTTGTCGTAGCGATCGCCGCCTTGTACATGGCGTATCTGCAGCTCAGAGGCTGAGACAGGCGGCCGGCCAACGCCCGCTGCTCAGCCGAAGTAGAGGAGTGCGCTTAGCGTGCCACCGCCTAGGCGGAGCCGCGTCCTCAGACGTTGAAGCGGAACTTGGAGCCGCTACCCCGCAACCAGCGGCAACGCCGCTCAATGCCTGCTCACACGGCGTCACGGGCTGCCATGGTTGGTCACTGGTTCACGACGTTCCACGGTGTCTGGTGCCCCCAGTGTGCCCCACACCGCTCTCAGGCTATGCGCTTCAGGAGGCAGCGCAGGGCCGGCATTCCATAGAGAACGGCCGCGAGGTTGGTAGAAACCGCTGCCGGGGTAGTGAAGAATGACGGAGAAGAGCCGACAGCAACCAACCCGCTGTGGACCGATTTACGGTCAATACCGCAGCGACGGGCGGAGGGGTTCCCAGTGGATAGCAAGACTGCCACCGATCCGACGAATGAGGACATCCTTTCCGCCCTGGATCAAACAGGATTTCTTCTTGAGCAACGAGTCTATCGCCTCTTTGAGGAGCATTCGAGCTTCGATGACGTCCGCATTAGCGTCCCTTACACAGATCCCGATACGGGAAAGTCACGAGAGATCGATGTTGTTGCCGACTATGGAGCCTTTGTAGGCGACCGCAATATGGCATGCCCGTGGGTCTCCGCTGACATTATTGTTGAATGCAAGAATACCGATAACCCTTTCATTGTAGTGGGAAGAGATGTCGCACCCGAAGCGGCCCTCTACAGGTTCGACAACGTATATGTGCCGGTTTTCGATCCCCTTCGACTCGGCTGGAACCGAGGACCCTACTCGGCGGCCTTTCTCCTCAATTCTGGCTCCCTTCTTGGTCGAGCATTCGAAGGGGGCTTCGAGGGCAACCAACTCGTCCGCCTGAACAGGCAGAGCGGCAAGTGGCGCGCCGACAACAACAGTGTCTACGACAGCATTGTCATGCCGCTGATCAAGGCCACTGTGTCACTGATGGAGAAGCCGAGTTACGAGCCCGAAGATGAACATCCCACCTACCACCTGTACTTCCCGATACTCGTAACCAACGGTCCTGTCTATACGGTCTCCATCGGCCAGGAGAGCCCGTCCGTTAGGCGCGTCCCATGGGCTCCGGTCGTCCGACATCTAAGCGATGGGACCAAGACCAAGAAATACCTGATCGAGGTTGTCGAATTCAGCCAGCTTGAAAACTACATCAATGAGCGCGCCCTGCGATTTGTGCACAGCGTCGAACAAACCTTGGCATCGAAGGCAAGGATGTTCAATCCTTTCTGGCTGAGAAAGCAGTATGGGGATCCGAGCAGGATTGCCGAATTCGAGACGTGGCTCGATCTGTTCAGCAAGAGAACTGGAATTAGGGAGTAGTCCGACCTGAAGCGCTCAGCCATCCCGTCTGCCGTCGACCCGCCCTCCTGGGGAGCGGGCCGCCGCCCGGCCCGCCACGTCAAGCGGACCTTGACGGCTCGTACGGACGCTGGCGGGTCGGGCGGTGGTCTGCTCGGCTCGCCCGGGTCGACGGTGGGCGGGATGGCCTACCGCAACCACCCACGGACCGTGACCCGCCGACGGTGCCCCGGCCATCCTGGAGCCGGAGCGCCCCCGCCGGAGGCGCAGTAACCGCAACCCCGCGACCGCCGCCAGTTCGCCGACGCGGCCGGCGTCCGCTCCCCTACGCCGCGCGGGCTCGTGGCCGCGCGGCCCGGCCGGCTGCCGGCCCACCACACCACCCATCAACGATCTGTCGTTCTGCGGCGGCCCACCGGGCTCCCCGCTCTCCGCGCCAGCCGCCGGGCGTCAGGCGTGACGGCCGCAGAGCGACAGCGGCAGCGGCCGGCGCGCGCCCAGGCGGCGGCGCGTGCGGCCCGTCAAGGGCCGCCTTGAAGACGTACAGAAACTTTGAACCACATCGCCGGCAGCCCGGCCGGACCGGCCCTGCTCATCAGTGGCCCCGCAAGTGCTACCGGGTCGTTCGTCCCGTGTGGTTATCGGAGGTAGCTGCGATGATGGCAGCGTGACCACGCCGAAGACGCTGATCCTCTGGGACGTCGACCACACGCTGATCGAGAACGGCGGCGTCAGCAAAGAGACCTACGCGCTCGCCTTCGAGCTGATGATCGGCATGCCGCCGACCGTTCGGCCTCAGACGGACGGACGCACTGACCAGTCCATCATGGCGGAGCTGTTCGCGGCTAACGGTGTCGACGTTACCCAGGCCCACCGTGACCGCCTCTTTCCGACGCTCGTCGCGGCCATGACGCAGAACGCCGACGCGCTTCGGCTTCGCGGCCACGCTCTGCCTGGTGCCGAGGCTGCCCTGACCGCCGTCGGCCAAGACCCAGCCTTCGTCCAATCCGTGTTGACAGGCAATATCCCTGAGAACGCATTCACCAAGCTGGCGACCTTCGGGCTGCACAGGCATCTTGACTTCGAGGTCGGCGGCTTCGGGTCGGACAGCATGGTTCGAGCCGACCTGGTGGCGGCTTCCCAGACCAAAGCCAGCCGCAAGTACGACACCGAGTTCGACCGTGGTAACACAATCCTCGTTGGCGACACGACGCGTGACGTAGAAGCGGGCGTCAAGGGTGGAGCTCGCGTCCTCGCCGTTGCTACCGGCGTCGACTCAGTAGAGGCTCTACGGGAGGCCGGCGCTGACCTGGTCCTGGCGGACCTTGCCGATACGGAGCTGGTCCTGCGTTCTCTTCACCGACTCACGAACGCATCGGCCCCCTACGGCTCGTAAGGCTTGGACTCTTCCCAGATGCGCTCAAAGCTAGTCGCGTAGGTGTCGAACAGGTCTGTCGAGCTGTTGCAACGCCGCAGGTGAAGAATCGGAGCCATGTAGCCGTACGTCCCGAAGATGTGCTGGTTGATCAGCATTTGATCATCGAAGCGAAAGATAGAGTTGTAGAGCGTCGTGGTGTGAACGTGAAAGTCGATACCCGCGACGCCGACCAAGGGACGGTAGTAGGCAAGAGCCATCCGGACGCGTCCGTCGATGGCGTCGAATAGCCGTTCTTCTCGGCCCCTCAGCTTTAGCTCCGGCGTCCCCGGTTCTCCGAGGGCAATCCGCACCTTCACACCCTTGCTGGCCTTGTACTTGATGATCTCGATGGACTCCGGGTTCTCCTCGGGCAGGAAAAGACTGGCGAAAGCAACGAGGTCCAACCGTTCGTGAGTGCTGAGCAGGAGGTCTGACCAGAGCTGCTTTGGCGACTCGGAACGGTGAGGATAGAAGCCCACGACCTCGGCCGATGCCCCAGCGGCTTGCGGGCGCTCCAAGTCCGGCCAGAGCCAGCTCATGGGCACGTCAAGCAGCTTCGCCGCGCGTTGGGCCGTGCTCTGGTGCGGAACGCGTCCCGTCGTTATCCAGCGCTGAACCGTCTTTGGGTCAACCCCTAGATCTTCGGCGAACGTGCGCTCGGTGTGGTTGTTGCTTCGCAAAGCATTCCGTAGCCGCTCGTTTGCCATCGTCAATCTCCAAGAGGACGCGGAAGGGACGCTAGAGGGACACTATAGCCCCGCCTCACCGTCCTGAGAAGACTGTCTCTTGTGGTTACCGTGTCCTATCGCTTGCGGTTTCCTGGTTGCAGGGCAAGTCATCCAACAGAGGATGCGCCTAGACACAGGAGGTCTGTTGTGAAGCTGTACGTGGACACCAAGGCGAAGCAGGTGACGGTGTCGAAGGACCCGGAGCCGAAGAACGACCAGAACGGCAATCAGCGGTCGGAGAAGAACACTGGCCGGCTCATGTGGTCGACCCAGGTCTTCGTTCTCGACGAGACGGGCGGTGAGGTCATCACCATCACCACGGCGGGTGAGAAGCCGGGCGTGATGGTGGGGCAGCTCATCGAGGTCGAGCAGTTGGAGGCCATTCCGTGGGCGACCAACGGGCGCAACGGCGTCGCGTTCCGTGCGATCTCGCTGAAGCCGAAGGCTGGTTCGGCGGCCAAGTAGTCCTTCACACATCGGCTGTGTGAAGCCTGCGCGGTGTCTCACCTCTAGCGGCCTAGTGGTCCGCTGATCCAACGGTCCGGGAGTGGTTCCGACTCCTACATTCCCGGTCTGGTCACCACCAGTGGTGGTGACATCCCCCGCAAGAGCTGGCGCGGGGTCGGTCCGACTCCTACATCGCCGACCCCGTGCCCTCCAACTCATCCCGCCCATTACCTGGGAGGACTCGTCGTGTCCAAGTCTAGCCCTCGCCGGTTCGCCGGCAAGACAACCGGAACGGTGACGGTCATCGAGGCCAGGGTTCACCGTTCCAGTGCGCGGAACGCCCGGTTGGCGTTCGTCCTCACCGCCGTCGTGGTCGGTGTTCTCGCGGCCGTGGTGGCCGCGTCGTACTGGCACCCGATCGTGGCTCTGATCGTGGGTGCCCTGGTCGGTGTCCCGTGCGGTGCGGCTGCCTGGCTGCTCGTACGGGTGTGGCCGGTGCTGCGGCTGCTGTGGTGGTGGTCCACCGAGGTTCTTCTCTCGGCTGGGCTGCTGACCGGTTGGGTGCAGCTTGCGGGCCACACGCCGATGCTGGTGACGCTGCTCGTCGTTGCCCTGGCCGTCGGCGTTCCTGCCGGCGTTCCCGCGATTCGCCGCCTGGTGGTCGCCTGGGCGTGGTGCCTGATCGTCCGGCATCGGCTGCGGGTGTGCTTCGCGCAGTTCATCATCGCCAACCAGTCCGGAAGCCTGCCGCTGATCCTGTGGGCCAAACCCACCCCGGTCGGTGAGCGGGTGTGGGTGTACCTGCGCCCGGGTCTGTCGGTCAAGGACCTGGAAGGCCGGCTCGACAAGATCGCCGTGACCTGTCACGCCTCCACCGTGCTCATCGAGCGCGCTACGGAGAACAACGCCGCCTATGTGCGGTTCGACATCAAGCGCCGCGAGGTGCTTACCGCCAACGTGGGCTCCCCGCTGGTCGAGGCCATCGACCGCAACGCGCCCGTCTCGGCATCGCCGTTGACGGTGCCCACCGCTCTGGACTTGCCGGACGTCGACGCGCCGACGATCACCCTCCCGGCCCAGAGCAAGCCGGCGAAGAAGCCGGCCACCACCACGACCGCCAACGGCAGCAAGCCCGCGGCTGATTCGTCGTCCGCGCCGGACGACGACGTTTCCGACTGGATCTGACCCCAAACCCAACCGGGACGCGAGGAGCCGCCTTCGGCTCGTTCGTGTGGCTTCTCGCGCCCACCAACCGCCCAAGGAGGGCACACCATGACCACCACGATTCCCGCCCCCGCCGCTGGGGTGCCGGTGGGTCCTGGCCTGTCGATGTTCGACCCGATCTTCATCGGGATCGACGAGTTCGGCCAGCCCGTCTACCTGGATGTCATCTACCGCAACATCCTGATTGCCGGTGAGCCGGGCGGCGGCAAGTCCGGCCTGGTCAACAACATCTGCGGCCACGGCGCACTGTGCGACAACACCCGCCTCGTGCTCTTCGACGCCAAACTCGTCGAACTCGGCCCCTGGCGCGACCTGGCCGATGCGTTCATCGGCCCCGACATTGACCAGGGCATCGAGGTGCTGCGTCGCCTCCTGGTCGTGGCCACCAACCGCTACACCTGGCTCCTGGCGAACCGGCGCCGCAAGCTCGCCCCCGGCGACGGCATGTCGGTCATCGTCACCATCATCGACGAACTCGCCATGTACTCCACCGTGCTCGGCACCAAGACCCAGCAGGAAGAGTTCTCCGCCCTCCTGCGGGGCCTGGTCTCCCTCGGCCGGGCCTGCGGGATGCCCGTCGTCGCCGCGACGCAGCGGCCTTCGTGGGACATCATCCCCGCCAGCCTGCGGGACCTGTTCGGCTACCGGGCCGCGTTCCGCTGCACCTCGCTGAACAGCTCGAACATCATCCTCGGCCAAGGCTGGGCCGAACAGGGCTACACCGCCTCCGACATCTCACCCACCAACCAGGGCGCGGCCTACCTCCTCGCCGAAGGCGGCGTACCCCGCCGCATCAAGGCCGCCTACCTCACCGACACCGACATCTACAACATCGCCGACTACGCCGCCTGGACCCGCCGCCCCACCAACACGCCGGCCGGCAACCCGACCGAGTGGGAGATCGCGGCATGACCATCCGAGAGCGCACCTACGCCCGCGCCAACAACCAGCGGGCCGCGCAGTACACCGAACTGTGGATCATCGGCCGTCCCGAGGACATCGCCGCGATGGTCCAGGTCGCCTCCGCCAGCGGCCGACTCGTCTACATCTCCCCGCCGACCCGCATGGGCGGCGACGACACCCGCCACCGCCGCTACCTGCGGCTGCGCACCAACTGAAACGGCCGACAGGACCGGACAACGCCTGGCAGCAACTGCCGGTCCTGCCGACCTCCCACCAAGCCCTTCTGAAAGGACGTGGCTGCCATGAAGGCTACCCACCAACCGCCCACCCTCGCGCCGGTCACCCCGGCCGACCTGCTGCGGATGGCTGCCCTCTACCTACGCCGGCACGGCTGGCACCAGGGCACCTACTACAACAACCTGCTCCCCGCCGACTTCCCCACCCCGCCGGCCTGCGCCGTCGGGGCCATCGGCATGGCCTGCGCCGGCCACCGCGTCGAGCACTTCTACGGCCTCGACCTCGACACCCAGGTCACCTTCCGGCAGGCCGTCGGCGTCCTCACCACCTACCTCGACGACTGCGAGCCCATCTGCGTCGTCGACGAGGACGGCCACCTGCTCGACGAGCACACCTCCCCCTACTCGTGGAACGACGACCCGGCCCGCACCGCCGAGCAGGTCATCACCGCCCTTGAGAAGGCCGCTGACGAGTGGGACCGCCTCCACACCGAGGGAGGCGCAAACGCATGAGCACTGTCAAGCCGACCTTGACGCCCTGCGTCCCGCGCCAGAAGCGACGGGACGTCGTCGAGAACGACGAGTTCGCGGCCTTCGCCCGCCGCATCATCCGCGCCCACGGCCGCCGCGTCGCCACCGGCGACGTGGAAGCCCTCCGCGACCTGGTCGCCCTGTCGGCCAACCTCGACGACGCCATCGGCGACGCCGTCATCGGGCTGCGGACGTTCGGCTACTCGTGGGCCGAAATCGGCCAGCGGCTGGGGATCTCCCGGCAGGCCGCCCAGCAGCGCTGGGGAGGCCAGCAATGACCACCACCATCTACGACCCGGCCGGCACCGTGACCGGTTTCCCGACCTTCCCCTTCCGGATGGCCCCTGCCGGCCTGGCTACTCGTCGGCAACTGCGTGCCGCCGGCCTTCGACCCGGAGGGCATGACCCGGTCGCCCAGATCGTCTGGCGGCGCGGCAAGCGCGTCGCCTACCTCTACCGCCTCGACCTCGCCGCACCCAAACGGGTTGCTACGCCCGCCCAGCGGGAGGCCATCGCCAAGGCCCTACGCGCCCGCCGCACCTGCCGGCACTGCGACCAGGTGAGGCCCTACTACATCCCTCGCCGTACCGGCTCCTGCCTCGACTGCACCGGAGGTCACTGATGACCACCACCGCCACGACCCGGGGCACCCGCATCGAGGGTGTCGTCCTGGTCCTCATCCTCATCACCGTCGCCGGCTTCGCCGGTGCCGCCTCCTTCACCCACGTCAAGGACTGGACCCTCGCCAACTCCCCCACCGGCACCGGCGAGTGGTTCGGCTGGGCCAACGCCGTCATCTCCGAACTCGTCCCCATCGCCGCCCTGCTGACCATCCGCCGACGCCGCCGGACCGGCACATCCATCAGCTACCCGCTGCTGCTGCTCATCGCCGCCGCCGGCCTCTCCCTCGCCGCACAACTCGCGGTCGCCAAACCCAGCGCCTCCGGCTGGCTCCTCTCGGCCGTCCCGGCCCTGGCCTTTATGGCCCTGGTCAAACTTGTCCTCGCCCCCGCACCTACCACGCGGGAAACCACGCCGCCGGCTGTCGAGCCGGTCGAGCCGATCCGGGTCCAGGTGGCCGAGCAGGTCACCGAGCCGGCACCGCCGGCCGCCATCACCCCCGCACCCGAACCGACCCCGGCCACCGTGCCGGCCGTGGTCGAGCCGGAACCTGTCACCGTGCCGGCCCCGGAGCCGGTCGACGTCCCTACCCACCTGCTGCCCATGGCCCGCTTCGCCGCCGTGCAGCACGAACAATCCACCGGCACCCCGATCACGCCCGCCGAGCTGGCCAACCGCCTCGACGTCGCCCCGGCCGTCGCCGGGCAACTCCTCACCACCCTTACCGGTGGTGCCCGATGACCATCTACCTCGTCGACGTCGAGCAGGTCATCCACACCTGCCCCGCTCACGCCGAGCCGCACCCGTACGACATCCGCCGGACCGTCGTCGACGTCATCCCCGGCGGACCCTGCCGGGCACCGGTCACCATCCGCTGCGGGCAAATGACCGCCACCATCCCGTGTCACCGGCACGAGCCGGCCAAGCGCCAGTGCGGCGCCTGCCGGGTCATCGTCACCGAACGCACCATCACCAACCACCACCCTGCCGGGGTGGCGGCTTGATGGCCTCGGCGCTGGACCTCACCCCCCGCGCTTCGGCCCGGGGGGTGGGCTCGAACGCCGACACCATCGTCTACGGCTACACCGCCGCCGGCTCCGCCTTCGAACGGGCCACCCGGCCGGACTACTTCGGCTGGATCGAACACGTCCGCGCCGCCGGCGGCTGCACCCGCCCCATCCGCCTCGCCGGGCAGCTCCTCACCGTCGACCCCGCCACCGGCCGCGTCCTCGACCAGCGGCACACCGACGGCATGCCCGACTCGGTCATCTACACCGCCTGCGGCAACCGCCGCGCCACCGTCTGCCCGTCCTGCGCCCACACCTACCAACGCGACGCCTTCCAACTCCTGCGCGCCGGCCTCGTCGGCGGCAAAGGCGTCCCCGAGACGGTCGCCGAGCATCCGGCCGTGTTCGCCACCTTCACCGCCCCGTCCTTCGGGCCGGTCCACGCCCGGGTCGTGCGCAAGCACACCTGCGGCAACCGCAAGCGCTGCGACTGCCGCGCCGAACCCTGCCACGCCCGCCGCACCACCGACCCGACCGCCGGCCTCTGCCCCCACGGCCGCCCCTCGGTTTGCTGGGCGAGGCACGAGCAGGGTGACGCCGTCCTTGGCCGGCCGTTGTGCCTGGACTGCTACGACCACGACCACCAGGCCGTGTGGAACCTGTTCTCCGGCGAACTGTGGCACCGCACCAAGCAAGCCGCAGAACGCTGGCTCGCCAAACTCGCCCGCCGACGCGGCATCCCCAAGGCTGAGATCATCACCGCCTCCGGCAAAACCCGGAAGGTCGCCCCCGTGCGGCTGTCACCCGGGAAGGTCGCCGAACTCCAAGCCCGGGGCGCGGTCCACTTCCACGCCATCGCCCGACTCGACGGCGTCAACCCCACCGACCCTGACGCGGTCGTCCCACCACCGGCCGGGTTCACCACCGATGACCTCGTCGACGCGCTCCGCCACGCCGCCGGACAGGTCGCGTTCCACACCCCGCCACACCCCGACCAGCCCGACGGGTGGCTCATCGCCTGGGGCGAGCAGCTCGACATCCGACCGATCACCACCACGGGAACCGGCGAGGTCACTGACGGCCTGGTCGCCGGCTACCTTGCCAAGTACGCCACCAAAAGCACCGAGGCCACCGGGCACACCTCCACCCGCCTGACTGCCGACTCGATCGGGGACTACGCCGACCCCGACGGCGACCACACCGCCCGCCTCATCGACGCCTGCTGGCGCATCGGCCGACCCACCGCAACCCCGGTCCCCCTGTCCGAGCGGCCCCGTGAGCCTCGGCCTCGGCCCGGCTTCGTCGACCGCTGGGAGTGCCCCGACTGCGGCACCCACACCCGCTACCCGGCCTGCCCCGTCTGCGTCGCCGAACGTCAAGCCGCCCTTGACACCGAACCGACGAAACCCGCGACGGGCAACCCCTACGCCCGGCTACGGCGATGGGCTCACATGCTCGGCTACGGCGGCCACTTCCTCACCAAAGGCCGCCGCTACTCCGTCACCTTCCAACTCCTACGGGACACCCGCGTCAGCTATCGGCGGCACGAGGGCCAGGCCCACGAGCACCCCACCGCCGGCGGCCCACCCACCGAACAGCCCGACGAGGAAACAACGCTCATCGTCGGCACCCTCACCTTCGCCGGCGTCGGCTGGCACACCACCGGAGACGCCCTCCTCGCCAACACCGCCGCCGCCCTCGCCCGCGAACGACGAACCACCGGCCGCGAAGAACTCGCCCACGAACTCACCACCACCCCGGCCGGCACCGCGCCCGCTGCCGCTTGACCCCTCGACCACGGGAGATGACATGACCACCGCCCAACCGTCCCAGCTCTGGACCGTCGACGACGTCTCGGCGTACCTCGGTGTCCCGGTCCAGACCCTCTACACCTGGCGCAAGCGCCGGATAGGTCCACCTGCCGGCCGCGTCGGCCGCCATCTGCGCTACGACCCCGACCTGGTGCGCGCATGGTTCGCCGACCAGTCGAAGGCGGCCTGACATGGCCCACATTGTCGACCGCTGGTACCGCGCCATCGTCGGCCCGGACGGGAAATCGCGGCAAGAGCCGAAGCCGGAATGCGGACAGGGGATGCGCTACCGCGTCCGGTACATCGCGCCGGACGGCAAGGAGAAGTCGCAGTCGTTCCCCGACAAGAAGAAGCGCGAGGCACAGGCGTTCCTCGCCAGCGTCCAGGCCGACATCCTCAAAGGCACCTACGTCGATCCTGACGCGGGCCGCATCACTTTCAAGCAGTACGCGGACGAATGGCTCGCCGCCACGACGACCGACGTTCTCACCCGCGACCGCATCGAATATGAACTCCGGCTGCACGTGTACCCCGTGCTCGGTCACAAGGCGATGGCTTCCATCCAACCAGCGACGATCCGAGCGTGGGCGCGCGGGTTGCAGGAGAAAGGACTATCCGCCGGCTACCGCCGGGTCCTGTTCAGCGACGTGTCGATGATCCTGAACGCGGCGGTGGACGACAAGAAGATCGTCAGCAACCCGTTCTCGGTCAGGAGCATCCAGCGTCCGAAGCACGTCCCCAACAAGGTCGTACCGTGGTCCGTCGACCGGCTCACGGCGTTTCGCGCGAAGATGCCTGACCGGTACCGCGTAACCGTTGACCTGGGCGCGGGCTGCGGCCTCCGTCAAGGAGAAATCTTCGCGGTGAGCCCCGACGACTTGGACGCAACCCGCCCCATCCTCCACGTCAGCCGCCAAATCAAGCTTGTGCGGGGCACCATGATTTTCGCTCTACCCAAGGGCGGAAAGACCCGAGAGGTCCCCCTCCCTGATTCGGTGGCCCGCCGCCTGGAGGCTCATGCCAAGCAGTACGCGCCCGTCGAGGTCACCTTGCCGTGGGGAACTTCGACCGGCGACCCGGTAGCCGTCAAGGTCTACCTGACGCTTCCTGACGGCACCGCCCTCAGTCGCTCCAAGTTCAACCCTGGCGTCTGGAGGCCAACGATCCGGGCCACGGGCATACCCGAGGATCGACGCAACGGGATGCACGTTCTCCGGCACACCTACGCCTCGGTGCTCCTGGACGCCGGAGAGAGCATCAAGGCCCTGTCGGCCTACCTGGGCCATGCCGATCCCGGCTTCACCCTCCGGACCTACACCCACCTGTTGCCGAGCAGTGAGGACCGTACTCGGCGGGCCATCGACAAGGCGTTCGGTGAGGTCCGGGCCGCCGACGACGGCCCGGAAGCCGGTGACGGCCTGGAGACGGCATGATCATGGTTCCACAGCCCTCACCGGGGGTGAAAGTGCAGGTCAGCGCACCTGCCCCGACTATTTGGCGTTGAAGTAGTTCGCCTCCGGGTGGTGCACCACGATCGCGTCCGTGGCCTGCTCCGGCATGAGCTGGAACTCCTCCGACAGCTGCACGCCGATCCGCTCGGCACCCAGCAGCTCCACGATCTTCGCGCGGTCCTCCAGGTCGGGACAGGCCGGGTAGCCGAACGCGAACCGGCAGCCGCGGTAGTCGGTGCGCAGCAGGCCGGCCAGGTCCGCCGGGTCGTCGTCGGCGACGGTACGCCCGCCGGGCAGGACCAGCTCGGACCGGATCCGCCGGTGCCAGTATTCGGCGAGGGCCTCGGTGAGCTGCACGGACAGGCCGTGCACCTCCAGATAGTCGCGGTATTCGTTGCCGGCGAACATCTTCGCCGTGTACTCGCTGATCGGCTGCCCGACGGTGACCAACTGCAATGCCACCACGTCCAGCTGGTCGCCGCCGGGCCGGAAGTAGTCGGCGAGGCAGAGCCGCCGCTCCTGCCGTTGACGGGGGAACGAGAACCGGGCCCGCTCGGCGTGCCCGTTCTCGTCCAGCACCACCAGGTCGTTGCCCTCGGCGTACGCCGGGAAGTACCCGTACACCACGGCCGCCTCAAGGACCTGGTCGGCGATGAGCCGGTCGAGCCAGTAGCGCAGCCGCGGCCGGCCCTCGGTCTCCACCAGTTCCTCGTACGACGGGCCCTTGCCGCCGCGGGCGCCGCGCAGCCCCCACTGGCCGAGGAAGGTGGCCCGCTCGTCGAGCAGTGCCGCGTAGTCGGCCAGCGGCACCCCCTTCACCACCCGGGTGCCGAAGAACGGCGGCGTGGGCACCTCCACGTCGGTGGCCACGTCGGAGCGGACCGAGGCGTCGTCCAGCTCCGGCAGCGCCTCGCGCACCATGGCCCGCTGCCGCTCCCGCCGCTCCCGGCGGGCCGCCAGGGCCGCCTCCCGCTCCGGGTCGACCACCGGTACGCCGCCGCGCTTGGCGGACATCACCCGGTCCATCAGGGACAGCCCCTCGAAGGCGTCCCGGGCGTAGTGCACCTGCCCGGGGAACATCGACCGCAGGTCGTCCTCGACGTACGCCCGGGTGAGCGCCGCCCCGCCGAGCAGCACCGGCCAGCGCTCGGCCACCCCGCGCGCGGCCATCTCGGCGAGGTTCTCCTTCATGATGACCGTGCTCTTGACCAGCAGCCCGGACATGCCGATCGCGTCGGCCCGGTGCTGTTCGGCCGCGTCGAGGATCGCGTTGATCGGCTGCTTGATGCCGATGTTGACGACCTCGTAGCCGTTGTTGGACAGGATGATGTCCACCAGGTTCTTGCCGATGTCGTGCACGTCGCCCTTGACGGTGGCAAGGACAATGCGCCCCTTGCCACCGTCGTCGGCCTTCTCCATGTGCGGCTCCAGGTAGGCCACCGCGGTCTTCATCACCTCGGCGGACTGGAGCACGAACGGCAGCTGCATCTGGCCGGAGCCGAACAGCTCGCCGACCACCTTCATCCCGTCGAGCAGCAGGTCGTTGATGATGGACAGCGCCGAGCGCCCCTCCGCCATGGCGGTGTCCAGGTCGGCCTCCAGGCCGCTGCGCTCCCCGTCGATGATCCGCCGCTTGAGCCGCTCGTCCAGGGGCAGCGCGGCCAACTCCTCGGCCCGGCTGGCGCGCGCCGAGGCGGCGTCGACGCCCTCGAAGATCTCGATGAACCGTTGCACCGGGTCGTAGCCGTCGCGGCGGCGGTCGTAGATCAGGTCGAGGGCGGCCTCGCGCTGTTCGTCGGGAATCCTCGACATCGGCAGGATCTTGCTGGCGTGCACGATCGCCGAGGTCAGCCCGGCCTCCGCGCACTCGTGCAGGAAGACGGAGTTGAGCACCTGCCGGGCGGCCGGGTTCAGGCCGAAGGAGACGTTGGAGATGCCCAGGGTGAAGTTGACCCCCGGGTAGCGGGAGGCGATCTCCCGGATCGCCTCGATCGTCTCGATGCCGTCGCGGCGGGTCTCCTCCTGGCCGGTGGCGATCGGGAACGTCAGCGCGTCGATGAGGATGTCCTCCCGGCGCAGCCCCCACCGGCCGGTCAGGTCCTCGATCAGCCGGGCCGCGACGCGTACCTTCCAGTCGCGGGTGCGGGCCTGGCCCTCCTCGTCGATGAGCAGGGCGACCACGGCGGCGCCGTGCTCCCTGATCACCGGCATCAGCCGGGCATAGCGGGAATCCGGGCCGTCGCCGTCCTCGAAGTTCACCGAGTTGACCACGCAGCGCCCGCCGAGCATCTCCAGCCCGGCCTCGATCACCGCCGGTTCGGTGGAGTCCAGCATGATCGGCAGGGTGGAGGCGGTGGCGAACCGGCCGGCCAACTCCCGCATGTCCTGCGTGCCGTCCCGGCCGACGTAGTCGACGCAGAGGTCCAGCAGGTGTGAGCCGTCCCGGGCCTGGCTCCGCGCGACCTCCACGCACGCCTGCCAGTCGCCGGCGAGCATCGCCTCCCGGAACGCCTTGGAACCGTTGGCGTTGGACCGCTCCCCCACCATCAGCACGCTGGCGTCCTGGGCGAACGGCACGTGATGGTAGATCGACGAGACGCCGGCCTCCGGCCGCGGCTCCCGGGCCACCGGCCGCGCCCCGCGCAGCCGCTCGACCAGCACCCGGATGTGTTCCGGTGTGCTGCCGCAGCAGCCACCCACCAGGGACACGCCGTAGTCGGCGACGAACCGCTCCAGGGCGTCGGCCATCTCGACCGGCGTCAACGGGAAGTACGCCCCGTCGGCGGTCAGCACCGGCAGCCCGGCGTTCGGCATCACCGACAGCGGGATGCGCGAGTGCCGGGACAGGTAGCGCAGGTGCTCGCCCATCTCCGCCGGGCCGGTCGAGCAGTTGAGCCCGATCAGATCCACCCCGAGCGCCTCGATCGCGGTCAGCGCCGCGCCGATCTCGCTGCCCAGCAGCATGGTGCCGGTGGTCTCGACGGCGACGTGGCAGATGATCGGCACCTGCCGCCCGAGCTCGGCCATCGCCCGCTTCGACCCGATCACCGCGGCCTTGGCCTGGAGCAGGTCCTGGCAGGTCTCCACGCTCAGTGCGTCCGAGCCGCCCTCGATCAGGCCGGCGGCGCTCGCCTGGTACGCGTCGCGCAGCGTGGCGTACGCGGCGTGGCCGAGGGTGGGCAGCTTGGTGCCGGGGCCGATCGAGCCGAGTACGTAACGGGGCTGCTCCGGCGTCGCGTACGCGTCGACGGCGTCCCGGGCCAGCCGCGCCGCCGCCTCCGACAGCTCCCGGATCCGTCCGGCGATGCCGTACTCGGCGAGGTTCGGCAGGTTGGCGCCGAAGGTGTTGGTCTCGACGCAGTCCGCGCCCGCCGCCAGGTACGCGTCGTGCACGCCGCGCACGACGTCCGGCCGGGTCAGGTTGAGGATCTCGTTGCAGCCCTCAAGGCCGTCGAAGTCGTCCAGCGTCAGGTCAGCCGCCTGGAGCATCGTCCCCATCGCCCCGTCGGCGATGATGATCCGCTCCGCCAGCACATCGAGCAACGAAGTCCGCACAGAGCCAGGTTAGTGCGGCGGAAGGAAGTCGGGTCACCGCAACCACGCCTTCCCACATACTGTGAGCGGGAGCACGCCGTACCTTTAGTCTGGTTCGACCGGATGGTCCGCTGCCCCGACCGGCGCGGCCGGCGGGCCGCCTCCCACGCCGGCACGTAGGCTGACGGGCGTGAGGGACATCAGGGACGCGACCGTGCGACGGCTCCAGGTCGCGGCGCGGCGCCAGACGCGCCGAGCTGGAGTTGTCGTAGGCGGGTGGACGTCCGGGCGGCGGCCCGGCGGCGCTCCCGACGAATGGGACGGGGTGACGGCGTGACCGAGTTCGACGGGCTGCCGGTGCTGCGCTCCCCGGTCGCCATCGCGGCATTCGAGGGCTGGAACGACGCCGCGGACGCCTCCACCGCGGCGGTGGAGCACCTGGAACAGGTCTGGCAGGCCCGGCAGGTGGCCGAGCTCGACCCGGAGGACTTCTACGACTTCCAGGTGAGCCGCCCGACCATCACGATGGCCGACGGCGAGACCCGCCGGGTGGAGTGGCCGACCACCCGCTTCATGGTGGCCAGCCCGGCCGGCACCGAGCGGGACGTCGTGCTGATCCGCGGCATCGAGCCGAGCATGCGCTGGCGCACCTTCTGCGAGCAGGTGCTGGAGATCTGCCACAGCCTGGAGGTCGAGCGGGTGGTGCTGCTCGGCGCGCTGCTGGCCGACGTGCCGTACACCCGGCCGCTGCCGATCAGCGGCAGCGCGTCGGACGTCGACGCCGCCAAGCGCTACCAGCTCACCCCCACCCGCTACGACGGGCCGACCGGCATCGTCGGGGTATTGCACGACGCCTGCACCCGGGCCGAGGTCGACGCGGTGTCGTTCTGGGTGCACGTGCCGCACTACGCCAACAACCCGCCCTGCCCCAAGGCCACCCTGGCGCTGCTGCACCGGGTCGAGGAGGTCCTCGACCTGCCGGTGCCGATGGCCGACCTGGCCGAGGAGGCCGCCGAGTGGGAGCGGCGGGTACGCAGCGCCGCCGAGCAGGACGCCGAGCTGGGCGAGTACGTCCGCGAGTTGGAGGAACGGGTCGGCGACGCCGGCATCACCCCGCTGACCGGGGACGAGATCGCCCAGGAGTTCGAGAAGTACCTGCGCCGCCGCGGCGGCTCCGCCGGCCCGACCGCCGGCTCCTGGTAACCGCCGGGGAAACCGGGCTCCGTTCGGGGCCCGGTTTTCTTCGTGTCCGGGGTGGCGCGCCCGCTCCCCCTACGGCATCCTAGGAACCTAGCTGTCATGAGGAGGCGGGCATGCAGATCAACCCGGGGGCGGCGGAGTTTCCGCACCGGCAGATCGCCGCGCAGCTCAAGGCCCAGGTTCGCCGCGGCGACTGGGGGCCGGGCGAGCGACTGCCGTCCATCCCGGCCATCGCCGAGATGTTCGGCGTCGCGAAGCAGACCGTGCAGCGCGCCGTCGACCAGCTGCGGGTCGAGGGCATCCTGATCACCAAGCCCGGCTCCGGTACGTACGTCCGGGGCACCCGGCGCCGGCTCAACCGGCTCTCCCGCGGCCGGTACGGCGGCTTCCGCGGCTACCACACCGACCTGGCCGCCCGGTACCGACAGCAGCTCGCCTCGGTCGGCCGCGCCCCCGCGCCACCCGAGGTGGCCGACGCGTTCGGCGTGCCCGACGGCACCGACCTGCTCTGCCGGCGGCACCTGGTCCGCACCGACGAGTCACCGGTCGAGGTGGGCGCCTCCTGGTTCCTGCCCGGCGACACGGCCGGCACCCCATTGGAACGGGCCGAGGCGTTCGGCCGCCCGCTCTACCAGGAGGCCGAGGAGGCCACCGGCCGGCGGTACGTCACCGCGACCGACACGATCAGCGCCCGCCAGCCCAGCCGCGAGGAGGCGGAGATCCTCCAGATCCGGCCGGACACCCCGGTGCTGCACCTGCTGCACGTCGCGTACGACGAGCGGCGCAAGCCGATCGAGGTCGCCCAGGCCACCTGGCCCGGCCCGATGACCACCCTCACCGAGGAGTACAAGGTCCCCGCCCCGGCCGCCGACCCGGACCCGGACCCCGGTCTCGTCCTCGGCTGACCGCGACCGTCGGCCCGGCGCGCTCGCGCTCGAACATGGAAGTAGTGGCCTCAGCGCGTCGGCGAGACCACTAACTCCCGGATCGAGCGTGATCTCGCCCGGCGGCGCGATCTTCGGGCGGGCGGCGCGGACGGACCGCGTCAGAGGCGGACGCCCAGGAGGGCGTCGACGGTCTCCGCGAAGAGCCTCGGGGCGGCGGCATCCTCGGCGACGCCGGCCAGTGCCTGCTCGGCCCAGGCGTCCGCCACCACCAGGGCACCGGGGGTGTCGAGGTCGTCGGCGAGGCGGGCGCGTACCCCGGCCAGCAGCTCGGCCCCGGACGGCCCGGACGGCGCGGCGGCGGCCTGCCGCCAGCGGGCCAGCCGCCGCTGCGCCACGGCGAGCAGCTCGTCGGTCCAGGACCGGTCGGCGCGGTAGTGCCCGCTCATCAGGGCCAGCCGGACCGCCATCGAATCCACCCGGTCGGCTCGCAGCCGGGACACGAAGACCAGGTTGCCCCTGGACTTCGACATCTTCTCGCCGTCCAGGCCGATCATGCCGGCGTGCACGTAGTGGTCGGCGAACGGCGCCTCGCCGGTCAGCCGCTCGGCGTGCGCCGCCGAGCACTCGTGGTGCGGAAAGAGCAGGTCGTTGCCGCCGCCCTGCACGGCGATCCGGTCGCCGAGCAGGTTCAGGGCGATCACCGCGCACTCGATGTGCCAGCCGGGCCGGCCGGCGCCCAGCTCGCCGCCCGGCCAGGACGGCTCGCCCACCCGGGCGCCACGCCACAGCAGCGGATCGAGCGGGTCGCGCTTGCCGGCCCGGTCCGGGTCGCCGCCACGCTCCGGGAAGATCTCCAGCATCTGCTGCCGGGTCAGGTTCGACTCGTAGCCGAACGCCGGCGCGGCGGTGATGTCGAAGTAGACGTCGCCGGTGCCGTCGTCGAGCCGGTACGCCGCGCCGTCCTTGAGCAGCACGAGGACCTTCTCGACGATGTCCGGGATCGACTCGATCGCGCCCACGTAGTGCGCCGGCGGGATGATCCGCAGCGCCTCCATGTCCTCCCGGAACAGGGCGGTCTCCCGCATGGCCAGGACCTTCCAGTCCTCGCCGTCGCGCTCGGCCCGCTCCAGCAGCGGGTCGTCGATGTCGGTGACGTTCTGCACGTACCGCACGGTCAGGCCGGCATCCCGCCACATCCGCTGCACCAGGTCAAAGGTGATCATGGTGGCGGCGTGCCCGAGGTGGGTCGCGTCGTACGGGGTGATGCCGCAGACGTACATCGAGGCGACGCCGTCGGGCTGGCTGGGGTGGACACCTTGCCGCGCCGAGTCGTACAACCTCAGTGGCTGGCCCAAGCCCGGCAGCCGTGGCACCTCGTGCCCCACCCAAGACTCCATGACCGCCAGCCTAACGATCCGTCAGTGGCTCGGGTGTCGGGCCCGGAGTGATCAACGCGACAGCGGCTCACATGGGCGGCCAGGGCATCGCCGGCCAGTCCTGCGGGGGCAGCGGGAACCGCCCCGTCTCCCGCAACCGGTCCACCCGGGCCGCCAGCTCGGCGACCTCACCGATGGTGAGCTGCTCGGACAGCTCGTCACCGAGCCGTCCGGTGAGCTGCCCGGCCAGCCCGGCCAACATCTCCACCGCGTCCGGCGGGAGCTGCCGGCCGGCCCAGCCCCACAGCACCGTCCGCAGCTTGTCCTCGACGTGGAAGCAGACGCCGTGGTCCACGCCGTAGATCCGGTCGTCCGGGCCCACGATCACATGACCGCCCTTGCGGTCGGCGTTATTGATCACCGCGTCGAGGACCGACAGCCGGGCCAGGCGCGGGTCGTCGGCGTGGGCGAGGGCGTACGCGGCACCGTCGTCGTCGCGGGCCGCGGCCACCGGGAACCAGCGCGGGGGCACCGCCGCGGCCGGCACGAACCCGACCAGGGGCTCGACCTCCTCCGGCTCGTCGATCCAGAGCTGGCACGAGCCGGGCCCGAACGGCCCGTCCCGCAGCACGGTCGGCGGCACCAGGTCCCACCCGGTGGCCCGGGACACCAGGTAGGCCGCGATCTCCCGGCCGGCGAGCGTGCCGTCCGGAAAGTCCCAGAGCGGTCGCTCGCCCCGGACCGGCTTGTAGACGCAGCGGGCGGTCAGCCCGTCGAGGGTGAGAATCCCGCGCAGGGTGGTGTTGGAGGCGTCGACGAGCCGCCCCTCCAGGGCGAGCTCACCGTCGGTGAGCAGCCGCAACGCGGCGGCACCGTCCTGTCGGGGCTGGAGTTCCGACGAGGTCACCGGTGATAGCCGTTGTGCCGTGGACAGAGATGGCCGGCCGGGTCCAACGGCTGGCCGCAGAGCGGGCAGGGCGGGCGGCCGGCGTTGACCACGCGGCGGGCCCGCTCGATGAACGCGCGGGTCGCCTCAGGGGTCAGCCGCACCCGGAGCCGGTCCAGGTCATCGTCCGGCTCGTCCGGGTCCTCGTCCTCGTCGTCGTCCGCCTCGCCCAGCGCGACCTCGACCTCCGTCTCGCCGGTGGCGATCGCCTCGATCACCACGGTGGCGGAGTCCACGTCGAAGGCCAGGCCCAGCGTGCCGACCCGGAACTCCTCGTCGACCGGGGTGTCCAGCGGGTCGTTGTCGCCGGCCACGGCGGGCGCCTCGGGCAACTGGACGCCGAACCGGCGTTGCGCCTCGGCGAGCAGCTCCTCCAGCTTCTCGGCGAGCAGGGACACCTGGACCTTCTCCAGCGCGACGCTGACCAGCCGGCCGCCGCCGCGCGCCTGGAGGAAGAACGTACGCTCCCCCGGCGGGCCGACGGTTCCGGCGACGAACCGCTCCGGCGGCTCGAAGGCGTGCACCTGGTGGGTCATACCCACGACCCTATCCGGACGCCGGAACCGCCGCGCAGCGCACCGACGTTGAATCCGCCCAGGGCGAAACGCCAGGGCACACGGGGGCCCTTCCCGGGCGTGGCGAGCCGGCTCACCGCTCTTCGCGACTGCGGGGCTCGCAGAACCGGCTCACTCCTCGCGCTCACGGGGCCGCCCCCGCGCCGCCGCCCACGGCCGCGTCCGAATCCGTCGCACGCACCGCCCGCCGGCGCCGCTTGGGCGGCGGCGGCACCAGGCCCCCGAGGTCGCCGCCGGTGTCGTTGAGTCGGATCAGGAACGGCCGCAGCGGGGTGTAGCGAATCGCCGTCACCGACGCCGGGTCCGCGACGATCCGCTGGAAAAGATCCAGGTGTACGCCGAGCGCGTCCGCCACGATCGACTTGATCACATCGCCGTGGCTGCACGCCAGCCAGACCGCCTCCGGCCCGTGCTCGGCGGTGACCCGGGCGTCCCAGGAACGCACCGCCGCGACCGCCCGCGCCGACATCGCCGCCATCGACTCCCCCTCCGGGAAGACGGCCGCGCTGGGATGCTGCTGGACCACCGGCCAGAGCGGCTCCTTGGCCAGCTTCTTCAGCGGCTGTCCCTCCCACCTGCCGTACCCGCACTCGATCAGCCCCTCCTCCACCACCGGCTCGACGTCGGGCAAGGCCAGTCGCAGGGTCTGCCGGCAGCGGATCAGCGGGCTGGTCACCACCGCCGCCAGGGGCAGCCCCGTCAACCGCTCGCCGACGGCCGTGGCCTGGGCGCGGCCGGTCTCGTCCAGCTCGACCGGCTGCCGGCCGGCCAGGCCGCCGTCGGCGTTCGCGGTGGTCCGGCCGTGTCGCAGAAGCAGAAGGATCGCCACCCTGACCACCCTAAGGCGGTACGACGTCGGCTGTGTCCCGCCGTGCCCGTTGGCCCGGGTCGCTGTCCGCGATCATGGGACCGCCGGGCCGTCTCAGACCGATCAGGCCGAAACCGGCGGCCCGCGTGCGCCGCTCAGCGGCGGCCACGAGCCCGTGAGGGAGGGGCTACTGGGCGAGGCCGCTGAGCGCCAGTCTCGGGGAGGTTGTGGCCTCATCCTGGGGCGGAGGGGCCACTTCGGGGAAGTTGCGGCTTCGTCGTGCCGGGATAGGCCATCTCCCAGGACGTTGTCGCGCCGCGCCATCGAGGTGCCACTTCGGGGAGGTTGTGGCTTCGTCGTGCTGGGATGGGCCGTTTTCGGGGAGGTTGTGGCCTCATGGGGTGCCTGAAGGGCCACTTTCGGGGATATTGTGTGGATCTTGGTGGGGTCACCTGATCGGCGTGGGTGGTATGCGTCGGGTGTCCGGTTCCGGGGCGGCGGGGGTGGCGTCGTGGAGGGAATGGTCGGCGGTCGGCGGGTGTTGTACCGGGCTGCACGGCCGAGGAAGGCCCCCGAACCTGGGGGCTGATGGCCGCCCGCTGCGATCGGGGTGGCCCGGGCCCGGAATGTTGGTGGGTCGTCGGTCGTTGTACATGGTCCCGGCGCCGCGAAGAGGCGATCCCCCGCCCCGCGAGCCAGCCGGTCGAAGACCTTCCCCCCTTGTTTGGGCGCCTGACGGTGCTTGCGCATGCCCCGACCCCCGGTCGGCGTGTGTGCCAAACCCCCGAATGGAGCTTTGGTCATGAATACGATGCTGCGTAAGAGCGTTCTGGGTGTTGCTGGTCTGGCTTTCGCCGGTGGTGTGTTCGCCGGTCCGATCGCCGCTCACGCCGCCGCCCCCGTACACGCCACTCCGGTTGCTGCTGTCCAGGGCGCCCAGTCGAAGATCGACCTGAACGGTGAGCAGACCGCGAACGCGAAGGCGATCATCGCGGCGACGAAGAAGGCCGGCATGCCGGAGCGGGCCGCGGTCATCTCGATCGCGACGTCGCTTCAGGAGTCGAAGCTGGAGAACCTGGGTCACCTCGGTGACCAGAACGATCACGACTCGCTGGGTCTGTTCCAGCAGCGCCCGTCCTCTGGTTGGGGTAGCCCGGAGCAGATCACCGACCCCGGGTACGCGACGACCGCGTTTCTGAAGGGTCTGAAGCAGGTTGACGGGTGGCAGGACATGCCGTTGACCAAGGCCGCGCAGACGGTGCAGGTGTCGGCGTACCCGGACGCCTACGCCCAGTGGGAGCAGCAGGCCGCTGACCTGGTCGCCCAGAACTGGAACAGCTGACACAACCGAACATGAACAACACCGCTGGCCGGCACCCGAGCACGGGGTGCCGGCCAGCGGCGTCTCCGGAACCAGATCAGGTTGGGTTGATCACCCCGGTGAGGAGCAGGCAGAGGACCAGCGAACCGAGCGCCACCCGGTACAGGACGAAGAGGTACAGGGTGTGGTGGGCCACGTAGCGCAGCAGCCAGGCGATCGCCGCGTAACCGATGGCAAAGGCGATCACCGTCGCGACGACCATCTGGGCCACGCTCGGTGCCGCGGTCCCCGGTGCGGAGGGCTCGAAGACGTCCGGGAGGCTGAACACCCCGGAGATCACCACCGCCGGGATCGCCAGCAGGAACGAGTACCGCGTCGCGGTCTCCCGGGTGAGGTTCAGGAAGAGGCCGAAGGTGAGCGTGCCGCCGGAGCGGGACACCCCGGGGATGAGCGCCATGGCCTGGCCGAGGCCCATGACGATGCCGTCGCGCATCCGGAAGTTCTCCAGCGTGCGGGTCTGCCGCCCCCAGTACTCGGCGAAGGCCAGCACCAGCGCGAAGAAGATCAACGTGAAGGAGACCAGGTAGAGGTTCCGGCCGGCGGTGCGGATCTGGTCCTTGAACAGCAGCCCGAGGAGCCCGATCGGGATGGTGCCGACGATGACGTACCAGGCCATGCGGTAGTCGAGGCTGGACCGGACCGAGCGGTCCCACATGCCGACCACCCAGGTACGGAGGATCCGCCAGATGTCCTTGAAGAAGTAGATGAGCACCGCCGCCTCGGTGCCGAGCTGGGTCACCGCGGTGAAGGACGCGCCCGCATCCCGGTTGAAGAACAGCGCCGAGGTGATCCGCAGGTGCCCGGAGGACGAGACGGGCAGGAATTCCGTGAGCCCCTGGACGATGCCGAGGACGATGGCTTCAACCCAGGTCACTCGCCGACTCCCGACAGCTCCAGGGCCTCGGCGACGGTGCGCAGGGTCTGCACACCGCTCTCCCGATCCGCGACGAACAGGGTCACCGACAGGGTGGTGACACCGGCGGCGGCGTACTCCCGCATCCGCTCGGCGATGCGCTCCTTCGGGCCGAGCAGCGAGGTGCGGTCGATGAACTCCATCGGCACCGCGGCGGCGGCGTCGCGCTGCCGCTTGGCCAGGTAGAGGTCCTGCACCTCGCGGGCGGCGTCGCCGTAGCCCATCCGGGTGGCGAGCTGGTTGTAGAAGTTCTGCTGCCGGCTGCCCATGCCGCCGACGTAGAGGGCGGCGTACCAGCGGACCAGCTCGGCGCAGGAGGCGATGTCGTCGCCGACCACCACCGGGACGGACGGCACCACGTCGAAGCCGGTCAGCTCCTTGCCGACCTTGGCGCGGCCGGCGCGGACGGCGGCGAGCTGTTCCTCGGCGAACTCGGGCGCGTAGAAGACGGCCAGCCAGCCGTCGGCGATCTCGCCGGCCAGTTCGAGGTTCTTCGGGCCGACAGCGGCCAGGTAGATCGGGATGTGCTCGCGCGGTGGATGGAAGCCCAGCCGCAGCGCCTTGCCCGGCCCGTCGGGCAGCGGCAGGGTGTAGTGCTCGCCGTCGTACGCGAGTTCCTTGCGGGCGACCGCCAGTTTGACGATGTCGACGTACTCGCGGGTGCGGGCCAGCGGCTTGGCGAAGCGGACGCCGTGCCAGCCCTCGGAGACCTGCGGGCCGGAGACGCCCAGGCCGAGCCGGAACCGGCCGCCGGAGAGCGCGTCGATGGTGGCCGCGGTCATCGCGGTCATCGCGGGCGTACGCGCCGGGATCTGCATCACCGCGCTGCCCAGGTCGATCCGCTCGGTCTGGCCGGCGATCCACGACAGCATGCTCGGCGAGTCGGAGCCGTACGCCTCCGCCGCCCACACCACCGAGTAGCCGAGCCGGTCCGCCTCCTGTGCCAGGGCCAGATGATCGGCCGGCGTGCTCCACGCCGTCTGGTATCCGAGGCTGAGCCCGAGTCGCACTGGTCCTCCCACCGTCCGCACCACAGGTCGCATCAGGTTACGCAATGGGGGTGGCCGAACCGATCACCGGCTCACCCCCGAACGCGTCACAACCGTGACCGCTCGGTGGAGCAGGAACTTGACTCCGGGTGAGGATATCCGTGACGCGAGGTTCGAAATAAGGTTCACCCATGCAACAGCGACCGCTCGGCCGAAGCGGGCTGGCGGTTTCGCGGCTCGCGCTCGGCACCATGACCTGGGGACGGGACACCGACGCCGACGACGCGGCCGCCCAGCTGAAGAGCTACCTGGACGCGGGCGGCAACCTCGTCGACACCGCCGACGTGTACGCCGACGGCGACGCCGAGTCGGTGATCGGCTCGCTGCTGGGCAGCCTGGTACCCCGGGACGAACTGCTCATCGCGACCAAGGCGGGGCTGCGGCCGGGCAGCGGTCGCCGCCGGGACGGCTCGCGGGGGCACCTGTTGCGGACCCTTGAGGCGTCGCTGCGCCGGCTCGGCACCGACCACGTCGACCTCTGGCAGGTGCACGGATACGACCCGGACACCCCCCTCGACGAGACCCTGGCCGCGCTGGACCACGCGGTGTCCGGCGGCAAGGCCCGGTACGTGGGGGTTTCCAACTTCTCCGGGTGGCAGACCGCCCGGGCCGCCGCCTGGCAGGCCGCCTGGCCGGGGCGCGCCCCGGTGGTCGCCGCCCAGGTGGAGTACTCGCTGCTGGAGCGGGGCGTCGAGCGCGAGGTGCTGCCCGCCTGCGAGGCGCTGGGGCTGGGGGTGCTGCCCTGGTCGCCGCTGGGTCGCGGGGTGCTCACCGGCAAGTACCGCAACGGCCGCCCGGCCGACTCCCGGGCCGCATCGCCGCACTTCGAGCGCTTCGTCACGCCGTACCTGGAGCCGCGCTGCTCCAGCATCGTGGAGGCGGTCGCCACCGCCGCCGGCGGGCTGGGCGTGTCGCCCATGGAGGTGGCGCTGGCGTGGATCCGGGACCGGCCCGGGGTGACCGCGCCGATCCTCGGCGCCCGCACCGTGGGGCAGCTCCTCGGCGCCCTCCAGGTGGAGCGGATGACCCTGCCCGAGGAGATCGTCACCGCCCTGGACGACGTCTCGGCGGTGCCGGTCGGCTACCCGGAACGGGACGGCTGAGCCCGGCCGTCCGGCGCCGGGCGGCCGACACGCGGTCCGGGTCACCCTCAGGGGGTGGCGGTGGGCCACTGGGCTGGGCAGCATAGGGGTCATGGACTACGAATACGCGCCGCTGCGGTTGCCATCGAACGTCGACCGGGTGACCGCCACGGCGCAGCTGGCGATCCAGGCGGAGTTCTCCGGCTGGGAGTTGGCCCGGGTGCGGCTGTACCGGGACGGCACGCGGCAGGTGATGCTGCGTCGCCGCCTGATCAACCAGCCGCAGCCGGGTTTGTCGTACTGACCCGACGGCCCCGACGGGATCCTCCGGGCCCCGCGGAAACGCGGCTGGCCGGGCAGCACGGTGGTCGAGCCGTTCTGGACGCCGGGCCGACGCGGTCCGGACCGAACCGGCGGCCACCCGCCGAGGCCCCGAAACGCGGACCGGGTGGGCCGCGTCCCGGGGCCGGGACGGTCTATCTAGTGGGCGTGGTCGTGTTCCTCGTCCAGTTCCAGGAACGGGTGCTCGTCGAGCCGGCCGACCAGGCGGTCGTCGGCGGCCGGCTGGAACGGGCCGAGCGGGTCGTCGTCGTCGAACGACTCCAGGTCGACCGGGGTGCCGACCTCGCTGACCATGACCAGGCCGTCGAGCGGCTCCAGCTCGGGCACGTCCAACGCGCTGAGCGAGCCGTCACCGCTCTGCAGCAGCTCCAGCACGGCCTCCCCGACGCCCTCCACCGGGGCCGGCTCGTCCTCCTCCGGGGTGCCCTCACGGCGGGCCGCCTCGGCCGCCCGGATCAGGGCGGACACGCTCGGAACGCGGTAGTCGCGGCGCTGCCGCACCGAGATGACCCGCGGGTGCGGGTCGGTGGCCTCGACGCCCTCGACGGCACCGAAGCGCTCGTCGGCCTCGTCCGGGTCGATCGACTCGACGTCCCACGGGGTCACCTCGCCGAACGCGTCGAGCAGTTGCTCGTCGTACGCGAACGAGGCGTTGTTCAGGTTGACGTACGCCTGCCAGACGGCGTCGTCGTCGATCCGGCCCTGGGCGGCGCGGACGGCGGCCAGGTGGGCGCGGGCCGCGTCGATCACCCGCTCGAGTGCGGCGTCCAGCTCACCGTGCTGGTCGGTCATGTGAGGCAGTCCCTTTCACGATGGGGGGAGAATCCGCGCCGACGGTGACGCGACGGACACGGTTAGCAGCTGCGGAGGAACCGGTCGAGAACCCGCACGCCGAACTGTAGTCCGTCCAGTGGAACCCGCTCGTCGATGCCATGGAACAGGCCGGAGAAATTGAGGTCGGCGGGGAGCCGCAGCGGCGCGAAGCCGAAGCAGCGGATGCCGAGCTGGGCGAACGCCTTGGCGTCGGTGCCGCCGGAGAGCATGTACGGCACCGGGCGGGCGCCCGGGTCCTCGGCGCGCAACGCGGCGGACATGGCGTCGACCAGGTCGCCGTCGAAGGTGGTCTCCAGGGCGGGCTGGCGCTGGATGTACTCGATGGCGATGTCCGGGCCGATCAGCTCTCGGAGCTGCCGCTCCAGCAGCTCCGACTGGCCGGGCAGGCTGCGGCAGTCGATGGTGGCGGTGGCCCGGCCGGGAATGACGTTGTCCTTGTAACCCGCGTCGAGCCGGGTCGGGTTGGCGGTGTTGCGGATGGTGGCGCCGATGATGTTGGCGATCGGGCCGAGCTTGGCGATCGCGGTCTCCGGGTCCTCCGGGTCGATCTCGATGCCGAGGACGTCGGAGACCTCCGCCAGGAACGCCCGTACGGTGTCGGTGACGACCACCGGGAAGCGGTGCCGGCCGATCCGGGCGACCGCCTCGGCGAGCGCGACGACCGCGTTGTCGTCGTGCACCATCGAGCCGTGGCCGGGGCGGCCCTTGGCGTGCAGGCGCAGCCAGTCCAGGCCCTTCTCGGCGGTCTCGATCAGGTAGAGCCGCTGCTGCTCGCTGACCGAGTACGAGAAGCCGCCGACCTCGCCGATCGCCTCCGTGCAGCCGTCGAAGACGCCGCGGTGCTCGCGGGTGAGGTAGTGCGCCCCGTAGTCGCCGCCGGCCTCCTCGTCGGCGGTGAAGGCAAGCACGATTTCCCGCGACGGGCGGGTCCCGGCGCGCTGCCAGCCGCGCACCACGGCGAGCACCATCGCGTCGAAGTCCTTCATGTCGATCGCGCCGCGGCCCCACAGGTAGCCGTCGCGGATCTCGCCGGAGAACGGGTGCACCGACCACTCGTCCGGGTCGGCGGGCACCACGTCGAGGTGGCCGTGCACCAGCAGGGCGTCCCGCCCCGGGTCGGTGCCGGCGATCCGGGCGACCACGTTGGCCCGGCCCGGCGCGGACTCGTGGATCTCCGCGTCGACGCCGACCTCGGCGAGCTTCGCCGCGACGTACTCCGCGGCGCGCCGCTCCCCGACGCTGGTGTCGTTGTCCCCGGTGTTGGTGGTGTCGATACGCAGCAGGTCGCGGCAGAGGTCCACGACCTCGTCGGTGGGGTCCGGTCGGGCGGAGGCGGCGTCGCTCGTCATCGCTTCTTCATACCAGCCGGCACCGGCGGCCGGCCCACCCCGTCCGCGCGTGGTTTCGCGGATCGCGCGTCCGGGTACCGCCGCTGACGTCCCCGCACCGACCGGCGGGGCGCCGGACCCACCCGCTCCCCGCCGGCCACCTGTCGAGGAGGGCATCATGTCCGTCCCCCTGCCGCCGCTGCCGCCCGCCGCCGACGACGCGTACCGGCCTGGCGGCCGGAGCCTGGCCGAGATCGTGGCCGCGGAGCACCGCGCCCTGCTCGGCCTGGCCGAGCGGCTCACCGGGCCGGACCTGCCGGCCGCGCACCGCCGGGAGGTGCTCGACGTGCTCACCGCCGTGCTGTCCCGGCATCTCTCCGCCGAGGAGCAGTATCTCTTCCCCGCCGCCCGGGCCGCCCTGCCGGAGAGCGCGGAGCTGGTGGACCGGGAGATCGAGGCGGACGCCGGGCTGCTCACCGCCCTGAAGGGACTGTCCGGGCCGGAGGACCCGGCGCTGGCCGACGTGACCGACCGGGTACGCCGGCACGTCGAGCGGGTCGCCGCGCTGGTCACGCCGCTGCGTCGGGTGGCCACCGAGGCCGAGCTGATCCGGCTCGGCAACCGGTGGGAGATCGCCGAGGAGGCGGCGCCGACCCGGCCGCACCCGGGCACCCCGGCCACCCCGCCGTGGAACAAGCTCGTCGAGCCGGCGCTGGGCGTGCTGGACAAGGTCCGTGACGTGGTGACCGGCCGGCGTACCCGCCTGGCCGACCTGGCGCGGCGGCGGGCGCGCCACGTCCGGGCCGACCCACCGCGGACCGGCCTCGGCTGATCGAGGTACGCCGATGGCGTACGGCTCTTCCCCATACCCGTTCGCGGTCCTACCGTCACCGTATGAATCTGGAGCTGCGACACCTGCGGGTGGTCTGCGCGATCGCGGAGACGGGGAGCGTCACCAAGGCGGCCTCGACGCTCGGCCTGGCCCAACCGGCACTGACCGCCCAGCTCCAGCGCATCGAGCGGGCCCTCGGCGGTCCGCTCTTCGAACGGGACCGGCGCGGCGCCCGCCCCACCGCGCTCGGCGAGCTGGTGCTGGACCGGGCCCGGGTGCTGCTGCCGGCGATGAAGGGCCTCCAGGACGAGGCGGCCCGGCTGGCCGGCGCGGGCGACCCGCTGAGCCGGTACCGGTTCGGCGGGGTGAACAGCCCGATCCTCGGCCGGCTGGTGCACCGGCTCGCCGCCGAGCGCCCGGACGTGGGGATCACCACGTACGCGTCCTGGTCGGTGGACGAGCTGGCCCAACTGGTGGCCGGTGGCCGGCTCGACTTCGCGCTGACCGGGGTGTGCGGGGACGCCAGCCCGTCGGCGGAGTTCGGGCTGACCTGGCGGGAGGTGGCCGTCGACCCGGTCTCCGTGCTCCTGCCGCAGCACCATCCGCTCGCCGACCGGGACGAGGTGCGCCTGGTGGACCTGCGGCGGGAGCAGTGGGTGGCGGCGCCCGGAGAGGGATGCTTCGGCGACTGCTTCGCCGCCGCCTGCGCCCGCGCCGGCTTCACCCCCCGCAAGGTTTACGAGACGGACGTACGCGGCTGTGTGGACCTGGTCGACGCGGGCGAGGGGGTGGCGCTCTGCCAGGCCACCTTCCGGCCGCCCGCCGGACTGGTGACCCGCCGGCTGGCCGGGGCGCCGCTGCGCTGGCGGCTGCTGCTGGGCTGGCACCCGGACGCGCCGGCCGTCGGGGTCGCCGAGACCGTGCTGGAGACGGCGGTGGCCGCGTACACCGACACGCTGGCGAACCATCCGGACTACCTGGCCTGGCTGCTGCGGCACCCCGACTTCGGCGCGGCCGGTGGTGACCGGCGGGGTGCGAACCGCCTGAGCGCGGGTATCACGGCGGCATGACTGATCTGTACCCCGCCGCGGACCAGCGCGAGCTGCTGCGCCAGGCGGCCGCCACGCACAGCGCCGCCTCCGAGGACGTGGAGACCTTCCTGCGCCGGCTGCCGGAGGTGCCCGACGCGACCGACATCACCGAGTACGCCAACCTGCTCAGCCGGGAGGAGCGGGCCCGCGCCGACCGGCAGGCCGCCGCCGACGCGGCCGGCCTGCAGCTACCCAGCATGGAATCCGAATAGCCCGGCAACGCGGACGGCACCCGGACCGGTCCGGGTGCCGTCGGCGCCGCGTCAGCGTTCGACGAGGACGTCGTGGCCGAGGTCGAGCAGGGAGTGCCGCCACTCGTCGTCGGCGTTGCCCCGGCTCGGCTTCGCCGCCGCCAGCTCCCGGATCCGGTCGATGGCCTCCCGCATCACCTCGATGTCCTCCGGGGTCAGGTCCACCTTGCGCTTGGTCAGCACGGCGAGGATCTGCCGGCCCGGCTCGGGCAGGTCCAGGTCCGGGTTCGGCCCGAACGCCTCCTCCCCGGAGCCGCGGGTGAGCAGCCACTGCCGCAGCTTCTCGGACGGGACGTTCACCTCGGCGTGGAAGTCGTCCCAGATCACCTCGACCTCGGGGTCGAGTCGCGCCTCGCGTACCATCACGCCTCCTCTCCCGGCGGCGGCCCGGACGGCATCGGTTCGCCCCCGCCCTTGTCGGTGTGCTGCTTGAGGCCCTCCGGCGGCACCTTCACCCGGGACGGGTTGGCCGTCGGGGGCGCGATGATCGGTTCGCTGCGCTCGGTGTCCTCCCGGGTCTCCTCGGGTTCGGTCATGCCCGCCCTCCGGTCCGTCGGGGATGGAGCCTCGCCGCGCCTCGCGGACGACGCCGCACGGCTCATCGTGGATGCGACGTCGCGGCGGCGCGGTAGCCGCGCTCGCCGGCGGCCACCTCGAAGGAGAGTTGGCCGTCCTGCGCGTCGACGGTGACCCGCTGTCCGGGTGAGATCCGGTCCTCCAGCAGCATCCGGGACAGCCGGTTGTCGACCTCCCGCTGGATGACCCGGCGGAGCGGGCGGGCGCCGAACTCCGGCTGGTAGCCGTGCTCGGCGAGCCAGTCCACCCCGGCCGTGGTGAAGTCGACCTGGATGTCCTGGGCGTGCAGCCGGCGGCGGGTCTCCTCCAGCAGCAGCTCGGTGATCTGGCGCAGCTGCTGCGCCTCCAGGCGCTGGAAGATGATGACCTCGTCGATGCGGTTGAGGAACTCCGGCCGGAAATTCTCCTGGAGCCGGCGCATCAACCGCTCCCGCAGCTCGGTGGCCTCCTGTTGGCCGGACGCGCCGGTGGCGAAGCCGACCGCACGCTGGGTGCCGGTGATCAGCTCCGAACCCAGGTTGCTCGTCATGATCAGTACGGTGTTCTTGAAGTTCACCGTCCGGCCCTGGCTGTCGGTGAGCCGGCCGTCGTCGAGCACCTGGAGCAGGATGTTGAACACGTCCGGGTGCGCCTTCTCGATCTCGTCGAGCAGCACCACCGCGTACGGGCGACGGCGGACCGCCTCGGTGAGCTGGCCGGCCTCCTCGTAGCCGACGTAACCGGGCGGGGCGCCGATCAGCCGGCTGACCGTGTGCCGCTCCTGGAACTCGCTCATGTCCACCCGGACCATCCGGTCCGCCTCGCCGAAGAGCGCCTCGGCCAGGGCCCGGGCCAGCTCGGTCTTGCCGACCCCGGTGGGACCGAGGAAGAGGAAGCTGCCCATCGGCCGGTTCGGGTCGGCCAGGCCGGTACGGGAGCGACGGACCGCCTCGGCGACCACCTGGACCGCGTCGTCCTGGCCGATGACCTTCTCGTGCAGCTGTCCCTCCAGGCGCAGCAGCCGGTCCCGTTCCTCCTCGGTGAGCTGGTTGACCGGGATGCCGGTGGCCCGGGAGACCACCTCGGCGATCTCCGTCGGCCCGACCGTCGGCACGTTCGACGGCTCGCCCTCGCCCTTCGCGCGGCGGACCTGGTCCTCCAGTTCGGACACCCGGTCGCGCAGTTCGGAGGCGCGCTCGTACTGCTCGTCGGCGACCGCCTGATCCTTGTTGCGGTGTACCTCGTCGAGCTGTCGCTCCAGCTCCCGCACGTCCTCGGCAGGGGTCCGGGTACGCAGCCGCACCCGGGCGCCGGCCTGGTCGATCAGGTCGATCGCCTTGTCCGGCAGGTAGCGGTCGGTGACGTACCGGTCGGCGAGCTCGGCGGCGGCGACGAGCGCCTCGTCGGTGAACCGGACCTGGTGGTGCGCCTCGTACCGGTCCCGCAGGCCGCGCAGGATGGTGATGGTGTCCTCGACGCTCGGCTCGGGCACGAAGACCGGCTGGAACCGGCGGGCCAGCGCGGCGTCCTTCTCGATGCTGCGCCGGTACTCGTCCAGCGTGGTCGCGCCGATCACCCGCAGTTCGCCCCGCGCCAGGGCAGGCTTGAGCATGTTGGACGCGTCCATGCCGCCCTCGCTGCCGGCGCCGCCCGCGCCGACCAGGGTGTGGATCTCGTCCAGGAAGATGATCAGCTCGTCGCGGTGCGCCCGGATCTCGTCGATCACCTTCTTGAGCCGTTCCTCGAAGTCGCCCCGGTAGCGGGTGCCGGCGACCAGGCCGGGCAGGTCGAGCTGGACCACCCGCTTGCCGATCAGGGTCTGCGGCACGTCCCCGTCGCAGATCCGCTCGGCCAGCCCCTCCACGATGGCGGTCTTGCCGACGCCGGCCTCACCGATGAGCACCGGGTTGTTCTTGGTCCGGCGGGACAGGATCTCCACCGCCTGCTCGATCTCGTCCGCCCGCCCGATCACCGGGTCGATCTGGTCGTTGCGGGCCAGTTCGGTGAGGTCCTGGCCGTACTGGTCGAGGGTGGGGGTGCCCCGGTCGGGCCGCGGGGTGCCGCCGCGTTCCGCGCTGGCCGCCTGCAACGACTCCGGTTGGATCCGGCCGGCGGCGAGCATCCGGCCGGCCGGCGACTCCGGGTTCAGCGGCAGCGCCATCAGGATGTGCTCGGGACCGATGTAGTTGGCGCCCATCGCCCGGGACAGCTGGTGGGCGTCGAGCAGCGCCCGCTTGGCCGCCGGGGTGAGCGACAGGTTCGGGGGCACCTCGCCCCCGGGCGCCCCGTCGCCACGCCCGCCGAGGGCGTTGACCAGGGCGTCCGGGTCGGCGCCGGCACGGCGTACCAGGTCGCGCAGCGGCTCGCGTTGCAGCGCCGCCCAGAGCAGGTGGTCGGTGTCCAGGTCGTTGCTGTGCTTCTGGGCCGCCCGCCGGGCTGCGTCGGCGAGCATCTCCCGCGCGTCGGCGGTCATCAGCCGGGTGATGTCGACCCGATGCGCCGGCCGGCGTCCCCCCTCGCCCCGGCCGAAGTACCGGGCCAGGAACTCGTCCCACGGGTCGGAGCCGAAGTCACCGGGTCCCATCATCTCTGTCCTCCGCTGCTCGGGCGGGCACGGTCACCGAGACGACCTGGCGCGCCACGGCCGCCGAGGCGACAGGGCGCGGCACGGTCGGCGGTGGCTACCCGGCGGCCGGCGCGGCAAACGCGGGCGGGTCCAGAGCGGGGTGGCGGCCGGCTCGGTGGCAGGCTTGGGGGCATGGACACCAGGGCGCTGCTGATCGTCGACGGGGCGAACGTGGTGGGCTCGCGGCCGGACGGCTGGTGGCGGGACCGGGCCGGGGCGGCAACCCGGCTGCGCGACGCGCTGGTGCCGCTGGCCGAGGCCGGCGTACCGCCGGAGCTGCCGCCGCCGGTAGAGGTGGTGCTGGTGGTGGAGGGCGCGGCGCGGGGCGTGCCGGCGGTGCCGGGGGTCGGGGTGGTCGCCGCCCCCGGTTCCGGTGACGACACCATGGTCGAGCTGGTCGCGGCGGCGGCGGACCGCCGCCGCGTCGTCGTCACCGCCGACCGGGAGCTGCGGGCCCGGGTGGGCGCGCTGGGCGCCGAGGTGTACGGCCCGCGCTGGTTGCCCCGGGACCGCTGAGCGCCGCCGCCGGGCCCACCCGACGCCCGGGCGGTCCGTGTACGGGATCGGGTGACTCGCCGACGGGACCTGTCCGGCCCGGCGCGGAGGCTCTCCGCGCACGTCAGGGCAGTAATCGGGCAGCCGGGCAGAAACACCGCGAGGGCGGATGTTCGCCCACCCGTCGGGATGGGTTGTAATGGAGATCTCCCCGCCCCCAGGAGGTCCCCCGTGGCGAGCGTCGCCGAGCTGAAGGCAGCCATCGATGTCGCCCTCCAGCAGATAGGTGACGGGCAGACAGCCGTGCAGGCGGCCGGCGAGAAGCTGGCCGAGGCGCAGCAGACCCTGGCCGGCGCGCTGGAGGGCAGCGGGCACGAGACGGTCGAGGCGGCCCAGGCGTCACTGACCCAGGCCAGCCAGGAGCTGGAGGAGTGCCTCGCCGCCACCCTGGTCGCGGTCGAGCAGGCGCAGCTCTACGTCTCGACCCTCTAGGGGCCGGCCGTGTCCATCGTCGAGGACATCGGCGCGCAGGTCCGCGCCGCCGCCGACGAGCTGCCGCTCGCCCAGCTCGCCCTGGCCCTGGAGAAGTTCGGCCAGGCCGCCGAGCGGCTGCGCTGGGTGCGGCAGGAGTCGGCCAACCCGATGGGGGCGCCGGAGCTGTCCGCCGCCACCGAGCACGCCGAGACCGCCGGATACGCGCTGCGGGTGGCCCAGGAGCAGCTGTCCGGGTACCTGGCCGCGATCGGGCTGGCCGCCGACGGGTCGCCCGCCCCGACCGGCGAGCAACGCCGGCCGAAGCACGACGCGCCCCGGGGCGAGGCGCCGCCGGCCCCGGGCGGCGTACCGGAGCAGGGCGAACAGCCGACGGCGCGGCGCTGGTGGTCGGTGCGGGTGGCGGAGCTGACCGGTGGCCGGGAGGGCCCGCCGGACGAGCCGGACGAGCGGATCGACGACTCCCGGGAGCTGCTGCGTCGGGTGGTGACCGGGGTCCGCTCGGGCGACCGGGACGGGCTGCACCGCGAGCTGCGCCGGGCGCACGCCGACGTGGGGCTGGGACTGGCCGCCATCGCCCCGCCGCTGCTGCGCGACCTGGCCGGGGAGTTGCTCGGGCACCCGCCCCGCGCCGACGACCTGGGCCGGCTGCGCCGGGAGCTGGACGGACGGGTCCGCGACCTGTTGCCGGGGCTTCCGCCGCCGGTGCTGGACACCCTGCTCACCCGGGTCTGCCGGATGCCCCCGCCCCGTCGCGCCGAGGACCAGGAGCAGCCGCACGCCGCGGATCCGGCGGTCACCGCCGGGGTGGTCACCGGAGTGCTGCTGGACCGGCTCGGCCGCGACCTGCCGAAGGACGCCGAGGAGCGGGAACCCTCCCGGGGTACGCATGGCTGACGTCCGCACCCAACTGGTGTCGCGGGTCCGGGGCATGCTCTCCGAGGCCATCGGCGCGGCCCGGAACCGGCTGGCCGACGCCGACACCGAGCTGGCCGCCGGCCGGGACCGGCTGGCCCGGGTACGGCGGGCCGCGGCGGCCGTACCCGAGCGGGTGGGCGACGCCCGCGACGGCCGGCTCGCCGAGATCGACGCCCGGCACAGCGCCCGGATCGCGGAGCTGGTCCGGCGGGCCGCAGCGGCGGCGGAGCGGGAGGCGCCCGGCGCGGCGTCCGCGGCGTGGGACCGGTGGCGGGTCACCCCCGCCGACCGGGCCGAGACGCCCGGCGTGGTCCGGGTCGGCACGGTACGCATCCCCGGCGCCGAGCCGGTGCCGGCGCTGGTGCCGCTGCTGGACGCCGGTCACGTGCACCTGGCCGGCGGTGACCGGGACGGCATCGCCGCGGTGGTGCCGGCCCTGCTGCTGCGCTCGCTGGGACGCGCCGAGCCGGGCACGGTCCGGCTGTTCGGGTACGACCCGGAGCGCCTCGGCGGCGGTCTGGCCGGGTTCGCCCCGCTCGGCACCGCCGGGCTGCTCACCTTCGTCGGCCCGGGTGGGCTGGGCCGGTTGCTGGACGACCTGGTGGAGCAGATCCGCCGGATCAACGAGACCGTGCTGGCCGGCGAGTACGCGTCGCTGCGCGAGCTGGCCGCCGCCACCGGCCGCCGGCCGGAGCCGTGGCGGGTGGCGGTGCTGCTCGGCGGCGACGAGCTGTCCCGGCAGGAGCGGGGCCAGTTGGACCGGGTGGTACGGACCGGGGCGGCCTGCGGCGTGCACCTGGTGGTACGCGGCATCGAGCTGCCGGACGACCCGACGGTGACCCGGATCGTGGTGGAGCCGGGCGACGCCCGGATCGCCGGGCTGCCGGTCGTGCTCGACGAGCCGCCCCCGGCCGGGCTGGTCACCGAGACCTGTCGGGAGGTGGCCTCCCGGGTCAACGCCGGCCCTCCACCGGCGCCCTTCACCGATCTGCTCCCCCCGCCCGAGGACTACTGGCGGGAGGACTCGGCGCACGGGTTGACCGCGCCGATCGGCGAGGGCCGGCACGGGCGGCCGGTGCTGCTCGCCCTCGGCGACTACCCGCCGCACGCGCTGATCGGCGGCCCGTCCGGCACCGGCAAGACCAACCTGATCTTCGCCTGGATCGGCGCGCTCGCCGCCCGCTACTCCCCCGCCGAGCTGGAGTTCTATCTGCTGGACTTCAAGGAGGGGGTGTCCTTCGCCCGGTTCGCCCAGGGCCGGCGGGACCCGAGCTGGCTGCCGCACATGCGGCTGGTCGGGATCAACGTCAACACCGACCGGGAGTTCGGGCTGGCCCTGCTGCGCTTCCTCGCCGAGGAACTGCGCCGGCGGGCGGACGCGGCCAAGAAGCACGAGGTCACCAAGCTCGCCGAGCTGCGCGCGGTGGACCCGACCGGGCACTGGCCCCGGATCGTGGCCGTGGTCGACGAGTTCCAGGCGCTGCTCGCCGGCCGGGACGTGGTCGCCCGGGAGGCCGCCGACCTGCTGGAGGACCTGGCCCGGCGGGGTCGCTCGCAGGGCATCCACCTCGTGCTCGCCTCGCAGGACGTACGCGGGATCGAGGCGCTGTGGGGGCGCCCGGCGCTGGTCGCCCAGTTCACCCTGCGGATCGCGCTGCCGAAGGCGCTGCGCATCCTGGCCGAACGCAACGACGCGGCGCAGTCGCTGCCCCGGCACCACGCGGTGGTCAACGCCGAGTCGGGGCTGGTCGAGGGGAACCAGGTGGCGCGGATCCCGTCGGCCAGCGACTGGGAGACGTGGAGCGAGCTGCAGCACCGGTTGTGGCGCATGCGCCCGCAGGACGCCTCCCCGGCCCGGCTCTTCGACGGCGACGCGATCCCGAGGTTGGCCGACGCGCCGGACCTCCGCGCGCTGACCTTCCCCGAGCAGGGGGTGCCGCGCAACCCGGTGGCCCTGCTCGGGGAGATCATCGACGTGCAGGCCCGCTCGGCGGCGCTGCGGCTGCCCCGCGCGCCCGGTCGGAACCTGGCCGTGCTCGGCACCCGGGTGGACGAGGCGTGCGCGGTGCTGGACGCCGCCGCCCGCTCCCTGGCCCGGCAGCACCGGCCGGGCACCGCCCGGTTCTCCATCGCCTGTCTCGACCCGGACGCCGACCCGGCCGCCCGCGCCCTCTACGAGGACCTGGCCGACGACGCGGCCTGGTACGACGAGGAGACCGTGCCCGAGCTGATGGCCGAGGTGGGCGACGGGCTCGGCGCGCCGGGCACCCCGCCGAGCCCGCACTACCTGCTGCTGTACGCGGTCGACGCGGCGGCCGGGCAACTCGCCGGGAAGGCGGGGCGGCGGACCGGGCTGGAGCAGTTGCGCCGGATCCTGCACGACGGGCCGGAACGGCGTACCCATGTGCTGGCCTGGTGGCGGGGGGTGGCCCGGATGCGGGCCGACCTGGGTGGCCCGGCGGCGCGTACCGACCAGATCGGGGCCTGGGTGGCGCTCGACGTGCAGGGCGCGGAGCTGGGTTCCTCGCTGTACCCGGGCACCGGCGGGCCGGACTGGTACCCCCGTCCGTGGCGCGGCCTCTATTTCGACCGCGCGGTGCACCGCACCGGACAGGTGATCATCCCTTATGGTCCGTCCCGATGAACGAACCGGTCGCCAGTGAGACGTACGCCGCCCAGCTCCGTCGGCTCGCCGAGCTGACCGCCCGGGTGGCCGCCCAGCGCGCCGAGGCGCACACCTGGTACGCGCAGCAGTGCGCCGCCGCCGACCGCGCCGTGGCCGAGGCCGCCGAGCAGGTCCGCCGGGCCGAGGCGGAGGCGGCCGAGGCGCGGGAGCTGGTGGAACGGGTGGACGCCGAGGCCGCCCACCTGTGGGGGGAGCTGCGGACGCGGGTGCGTTCCGGCGGGCGGCTGGGCGACCCGCCCGGGCCGGCGCGGGACGCCACCGGCGACCCGGTGCCCCGGCTGCACGGGGTACGGGAGCTGCTGGACCGGATCCGCCAGCGGGGCGAGCTGCCCGGCTCGGCGAACCCGCTGCTGGTCGGCTGCGGGGTCGGCGGTTCGATCGTCGCGTACGCCCTGGGGGCGGGCGCGCGGGCGCTGGGCACCGGTTCCGGCGGGGACCTGGCGGTCGGGATGCCGGTGTTGGCGCTGGTGGTGACGCTGCTCGGCCCGCTGGTCGGGCTGGCACCGGCGCGGCTGCTGGCCGACCGTCGGCACGCCGTGCTGACCCCCCGCCCGATCACGCTGGTGGTCGCCGCCGCCCTGGTGACCACCGTCCTCCTACTCGCCCTCACCCGCTGAGCCCTCGCCCCGCCACCGACCGGGCGGGTCAGGCGGGGGTGAGGACGGCCTCCTTGAGGAGGCGGCGGGCCAGGACCAGGCGGTCGGCGTCGTCGTCGAGGCCGGGCAGGTCGCCGACCCGGGCCACCTCGCCGGCCAGCACGGCGCGCAGCGCCGGCTCGCAGGTGCCGGGCAGGGTGATGGTGCGGTCGAACAGGCGCAGCGCCACCCTGCCGGCGTCCCCGGTCGGGGTGAGCTGCCAGCGCAGGCCCTCCCGCGGGGCGACCCGGCTGTCCGCGGTCAGCGCGGCCAGCGCGGCGGCCTGGGCCAGCGGCCGGATGGGTGCCGGGCGGCCGGCCGACCAGGCCCGGTCCCGCAGCCGGGCGGCCACCGCCGCCGGATCGGCCCGCAGCAGCCAGTCGCGCAGCGCGTCCACCGTCTCGGTCAGCTCCGGTTCGACGGCGTCCGGGTCGGCCACGTCGACGCCGAGGGGCAACCCCGCCCGCAGCCGAGGGTCCTCGGCGGCGAGCGCCAGCAGCTCCTCGACCAGGGCGTACCGGGTCAGCGCCCGGATGCCCACGGTCAGGTGCAGTGAGCTGGACTCCTGTGCCTGGGCGCTGTGCAGCCAGCCGCGAGGCAGATAGAGCGCGTCGCCGGGGGCGAGCACCACGTCCAGGGCGGGTCGGCCCTCGGCCGTGGCGGAGACCTCGTCGGCCCGCCCGCCCCACGGCTGCCGTTCCAGCGGGTCGGGCAGCACGGGCGGGTGGATCCGCCAGTGCTTGCGGCCGTCGACCTGGAGCACGAAGACGTCGTGGGTGTCGTAGTGGGTGGCGAATCCCTGGCTGCCGGCCGGGGTCAGATAGGCGTTGACCTGGGTGGGCTGGGCCAGCGCCGCGCTCAGGTCACGGGCGAGATCGACAAGTGCCGGCCAGATGCGGTGCAGGCCCTGCAACACCAGGGTCGCGCCGTCGGCGTACAGCTGGAGGACCTTCTCGTCGAGCACCTGGTCGCCGATCTCGGCGCCCGCGCCCCCGCCGCCGGTGTAGCGCGCCGCCGGCACCAGCTCGCCGTCCTTGGCCACCCGCAGGAACGGGGTACGCAGGCCGCGGCGGCTGAGCAACTCGTCGGCGTCGGCGGGGCTGAAAAGGTCGGCGAAGCCGTCCCGGTTGGGCAGTTCGGCCGCCCGGGACAGCAGTGGGCTGCGCCCCCAGTGGTCGGCGGTGAACTTGGCCGGGTCGACGGCCACGCAACGAGCGAGGGCCGCGGTCGGGGGAGACGGAACCGCCGGGCGGTCTCGGCCGCCCGGCGGGTCGATGTACGTCATGGCGAGCCGTCAGCGGGCGCTGCCGTCGGCGCCGCCGTCCTGCTTGCCGGGGGTCGCGCCACCGTCGGCGGGGCCCTCGGCGCCGCCGTCCGCGCCGCCGTCCTGCTTGCCCGGGGTGGCACCACCGTCGGCCGGGCCCTCGGCACCCCGGTCGGCGCCGCGGTCGACCCCACGCTCCGCGCCGCGGTCGGCGCTGCCGTCCGCGCCACCGTCCCGTTGGCCGGGGGTCGCGCCACCGTCGGCCGGACCCTCGGGGCCGCCGCCGGTGGTCTGCATGTCGTCGTCGTTGAGTGCCATGGGTGTCCCCCTCGTGTGCCGCCCCGTCGTCCGCCGGGGTTCCGCGTGCGGCGGGTGGTACCCACGCGCGATCTTCTCTAACCACACGGTAGACCGCGCGCCCCGGCAAAACGGACGGTTCGCCGGTCCGGGTCGCCGGCTCGGTACGCGCACGGCCCGCCCCGCGCTACGGCGGAGCGGGCCGGGACGGCGTCGGTCAGGGAATCATCCGGCTGAGGTCCTGCGGCATCGACGACTTCACGTCCTGCCACTCGCCCTGGTTGACGTGCCGGCGCAGGGTGTCGAGCACGACCTGCACCACCCGCTGCGGGCCGCCCTCCACGTCGTACGGGAAGCCCTGGCGGACCTCGTAGAGGAAGTCGTCCCGGTTCAACTTGATCGGCACGCTCTCCGGCTGCCAGCCGTCGAAGTAGATGCCGCGCAGCAGCACCGGCAACTGCTGGGCGAACTCGGCGCTCTCCTGCACCGGCATCCGGTCCCGCAGCAGGTGCAGCACCGTACGCAGCGCCGCGTAGGACTGGTTGCGCTGCTCCTTCGGCCAGCCGTACGCCTGCTCGATCTCCTTGAGGATCACGTTCGTCTTGTCCAGCGAGGACTCGAACGCGGAAATCAGCTGCTCAGCCATCTGCCCACCCCCGTGCGTCGGTTTCCCAGCGTCGATCGTCGGTGCGTCGCGGCGGGCCGCTGGGGCCCCGCCAGAGCCGGGTCGGGCTGAACCGACCGGGCCGTGCGCCCCGCCGGGGCGGCTCGGATCTCCCGACCACGTGCAGCACCCCGCCGCGACGTCGATCCGCTACGACCCGCACCGTCATGGCCCACCTCCTGTCGGCCTCGCGGTCACGTCGCTCGACGGACCGCACACACCGTCCAGGCTGGCCGGGAACCGGGTGAGCGGACCTCACCCCACCCGGGTGATTCCGCGGTCAGCCGGCGCCGAGCAGCGCCCGCAGGCGCTGCCCGTTGCGTTGGGCGTAGTCGCGGTAGCAGTTGTTCATGAGCACGTGGGTCTGCTCGGCCGTGCCGGCCAGCTCGCGCAGTTTCGGCGCCCAGTCGCGCAGTTCCCGGTCGGAGTAGTCGTAGCCGAACTTCTCGTGGATGTCCTTGCTGGTCCACCTGTCGCTGTGGCCGTGGAAGCGGACCACGGCGAGGTCGGCGGTGGCCGCCAGCACCGGCGGTACGGACGAACGGTGCCCCTGCGGCATGTCGACGCAGACGTACGTCAGCTCGTGCTCGCGCAGGAAGCCCAGCGTCTCGTCGGCGTTGTCGCCGGCGAACCAGGAGGCGTGCCGGAACTCGAAGGCCGGGCGCAGCGGGGCGCACCGTCGGGCCACCTCGAGCAGGTACTGCTTGTTGTCCCGCTTGATGGTGAACCAGGGCGGGAACTGGAACAGCACCGCGCCGAGCCGGCCCGCCTCGACCAGCGGGTCGAGAGCGGACAGGAACCGGGCCCAGACCTCCTCGTACGCCTGCGGCGGCAGGTCGTCCGGGTAGAGGTTCTTCTTCCCGGTCGTCGGGCGCAGGTCCGCGTAGAGCGCGCCGACCCGGGTCGGGTGGCCGGTGAGCAGGCTGAACGCCTTGATGTTGAAGATGAAGCCGGGCGGGGTACGCGCCACCCAGAGCCGGGCCGTCCGCTCGGCGGGCGGCGAGTAGTAGGTGGCGTCCACCTCGACCAGCGGGAACTGTCGGGCGTAGAAGGCCAGCCGCCGCTCCGGGGTGTCGGCGGTCGGCGGGTACCAGCCGGAGTCGAGCAGGGTCCGGTCGGTCCACGACGCGGTGCCCACCTTGATCTCACCCATCAGGCGAGTCCACCGGGTACGCGGCCGACCGGCAACCGGAGAACTCTTCAGGCCGCCCGCCGCTCCCGGTTCTGCTTGCAGGACACACAGGACGTGGCGGACGGGAAGATCTCCAGCCGCTCCACCGGGATCGGCGCCGAGCAGCCCTCGCAGAAGCCGTAGGTGCCCTCGTGGAGCCGGGTGAGCGCGTGCTCGAACTGGGCGCGCCGGTCCAGGATGCTGCGCAGCAGGGACTGGGCCGTGTCCCGCTCGGCGGTCTTGGTGCCGCTGTCGGCCTGGTCGTCGCCGGCGGTGTCGCCGATCTCGACCAGCCGGAGCACCTGGCTCTGCGCCACGGCCTGTTCGTACTCCGCGGTCAGCTCGTCGTACCGCGACCGGAGGGACTGCCGGATCTGGTCGACCTCCGCCTGGGAGCGGCCCGTGGCTGTCGTGTCGTGGACGAGCATCGCTGCCTGCCTTTCCTGGCGCCTCATGCACGTCCGGGGCGACGAACGCCCCGGACGTGGTCCGACGGGACGCACGGGCGGATCACCCGTGCTCTGTGAGCCGGGCGAATACCCGCCGCCCTCGCGGATCAAACCGGGGACTTCCGGGTTCTTCGCCGGGTTCGGGTGCGCTTGCGCCGGCCGGTCCGTCCCCCGGCGTGCCGGTGTCGGGCCGGTCGTCCGCGGACCGCCGGGCCGGGCGGAGGTGTCCGGGCCGGGTCGGGTCAGGCTGCCTCGACCAGGGCCGGGTGCCGGGGGTCGTCGGCCCGGACCACCACGTCGGCGAAGGAGGTGGGGGCCACCTCGTCGGCGTACCGGGCGAAGGCGGGCAGGGTCCAGCGCAGCCCGGGGTCGGTCCGCCGGTCCAACGCGGCCGGGCTGAGCTCCACGTGCACGGTGACGTCGAACGGCAGCCCGCCGCCGAGCAGCAGCGACCCGCTGACCAGCACGACCCCGCCGGGTGGCAGTTCGACGTACGACGCCCGGCTGGCCCGGTCGGCGCCCGCGTCCCAGAGCGAGGGCAGCAGCCGCCCGGAGCCGTCGGGGCCGGCCGGGTCGAGCACCTCCCGGCGCAGCCCGGCCTCGTCGAGCCAGCCCGCGTAGTACGCGTCGGGATTGGTCCGGCCGTGTTCGAGTCGGACAGAGGCGGGCCGGAGGAAGTCGGCGGCCCGTACGTGCAGCACCGGACGCCCCGCGGCGCGCAGCGGATCGATCAGGGCGGCGGCGAGGGCGTCCGGGTCGGCGGCCGGTGGACCGTCGACCGCCACCCGCAGCCGGCCGGGTACGGCGGCGCCGGCGAGCCGGTCGGTCAGCTCGGTGACGAGTCGCTCGGGGGAGATCGGACGGACGCGCATCCGACCATGGTGCCCGGCTGCGGCGGCGGTGACCACGCCGATCGGCCGGACCGTCGGGGGTTCCTTGCGGACGGACGCGGCGGGGCGCCCGGCCCGGGTCAGCCGGCGCGGTCGATGGTGACGCGGGCGTCGTCGGCGAGCCGGTAGCCGACGCCGTAGACGGTGGTGACCAGCGGTACGTCGACCCCGACCTTGCCGCGCAGCCGGCGCACGTGCACGTCCACGGTGCGCACGCCGGCGTGTTCGTAGCCCCAGACGGCGTTGAGCAGCTGCAACCGGGTGAACACCCGACGGGGGTGGGCGACCAGGTGCAGCAACAGGTCGAACTCCAGCCGGGTGAGCGCCAACGGCTCGCCGTCGCGCAGCACCGACCGGGAGGCGGCCAGGATGTGCAGGACCGGGACGGTCGGCGCGAGCGACCGGGCCGGGGAGCGTCCGGCCGGCACCGGGTCCGGCCGGCGCTCCGCCGGACCGCCGCTGATCACGGCGTCTCCGCGTTCCAGCAGTTCACGGGCGGCCTCCAGCAGCCGTCGGGCGGCCGGGCTCAGCGACTCCTCACAGGACAGCGGGATGTTGAGGGTGACCGTGAGCACGGGGGTGGTGTTGGCGGGGCGACGCTGGCCGCCGGGGGGACGACCGGGAACCGCGGGTTGGGACGTATGCCATCCGGCGCGCGACGAGGCGGGGCTGACCGACATGGTCCTCCTTGGCTGGTCCGGGTTTGTCCCCACGGCCCGGGACGCCGCTTCATCGATGCTTCCCGGCGCCTTCACGAGGGTCAAGGGGCGGCTACGTTGCATGAATGTGACAATTGACGAACACATCGGAGCCGAATGCTCGCTCTGCGTACGAGGCCTGATGATTACAGCAGAGCGCCGAGATGACCCGTTACGGGGGGTCCCCGCCCGATTCAGTATGGGCGGTGGGGCACGCAAACGTGAGCGCGACGCGCCCGTCGGCCGGGCACGCCGCGCGACGCGGGCACGTGCGTTCAGGGCTCGCGGTCGACCAGGATCCGCGCCTCGTCGGCGAGCCGGTAGCCGACTCCGTACACGGTGGTCACCACCGGCGTGCCGGTGCCGAGCTTGGCCCGCAACCGGCGCACGTGGACGTCCACGGTGCGCGCCACCGCGTGTTCGTATCCCCAGACGTTGGTGAGCAGCTGCAACCGGGTGAACACCCGCCGGGGGTGTTCGGCGAGGAAGAGCAGCAGGTCGTACTCGATCCGGGTCAGCGGGATCCGCTCGCCGCCCTGGCTGACCACCCGGGTGCCGGCCAGGATGCGTACCGTGTCACGCTCCTCGGCGTCGGTTGGCGCGGGCTGCGACGGCGCCGGGCGGCGCAGTTCGATCACGGCGCGGGCGGCGTCGTGTTCCGCCGGGCGCAGCACCCCCTCGCCGGCCGCGGCGAGCTCGTCGAGCACGTCGACCAGGCGGGCCAGCGCGGGCGTCGACGCGGCGGCGGCCAGGTCGAGGGTGATGGTCAGGGTCGGCGCGGTGCGGGGGCGGGGCGACCCGCTCCGGTCGGGGCGGCCGGGCCGGTACGGGCGGGCGGACATGGCGACGACGGACATTGATCCTCCTGGGCTGGTGGTCGCGCCCGCCCCGCCGGGTGTGGCGAGGCGGTCAGCGGGGCGCCTGGCCGGCGGTGACCGGAGGCGCGACGGACGAGGGTCGGAGCGGCGGGGTGGGGCCGAGGGTGGGCAGCCCGGCGATGCGCCAGGCGGCGAACCCGCCGACCACGTCGGTGGCCCGGTGCAGGCCGAGGTCCTGCAACGCGGCGGCGGCCAGCGAGGATGTGTAGCCCTCCTGGCACAGGATCACGACGGGCACGTCGTAGTCGACGGCCTGGGGCAGCCGGGCCGGACAGCGCGGGTCGAAGCGCCACTCGAGGACGTTGCGCTCCACGGCGAGGACGCCCGGGACGGTGCCGTGCGCGGCACGCTGGCCGGCCGGGCGGATGTCGACCAGCAGCGCCCCGCGCCGGTACGCGACGTGCGCCTGCTCGGGGTCGAGGCGGTCCAGCCGGGCGCGGGCGGCGGCGAGGATCTCGTCGATCCCCCGCGAGCCGGGCGGCGGGACCGGACAGTGCTCGGTCGGGTTCGGGGTCTGCGGCATCGTCGGGTCCTCCCGTGCGGCTGAGGTCAGGGGTGCGAATGCGGGGCGGCTCACCAGGCGACGCCGGCCTCGGCCACCTCGGCCACCAGGAGTTGCCCGGCGACGAGGTGGTAGCGGGTCATCCGGCGCAGCGCGGGCCGGTAGACGTGCACGCTGACCGCGGGCCGGTGCCCCCGGTTGGTGACGACGTGCACGTGGCGGGCGCCGAAGCGCCGGCCGGCGCCGGCGGCGAGCGGGTGGGGGCGCAGCCGTCCGCCGCTGACCGTCTCCTCGGTGAGGGTGCCGGCGACGACCAGGAAGGCGCCCGACGACCCGCCGTGGTCGTGCAGGTCGGTGCCCTGCCCGGGCAGCCAGCTCAGCGCCCACACCTCGTGCTCGTCGGTGGTGGCCAGGCGCGCGTACCACCGCTCGGTCGGGTCGAAGCGCAGCCGGACCGGCCAGCCGGCCGGATCGGCCCAGCGGGCGGCGACGGCGAGCGGATCGGCAGGGTCGGTGCGGGTCATCGGCGGTTCGTCCTCCCGGGTACGGAGCGGCCCGTGCTCCACCACTATAGGAGGCAAAGCCTATAGGTTTAGTAGGTAATACCGAATGCTGGGACGGCCGACGTCGATCACGCCCCACTCAGCGCCGGACCGGCGGCTCCACCCGGTAGCCGGGCACCGACGGCCAGCGCACGGTGAGCACCACCGAATCCCGCTCGGCGTACCAGGAGTGGTCCACGCCCCGGCCCCACACCACGTAGTCACCCGGGTCACGCAGCACCACCGTGCGGTCCGGCAGCTCCATCCGGAACGCGCCGCTGACCAGCACCAGCAGGGCGGTACGCCGCTCGCCCGTCGCCCACGCCGAACGGGTCTCCCCGGCGGGATGCACGCCCCACTTCACCTCGACCTCGTCGCTGTGCCGGACGTCGCCGGGCGGCTTGAAGTGGCCGAGCAGCCAGCCCGCGTCGGTCGCGCCGTCCACGGCCGCGTTGCCGACGTACACCCGATCGTCCATCCGCCCGCCCCTTCCGCACCGGGTCGGCAAGCTACCAGGGTGCGCCCGGCGGGCCCGCTCGCGGTATACAGGGGCGGTGGAGGATCCCGTACCCGAACAGATGCGCGCGGCGGCCGGCGCGTTGCTGGCGGCGCTCGACGAGCCGGCCCGGCAGCAGTCCCGGCACGACTTCGACGACGACGCGGCCCGGCGATGGCTGGAGTACCGGCCCCGGCCCCGGCCCGGGGTGAGCCTCGCCGACCTGGACGTCACCGCCCGCAAGGCCGCCCACCGGCTGCTCGCCACCGCGCTCAGCCCGGCCGCGTACGCCCAGGCGATGGCGGTCGTCGCGCTGGAGGAGGTGCTCGACCGGGCGGAGGGCTGGCGGCGCGGCCGGCACAGCGGCGACTACTGGGTGGCCCTCTTCGGCGACCCGGCCCACGACGACCGGTGGGGGTGGCGGTACGAGGGCCACCACCTGTCGGTGAGCATGACCGTGGTCGACGATCAGGTCTCCCCCGCCCCGCTCTTCCTCGGCGCCAACCCGGCCACCGTCCGGCACGCCGGCCGGCCGGTCTCCCGGCCGCTCGGCCCCGAGGAGGACCTGGCCCGGGAGCTGCTCGACGTGCTCGGCCCGGCCGGGCGGGCCGCCGCGATCATCGCCGACGAGGCGCCGGCCGACATCATCAGCGCGACCCGGCCCACGGCCCCCGACCGGCTCGAACCGCTCGGCGTGCCCCGGGACCGGCTCACCCCGACCGGGCGAGCGCTGCTCGACCGGCTCGTCGCGCTCTACCTCGACCGGCTCCCGCCGGAGCTGGCCGCACGGGAGGCCAGCCGGCTGGCCGGCGGGGAGCTGCACTTCGCCTGGGCCGGCGCTCCCCAACCGGGGCAGCGGCACTACTACCGGATCCAGGGCGACGACCTGCTGATCGAGTACGACAACACCACCGACGACGGCAACCACGCGCACACCGTGCTGCGCCGCCCGGCCAGCGACTTCGGCACCGACATCCTCGCCGCCCACCACACCACCGCCCACTGACCCCACCCGCACCGGTCCGCCCTGTCGGGCAAGGAGTTCGAGATCGACTGCGACGCGAACTCCGTGCTCGACCGGGGCCACGCGGGCGGGCCCCGGGTCAGGGGTGGCGGGCTTCGATGAGGAAGCGGTGGGCGTGGGCGACGAAGGCGCCCTCGGCGCGGATGCGGTCGTGCAGGCGGCGCAGCTCGGCGTGGTAGCGCTCGACGGTGAAGCCGGGCACCGTCCAGATCACCTTGCGCAGGAAGTAGACCACCGCGCCGATGTCGTGGAACACCGCGCGCAGGGCGGCCGTACGCAGGTCCACGACCCGCAGCCCGGCGGCCTCGGCGGCGGCGACCGCCTGCTCGGGGTGGCGGTTGGCCGCCGGCGGGAGCGGCCCGAGGATCGCCTCGCTCAGCTCCCGCATCGTGCCGGGGCCGATCTGCTGGGACAGGTAGCTGCCGCCGGGGCGCAACACCCGGGCGATCTCGTCCCACCAGGTCTCCACCGGGTGCCGGCTGACCACCAGGTCGAACGACGCGTCCCGGAACGGCAGCGGCGGCCGCCCGGCCACCTGGACGACGGTGGCACCGACCCGGCGCAGCGTACGCCGGGCGACCGCGACGTTCGGCGGCCATGCCTCGGTGGCGACCAGCAGTGGCGGCGGGCTGGGCACCTCCGCCAGCACCTCTCCCCCGCCGGTGTCGACGTCCAACGCGGCGTCGACGGCGGCCATCCGGGCACCGACCAGGCGGGCGTACCCCCAGGGCGGGCGCTCCTCGGTGGCCCGGCCGGCGAACCAGGAGAAGTCCCAGCCTTCGACCGGCTCGGCGGCGCCCTCGGCGATCAACTCCTCGACGTCACGGTCCACGCTCATCCGCCGAGCCTCTCGGCCCGGACAGCGGACGGCAAGGCGTTTTCCGACCGGTCAGGCCGGCGGCCGGATGATCTCCACAGTGGAGACGGGAGAGTCGCCGAGCGTCTCCAGGCCGCTCGACTCGACGGCCCGGCCGCGGTCGTACTGGCGCACCAGCCGGGCACCGAGCCACACGCCTACCGACCCGGCCACCAACGCGACCAGTTCGGTGGCCAGCTCGCCGCCGCTCACGCCGCGCTGCGGTTCCTGCGCCCGGACCAGGCAGGTGAGCAGGAACAGCGCCGCCATCGCGGCGTTGACAAGGTGGCAGGCGACGGCCGTACGGCGGGTCCGGTCGGCCCGCACGTCCCACAGGTCGACCATCCCGGCGACGGCGGTGAGCGCGGCGGCGACCAGGGCGGCGACGGCCGTCCAGTAACCCACCTCGCCGAGGAACGCGGGGCCACCGGCGACGTCGGCCAGGTCGAAGACGGCCGCGCTGACGAAGAGTCCGAACGGAAACGTCACCAGCATCGGTTGGATGGGCTGCCCCTGCACCCGCAGTCGGCTCTCCATCGGTCCCTCCCCGGGTCGGCGCGGCTCACCAGTCCAGGGTGCTACCCGAGGGCCACCGGGGCGAAACGAGTGTCGCTCAGTTGTCCCTGGGCCGGGAGACGGTGCGGACCAGCCGCTCGGCCACCTCGCGCAGCGGTATGTCCAACGAGGAGGCGGCGGTGCGGAGCACGGCCAGTGCCTCCGGCGCCGGACAGCCGCGCTGGGTCATGATCACACCGACGGCCTGCCCGACGACCCCCTCCTCCAGCAGCGCCGAGTCGAGCTGGTCGGCCCGGGCGGCCTGCCGCTCCCGGTCCCGCACGGCGGCGAGGAGCAGCCCGGCGTGCTCGGCGAGCAGCATCGCGACGAGCTGGTGCCGGGTGGTGAGCGCGGTCGCGGACCCCGCGTACAGGTTGATCGCGCCGATCACCTGCTCGTCCACGTCGACCGGCGCGGAGATCGCCCCGCGTACGCCGAGGCCACGCGCCCGGCCGGTCCAGGCCGGCCAGCGCGCCTCCCGGTCGAGGTCGGGCGCGATGATCATCTCGCGGCGCCGGATCGCGGTCATCGCCGGCGTGTCCGGGCCGTGCCGGAGGTCGTCCAACTCGGCCCGGCCGGCGTCCGAGGCCGCCACCCCGGCGGGCTCGCCGGCCCGCAGGGCGGTGAAGCCGCAGCAGTCGATCCCGGGTACCGCGTCCCGGGCGACGCGGACCAGCCGGGCCAGCGCCTCGTCGAAGTCGGCGACCGCGATGAGGCCGGCGGTCAGCTCGCGCAGCAGCGCGGCGGTCTCCAGCACCCCGAGCGTGTCGAACATGGGCTCCCGCGTGTCCAGATTCACCGGGCGGCTCCCGCCACCCCCGCCCGCGCGAGGTTCCCGTCCGACGCCGTTGCCTGTGCCATCCGCTGTCTCTCTCCCTGACTCGAAAGCCCCGGCCGACCCGAAAGCCCCGGGCTACTACCCTCGCAGACCCGGTTCGAAACAGCACAAAGGGGTCCCTTCCGGCGCGGTACCTGCCGGACGGGACCCCTTTGTCGGGTCAGCGCGACCCGGAGATCAGCCGCCGGCCCACCGAGGCGATCAGGCGGTCCAGCTCCGAGCCGAACGGGTTGTCGTGCACCAGGTACGTCCAGGTGGCGCTCGGCCGCACCAGCTTCGCGGCGTCCGGCTCCCAGCCCTCGTCGAACTCAGTCTCCTCGAAGGTGGCGATGGTCCGCGCCTCGATCTCCGGGACGAGCGCGTTGAACGCCGGCACGGCGCTGCGGTGGAACTCGTCCAGCGGGTCGAGCCGGCCCAGCGCCCGCAGGTGCACGCCCTCGCGCACCTCGGACAGCTCGGCCAGGTGCTCGGCCCAGAGCCGGTCCAGGTGGTAGAGGGCGATCTTCCGGGCCACCTCGGCGAGCAGGTCCTCGTCCATCTCGCCGGCCTTCTCCGGGCACCGCTCCAGCAGCATCAGCGCGGCGATGTCGCTGGTCAGCAGCCGCTCCCGGCGCTCGGCGAGGGCCTTGCGCTGCTGCTCGATCACCACGCTGTACCGCCAGGTGTTGCGGTGGATCTCGTGGTTGACGCCCTCGGCGACCCGCTGGGCGTGCTCCACCGCGTAGTCCACCTGCGGGTCGGTGACCAGGCCGTCGGCGTTCATCCGGGGCGACGCCGGGACGGTGTCGCCGGCGTGCCGGACGACCAGGTCGTCCTCCAGGCTGACGAAGAACGCCGAGCCGCCCGGGTCGCCCTGCCGGCCGGCCCGGCCGCGGAGCTGGTCGTCGACCCGGCGGCTGTCGTGCCGGCCGCTGCCGATCACGTAGAGGCCGCCGAGGTCGGCCACCCGTTCCCGGTCGGACTGGTCGCTGCCGCCGAGGCGAATGTCGACACCCCGGCCGGCCATCTGGGTGGAGACGGTCACCGCGCCGTACGCGCCGGCCTCGGCGATGATCGCCGCCTCCTCGTCGTCGTTCTTGGCGTTGAGGACCACGCAGGACACCCCGGCGGCGTGCAGCCCGGCCGCCAGCCCCTCCGACTCCTTCACGTCGAGGGTGCCGACCAGCACCGGGCGACCCGCCTCGTGGCAGCGCCTGATCTCGTCGATCAGCGCCTCCTCCTTCTCGGCGCGGGTGGCGTAGATCCGGTCCGGCTCGTCCTCGCGGACGCACGGGGTGTTCGGCGGGATCACCGCCACCTCGAGGCCGAAGAACTCGCGGAGCTGGTCGCCGACGAGCACCGCGGTCGCGGTCATCCCGCAGATCTTCGGGTAGAGCGCGATGAACGCCTGCACCGCGACGGTGCCCAGCACCTCGCCCTCGGCGGTGGCGTCCAGGCCCTCCTTCGCCTCGACCGCCGCCTGCAGCCCGTCCGGCCAGCGGCGACGCTGGGCCACCCGGCCACGCATCTCGTCGATCAGCTCGACCGAGCCCTCCCGGACGATGTAGTCGACGTCCCGGTGCAGCAGGGCGTGCGCGTGCAGCGCCACGTTGACCGCGGAGAGCTGCCCGACGTGCTCCTCGTCGTACAGATCGATGTCGCCGAGCTTGGCCTCGACGGTGGCCAGGCCGTCCGAGGTGAAGGCGACGCTGCGGCCGTCCTCGGCGATCGTGTAGTGCTTGCCCTTGCGCAGGCCGCGGACCAGCGCCGCGGCCGCGTGCACCGGGTCCTGCTCGCCGGGGACCGCGCCGGCGAGCACCATCGGCACCCGGGCCTCGTCGATGAGGATCGAGTCGGCCTCGTCGACGATGGCCGTCTTCAGCGCCGGCTGGACCCGGTCGGCGAGGTCGGTGACGAGCTGGTCGCGGAGGAAGTCGAAGCCGGCCTCGCTGACCGAGACGTAGGTGACGTCGCAGGCGTACGCGGCGCGCCGCTCGTCGGGGGTGGATGCCTCGTTGACCCAGCCGACGGTGAGCCCGAGCAGGGTGTAGACCGGCCCCATCCACTCGGCGTCGCGGCGGGCCAGGTAGTCGTTGACGGTGAGCACGTGCACCGGGCCGTTGCCCATCCGCACGTGCCCGTACGCGGCGACGGTCGCGGTGAGCGTCTTACCCTCACCGGTGGCCATCTCGGCGACCTTGCCGGACAACAGCGCCATCGCGCCGAGCAACTGGACGTCGTACGGCCGCTGGTCGAGGCCGCGGCGGGCCGCCTCGCGGCCGATCGCGCAGATCTCCTCGTACCCCTCGGCCTGCCCGGCGGCCTCGGTCAGCTCGGCGTCGGTGAGCTTCTCCAGCTCCGCCTCGCGGGCCTCGACGGCCGGCAGCAGCTTCTCCAGCGGGGCCAGGTCGACCGTCGTCCCCGGGCGCTGGAGGAACCGCCGGAACCTGCTCTTCAACCGTTGCGACACACCCATGAGCGGCAACGGTACGCGAACCGGGGCCGATTGTGACCCCCGCCCGGGCGCAGCGTTGCCGGGTGCCCGAATCCGTGTCCGTTTCCCCAGCTCAGAGGCGGTCTGACCGATTGCCCCGGGGGACGGCGGGCCGGCCGGGGTCAGCCGGTGAGGACCACCTGGAGCTCCTGCCGGCGGCGCTGCGCCAGGTCGGTCAGCAGCGCCGGCGCCTCGTCCAGCGGCAGCACCGCCGAGACGAGGTGCTCGCGCATCAGGTCGCCGTACTGCCGCAGCAGCTCGATGGTCTCCGCGGAGAGCCGCTCCCGGTCCCAGTTGGGGGCGAGCCCGCGCGGCACCCGCCCGATCTGGGCGCAGCGCAGCGACAGCCCGTTGTGGTGGAACTCCTCGCCGAACCTGACCTCGTCCGCTCCGGACTGGTAGAACGCCAGGTCGATCACGGTGCCCTGGGGACGCAGCAGGCGCAGCGCGAGCCGCAGCGCCCAGGGCTGGCCCCGGCACTGGAAGACCACGTCGGCGCCCCGGTCGCCGGCGGCGTGGTGCCACCGGGTCTTCAGCACCACGGCCGGGTCGTCCGCCGCCGGGTCCAGGGTCTCCAGGCCGAGCGCCTCGGCCACCCCCCGCCGCGCCGGGGTGGGATCGAGCACCACCACCGAGGCCGCGCCGTGCCGCCGGGCGAACAGCGCGGTGAGCAGGGCGACCACCCCGCTGCCGACCACCGCCACCCGCCGGCCGCGCACGCCGTCGCCGAGCGAGCGTACGTCGGCGCCGCAGAGGTCGGCGGCGGCGTGCAGCAGCCCGTTGGCGCAGATCGGGCCCATGTGCGCGACGTGGACACCGAGCAGCGGATCGAGTCCGTCGGGGAGCGGCACGAAGCGCTCGGCGAGCGGGTCCGCCACGTGCCCGCTGCGGTGGCCGTACGTCATCGCGCCCAGCGTGCCCACCACGACGGCCGGGGTACGGCTCTCCACCACCCGGCCGACCTGCATGTAGCCGAGCCGGGTCACCGGGTACGGGGTGCTCGCCGCGCCGGGCTGGAACAGCCCGAGTTCGGCGTTCCAGGTGACGTTGAGGTAGGGATTGGTGCCCTTGACGTAACTCAGCTCCGTGCCGGCGGAGACGCCGCTGTACACGGTCGCCACCCGGAAGGTGCCCTCGCGCAACTCGGCCGCCTCCTGCTCGACCAGCTCGACCACGCCCGGCGCGGTGACCACCACCACCCGGTCACGCATCGATGGTCACTCCCGGCAGGGTCGCCTCGGCCGGCGCCGCGTCGGCGACCGGCGTGGTGAGCCGCGCGGCCGCCCCGGTGGGCAGCGCCACAGCCCGTCCGGTCCGCGCCGACTCGGCCACCGCGAGGGCGAGCCGCTGGGTGCGCAGCGCCTCGGCGTACGGGACCCGGACGTCGTCGCCGACGCCCCGGACCGCGTCGACGAAGGCCCGGTCGACGGCCACCCGGGCACCGTCCGGGTCGGTGGGCACCCGCCGCTCGCCGTCGGCGTCGCGGATCAGCAGACCGTCCTCGGCCAGCGACAGCGACAGCCCGTCGGCGAGGACCTCCACGCCGGCCCGGTGCTTCCAGGTGAGCACGCAGGCCGCGGCGAGGGTGCCGACCGCGCCGGAGGCGAAGCGCAGGGTGGCCGCGGTGACCGAGTCGATGTCGGCGTCCGCCACCGGCGGCGGGCTGCCGTCGCCGTACGCGGTCACCTCGGTCACCTCGCCGGCCAGCAGCCGGACCAGGTCCAGCACGTGCGCGGCCTGCTCGACGACCGGGCCGCCGGAGCGGTCGCACCGGGCCCACCAGGCCACCGGCGGCACCTTGTCCAGCCAGGCCCCGTTGACCATCCGCACCGGGCGGTCGGCCAGCAGCTCCCGGGCCTGCCGCACCGCGTGCAGGTAGCGCCAGTGGTGGCCGACCCCGGTCAGCAGTCCCCGCCGTTCGACCAGCGCGGCGATCCGCTCGGCGGTCTCCAGGTCCGCCGCCACCGGCTTCTCGACGAACATCGGCACGCCGGCCTCGATCACCAGCTCCTCCACCGGCCCGTGCGCGAACGGCGGCACGCAGACGTACACCACGTCCGGGCCGGCGGCGAGCAGATCCGCCACGTCGACGAAGGGCCGACCGCCGTACGCTTCGGCCAGCGCCCGGGCCGCGTCCGGGGCGACATCGGTCACCCCGAGCAGCTCCACGTCCTCGAAGCCGGTCAGCACCCGGGCGTGGCGTCGCGCCACCCCGCCGGCTCCCACCAGTCCCACCCGGCACGTCCGCATACTCTCGTCCCCTCGCCGCCGTCACCCGAAGGCTGTCGTCAGCTCTCCCCGGGTGGGCGCGCAATCAAACGTTCATCGACGGGGAACCCGCGGGCGCGCGGGCCCGCAGCAGGCTGTTAGGCATGATCCGGTTAGCGCGGGTTGGTTACGGGGAAAACCTCGCCCCGCGTTTCCACCACGACCTGGGGGTGTGCCCGTGCGGGATTCAGGAACGATCGTCTCACCGGTGGTGGAGGCATGGGCGACGTACCGCACCACGTCCGCGGCGGACTGGCCGGTACGGCGGCTGCTGCGGGCCAAGGGCGACAGCCGGGTCAGCGTGGTGCTGCCGGCGTGCAACGAGGAGGCCACCGTCGGGGCGATCGTGTCGACCATCCGGGAGCACCTGATGGACCGGGTGCCGCTGGTGGACGAGCTGCTCGTGGTGGACTCCCGCTCGACCGACCGGACGGCCCAGGTGGCGCGGGCCGCCGGCGCCGAGGTGGTCAGCCAGGACGTGATGACCCGGGGGCTGCCCCGGCTGACCGGCAAGGGCGACGCGCTCTGGGCCGGGCTGGCGGCGGCCGAAGGCGATGTCGTCGCCTTCGTCGACGCCGACCTGCGCGAGTTCCGGCCGCACTTCGTCACCGGGCTGCTCGGCCCGCTGCTGACCGACCCGTCGGTCGACTTCGTCAAGGGCTTCTATCACCGGCCGCTGGTGGGGGTGACCAGCGTGGAGCCCGACGGCGGCGGACGGGTGACCGAGCTGATGGCCCGCCCGCTGCTCAACCTCTTCTGGCCGGAGCTGGCCGGCTTCGTACAGCCCCTCGCCGGGGAGTACGCCGGCCGCCGCGACGTACTGGAGCAGGTGCCGTTCGTCTCCGGGTACGGGGTGGAGACGGCCATGCTCATCGACCTGCTGGAGCTGGTCGGGCTGGACGCCCTCGCCCAGGTGGACCTGGGTGAGCGCAAGCACCGCCACCAGGACACCGCCGCCCTGGGCCGGATGTCCGCCCAGATCCTGCTCACCACCTGGGCCCGGTTGCAGCGGCGGGGCTCGGCGAGCCCGGACGCCGTGCCGGCCGCCCTGCTGACCCAGTTCCGGCGCGGCGGCTCGAACGCGCTGCCCAACCTCGACCGGGAGATCGTGGTCAGCGACGTGTCGATCGAGGAGCGTCCGCCGCTGGCCCAGTTGCGGCACCGGTTGCCCCGGCGCCGGGTCGCGGTGTGACCGCCGCGGGAAGGAGCCGGCCATGAGTCTCACCGTGCTGATGAACGCGGGTCCCTGGTTGTCCGTACCACCGCCGGGCTACGGCGGGATCGAGAACGTGGTCGCCACCCTGGTACCGGAGCTGCGCCGACTCGGCGTACGGGTGGTGCTCGCCTCAGTGGAGAGCAGCGCGCTGCCGGTCGACGAGAAGATCTGGGTCTTCCCGGACGGGCAGTTCCACGCTCTCCAGCGGCCGTACAACCAGGTCTGCGGGGTGTCCCAGGCGCACCTCAACGGGGTGGTGCGGGCGCTGCACACCCGCGACGACATCGACCTGGTGCACGACCACGTGGAGGCGGTCGGGCTGGCCACCATGGCCGCGATGGGATCGGACGCCCCGCCGGTGCTGCACACCCTGCACTGGGACCTGGCCAAGCACCCGGAGCTGTACGGCAACCTCGACGGCGGTGACCGGGTACGCGTCAACGGCGTCTCCGCCGCGCAGCTCGCCCGGGCGCCCCGCGCGCTGCGGGAGCACTCGGTCGGGCACGTGCACCTCTCCACGCCGCTCGCGGTCGACGCCGACCGCCGGCCCACGGTGGAGAAGGGCGACCACACGGTCATCCTGGGCCGGATCAACCCGGGCAAGGGGCAGGACCTGGGGGCCCGGCTGGCCCGGCAGGTCGGGTTTTCGCTGGTGCTCGCCGGCCCGGTCGGGCCGTACCACCGGCCGGCGGACCTGGCCGCGGCGGGCGACGAGGCCCGGCAGAACCCGGACGTGCGGTTCTTCCACGACCATGTCGCCCCGTTCGTCGACGGCGACCGGATCCGCTGGGTCGGCACGGTCGCCGGCCGGGAGCGGGACGACCTGCTGGCCGGTGCCCGCGCCGCCCTCTTCCCGCTGCGCTGGGAGGAGCCGGGCGGCACGGCGGTGGTCGAGGCGCTCTCCCTCGGCACCCCGGTCGTGGCCGTCGCCCGCGGCTGCCTGCCGGAGCTGGTCGAGCCCGGCCGGACCGGCCTGCTCACCACCGACGAGGAGGAGCTGGGCGACCTGGTGCTGGCCGCCGGCCTGCTCGACCCGGACGAGTGCCGGCGGGAGGCCGCCGCCCGGTTCACCCCGGCCTCGATGGCCGAGCGGTACGTGAGCCTGTACGAGCGGGTCCGCCAGCTCACCGCGCGACCGTTGCTGCCGGCCTGAGCCGTCGATGCCGGCGCGGCCGGCGGCGCCGTTTGCCGCCGGTGCCGGCGGGTAAGCCGCCCGGTCCTCTGGGTCAGCCGCTGAGGAGGCCGGCATGACGAACGCGATGGCGCACTCGCGCGGGCGGCGCAATCCGGCCGACGGCCGGGCCCCGGCCCGTCGGGCATCCGCCTCCGTCGGCGTGCTCTTCCTGATCGTCGGGGTGCTCGGCTTCATCCCGGGGATCACCAGCAACTTCCACGAGCTGTACTGGGCCGGGCACGAGTCGGGCGCGAAGCTCTTCGGCGCGTTCCAGGTCTCCGTGCTGCACAACCTCGTGCACCTCGCCTTCGGCGTCGCCGGCCTGGCGATGTCCCGCACGGTCCCCGGGGCCCGGATCTTCCTGGTCGGCGGCGGGGCGATCTACGTCGTGCTCTGGCTCTACGGTCTGGTGATCAACCGCGGCAGCGCGGCGAACTTCATCCCGGTCAACCTCGCCGACAACTGGCTGCACTTCGGGCTCGGCCTCGGGATGATCACGCTCGGGCTGCTCACCGTCCGTGATCCGCTCCCCCGCTGACCGACGCCGGAGAAGTCGTCTTGGCAATACTACCGGCGAACTGACCGAAATCACCGCTCTCGCCTGGTTTCATGGGCAGAGGGCCGGGTAGGTGTGCCCGTCCCTTTCTGTCGGACGACGGGGTGAGAGCTATGCCCAATCGGGTAGTCACGGAGCCGGCGCGAGACCGGGGTCCGGCGATCCTCGCGCCGGCCCACTTCGGCGGCTATCCCGGCCCGGTCCGGGAGTCGACCAAGGGCAGCCAACTGATCAAGCTCCTCGGTACGACCGACGCCAAGCAGATCGGCCTGCTCTACCTCGTCACCTCGTTCGGGTTCTTCCTGATCGGCGGGGTGCTCGCGCTGCTGCTCCGGGGCGAGCTGGCCGAGCCGGGGATGCAGTTCCTCTCCCCCGAGCAGTACAACCAGGCGTTCACCATGCACGGCACGATCATGCTGCTGCTCTTCGCCACCCCGCTGGTGTTCGCCTTCGGCAACTACATCGTCCCGCTCCAGATCGGCGCGCCGGACGTCTCGTTCCCGCGGCTGAACGCGTTCGCGTACTGGCTGTACCTCTTCGGCGGGTCACTGGCGGTGGGAGGTTTCTTCACCCCGGGCGGGGCCGCCGACTTCGGCTGGTTCGCGTACACCCCGCTGAGCAACTACCAGCACAGCCCGGGAGTGGGCGGGAACATGTGGATCATGGGCCTGGTCATCTCGGGCCTCGGCACGATCCTCGGCGCGGTCAACATGATCACCACGGTCCTGACCCTGCGCGCCCCCGGCATGACCATGTTCCGGATGCCGATCTTCACCTGGAACCTGCTGCTCACCAGCGTCCTGGTGATCCTGGTCTTCCCGTTGCTGGCCGCCGCGCTGCTCGCCCTCGGCGCGGACCGGCTCCTGCACGCGCACGTCTTCGATCCGACCACCGGCGGGCCGATGCTGTGGCAGCACCTGTTCTGGTTCTTCGGGCACCCCGAGGTCTACATCGTGGCGTTGCCGTTCTTCGGCATCATCACCGAGATCATCCCGGTCTTCTCCCGCAAGCCGATCTTCGGCTACACCGGTCTGGTGCTCGCCACGATCTCGATCACGGTGCTGTCGATGAGCGTGTGGGCGCACCACATGTTCGGCACCGGCCAGGTCCTGCTGCCGTTCTTCAGCATCCTGAGCTACCTGATCGCGGTGCCCACCGGGGTCAAGTTCTTCAACTGGATCGGCACGATGTGGAAGGGACAGATCACCTTCGAGACGCCGATGCTCTTCTCCGTCGGCTTCCTGGTCACCTTCCTGCTCGGCGGGCTGACCGGGGTGATGCTGGCCAGCCCGCCGGCCGACTTCCACCTGACCGACACGTACTTCGTGGTGGCGCACTTCCACTACGTGCTCTTCGGCACGATCGTGTTCGCCGCCTTCGCCGGGGTCTACTTCTGGTTCCCGAAGATGACCGGGCGGCTGCTCGACGAACGGCTGGGAAAGATCCACTTCTGGACCATGTTCGTGGGCTTCCACGTGACCTTCCTGGTCCAGCACTGGCTGGGTGCCGAGGGCATGCCCCGCCGCTACGCCGACTACCTGCCCAGCGACGGATTCACCACGTTGAACGCGGTCTCCACGATCGGCTCGTTCATCCTCGGCGTCTCCACGCTGTTCTTCATGTACAACGTCTGGAAGTCGTGGCGGTACGGGGCGCGGGTGACCGTGGACGACCCCTGGGGCTTCGGCAACTCGCTGGAGTGGGCGACCACCTGCCCGCCCCCGCTGCGCAACTTCGACCGGATGCCGCGGATCCGCTCCGAGCGGCCGGCGTTCGACGCCAAGTACGGCCCCCTCGTCGCCGACCTCGGCCGCGATCTGCCGCAGCGCACCACCAAGCCGCCGCAGCACTTCGCCGAGGAGCTGCACCACGTGCCACGGGCCCCGGAGTCACCGGCCGCCGAGGGCGCGCACGGCGCCCGCGAGGCCGTCGAGTACCAGCCCGCACCGCTCTCCGGCGCCCGGCCGGTCGACGTGCCGGAGCCGGAGGAGATCATCCGGCCCAGCTTCGAGGAGACCGACGAGCCCGAGGAGACCATCCTGGGCGCGCAGCGGGAACCGGAACACGACGACCGGTGGCGGCACCCGCGCGGCCCCGGCGACACCACGGAGAGCTGATCGGGACACCGGCGGACGGGCCGGCGCCGTGAGGCGCCGGCCCGTCCACCACCTCCCGTACGGTTCGGTCAGTCGGCCGGCGGCAGGCCGGCGGCGGCGAGCGATCGGCGGACCGCCGGCTGCACCCGGGTCAGCCGCAGCGGCACCCCGGTACGGGCGGCGGCGTCCCGGCCGGCCATCAGCGCGGCGATCCCACCGGCGTCGAAGCCGCCCGCCCCGACCAGGTCGACGACCACCTCGCGGGGTTGCCCGGTCACCGCCTCCAGCATCGCCCGGCGGAGCTGGTCCGCGCCGTCCCGGTCGACCTCTCCGCCGACCTCGACGACCACCCGGTCGCCGTTCTGCCGGACCGAGATCCTCGTCTTCACCGGCTCGGCCTCGGCCGCGCCGTTCTGCCAGGGCGGCGGGGCGTCGGCGAGCATCGCCTGCCGCAGCCAGGTCAACGCCCGCGACAGCAGCCGGGAGACGTGCATCTGGGAGATGCCGAACCGGGCCGCGATCTCCGCCTGGGTCTGGTTGCCGTAGAAGCGCATGGCCAGGATCCGCCGCTCCCGCCAGGGCAGCCGGTGCAGCAGGCCGCTGACGGTGACCCGGTCGTCGACCGACTCCAGCGCGTTGTCCGACTCGCCGACCAGGTCACCGAACTCGGCGGAGCTCTCCCCACCGACCGGCGCGTTGAGCGAGGCCGGGCTGTAACCGGCGGCCGACTCCAGCGCGGCGAGGATCTCCTCCTCCGGCGTCTCCAGCCGTTGGGCCAGCTCGGCGACCGACGGCGCGCGGGACAACTCGCTGGTCAGCGCCGCGGTCGCCTGCCCCACCTCCAGGATCAGGTCGCGCAGCCGGCGTGGCACGTGCACGCCCCAGGTGCGGTCCCGGAAGTGCCGTTTGATCTCCCCGACGATGGTGATCGCCGCGTACGCGGTGAACGAACCCCGTTCCGGGTCGTACCGGTCGACGGCGTTGACCAGGCCGAGGCGGGCCACCTGCTCCAGGTCCTCCAGCGGCTCCCCGCGACCCCGGTAGCGACGGGCGAGCCGGCCGGCGAAGGGCAGCGCGAAGCGGACCAGATCGTCCCGGGCCTCCTGTCGCCGCTCGGGCGGCAGTCCCTCGATCCGTGCCGCGTACGCCAGGGCCGCCGCGTCGAGGTCCTCCAGACCCCGTTCGGTGGGTGGTGGTGTGGGTGTGGTGGTCTGTCCGAACATCCGCGCCTCCCTCAGGAAGGTCCCCCGCCCGGATCGGGAAGACCGGTCGTGCGCGTGGTCGGGCCACGCACCGGGCCGGAAGTGGGTTACGTGACGGAACGCCAGGAGCGGCGGCAGCCCGCCGCACGGCGTCGTGGGCCGTCTTCGCAGCGAGCGGTGTTCCCGCTCCGTAGGTACTCAATCACGGACCGCAGGATCGCGAGGATGTTTCGCCGGGGTTGGTGTCGGCGCGGTCAGGAGACCAGCAGCCCCTGGTGGGCGCCCGCGTCCCGGAGCGCCGCGAGGGCGTCGGCCATCCGCAGCGCCGGCGGGACCGGCAGGTCGTACGGTTGGTTGCGGAGCACCTCCGTGGCCCGCCGGGTGGGCACCGAGGCGACCGGGTAGCCGCGCGCCACCCCCCGGTCCAGCGCTCGGCGGCGCAGCCCGAAGCCGGCCACGGCGAGCCACTGCGGCAGGCCGGCCAGCGCGGGCGACCGGACGCCCGGCGGCTCCGGCAGCACGTCCACCGAGCTGAACGGCTCGCTGCCGGCGAGCCACCACTCCACCCCCTCCACCCGACGTCGGGTCGCGTTCTCGCACCAGTACGGCACCATCCCGGCCCGGATCACCTGCCACGGGTCCAGCAGCCGACCGCACTCGACCACGAGACGGTCGCCGGTCTTGCCCGCCCGGCGCAGCCAGCGCCGGTACAGGTCGGCGGTGGCGGCGCTCAACGCGTCGGGCTGCGGGACGAGCACCCGGTGCAACGGATGTCCGTGCCGGCCGGTCCAGTACCGGGCGCTGTGTTCGAAACCGGGCTCCACCCCGTTCTCGGCGTACGCGGCCGGGCAGGAGACGTCCGGCGCTTCCCAGCACGCCCCGTCGCCGCCGGCCGCGCGGAGCACCTGGCGCAGCGCGGGCGCGTCGGGGTGGAAGTCGACCGGATCGAGACCGCTGACCGGGGAGCCGAGCTGGAAGCTGTGCCCCCGCCCCTCGTCCAGCACCGGCCAGGTACGGGCGTCGTGCAGCAGCAGGACGGGCGCGCCGGGGGCCAGGTTCTCGGCCAGGAACCGGGCGTACGCCCCGGGCAGGGCGCGCCACCGCACCGCGAGGGCGACCGTGGCGCCGGCCGAGGCGCCCCGGCTGGCCGGGCAGTGCACCTGCCGGACGTGCACGGCACCGTTGCCGGCGAGCAGCCGGCCGGCGAGGGCGGCGCCGTGGTCGAGCGCGGCCCGGGGCCGGTCGACCGCGCCACGGGTCCAGTGCACCGTCATCTCGAACCCGGCGGGCAGCCAGGGCACGCCCAGCGCCACCGCCAGGTGGGCCGCCGCGCCGTGCGGCGAGCCGACCAGCACGCCGGGCCAGCGGTGGGACGGGTACTGGTCGACGATCCAGGTCGCCACCCGCTCGGCGTCCACCTCGGCGACCTGCTCCGGGGCCAGCGCGAGCCGGCCGGCGGCCCGGGCCGCGGCGGCCCGCCGCACCGGCTCGGGTGCGCCGGTGAACCGGGAGAGCGGGGTGGCGTGGCCGAGGTCGGCGCAGTCGTCGCCGCGCAGCGCCCGCACCGTCGCCGCCACCAGGACCCGGGCCGCGCTGCCCGCCGCCACCACCCGGTCGCCGGCCAGGCTCGCGCCGTCGCCCACCTGCCCCACGGACACCTTCCGCACCGGCCCCACCTTGCCTCGTTCGCTCACCACGCGGCCCGACTTCCCGTCCCTATGGGGCCTAAACGGGCATCACCCCACGGGCCGGTCCAATCCTCGGGTGTCCCGCAGCAGGGTCCGAGCCGCGCACCGAACCCAGGCACGTCGAGGGCACCGTGGCCCGCCGCCCAGGGCGGGAACCGGAGTGCGGGACGGGTTTCGGCCGTACCGGGACGGCGGGCCGGCACGCCGGTAGGCGACGGGCGGGGGACCGCCGGAGAGCCGGCACGGTGTCCGGTGCCGGCTGTCGAGCTGATGGCACGAACGAATCGGCGGAGCCCCGTCGGGGGGCGCCGCCGAGCGGGACGGCGGTCCCGCTACCTGAGGTCCTCCGCCTCCACCGTCATCCGGGTGTCCAGCATCCGATCCCGGACGCGGCGCGCGGCGTCCCCGTCGGCGACGAGGCCGCGCAGGTCGGCCAAGGCCGGCTCCGGCGACTCCAACGGCACCGCCGGGTCGACCACGGCCTCCAGCACGCTGGGTCGGTCGGCGGCGAGGACCTCGTCCCAGGCGGGACCGACCAGCTCGGGGCGGTCCACCCGGACGCCGTGCAGGCCGAGCAGCCGGGCCCAGCCGGCGTACGGCACGTCGGGTCGACGGTCGCCGAGGGCACCGAAGGGACCCCGCCCGTCACCGCCCGCACCGGAGTGGTCCCGGTTGTTGAGCACCAGCACGACCAGCCGTGGGTCCCGCCACCGCCGCCAGTGGTGCGCCACGGTGATCAGCTCGGCCAGGCCGTTGAACTGCATCGCCCCGTCGCCCAGCAGCGCGAGCACCGGCTCGTCGGGTCGGGCCAGTTTGGCGGCCAACGCGTACGGCAGGGCGCAGCCCATCGAGCCGAGCGTGCCGCAGAGCTGGGCCCGGACGCCCGGAGGCAGTTCCAGGTGCCGGGCGTACCAGTAGATGACCGACCCGACGTCGACGGCGACGGCTCCCCGGTGCGGCAGCCGGGCGGACAGCTCCTGGAGCACGCGCTGCGGGTTGATCGGCTCGGCCGGCGCGGCGGCCCGCTCGGCGGCGGTCTGCCGCCACCGGTCCACCGCGCTCTCCACGACGCCCCGCCACCGCTGGTTGGGTCGGGCCGGCACCCGGGCCAGCAGCGCCCGCAGCGTCTCGGTGGCGTCGCCGACCAGCGGGACGTCGACCGGGTAGCGGGTGCCGATCCGTCGGCCGTCGATGTCGACCTGGACGGTCCGTACCTGGCCGGGCAGCGGAAACCAGTCGGTCCACGGGTCGTTCGTGCCCACCAGCAGCAGGGTGTCGCACCCGCCCATCAGTTGGGCGGCGGCGGTGGTGCCGACCTCGCCGAGCACGCCGGTGTGGAAGGGCAGCCGCTCGTCGAGCACGGGCTTGCCGAGCAACGAGGTGGCCACGCCCGCGCCCAGCCGGTCGGCCAGCGCGACGATCTCAGCGGCCGCGTCGTGCGCGCCCTGGCCGACCAGGATCGCCACCCGCCGGCCGGTGGTGAGCAGCGAGGCGGCGGCGTCCAGGTCGGCGTCGTGCGGCAGCACCCGGGCCAGCGGCCCCCCGGGAACGCCCGACATCACGCCGGCGGCCTGCGGTTGCAGGTCCGGCACGGTGGCCACCTGCAACGCGTGCGGCAGCACCACGCAGGTCGGGCTCCGGGTCGCCGTGGCGGTACGGAATGCCTGGTCCAGCAGGGCCGGCACCTGTCCGGGCAGCCGCCCGTACCGGACGAACTGGTGGCAGACGTCGCCGAAGAGCCGGCTCAGCCCGATCTCCTCGTACGCCCCGCCGAGCGGGCCGGTGACGTCCTCGCCGACGATCGCCACCACCGGTTTGCTGTCCAGCTTGGCGTCGTAGAGGCCGTCGAGCAGGTGCACCGCGCCCGGGCCCTGGGTGGCCAGGCAGACGCCGACCTCGGCGGTGAACTTGGCATGGCCGGAGGCCATGAAGGCCGCGGACTCCTCGTGCCGGGCCGGGATGAACTCCGGGTCCCCACCGGCGGCGTCCAGCGCGGCCACCACGGGGGCGATCGCCGCGCCCGGAGAGCCGAAGACCCGGGGTACGTGCCAGGCGCGCAGTCGCTCGACGACCAGGTCCGCGACCGTACGGTCAGCCATTTCCCCGCCCGGGCGTGCTCGCGTCGACGTAACGCAGCACCGCGCCGACCCCGTCGGTGAGTTCCGGTGCCTCCTCGGGCGCGAGCACGGTGAGTTCCGCGTCGGTGCCGACCAGCGCGCGCAGCAGCGCGGCGTCGGCGCGGACCCGTTGCGGGTCGGCCACCGACATCGCCTCCAGCTGCCGCGGGTCGGTGGCGATCTCGGTCGGCTCGGGGCCGATCCAGAGTTCGCCGTCCGCGGAGGGGTCGTCCACGATCAGCATGGTGTCCACCTGGTTGCGTTGCAGGGCGGCGACCACCGCGTCGAGGCCCGCCCCGACGTCCTCCTGCATGCCGAACCGGTCCAGCGCGGCGGCTATCCGCTTGTCGGCGACCTCGGCGATGGTCTGCACCGTGAGGTCGTCCATGGCGGCCGGGTCGGCGCCGCCGGTCCGGGCGCCGGCGTCGGTGCGGACGAGGACGTCCTGCCAGCGCTCCGGCAGCTGGGCCGCGATCATGCCGGTGGCCCGGATGTCCCCGGCCGCCACCACCACGTCCGCGCCGACCTTGTCGGCCAGCTCGGCGGTGGCCGCGGCGGCGTCCCCGGCGTTGTGGTGCCAGGCCTCCATCGCGGCGCGCTGGTAGCGCGACTGCGACCAGCCGCCCGGCTTCACCCGGCGTAGCTGGTAGCTCTCCCGCCCCTTGACGTGCGCCCGCCGGGGCACCCCGCCGGCGCTGACGGCGACGGCGTCCGCCCCCGTCCGGTCGGCCAGCACCCGGACCCAGGCGACCTGCTCGCCCCGCTGGGCGACCAGTGGCATGGTGTGCGGCACCAGGGCCCAGGTGGCCAGGTCCCGCAGTGGTGGCGCGGACAGGTACTCGGTGAGCACCACCCGACCCCGGGTGGCGAACACGGCCAGGCCGTAGTCGCCGGGCATCGGGTCGTGCCGCCGGACGACCTCCTCGACCGTGTCGACGGTCACCGGGTCGGCGCCCTGCTCCAGCAGGTGCCCCTTCAGGGCCCGCCAGCGCAGGTCGACCGCGGGACGGGAGTCGTGGGTGTCCCGGGAGGCGTCCAGGTACACCGAGCACCACGGCCCGGGACGGTCGTAGAGCGGACGCAGGAAGGACAGCTGCATGCTCGACCCCTTTCCAGCTCGGCCGCACGCATACCCGCGCCACCGGGGATGTCACCTGAGCCGCCGGCCGCGTGACCAAGTTCATTCACGTCCTTCAACCTCCAGAGCCGCTACCATCAGTGAACGGAACCGGACTCTCGGTGGTGACCATGGATAATGACCTCCACATCCGGCGCGTCGTCCACCCGACCGAGCGGATCGTCACCGGACGGCTGCTCCGCTTCATGGAGGGCTACCCGCGCGAGGTGCGGGTCGGCCAGCCGGTGCTCCTCGCGGTGCTGACCGCCGCCGGCGTGGTACGGCTGCTGACCCGGGTGCTGCGCAGCGGCGGCGGGGGCGGCGGGCGCCGCTTCAAGGAGCTGAAGAAGGGCCCCGAGTACCTGGTCACCCCGGTACGCCTGCGCGACACCGCGGACCGGCTGCTGGAGGTGGAACTGCACGGCCACCTGCCGCAGAGCGCGCTGCACCCCGGCGACCACGTGCAGCTCACCCTGCGCCCCCAGCGGGACGCCGACCTGCCGCAGCGGATCGAGCGGATCGTCAACCTCACCACCGGTCAACTGCTGACCCCGCGTACCGCCACGGTCTGGTCGCACCTGGGCCCGCCGCTGCTGCTCCAGGCCGCGCTCGGCGTGCTGCTGGTGCTCGGCGTCGCCGCCTGCTCGGCGCTCACCTGAGTTTCCGCGCCCAGCCGAACCTCCGCGCCGGCCCGGGGTCGGCCGGCGCGTCGAGCCCGGCCCGCCGGGTGGGTCAGCCCACCGGGTTGAGCGGACGCGCGGCCCGCGCCGGCTCGCCGAGCAGGCCGCGCCGGCGGGCCCAGCGCTCGAAGAACACCGTGGCGAAGGGCGGCACCGCGCAGACCAGCGCGACCGCCGTGTGCGCCAGGGACCAGCGCCGCTGTCGGGCCACCACGAGCACGAGGATCCCGTACGCTACGAAGAGCGCGCCGTGGACGGGCCCGAACACGTGCACGCCGATCTCGTCGCGCGGCGGGCCGTACTTGACCGCCATGCTGGCCAGCAGGGCCGCCCAGGAGCCGGCCTCGGCGATCGCCGCCGCCACGAACAGCCGGACCATCTTCTCGCGCATCAGCCACTCCTCCCACCCTCGGCGGCCATGCTAGCCAGCCGGCCCGGCCGGACCGCGACACACGCGCCGGACGCGGCGGGGATCACGCTGCCCGCGATCGGGTAGTTAACGGTCCTTCGGGTCTTCCCCGCCCCGCCGTCCCGTGCGAGGTTAGGAGGAGCCAACGGTGACAGGGTGGTGACCATGGGCGAGGATGTGGGAGCGCGCACCTTCAGCCGCGAGGATCGGGCCCGCTACCGGGAGAAGGTCCACCGCTGCCTCGACGTCTTCGCCGAGATGCTGCGCGAGTCCCGCTTCGACGTGGACCGGCCGATGACCGGGCTGGAGATCGAGCTCAACCTGGTCGACGAGGACTCCCAGCCGGCGATGCGCAACTCGGACGTGCTGGCGGCGGTCGCCGACCCCAGCTTCCAGACCGAGCTGGGCCAGTTCAACGTGGAGATCAACGTGGCCCCGCGCCGGCTCGCCGGCACCGGCACCGCGCAGTTCGAGGAGAACGTGCGGGCCAGCCTCAACGCCGCCGAGGAGAAGGCCCGTACGGTCGACGCGCACATGGTGATGATCGGCATCCTGCCGACCCTGCGACCCGAGCACCTGACCGCCGCCACCCTCTCGGCGAACCCGCGCTACACGTTGCTCAACGAACAGATCTTCGCCGCCCGCGGCGAGGACCTGCGGATCGCGATCAGCGGGGTGGAGCGGCTGGCCGTCACCGCGGACACCATCACCCCGGAGGCGGCCTGCACCAGCACCCAGTTCCACCTGCAGGTCAACCCCGCCCAGTTCGCCGACTACTGGAACGCCGCCCAGGCCATCGCCGGCGTCCAGGTCGCGCTCGGCGCGAACTCGCCGCTGCTGTTCGGCCGGGAGCTGTGGCGGGAGACCCGGGTGCCGCTGTTCCAGCAGGCCACCGACACCCGCTCCGAGGAGATCAAGGCCCAGGGGGTACGCCCCCGGGTCTGGTTCGGGGAACGCTGGATCACGAGCGTGTTCGACCTGTTCGAGGAGAACGTGCGCTACTTCCCCGCGCTGCTCCCGGTCTGTGACCCGGAGGATCCGGCCGAGGCCCTGGCCAGCGGCGGCGTACCCAAGCTCGCCGAGTTGCGCCTGCACAACGGCACCGTCTACCGGTGGAACCGCCCCGTGTACGACGTGCTGAAGGGACGCCCGCACCTGCGGGTGGAGAACCGCGTGCTGCCGGCCGGCCCGACCGTGCTGGACACCGTCGCAAACGGGGCCTTCTACTTCGGGCTGGTCCGCGCGCTGGCCGAATCCGACCGGCCGCTCTGGTCGCAGATGTCGTTCAGCGCGGCCGAGGAGAACTTCACCAGCTGTGCCCGGCACGGCATCGACGCCCAGGTGTTCTGGCCGGGGCTGGGCTACCTGCCGGCGACCGAGCTGGTGCTGCGCCGGCTGCTGCCGCTGGCCCACCAGGGGCTCGACCGGTGGGGCCTCGACCCGGGCGAGCGGGACCGGCTGCTCGGCATCGTCGAGCAGCGCTGCCTGACCGGCCGCAACGGCGCGACCTGGCAGGTGGAGACGCTGCACCGGCTGGAGTCGACCGACCAGCTGGACCGCCCGGCGGCGCTGCGCGAGGTGATGCGCCACTACGTGGACCTGATGCACAGCAACCGCCCGGTCCACGAGTGGCCGATCCCCTGACCGCCCCCGCCCGTCCGGAGGAAGCCGGCAGCCGGCCGTCCGGCGGTCAGAGCGCGACGATCGCCGCCGACTCGGGCGGCAGCTCGATCCCGTCGCGCATCACGGTGACGCCGGTCGCGGTGGCCAGCAGCACGTTGCGGACCCGGCCGGGCAGGTTGATCCGCTGCGGCTTGCCGGCCAGGTTCGCCACCACCAGGCACTCGCCCCGGCGCATCAGCAGGAACTGGTCGCCGTGCCGCACGTCGATCCGGTTCAGCCGTGGGTCGGACAGGTCGGGTCGGCTCCTGCGCAGGGCGATCAGCCGCCGGTGGAGGTCGTACATCTCGCGGTGCTCGGGCTTGTCCAGCTCGGCCCAGTCCAGCCGGGACCGAACCAGGGTCCCCCGGTCGGGCGTCGCTCCCGCCGGCCAGCCGCGCCCGACGAGCTGCCGCGGCGTGCTGGCCGCCCACTCCTCCCCCATGAACAGCGTCGGGGTGAGCGGCGCGGTCATCAGCAGGGTGGCGCCGACGCGCAGCAGGCCGGCGGAGAGCGGCTGGGCGGCCCGGTCCCCGGTGAGCAGGGTGGGCAGGGCGGGTTGCGCCGGACCGTTCAGGTCGGGCTCGGCGATCAGCGACAGCGGCCGGCCCAGGTGAACGGCGAGCGACTCGACCGCCGCCGTCAACTCGTCCACGAGCCGGGAACCCGGCGCGGCGGGTACGCCGTCCAGCCGGAGCCCGTCGACGTGGTAGTCGCGCAGCCACCCGAGCACGCCGTCGACGAAGCGGCGGCGTACCCGGGGCCCGAAGTGGTGGTAGGCGACGTCGAGGATCATCCCCAGCCCCTTGGCGTGGGCCGCGTCGACCAGCCGCTTGAGACCGTCCGGCCCGCCGTCCGGCTGGGGCGGGGCGTACCGGGCGACCCCGTCGTAGGCGTTGACCGGCAGCAGCTCGACCAGGTCGACGCCGAGGTCGACGAGGTGGTCGAGGTGGCCGATGGCCGCGTCGAAGGTGCCCTCCGGGGTGAAGGCGCCGACGTGCAGCTCGTAGCGGATGCTGCCGGGCAGGCGACGCCGGACCGGGGCGGCTTCGGGCGCCCACACCGTGAACTCGGTCATGCGGCAGCCTCCACGGAATCGGTGGGAGCCAGCGGGGCGACGGGACAGGTCCTCGACAGATCATGAAGGAGCAGCTCAGACCCACTGTAGACCCGACCGGTGCACATGTCCCTGACACGATGACCGGAAATCGTCAGCGGCGTTCGCCGCACCTGGGGCCCGGCGCGAACTTCGGGTGTCGTCCATCACGATCGCCCGTTTCACCATGGCGGATTCGCGCGGGATGGCCTTTCCTGGATGTCGGACGTGTGCGCCCGCCCGTCCGTCCGGCCCATCGGCCACCCCCACCCCGCGCTTCCCTCGCCGCCAGTGTCGCCGGCGCGGATCAGCATGCATGGACGGAGATTGATGTGACCCTCCTGCGGGTCGGCGAGCAGCCCGCCACCGCGACCGACCGGACCCACCGGCCCACCCTCCCCTCCCACCCCACGATCCCCCGGCCGGCCGGCGGGCCGTCCCGGCCGCGCCGCATCCTGATGTTGTCGTGGGAGTACCCGCCCGTACTCGTCGGCGGCCTCGGCCGCCACGTGCACGCCCTCTCCGTCGCCCTGGCCACCGCCGGCCACGAGGTCACCGTCATCACCCGACACACCGACGGCGCACCCCTCGAGGAATACGCCGACGGCGTACGCATCCTCCGCGCCCCCGAAGACCCCGTCCGCTTCCCCCTGACCACCAACTCCCTGCTCCCCTGGACCATGGCCTTCAACCACACCCTCACCCGCACCGCCCTCCGCGCCACCCAAACCAGCCACTACGACGTCATCCACGCCCACGACTGGCTCGTCGCCCACACCGCGATCACCCTGGCCCAACACCTCGACATCCCACTCGTCACCACCATCCACGCCACCGAAGCCGGCCGACACCAGGGCTGGCTCCCCGAGGAGATGAACCGCACCATCCACGGCGTCGAACACTGGCTGGCCAGCGAGTCCGGCCGGGTGATCGTCTGCTCCGGATACATGCGCGACGAGGTGACCGCGCTGTTCGACGTCCCGGCCGGGCGGGTCGACGTGGTCCCCAACGGGGTCGAGCCGCACCGTTGGCGGGTGCCGGCGGCGGCGGTGGACGCCGCCCGGGCCCGCTTCGGCGGCGACGGCCCACTGGTCGCCTTCGCCGGCCGACTGGTCTACGAGAAGGGCGTACAGCACCTGCTCGCCGGGCTGCCGGCGCTGCGCGAGCGGCACCCGGGGCTGCGTGCGGTGATCGTCGGCGACGGGCCGTACCGGTCGGTCCTGGAGACCGAGGTGCAGCGGCTCGGCCTGGCCGGCGCGGTGAGCCTGCCCGGCTTCCTCGGCGGCACCGACCTGCCCGCGGTGATCGCCGCCGCGGACTGCTTCGCCGTGCCGAGCATCTACGAGCCGTTCGGCATGGTGGCCCTGGAGGGCGCCGCCGCCGGCGCGCCCCTCGCGGTGACGCGGACCGGCGGGCTCGCCGAGATCGTCGAGCCGGGCGTCACCGGGATGACCTTCGCCCCGCAGGACCCGGACGGGTTGACCGAGGCGGTGCACGCGCTGCTGTCGGACCGGGAAGGGGCCCGCGCCCTCGCCCGCCGTGCCCGCGCCATGGTCCACGAGCGGTACGCCTGGTCGGCCATCGCCTCCCGCACCGCCGCCACGTACGCGTCCGCCATCGCCAGGGACGCCGCGTTCACCGCGGAGCGGGCCGAACTGCGGATGGCCGTCGGCAACGCCCTGCCCCCGGTGCCGGACGGCAACCTGCTCGCCGGAGCCGGCCTACGCTGACGGTGCGGCGGCGGCCCGGCCGCAGAGATCACCGAGACGGGCAGAGGCGCGTCGTCGTGCGGTCACGATCTTGCGTCCGGGCTGGTCACGGCCGGTGCCCATCGGACAGACTCGCGTGGACCTGTCGGGACGACGGCCGAGGAGACGCGGGTGCGGGTGCTGATGGTGGAGGACGACCTACGAGTCGCGTCCGCGCTGGGCGCCGCGCTGCGCCGCCGGGGTTACACGGTCATCCCGGCCACGACCGTGGCGGAGGCGGCCACGGCGGGACCCGTCGACCTCGTGCTGCTCGACCTCAACCTGCCCGACCGGGACGGCCTGGAGTTGTGCCGGCAGATCCGCCGGGAGAACGAGGATGTCGCCATCATCGCGGTGACCGCCCGGTCCGAGGAGCGGGACCGGGTGGCGGGGCTGCGGGCGGGCGCCGACGACTACGTGGTGAAGCCGTTCTCCATGGCGGAGTTGCAGGCCCGGATCGAGGCGGTGCTGCGCCGGACGGCCCGTGCCGCGCGGGCCGAGACGGCGCTGGAGGTCGGCGACCTGCGGGTCGATCTCAACGCCCGGCGGGTCTGGCTCTCCGGCCGGGAGGTGAGCCTGACCCGCAAGGAGTTCGACCTGCTGATGGCGTTGGCCCGGCAGGCGGGCACGGTGGTGTCCCGCGAGCGGTTGCTGATGGACATCTGGCAGACCACGTGGAAGGCCGGACACACCCTCGACGTGCACGTCGCGGCCCTGCGCGGCAAGCTCGCGGACGCCGGCCTGGTGGAGACCGTACGCGGGGTGGGCTACCGGCTACGGCCGAGCTAGCCGGCGGCCGTGGGATTCCCATCGATTCTCAGATCATCCTCAAGAAATCTCGGACGCTCGCTCGTGGACGGGACGGCTGGCGTGTGCTGTCCGCACCGTGTCATCCCACCTGTTCTGGAGCATCCATGAGAGACAGACGGACGACCATCTTCTCCGTCCTGCTCGCCGCCACCCTCGCGGCAGCGGTCGCGCCCGCGCCCGCCTACGCCGAACCGGCCGGCGTCGCCGCCCAGGCCGAACCGAACCAGGTACAGAACCTGTCGGTCGTGCAGGGTGACGGCTACGCCACCCTCGCCTGGACGCCGGTCGACGGCGCCACCGACTACCAGATCGAGCGCACCCCGATCGCCGACGACGGGTCGGCGACCGGCGCTGCCGTGATCACCGGCGTCTGGCGGCCGAACCGCCAGATCAACAACGAGTCGCCGACCTTCGCCGACTCGGGATTCAACCCGGGCGTCCGGTTCCAGTGGCGGGTTCGCGCCCGCTTCGGGACCACCGCGCAGCCGTACTCGGAGCCGATCTCCGGCGCCACCTCGGCCCCCTGGGGCGACCCGAACGTGCCGGGCGAGAACCTGCGTACCCAGTGGGAGACCACCCTGGCGGCGCAGTACACGAGCGACGTCAACGAGTACGCCTACACCGAGGCGCTCGCGGCGGCCAGCGACCGGGTCCGGGTGACCGAGATCGGCAGGACCGTGCTCGGCCGGCCGATCAACATGTTCGTCCTCGGCTACCCGAAGCCGGCGGCCACCGCGGCGGCCGTGGCGGCCACCTCGCCGCTGCTGATCAACTGCAACGTGCACGGCAACGAGCCCGGTGACCGGGAAGCCTGCCTGATCATGGCGCGCCAGCTGGCCTTCAGCAACGACGCCCGCACCATCGACCTGCTGTCGCACACCACCGTGCTGATCGTGCCGACGATCAACGGCGACGGCCGGGCGGCCAACACCCGGGGCAACTCGACCGGGCAGGACCTGAACCGGGACTACTCGCTGATCCGCCAGCCGGAGAACGCCGCGTTCGTGCGGATGCTGCGCGACTACCACCCGGTGGCCAGCTACGACGGGCACGAGTTCGGCAACGCCAACGCCGGTGACCTGCCCATGCTGCCGCCGCGGCACCAGAACGTGGCCCAGTCGATCTTCGACGAGTCGCAGCACATGATCGAGGGCCACATGTACACCCAGGGCGCCAAGGACGGCTGGTGGCCGTGCCCGTACGGGTGTTCCGGCGGCGGGGCCGTGGGCCTGAGCGAGGAGACGATCCTCCGTAACACGGCCGGGCTCAAGAACGTCGTCAACTCGCTGCTGGAGCTGCGCAGCTCCGGCGGCACCACCCGCCCGGACGAGGGCAACACGGCGAACAACCGGCGGCGTAAGACCTTCTCCGGGCTGTGGACGTTCAACCAGTTCCTCGACTACCACCGGGCGAACCTGAACGCGATCACCACGGCGCGGGCCGAGGCGATCAAGTTCCAGGTGTCGAACACCGGCCGGATCGTCTTCCGCGGGTCCCGCCCGATCCCGGCCCACCCGGCCCCGCACCCGGGCGAGGCTCCGCCGCCGATCGACGCCCCGGGCGCCAACCAGATCCTCGACAACGCGCCGTGCGCGTACAAGCTCACCGAGGAGCAGTACAACGGGGCCCGTACCGACGGCCCGGCCGGCCTGCGCACCACCGTCGCGGAGCGGCTCGCCTCGCACGGCTGGCAGGTCGTCAAGACCGCCGACGGGTACGTCGTGCCGCTGACCCAGCCGGAGCGGGGCCTGATCCCGCTGCTGCTCGACGGGCAGGGCGCCGAGAACCTGGTGGCCGGCGAGCGGGTGTACCCGACCCTGACCGGCAAGCACAACGGCAAGCTGACCGTCTCCGGCTTCGCCTGCCTGCAGGACGTCACGGTAACCGGCCCGGTCCGGGTCCAGCCGGGCGCCACGCTGGTCGCGACCGGCTCGTCGTTCACCGGCCCGGTGGACGCCAACGGCGCCGCGGGTGTCTTCCTGACCAACAGCACGTTCGACGGCCCGGTCCGGATCACGGAGACCGCCGGCCCGGTGGTCGTCGTCGATGCCAAGGTGACCGGCCCGGTCGAGGTGTCGAACAACCGCGGCGGCGCGCCCCTGGTGGCGGCCAACACGGTTACCGGCCCGCTGCAGTGCGCCGGTAACGCCGCGGCTCCGTTCAACCTCGAGGTGGCCAACTCGGTGCAGGGTCCGAAGAGCGGCCAGTGCGCCGGTCTGTAACCCGCTGAACGTCGTACCGGCTGGGCCGGCCTTCGGGCCGGTCCGGCCGGTACGGCCAAATTTGACCTGGAGAAGACGCAGTGGACCAGTTCGTCACCGCACCATCCCGTCTTCGTCGGCCGGGCCGTCCCGGTGCACGACGCCGGCTGGCCGCGCTCGCCGCGGTGGGCCTGTCCCTGACGCTTGCCGGCACGGGCTGCTCCGACGGCGGGTCGGAGAGCCGCGCGGCCGCAGCGGCCGGCGGTGCGGGCGCGCCCGCGGCGGTCGCCATCCAGGGGCCGCTGTGTGACGCGCTGCCCACGGGCACCGAGCCGGGCAACCCGGCATCGCTGACCAAGGAGCCCCCCGAGGCGGCCCTGCAGTGGATTCCCGTCCTCACCACGTTCGAGTCGGCGGTACGGGCCGCCGGCCTGGCGAACGAGCTGCACCGCGCGTCCGGGGTGACCATTCTCGCCCCCAGCGACGACGCGTTCGAGGCGCAGTTCTCCGAGGACGACGTGGACAAGCTCTTCATCGCCGAGAAGGACAAGCTGCGCGACCTGCTCCGCGAGCACCTCGTCGCCGGATCGCTGTCGCTGGCCGACCTGGAGGCCGCCGGCGAGGTCACCACGCTCGCCGGTTCGAAGATCAGGGTCACCGGCGGCGGGACGACCGCCCGGCTGGCCGACAAGGCCGACACCGTCTGCGCCGACTACCGGGCCGCCGACGCCCGCATCCACATCATCAACCGGGTGCTCGGCAACCTGCCCGTCACCGGAGGCACGGGCCACAAGAGCCACTGACCCGCACACCTCGTACGCGAGAAGGCCGCCGGCCCCGTGCGGGGTCGGCGGCCTTCGTCGTCAGCCGGAGGTCAGCGCTCGGCGGCGGGGACGTAGTCCCGTTCGGCGTAGCCGGTGTAGATCTGCCGCGGACGGCCGATCTTGGTCTCCGGGTCGTTGATCATCTCGCGCCACTGGGCGATCCAGCCGGGCAGCCGGCCCAGCGCGAACAGCACCGTGAACATCTTGGTCGGGAAGCCCATGGCCTTGTAGATCAGGCCGGTGTAGAAGTCCACGTTCGGGTAGAGCCGCCGGGAGACGAAGAAGTCGTCGGCGAGGGCGATCTCCTCCAACTGCACCGCGAGGTCCAGCAACGGGTCCGGCTTGGCCATCCGGCCGAGCACGTCCTGGGCCGCCTTCTTCACGATCGCGGCGCGCGGGTCGTAGTTCTTGTAGACCCGGTGGCCGAAGCCCATCAGCTTCACGCCGGCCTGCTTGTCCTTCACCTTCTGCACGAAGGAGCGGACGTCGCCGCCGTCGGCCTGGATCCCCTGGAGCATCTCCAGCACGGCCTGGTTGGCCCCGCCGTGCAGCGGGCCGAACAGCGCGTTCACCCCGGCCGACACCGAGGCGAAGAGGTTGGCGTTGCTGGAGCCGACCAGGCGCACGGTCGAGGTGGAGCAGTTCTGCTCGTGGTCGGCGTGCAGGATGAACAGCATGTCCAGCACCCGGGCCACCACCGGGTCGACCTCGTACGGCTCGGCCGGCACGCCGAAGGTCATCCGCAGGAAGTTCTCGACGTAGCCCAGCGAGTTGTCCGGGTACAGCAGCGGCTGGCCGATCGACTTCTTGTACGCGTACGAGGCGATGGTGGGGACCTTCGCCATCAGCCGCACCGTGGACATCTCCACGTGCTCGGAGTCGAACGGGTCCAGGCTGTCCTGGTAGAAGGTCGAGATCGCGCTGACCGCCGAGGAGAGCACGGCCATCGGGTGCGCGTCGCGCGGGAAGCCGTCGAAGAAGCGGCGCATCTCCTCGTGCAGCAGGGAGTGCCGCCGGATCCGCTCGCTGAACTCGGTCAGCTGCTGCTGGGTCGGCAGCTCGCCGTAGATCAGCAGGTACGAGACCTCCAGGAAGGAGGACTTCTCGGCCAGCTGCTCGATCGGGTAGCCCCGATACCGCAGAATGCCCGCGTCACCGTCGATGTAGGTGATCGCGGACGAGCAGGACGCGGTGTTCACGAAACCGGGGTCGTAGGTCGTCATCCCGGTTTCCTTGAGCAGGGTGCCCACCTTGATTCCGCCGGGGCCCTCGACCGCGGACTGCACCGGCATCGACAGCTGGCCACCAGGGTGGTCGAGCTTGACTTCCGTCATCTGTTCCTCGCTTCGCCGGCAAGATCTTCGTTGAGTTGCCTTCGCTTTTACCGTACTTACGGTCTGGAGGACACCGCTCGTGGTGGTTCGGTGGTGAGGTATGCGTCACCCGATTCCCGACCGGCGGGCTCGGAAACCCGGTGCACGCCCGACCACCCCGGCGAAAGCCGGGGTGGTCGGGCAGGCTGATGAACGGGGTGGAAGCGGTCAGGACAGGCGGAGGCTGCGCAGGCTACCGTCGGCGCCCACGCGGTAGATGTCCAGGCGATTGGCCCCGGCGGCGAAGAGCCGGTCGTCCGGGAGGAAGGCGGCGAACCGTCGGCCCCCCTTGTCGGGCGGGACGACCGGGACGACCGCGCCGACGGTGCCGTTGACCGCCACCGCGAGCTTCGTCCCGTTCGGCACCGAGGCGGGCACGGTGCCCCACACCAGGGCGGGCAGTTCGCCGGTCGCGGGGTCGACGGCGCGGAACGCGGCGAGGTTCGCCACGGTGGCCGTACCGCCGGCGGGTTTGTCGCCGACCCGAGTGCCGACCAACGGGTCCGGGGCGACCGGGGCGGGCGACGACGGCACCCCGCCGCCGATCCGTACCGGCTCGCCGGGGCGGTCGTAGAAGAGCTTCTCGGCCTGCTCGCGCGGGGCCTGCTTCGCCGAGCGGCCGTCCACCCGCCACGGGACGCTGACGTGGGTCTCGTCGGCGATGGTGGGCAGCAGGTCGACGTGCTGCCAGTTCCGGTCGTCGATCCGGCCGGCCTGCTGGCCGGGCTCCTTGAGGAACATCGGCACCCAGGCGACCTGGTCGGCGGCGTGGTTGATGGCGTCCATCCCCCGGCCCTGCCAGTCCCGCAGGAAACTCACCCCGTGGTCGGCGGTGACCAGGATGAGGGCCTTGTCGTAGAGCCCGCTGGCCCGCAGCGTACGCAGCGTCTCGCCGATGAGCCGGTCGGTGTAGCCGAGCTGGGCCAGGTGCCGCTGGCGGGCCAGGTCGACCCAGCCGGCACCGTCGTTGGGCAGGTCCTCCGGCGCGGCGTACTGCGCACCGGACGGCAGGTACGCCCACGGCGCGTGCGGCATCAGCAGGTGCAGGAAGTGCAGGGTGGGCCGGGACGACGGGCGCAGCCCGGCGAGGAAGCTGGTGAACCGGGCCGGCTGGTTGGCGTTCAGGGCGTCCCAGCGGAACTTCGGGTCCGCCGGGACCGGCTCGGCGGCGTCCAGCCCCGCCTCGGCCCGGGTCAGCTCGCGGTACGAGTTCTCCGGGTCGATCCGGCTGTCCACCGGCGCGGCGACCTGGCGCAGCAGCTTGCCGCTCTCCCGCACCAGGACGCCGAGCCCCTGCTCCGGGCTGGCCGGCTGCTCGCAGCGGCTGGGCGGGCAGAGCCGGGTGATGCTCTCCTCGGCCTTGATCTCGTACAGCCCGCCGAGGGCGGTGAAGAGGTTGTCCGGGTACTGCGAGTAGTGCGGGGCCACCGACTCGGCCGGGTAGCGGCCGGTCAGCATCGCCGGCAGCGCGTAGGGCGTCCAGCCGCTCACCCCGGTGGCGTTCCGGTACCAGGTCGAGCCGTTCGCGAGTTCGGCGAAGTGCGGGTACCGGGTGGCGTCGATCCGCCCGTCCGGGCCGAGCAGCGAGACCAGCGGCAGCTCGTCCAGCACGATCATGACCACCGGCGGGTGGGCGCCGGCGCCGGCCACCCCGGCGGCCCCGCCGTGGCCCTTCGGCAGCACCACCGCCGAGGCCGGCGAGGCGAAGGCGAAGAGGGCGACGAAGACCACCGGTCCGGCGGCGGCCAGCCGCAGCACCCGGCCCGGGGCCCGCCAGCGCCGGTGCGCGACCGCCGCGGCGGCGCCGACCACGCCCGCCGCCAGCAGCAGCGGTGCGCCACGCAGCGGCGTCGTGTGCCGTCCCACCTGGACGGCGAGGGCGGCCAGCAGCAGCCCCACCACGAGGGTGTGCACGACCGCCCGGACGATCCGGCCGACCAGCAGGCTGACCGCGCCGAGCAGTGCGAACGGCACGGTCGGCGCGATGGCGATCAGGGCCACCAGGAGCAGCACGTCGGCCGGGGAGGCGCGGTGGAACAGGAAGAAGTCCGGGCTGTGGCCCAGCACGTCCAGCAGCGGCTGGGTGACCACCAGCCCGACCAGCGCCACCACCTCCAGCAGCCGGCCCAGTTCGTCGCGCCAGTCGCCGCGACGGCCGGACGGCGGCGGCGCGACCGGGCGTACCTCGGGGGGTGCGAGAGTCTGCTCAGCCACCTGTCACCACCTGGTAGAGCGTCCGGGTGCCGGACGGCAGCTCGACCCGGCGGACGATCCGGCCGCGCGCCACGAGCAGCCGCTCGAACCCCTCGCGCCGGTAGTCCGGGAAGAGCCCGTCCGGCTTGTTGGCCAGCAGCCGCCGGGCCATCGGGTCCTCGGGGTGGACGAACTCCACCACCAGCGTGCCGCCCGGTACGGTCAGCCCGGCGAACTGGTCCAGCACCTCGACCAGCGGCACGTTCCGGCCGATCGCCAGGTGGTGCACCAGCGCCAGGGCGAGGACCAGGTCGGCCCGCGCCCGGTCGGCGAAGCCGGCCCGCTCGACACCCCGCCAGCCCCCGCCCGGCGACGGGTCGGCCAGGTCCATCACCAGCGGCAGGATCCGCCGCTCCCGCTCGTCGCGCAGCACGCGGTAGAGCGCGTCGACCACCGTCGGGTCCTGCTCGACCGCGACCACGTGGTCGGCGTGCCGGGCGGCGATCCGGGCGTACCGGCCGTCGTTGGCGCCCAGGTCGAGCGCCAGCCCCGGTACGGTCACCTCCGCCGCCCGGTCGACGAAGTCCTCCTTCGCCCGCCGGTCCGGCACCGAGTACGCGCAGGTGCGCTGGTAGTCCGACCAGTGGCTCTCCCCCGGCCGGACGTCCAGCCGGCGGACCAGCTTCTCGAGGCCGCGTACGGTCGCCAGGACCAGTTCCCGGGAGTAGCCGGCGGCCCGCAGTTGGGCGCGGACGTCGCTGGTGCTGGCGTGCGCGTGGTGGTCCTGCATCGCGCCGTGCAGGTGGACGTGGGTGAGTACGCCGGGGCGCAGCCGGCGGGCGCCGGAGAAGAGGCGGCGCATCTGCTCCGGCTCGATGCCGTCGATCCGGGCCCGCAGCCAGGGCTGGAAGTCCAGCCCGAGGTGGGCCTGGAGCAGCAGCGGATAGAGCAGGGTCTGACAGAACTGCCGGTATCCGGCCCAGGGCTCCCCGTCGCGGGCCGGCTCGAACGAGCCGACGTCGATGAAGACCGGCGTGGCGCCCCGCCACTGGAGGTTGTACGCCGAGCCGTCCTTGGTGGTGAAGCCGGCGGTCACCGCCGACCGCAGGACCTCCAGGTGCAGCAGCGCGGCGTCGCGCAGCATCCCGTACGACCACTCGTAGGGGTGCGAGACGAACGGGATGCGCTCGTGCCGCAGCACCGTGGCCCAGGGCAGGTCGACCGGGGTCGGGAGCAGTTCCTCGGTGCCGCACACCTTGCCGGCGGCGAGCAGGTCCCGGAAGAAGTCACTGGCGGCGAGGGCCCGCCAGTCGCGGGTGGACCGCTCGTCGAGGCCGCGCAGCACCTCGCCGCGACGGTGGAAGACCCGGTTGCCCGGGTCACGGAAGGAGCCCGGCTCCACCCGGGCGTCGGCGTCGGAGACGGCCACGCCGGTCAGCTCCGGTCGGTGGGCTGCCGGCGGAACCGGGCCACCAGCCGTCGCCAGTAGAGCTTGGCGGCCACCGCCGCGCCGGCCACCCCGCCGACCACCGCCTGCACGATCAGGCTGCCGGAACCCGCATCCAGGTAGGCCAGGTGCGTCACGGCTGCCCCCTTCCCTCGCCGTTGATGAAGGCCGGCCCGATATAGGGGCTTTCGACCTTTAAGCCGGACTTGCCCTCCACCGTACGCCGCCGAAGTCGGCGGTGTCGGGCACACCCGACACTCCACCCACGTCCGTTCCGTTCAAGACGCCCCGACCCGCCCGCCCCTACCGTTGCGGCCATGACACCGCATCTCGACCTGATCGGCATGGCCGTCACCGACATGGGCCGCACTCTGGACTTCTACCGCCGGCTCGGGCTGGCGATCCCGCCCGGCGCGGAGCGCGAAGCACACGTGGAGATCACCCTGGACAACGGCGTCCGGCTGGCGTGGGACACGGTCGAGATGGTCCGCACCTTCGACCCCGACCACACCCCGGCGACCGGAAGCCCCCGGGTTAACCTGGCCTTCCGCTGTGCCGACCCCGCCGAGGTCGACCGCTGGTACGCCGAACTGACCGCGGCCGGCCACCACGGCCACCTGCCGCCCTGGGACGCCGTCTGGGGCCAGCGGTACGCGGTCGTGCACGACCCGGACGGAAACGGCGTCGACCTGTTCGCCCCGCTGTAGCGAGGACACCTGGTTGACGCCGGCACCCCCGTCAGGCGTGGCGGGCGGGCAGGAGGTGGGTCGGGGACACCCCGGCGAACTCCTTCACCTCGCGGGTGAGGTGGGCCTGGTCGGCGTACCCGGCCAGCGCGGCGACCTCGGCCAACGGGGTGCCGGCGCGGGCCAGGTCGAGGGCGCGGCGCATCCGCAGGATGCGGGCGAGGGTCTTCGGGCCGTACCCGAAGAGGGTCCGGCTGCGTCGGTGCAGCGCCCGCGCGCCGAGGCCGACCTCGGCGGCGGTGGCCGCCACGGTGGCCCCGGCCGCCAGCCGGGCGGCGACCCGCGCGCCGAGCGGGTCGGGCCCGCCGGCGGCCCGCAGCCGCGCCACCGCGACCGCCTCCAGCGCGGCGGCCACCGGCTCCGTGCGGCCCGGCCAGTCGGGCGCCACACCGGTGGCCGGCACGGCGGGCCCGGCCGACGACCCGGCACGACCCGGGGACGGGGGCCCGGCCGAAAATCCGGCACGACCCGGGGCGGCGGCGTCCGCCACGCCGGGCCGTCGCGGGTGGTCGGCCTCGACGGTCACCGCCAGCCGGTCGGCCAACTCGACGGCGGCGCGGCCCCACAAGTCGGCGAGCGGGACGCGGCGGTCCCGCAACGCGTCGGCGGGAACGCCGAGGACGGCGGGTCCGGTGCCGGGTGGCAGGCGTAGCCCGACCCACCGCTCGCCGGGTGCGCTGCCGGAGAGGTGGGCGGTCCGGTCCGGACCGGCGACCAGCAGGCCGGCCCGGCTGGACCAGAGCAGGTCCAGGCACCCGTCCGGCAGCACCCGGGTCGCCGCCCCACCGGCGGCGATGCTCTCCCACACCACCGCCCCGGGGATCCCCGCCGCCGCCCCCTCCCGATACATTCCCCCACCCTGCCACGCGCCCACCGACCCCGCTGATCACGACGTCGTGGTCGGGCCTTCCGGCGGGTCGCGACAACAACCTCCTGATCGGCCGGACGAGGTGGGGCGGGACGGTCAGGGGCTGCGGTGGTGCATGGCCAGGCGGAGCAGGAGGAAGCGCAGGGCGGTGGCCGCGAGGTTCGCGGCGATGAGCACGGCCAGTTCCAGCGTCCGGGGCGGGGTGGCCACGGCGGCGTGCAGGAGCGCCAGGGAACCGCTGGTCAGGGCCAGGCCGAGGGCGAAGGCGAGCAGCCCCTGGAGGTGGTGCCGGCCGGCGTGGCGGCGGCCCGTGACGCCGAAGGTGAGCCGCCGGTTGGCGGCCGTGTTGGCCACCGCGGTGACCAGCAGCGCCAGCAGGTTCGCCGGCTGCGCCCCGAGCGGACCCCGGACCAGCACGAACAGCACCAGGTACGCGAGCGTGCTGGCCACCCCGACCGCGGCGAACCGTACGAGCTGCCGGGGCAGCCCGACCGGCACCTGCGCCGGCGGCGGGTGCAACGGCGCCCGGCCGAGCTGCTCGCGCAGCTCCGCCAGGGGAAGCGCTCCGGTCAGCAGCGCCCGGCCCAGCCGCCCGATGCCGCGCAGGTCGGCCACGGCGGTCGCGACGATGTCCACCCGGCTGTCCGGGTCGTCCACCCAGTCCACCGGCACCTCGTGGATGCGCAGGCCGGCCCGCTGCGCCAGGACCAGCAGCTCGGTGTCGAAGAACCAGCCGGTGTCCTGGACCAGCGGCAGCAGCCGGACGGCCACGTCGGCGCGGATCGCCTTGAACCCGCACTGCGCGTCGGAGAAGCGGGCCGCGAGGGTGCCGCGCAGCAGCAGGTTGTAGCCGCGCGAGATCACCTCCCGCTTGGCGCCCCGGACCACCCGGCTGGTCCGCGCCAGCCGGGTGCCGATGGCCAGGTCCGAGTGGCCGGAGATGAGCGGTGCCACCAGCGGCAGCACCGCCGCCAGGTCGGTGGAGAGGTCCACGTCCATGTACGCCAGCACCGGCGCCGGTGAGGCGGACCAGGCGGCCCGCAGCGCCCGGCCCCGGCCCTTGGCGTCGAGGTGCAGCACGCTCACCTCGGGCAGCTCCGCGGCGAGCGCCTCGGCCACCGCGAGGGTGCCGTCGACGCTGGCGTTGTCGGCCACGGTGATCCGGAACGGGTACGGGAAGTGCGCGGTGAGGTGGGCGTGCAGCCGTCGTACGCAGGGCCCGAGGTCGGCCTCCTCGTTGTAGACGGGAACCACCACGTCCAGTACGGCCGTCGGCGTCGTCGGTCGGGCCTGCACCGCGGCCCGGGGTTCGCTCGTCCAGGTCACGGTCAGCCCTCCCTTCCGCTGCTCAGGTCGTACACGGTGACGCCGTCGACGGTCTGCGCGGAGAAGTTGTCGGCGACCCAGGTGGCGATCTCCTGCGAGGCGCTGCTGCCGCCGTTGGCGCGGAACCCGCCGCCGCCGATGAAGTAGTGGATCTTCCCGTCGGCGACGTACCGCTGGAACTGGGCCAGGGTCGGGGACGGATCGCTGCCGTTGAAGCCGCCGACCGGCATCACCGGCCGCTCGGTCGCGAGCTGGTAGCCGGAGGCGTTGTTCGAACCGACGGTCGCGGCGACCCAGGTGTATCCGTCGGCGTCGGCCGTCAGCAGCGCCTTCAGTTCCGCGCTCGGCTCACGGGCGTCGAGCAGCCCGCCCATGCCGCCGCCGCGCGCCGACCGGCCGCCGCCCGGGAACTGCCCCTGGCCACCCGGGAAACCGGGGAACCCACCGTTCTGCCCGGTGCCGCCGTTCTGGCCGGTGCCGTTCTGGCCGCCGGGGAAACCCGGGAGCTGGCCGTTCGGACCGCCACCCGGGAAGGCCGGGAACTGGCCGTTCTGGCTCGTGCCGCCGTTCTGGCCGGGGAACAGCCCGGCCTGCCCTTCGCCGCCGGTCGCGCCGCCCCCTCGGAAGCCGGGGAACTGGCCGCCGCCGGGAAACCCGCCACGGCCGGGGCCGAAGTCGCGCGCCACGAACGGGCCGGCGCTGGGGATCGATCCGGTGTGCGGGGTCGACGCGGTCTGGATGGAGTACGCGACCGGGCCGGCGAGAGCGGTCGCCGCGCCGAGCGCCAACAGCAGCGGCGCCACCCGGCGGGGCAGCCGGTCGACGACCACGAGCAGCGCGGCGACGGCCAGGCCGACCAGGAGCACGACGGTACGCAGCCACGGGTACCAGTCGACGCTGCGGCCGAGCAGCCGCCAGGACCACCAGGTGGTGACCGCCAGGGTGACGGCGAGCGTCGTGGTGGCCGCCAGCGCCCGGCGCCGACCCGGGACGGTCCGGGCACCGGCCGGCGCGGTCGCGTCCGACCGGGGCGGGGCCGGGATGCCGGCGACCGGCGGCACCGGGTCGGACGCGGCGGGCGGGGCCGGGACGCCGGTGATCGGGGGCAGCGGGCCGGACGCGACGGCCGGCACGTACCCGGCGGCGGTCGCGCCGGAGGCGACCGGGCTGGTTCGGGCCCGCCACAGCAGGGTCACGCCGATGCCGACCAGCGCGCCGACCGCCGGGGCCAGGGCCACCGTGTAGTACGGGTGGAAGATCCCGGACATCAGGCTGAAGATCAGCCCGGTGACCAGCAGCCAGCCACCCCAGAGCAGCAGTCCCGCCCGCGTCCGGTCGGTACGCGCCGCCCGACCGGCCAGCACCAGCCCGGCGACCAGCAGCAGCACCGCGGCCGGCAGCAGCCAGGAAATCTGCCCGCCGACCTCGGCGTCGAACATCCGCAGCAGTCCGGTCTGCCCGGAGAACGGACCACCGCCACCGCCGCCCATCCGGCCGGGGCCGACGCTGCCCTCCTCGTTGCCGGTGATCCGGCCCAGGCCGTTGTAGCCGAGGGTCAGCTCCAGGATGCTGTTGTGCTGCGAGCCGCCGATGTAGGGGCGGGCGCTGGCCGGGACCAGCTCCACGACCGCCACCCACCAGCCGGCGGAGACCAGCACCGCCAGCCCGGACAGCAGCAACTGCCGGATCCGCCGCCAGAAGCCGGTCGGCGCGGCCAGCAGGTAGACGCCGGCGAAGACCGGGATCACCAGGAACGCCTGGAGCATCTTGGTGAGGAAGCCGAGGCCGACCAGCGCGCCGGTCAGCATGATCCACCGGGTGCTCGCCGTCTCGATCGCGCGTGTCGTCGCGTACGCGGCGGCGACCAGCAGGAACACCAGCAGCGCGTCGGGGTTGTTGAACCGGAACATCAGGGTGGCCACCGGGGTGACCGCGAGCACCGCGCCCGCCACCAGGCCGGCGACCGGGCCGTACCAGCGGCGGACGGCGGCGTACAGGACGCCGACCGAGGCCACCCCGAGCAGCGCCTGCGGCACCAGGATCGACCAGCTGCTCAGGCCGAAGAGCCGGACGGAGAGCGCCATCAGCCACAGCGCGGCGGGGGTCTTGTCGACCGTGATCGAATTGGCCGCGTCGGAGGAGCCGTAGAAGAACGCCTTCCAGCTCTCCGAGCCGGCCTGCACGGCCGCCGAGTAGAACGCGTTGCCCCAGCCCGAAGCGCCCAGGCCCCACAGGTAGAGCAGGGCGGTGGCCAGCAACAGTCCGACCAGGGCCGGTCGCGCCCAGCGCGGGTCGCGGCGGGGCGGCCCGGACGGCGCCCGCGCCACTGTCGTGGGCAGCGGTTCCGGGGCGGGGGCCGGGTCGGTGGCCGCCGCTTGCGGCGTGGGCGCGGTCAGCAGGCTCTCTGTTCTGTCCATGCCGGCCAGCCTCGTTCGGGCCGCTGGCCCGGCCCCATGAACGGCCTATGCGTCGGCTGTGGATCGCGGCAGCAGCACCGTGAAGACCGTACGGCCGGGACGGCTGGACACCTCGACCCGCCCGTGGTGGGCCTCCACCACGGCGGCCACGATGGCCAGGCCGAGGCCGGTGCTGCCGTGGGCCCTGGACCGGGAGCTGTCACCGCGGGCGAACCGTTCGAAGACCTCCGGCTGGAGTTCGGCCGGGACGCCGGGGCCGTCGTCGGTGACGCTCAGCACGACGCCTTCGGCCCCCGATGCGAGCCGGGTGGTGACCGTGGTGCCCGGCGGGGTGTGCACCCGGGCGTTGGCGAGCAGGTTGGCCACCACCTGGTGCAGCCGGTGCCCGTCGCCGGTGACGGTGACCGGCTCGTCGGGCAGGTCCAGCTCCCAGCGGTGCTCGGGGCCGGCCACGTGCGCGTCGCTGACCGCGTTCACCACGAGGGCGGTGAGGTCGACCGGCTCGGCCACGAGGGGCCGGCCGGAGTCGAGCCGGGCGAGCAGCAGCAGGTCGTCGACGAGGCTGGTCATCCGGGTGCTCTCCGACTCCACCCGGCGCAGCGCGTGCGCCACGTCGGGCGGGACCTCGTCGCGACCCCGGCGGGCCACCTCGGCGTATCCCCGGATCGCCGCCAGGGGGGTACGCAGCTCGTGGCTGGCGTCGGCGACGAACTGGCGTACCCGGGTCTCGCTGGCCTGCCGCGCGGCGAGCGCGGCGGCGACGTGGCCGAGCATCCGGTTGAGCGCGCCGCCCACCTGCCCCACCTCGGTCCGTGGATCGGTGTCGGCCGCCGGCACCCGGACCGACAGCGCCACCTCGCCGCGGTCCAGCGGCAGCTCGGTGACCCGGCTGGCGGTGGCGGCGACCCGGTTCAACGGGCGCAGCGTGGCCCGGACGATCAGCGCGCCGAGGCTGCCGGCGATGAGCAGCCCGGCGGTGACCACGCCCGCCTGGGCGACCATCATCCACATGACCGTCTGTTCCACCGAGGCGAGCGGGATGGCGAAGACCAGCACGTCGCCGTCGGGCACCTGGCGGGCCACCGCCCGGTAGTCCCCGCGATCGTCGAGGGCCACGGAGTGTGGCCGGCTGTCGGCGGGCACCCGGGTCAGCGCGGTCACCTCGCCGGCCGACAGCGGGACGGCGTTCGCGGCGGTCAGTCGGCTGGCCTGGACGACCCGCCCGTTGACGATCTTGGCGGAGATGGAGTCCTGCGGAAAGCCGGGCGGCACCCCGAGGGGGACGTTGCCCTCCCGCCACTGGGGCAGGTCGAACGGGGACGTCCGGCGGTCCTGCCGGCGCGGCTGGTCCCCGGTGAGCTGGTTGTCGACCTGGGCCACCAGGAAGTGCCGCAGGGCGACCGTGGTCAGGCCGCCGATGCCGACGCTGACCAGGGCGAGCAGCGCCACCACGGAAAGCACCAGGCGGCGGCGCAGCGACCAGCCGGCCAGCCAGCCACGCAGCCGTCCGGCCCGCTCACTCCGCGGGCTTGAGGACATACCCGGCGCCCCGCAGTGTGTGGATCATCGGCTCGCGGCCCGCGTCGATCTTCTTGCGCAGGTACGAGATGTACAGCTCGACCACGTTGGCCTGGCCGCCGAAGTCGTAGTTCCAGACCCGGTCGAGGATCTGCGCCTTGCTCAGCACCCGGCGCGGGTTGCGCATCAGGTAGCGCAGCAACTCGAACTCGGTGGCGGTGAGGGTGATCAGGTCGCCGCCGCGGCGTACCTCGTGGCTGTCCTCGTCGAGGGTGAGATCGCCGACGGTGAGCACGGCCTCCTCGCGGGTGGCGACCGCGAACCCGGAGCGGCGCAGCAGGGCGCGCAGCCGGGCGATCACCTCCTCCAGGCTGAACGGCTTGGTGACGTAGTCGTCACCGCCGACGGTGAGCCCGGCGATCCGCTCCTCCACCGCGTCCCTGGCGGTCAGGAAGAGCACCGGCACGGTCGGGGTGTCCTCGCGCAGCCGGCGCAGCACCTGGAAACCGTCCAGGTCCGGGAGCATGACGTCGAGCACCACCGCGTCCGGCCTGAACTGCCGGGCGGCGCTGATCGCGGCCATCCCGTTGCCGGCCGTGGTCACCTGCCAGCCCTCGTAGCGCAGGGCCATCGAGAGCAGGTCGGTCAGCGTGGGTTCGTCGTCCACCACGAGTACGCGCACCGGTTCGCCGTCCGGTCGGCGCAGTTCGATCCGGCCCTGCGCGGCCTGCCCCTCCATGACCATGTCCCCCATCGTGGGCGGGTCCGCTGTGCCGAGCCTGTCCCGATCCTGTGTACCAGCTGTGCGGCCCCGGCGGGCCGGGTGGTGACGGTCCGGGCCGGCCGGACCGGTTCACTCGGTGGCGCCGAACGGTTCGGTGCGCACGTACCGCATGGTCCAGGTGCCCCAGCCGTCGCGGTGGTCCCGTTCGTAGAGGTGGTCGGCCTCGCCGCCGCCCGGAGCGGGGCGGCCCGGATGGCGCATGATCCACCGCTGCGGTGGCGCCCCGGCCGGGTCGGCCGGCAGGTCCCGGACCAGGTCGTCGGCGGGCCCGCCGACGAACCGTACGCGCACCAGAGCCACCGCTGCCCTCCGCTTCCTCCGCCGGCCCGCCCCGGCACGGCACCGCTGCCCGGAAGCTACCCCGGGACGGCCGCCCCCGCACCGCGAAACTCCCGGCGGTTTGCCCTGCTCGGGGCGGGGGTACCGCGAATCCGCGACGCCGGGGGAACGGTTCCCCGGGCGGGGCGGGACGAGGAGAGGTCGATGCGAACCCTGGGCGGGCGGTACGACCTCGAACGGCGCGTCGGCGTCGGCGGGATGTCGGAGGTGTGGCGGGCGCACGACCTCGTGCTGGACCGGACCGTCGCGGTGAAGCTGATCTCCCCGGGGCTGGCCGGAGAGATCACCTCGGTCGACCGGATCCGGGCGGAGGCCCGCTCCGCGGCCCGCCTCGTGCACCCGAACGTGGCCAGCGTGCACGACTTCGGCACGGCCGCGGCGGCGGACGGCCGGGAGGTGCCGTACATCGTGATGGAGCTGGCCGAGGGCGAGACGCTCGCCGAGCACCTGCGGGACGGTCCGCTGGACTGGCGGATCGCGGCGCGGGTCTGCGCCGAGGTGAGCGCCGCGTTGTCCGCCGCGCACGCGCACGGCATCGTGCACCGCGACGTGAAGCCGGCGAACGTCATCCTCGCCCCGTCCGGGGTGAAGGTGCTCGACTTCGGCATCGCCGCCCCGGCCGGGGCGCCCGACCACACCCCGGACGGCGTCGTGGTGGGCACGCCCGCGTACCTGGCGCCGGAGCAGCTCGACCGGCAGCCGGCCACCCCCGCCGCCGACATGTACGCCCTCGGCGTACTGCTCTACTACTGCCTGACCGGCCGGCTCCCGTACGCCGCCGGCAGCACCACCCAGTTGCTCGGCGCGCGCCGACGCCGACCACCGGAGCCGCTGCCGGAGATCCCCGGCCTGCCGGCCGAGATCGCCGAGCTGTGCCGGCGCTGCCTGGCCGAGGCGCCGGTGACCCGGCCGACCAGCCTGATGGCCGCGCTGCTGCTCGCCGAGGCGGTGGACGCCCGGGTGTACGTGCCGATGCTGGTGACGCCGCCGCGGCGGCGTCCGGCCCCGGTGTCCCCGTGGACCGACCGGGCGGCCGGCGAGGCGACCGAGGCGATGGCCGCCGACGCGGGTCCGACCGGTGCGGGCCGCTGACTCCATGGGACCGGGCCTGTTTCGCGGTGCGGGGGCCGGGTAGCCGGGCGGGTGAGTGACGGGAGGAACGCGATGGCGAATCCGAGTTCCTGGCTGCCGGAGAAGGCCACGGCGACCGCCGCGGGGGGTCACGTACGCACCGAGGACGGCGGGCTCTCCACGGCCCTGGCGTCCCCGCTGGCGCCGCACTGCACCGGCCTGACGCCCGAGCAGTTGCTGGCCGCGGCGTTCGCGTCCTGCCTGCACCACGCCGCGGTGGAGGCGGCCGCCGAGATCACCGACGAGGCGCACACGGTCGAGGTGACCGCGGAGGCGAAGCTCGGCCGCGACGACGACGGCCGGTACCGGGCCGACGTGCACGCCGAGATCTCCTCCGCCGGGCTGACCCGCGGGCAGCTGGCCGACCTGGTCGCCTACGCCGACCGGCTCTGGCCGTTCTCCAGCGGCGACACCAGCCGGCACCGGCTCACCGTCACCCCCGCCGAGAACGGGCGGCGCTGACCCGTCACCAGCGGAACGCGGCGGTCACCGCCCGGTGGTCGCTGTCCGGGGTGTGCAGCACGCCCGCCGTGGTGGGGGTGAGCCCCCGGTAGAGCACGTGGTCGGGGCGGGCCACCGGCAGCTCCGCCGGCCAGGTGAAGCCGAACCCCTGCCCGGCCTCGGCCTGCGCGTCGTGCAGCAGCCGGGTGAGCGGGACGAACACCCGGTCGGTGGTGGCGGTGTTCAGGTCGCCGAGCACCACCAGCCGGGACGCGTCGTCGGTCCGCACGGTGGCGGCCAGCGCGGCGAGGGTCTCGTCCCGGGTGGCGGTGTGCCCGGCACGGGCGGAGCCCAGGTGGACCACGTACACCACGAGGTCGCCCTGCGGGGCGGCGACCACCGCGCGTAGCGCCCGGTCCCAGCCCAGGCCGGTGTCCACGCCGACGGAGTCGCGGATCGGCCACCGGCTCCACAGCGCGACCGTCGACACCGCGGCCCGGTGCGGATACCGCTGGCGCAGCGCGGCGTCGACCCGGTCGTCGTCGTCGACCTCCTGCAACCCGATCAGGTCCGCGTCGGTGGCGGCGAGCGCGCCGACCGTGGCGGCCGGGTCGGGGTTCCCGGAGCGCAGGTTCTGGCTGGCCACCCGGAGCGAGGCCGGCCCGGCGGCAGCCGCCGGCGGCAGCCAGGCACGGCCGTAGAGGGTGCCCCAGACGACCGCCGGGACGAGCACCGCCAGCAGCGCGAGCCGGGAGCGGCGCAGCAGCGCCGCGAGCCCGAGCAGGGGTACGCCCAGCCCGAGCAACGGGGTGGCGCTGTCGACCAGGCTGCCCACGCCGTGCACGTTGGGCACCGCGCGGTGGCCGGCGATGAGCACGGCCAGCAGGACGGCGACGACGGTGACCACCAGCCCCCGCCGGCCCCGGCGACCGGCCGGATCGCCGGCGGCCCGTTCATCGGCCTTCTGCGTCACCGCCCGCATCGTATCGAGAGGGGAGGCCCCCGGTTGCCGGGATCCCGGCAGATCCGGGCCGCCGCCGTCCCGGCCGCTCCGCCGAGGAGCCGCGCCCCAGGTGGCGGGGGTGCCCGTCCGCCGAACGGTGGATGCCGAGGCGAGCCACCGGGAGATGGATCATAAGACCGTCCCGATCCGCCCTTTCCGCTATTACCGACAAACCCGAAAAGCCAGTCGCACGGCATTCGTCATCCGCTGAGCGCAATGCGGGGGTGGATCATGGCAAATTGTGGCGCAAGCCACCAATCACCCCGGTGGCCCGCGCCGGAAAGCTCTCTAGCCTCGGCGGGTGCACCCCGACCACCCCCCGCAGCAGAACCTGACCGTGACCTGCGTCTGTGGCCAGCCGATGGACCCCACATCGGCCGAACGGAGGAACGGGCGACACCGGGTCGCACCGCCCCGCCGTGGCCCGCTCACGTCGACGCCCGCCCGGATCGCTCTCGCGGCCGGCGTGATCTGCTGCCTCGGCGTGATCGGCGTCGTCGGCGCCCGGGACAACGGGCAGCGCCACGAGCCGGTCCACGAGGCGCTGGCCGACCGCGCCGTTGCCGAGCAACGCGCCTCCCGCGACTTCACGCGCACTTCGCCGCCGGTGGCGGCCGTCCCGGTCACCCCGAGCCCGACGGCCACCCCGAGCCCGAAGCCCACCAGGCAGGCGACGAAGAAGCCCAGCCGGCCGGCGCGCCCCCGCCCGGTCGCCGGCCTCGACCAGCGCCAGATGGACAACGCCAAGGTGATCGTCGACGCCGGACGGGCCATGAACCTGCCGCGCCGGGCGCTCGTCGTGGCCGTCGCCACCGCCATGCAGGAGAGCAACCTCTACAACCTGGCCAGCGACGTGCTGCCGGAGTCGTACAACTACCCGCACCAGGGCAGCGGCTCCGACCACGACTCGGTAGGGCTGTTCCAGCAGCGGCCGAGCAGCGGCTGGGGCACGGTCGCCGAGCTGATGCAGCCGGCGTACGCGGCCCGCGCCTTCTTCGCGGCGCTCGCCGAGGTGCCCGGCTGGGCGGACCTCAGCCTCACCGAGGCGGCCCAGGCGGTGCAGGTCTCCGCCTACCCCGACGCGTACGCCCAGCACGAGGAGCGCGCCACCACCGTCGTCGCCGCGCTGGTCTGAGCCGAGGCTCAGGCTGCGCTCCGCTCGGTCGGCCCGGTCGCGGGGTCGCCGGGAGCGGCCGCGGCCACCCGGGTAGCCGGCACCCCGGCCGCGGCGGTCGGGGTGTCCGCCGGCACCGTCTCCCCGCGTACCCCGGACAGGATCTCCTCCACCCGGGCCTCCCGCCGCCGGCGGGCCAGCAGCGCCGCCTCGACGTCGCGGCGCGCCCGCAGCGCCTCCGCGTACGCCTGCTCGCGGACCTGGCGGGCCTCCTCGCGGGCGGCGTCCAGCTCGCCGCGCGCCCGGGCCAGCAGCTCGGCGGCCTCCCGCTCGACGATGGCCGCACCGGCCCGCACGGCCGCCTCGTCGCCCGGCACGGCACGCCGGCGCAGGAAGTCGCAGAGCTGCGTCGCCTCCTGCCGGATCCGGTCCCACTCGCGGCCGACGCCGGCGGCGCTCTCCGCGCGCGCCGCGAGCCGGACCAACCGGAGCCCCAGCTCATCGAGGCAGGAGTCCACCTGCCGCTGGTCGTAACCGGTGTCAACGACGGAGAAACTCATACTGTCGCCCCCCAGGCAGCTGGTGTCACTTCCCCCACCTGACGATGTTCCTGGGTGGCGGCCACGGCCGCGGCGGTTCGCCAAAAATGTTCAGCATCCGAGCGCCGGCGGCTCAGGAACGCTTCGGCAGCACCACCACACGCCCGAAGAACTCGTCGATACGGTGCACCACGTCGTTGAAGTCGTCCAGGTCGATCGGCTTCGTCACGTACGCGTTGGCCTGCAACGTGTAGCTGCCGACGATGTCGGTGTCGGCGTTGGAGGTGGTCAGCACGACGATCGGGATGGTCCGCAGGTCGACGTCCTGCTTGACCGCGCCGAGCACCTGCCGGCCGTCCATCCGGGGCATGTTCAGGTCGAGCAGGATGACGTCGGGGCGCCGGGCGTCGCGGTGTCGCCCCTCGCGCCGAAGGAACTCCATCGCCTCCTGGCCGTCGTTGACCACGTCGATGACCTTCTCGACGTCGGAGTCCACGAGCGCCTCCTCGATCATCAGGACGTCGCCCGGGTCGTCGTCCACCACGAGGATGCGCACGGGGCTCGGGGTGCGTGGACCCAAGGGACACCTGCTTCGTCTCGACGCCAGGAACCGGGCGGCCACCCGTTGGCGGGAAATCTAACCGATCACGGACGGTCGGGCCGTTCCCCCTCGTAGCGGAGGACGTCGGCCAGCCCGGTCACCTGGAGCACCCGGGCGACCCGGCCGGTCGCCCCGGTGACCCGCAGCCAGCCGCCCACGGCGGCGGCGCGGTTGTCGCCGCGGACGAACGCGGCGATGCCGGTCGAGTCGCAGAAGGTCAGCTCGGTGAGGTCCACCAGCAGCTCCCGCTGCCCCTCGGCGACCAGGCGGTCGATGGCGGCGTTCAGCTCCGCGGCGGTGCCCAGGTCGAGTTCGCCGGCGAGCCGGAGGCGGGCCGCGCCCCCGACCCGCTGGCCGTACGTGACGGTGAACGTCACCGTGGCCCCTCCCGCTCCTACCGCAAGACGGACGTTTGCAGCGCGGCAAGTATACGCGCCTTCCCGGCCACCACCGGTGCCACGACATCGGCACCCCGGCCGGACCGGTCGACCCGGACACCGGCACGGCCCGCCGACCCGGCCGGGACACGGCGCGGGCAGGGGAGGGCCCCCGACCCTGGGACCAGGGGTCGGGGGCCGGGGAGGGTGGCTCAGGAGGCCGGGACCGGCTGCCGGCGCGGCCCCGACTCGCGCAGCTCCGCCTCCGTGGGCGACGCGGCGTCGTCGGGGGTGCCGGAGTCGGGCGTCTGGAAGAGATAGCGGACGAAGTCGGCACCGGCCTCGTTGTCGTCCGCTCCGGGCCACTGCCCCACACAGTCGACGCCGACCACCTCGCGGCCGGTCCCGTCAGCCTCTTCGAGCAGCGCCCACAGCGTCACCGGGTAACAGCGGGTGGCCTCCGGGGTGACCTGCCACCGTGCGTACCAGCCGGGGCGGGCGGGGACGATCTCGATGATCCTCTTCATGACGACCTTCCCTTCCGCGTGCGTCGGAAGTCTTCCGGTCCACCCCGATCGTGGAACACCGCGGGGTGAGCGGCCCTCACCCCCGGCGAGTGAAGCTCGCCGGCCGCCGACGGCAGCCGTTTCCTTCCCGGCGGCGCCGGGAAGGCGGGCCGCGGAAGGCGGAACCGACGAGGAACGAGGTGCGACGATGCGCAAGCAGATGGAGGGCGACAACCAGCGCCGCCGGACCCTGGCGCGGGAGGCCCGGGAACGCGGTCGGCGGCCCAGCCAGACCGGCGCCAGCCTGAGCGCGTCCAAGCAGGTCACCTCGCTGGACCAGCGGGAACGGTCCGGCCCGCCGCCGGCCGGGCGGCACAAGCCCAACACCACGCGCGGCGGTCCGGCGCCGCCGCCGGCCGGCGTACCGGAACGCCCCCGGCCCCGGCCCGACGAGGCCCCGGGCGGGCGCGTGACCACGCTGGGCTACCGGGATCTCGTCGACGACGTCAGCCGGCGCGCCGGGGTGGACTTCTCCACCGCCAAGGTGGCGGCCGAGGCGACCGTGCTCGCCCTCGCCTGCGCGCTGGACGAGGTCGCGCGCGAACGGCTGCTCGAAGCGGTGCCGCTGAAGCTGCACGACGTGGTGCCGGTGGAGGGCGTCGGACGGCACCGGGACCTGCCCGGCTTCCTGGCCGAGGTGGGCCGCCGCAGCCGCCTCACCCCGGAGCAGGCGCGCTACCAGGCCGAGGCGACCCTGGCCGCGCTGGCCGACGCCGACGGTGACCTGGTCGAGTCGCTGCGCGTACCGGACGGGTTGCGGGACCTGCTGGCGCCGCCGTCGCCCGGCGGTGGGCTGGTGGGCCCGGCGTCCGCCACCGCGCCCCTGGACGAGCAGGAGTTGCGCGACGCGCTCGCCCGGCTGCCGTACTGGTCCAGCGACCGGCAGTCGCTGGTGCGCACCATCGAACTGCCGGCGGGGAACCTGGACCGGGTGCTCGACCGCCTCGACCAGCTCCGGGGCGAGACCGGACGCGGCCCGCAGATCGGCCGCCCCGACGCGGACAGCGCCGTGCTGACCGTACAGACCCAGCAGGTCGACGGGGTGACCGCGCTGGACGTGGACCTGGCCCGGCGGGTCGACGACGCCATCGACGAGGCGGGTGCCGGTGTGAACGCCGGCTGAGCCGCCCCGGGCCGGCGGGCACCCCGCCCGCCGGCCCGCACCGGGTACCGTTGCCCGCCGTGGGGAGCGCGGAGCGGCTGGAGATCGTCGTGGACCGGGCCCGGCCGACCGGGCGTACGCTGCTCGCCGCCGGGGTGGAACAGTCCTACGTGGACGTGGCCGACCCGTGGCACCTGCACTTCGAGTACGTCCGCCGGATGGCCGCGGTGGTCGAGCTGGCCGCGCCGCCGGGCCGGCCGCTGACCGCCCTGCACCTGGGCGGCGGGGCGCTCACCCTGCCGCGCTGGCTGGCCGCCGCCCGGCCCGGCTCCCCGCAGCGGGTGATCGAGCGGGACCCGGCGGTGGTCGAGCTGGTGCGCCGCGAGCTGCCGCCGACGCCCGCCGAGGTGGCCGTGGAGGTCGGCGACGCCCGGGACGCGGTGACCCACGCGCCGTCCGGCGGGTACGAGCTGGTGCTCGCCGACGTCTACCGGGCGGCCCAGATGCCCCCGCAGGCGGCCAGCGTCGAGTTCGTCACCGAGGTGGCCCGGGTGCTGCGCCCGGACGGCGTCTACCTGGTCAACGTCACCGATCTGCCGCCGCTGGTCTTCTCCCGTACCCAGGTGGCCACGCTGCGCGCCGTCTTCGCCGACGTCTGCCTGGTCGCGGACCGGCGCATGCTGCGCGGCCGGCGCTACGGCAACCTGGTGCTCGCCGCCGCCCACCACCCCGACCGGCTCCCGGTACGCCGACTCGCCGCCCGGGTCGCGAGGGACCCGGTGCCCGGCGGCGTGCTGCACGGGGCGGAGCTGGACGCGTTCGTCGCCGGCGCCCGCCCGGCCACCGACGCCGGCCTCGCCGGCGGCTGACCCGCCCACCCGACGCCGGCTCGCCCTCGGGCGCGAGGGCCAGTGATCGACGGGCCGGTTCCGGGGTCCCCGGCCGGCGTGGTTTCCCCGAGGCGGGCGCGGGTAGCCGCGCCGGATGAGCAACGCCGACGACCGGTCCACCGCCCGGCGTACGTTGATCGTCATCGGCCTGGTGCTCGCCACCCTGATCGCCCTGGCGCTGATCCGGGCGACCCAACAGGTGCTGATCTGGATCCTGGTCGCGGCGTTCTTCGCGGTCGCCCTGAATCCCCTGGTAGACCGGCTGCAACGCCGGTTCGTCCGGCGTCGTGCACTGGCCACCCTGCTGGTCTTCGTGGCCACCTTCGTACTGCTCGCCGCGCTGGCCGCGGTGATCCTGGTCCCGCTGGTCGACGAGCTGAGCCGGTTCGCCGAACGGGCACCCGAGCTGCTCCGGGAGACCCGCGCCGGCCAGGGTCCGGTCGGCCGGCTGCTGGAGCGGTTCCACCTCCGCCAGCTCGCCGTCTCCCATGCCGCCCAGCTCGAACAGTTCGGCTCCCGCCTCGGCCAGCCGGCCGTCGGGGTGCTGCGCGGGGTGGTCGAGACCGTCGCGGGGCTCGTCACCGTGGTGGTGCTCGCCTACCTGATGGTGCTGGAGGCGCCGCGGATCATCGACACCACGCTGACCCTGGCCGGCGACCGCCGGGCGGAGCGGCTGCGCCGGATCGGCCGCGAATCCTCCCGCACCATCACCGGCTACCTCAGCGGGAACCTGCTGATCAGCGTGCTGCTCGGCGGGATGACCTTCCTGGTGCTCCTGTTCACCGGCGTCCCGTTCGCCGCGGTGATCGCCCTGCTGGTCGCCATCGCGGACCTGATCCCACTGGTCGGGGCGACGCTGGGCGCCATCATCGCCGCCGCCGCCGGCTTCGTGCACTCCCCCACCACCGGCCTGGTGGTGCTGGGCTTCTTCATCGTCTACCAGCAGGCGGAGAACCACCTGCTGGCACCGGTCATCATGTCCCGGGCGGTACGGCTCAACCCGCTGGCCGTGCTGATCAGCGTGCTGCTCGGGGCCGAACTGGCGGGCCTGGTGGGCGCCCTGCTGGCCATCCCGGCCGCCGGGATCGTGCAGATCCTGCTGCGCGAGTTCACCCCCGCCGGGCACGCCCTGCCCCCGCCGGCGACCGGCGCGGGCGGGCGGCTCCACCTGCCACGGCTGAGGCGACGAGGTGCGGCAGACGACAAACCGGAAAGTCCATGACTCCATGATCGGCGGAGTCCGTCCGCGCCGGACGGCGGAGGTCAGCGGCCGCGGACGACCACCTCGGGGGACTCGCTCTCCAGCGGGACCGCGTTCGCCGGTACCAGGCCGAGCTGCACCGCCGGGCGGGGCAACGTCGCGTCGAGCACCCAGTCGGCGCCCACCCGGGCCCGGTTCCCCGGCATGGCGAACAGGTGGTAACCGCGGGTGACGGCCTTCGCCGGCAGGCCGGACAGCGACAGCTTCAGCGGGTTGGCCGCCGCCTCCTTGCCGCCCAGGTCGACCACCCAGCCCAGGTCGTAGTGCTTGTACGGCTTCCGCGTGCCCTGCCCGTACGAGGCCGCGATGTTGTGCGCCGCGAGCTTGCCCTGGCGCTGCGCGTGCTGCGCGGTCATCGCGCAGATCTGCCCGGGGCGGCTCAGGTCGGGCACCGCCGCCGCGTCGCCGCAGGCGTACACCTCGGGGCAGCCCGGGACGTTGAGGTACTCGTCGACCACCAGGCGCCCCTTCTCGGTACGCAGTCCCAGCTCGGCGACGAACGGGTCGGGGCGTACCCCGACGCACCAGACCAGGCTGCACGTCGGCACGTACTCGCCGTCGGTGAGCATGACGCCGTCCGGGGTGGCCTCGGAGACGGAGGTGCCCATCCGCACGTCCACCCCGCGCCGGCGCAGCACCCGGTCGGCGGTGACCGACATCCGCTGGTCCAGCTCGGGCAGCACCCGGGGCGCCACGTCGAGCAGCATCCAGCGCGGGCGGACCTTGAGGTGGGGACGCTGGGCGATGAGGCGGTCGGTGAAGAGCTGCCCGTGCGCGGCGACCTCGGTGCCGGTGTAGCCGGCGCCCACCACCACGAAGGTGGTCCGGGCCCGCTGCTCGGCCGGGTCCTCGGTCAGCTCGGCCAGCTCGATCTGACGGACCACGTGGTCGTGCAGGTAGAGCGCCTCGGGCAGGCCGCGGAAGCCGTGCGCGTACTCGGTCACCCCGGGGATGGGCAGCAGCTTGTTGACGCTGCCGACGGAGAGCACCAGCCGGTCGTACGCGAGCCGGCCGTGGTCGCCCTCCGGGGAGCGGTAGCCGACCCAGCGGTTCTGCAGGTCCACCCGGTCCGCCTCGCCGATCACCACCCGTACCCCGTCGAGGGTGCCCGCGAGCGGCACGGAGATCCGGGTCGGCTCGACCACCCCGGCGGCGACCTCGGGCAGCAGCGGCAGGTAGAGGAAGTAGTCGGTCGTGTTCAGCAGAACGATCTCGGCCCGCTCGGCGGCCAGCCGACTCAACGTCTTCGCCGCGTGGTATCCGGCGAACCCGGCCCCCACGATCACCACACGAGGTTTCGTCATGCCCGCTCCCGTTCCCGCCGACACGGCCGACAAACGTAGGGTCGGAGGCCGACTGCTTCCGTCGCGTGAAGATAGACAGAGATGCATGCATCCGGGCAGGATTCGGTGATGGACCGCCACACCGGACACGGGCGCCCCACGAGGTCGACCCGGCGCACGTTCCTGACCGCCTCCGCCGCGGCCACCGCCGCCACCGTCGCCGCCACCGTCGCCGCCGGCCCCGCCGCCGCCGAGGAGGCCGTCGTGCCGCCCGGCCCGGGCCATCCGGCAAAGCCGCAGCAGCCCGGCCGCGAACTGACCGCGCTGCTGCGCGAGGTCGACCGGGCGCGGATCGAGGCCACCGTACGCCGGCTGGCCGCGTTCGGCACCCGGCACACCCTCTCCAGCCAGGACGACCCGGTCCGGGGCATCGGCGCCGCCCGCGACTGGATCTACGAGCAGCTCTCCGGGTACGCCGCCGCCTCCGGCGGCCGGATGACCGTCGAACTCCAGTCGTACGTCCAGCAGCCCGCCACCCGGATCCCCACCCCCACCCGGATCACCAACGTGGTGGCCACCCTGCGTGGCGACTCCAGCCCGAACCGGGTCTACGTGATCACCGGCCACTACGACTCGCGCGCCACCGACGTGATGGACGCGGTCAGCGACGCCCCGGGCGCCGACGACGACGCCTCCGGCGTGGCGGTGGTGCTGGAACTGGCCCGGGTGCTGGCCACCCGGCGTACCGAGGCCACCATCGTCCTCGCCGCCGTCGCCGGCGAGGAGCAGAACCTGTACGGCTCGACGTACCTGGCGAAGCAGCTCAAGGCGGCCGGCGCGGACGTGCAGGGCATGTTCAGCAACGACATCATCGGCAGCAGCACCGCCGACGACGGCACCCGGGACCCGCGTAGCGTCCGGCTCTTCGCCGAGGGGGTGCCGACGGCGGAGACCTCGTCCGAGGCGAGCACCCGGCAGTCCGTGGGCGGCGAGAACGACTCCCCGTCCCGGCAGCTCGCCCGGTTCGTCACCGACGTCGCGGACAACGGGGCCACCGGGATGCGGGTCCGGGTGATCTACCGCCGGGACCGCTACCTGCGCGGCAGCGACCACATCTCGTTCCTGCGCGAGGGCTGGCCGGCGGGCCGGTTCACCGAGCCGGCCGAGGACTTCGCCCACCAGCACCAGGACGTCCGGGTGGTCGACGGCGTCCAGTACGGCGACCTGCCGGAGTTCTGCGACTTCGACTACATCACCCGGGTGGCCCGGGTGAACGGCGCGACGCTCTGGTCGCTGGCCCAGGCGCCGGGCACCCCGAAGCGGGTCACCGTCGTCACCACCAACCTCACCAATGACACCACGCTGCGCTGGCAGCGCGGCGACGAGCCGGACCTGGCCGGCTACGAGGTGGTGTGGCGGGAGACCACCGCGGCCGACTGGCAGAAGGTCCTCGCGGTCGGCGACGTCACCGAGGTGACCATCGCGCTGTCGAAGGACAACGTCTTCTTCGGCGTACGGGCGGTGGACCGGGACGGACAGCGCAGCCCGGTGGCCTTCCCGAAGCCTGGCAGCTGACGACCGGTTCACCCGGACCGGGTGGGGTGTCCTCACCCGGTGGCGGCGGAGGGTGGTGGGACCGCGAGAGCCGAGGGAGGAAACGACATGGCGGTCCGGACCACGGTACGTCCCTCGCCCGAGGACGTGTTCCCGATCCACCCCGCGTACGGCTACCGGATGCGGCGACAACGGCACCCGGTGGGCGTACGCGGTGGGCCGCGGTCCGCCCCGGGGGGACCCTGGCTGGACGACACCGCGCGGCACCGGGTACGCGCCCGCTACGAGCTGCGGGACCGGCAACTCGCCCGGGCCCTGGTGGCGGCGGTCAGTCAGCCCGGCGACTCGGCGGAGAACCTGGCCGGCCAACTGGAGCAGCGGATGGACGCGCTGGTGCACCGCGCCGGGTTCGCCCGCTCCATCAACGAGGCCCGCGATCTGGTCGCGCACAACACGTTCACGGTCGACGGCGGCAAGGTCAACCGGGCCTCGTACCTGGTCAGCCCGGGGCAGACCATCCAGGTCCGGCCGGACCGGCAGTGCCGAACCCCGGTGGCGGTCGCGATGGCCGGTCACGCCGAGGGCGACACCCCGCCGTACCTGGAGGTCCGGTCGGACCGGGGCACCGCGACGCTGACCCGGGAGCCGCAGCGGCAGGAGGTGCCGGCGCTGCGGGACGTCCCGCTCGCCGTCCAGACGATCGAGGGGAGCCCGCTGTGAGCATCCTGCCGACCGACCGGCGCGTGTCCAACTACCGGCAGCAGAGTCGCCGCCCGCAGCTCACGCCCCGGCAGCGCCGGCGCGTGGAGCACAAGGAGGCGAAGGTGCGACGGCTGACCGGGCAGCGCCCGGAGGCGCGCCGACCGTGATCAACTCCGGTTCCGGAGACGGCGGTGTCCGTGCTGGTGGATGCCGCCGTTTCCGCGATCCGGCGTCGACCACGAACGCGACGTCAGCCCGGTAGCGGCGCGGTGATCGCCCACCGCTCGTGGTCCCGCCAGGCGCCGTCGACGAAGAGATAGTCCGGCGAGTAGCCCTCCTGCCGGAAGCCCAGGCGGCCGGCCAGCCGCTTCGACGGCTCGTTGCCGGGCTGGATGTTCGCCTCCAGCCGGTGCAGACCGAGCGCGGTGAACGCGTGCGCGACGACCAGCCGGACCCCGGCCGAGGCGTGCCCGGTGCCGGCGTACGGCCGGAAGGCGGCGTAGCCCAGGTAGCCGCCGCGCAACGCGCCCATGACGATGCCGCTGATGTTGGCGTAGCCGGCGATCTCACCGGTGGCCACGTCGCAGAACAGGTAACCGGAGTCGTGCCGCCCCCGGATCTTGCGCAGGTACGCCGCGAACCGCTCGGCGTCGTCGGGGGCCGACAGCCACGGGTGGTGCAGGTCCCGGCTGCGCCGGGCGGCGGCGACGAACTCCGCCTCGTCGGCGGGTCGCGGACGGCGGATGCCGACCCGCCCGTCGGTACGCAGGTATCTCACGTTGCCCCACTTTCGGCCACCGGCCCGCCCGCTGTCCAGTCGAGTTCGCGTACCCGGTCTGCCCACCGGCGTCCCGTCCGGGCGGGGTCACCACCCAACCGACGCCTGGGGGTCGCCCCTGCGTCATCTCGGCGTCCCCCCGGCGACGACTGGCTCCACCAGCGTGGTTTCGCGCCGGCACCCGCCGGCCGACCAGCCGAGGACCACCAGTGGACGACAAGCCGCCGCCACGCTGCGGCCGGGGGCCACGCTCGTTGATAAAAGGTCCAGCGAGCTGCGGACCCTGAGGAGCGCCCCGATGACCGGCCCCGACGTCAGCGTCGTCGTACCCGTCTACAACACCCTGCCGTACCTGCGGGCCTGCCTCGACTCGCTGCTGCGCCAGACCATCGGCCCCGAGCGGATGGAGATCGTGGCGGTCGACGACGGCTCCACCGACGGCAGCGGGCGGTTGCTCGACCGGCTCGCCGCCCGGCACCCCGGCACCCTGAAGGTCACCCACCAGGCCAACTCCGGTGGCCCGGCCGCCCCCTGCAACCGGGGCCTGGAGCTGGCCACCGGCCGGTACGTCTTCTTCCTCGGCTCCGACGACCACCTGGGCCCGGAGGCCCTGGAACGGCTGGTCGCCGCCGCCGACCGGCACGGGTCGGACGTGGTGCTCGGCAGGGTGGTCGGGGTCAACGGCCGGCACGTCTTCTCCGACGTCTTCGACGGCGGCAACGCGGTCGACGTGGACCTCTTCGGCTCCGCGCTGCCCTGGTCGCTGGCGAACACCAAGCTGTTCCGCCGCGAGCTGGTCGACCGGCACCGGCTGCGGTTCCCCGAGGACATGCCGGTGCTCAGCGACCAGCCGTTCACCCTGGCCGCCTGCTACCACGCGCGGCGGATCTCGGTGCTCGCCGACTACGACTACTACCACGCGGTGCGGCGGCTCGACGCCCGCAACATCACCTACCACAGCCGGATGGAGAAGCGGCTGGTCAGCGTGGAGAGGCTGTTCGCGTTCGTGGCCGAGCTGATCCCGGCCGGCCCGCGCCGGGACGCGGTGCTGCGCCGCCACGTCGGGCTGGAGCTGGCCAACCTGGTCGGTGACGACTTCCGCCGGCTGGACCGCGCCGAGCAGGAGCGGGTGCACGCGGTGGTCCGCCGGCTGGTCGAGCGGTACGTCACCGCCGGGCTGCGGGACCGGCTCGGCATCGAGGCCCGGCTGCGGCTCGGCGCGGTCACCGCCGGGGGCGTCGACGAGCTGCTCGCGGTCATCGACCAGGACGCCGCGCGGGGCGTACCGGCGACCGTGGTCGAGGGCGGTCGGTGGTACGCCGGCTACCCGGGCACCCCGGCCGGCTGGGCGGACGTCACCGACGTACGCGCCGACTGGCTGGCCAAGCTCGACACCGTCGAGGTGCGCTGGGACGGTGGCCACACCCTCGCGGTCACCACGCGCAGCCCTCATCCCCGGTTCGCCGCCGAGGCCGGACCGGTACGGCTGACGGCCGGGCAGGTCGCCGGTACCACCCTGCTGGACGCCACCGACCCGAGCGGCCGAACCGTCCGGACCGACTTCCCGGTCGACCGGCTCCTCGCCGCCAGCGCCGCCACCGGCCGGCGTCACCCGGTCCGGGCCGAGGTGACCGGCTCGCACGGCCACGGCAGCGCCCCGGTCCGCGCCCCCCGGCTCGCCGCCGGCCGGCCCCGGCTGCTCCGGCACGGCACCCGCCTGTACGGGGTGGCCGCCACCGTCGACCCGCGCAACGGGCAGCTCGTCCTCTCCGTGGTCCCGGTGACCGCGGGCCAACTGGTCAGCCGGCTACGCCGACGCTGGCGCCGGGCCGCGCCGGCAGCCGTCCACCCGGCCGGCTCCCCGGCGGCCACCGTCGGCGCCGTCAGCCAGCACGGGTGAGATCGGGTACGTCGTCCCGGCCTGAATCGCCCACGTCGGCGGCGGGCGATCCGCCGCCGGCCCGGGGCGAGCCGTCACAGCGGGCCCGGGTGGGGCTGGTCGAACGGCATCGGCACCTCCAGGTAGGTGGACCCGCGCACGTCCAGCCAGGCCCGGTCGGGCGCGCGGACCAGCCGCAGCATCACCCCGGTGCAGGCCGGACAGCGGGCGACCAGGCCGGGTGCGTGGGAGTAGACGTGCAGCCCGGCCATCGGGCCGACCGCGCCGCAGGACGCGCACCGTCCGGTGGCGGCGCTCAGGTCGACCGCGAAGAGTTCCCGCAACGGCCCGTCGAGCATGTTGCCGTCCACGTAGGACATGTCCGTCATGCGTCCTCCTCGGTGCTCAGCCGGTCGGACCGAAGCGTTCGGTCTTCACCCGCCGGGTCGGGTGGCCCAGCCCCACCAGCAGGTCCGCCACGGTTTCCACGAAGCCGGTGGGGCCGCAGACGTAGCAGCGGGGCTCCAGGTCGGGCGGCCAGCCGTGGGCGCTCACGTCGGCCAGGTTGATCCGGTGCGGATCGCCGCGCCATCCCTCCGGCGCCTGGCGGGTGTAGACGTACGCCACGTCGAGGCCGTGGTCGTCGCGGGCCCGGCGGCGCAGCTCGTCGGCGTAGAAGACGTCGGTGGGCGTGCGTACCGAGTAGATCAGCCGGAACGGCGTCCGGCTGCCGGCGGCGCGACGGGCCCGGACCATCGCCATCAGCGGCACCACGCCGGAGCCGCCGGCCACCAGCAGCACCGGCGCGGTCTCGTCGGTACGCCAGACGAACCAGCCACCGACCGGCCCGCGCACCTCCACCGGGTCGCCCTCGGAGTACACCTCGGTCAGGTACGGCGACACCTCGCCGTCGGGTACCCGCTGCACGGTCAGCGCGATCCGCTCGTCCGCCACGGGTGCCGCGAGCGAGTACGACCGGGCCGCCTGGTAGCCGTCGGCGGCGGTGAGCCGGACGTCGAGGTGCTGCCCCGGCAGGTGCCCCGGCCAGCCGGGCACGTCCAGCACCAGGGTCTGCGCGGTCGGCGTCTCGATCCGGCGCTCGGCGAGGCGGGCCACCCGCCAGGTCAGCGGTGTGGCGACCCGGCCGCCGGCGGTGGGCGCGGACACGTCAGTCGCCCTGGTAGCGCTGCTCGCGCCAGGGGTCGCCGTAGTCGTGGTAGCCGGCGGTCTCCCAGAAGCCCGGCTGGTCGTCGACGAGCAGCCGGACGCCGCGCACCCACTTCGCCGACTTCCAGAAATACAGGTGCGGGACGAGCAGCCGGGCCGGTCCGCCGTGCTCGGCGGGGAGCGGGCCGCCGCCGGCGGTGTGCACCACCCAGGCCCGACCGCCGCGCAGGTCGTCCAGCGGCAGGTTGGTGCTGTAGCCGCCGTACGAGTGGGCGAGCGCGTAACGGGCGGTGGTGTCGATGCCGTCGAGCAGGGTGTCCAACGAGACGCCCTGCCAGGTGGTGCCGAGCTTGGACCAGCGGGTCACGCAGTGGATGTCGACGGTGGGGGTCTCCTGCGGCAGGCCCATCAACTCGTCCCAGGACCAGCGGTACTCCGCGCCGGTCTCGGCGGTGACGACGAACTCCCAGGTGTCCAGCGGCACCTTCGGCGTCGGGCCGGCGGAGAGCACCGGCCAGTCCTCGACGAGGTACTGCCCCGGCGGCAGGGCCGGCTCGGCCGAGCGGGGCCGGCCCTGGAACCCCGGCGACACGATTCCCACCCGTCTGTCGTACCACCTGCCGGCGCACCGCCCGACCGCTTCCGGCCAACTCCCCTCAGCGGCGGGTGGCGCGCAGGCTGGTCAGGGTGACCACCACCAGCACGCCGATGATCACGCCGAGCGAGGCGAGCGTGGGGATCTGCGGTACGCCCGACCAGATGCCGTGCGCCCAGTGCAGGCCGAGCTTGACGCCGATGAAGGCGAGGATGACGGCCAGGCCGTAGCTGAGGTGCACGAGGCGGCTCAGCGCGGCGTACAGCACGAAGTAGAGCGCGCGCAGGCCGAGCAGGGCAAACGCGTTCGTGGCGAAGACCAGGTACGGGTCCTCGGTGATGCCGTAGACGGCGGGCACCGAGTCGACGGCGAAGACCACGTCGGTGGCGAACACCGCGACCACCACGAGGGCGAGCGGGGTGAGCGTCCGCCGGCCCTGCTCCCGGACGGTCATCCGGGTGCCCCGGTATTCGTCGACCACCGGCATGAACCTGCGGAGCAGCCGGACCGACCGCATCCTGTTGATGTCGACTTCCTGCTCGTGCCCGGAGAGGGCGTCGCGGAGCAGTTTGGCCGCGGTGGCGATCAGGACGACCGCGAAGATCAGGAAGGCGAAGTCGAGCGTCTGGAGCGCGGCGGCGCCGATGGCGATGAAGACCGCGCGCAGCACCAGTGCGCCGGCGATGCCGTAGAGCAGCACCCGCTGGGCGAGCACGGCGGGCACCGCGAACGCCGCCAGCAGCAGCATGAAGACGAAGAGGTTGTCGACCGAGAGGGACTTCTCCACCAGGTAGCCGGTGAGATATTCCACGCCCTGCGCCGAGCCGTAGCGGTACCAGAGCCAGCCGCCGAAGGCCAGCGGCAGGGCGATGTAGAACGCCGACCAGCCCAACGCCTCACGGAGCGACACCTCGTGCGGGCGGCGGGTGACCAGGAAGTCCAGTACCAGCAGGCCGAGCACACCGGCGATGGTCACCGCCCAGAGGGTGGGGGTGCCGATCGACGACAGCGCGCCAGCGGACAGATACGACAATTCGGGCACAGGGACTCCTCGAACACCATGTCATGTTCGAGGTCTCCTTCACCCACTTTCGTGGGCAACCACCCGGGGCGCGCCCGGGGCGTGCCGTACTGACCGGGATGATTCGTGGGAAGTACTCCCCTCGCCGCGCTCCAGGCTAGGGCAACCTCATCTCGTTTACCAAGTCGCCCGGCCGTCCTATCGTGGCGCCATGAGCAACCACGGGCCGCTCACCGGCGTACGGGTGGTCGAGCTGGCCGGCATCGGGCCCGGCCCCTTCGCCGCGATGATGCTGGCCGACCTCGGCGCGGAGGTGGTCCGCGTCGACCGCACCACCCCCGGCGGGTTCGGCGACATCCCCGGCGACCTGCTGAACCGCAACCGCCGCTCGATCGCCGTCGACCTCAGGTCGGCCGCGGGACGCGAGGTGGCGCTGGCCCTGGTCGCCGGCGCGGACGCGCTGGTCGAGGGCTTCCGGCCCGGGGTCACCGAACGGCTCGGCCTCGGCCCCGACGACTGCCTCGCCGCCAACCCCGGACTCGTGTACGGGCGGATGACCGGCTGGGGACAGGACGGCCCGCTCGCCCGCACCGCCGGCCACGACATCGACTATCTGGCGCTGACCGGGGCGCTGCACGGCATCGGCCGGGCCGGTGAACGTCCGGTGCCGCCGATGAACCTGCTCGGCGACTTCGGCGGTGGCGGGATGATGCTGGCCCTCGGCGTCGTCGCCGCCCTGTACGCGGTCCGCGCCGGCGCCCCCGGTCAGGTCGTCGACGCGGCCATCGTGGACGGGGTGTCGGTGCTCGCCACCCAGATCCAGGCGCTGCGCCAGGCCGGCAGGTGGCAGGACCCGCGCGGGGTGAACCTGCTCGACGGCGGGGCGCCCTTCTACGACACCTACGAGTGCGCCGACGGGCGGTATCTCGCGGTGGGTGCGCTGGAGCCGCGGTTCTACGACGAACTCGTCCGGCTCACCGGCTTCCCCGTCGACGGCGACGAGGCCCCGGACCGGACCGACCCCGCGAACTGGCCGGCGCTGCGCGCCGCGTGGGCGCGGCTGTTCCGTACCCGGACCCGGGACGAGTGGACGGAGCTGCTGGCCGCCACCGACGCCTGCGTCGCGCCCGTGCTGGACTGGACGGAGGCCCCGACACACCCGCACCTGGCCGCCCGGGGTGTCTTCGTCGACCACGGCGGGGTCACCCAGCCGGCCCCCGCGCCACGCTTCTCCGCGACCCCCACCTCCGTACGCCGGCCGCCGCCGCGGCCGGGCGAGCACACCGACGAACTGCTCGCGGAGGCCGGCTTCGACGCCGAGCGGATCGCCGCGCTGCGCGCCGCCGGCGCGGTCGCCTGACCCGGCGGATCCGGCCGCTCGCAACGACCGTCAGACCCCGCGTCGATGGACCGACCGTCGGCGGGTCGGCAGCCGCCGGGGCTCAGCGCCGCATCGCGCCGGGTGCCAGGGCCGGCTCCACCATGTCCCGGTAGTCGCGTGGCATCTGGACGACCACGTCGTCGAACTCGCCGCCGGTGACCGCCTCCCGCAGCGTGGTGAAGACGGCTCGCACCGCGTTCCGGGCGGCGTTGCCGTCGACACCGGCCCGCTGTCCCACCCGGGCGATGAACTCGGCCGCCCCGAACCGGTCGGCCGCCTCGGTGTCGGGGTGCGGCTTCAGGATCCGTTGCAGCGGCCTCGGCAGCTGCGCTGCCAGATCCAGCACCTCACCCCCGGTCAGCCGCTCGGCCAGGGTCTCCAACGTGGCCCGGGTCAGGCCGACCGCCCGTTCCGGAGATGTTCGGGCCCGCTGTGCGACCTTGTCGACGAAGGTCTCGTAATTCATCCGTCGTCCCCCCTCGCGGCTGCCTGGCGCCGTGCCGCCTACCCACCTCGGCGCGACGAAAACGACCGCGAAATTCGCGGCGGTCGTGCGTGACCGGCCGCCCGCCGGGTAACCGCCGCCGGTCGTGACCGCAACCACAGGCGCGAGGAGCCCGACCCATGGCGAGTTACACGGACGTCCTTGAGTACCTGTCGGCGCTGGACTACCCGGCCGGCAAGGACGACGTCATCCGCGAGGCCGAGCGGGAGGGCGCACCGCCGGACGTGTTGCAGGCGCTGCGGGCGCTACCTCCGGTGGACTACGCCAACGGCAGCGAGGTGGCCCGGTCGGCCGGCATCGACGCCGCTCCCGAGGTCGGCCGTTCCCAGCGCGCGGCGCAGTCCCGGGACAAGCGCCACCAGCGGGTCTCGCAGCACCTACGCGGCATCTGACACCCACCGGCGCGCGGAGCGGACCATCCGGCCGGGCACCTCACGGCCGGGCTCCAGCTCGCCGTGATGGGGCTGGTCGGGGCCGTCTGCGGTGGACTCGTCGGGGCGCTCACGTCGCCGGCGCTCGGCCCGCTGGTGGGCTGGGACGCCGCCGCGCTGGCCTGGCTGGGCCTGGTCTGGCACCGGCTGTGGCGGATGGACGCCGCGGCGGCGGCACGGCTGGCCCGGCGCGAGGACCCGGACCGGGCCGTACGGGACGTGCTGCTGCTGGCCGCCTTCCTGGTCAGCCTGTTGGCGGTCGGTGTGCTACCGACCGCCGGACGCCGGATGCGGCCCGGCCTCCCGTTGGACGCCAACCGCGGCGTGGGCGTACTCAGCGTGGTGGTGTCCTGGTTCGTGGTGCACACCGTCTTCACCACGCGCTACGCCCGGCTGTTCTACGGCGGTGAGCCGGGAGGCGTCGACTTCCACCAGAGCGAGCCGCCCTGCTCCGTGGACTTCGCCTACCTGGCGTTCACCGTCGGCTGCGCGTTCCAGGTCTCGGACACCAACCTGAGCAGCAGTGAGCTGCGCCGCACGTGCTGTGCTGTCGTATCTGTTCGGTGCGGTCATCGTGGCGACGGTGGTGAACCTGCTCGCCGGCCTGGCGAAATAGCGACCACGAACAGGCGGGCGCCCCGGGTCACGAACCGCGACCTGGGGCGCCACGCAACACCTGTCCCTGCCGCTCCGCGCCCGAACCGGGTCGCGACCGCCAGGCGGTGAGTGTTCGCCCGAACCGGGCGGGCATCGCTGCCACGATCATCATACGAGATGGGATCAGCCGAACGGGTGACTATCGCGAAACTGTGGCCAGGCGCACGTCGCGGCGGGTCAGCCGGTCAGCTCCGCGTACCGCTTCTCCAGGTCCACCCGGGCCAGTGCGCCCACCAGCCAGGCCAGCCGTTCCGACTCACCGCTGCCGGCAAGCCCGGCCAGGTCGTCGGCGGACCGTCCGAGACCGAGCCGGCGGGCCGCGGCGAGCGCCCGCCGGTCGGCGACCGGCGCCACCTCACGCCACACCGCCTGCGTCTCGCGCAGGAAGAGGTCGATCACCTGGTCGTCCACCCCGGGCAGAGCGGCGAGCAGTCGCCGCTCCCGAGCCGGATCCTGTTGCGCCGCCGTCCGCAGCCGGCGCAGGTCGCCCCGATAGCGGTCCACCACGGCACGGGCGAGGTCGCCGAGGGTGTCCGCGAGCCCGTCCACATCGCCCCGTTGACCGGCCTCGCGCAGTACGCGTACCCGGTCGGCGTGCAGCGACCGGGCCATCCGGGCGGCGCTGTCCCAGCCGTTGTCCCGCAACGCCTGCGCGGCGTCGACCGCCTTGCGGAAGTCTCCCCGTCGGGCGAGCAGAACGGACAGATAGAGCACCTGGAACAGCTGGGACGGGTTGTTGGTGACCCGGAACCCGTACCGTTCGGCGAACCCGCGACCGTCCCCGGCGAGCCGGCGGACCAGCCGCTTCTTCTCCTCGATGCTGGAAATCCCACTGGTCGGCATGCCCGGGTGTACCCGGACCGGGGCCGGGCATTCAGCCGAGCAGGCCACCGTGCCGGTCCCGGGCCTTCAGCCGGGTGCTGGGCAGCGCCGGGGCGGGCAGCGGAGGCGCCGGGTCGTCGGCGACCGTGCCGAAGCGTCGACCCGCCATCCAGTCCTCCCGGGCGGCGACGACCTCCTCGTGCGACCGGCCGACGAAGTTCCACCACATGACCAGGGGCTCCTCGAACGGGGTCCCGCCGAGCAGCAGCAGCCGACTGCCGGGGGCTGCGCGCAGGGTCAGCGCGTCCCGACCGGTGCCGAGATAGAGCAACGCGCCCGGGGCGAACGGCACCCCGTCCACCTCGGCGGAGCCGGACATCGCCAGCAACCCGTACTCGAAGTCGCGGCGCAGCGGCAGGCTGACCGGGGCCGACCCGCGCACCTCCAGCTGCGCCCCGACCAGCGGCGTGTGCACCACTGCCGGGGAACGCTCGCCGCCCAGCTCGCCGACCAGCAGCATCACCTCCAGGTCGCCGTCGCGCCACCCGGGAAGATCCGCGTGGTGGGCGAAGTCGGCCGCGCCGGCGCGGGCCGGGTCCGGCAGCGCCACCCAGAGCTGGACGCCGTGCATCACCGGCGGATGCACCACCGGGGACCGTTCCGAGTGGGCGATGCCGTGACCGGAGGTCATCACGTTGAGCTGTCCGGGGCGGATCGGTTGCACGTTGCCCAGGCTGTCCCGGTGCAGGATCTCGCCGTCGAGCAGCCAGGTGACCGTCTGGAGCCCGGTGTGCGGGTGCGGCGGCACCTCCATGCCCGGCCGTTCGGCGACATCGTCCGGTCCGAAGTGGTCGACGAAGCACCAGGCCCCGACCATCCGCCGCTGTCGCTGCGGCAGCAGTCGCCGCACCGTGGTGTAACGGCCGAGCGGCACGTCGTGGCCGGGCAGCAGCACGCTGCCCGGGTCCGTCGGCCCCACACCAGGTGGGACGGTCTGCGCCGGCAGGGATTCGGTACGGTCCACCGCCCGACTGTACGCGCTGGCTCCTCCGGCGGTCAGACAGTCAGGCGGGACCGCACCTTGGCCGCGCACCCCGACACCACGGACCGCGCGTCCAGCCCCAGGCTCTCGATCGCGACGAGCGCCGTGAACACCACGTCCGCCAGCTCCGCCGCGACGTCCTCGCGGGTGTGGGTCACGCCCTTGCGCGGGTTCTGCCCGAGCGTCCCGATCCACGCGGCGGCGGCCTCCCCCGCCTCCTCGGTCAGCTTGAGGATGCGGCAGGTCAGCTCGGTGTCTCCGACGCCGTTGGCGGCGTCCAGCCAGTCACGGGAGGCCCGGGCTGTGTTCCAGATCAACTCGTCCACCGGACCAGTGAACCCGATGGCGGTGATTATCGTGTGCGGTGACGGTCAGCGCGGACCGATACGGGGAGGACGACCGGGCTGCCCCGGTGACCGGAAGGGACGTGTCGGTGATGCCGGAGACCGTCGAGACGGTGTTCACGAGCGTGGTCAACCGCAACCCGGGTGAGCCCGAGTTCCACCAGGCGGTACGGGAGGTGCTGGAGAGCATCGGCCCGGCCCTGGCCCGCCACCCCGAGTACGCGGACGCGCGGATCATCGAACGGATCTGCGAGCCGGAGCGGCAGATCATCTTCCGGGTGCCGTGGGAGGACGACCACGGCCGGGTCCGGGTCAACCGTGGTTTCCGGGTGGAGTTCAACAGCGCGCTCGGCCCGTTCAAGGGCGGCCTGCGCTTCCACCCGTCGGTCTACCTGGGCATCGTGAAGTTCCTCGGCTTCGAGCAGATCTTCAAGAACGCGCTGACCGGCCTGCCGATCGGCGGCGGCAAGGGCGGGGCGGACTTCGACCCGAAGGGCCGCTCGGACCGGGAGGTGATGCGCTTCTGCCAGAGCTTCATGACCGAGTTGTACCGGCACATCGGCGCGCAGACCGACGTGCCGGCCGGCGACATCGGCGTCGGCGGCCGGGAGATCGGCTACCTGTTCGGCCAGTACAAGCGGATCACCAACCGGTACGAGTCGGGGGTGCTCACCGGCAAGGGCCTGGCCTACGGGGGCGCGCAGGTGCGCCGCGAGGCCACCGGGTACGGCGCGGTGTTCTTCGCCGAGGAGCTGCTGAAGCAGTGCGGGGAAAGCCTGGAGGGCAAGCGGGTGGTGGTCTCCGGATCGGGCAACGTGGCGATCTACGCCATCGAGAAGGTGCACCAGCTCGGCGGCCGGGTGGTGGCCTGCTCCGACTCCGACGGGTACGTGCTGGACGAGGCCGGCATCGACCTGGAGCTGCTGCGCGAGCTGAAGGAGGAACGCCGGGTCCGGCTCGACAACTACGTCCGGCACGTGCCGCACGCGGTGGCGGTCTCCGGTCGTACCGTCTGGGAGGTGCCCTGCGATCTGGCGCTGCCCTGCGCGACGCAGAACGAGATCGGCGGCGCGGAGGCGGCGGCGCTCGTGGCCGGCGGCTGCGTCGCGGTGGTCGAGGGGGCGAACATGCCCACCACCCCGGAGGCGGTCCGCATCCTGGCCGCGGCCGGGGTGAAGTTCGCGCCGGGCAAGGCGGCGAACGCCGGCGGCGTGGCGGTGAGCGCCATGGAGATGCAGCAGAACGCCAGCCGGGACTCGTGGAACTTCACCCAGTCGGAGGCGCGGCTCTGGGAGACGATGCGCGACATCCATGCCCGCTGCTGGGCCACCGCTGAGGAGTACGGCCTGCCCGGCGACTACGTGGCCGGCGCGAACATCAGCGGTTTCCGGCGGGTGGCGGAGGCGATGCTCGCGCAGGGCCTGATCTGATCGGCCACAGTGGATGGACGGATCGGGATGGTTGGCCGTTCGGCCGGCAGCGATTGACAGAGGTCGACGGCAGACCTAGGTTCAGGGACGCTACCAGCCGGTAGGCATCCGTCCCGCCCGGCCGCCCGGGTGGGCGGCACCGTCCCCCGGGGGAGCAACGATGCTGGCCTCAACCACCCGCCTGGGTCGCGGGCTGCGCGCCGTCGGCGCGGCCCTCATCCTCACGGTCGGGCTCACCGGCGCGACGCCGGCCGTCGCCGCCCACGACGACGGCAGCCAGCCGCTACCCGGCCACACCATCAGCAACCCACCGCTGGCTCCGCTGGTCGTCGACGGCGCGGCCAGCACCGTCCGGCAGGGCGTGCACCGGCACGCCGGCTACATCATCGAGACCCCCGCCCGGTGGAACGGCGACCTGGTGATGTGGGCCCACGGCTACCGTGGCCAGACCAGCGTGCTCACCCCCGAGCCGCCCGCGTTCGAGCTGCGGCAGCGGATGCTGGCCCAGGGATACGCCTGGGCGTCCTCCTCGTACGACCGCAACGGCTACGACATCCGCTCCGGCGTGCTGGGCACCCGGGACCTCGCCGACCTCTTCGCCCGGACGGTGAAGCGGCCCAAGCGGACACTCATCGCCGGGGTGTCGATGGGCGGGCACGTCATCGGTCGTTCCCTGGAGCAGTACCCGAACTACTACGCCGGGGCGCTGCCGATGTGCGGGGTCCTCGGCGACCACGAACTGTTCGACTTCTTCCTGGACTACAACCTGGTCGCGCAGGCCCTCGCCGGGCTGCCCGCGTACCCGCCGCCGGCCGACTACCTCACCAACGCCGTGCCGAGGATCCAGGTCGCGCTCGGCCTGGCCGGGCTGCGGCCAGGCGGGCCGGACACCACCAACGACCTCGGCCGGCAACTGCGGGCCGTCACCGTCAACCGCTCGGGCGGGGAACGGCCCGGCGCGGAGGCTGCCTTCGCGGTGTGGAAGGACTTCCTCTTCGGCATCGCCGTCACCGACGGCGGCGACTCCCCCGCCCAGCGGCCCGGCCAGCTTGCCACCAACCTGCTCACCCGGTACTCCCCGAACAGCCCGGTGAACGTCAACGCCACCGTGCAGCGGGTCGCCCCGGAGAACCCGCGCCAGCGGCTGTCCCCGACCCTGACCGAGGTGCCGCGGATCAGCGGCCGACCGACCGTACCGGTGCTCACCCTGCACGACCTCGGCGACCTCTTCGTACCGTTCAGCATGGAGCAGGCGTACGCCCGGGACGCGGCGGGGCACGGGCGGAGCCGGCTCGTCGTACAGCGCGCCGTCCGCGCCGCGCAGCACTGCGAGTTCAGCCCGGCCGAGGCCGGCGCCGCCTGGGACGACCTCGTCTCCTGGGTACGCACCGGCCGGCGACCCGCCGGTGACGCGGTCACCGATCCGAAGGCGGTCGCGGCGCCGGACTTCGGCTGCCGGTTCAGCGACCCGGCGGCGTACGCGGCCGGCTCCGGAACCCGGCGGCTCTACGCGCCCTGCCCCTGACGGCCGAGCCGGTGACCGTGGCTCCGTCACGGTCACCCGGCCGCCCTCAGGGCCGTCAGGAGAGCGGACGCAGCCCCGCCTCGAACGCACCGCGCATGCCCACGTACCCGTTGATCCGCTTTTCGATCTCGGCGTAGTGCGCCCGCTGGGCGTCGGGCACCGCCGGATCCCTGGCCGCGCCGACCAGGTCGACCACGCGCGCCGCCGGGCGGTACTCCATCCAGGTCGGCAGCACACTCACGCTGGTGACCTCCCAGCCGCCCGATTCGGTACGGGTGAAGGTGAACTCGGGCACCACGGCGTCCTGCGTGTTCTCCGGGGAGCCGTCGTCGAACCGGGCGGTGAGATTGCCCATCCCGTAGGCGACCCACTTCCGGCCGATCTTCTCGAACGGCTGCACCACGTGGACGTGGTGCCCGATGATCAGGTCGATGTCGGGCGAGGCGAGCAACTGCTCGGCCAGGTCCAGCTGGTCGTCGTTCGGCGCGTTCTGGTACTCGGTCCCCCAGTGCATGGAGAGTATGACGATCTCGGCGCCCGCCGCTCGCGCCCGGTGCGCCGCCGTGCGGATGGCGTCCCGGTCGATGAGGTTCGCCGCCCACGGCCTGCCCTCCGGCAGGGGGATGTCGTTGAAGCTCAGCGCGTACGACAGCTGCGCGACCTTCACGCCTCCCACGTCGAGGAGGTTCGTCCGAGCCGCCTCCTCCGCGCTGCGGGCCGTGCCGGCATGCCGTAGCCCGACCCGGTCAAGGTTGTCCAGGGTTCGGGTGATGCCCGCCATGCCCTCGTCCAGGGAATGGTTGGACGCCGTGGAGCAGGTGTCGAACCCGGCCCAGGCCGCCGCGTCGGCCAACTCCGGAGGAACGCTGAAGGCCGGCCATCCGGTGAACGGACCCTGCGGGTCCGCCAGCGGCGTCTCCATGTGGCAGATGGCGAGGTCGGCGGCGCTCACCCGTGGACGGATCGCGGCGAGCACCCGACTGAAGTCGTGGCCGGCGCGGCCCGCCGCCCGCGCGTCCTCGGCGGCCTGCTCGGTGAGCAGCGGATGCACCAGCAGATCCCCGGCGGCCACCACGGTGAGCTGGTTCTTCGGGCCCGTCCCCGTCCCCGGGTCCGGGGATGTGGCGCGCGGAGCGGCGGAGTGACGCGGAGCCACTCGTGCCGGCTCCGTACACGCCCCCGCCAGCAGCACCAGCAGCACCGCGACGCCGAGTCTCATCCTCATTCCAGGACCTTTGCCCAAGGCCCACCCCGGCAAGGGCCGAATACGAAAGGACCCCTCCCAGGGGGGAGGGGTCCTTTCGGGTCGGTCAGCTGTTCCAGTTCTGGGCGACCAGGTCAGCGGCCTGCTGCTCCCACTGGGCGTAGGCGTCCGGGTACGCCGACACCTGCACCGTCTGCGCGGCCTTGGTCAACGGCATGTCCTGCCACCCGTCAACCTGCTTCAGACCCTTCAGGAACGCGGTCGTCGCGTACTCGGGGTCGGTGATCTGCTCCGGGCTACCCCAACCAGAGGACGGCCGCTGCTGGAACAGACCCAGCGAGTCGTGATCGTTCTGGTCACCGAGGTGACCCAGGTTCTCCAGCTTCGACTCCTGAAGCGACGTGGCGATCGAGATGACCGCGGCCCGCTCCGGCATGCCGGCCTTCTTCGTCGCCGCGACGATCGCCTTCGCGTTCGCGGTCTGCTCACCGTTCAGGTCGATCTTCGACTGGGCGCCCTGCACCGCAGCAACCGGAGTGGCGTGTACGGGGGCGGCGGCGTGAGCGGCGATCGGACCGGCGAACACACCACCGGCGAAAGCCAGACCAGCAACACCCAGAACACTCTTACGCAGCATCGTATTCATGACCAAAGCTCCATTCGGGGGTTTGGCACACACGCCGACCGGGGGTCGGGGCATGCGCAAGCACCGTCAGGCGCCCAAACAAGGGGGGAAGGTCTTCGACCGGCTGGCTCGCGGGGCGGGGGATCGCCTCTTCGCGGCGCCGGGACCATGTACAACGACCGACGACCCACCAACATTCCGGGCCCGGGCCACCCCGATCGCAGCGGGCGGCCACCAGCCCCCAGGTTCGGGGGCCTTCCTCGGCCGTGCAGCCCGGTACAACACCCGCCGACCGCCGACCATTCCCTCCACGACGCCACCCCCGCCGCCCCGGAACCGGACACCCGACGCGTATCTCCCAGGCCGGTTTGGCGATGCCGCCAAGATCCACACAATATCCCCGAAAGGGGCCTATCCCTGGATGACGAAGCCGCAACTTCCCCGAAAGTGGCCCCACGGGGCGCACGTCCCCTCGCCCACGCCACCCGCGCGTGCGCCTCGCGCGCCGTATCGAGGCCCACGCGCGTTCGTCGGGCCGGGGTGCGGACCCGAAACCCGACGCGACGGCGTACTCCGGACGCGGGACGCGCAGGCGGCCGGTGTCCCCGGGCTGGCCGGGTCAGTCCTCGTCCCGGCCGCCGCCGCTGAGTTGCTCGTAGACGTCGAGCAGCCCCTGCAGGTTGGCGGCGGTGCCGGCGTCGATCTTCCCGTCGTCGGCCGCGTCGGCGATCCGTTCGCGCAGGTCGGCGAGGCGCTTGTTCCGGTCCTTCGGCTTGCCCCGCTCCAGCTCGGCGACCTTCTTCCCCAGGCTCTCCGCGGTCTTGCGGTCGATGTGCCCGACGGCCTGAGCCTGGGCGAGCAGTTCGGCGAACTCGACGGCGAGCTGACGCGCGGTGAGCGGCGCCGACGGGGCCGTGGTGGCCGGCTCCGACGGGGCGGACGGCTCCGGAGTGGTGGACTCCGGTGCGGCCTCGTCGGCCGGCGTCGTGGCGGCCGAGCCGCCGTCCTGTGGCTGCGCCGTGCCGCCGCCGAGCAGCAGCGTGCCCCCCAGGCCGATCAGGAGCGCCACCCCGGCGGCGACCAGTACGCCGAGCAGCCGGTTCGACCGAGCGGTCGGGCGGGACGCGGCCACCGGCGGGACCGGGCGCACCGGCACGGCGGAACGGTCGATGAGGGTTCGTGGGTGCTCGGACCGGGTGACCGTGGGCAGGATCGCGGTGGGCGGGTCGGCCGGTTGGCCGGCGCCGAACCGGGCGGCGAGCTGGCCGGCGGTGGGTCGCCGGGCCGGGTCCACGGAGAGACAGGCCAGGGTGAGTTCGGCGACGTCGGCGGGGAGCCCGGGGACGCGCAGCGGCGGGATCGGCGTCTGCCGGGCCTGCACGTCGAGCACGTCCTGCCAGGTCTGCACGGGCAGCGGGGCCAGCCCGGTGAGGGTGCGGTAGAGCAGCGCGCCGAGGGCGTACACGTCGCTGGCCGGATTCGCCGGGCCGGGTGTCATCCGTTCCGGGGCGAAGTACGCGGGGGTGCCCATCAGCAGCTCCCCGGTCTGGCCGGCGAGGGGGTGCCGGGGCCCGGCGAGGGTGGCGATGCCGAAGTCGAGCACCTTCGCGCCGGTCTCGGTGAGCATCACGTTGCCGGGCTTGATGTCGCGGTGCACCACGCCGATCCGGTGCGCGGCGGCGAGGGCGGCGGCGACCTGACCGGCCAGGCGGACCGCCTCGGGCCAGGCGAGCGGCCCACCGGCCAGCCGGTCGGCGAGGGTGTGCCCCTCGACCAGCTCCATCACCAGGTACGGCACCAGGGAACCGTCGGGCAGGGTCGCCTCGGCGTAGTCGTACACCTGGGTGACGTGCGGGTGGGTGAGCCGGGCGGCGGCGCGGGCCTCGCGCTGGATGGTGGCCCGCAGCTGCGGGTCGGCGGCGAGCTGCGTGGCGAGGGCCTTGACCGCGACGGGGCGGTGCAGCACCTCGTCGTCGGCGCGCCACACCTCGGACATCCCGCCGAGCCCGATGCGCTCGCGTAGGACGTACCGATCGTGCAGCCGAAGTGCGGGCGTGAACGGCGACATGGTGATCCAGTCTGCCTGGCGCGTCACGCGCGGCACCAGCCCGGTGCCCGGTTCCGCCCGGCGGGGACGGGTCCGGGATGGTCGGGGGGCGCTCCGGGTGGCACCGGTCACCCGGAGGACGCCTCCCCGACCTGGGTCAGGAGCAGCAGGTGGGCGCGGAAACCGGACGGGGTTCCATGCGGTCGGCGAGCCGGCGCAGGGCGCTCGCCGCGGCCAGCCGGGTGGGGGCCAGCCGGGGCGTACGGGGCCGGTCGGGGCGGACGGGCGCGTCGGGGCGGGCCGAGTTGACGTGCCGGGTCACGGCGTCGACGGCGAGGACGAAACCGGTGTGGTGTTCCATGGTCAACTCCTTGGGGCGGGACCGGTGGAGGTGCGGACGACGAGGTCGGTGGGGAGCAGGACGTGTCCGTCGGCCGGGTCGGCCGGCGGTTCCAGCAGCAGCGCGGCGGCGAGCCGGCCCTTCTCCTCGGCCGGTTGCCGGACGGTGGTGAGCCCGGCGGAGGCGGCCTCGGCGATGTCGTCGAAGCCGGTGACCGAGACGGGATGCGCCAGCCGCTCGCCGGCCCGGGCGAGCGCGTCGAGCGCGCCGAGGGCGAGCACGTCGGAGCAGGCCAGCACGGCGGTGGGCGGCCGGTCGCCGGCCAGGGCGGCGCTGAGGGCGGCGGCGCCGGCGGCGCGGCTGTTGTCGGTGGCGTTGAGCACGGTGACGGCGGACCACTCCACGCCGACGGCGGCGAACGCCTCGGCGAAGCCGGTGAGCCGGCCGCGCGTCGTCGGGTGCGGGGCGTCGGCCGGGCCGGCCAGGCGGAGCGGTCCGGCGGCGGCCTGGGGCAGCACGGACTCGCCGAGCAGGGCCACCCGGCGGTGGCCGAGCGCGGCGACGTGGTCGGCGATTGACCGGGCGGCCGCCCGCTCGTCGATGCCGACGTAGCGGTCGGTCGGGCCGGCGTCCGCCCGGGGGGCGGTGGTGACGTACGGCAGCCCTCGGGCACGGATGGCGTTCAGGGCCCAGTCCTCGTCTCCGGCGCAGTAGACGCAGAAGCCGTCGACGGCCGCGTTGTCGATGGCGGCGCGGACCCGGGCGCGTTCGGCGGGCAGCGGCACCAGCAGGAGGTTGCTGCCGTGCCGCTCGACCGCCTCGCCGACGCCGGCGAGGAAGCGCACCGCGAACGGATCGGTGAACGCGTACGACAGCCGCGAGGTGAAGAGGACGCCGACCGCCCCGACGACGCCGCGACGCAGCGAGCGGGCGGTCGGGTTGGGGCCGGGATAGCCGAGGCGACCCGCCGCGTCGAGGATCCTCGCGCGGAGGGCGGCCGAGAGCTGGTCGGGCCGGCTGTAGGCGTTGGAGACGGTGCTCCGGGAGACGCCGACCGCGTCCGCGACGTCCTGCAGGGTCGGTTTCACCCGGCACCCCCTTCTGAATCGATCCAGTTACTGAATCGATTCAGAGATTACTCGCACGGCCGGCGAGGGTCAACGGGAAAATCCGGTCAGCCCGCGTAGAGCTCGTCGCGGACCCGGGTCAGCAGCTCGCGGGTCCGCTCCGGCGGCGTGGCCTCCACGCAGAGCCGCTCCATGGCCAGCGCGTAGTAGTCGAGATCGTCGCGCTTGTCCAGATAGATCGCGCTGGTGAGCTGCTCGATGTAGACGATGTCCGGCAGGTCCACGTCACCGAAGCGGAGGATGCTGAAGGCGCCGCTGGCGGCGGCGTGCCCACCGGCGTCGAAGGGGATGATCTGAAGCCGGACCTGCGGCACGGCGGTGGCCTCGATCAGCGCGTCGAGCTGCTCGCGCATCACCTCGACGCCGCCGATCGGCCGGCGCAGCGCGGCCTCGTCGAGCACCGCCCAGAGCTGGGGCGGGTCGCTGCGACGCAACACCCGCTGACGCTCCATCCGCAGACCGACCCGCCGGTCGAGCTCCCCGGGCAGGGCGCCCCGGTGGCCGAGCCGGATCACCGCCCGGGCGTACTCGGGGGTCTGGAGCAGGCCGGGGACGAACTGGACCTCGTACGTGCGGATCAGCACGGCCGCGGCCTCCAGCCCCAGGTAGGACTGGAACCAGGAGGGCAGCACGTCGCCGTAGCCGTGCCACCAGCCGGGGCTGTTCGCGTCGCGGGCCAGCTTGAGCAGCGGCCCACGCTCCTCGGCGGCGGTGACGCCGTAGAGGGTGAGCAGGTCGGCGACGTCGCGCTCCTTGAAGCCGACCCGACCCAGCTCCATCCGGCTGATCTTCGACTCGGAGGAACGGATCTCCCAGCCGGCGCTCTCCCGACTGACTCCGGCGCCCTCGCGGAGCCGGCGCAGCTGCGCCCCCAGCAGCATGCGAAGCACTGTCGGCCCGCTGGTCGGGCCCCCCTCGGCGGACACCGTCGTCACCTGGCCGTCCTTCACCTGCCGACTGTCCCGACCGGACGCCCCAGCCCGGCCGACGTGTAAGCATGCCATGGACCCTCAGTGAGGTGAACCCCTCCGGACGGCCGAGTCAGTTCCGCCGATGACACCAGTCGGTGATCAGATGGTCGAAGTCGCCGTCCCGCGCGCCGAGTACGAACGCGGCGATCTCGTCCACGGTGTAGATCAGCGCCGGGCCCTCGGGGTGCCGGGAGTTGCGTACCGCGATGCCGGCGCCGTCGGGCAGCTCGGCCAACTCGACGCAGTTGCCGCTCGGGTTACTTCGCCGGCTCTTCTGCCACCGCACCGGTGGCAGCTCAGTGGTCGGCACACCGTTCTGTGGCAACTGCATGGGGGCGTCCCTCCGTGGGAAGAGCCAGCCGATGCCGCGGGGAGGGGCGGTAGGTGGCGACGGGATTCTGTCGACTGAGGATGAAGATGCACGTGCATCTGCTATTGCATCTGCAATGGACAGCGAGCATGATAACGCACTAGTGGTGTACCCATCCGTTTACTGTGGGTCACCCAGCTACCGGTTTTGACCAGGAAAAAGACGGGTCTGGCCCGGTCGGTTCAGGTGCCGCCCGGCGAGGCCGACAGCAGCGGTGAAGGAGTGCGCGTGCCGGATCCGATGACCGTCGCCTCCGGAATCTCCGCCGCCGGCGCCCTTGTCTCCGCCTGGCAGCTGCGCCGCCGGGCCCTGCGGGCCGAGGCGGAGATCGAGCTGCTCCAGGCCGAGTTGGCGGCCGAGCGGCACGCGGCCAGCCACGATCCGCTCACCGGGCTGCCGAACCGGCGGGCCTTCTACCGGCTGGCCGCGGCGCTGCTGACCGACGCCGCCGGTAAGCCGCTGGTGGCGATCGTGCTCGACCTCGACGACTTCAAGCTGGTCAACGACCGTTACGGGCACGCCGCCGGCGATCAGGTGCTGGTCAGCGTGGCGCAGCGGCTCTCCACGTTCGCCGGGGACAACCTGGTCGCCCGGCTCGGCGGGGACGAGTTCGCCGGGCTGCTGGCCAGCCCCACGGTGGACCGGCGATGGATCGAGCACGCCACCCGCCGGCTCTGCGAGGCGCTCGCCGCACCGATCCCGCTCGGTGCCCGCACCGTGCAGGTGACCGCCTCCGTCGGGCTCGCCCCGGTGCACTGCCCGACGCAGCTGACCGACGCGCTCTGCCGGGCCGACGCGGCGATGTACCAGGCGAAGAGCGTCGGCGCGGCGCGGCGCCCCCGGCAACTCGTGGACAGCCCGCAGCTGGCCGAGTGCTGAGCGGCCGGGCGGTCAGCCGTCCCAGCGACCCAGGTCGCGCAACGCGCCCCGGGCGAGGCTGACCAGGCCCGACGGCGACAGCAGCCCCTCGACGATCCGCAGGGCGCGGACCCGGTCGGCCTCGGACCGGCCGGCGTCGGCCACCTCCGCCGACCAGCTCCACAGGTCGTCGAGCGTTCGGGCCCCGAGGTGGTACGCGAGCCGGACCGGGTCCGGCCGCATCGGACCGTAACCGGCCCGGAAGGCGGCCTCGTCGAGCCGGCTGTCGAAGGCCCAGGCTGGCCCTCCGCCGAGGACGAACATCAGGTCACGTTCCCGTGGGGCGAGCACCGCGTCGTCCCAGTCGATCAGCCAGACCTCCCCGGCCGGGCCCAGCAGCACATTGCCCAGGTGCGGATCGCCGTGGCAGACCACCAGCTCGGCCGGCCGGGCCCGCAGCTCCGCACCGAGCCGGTCGACCCGGTCCAGCAGCCGCGCCGTGTCGGCGGCGGCCGCCCGCCAGTGGGCGGCCACCTCCCGGGTCCAGCGGTCGGCCGACCCGTCCACCCCGCGCAGCCGCCCGTCGGTCTCCCGCACCGCCGCCGCGATCGCGGCGTGGGTGTGGTCCTCCCGGGGCAGCCCGGCCAGCTCGTCGGTCAGCGGCACCGCGTGCGCGGCGGCCAGGACCGCGCCGTACCGACGCCAGTGGGCGGGGCGCATCCCACCGTCGGCGGCCCGCTCGCCGGAGAGCCACGGCACCACGGTGAGCCGGCGTCCCTCGTGTACGGTGCTGAGCCGCCCCTCCCTGGTGACCAGCGGCGCCGGGACACCCGGTACGCCGCGCCGGGCGAGCTCCGCGGCCACCACGAGCCCGGCCGGGGTGCCGCCGCCACTGAGCTTGACCGCGTACCCGTGGCCGTCCACGGTGCCCGCCCGCCACAGCTCGGCGGTGGGATCCGCGCCGAACTCCACCGGCACGGCGGAGACCAGGGCCAGGCCGAAGTCCTCGGCGACCCGGGCGGCGAGCCGCTCGTCCACGGGCCGCCCGTTCAGAGCCAGCCGTAGCCGGCCCGCAGGGCCTGGCCCACCCGGTCGAACCGCGGCCGGTCCAGCACCGCGCCCTCACGCCGGATGCCGTCCTCACGCATCGTGAGCACCCGGTCGAGGCGTACCCAGCTCGGGCGCTTGTCGCGGTCCCACTCGCCCGGGCCGAGGGCGAGCCAGTGCCGCTGGCCGTCCCGGTCGCTCTGGCTGGAGAGCATCAGCCCGAACAACGTACGGCTCTGCCGGCCGACCACCAGCACCGGGCGGTCCTTGCCCTGGCGGGGGTCGTCCTCGTACGGGACCCAGGTCCACACGATCTCCCCCGGGTCGGCCTGCCCGTCCAGCTCCGGGGCGTACGACAGCTCGCGCCGCTGCAGCACGGCGACCTGGCGGCGTCGGGCCACCTGGGCGGGGATCGGTCCGGCGGTACGGGCGGGCGCGATCGCGCCCCCGGTGATCCGGCCGAGCCGGGACGCCACACTCCTCAACAGACCTGCCACGGCCGGCAGCCTATCCCCCGGCCGGATCCGACACACACCCGCCGAGGACGGCGACCCGGCCGGCGCGCCGAGGTGACCGGCACCGCCGACGCCGGGTGACGACCGGGTCAGGCCGGGCGGCGGGCCAGGACCAGGGTGGTACGCAGGTCCAGCACGACCGTGCCGCCGAACCCGTCAACCGCCGCGCCGACCGCGGCGAGCACCCGCTCCCGCAGCTCCGGGGGCCGCCGTAGCTGGGGCGAGAACGTGCGCACCAACCGCTGGTACGCCGCCGTGTCCAGCGGCACGTCCCGGCGGAACCGCACCGAGCGGACGTCGGCGAACAGGCCGCTGTCGGTGATGTCGGCGTGGAACCAGTCGTCGGAGCGGTCGCGGAACCGCTGCGGGTCCACCGACTCGAACGCCTCGTGCAGCGCCGCCGCGTGCGCCGGGTCGACGTACGCGTAGCGGTGCCCGAAGACGGCCAGGGTGCCGCCGGGGGTGAGCGTGTCGTACGCCCGCCGGTTGCGGGTGGCCGGATCCAGCCAGTGCCAGGCCAGCGCGCAGGCCAGCGCCGGCACCCCACCCGGCGGCGGGGTCCACTCCTCGAACGGGACGGTCACCACCTCGACCTCGGGGAACCGCTCCGCCAGCACCCGCGCCATCCGGCGGTCCGGCTCCACGCAGGTCATCGGCGCGCCCAGGCCGCGCAGCGTCCGGGTGGCGACACCGCTGCCCGCACCCACCTCGACCAGCGCCCCGGGCACCCCGCCGTGATACGCGCGGATCGCCTCGACGAGTGCCGGTGGGTAGCCTGGGCGGGCCTCGTCGTAAACGCCGGCCACCTCACCGAAGAGTTGTGCCATGACCGCCATCATCGCAGGGCGGGCAGCCCGCCGCCGACCCGTCGGGAGGACACGATGACCCCGGAGCTGCCCCGCGACCTGCCGGTGCTCGAACGCCGCGCGGTCCGGGTGGTGGTGCTCGACGTCGTCGAGCGGGTGCTGCTGTTCCACACCCGCGACCCGGACCACCCCCGCCTCGGCACCTGGTGGGAGCTGCCCGGCGGCGGGCTCGACCCCGGGGAGACGTACCTCGACGCCGCCGTGCGGGAACTGCGTGAGGAGACCGGCATCGTGGTCGGCCCGGCCGACGTGGGCGCGCCGACCTGGCGGCGTCGGGCCAGCTTCATCCACCGCCAGTCGCGCCACCTCCAGGACGAGGTGGTGGTCACGGTCCGGCTGCCCGGGCGGGGACCCGACGTGGACGATGCCGAACGGCTCGACTACGAGGTGGAGGACTACTTCGGGTTCCGCTGGTGGCCGGTCGCCGAGGTGGTCACCGCCCGGCCGCGCTGCTATCCGGGGCGGCTGCCCGAGCTGTTGCCGGCGTTCCTGGCCGGCGAGGAGATCGACGAGCCGTTCGAGCTGTGGTCGTGACGCCGGACGCGCCGACCGGCGTGACGTTCCCGCCGGCAACCGGCACAGTGGAGCGGTGAATCCTCTCCACGGACCCCTCGCCCAGTACGCCGAGCGCCTGCACCGCGCCGCCGGGAACGCACACCACGTGGCCTCCCCGTTCGGCGCCTGGCTGCTCCTCGCGCTCGCCGGTCCCGCCGCCACCGGTGCGACCCGCGCGGCCCTGGAGGAGGCGCTCGGCACCGACGTGGACCGCGCCGCCGCGGCGGCCCGCGCCCTGCTGGCGGCGCCGCATCCGCTGGTCGCCGCCGCCACCGCCCTGTGGGAGCGGACCCCCTCCGCGGGGCTGGCAGGCTGGCGCGCGACCCTTCCGGAGCGGACCCAGACCGGCCCGCTGCCCGACCAGGCGGCACTCGACGCGTGGGCGCGGGAACACACCGACGGCCTGATCGACCGGTTCCCGATCACCGTCGCGCCGGACCTCCTGCTGATCCTGGCCAGCGCGCTGGCCACCCGGGTGTCCTGGGCGGAGCCGTTCGACGTGGCGCCCGCCGACCAGCTCGGTCCGGGCAGCGCCTGGGCGGGCGGGCTGGAGCGGGTGCTGCGTACCCCCGGACACGGCCACCGGTGCTGGATCGCGGCCACCGCACGGACCGGCGACGTCGCGGTGCACGCCGCGCCGGCCCGGACGGCGGTCACCGCCGACGGGGAGGCCGGGCTGCTGGTGGTCTCGGTGGCCGCCGCACCGGACGTGCCGGCGGCGGACGTGCTCGCCGCCGCCCAGGGGATCGCGGCCGGCGCGGCCACCGCCCCGGACGGGATCGCGCCGGGCCGGCGCTCGCTGTACGACCTGCCGCTGGGCGACACGCCCCTGTGGGCGCTGCGGGAGGAGACCGTCCACGCGTTCAGCCCTGAGGAACGGGTCAGCGCGGTGCTGCCGTGCTGGTCGGCGGAGAGCCGGCACGACCTGACGCCGGCCGGGCTCGGCTTCGACGCCGCCGCGCGGGCGCTCGGCACACTGCTCGGACTGACGGAGCCACCGTTCAAGGCGGTCCAATCCGCGGTGGCCCGGTACGGGCGGTACGGCTTCGAGGCCGCCGCGGTGACCGCGCTCGCCGTGGCCATGGGGCTGCCGCCACGGCGCACCGTACGCGTGGCGGAGCTGCGGTTCGGCCACCCGTACGCGGTGGTGGCGGTGGCCACCGACAGCGCGGGCGGCCCGTGGCACGGCCTGCCCGTCTACTCCGCCTGGGTGGCGCAGCCGCAGGAGCTGCCCGACGACGAGCTGGCGGACCCACCGCAAAGGTGGTGACGGGGCCTTGGTCGCTACGCCGCGACCACGGCGGCCAGGTCGGCGCGGATCGCGGCCAGCAGTTCGTCGAGCTGGTCGAGCAGGAAGAAGTGCCCGCCGCCGATCTCGTGCAGGGTGAACCCGGCGGCGGTGTGCTCCGCCCAGGCGGCGCTGTGCTCGCGGGCGACCGCCCGGTCGCGTACGCCGCTGAACGCGACGATCGGCACCGGTAGCGGCTCGCCGGGGACGTAGCGGTAGCCGTCCACCCGGCCGAGGTCGGCCCGCAGCAGCGGCAGCAGCAGTTCCACCAGCTCGGGGTGGTTCAGCAGCTCGGCGGGGAGGCCGCCACCGTCGGCGAGGCGGCGCAGCAGCTCCGCGTCGTCCACCCGGGACAGCCCGTCGAAGAGGCCGGTGGCGGTGACGTGCGGGGCGCGGGCGCCGCCGACGTAGAGCCGCAACGGCAGCGGCGCCCCCGTCCGGCACAGCTCCCGGACCACCTCGAAGGCGACCCGGCCGCCCATCGAGTGGCCGTAGATGGCGTACGGGGGTTCGGCGCGGGTGGCGATGGCGGCGGCCACGTCGGCGACGTCGAAGCGGGGGTCCTCGGTGATCCGGTTCTCCCGGCCGGGCAGTTGCACCGGCAGCACCTCGACGTCCGGTCCGAGCCCCTGCTGCCAGCGCCGGAACACGCTCGCGCCGCCACCGGCGTAGGGCAGGCAGAACAACCGCACCGGCGCCGGGGGGCGGCTTCCGGTGGAGACGAACCAGTTCACCGTGGACCTTTCTCCGCTCAGCAGTTCACAACGGAGCAAAGAATAGGACCCGGCCCGCTCGCCGGGGAGCGGTCACCGGTCGTCGTGTCGCGGAATCGGATCGACCATCGCGTCGAAGCCCTTCGGCAGCTGCGCCACCAGGTCCCGGAACTCGCCGACCGTCACCGCCTCGCGCAACGTGGCGAGCACCGCGTACGTGCCCACCTCGGCGACCGCCGGGTCGACGCCGGCCCGCTCGGCCACCCGGCCCAGGAAGCCGGCCCCTCCCCCGGTCGCGCCGCCGGGAGTCGGGGTGGCCAGGTAGCCGCCCAGCTCGTCCGGCAACTGCGCGGCGAGGTCGTCCGCCTCGCCGGCGGTCACCCGCTCGGCGAGGGTCTGCAGCACCGCGCGGGAGATCGTCGCGGCCTGCCCGGTGGGCAGCTCGGCGCGGCGGGACACCGCCTCGACGAATCGGGGAAACCGCACGCCGCCTCCTGTCGTCGCCGCGCGGCGACCTGAAGCCGCGGGGGCTCCAGCTCGGCGCAGCGAGCTGGAGCCGATCGTCGGTTACCCGCGCCCGACGGAGGCAAACGGCGGTCAGCGCCCGGCGGCCACCGCCGCGTCGGTGTCGGCCGGGTGGTCGTCCGGGGTCGGGATGTCCCGGGTACGCCACACCGGCGACCAGCGGGTGACCAGGGCCGCCGCGGCCATCCCCAGCGCGGCCAGCGCGAGGTACGCCGGCGCGCCCAGCAACCCGGTCAGCGCGCCGCCGAGGGCCGCGCCGAGCGGCATCGCCCCCCAGATCACGAACCGGCTGGTGGCGGTCATCCGGGACAGCATCGCCGGCGGCGTGGCGGCCTGCCGGAGGCTGACCGCGTTGACGTTGTACAGACCGCTGGCGAAGGCGTTCACCGCCAGCCCGGCGCCGATGCCGAGCGGGTGCGGCACGAGCACCAGCGCCGCGCCGGCCTGGAGCACGGCCGCCCCGGTGATCGCCCGCCCGACGCCCAGGCGGGTACGAGTCCGGCCGGCCACCGCCGCGCCGAGCAGGTATCCGACGTTGGCGCCGGCGACCAGCAGGCCGACCGTGACGGCGGGCAGACGCAGCTCGCGGACCGCGTACACCAGCAGCATGGCGAGGAAGCCGGCATGCCAGAGGTTGGTCAGCCCGGAGCAGAGGGTCAGCGCCCGGACGACCGGGTCGCGCAGCACGAACCGGATCCCGCCGGCGGCGTCCCGCCAGACGCCGCCGGTCCCGGGGACGGCCGGGCGGGCCAGCCGGGGCGTACCGGCCAGGAACACGGCCGAGACGACGAAACTGGCCACGTCGACGAGCAGGGCGACCGGCGCGCCGAGCGCGCCGACCAGGACGCCGGCCACCCCCGGGCCGGCGGTCTGCCCGACCGCCCGGGTCGCCTCCAGGTGAGCGTTCGCGTCGGCCAGCCGACGGGCCGGCACCACCGCCGGCACCGCGGCGAAGTACGCGACGTCGAACAGCACCGTGGCGCAGCCGGCAAGCAGCGCCACCGCGACGAGGTGGGCCAGGGTGAGCAGCCCGGCCGCCCAGGCGAGCGGCACGCTGGCCAGCAGGAGCGCCCGGGCGAGGTCGGCGGTGACCAGCACCGCCCGGCGGGGCAGCCGGTCCACGATCGCCCCGGCCGGGATGCCGAGTAGCAGGTACGGCAGGGTCGTCGCGGCGGTCAGCGCGGCGACCTCGGTCGACCCCGCGTCGAGCACGGTCAGCGCCGCGAGGGGCAGCGCCACGGTGGTGACGTGGGTGCCGAGGGTGCTGACCGCGTCGGAGAGCCAGAGCCGGCGGAAGGTGGCGTGCCGCCACAGGGCGGCAGAGGTGACGGTCATGCGGGCAGCCTGGCCCGCGTACCCGGGAGGTCGGGCGGACCGGATTGTCACGGTGACAATCCGACGGTGGCCGGCCGTCCCGGCGGCTAGATTGTCACGGTGACAATCTGGGAGCCGGCGGGGCTGTCCGGGGCCGGGCCCCGCTACCTGACGCTCGCCGACGCGATCGGCGCGGACATCGCGGCGGGCCGGCTCGGCCCCGGCGACCGGTTGCCGACGCAGCGGGAGCTGGCCCGGCGGCTCGGCGTCACCATCGCCACCGTCGGCCGCGCCTACCAGGTGGCCGCCCGGCGCGGGCTGGTCACCGGCGAGGTCGGCCGGGGCACCTTCGTCACGCCGGCGCTCGCCCCGGCTGCCCCCGCCGCCGCGCCGGTGGTGGACGTCGCCGCGGTGCACCCGCCGGGGCACGGGCCGGTGCACCGGGCCGTCGCACCGATCCTGCACCGGATCGCCGCCGACCCCCTGGCGGTCGGCGCCGAGGACGCCGACGCGGTCCGGCACCGCATCGCCGGCGCCCGCTGGATGGCGCACGCCGGCTGGCGGCCCGACCCCGGCACGGTCGAGGTGACCGCGGGCGGGCAGCACGGCCTCGCCGCCGCCCTGGCGGCCCTCGCCCAGCCCCGGCAGGTGGTGGTCACCACCGAGCTGACCAATCCCGGCCTGCTCGCCGCCGCCCGGCTGCTCCGCGTCGAGCTGGCCACCGTGCCGAGCGACGCGGCCGGCGCCCGGCCGGACGCGGTCGACCGGCTCTGCGCCCGCCGCCGGGTGGCCGCGCTGCACCTGCACCCCACCCTGCACAATCCCACCGGGGTCACCATGCCGGCCGAGCGCCGCCGGGAGCTGGCCGCCGTCGCCGCCGCCCACGACCTCACCGTCATCGAGGAGGACCCGTTCGGCGCGCTGCTGCCCGACCGGCCGCCGCCGGTCGCCGCCTGGCACCGTCGGACGGTCCACCTGACCGGCATCACCAAGACGCTCGCACCCGGGCTGCGGATCGGCTACCGGTACGCCCCGCCGAGCCTGGCCGAGCCGCTGCGCGCCGCCGCCCAGGCCCTCGCCTGGGCGCCCGCGCCGCTGGTCGCCGAGGTCGCCACCGAGCTGGTGCTCGGCGGCGCCGCGCACCGGCTCGCCGCCACCCGCGCCGCCGAGCTGGCCGGCCGGGCCGCGATCGCCCGGCAGCTGCTCGGCGACCGGGCGTCCGCCCCCGGGCCGGCCCCCTTCGCCTGGGTACGCCTCGACCACGACGCCGAGGCGGTCACCACCGCCGCCCGCCGCCGGGGTATCGCGGTCGCCGGCGCCGACGAGTTCGCCGCCCGGCGGGGCGCCCCGCCGGGCCTGCGGGTCAGCCTCAGCGCCGACGAGGACACCGTACGGACCGCGCTGCGCGCCCTGTCCCGGCTCATACCGGCTGGTCGGTAGGCTCCGCGCATGGTCCGCACCACGCACCCCGGCGCCTGCCCGCTGGACTGCCCGGACACCTGCGTATGGCAGCTCACCGTGGAGGACGGCCGGGCCGTCGCCCTGCGCGGCGACCGGGACCACCCGTTCACCCGGGGCGCGCTCTGCGGCAAGGTCAACCGCTACCTCGACGCGGTCAACGGCCCCGACCGGCTGACCACCCCGTACGTGCGGACCGGGCCGAAGGGGGTCGGGCAGCTCTCCTACCGGCCGGCGACCTGGGCCGAGGCGGTCAACCGGGTGGCCGCCGGGCTGCGCGCGAGCATCGACCGGGACGGCCCGGAGGCAGTCCTGCCCTACTACTTCGCCGGCACGATGGGGCACGTGCAGGGCTGGAGCATGGGCCCACGGCTGTTCGCACACCTGGGGGCGTCGCGGCTGGACACCACCATCTGCACCGGCGCCGCGCGGGCCGCCCAACGCTCGATCTACGGCGGTTCGGTCGGTTTCGAGCCCGAGTCGATCGTGGACGCGAAGCTGATCGTGCTCTGGGGGGCCAACCCGCTCGCCACCAACCTGCACCTGTGGCCGTTCGTGCAGCAGGCCCGGGAGCGCGGCGCGTACCTGGTCACCGTCGACCCGCTGCGCACGGACACCGCCGCCCGCAGCGACGAGCACGTCGCCCCGCTGCCCGGCACCGACGCCGCGTTGGCGCTCGGGCTGATGCGGCACGTCCTCGACGCCGGCGCGGCCGACGAGCGGTGGCTCGCGGCGCACACCGTCGGCTGGCCGGAGCTGGCGGTCCGGCTCGGCGAATGGCCGGTGGAGCGGGCCGCCGCCGAGTGCGGCCTGCCGGTCGAGGTGGTCCGCCGTCTCGGCGAGCGGATCGCCACCACCCGGCCCACCGCGGTCCGGGTCGGCCTGGGCCTGCAACGGCACCAGGGCGCGGGCCAGGCGATCCGGGCGGTCTGCGCGCTGCCGCTGGTCACCGGGGATTTCCGGTACCCGGGCGGGGGCGCCCTCGTCTCGACCAGCGGGCACCATCCGATCGACGAGGGTCCGGTGGTCCGCCCGCCGGACCTGCCGGCCCCGCCCGCCCGGTCGGTGAACATGAGCCGGCTCGCCGCCGTGCTCACCGGGGAGGCCGACCCGCCGGTGACGTCCCTGGTGGTCTTCAACGCCAACCCGGCCGCCACCGCCCCCGACCAGACCCGGCTGCTCACCGGCCTGCGCCGCGACGACCTGTTCACCGTCGTGCTGGAGCAACGCTGGACCGACACCTGCGACTTCGCCGACGTCGTGCTGCCGGCCACCATGCAGCCCGAGCACCTGGACCTGCACTCCTCCTACGGCCACCACTACACGACGCTGAACCTGCCGGTGACCCGGGCGCCGGGCGAGGCGCTGCCGAACACCGAGATCTTCCGCCGGATCGCCGCCGCGCTGGGCATCGACCACCCCCGGCTGCGGGACAGCGACGAGGACCTGGCCCGGCAACTGCTCCACGGCACCCCGCTCAGCTTCGAGGAGCTGCGCGAGCGGACGTACGCCCGGGCCACCGGGGTGGCGGTCGGGACGGCCCCGTACGCCGACGGCGGCTTTCCCACGCCGGACGGCCGGGCCCGGCTGCACGACCCGGCGCTGGTCCGGTACGGGGTGGATCCACTGCCCGGCTACACCCCGCCGGCGGAGGCCGCCGACCCGGAGCTGGCCCGCCGGTTCCCGCTGGTGCTCGTCGCCCCGGCCGGCCGGTTCCTGATGAACTCCACCTTCGCCTCGCTGCCCTGGCACGCACGGCGGACCGGGCCGCCCCGGGTGCACCTGCACCCGGCCGACGCGGCGACGCGCGGGCTCGTCGACGGCGACGCCGTGCGGGTCCGCAACGACCGGGGCGCCTTCCTCGCGGCGGTCGCCGTGGACGACGCGACCCGACCAGGGCTGGCGTTCACCTACAAGGCGTACTGGGCGCGGCTGAGCCCGGGGCGGGCCACCGTCAACGCGGTGACCGCCGTGCGGGACACCGACCTGGGCGGCGCACCGACGTTCCACGACTGCCGGGTCGAGGTCGAGCCGGTGCCGGCCGAGTCGCTGACCGCCGAGCCGCCCCAGGACGGTGCGGCCACGCCGGCCCCGCCGCCACGTGGCACGGCGGTCGGCCCGGACACGGCCACCAGGGCCGGTTGACCTTGATGGTTCCGGACACCAGGATGAACCGGTGCGGACAGCTACGGAACGGACCGTCGGCGGACGACTCGCCCGGCTGGTCACCGAGGTGCTCGCACCGGGCGTCCTGGTCACCGCCATGCCGCTGGTGGTGGCGGCCCAGGTCAGTCACGACCCGTGGGAGTTCCTGGCGTGGGGCGGGACCGCGCTGCTGTTCTGCGCGGTCATCCCGGTCGGCGTGATCGTCCACGGCGTACGCCGGGGCCGGCTCAGTGACCGGCACGTCGGCGACCGTACGCAGCGGGCCCGTCCCCTGCTGACCGGCCTGGCCTCCGTGGCGGTGGGGATGGTCCTGCTCGCCGTGCTGCGCGCGCCGGCCGAACTGTTCGCCATGATCGTCGTCATCTTCGTGGTCGGCGCGGCCTGCACCCTGGTGAACCACTGGTGGAAGCTCAGCATCCACGCCGCCGTGGCCGCCGCCTCCACGGCCGTCCTGGTGCTGCTCTTCGGCCCCGCCCTGCACGTCGGCTGGCTGCTGGTGACCACGGTCGCCTGGTCACGGGTCGAGCTACGGGATCACACCTGGCCGCAGGTCGTCGCCGGTACGGTCGCCGGTGTCCCGCTCGCCGCCGGCACCTTCCTCGCCCTCACCTGAGCCCGTCGCTTCGTGGCACCGCCGCCGCAAGATCAGTTACGGTGGCGGAATGGGTAAGCCGACCCGCTGGGTGACCGAGACGAAGCCGGGGCACTCACAGTGGTACATCGACCGGTTCCGGCGACTCGCCGCCGAGGGAGCGGACCTGGCCGGCGAGGCGCGCCTGCTGGACGCGATGGTCCCGCCGGGCGCGCGGATCCTGGACGCCGGCTGCGGCACCGGCCGGGTCGGGGCCGAACTCGCCGCCCGTGGTCATCGCGTCGTCGGCGTGGATGCCGACCCGGCGCTGATCGGGGCGGCGCGGGCGGACCACCCCGGTCCGCGCTGGCTGGTCGCCGACCTGGCCGAGTTGGATCTGGCCGCCCAGGGCGAGCCGGAGCCGTTCGACGCCGCCGTGTGCGCCGGCAACGTGCTGGCGTTCGTCGCTCCGGGCACCGAGCGGGCGGTGCTGGCCCGGATCGCGGCGCACGTCCGCCCGGACGGGATCCTGGTGGTCGGCTTCGGCACCGACCGGGGCTATCCGCTCACCGAGTTCGACGCCGACGCGGTGTCGACGGGGCTCCACCTGGAGCACCGCTTCGCCACCTGGGACCTGCGTCCGTGGCGGGACGACGCCGATTTCGCGGTGACGGTGCTGCGTAAGCCCGTCGGCTGAGTCGCGCCGCACCCGCCGGCCGCCTCCGGCCCGGTCGCCGGATGCCGGGAACGAGGTCAGGCCGGGGCGGCGACCGTACGGGCGGCGGTCGGGTCGAGCGGGCTGCCGGCCGGCACCAGGCTGACCAGGCCCGCCGGCAGCCGGACCGGGCGTACGCCGGTGTAGCCGAGCATGCCGAGCACGTCCTCGCCGGCGAGCACGTACCGCCGGCCCAGGTCGGTGATGACGCAGAGCGCGCCGCCGCCGGCACCGGGCGCCGCCGTGGCCTCGACCACCGCGCCCCGGCCGGGCTCGACCACCACCTGGTCGGCGAGCCCGGCCCGGCCGGTCGCCGTGCGGGCGGCGGCGGAGAGGTCCGGCGGGGTGGCGCCCAGCCGGACGTCGCGTACGCGGGTGTCGTCGCCGACCCGGACGCAGAGCGCGCCGGCGTCCACGGTGGCCAGCCGGGGCGGCACGGCCGGCGGCGCGGTGGGCCCGGTCGGCACCCGGTCGGGAAGCTTGGGCAGGGCGGCGAAGCGACCGAGGGTGATCGGCTTCGGGTCGCCCTGGCCGGTCCGGGCGAGCAACAGCGCGGCCTGTAGCTCGGTGACGCCGGCCAGCCCGCCCCGCTCGGCCACCGCGTACTGGCGGCCGCCGCCGGAGTTGCGTACCAGATAGACGTCGCCGATGGTGGCGCCGGCGACCCGGTCGGAGGGCTCGCCGAGGTCGGGTACCCGGGGCGGGGCCAGGTCGGCGCCGGCCGGCACGGTGTTGAGCAGCGCCGGGGCCACCGGCACGGCGCGTTCTCGGGTCGCGGCCAGTGCGGCCAGCACCCGGTCGGTGTCGCGGAGCAGGTAGCGCCGATCGTGCCAGAGCAGGTGCAGGGCGCCGTCCGGGTGGCGCAGCAGCAGCCCCTGCTCGCCGAGGGGCCGCCCGCCGGTGGCGTCCCGCCCGATCAACAGGGCCGAACGCGCCTCCGTACGCCCCGCCTCGCCGGCGCCGACCGAGCAGACCGTCCACGCCCCGTCGACCAGCCGCCCGGGTGCCGGCAGCGAGTCCGGGGCGTCGGCGATGCCGAGTGGCAGTCCGCGCGGCACCCCGTCGATGGAGCGGCGGGACACCAGGACCGTCCTGGGCCGTTCCGCCCCGATGATCAGCAGCGCGGAGGCGTAGTTGAGCACCGGGTGCAGCTTGTCCTCCCGGTAGACGAACCGCGCGCCGGACTCCTTCTCCACGATCACGGCGGTCGGGTCGCGCCAGGAGCTGCCACCGCCGGCGAAGAGGCCGTACAGGGCGACGCCGCCGAGCGCGATCACGGCGACCAGCACACTGGTTAGGCCCGCGCCGGCCAGCCGCCGGAACGGTGACTGCGCGGGGTCGGTCTCCCGCATCACCAGCGCGGCGACCGCCCGCTGGACGGTGAACTGGTACGAGTGGAGCTGGTCCTGCCGCGACGGCATCGGGTCCCTTCCGGTGGATCGTCGGGGCACAGGATAAGCGCTCCGTCGATGGCCCGTGGACCCTCCGTGGCCGGGAAGTGCCCCGATCGCCGCGGCGGCGGAGCGAGGTGGCGGAGCGGGTACCCCGGGGGGCATGCTGGGGGCAGGAGGTAACGCGATGAAGCTTCGGCCCGAAATGACCAACGAGGCGCTGACCCGGCTCAAGCGCGCCCGGGGTCAGCTCAACGCCGTCATCGAGATGATGGAGAACGGCGAGGACTGCCGGGCGGCGCTGACCCAGCTCGCCGCCGTGTCGAAGGCGATCGACCGCGCCGGATTCAAGATCATCGCCTCTGGGATGCGGCACTGCGGCGCCGCCCGCGACCAGGGCGAGGAGCCGGAGATGACCGAGGAGGAGTTGGAGAAGCTCTTCCTCGCCCTGGCCTGACCGCACGATCCGCCGCCCGCGCCGCCTGATCGCGGCACGGGCGGGTAAACACGCCCGTGGACCCGGACGCCGCCACGCTGCGTGAGCTGATCGACTCCGGGCGGTCCCCCCGCCTGCTCGACGTGCGCACCCCGGCCGAGTTCGAGACGGCGCACATCCCCGGCGCCTACAACGTCCCGCTGGACCTGCTCCGCGAGCATCGCGACGAGCTGCGCAACCACCTGGCCGAGGACGTGGTGCTGATCTGCCGCTCCGGCGTCCGCGCCGGTCAGGCCGGACAGGCCCTCGCCGGGGCCGGCCCGCCCAACCTCACCGTCCTGGACGGCGGCATGCTGGCGAGGCAGGCCACGGCCGCGCCGGTCACGCAGGGCCGGCGGCGCTGGGACGTGGAGCGTCAGGTCCGGCTCGTCGCCGGCTCGATCGTGCTGCTCAGCGTCCTCGGCTCGGGGTTCGTACCGGGGCTGAAGTGGGTCGTCGGGTTCATCGGCGCCGGGCTGACCTTCGCGGCGGTGAGCAACACCTGCGCGATGGGCATGCTGCTGAGCAGGCTGCCGTACAACCGGGGCGCGAGCTGCGACCTGGACACTCGTCGGCCAGCTGACCGGTTCCCGGTCATGACCGTGGCGGTCGGGCTCACCGTCGGGCTGGCCGTGCTGATCGGCGCCAGCCTCGGCCTGCTCGGCGGCGGCGGGTCCATCCTCGCCGTGCCGCTGCTGGTCTACGTCGCCGGGCTGCCCGCGAAGGAGGCCATCGCGACGTCCCTGCTCGTCGTCGGCGTCACCAGCGCCGTGGCCCTGCTGCCGCACGCCCGGGCGGGGCGGGTCCGCTGGCGTACCGGGCTGATCTTCGGCGTCGCGGGGATGACCGGCGCGTACGCGGGCGGCCGGCTGGCCGGGTACGTCCCGTCGGCGTACCTGCTCACCGGGTTCGCGCTCATGATGCTGGCCACCGCGGTCGCCATGATCCGGGGCCGGCGGGCCGGCCGGCTCCGCGCGAGCTGCCGGTGCTCCGGGTGATCCTGGACGGGATCGTGGTCGGGCTGGTGACCGGGTTGGTCGGCGCCGGCGGCGGCTTCCTGGTGGTGCCCGCCCTGACCCTGCTCGGCGGGCTGCCGATGCCGATCGCGGTCGGCACCTCGCTGGTGGTCATCGCCCTGAAGTCCTTCGCCGGACTGGCCGGCTACCTGTCCACCGTGAGCATCGACTGGGGCCTGGCGATCGCGGTCACGGTCGCCGCCGTCGCCGGCAGCGTCCTGGGCGGTCGGCTCGCCGGGCGCGTGCCGGCGGACCTGCTGCGCCGGGCGTTCGACTGGTTCGTCGTGGTGATGGGCGTCTTCGTCCTCGCCCAGCAACTCCCCACGGAGTGGGGACTGGCGGTGGCCGCCGTGGGAGCGCTTGCAGCGGCCGGTACGGTCACGGTGGCGGCGGTGCGACGCCGCCGAAGGGAGAGACACCGTGGACAGCAGCGCCTGGGACGCGCGGTACGCCGACACGCCGGATCTGGTGTGGGGCGTTGAGCCGAACCGGTTCGTCGTCGAGGCGGTCGAGGGGCTCACCCCCGGCAGCGCGCTCGACCTGGCGGCCGGCGAGGGACGCAACGCGGTCTGGCTGGCCGAGCACGACTGGCGGGTCACCGCGGTGGACTTCTCGCCGGTGGCCGTCGCCCGGGGGCGCGAACTGGCCGCACACCGGGGCGTACCGGTCGAGTGGCGGGTCGCGGACGTCACCGCGTACCGGCCGGTGCCCGGCAGCTACGACCTGGTCCTGATCAGCTACCTGCACCTGCCCGCCGAGGAACTGGCCGGGGTGCTCGACTCGGCGCGGCGCGCGCTGCGCCCCGGTGGCACCCTGGTCGTCGTCGGCCACGACCTCGCCAACCTCACCGGCGGTATCGGCGGCCCGCAGGACCCGAGGATCCTGCTCACCCCGGAGGCCGTGGTCGACGGGCTCGCCGGGCTGCGGATCCGCCGGGCCGAGACCACCCGCCGGCCGGTGCCCACCGCCGACGGCGGCAGCACCGACGCCCTCGACACGCTCGTCGTCGCCGCCCGACCGGTCGGCTGACCCGCCCCGCGCCCGACCGGTCGACTGACCCGCCCCGCCGCCGGGGCGTGGTGAGGCTCCCGTCGTCAGGGACGGCCCGGTCCGGGCCGCGCGGCCCGGCCGACGGCCGTCGGGTTGCCCGCTTCACGGGCGCAGGATCAGCCGGATCGGGTTGCCCTGCTTGTCGTGCACCCGGCGCACCGCCTCCGGCGCGTCGGCGAGCGCCAGCACGTCGCTGACCGACGCGGACAGATCGAGCCGGCCCAGCCCGGTGAGCGTCACCAACTGCCCGACGTGCTCGGCCTCCGAGCCGTAGTGGCCGAGCACCGCCTGCCGGTTGTAGCTGAACCGGCTGTCCGACGGGATGCTGATCGGCTGGTTGGCGATGCCGGCGAGCACCAGCCGGCCGTGCCGGCCGAGCACGGTCATGGCCTGCTCGCGGACCGCGTTGACGCCGGCGAAGTCGAACGCGACGTCCAGCCCTCGGGTGCCGGTCAGCTCCAGCACGGCGTCCTTGAATCCGTCGTCCTTCGGGTCGAGGGCCACGTCCGCGCCGAAGGCGATCGCCCGGTCCCGGGCCGCCGGCAGCGGATCCACCGCGATCACCGGGGCCGCGCCGACCAGCAGCAGCAACTGCACCGCGTGCGCGCCCAACCCGCCGACGCCCCACACCCCGGCCGCCTCGGCCGGCCGTACCCGCGCGGTGTCGGTCACCGCCGCCCACGGCGTGGAGACCGCGTCCGGGATGATGCAGGCCTGCTCGAACGGGAGCAGGTCCGGGACGGGGACCAGGGTGTCCTCGCGGGCCAGGGCGTACTCGGCCCAGCCGCCGTCGTAGTCGACGCCGCGGGTGAGCACGAGACCGAACCGGTCCCGCTCCCCCGCCTGGAGCAGCACCCGCTGGCCCGGCTGCCAGCCCCGTACCCCTTCGCCGAGCGCGTCCACGGTGCCCGCGACCTCGTGCCCGAGGGTCACCACGTCGCCCGACAGGTACAGCGGGCTGAGGGTGCCGTCGATCAGGTGCACGTCCGACAGGCACACCCCGGCGGCGGCGACCCGGATCCGCACCTGCCCGCGCCCCGGCTCGGGCACCGGCACCGTCTCCATCCGCAACGCCCGCTCGGCCACGTGCAGCCGCCCGGCCAGCATCTCCGCCACGCCCGCTCCCCTCTCCGACGTCCTCGACCGGCGACGGGTCCAGGTCGCCGCGCGGCGGTAGGCGTACCCGAGGTGGGGCGAGCGATGCCGCCGCCGGCGAAAAACGGCTGAGCAACGCGGATGACCCGGCCGCGGGACGGCGGACCGGTAGCATCCGGTCACGGACCGGCGGAGAGGACCACCGCGGTGGCGGCTCGATTCGAGGAACTGGCCTGGCGGGAGACCCCGATCGGCGAGATCAGCCTGCGCCGGCGCCGCGACCCGTCGCTCGACGTCGACGTGTACGAGGTGAAACTCGACGACGAGTTCCTGATGTCCAGCCTGTTCCCGGTCGCGGAGATCGAACTCGCCCGGCTCGGGCTCGCGCCGCTGACCGGGGACGCCCTGGACGTGGTGGTGGGCGGTCTCGGGCTCGGCTACACCGCGCGGACCGCGCTGGAGGATCCCCGGGTGCGCTCGATGCTGGTGGTCGAGGCGATCGAGGACGTGATCGACTGGCACCGGCGGGACCTGCTGCCGTTCACCGCCGGGCTGGCCGCCGATCCGCGTACCCGGTTCGTGCGGGCCGACTTCTTCGCGGCCGTCGCCGGCGGCGCCGGCCTCGACCCCGAGTCACCGGGCCGGCGGTTCCACGCGGTGCTGCTCGACGTGGACCACTCGCCCCGCCAGGTGCTGCACCCGAGCCACGCCGCCTTCTACACCGTGGACGGGCTGCGCCGGCTCGCCGCGCTGCTGCACTCCGACGGCGTCTTCGCGCTCTGGTCCAACGACCCGCCCGACTCGGCGTTCCAGCGGGTGCTGACCGAGGTGTTTCCGACCTCGGTGGCGCACGTCGTCCGCTTCCCCAACCCGCTGCAGGGTCGGGAGGCCGCGAACACCGTCTACGTGGCCCGGCACTGACCGGAACCGACCGCGCGGGCGGCTCCCGGTCGGTCGACCGGGAGCCGCGCGCGGTGGGAATGCCGCCGACGCCGGTGGTGACCGGCCCCGGCCTCAGCGGGCGTCGACGGTGAACGGGACGGTGATCACGTGGCCGTCGGCGAGGCGGAACTGGCCCCAGAGCCGGTAGCGGCCCGGGTGGGGGAAGTCGACGTGCAGGTCGAGATCCGGCCCGTACGTCTGCCCCGGCAGGGCGAACACCGGCCGGCCGTCGGCGTCCTCGGTCTCGGCGTGCTCGTGGGCGAAGCTGTCCCCCGCCGCCGACATGATCACCACGTGCCCGGCGGCGGCTAGGTACGGCCGCAGCCCGCTCAGCGGCCGGCCGGTGACCGCGTCGGCGAAGCGGTAGGTGAAGCCGCTCCGGCCGACCCTCGCGGTCCCGTCCAGGGTCACCCCTACGCCGTCGACGACCTGCTGCCGCCCGGAGACCGTCGGCGGCTGGTGGATGACGTCGGCCGGGTCGCCGACCGCCACCTCGTGCCGTCGCAGCACGTCGGTCAGCTCACCCTTGCGACGGAACTCGGTGTGCACGACGTACCGGCCGGTGGTGGGGAAGGTGAGCGTGACGTCGAACTCGCCGGGCCGGCCCGCCGGCCGCGGGTGGACGTGCGCGAAGCTGGCCAGGTCGTCGCGGACGACGATCAGGTGCATCCACGCCTCGTGGCTGCGACCGATGTCGCGTACCGGCCGTCCGGTCGCCGCGTCGGTGACCCGGATCCGTACGGTGGCGGGTCGGCCGGGCAGCACCTCGGCGGGCATCCGGAGGTCGACCCGGAGCCCGGCCTCCTCGGCGGGCACCGGTTCGGTCTCGGCGGTCATCATGGTGCTCATCGCCGGCCGCATCGGCATGCCGGTGCCCTGCGTCCAGGCCAGTACCCCGTTCATGCCGCGCGCGGCGGCGTCGGTACGGCTCAGCGCGGTGAAGCCGGCGCCCACGGCGAGCGCGAGCGCGGCCACCCCGGCCAGGTACGCCCACTCGCCGACCCGGGCGACCAGCCGGGGCCGCAGCGCGGCGGCGGTCTCCGGCCGGCGGAAGCGGCGCAGCCGCAGCGCGTTGGTGACCACGCTGACCGAGCTCATCGCCATCGCGGCGGCGGCCAGCGACGGGTCGAGCAGCAGCCCCCAGGCCGGGTAGAGCACCCCGGCGGCCACCGGGATGAGCAGCACGTTGTAGCCGAACGCCCAGCCCAGCCCCTGCTTGATGGTGGTGACCGTACGGCGGGACAGCGCGATGGCCGAGACGATGCCGCGCAGGTCGCCACCGACCAGGGTGATGTCGGAGGCGGCGATGGCCACGTCGGTGCCGGTGCCGATGGCGATGCCCAGGTCCGCCCCGGCCAGGGCGGGCGCGTCGTTGATGCCGTCGCCGACCATCGCCACCACCGCGCCCCGCTCCCGCAGGGCCGCGACCCGGCCGGCCTTCTCCTCGGGCCGGACCTCGGCGATCACCTGCTCGATGCCGACCTCGCGGGCGACCACCTCGGCGGTGACCCGGTTGTCGCCGGTCAGCATCCACACGTCCAGGCCGAGCGCCCGGAGCTGGGCGACCGCCTCGGCGGCCTCGGGCCGTACGGTGTCGGCGACCCCGACCACGCCGGCGAGCCGGCCGTCGAGGGCCACGTGCACCGGGGTGCCGCCGCGCGCCGCCACCTCGGCCGCCGCGCCCGACAGCGGCGCGACGTCGACACCGTGGCGGCGCAGCAGCGCCGGGTTGCCGATCAGCACCCGCCGGCCGGCCACCTCCGCCTCGACGCCGTGCCCGGGCACCGCCGCGAACGAGTCCGCCGCCGGGACGGCGAGGTCGCGGGCGCGGGCGTGCCGGACGATCGCCTCGCCGAGCGGGTGCTCGGAGCCGATCTCGGCCGCCGCCGCGTACGCCAGCAGCCGGTCGGCGTCGACGCCGTCGGCGGGGTGCACCACGGTGACGTCGGGACGGCCGCGGGTGAGGGTGCCGGTCTTGTCCAGCACCACGGTGGTGATCCGCCGGGCCTGTTCGAGGGCGTCGCCGCCGGAGATGAGGATGCCCAGTTCGGCGGCCTTGCCGGTGCCGACCATGATCGCGGTCGGGGTGGCCAGGCCGAGCGCGCAGGGGCAGGCGATGATGAGCACCGCGATCGCGGTCCCGATGCCGAAGGTCAGCCGCCCGCCGTCGGGTCCGGCGACCGCCCAGACGGCGAAGGTGAGCAGGGCCAGCCCGATCACCGCCGGGACGAACCAGCCGGAGACCGTGTCGACCAGCCGCTGCATCGGCGCTTTGGCGCCCTGGGCCTCGCGGACCAGCCGGACGATCTGGGCGAGGGTGGTGTCCGGCCCGACCGCGGTGGCGCGGAGCACCACCGAGCCGGTCCGGTTGACGGTCGAGCCGATGACCACATCCCCGACCGTCTTCGACACCGGCATGCTCTCGCCGGTCAGCATGCTCTCGTCCACCGTGGACGCGCCCTCGGTGACCGTGCCGTCCACCGGCACCTTCTCGCCCGGACGGACCCGGACCAGATCGCCGACGACGACCGCGTCGACCGGCACCTCGGTCTCGACGCCGTCGCGCAGCACCCGGGCGGTCCGGGGCCGCAGCCCGAGCAGCGCGCCGATCGCCGCGCCGGTCTGCCGCCGGGCCCGGGCCTCCATCCACCGGCCGGTCAGCACCAGCGCGACGACCACCACGGAGATCTCGAAGTAGACGTGCAGCGGCAGGCCGAGCCGTTCGGCCGCCGCCGGCCAGAGCGTGACGAAGGCGCTGTAGGCGTACGCGACGGTGGTGCCGAGGGCGACCAGGGTGTGCATGTTGACGCCGCCGTGCCGGGCCGCCGCCCAGGCCGCCCGGTAGAACGGCCGCGCGGCTCCGAACTGCACCACGGTCGCGACGACCAGCAGCGCCGGCATCAGCCAGTCCATCGCGTCGATGGGCAGCGGCAGGTACATCAGCACCATCATCGCCAGACCGGTGGCCAGGGTGAGCTGCCAGATCCGCCTGAGCCGGGTGACCTCCCGTTCCTCGGCCCGGACCCGCTCGGCGTCGGCCGTGTCCGGGGCCTCCGGCGCGCCCGCCGGCCCGCGCGGCCCGTCGGCGGGGACGCTGGCCGTGTAGCCGGCGCGCCCCACCGCCGTGGTCAGCGCCGGCAGGCTCACCCGGGCCGGGTCGTAGACCACGGTCGCCGTCTCGGTGGCCAGGTTGACCTCGGCCCGCTCGACGCCGTCCACCCGGCTCAGCGCCCGCTCCACCCGCCGTACGCAGGACGCACAGGTCATCCCGCCGATGTCCAGCGTGCCGGAGACGACCGTCGGTGTCGTCATCGCACTGCTCCTCTCGTACCGGGCGTCGCAGGCGCCCGCTCGTCCGGCCGTCGTCGCCGGCCGGTGACGCCACGCTCCCGGCCGCCGCTGTCCGCCCGCTGTCCGCGCCCCGTCGGGGGTACGCGACAGGGCGTGGACAGCGCCCGCCGGCACGGTTCGAGCTGCCGGGCCGCCACCGCGGTGGCCCACCGAACGAAGGAGCGAACCGTGCACCAGCTCGTGCTCTCCGTGCCGAACATCAGCTGTGGCCGCTGCGTCGAGGCCATCCAGGAGGAGGTCGGCCTGGTCGCCGGGGTCCACGCCGTGACGGTGGACCTGGCGACCCGCACCGTCCGGGTCGACGGCGACGCCGACCGGGCCGCGGTCGTGGCGGCCATCGCCGAGGCCGGCCACCAGGTCGCCTGACCGGGACCAGGGAGGCGGACCGATGGAGCTGGACACCGTGGTCGTCGGCGGCGGTCAGGCCGGGCTGGCGCTCGGCCACCACCTGCGCCGCGCCGGCGTACCCTTCGCGATCCTCGACGCGTACGCCCGGGTGGGCGACGCCTGGCGGCAACGCTGGGACTCGCTGACCCTGTTCACCCCGCGCCGGTTCTCCGCCCTGCCGGGCCTGCCGTTCCCCGGCGACCCGGACGGGCACCCCGGCAAGGACGAGGTGGCCGACTACCTCGCCACGTACGCCGCGCACTTCGACCTGCCGGTCCGGCTCGGCTGCCGGGTCACCTCGGTCCGCCCCGGTACGGCGGGTGGGTTCACCGTCGACACGTCGACCGGTACGCTGCGCGCCCGGCGCGTGGTGGTGGCGGCCGGGGCGTTCCACACGCCCTGGGTGCCGGAGGTGAGCGACCGGCTCGCCCCGGGCGTCACCCAGCTGCACAGCAGCGCGTACCGGAACCCGGAGCAGCTGCCCGGCCCGGTCGTGGCGGTGGTCGGCGGTGGCAACACCGGCGTGCAGATCGCCGCCGAACTCGCCGACCACGGACGGCGGGTGGTGCTCGCCGCCCCGGCCATCGGCCCGGTGCTGCCGCAGCGGTGGCTGGGTCGGGACATCTTCTGGTGGTTCTCCCGGCTGGGCACCATGCGACTGAGCGCCGAGAGCCGGCTGGGCGGGCGGATCGCGGCCCAGAACCCGATCATCGGCACCGACGTGACCGGGCTGCTGCGGCGGGTCGACCGGGTCGGCCGGGTGGTGGATGTCGAGGGGGACGCCCTGCTGCTGGCCGACGGCGGACGCCGGCGGGTGGACGCGGTGGTCTGGGCCACCGGATTCCGCCCGCGCTACCCCTGGCTGGAGGTGCCGGTGCTGGACCCGTCCGGCGCGCCCGTCCAGCGGGAGGGCGTGACCGACTGGCCGGGGCTGTACTTCCTGGGTCTGCCCTGGCAGCGCACCCGCGGCTCGGCGGTGCTGGGCTGGGTCGGCCGGGACGCCGAGGTGCTGGCCGCCCGGCTGGCCGAGGACCGGCGGCTGCCGGCACCGGCGTCGGCCGTCGCGGCCTGACCCGGCTCCACACGCCGGTTTCTCGGCGGCCGGCGCCGCAGTCGGCTGGTGGGCGCTCCGCCGTTCGGTCGGGTCGGCCGAGGTTGATCGGGACGTACCATGGGGCCCGCCCGGGCAGCCGCCGGGCGATCGGGGCGGGCCCAGGGCCGACGCCGCAGCGGGCGGGAGTGCGATGAGCCGGGACAGCGGGCCGGTGGTGAGCTTCGGGGTGCTCGGCACCGTCGAGCTCCGGGTGGCCGACCGCCCCGCCACGCCGCTCGCCCCGGCGCTCCGGGCGCTGCTGGCCCGGCTGGTCCTCGCCCCGGGCCGGGTGGTCTCCGCCGACGCGCTGGCCGACGCGCTCTGGGGCGACCAGCCCCCGGCCGACGCCACGAACGCGCTGCAACTGCGGGTGTCCAAGCTGCGCCGGGCCCTGGTCAGCGCCGGGGCGGACGGCGACCTGCTGGTCACCCGCGCCCCCGGCTACCAGCTCGCCGTCGCGTCCGACGCGGTGGACGCGTACCGCTTCGAACGGCTGCTGGAACGGGCCCGTACCGCGACCACCGCCGACGGGCCCGCCGCGGCCCTGGCCTGCTACGACGAGGCGCTGCGGCTGTGGCGCGGGCCGGCCCTGGCCGACGTCGGCGACGCCGACTGGGCGCTGGCCGAGACCGCCCGCCTGGCGGAGCTGCGCCTGGGCGCGGTGGAGGACCGGCTGGAGCTGCTGCTGGCGGCCGGCCGGCAGGCCGAGGCGGTCGCCGACCTGGAACACCTGGTCGTCGCCCACCCGCTGCGCGAACGGCTGCACCGGCTGCTGATGCTGGCGCTCTACCGGGGCGGGCGGCAGGCGGAGGCGATCACCGCGTACCACGCGCTGCGCCACCGCCTCGCCGACGAGCTGGGCATCGACCCCGCGCCCGAACTCCAGGCGCTCGCCGAGGCGATCCTGCGCCAGCAGGTGCCCGCGCCGGCGGCCACCCCGCCGCCGGCGCGGCCGGCCGGCCCGCCCGCCGCTCCCCCGGCGCCGGTCCCCGATCCGCCGCGGCGCGGCGACCTGCCCCGCCGGCTCTCGTCGGTCGTCGGCCGCCAGGACGACGTGCACCGGGTGCTGGACCGGCTGCGCGAGGCGCGGGTGGTGACGCTGACCGGCCCGGGCGGCGTCGGCAAGACCACCCTGGCGCTGGAGGCGGTCCGCCACGCCGACGACACCCTGGCCGACCGGGTGCACCTGGTACGCTTGTCCGCCGTGCCGGCCGGGACCGATCTCCCCGAGGCGGTCGCCGGCCAGCTCAACGTGGCCACCGGCGGGCCGGGACCGGCCGCGACCGAGGCGCTGGTCGCCTGGCTCGGCGCCGACCGGGCGCTGCTGCTCGTCGACAACTGCGAACACGTCGTCGACGAGGTGGCGGAACTGGTCGAGCGGCTGGTCGCGGCCTGCCCGGCGGTGACCGTGCTGACCACCAGCCGGGAGGCGCTCGCCGTACCCGGGGAGACGCAGCTCGCGGTGGCGCCGCTGGGCGTACCCGACGGCCCGGCCGATCTCGCGCGACTCGGCGACAGCCCGGCGGTGGCCCTGTTCGTCGACCGGGCGCGGGCGGTCCGCCCCGGGTTCGTCCTCGACGCGGCGACCGCGCCGATCGTGGCGGACATCTGCCGCCAGCTCGACGGCATGCCGCTGGCCATCGAGCTGGCCGCCGCCCGGGTGAAGGCGCTCCCGCCGGTGGAGATCGCGGCCCGGCTGCACGACCGCTTCGCGCTGCTCACGGCGGGAGCGCGGACCAGCGAGGCCCGGCACCGGACACTGCGGGCCACCCTCGACTGGAGCCACGACCTGCTGACCGAGGCCGAGCGCCGGCTGCTGCGCCGGCTGGCCGTGTTCCGGGGCGGCTGGGACCTGACCGCCGCCGAGCGGGTCTGCGCCTTCGCCGGCCTGGCCCCGGACGAGGTCCTCGACCTGCTCTTCCGCCTGGTCGACCGCTCCCTCGTGGTGCCCGACCCGGCAACCGGGCGGTTCCGACTGCTGGTCACCATCCGGGAGTACGCCGCCGCCCGGCTCGCCGAGGCCGGCGAGACCGCGACGGCCCGCGACCGGCACCTCACCCACTTCACCGAGCTGGCCGAACGGTACGGCCCGCACGTACGCGCCGACGCCGACGCCTGGTCCCGCATCAGCGACGAGCACGACAACTTCCGGGCCGCCGTCGACCGCTGCCTCGACCGGGCCGACGGGGTCGACGCCGGCCTGCGGCTGGCCGACGCGCTCTTCCGGTTCTGGAACTACGGCCCCCGGTACGAGGGGATCCGGGCGCTGACCGCGCTGCTCGCCACCGGCGAGGCCGCACCGGCCGCCCGGGCCGCCGCGCTGCAACGCATCGGCCTGCTCGGCGTCTACTACCCCACCGCGCAGACCCGGGCCGCCGCCCGGGAGAGCCTGGCCGAGTTCGAGCGGCTGGGCGATCGGGGCAACACCGCGACCTCGCGGCTCGTCGTCGCCTGGGAGGGCCAGTACGACGGCGACCCGGACGGGTACCGGGCGATGGTCGCCCAGGCCCGCCGCGAGATGGGCGACACCGACGACCTCTGGTGGCACGGGACGGTCTGCTACGTCGAGGCCCTGCTGGACCTGCGGGCCGGCGACTTCGCACGCTCCGCCGAGCAGTGGCGGCGCAGTCTCGACCTCACCCGACGGGCCGGGGACCGCCTCCTGCCGGCCGGGATCCTGGCGCACCTCGGCGTCGCGCTGCGCGAGGCGGGCCGGCCCGACGAGGCGATCGCCGTGCTGGAGGAGGCGGCGGCGGAGGCCCGGCGCAACCCGTCCCCGCACGCGCTGGCGTTCACCCTCGTCCAGCTGGCACACACCCGGCTGGACCGGGGCGAGGTCGAGGGCGTGCCGGCGATGCTCGCCGAGGCGGACGACACCGCCCGGCGTAGCGGAAACCCGCGCTGCCAGGCCTGGGCGGCCTGGGGCCGGGCCCGGATCGGGTACGCCGACGGCGACGCGGCCACCGCGGCCGACGAGTGCCGCCGGGCGGTGGAGCTGCTCGAAGAGCGGGAGTTCCCATGGGCCCGGCGTCGGCTCCGGTCGTTGACCGCCGAGGCGGCGGCCGCCTGCGGGCGTGGGCCTGCGGTCGACGCGACCCGGCGGACGACCGGTCTGGAGAACTCCGCGCGCTAGTCGGGGCGGCAGCATTCCGGGCCGGCGGGGCAGACCGCGAGGCCGGCCCGGCGCAGGGCGGCCGGATCGACCTCGCCGCCCACCCGTAGCAGGCCCGCGTCGCCGTCGAACTCCAGCGACACCACCCCGGGCAGGTCGCTCACCCGCCGGCTGAACACGCGCACGCACCGCCGGCAGATCCCGGGCGGCAGGACCACCGTCACCACCCACGTCCGGTCCGGGGCGGGTGCCGTCGGGTCGTTCCGTTCCACCATGCCGCCCAGCCTGTCCGTGGCCACTGGCGGCCGGCTGTCCGTCCGCTGTCCGGGCCGGCCGGATCGACGGCCAGCGTCCGGACAGCGCGGCCCGCGACTCTCCTCCTGTCACCGATCCGCACCGGACCGAGGAGTCGCCATGAACCACCTGCTCACCGCCGACCTGATCGAGCTGGAGCGCGCCGAGCTGGTCCGCCGGCTGCGCCGCGACCGGCACGCCGCCGCCGTACGGGCGGCGCGCGTCCCGCTCCGCCGCCGCACCGCCCGCTGAGCCACCTTCCATCGCACAGGAGATCCCCTGATGACCACCAGCACCGCTCGCAAGCCGACCCGCCCCGCCCCGACCACCGTCGCCGTGCAGGCCCGGGACGTCGTACGGACCTACGGGCGCGGCGCCGCCGCCGTCCGTGCCCTCGACGGGGCCACGGTGTCCATCCCGGCCGGCCGGTTCACCGCGATCATGGGTCCGTCCGGGTCCGGCAAGTCGACCCTCATGCACGCGCTGGCCGGCCTGGACACCGTCGACGGCGGGCAGATCCTGCTCGGCGGGACGGACCTCGGCCAGCTCGGCGAGCGGCAGCGCACCCTGCTGCGCCGGGACCGGGTCGGCTTCGTCTTCCAGTCCTTCAACCTGGTGCCGACCCTGACCGCGCGGGAGAACATCCTCCTGCCGCTCACCCTGGCCGGCCGCCGGCCCGACCCGGAGCGCCTGGCCCACCTGGTCACCACCCTCGGGCTGACCGACCGGATACGGCACCGACCCGGGGAACTCTCCGGCGGGCAGCAGCAGCGGGTCGCCGTGGCCCGGGCGCTGATCACCCGTCCCGAGATCGTGTTCGCCGACGAGCCGACCGGCAACCTGGACTCGCAGGCGGCCGAGGCGCTGCTCGACTTCCTGCGGCAGGCCGTGGACGACCTGGGGCAGACCATCGTGATGGTCACCCACGACCCGCACGCCGCCGCGTACGCCGACCGGGTGGTGTTCCTCGCCGACGGCCGGATCGACGGCGAACTCGACGCTCCGACCGCGCCGGCCATCCTGTCCCGCATGGCGCGCCTGTCCGCGCCCGCCACCACCGGAGCGAACTGACATGTGGCGCCTGACCCTGCGTACCACCCTGGCCCGCCGGGCCCGGCTGGCGCTGACCCTGCTCGCGGTCGTCCTCGGCGTCACCTTCGCCACCGGCGGCCTGGTCCTCACCGACACCTCCACCCGCCTGCTCGACGACCAGTTCCGCACCGCGACCGCCGGCGTCGACCTGACCGTGCGGGACGCGGTCGCCTTCGACTCCGCGATGGGCGTCGAGGTCGCCCGGGACCCGCTCCCGGCCGACCTGACGGCGCGGATCGCCACGGTGTCCGGGGTGGCCGCCGCCCGGCCGCAGGTCCGCGGCCAGGGCCTGCTGGAGGTGGACGGCACGGCGGTCGTGCCGAGCGGCACGTCCCTGCTGGCCTCCTGGACGCCCGCGCCGATGGGTTCGTTCACCATCCGCGCCGGCCGGCCCCCGGCGGCGGACGACGAGGTGGTCCTCGACGAGGACACCGCGCGCGGTCACCGCGTCCGGCTCGGCGACACCGTCACCGTCCGGGCGACCGACACCGCCCGGCTCCGGGTGGTCGGCCTGGCCGGTTTCGGTGACCGGGGCGGCCTGCCGAACAGCACCGTCGCCCTGGTCACCCTCCCGTCGGCGCAGCGCCTGCTCCGGCTCGGCACCGGCGTCTCCGAGGTGGCGGTCGTCGCCGCGCCCGGCGTCGCCCCCGACGAACTGCGCGACCGGATCGGCGCCGCCGTCGGCGTCGACTACGAGGTCGCCACGAGCCGGGACATCGCGGCTGCCGGCGCGGCGACCGTCCGCGACCAGCTGAGCTGGCTCCAGCTCGTGCTGCTCGCCCTGGCCGGCGCCGCGCTGCTGGTCGGCGCGTTCCTGATCGCCAACACGTTCTCCATCGTGGTCACCCAGCGGACCCGGGAACTCGCCCTGCTCCGGGCCGCCGGCGCGACCGGCGGGCAGGTGCTGCGCTCGGTGCTCGGCGAGGCGCTGCTGGTCGGGCTCACCGCCTCGACGGCCGGGCTCGCCCTCGGCGTCGCCGCCGCGACCGGCATTCGGAACCTGGCCCGGGTGTTCGGCGTACCGCTGCCGGCGGGCGGGCTGGTGCTGACGAGCCGTACCGTGCTGGTGGCCTTCGCGGTCGGCGTCCTCGTCACGGTCGGCTCGGCGGTCGGGCCGGCCCGGCGCGCGGCCGCGGTGGCACCGGTGGCGGCGCTGCGCCAGGCGGCCGCCGCCCGCACCGGGCGGATCCGGGCCGTCGCCGGCGCGCTGGCCGCCGCCGCGGGCCTGGCCGCGACCGCGGCGGTGCTCGCCGCGGACGCACCGGTCCCGCTGCTCGGCGTCGCGGCGCTGGGCGCCGTCGGCGGGCTCGCGCTGCTCGGACCGGCGATCACCCCCGCCCTGGTACGCCTCGTCGGCCGGCCGCTGGCCGCCGCCGGAGTGCCCGGCCGGCTGGCCACCGACTCGGCGGCCCGCACCCCGCGCCGCACCGCGGCGACCGCCCTGGCACTGGCCCTGGGACTCGCGCTGATCAGCTACGTGGCCGTCCTCGGCACCTCGGTCAAGAGTTCGGTGCGGCAGACCTACGCCGAGGTGATCACCGCCGACCACCTGGTGGAGAGCGCCCGCAACGAGATGCTCGGTGGCCTCTCCCCCGCCGTGTACGACCGGGTCAGCCGGCTGCCCGAGGTGGCCGTCGCGTCCCGGCTGCGCTACGGCCACTGGCGGGACGGGGACATGACCAACGCCCTCACCGCCGTGGACCCGGCGACGCTGCCCCGGGTGACGTCCCTGCACCTCACCGCGGGCAGCCTGGCGGCGCTTGACGGCGGCGGGATCGTGCTGGCCGAGCACGTGGCCCGGGACCGGGGCCTGGCCGTCGGGAACGACCTGTCCATGACGTTCTCCCGTACGGGCACCCGCACGCTGTCCGTCGTCGGGCTGCTGCGCGACGGGGACGCCCGGGCGCTGGCCACCGACTACCTCATCGCGCTGGACACCTTCGCCCGGAACTACAGCGAGGAGATGGACGCGAGCGTGCTGATCCGCACCGCCGACGGGACGGACCGGGCCGCCGCCGAGCGGGCGATCAAGGCGGCGCTCGCCGACACCCCGACCGCGCAGCTACGCGACCAGGCCGCCGCGGTGGCCGGCCGGACCCAGGCGATCGACCAGGTGCTCGGCCTGGTGACGGTGCTGCTGATGCTGGCCGTGCTGATCGCCCTGCTGGGCATCACCAACACCCTCGCCCTGTCGATCACCGAGCGCACCGCCGAGATCGGGCTGCTCCGCGCGGTGGGGATGACCCGCCGGCAGTTGGGCTGGATGATCCGGGCCGAGGCGGTGCTGGTCGCCGCGCTGGCCGGCGTACTGGGGATCGTGCTGGGGGTCGGCTTCGCCGCCGCCACGGTCCGCGCGCTGGGTCGGGACGCCCCGACGGTGCTGGCGGTGCCGACCGGCCGGCTGCTGGTGGTGCTGGCCGTCGCCCTCGCCGCCGGCCTGCTCGCCGGCCTGCTGCCCGCCCGCCGCGCCGCCCGGCTGGACGTCCTCGCCGCCATCGGAACCCCCTGACCCGCCACCCCCGGGTGGCGCCGAAGCCGCCATCATGTAAGGAGTAGACATGACTCAAGCCATTACTATCCGACCGGCCGGCCCGGCCGACGCCAGCACCGTGGACACCCTGGTCCGGGAGATCGCCGCCCACGAGGGCGACGCCGTGCACGTCACCGCCACCGCCACCCGCTGGGTCGAACTGCTCGGCCGCGACGACGTCACCGTCCTGCTCGCCGAGCGGGCCGGGCAGCCACTCGGCTACGTCTCCGCGCTCCGCCGCGTGCACCTGTGGTCCGGGCGGGACATCCTCGCGCTGGACGACCTCTGGGTCCGGGCGTCCGCCCGGGACGCCGGGGTCGGGCGGGCGCTGATGCTCGCGCTGGCCCGGGTCGCGGCCGACGACGGGCTCGTCATCCGGTGGGAGGTCAAGCCGGAGAACGAGGCGGCACAGCGGTTCTACCGACGGCTCGACGCGCGCCTCTTCACCAAGGTGATCGCCGGCTGGCGTCCGGAGAGCTACCTGCCGCTGCTGGCGCCGGAGACCGACGGGGCGTCTGCGCCGGCGTAGGGATACTGGCGCGAGGGCCGACGATTCGGCCCTCGCGCTCCTTTTCCCGCCTCCCGCTCTGGCCCTTCGATTTGATCCCGGTCATCACCACCGACCGCCGCCGGATCGTCATTTCGGTCCAGCCACCCATAAGGCGAGCCGGCATCACCCAACCGGGTTCCGAGAGAGAGTTTCAGATCACCAAAGAAGTCGCCCCAATACTCTGGGTTGCGCACCAGAGGGCCGACAGATGTTCTCTTGGTCGAATACCGGCGTAACCCGATCGAGAGGACACGGACCATGCACGACCTTTCTCGTCGCGAACTGCTCAGAGCGACGGCGGCCGTGGGCGCGGGCGCGGTAGTTGGCGCAGGCGCGGTCGCTATCCCGGGCATTGCGACCGGCGGCACCCCGGGCTTCGCGGCCGACGGCTCGGGCTCCTCCGACAGCGCCAAATGCCCGCCGGCAAAGCTGACCGGCCGCATCGTCCGTCCACAGAGCCCCGACTACGCGAGCGCCAGCCTCGGCTGGGACGAACTCTTCGTTCACTATCCCCTGGTCATCGTCTTCGCCCAGGAGACCCAGGATGTGGTCAACGCCCTCACGTGGGCGCGGCAGAACGACGTCGCGCTGCGGGTACGGAGCGGTCGCCACAGCCTCGAGGGCTGGTCGAACGTGGACAACGGCATCGTGATCGACGTCAGCGAACTGAAGTCGGCCCGGATCGACACCGCCACCCGCACCGCGACAGTCGGCGCCGGGCTCAACCAGTTGGAGGCGGTGACCGCCCTGGGGAAGCAGAATCTCGCGGTAACGACTGGAACGGAGGGGAGCGTCGGCCTGTCCGGTGCGACCCTCGGCGGCGGCTTCGGCTTCCTCACCCGCTACCTCGGCATGGCCTGCGACAACCTGTTAGGGGCGGAGATTGTCGTCGCGTCGGGTACCGACGGCGCCAGGGCGATCAAGGCAGACCTGAGGAACAACCCGGACCTGCTCTGGGCGCTCCGCGGGGCGGGAAACGGCAACTTCGGGATCGTCACCTCACTCACATACAAGGTGACGCCGCTGAAGAGCGTGGCCTACCTGCAAGCCACCTGGGAGGGCCTCAACGACCTGCACGGGGTCTTCGACGCCTGGCAGCGCCGGGCTCCGTTCGCCGACAACCGCCTCGGAACCCAGCTCGAGATCCACAAATCCCAGATCCTGCTGTTCGGCGTTCTCGCCGAGGGGTCGGAGGCAGAGGCGAGGCGGCTGCTGGCCCCGATCCTGTCGGTTGGCAACCCCGAGGTCACGGTGCAGACCGGGGGCTGGGGCGACATATATGCCGGATTCCAGATACCGACCGAGAACGAGCCCGCGAACTGGAAGTTCTTCTCGCAGTTCACCACCGAACCGTTCCCGAAGGAGGCGATCAGCCTGATCCGCGCATTCATGGAGGACGCCCCCTCGGATGACAGCAACTTCTTCACCCAGGCCTTCGGCACGGGGGCCCAAACGAGCCAACCCCGCGGCGGCTCGGCGTTCCCGCATCGCAACGCACTCTTCTATTCCGAGCCGGGCGCCGGGTGGGGCACCCGCGGAAAGCCGGACAGCGGCGACGCCATCACCCCGATCGCCCAGGCCTGGATCGCCGAGTTCAGCCAGTCGCTGCGCCCCTACGTGAACGGCGCCTACGTCAACGTGCCGAACATCGGGATGGCGGAATGGGAAACCGCCTACTGGGGCGCCAACTTCGACCGGCTGCGCAAGATCAAGGCGAGGTACGACCCCCACAACGTCTTCCAGTACGAGCAGAGCATCCCACCCGCAACATGCTGACCGGCTGTTCCCTCGGGCCCGCCGGTCAGGGCACGAAGGCGCGTTGCCCTGTGCGACCACCCGCGCCGGACCAGCGGCGACGCGACCTCCCACAACGGCTTGCGGCGACAGCCACGCCGTTCGGTCCGCGAACGGCCCGCACAGTAAGGATGGGTGGTCATGGATTCAGATTCAGAGGTCGAAACTCTCAGCCCCGAGGAACAGGCAGTACAGGACAGACTTCTGCGGGCGCGCGAAAAGGTGAGCACGATCCAGATGGCGCTCAACCGCGTTGAGCATCTCTTGAATCCCGACAACCCGTACACCCCGGCCATGAACACGCCGACGGTGCGGGCACTGCTGGCTGAGGTCGGTCCCGGCGACACGGCCGAGGAACGCCGAGACGCCATGCTCAAACTTCAGGAGAAACTGACCTTGGCCACCAAGGAGTACAAGGCGGCGCTGAAGGAGGCGGAAGAGTTTTCGTCATGATCGGACGCCCGGATGACTCCTCGGGCGGATGCCGGCACCTACAGCACGCGCGCGAGCACGTCCTCCCACCTGACGGAGTCCTCGTTGGACAAGGCCACGATCCCGACGCCGTCAGGAAGCCAGCCGACCAACGATCGGTAGCCCGGGTTGTCACCGGTGTGCAGAGCCGCCGGCCTGCCGTCGAAGGTGCCGACGTAGTGACCGTATCCGTAGCCGGTGACCTCCAGCCGGCCGTCAGGAGTGCGATCCGGCTCGATGAAGGTCGAGTGCCGGGTTCGCATCAGTGCCAGCGAAGCCGGCGAGACCAGACCACCGTCCTCCACCGCCCGCGCGTACGCGACCAGGTCTTCGGCGGTCGAGCACAGGTCGCCCGACCCGATCATCGACGCCACGTCCCAGGGCTCGACGGGCTTCCCGGCGCGATGGCCGGGCGCGGCGTCCGGCGGACGGATGCCGCTCGCGGTGCGGGTGAGGCCGAGCGGTTGAAGGATTCTCTCAGCGAGCAGCTTTCCGTACGGGCTGCCCGTGGCCCGCTCCGCGACGACGCCGACAAGGATGAAGGCTGGACTGGAGTAGCGGAACTGCCTGCCCGGCTCGGATTGGAGCGGCGCACGCAGCACGAGCTCGAGCCGCTCGTCTCGGGTCGCCGGCACGAACGGGTCCATGCCGGGCACGTCCGTCCAGTGGCCGATCCCGGAGGTGTTGCTCAGGAGGTGATGCAGGGACAGGGCGTGCCACGATCGCGGCGCCTCAGGCAACCAGTGGTCCAGCGGCTCGTGCAGGTCGAGCAGGCCCTCCTCGACAAGCATCATCGTGAGCGTCGAGGCGAAGTTCTTGCTCACCGAGGCGATCTGGAACGGTGTGGTCGGCGTGCAGCCGCCGCCCGTGACGGAAGTGACCGGTCGCCCGGCCCGAGTGAGCGTGACGACTCCCGAGAACCCTTCGATTTCCGGCATGCGACCGATGTTAACGGCGCAAGACTCCGAGGAAGGCCCGCCCGGGAGGGTGGCCGGTGATGGATCGGTGGTGGATCGGTGGCGGCCGACACTCACGCCGATGACCGCCATCGGCGTGACGGCCGTCGGGCCGGTGAGGCGGGTCCACCGGGTGCGGAGCCGCCTCACCGAACCGCCGTCAGTGCCAGGCCGTGTAGAACGTACCGAGGTTCCCCACGGAGGCGCTGTTGACCGTCTCGCCGCCCCGGACCAGGTACCGGTAGCTCCACATCTTCGTCCACTTCGAGCCCGACTCGCCGCTGACGAAGGTGTTCGAGTACCGGCCGCCGGTGTCCTTACGCTCGACCCAGAAGCTGGTGCTCGAGTCCCAGTACCCCTGCGAGTTGACCCTCACCCAGACGGCGTAACAGGTGGGCGAGTAGCGCAGCTCCAGGTAGTAGCCGTTGGGGGCGACGAAGTCGTCGATGGTCTGGGCGCCGCTGCTGCACCCGGCGGACTGCGGGTCCAGGCCGTTGCACCCGGTGTCGGAGCAGGCGGCCATCGCCGGGGACCCGGTCGTGACCACGGCGCCGCCGGCCAGGGCGAATGCCGCGGCCAGCACCACGGTCATCCGGCGGAAGGTCTTCCCGTTTCGCATCTTGTGTCCTTTCCCGCTGTGAGGGCGGTGCCAGTGTCGGACCCACCCTCACCGCCGGCTCATCGCGCGCCCATCACCGGGCCGTGGACGCCTCGTGTCGCATGACGCGACCGTGACCGGCCGCTGTTCGTCAGCGCCTCCGCCCGAAGGTCAGAACCAGGTCTCCCGGGAGTCCAGGGTGGTCCGGTCCAGGCTGTCCAGCAGGTCGAACTGCGGCCCGGTCCGCGGCAGTTCGTACCGGAAGAAGTACCGGGCGGCCTGCCGCTTGCCGGCCAGGAAGTCACCGTCCGCCCCGTCGGGGACGCCCAGCGCGTCGACGGCGAGCAGTTGCTCCAGCCACATCCAGGCGATCACCACGTGCCCGACCGCCTCCAGATACAGGCTGGCGTTGGCCAGGGCCAGCTCCGGATCGCCACTCCCCCACAGCCGCCGGGTGACCACCGCGATCCGGTCGACCGCCGCGCCGAGCCGGCCGGCCAGTTCGGCCGCCTCGCCCTCAGCCTTCCAGGCCCGGGTCACCGTGGCCCGGACGGTCTCCAGCAGCAGCTCCAGCCCGGCGCCGTCGCGCATGGTGACCTTCCGGCCGAGCAGGTCCAGCGCCTGGATGCCGTGGGTGCCCTCGTGGATCGGGTTGAGCCGGTTGTCCCGCCAGTGCTGCTCGACGTCGTGGTCGCGGGTGTAGCCGTACCCGCCGTGCACCTGGATGGCCAGGTCGTTGGCGGCCAGGCACCACTGCGACGGCCAGCTCTTGGCGATCGGGGTGAGCACGTCCAGCAGCAGGTGGGCCCGGGCGCGGTCGGCCTCGGCGGGGCCGGTCTTCTCCTCGTCGAGCAGCCGGCCGCAGTAGAGGATCAGCGCGAGCGCGCCCTCCACATAGCTCTTCTGTGCCAGCAGCATCCGCCGGACGTCGGCGTGCGCCACGATCGGCACCTGCGGCGTGGTCGGGTCCCGGTCGGCGACCGGGCGGCCCTGCGGGCGCTGCCGGGCGTACGCCACGGACTTGAGGTAACCGGCGTATCCGAGGGCGGTCGCGCCGGCGCCGACGCCGATCCGCGCCTCGTTCATCAGGTGGAACATCTGGGCGAGCCCCTGGTGCGGCTCGCCCACCAGGTAGCCGACCGCCCCGGGCCGCCCGTACGGGCGGTGCACCCCCTCCCCGAAGTTGAGCAGGGTGTTGGTCGTGCCCCGGTAGCCCAGCTTGTGGTTGAGCCCGACCAGCACCACGTCGTTGCGCGGGCCGAGCGCGCCGTCGTCGTCGAGGAGCACCTTCGGCGCGATGAACAGCGAGATGCCCTTCACCCCGGGCGGGCCGCCGGGGATCCGGGCGAGGACCAGGTGCACGATGTTCTCGGCCAGCTCGTGGTCCCCGCCGGAGATCCACATCTTGGTGCCGAACAGCCGGTACGTCCCGTCGTCCTGCGGCTCGGCCCGGGTGGTGAGGTCGGCGAGCGAGCTGCCGGCCTGCGGCTCGGACAGGCACATGGTGCCGAAGAACCGTCCCTCGACCATCGGCCGGACCCAGGTGTCGATCTGCTCGGCGGTGCCGTGGGTGAGCAGCAGGTTGGCGTTGCCGAGGGTGAGGAACGGGTACGCGGCGGTGCTCACGTTGGCGGCCTGGAACCAGGCGAGGCAGGCGGCGGCGACCGTGTGCGGAAGCTGCATGCCGCCGATCGAGGAGTCCATGGTGGCGGCCAGCAGCCCGGTCTCGGCGAACCGGTCGAGGGCCGCCTTGACCTGCGGGATAGTGTGCACCCGCCGTCCGTCGAAGGTGGGCTCGGCGAGGTCGGCCGCCCGGTTGTGGGTGGCGAACCGCTCGGCGGCGACCCGGGCGGAGAGGTCCAACGCGGCGTCGAAGGTCTCCCGCGAGTGTTCGGCGTAGCGGGGTCGCTCGGTCAGCCGGGTCACGTCCAGCCAGTCATAGAGCAGGAACGCCAGGTCACGACGGGACAGCAGAGTGGACGACGACACCGGTCTCCTTCCGGCCGGACCGTCGTCGGGTCGGCGACGCGGCCCGACGACGGTCTCCCGGGGGTCATCCTGGCTGATCGGGGCGGTCGACGCACCCACCCCGACGCCACCGAGTCGGCCGGCCCCGGCCCCGCCCGTTCAGCCGGCAGCGGCACGCCGCACGGTCAGCCGACCCGGGTCAGCCGGCCCCGGCGAGCAGGCCGTCGACCAGGTCGCGGGGCAGCCCGTGGGTGTCGTGCAGCCAGCGGTAGTCGGGCTCGGTCAGCGGCCCACGGGCCCGGAGTCGGTCGACCAGCGGGCGGCCCCGCCGCAGCAGCCCACGGAAGCGCCGCTCCTCGTCCGCGAGCACCGCGCGCAGCGGCTGCGCCCCGGCCGGCTGCCGGAAGCGGCGCAGGGTGTCCGCGTACGGGTCGAGGGGCAGTTCGGTCAGGCCGCGCTCCGGGTCGTCCCGCCACAGCACGGTGAGCGCCCGCCGGACGAGCCGACGCAGCACGTACCCCCGTCCGGTGTTGCCGGGGCGTACGCCGTCACCCAGCACCACCACGGCGGAGCGCAGGTGGTCGACGACGATCCGCAGGTCCGGGCCCTCCAGCGGCCACCGGTCGCGGACGGCGTCCACCCACGGGCGCAGCCCGTCGCCCTCGAAGACCGACCGCGCGCCGCGCAGCACCATCTCCAGGCGCTCCAGCCCCATGCCGGTGTCGATGTTGGACATCGGCAACGCGGTGAGCCGGCCGTCGTCGTGCCGGTGGTAGCGCATCTGGACGTGGTTCCACACCTCCACCCACCGGTCGTCGCCGGTGGGCGTACCGGTGGGCGGGCCCTCCCCGGTCCACACGAAGATCTCGGAGTCGGGCCCGCAGGGGCCGGTCGGGCCGTTGGACCACCAGTTCTCCGCCCCGGTCGCCTCGACCGGTACGCCCAGGTCCGTCCACGTCGCCCAGGCGGTCTCGTCCGGGCCGACCTGGTCGTCGCCGCCGAAGACGGTCGCGTGCAGCCGCACCGGGTCGACACCGAAGCCCTCGGTGAGCAGCTCGTGGCCCCAGCGGACGCTGGTCGCGATGCCGTAGTCGCCGAGCGACCAGGAGCCGAGCATGTCGAACACGGTCAGGTGGGTGGCGTCGCCGACCTCGTCCAGGTCGGTGGTACGCAGGCAGCGCTGCACGTCGACCAGCCGTCGGCCGGCGGGATGGGGGCGCCCCGCCAGGTACGGGGTGAGCGGGTGCATGCCGGAGGTGGTGAACAGCACCGGGTCGCCGGGCGGTGGGATCAGGGAACTCTCCGGCGCGTCCCGGTGGCCGCGGCGGCGGTAGTGGTCGAGGAACATGTCGATGATCTGGTCGGGTGTCACGGCGTGGGGCCTTCCGGGTCGGTGCGACCGGAAAGAGTCCGCGGAGAGGATCGGAATGCGACGACGCCGGCGGACCGTTTCCGGTCGCCGGCGAGGAGTAATCGGTCAGGCTGCGGCAACCGGCGAGCGGGAAGCTCGCGCGGCCGCGGCGGTGGTGCGCCTGATCTGCATGGCCTCGACCGTACCCGGTCGGCGGTGGCGTCGCCCAGCGATATCCCGGCGGGGCGACGCCGTGGCCGCCGGACGATCGCGGTGGCCACCGGTCGTGACGGCGCGACGCCCGGGGCGGACGACCGGGGCGGCTACCGACCGCGGCGCAGGGTCCGACGCAGCTGGGCGGCGACCCGCGAGGCGGTCACCGGCACCACCGAGATCATCAGCCGACCGGAGTCGTCGAGCACCGGCGTGACCACGTACAACCGGCCGCCGCGCCGCCGGACCAGCGGCACCGTCGCCCGGACCCGGGGGGCGCGGACGGCGGCGGAGCCGGCCGCGCCGGTGGCCGTCTGCGCACCCGCCGCCCGACCCGGGTCGAAGCCGCCGACCTGCGCGGAGACCGTCCGGCGCTGCCCGGTCACGCCGCTGCCGGCGAGCAGCTCGTCGACCCGGAACCGGATCCGCAGCGTGGTGCCACGCTCGCCGCGCTCGACGGTGCTGACCTCGGCCGGAATCTCCTCGGCGCTGACGGCAAGCGGTTCCGCGCCCACCGCGGCCAGGTCGGGCAGCGGGCTGACCGCGGTGATGGTCAGCACCTTCGCGCCGCGCTCGTCGGTCTCCCAGGCCAGTGCCGTGGCGTCGAGCTTGGCGGACCAGTCGGGCACCGCGGTCACCTCGAAGCAGGAGTCCGGCAGGGCGCGCTCGGGGTCGCGGAAACCGGGGTAGGCCGCGTACCGGCGGTCGCCGTCGACGACCGTGGGTGGCACCCCCGTCCGGGCGTCCTGTCGGATCACGGCGAGGAGGTCGTCGGGCGCGCCGTCACGGGCCAGCGCCAGCCGGATCCGGGTCTCGGCGTTGAGCTGGCCGGCGATCCCGTCGGTGAGGTGCGTTCGGACGAGCCGTCCGATGCCGTCGTGGACGAGCCGCTGGGTCTCCGGGTCGAGGCGGAGGAGATCGTCCTCCAGCAGCTTGGCGATCTCGTGGTCGAAGCGTCGGGCGAGGACGGCGTCCCGCTGCTCACCGGCCGGGATCAGCTCGGCGACGAACGCGGTGGTCGCCTCCACCGTCCGCAGCCGGTCCGCGTGCCGACTCAGGTAGGTGATGTTGGTGGCGCTGTGCCGGCGGACCGCGTAGTAGTAGTCGTAGTCGGCCAGCACCGAGACGCGCCGGGCCCGGTAGCACGCCTCCAGCGTGAACGGCAGGTCACTGCCGAGCGGCAGGTCCTCCGGGTAGCGGATGCCGTACTTCTCCAGCAGCTCGCGGCGGAACAGCTTGGTGTTGGCCAGCGAGCGCGGCAGCGGCGAGTCGAACAGGTCCACGTCGGCCTGCGTACGGGCGAAGATGTCCTGGTAGATGTGCCGGCTGTTGACCCCCACCACGCGGCCCAGCACCACGTCGGACTCCCACTCGTCGGCCGCCTCCACCAGCCGGCGCAGCGCGTCCGGCCCGAGGTGGTCGTCGGCGCCGACGAAGAAGACGTACCGGCCGGTGGCCGCGTCCAGGCCCCGGTTGCACGGGCCGGCGGGGCCACCCGAGTTGGCCTGGTGGATGACGGTGACCACGCCGGGGTGGCGGGCGGCGAACCGGTCCAGCTCGGCGCCGCTCGCGTCGGTCGAACCGTCGTCGACCGCCACGACCTGGAGCCGGTCCAGGCCGATCGTCTGCTCCAGCAGGGATTTCAGGCAGCGGGTCAGGTACGGCATGGTGTTGTAGACGGGCACCACCACGCTCACGTCGGGGACGTTCACCTCGCCTGCGCCTCCACGGTCGAGTCCTCGGGGGACAGCAACCGCCGGTAGAGCGCGTCCAGCCGCTGCGCCTGCGCCTCCCAGGTCCAGCCGGGCAGCGGCGACTCCGGCCCCTCGTACGCGGCCCGGTAGCGGTCCGGCGCGGCGAGCACCGCTCGGACGGCACGCACCAGATCGGTCACGTCCCGGGCCCGGAACACCTCGCCCTGGCCGGTGGCCCGGACCGTCTGCGCCATGGTCCGCACGTCGCTGACCACGATCGGCAGCCGGGCGTGCGAGTACTCGAAGAACTTGGTGATCAGCGCGATCTCGTGGTTCGGCCAGTGGTGCAGGGGGATGAGCCCCACGTCGGCGCCACTCAGGAACGCCACCAACTGCCGGTGCGGCACGTACGGCACCACGTGCACCCGGTCGGGCACGCCGAGCCGCTCGGCCCGGGCCACCAGCCCTCGCACGTACGGGGCCGCCGGGTCGCCCACCACCATCGCCAGGTGCACGCCGGGCAGCCTGGGCAGCGCCTCGACCACGGTGTCCAGGCCGCGCTGCACCGCCATCGCGCCGCTGTAGACCAGCAGCGGGGTGTCCCGGTCGACGCCGCAGAGCCGCCGCAGGTCGGGGGCGGGCTCGCCGTCGCCGGCCGGCTCGTCGGCGGCCACCGGCGCGTTGAGCAGCACGCCCGGGCGCTCGGCCAGGTGGTGGTCGCGCTGCAACAGCTCGGCGAGCGAGTCGGAGACGGTCACCACCGCGTCCGCGTGCCCGACGTACTCCCGCACGTACCCGAGGTGGGCGGGCAGCCAGCGCGCGTTGTCCCGCCGGGGTTTGGCGCCGGGCAGCCACTCGTGCGCGTCCCACACCAGCCGCGTCGGCCGGCCGGCGGCCTGGGCGCGCAGCTTGGCGCGGGCGGCCACGCCGAGCATCCGGAAGTCGTGCGCGTGGATGAGGTCGGGCCGCAGCTCGTCGATGACCGGGCCGAAGAGCCGCTCGTAGCCCCAGAGCCCGGGCTCCAGCCGCCGCCAGGCCCGGTCGCCCTGCAGCCCGCGCCAGAGGACGACCTGGGCGTGCTCGACCGGCCGGCGGGCCAGCCGGGCGGCGCGCAGGGGCAGCCCGCCCCGGCTGACCAGCCGCCCGCGCAGCCCCCGGTTCCTCGCCGGGCCGGCGGGCGCGCCCAACGGCAGCACCCGGACGCGGGCCTCGCCGAGTCGCCAGTCGCGCTCGCGGTCGATACGGGCGCAGCCGAGCAGGGTCACGTCCCAGCCCGCGTCGGCCGCCGAGCGGGCGGCCTTCTGCACCCGGGAGTCGCCCTCGACCCCGTTGTCGACGAGCATGACCACCCGGCCGCGGATGCCTTGCCGCGACGCGGCGTCGAACTGCATGAACGATCTCTCCCATTCTTCGTCCGGGCGGTGCCCGGCGAGTGTACGGCAGATTATCGCGGCGGAGAGACGACCCGGCCGCTGCCGAAATTGTGCCGGAACTGGCGGCCGCCCGCGTGGCGACTGGCCTTCACCTGCCAGGACACCAACAATCGTCCTCCTCGGCAGACAAATGGCACCCGCTATTAACCCGGTGCACACGTTGCGCCGATTAGCGTTCTCAGGACCTCTGGAAAACCGAGCCGGTCCCGGACGGACACCACCGCCGGCCGGTTCGACGACGGCGAATACACCTCGAAATCACGTGTTAGTGAGCTGGTTTTCATGACCCGTACACCTGACGTCAGCGTGGTCATTCCCACCTGCGACCGCCCGGACCTGGTGGTCCGCGCCGTACGCAGCGCGCTGGCCCAGACCATCGACACCATCGAGGTCGTCGTCGTGCTCGACGGCGGGGACGAGGCGACCCGGGCGGCGCTGGCCGAGATGCGGGACGACCGGCTGCGGGTCGTGCCGTTGCCCGAACGCGGCGGCGCGCCGAACGCCCGCAACGTCGGTGTACGCGAGGCCCGGGCGCCGTGGACGGCCTTCCTCGACGACGACGACGAGTGGCTGCCCGAGAAGCTCGCGACGCAGTTGGCGGCGGCCCGTACGGCCCGGGCGCCGCTGCCGGTCGTGGCCAGCCGGTTGATCAACCGTACGCCCCGGGCCGAGTTCGTGCTGCCGCGCCGGCTGCCGGAGCCGGGCGAGCCGGTCAGCGAGTACCTGACCGTGCGACGGGGGCTGTTCCACGGCGACGGCTTCATCCAGACCTCGACCATCATGGCGCCCACCGAGCTGCTGCGCCGGGTGCCGTTCACCGTCGGCCTGCGCCGCCAGCAGGAGCTGGACTGGACGCTGCGGGCGGTCAGCCACCCCGACGTCGAGCTGGTGATGACCGCCGAGCCGCTGGTCGTCTGGCACCAGGACGAGGACCGGCCGCGGATCAGCCTGGAGTCGCCCTGGGAGGCGCAGTTCGAGTGGCTGCGGGCCACCCGCCCGCTGCTCACGCCCCGGGCGTACGCGGCGCTGGCGATGAGTGTGATCAGCTCGATGGCGGCCACCACCCGCAGCTTCCGGGTGTTCCGGGTGCTGCTCGCGGAGGCCCGCCGGCACGGTCGACCGAGCGTCATCGACTACGTGACCTACCTGCAGATCTGGCTGATCCCGCCGGACCTGCGGCACCGGCTGCGCGACCGGGTGCTCAACCGCCGCCGCGGCGGGCAGCCGTCGCTGCCGGACGCGCGCCGCGCCGACGCCGTACCGGGCACTCAGCGGGCCGCCCACGCCGAGCCGGTCCCGTCCGTGGTCGGGGAGCCGGACCCGGTGGCCGGCGCCGGCCGGCAGTAGGGTCACGGTCATGTCCGGGACCAGGGCGGTGATCTGGCGCAGCCACCTGCTGCCCGGATCGGAGACCTTCATCCGCGGCCAGGGCGACGCGCTGACCCGGTGGCGGCCCCACTACCTGGGTGCCGTCAAGGTGGCCTCCCCGGTCGCCCGGGACAGCGACGTCGTCGCCTTCGCGGACGATCCGCGCGGCCGGGCCGAGTTGCTGCTGCTCAAGCTCACCGGCCGGTCGGCCCGGCTGGACGCCGCGCTGGCGGGACTGCGGCCGGACCTGGTGCACGCGCACTTCGGCGGCGACGGCTGGCTGGTCAGCGGCAGCGCGCACCGGCTCGGCGTACCCCTGGTGGTGACCCTGCACGGGCAGGACGTCACCCGGCAACCGGCGCAGCCCGGGGCGCGGGGTGCCCGCACCCGGCGGCACCTGCGCCAGGCGTTCGACCGGGCGGCCCTGATCATCGCGGTGTCGGAGTTCATCCGCGACCGGGCGGTCGCCCTCGGCGCCGACCCGGCCAGGGTGCGGGTGCACCACACCGGCGTGCCGATCCCGCCCCCGGCCCCGGCGACGCCGAAGCGGTGGGACGTGATCTTCATCGGCCGGTTCGTGGCCAAGAAGGGCGTCGACGACCTGGTCGAGGCGGCGGGGATGCTGCCCGCCGGACGCCGGCCCCGGCTGCTCTTCATCGGCAGCGGGCCGTTGGAGGCGGCGGCCCGGCACCGCGCCGCCGAACTCGACCTGGACGCCACCTTCCTGGGCGCGCAGAGCCCGGAGGCGGTCCGCCGTCACCTGGCCGAATCGCGGCTCCTGGCGGCGCCGTCGCGGACCGCCCCGGACGGCGACTGCGAAGGGCTGCCCACCACCATCCTGGAGGCCGGCGCCGCCGGCCTGCCGGCCGTCGCGACCTACCACAGCGGCATCCCCGAGGCGGTACGGCACGGCGAGACCGGCCTGCTCGGCGCCGAACGCGACCGGGCCGCGCTGGCCGAGCACCTGGCCACGCTGCTCGGCGACGAGGCGCTGCGGGCCCGCCTCGGCGCGGCCGCCCGCGAGCACGTCGCCGAGCACTTCGACCTGCACCGGCAGACCGGGCGGCTGGAGGAGTTGTACGACGCCGTGCGCGCCGCGGCGGTGCCGACGACCGACGGCCGGGGCCCGGGGCGCGCGGCGGACGTGGCGTCGGTCAAGCCGTGAGGCCGGGTGGGCCGCCCGGCCCACCCGACGCGCGGCGCGGTCAGGCGCCGGCGGAGCCGACCAGGGGCGCCGGGGTCAGCCGCTCCGGTGCCTTGCCGCGCCGGTTCGGCAGCGCCAGCCGGATCACCTTCCACCAGGCGGAGGCGACCTGCTTGGGCAGCGAGCCGGTGGTGTACCGCAGCCCGTACCGGTCGAAGAGCGCCCGGACCTGCGGGGCGATCTCCCCGTAGCGGTTGCTCGGCAGGTCGGGGAAGAGGTGGTGCTCGATCTGGTGCGACAGGTTGCCGGCCATGATGTGCAGGAGCCGGCTGCCGCTGATGTTGGCCGAGCCGAGCATCTGCCGCAGGTACCACTCGCCCTTGGTCTCGCCCTCGATGGAGGTCTTCTCGAAGGTCTCCACCCCACTGGGGAAGTGCCCGCACATGATCACCGAGTGGCTCCACACGTTGCGGATCAGGTTCGCGGTGAAGGTGGCGGCCAGCGTGGTCAGGAACGACGGGCCGGACAGCAGCGGGTGCACCACGTAGTCCTTGAGCACCTGGCGGCGGATCTTGCGGCCAACCGCCCGGGCCCGGGCCCGGAACTCGGGGGTCTTGTGCCCGCCGTTGCGCAGGTTCTCGCCCAGCTCCAGGTCGTACGCGGCGATGCCGTACTCGAAGAAGCAGGCGTTGAGGAGGTTGTAGAACGGCTGGCCCAGGTGGCCCCGGCTCCACGGCTGGTCCTCGTCGACCCGCATGATGCCGTAGCCGAGGTCGTTGTCCTTGCCCAGCACGTTGGTGTACCGGTGGTGCAGCTCGTTGTGCGAGCGCTTCCACTGGTCGGCCGGGGAGACGTGGTCCCAGTCCCAGGTGGTCGAGTGGATCTTCGGATCGCGCATCCAGTCCCACTGCCCGTGCAGAACGTTGTGGCCGATCTCCATGTTGTCCAGGATCTTGGCCACCGCGAGGCCGGCAGTGCCGAGGATCCAGGCCGGCGGGAACAGTGAGAAGAGCAGCACCGCCCGGCTGCTGATCTCCAGCGTCCGCTGGGTCTTGATGACCCTGCGGATGTAGCGGGCGTCCCGCTCGCCCCGGTCGGCGATCACCCGGTCCCGGATCGCGTCCAGCTCCTTGCCGATGATCTCGATGTCCTCGGCGGTCAGGTGGGCGATCGGGTTGACGGCCTTATTCTGGATCGCGGTCATGCCGGTGGCCTCCTGTCAGAGTTCGATGTCGCAGGTACCGGCGGCCGCCGACACGCAGGTCTGGATGAGCACGCCGTCCCCGGGGACGGCGGTGGTGAGGTCGCCGTTGCGCAGGTCGCGGACCGCGCCCTGGCGCAGCGGCAGCACGCAGCCGAAGCAGATCCCCATCCGGCACCCCGACGGCATGAGCACCCCCGCGTTCTCGCCGACGTCCAGGAGCGAGGTGGCCCCGTCGGCCGTGGCGGTCACGCCGGCGTGGGTGAAGGTCACCGTGCCGCCGTCCCCCGGGGAGATCACCGTGGGCCGGAACCGTTCGGTGTGCAGCCGGTCGGCCACGCCCCGGGCCGCCCAGTGCGCCTCTACCGCGTCCAGCAGGCCGACCGGCCCGCACGCCCAGGTCCGGCGCCCCGTGTGGTCGGGCACGAGGTCGTCCAGTTCGTGGACGCCGAGCAGCCCGTCGGTCTCGGTGTGCCGCTCGACCAGCCGCAGCGCACCGCGTGCGGCGAGCGCCCGCAGCTCCGTGCCGAAGATGACGTCGTCCCGGGTGGGTGCCGAGTGCACCAGCACGACGTCGGCCCGGGCCGGCAGGCCGGCGCGGAGCATCGCCATGACCGGGGTGATGCCGCTGCCGGCGGTGAGGAAGAGGATCCGCTCGGGGGTCGCCTCGGGCAGCACGAAGTCGCCCTGCGCCTGGTCGAGCTGGACGATCGTGCCGGGCCGGACCCGGCGGACGAGGTGGTTGCTGACCTTGCCGTCCGGGATCGCCTTCACCGTGACGGCGATCCGACGCTCCGCGCCGCCGGGCACGGAGGTGAGCGAGTAGGCCCGCCACTGGCGTACCCCGTCGACGTCCACGCCGAGGCGCACGTACTGCCCGGGACGGTGACCACGCCAGCCCCGGCCGGGCTCGATGACCACGGTCGCGGCGTCCGGGGTCTCCGCGCGTACCGCGACGATCCGGCCGCGCAGGGCGGCACCGGCCCGCAGCGGCGCGACCATGTCGAGGTAGTCCTCCGGCAGCAGCGGGGTGGTGACCGTCTCGGCCAGTCGCAGCAGCCGGTGCCGGAAGGAGACCCTCGGGCGGGCGGTTGTGGTCATGTGACCAGGGTGGCTACGTGATCGCATAACATCTTGTCCGACAAAGGTGAATCAACCACAGGTTTTTGTGCGGAGAGAACAAGATGCTGGACGAGTCCGGGACGACGCGTCACGCTGGCCACCTCGAACTGGACGAACGGGTCGCAGCCCGGCTCCGTGACCGCCTCCCCGTGGTGGCCGAGCGGACGGTCAGCGCGATCACGGGCGAGGTGCCCGCCTACTCCGGCGCGCTGAAGGGCGCCATGCGGGAGAAGATCGAGAAGGCCGTCCGCATCGCCCTCGGCACGTTCCTGCAGCTCATCGAGGGGGCGCAGTCGACCGACCCGAGCACCCCGCTGACCCCCGCACTGGAGGCCGCGTACGCCCTGGGCAGCGGGGAGGCCCGCTCCGGGCGGAGCATGGACGCGCTGCTGGCCGCGTACCGGGTGGGTGCGCGGGTGGCCTGGCGGGAGGTCTCCACCACCAGCGTACGCAGCGGGCTGGCCGCCGGGACGGTGGCCGAGTTCGCCGAGCTGATGTTCGCGTACATCGACGAGCTGTCGGCGGCCAGCGTCGCCGGGCACGCGGACGAACTGGCCAGCGCGGGCCGGGCCCGACGTCGCAACCTGGAGCGCCTCGCCCAGCAACTGCTCGCCGGCGAGCCGGAGGAGATCCTGCGGCGCAGCGCCGAGCGGGCCGACTGGCCGCTGCCGCAGACGCTCACCGTCGTACTGCTGCCCCGCCGGAACCTGCGCGCGGTGCTCGCCCTGCTCAGCTCGCACACCCTGGAGAGCGGCGAGGACCTGCCCGGGATGGACCCGGTCGAGGAACTGGCCGTCCTGCTGGTGCCGGACGTGCACGGCGGCCGGCGCCGGCAGCTCACCCGGCTGCTGCCCGGGCACCGGGCGGTGCTCGGCCCGGCCCGGCCGTGGCACCGGGTCGCCGCCTCCTACCAGCGGGCCACCCGGGCGCTGGCGCTCGGCCTCGGCGAGCCGGACGCCGGCCCGGTCGACACCGAGCAGCACCTCGCCGAGCTGCTGCTCAGCATGGACCCGGAGGGGCTGGCCGACCTGCGCG